>NZ_JBHXLF010000014.1:0-162053 GCF_042721515.1 Lentzea sp. NPDC058436
CGCTTGACACCCCTGACCAGGTGTGGCCCGCTCTTGGTGCGGCTCGTGATGGGACCCCACCGCCAACGCAACCCTTCTACGAAACAGGCAGCCGCCCTACGCAACAGGCGTGCCATCAACCCGCAGGCAGCGCTACCCCCATTTCAGATTGCCGGGGTCTGGGGCAGAGCCCCAGGGGAAGCACGCAGCGCAACAGGCCGCACGCAAAACGACCCACCCGCAGAAGCCGCGACACGCCAACACGCCCACCCAAGGCAACAAAAAGACCCCCTGAGCCCAAGACTCAGGGGGTCCAACAAGATCAAACCAGCAAACTCACCGCCGCATGAACGGCGGAACGTCCACCTCGTCATCAGGGTCATCGGTGACCGGCACCGGCCGGGAAGGCAAAGACCCGTTGGGCGAGGACAACGACCGAGGCACAGAAGGCACGTACCCGTTCCCCTGAACCGGAGAAGGCTGCGGCGGCACGCTGGTGGGCGGCTGCTGCACGGGCGGAGCCTGCCGGATCTCGGGCTGCACCGGCTGCACGGGCTGAACCGGCGGCTGCACCGGAGCCTGAACAACAGGAGTCTGCGCAACGGGCTGCGCGTGCTGGGGCGCGGCCGAAGCGGACGCGATCGGCCCGGTGGCTGTCCGAGGCGGCGACGACAACGCCGTCGGCTCGAGCTTCTTGTGGGTCGGTCCCCCGCCGTCGAACCCGGCCGCGATCACCGTGACCCGGACCTCGTCGCCCAGGGAGTCGTCGATGACCGTACCGAAGATGATGTTCGCGTCGGGGTGTGCGGCTTCCTGGACCAACGACGCGGACTCGTTGATCTCGAAGAGTCCCAGGTCGGAGCCGCCCGCGATCGAGAGCAGCACGCCGTGCGCGCCCTCCATCGAGGCTTCCAGCAGAGGCGAGTTGATCGCCTTCTGCGCGGCCTGGACCGCTCTTCCCTCGCCGCGCGCCGAGCCGATGCCCATCAACGCCGAGCCCGCGCCGGACATGACCGACTTGACGTCGGCGAAGTCCAGGTTGATCAGACCCGGGGTCGTGATGAGGTCGGTGATGCCCTGGACACCGGAGAGGAGCACCTCGTCCGCGGACCGGAAGGCGTCCATCAGGCTGACGCCGATGTCGCCGAGCTGCAGCAGCCGGTCGTTGGGGATGACGATGAGCGTGTCGCACTCGTTGCGCAGGGCCTGGATGCCGTCCTCGGCCTGCTTGGCGCGGCGCTTGCCCTCGAACGAGAACGGGCGCGTCACCACACCGATGGTCAGTGCGCCGAGCTTGCGGGCGATCGAGGCCACCACCGGCGCGCCGCCGGTGCCCGTGCCGCCGCCCTCACCGGCGGTCACGAAGACCATGTCGGCCCCCTTGAGGACCTCCTCGATCTCCTCGCGGTGGTCTTCGGCAGCCTTGTGCCCGACCTCCGGGTTCGCGCCGGCGCCGAGGCCGCGCGTCAGCTCACGGCCGATGTCGAGCTTGACGTCGGCATCAGACATCAGCAAGGCCTGTGCGTCGGTGTTCACCGCGATGAACTCGACGCCCTTGAGCCCGACCTCGATCATGCGGTTGACGGCGTTGACGCCGCCACCACCGATGCCGACGACCTTGATCACCGCGAGGTAGTTGTGCGGGGGCGTCATCGGATCCGCCTTCCTGATCGTGGTCCGTGCTGTGCTGGGTGTGATGCACCCGGATTGAAGCTCTCAACCTCTCGTCGAGGCTCAGAGTTATGTCAACCCCGTATGTTCCTGCTGGACGGTAAGCACCGGCGGCACGTCGGTCCAGCAGCCACGCCGTAGGGTCCCAACACTGTGCGCTACTACTCCCCGGTCGTGCCGTCAAGTAGTTGCGAACGGCCCTGAGGACGACGCACCCCCCAAGCCTAGTCGGACGCCGATTCGGAGATCGTCTCGCCTCTGCCTTCGCGGGATCCAGGCGTTTTCCGGCGGTCCGGCGCCGACATCGGTGGCCGGGGACGGGGATGCCGAACGTCGCTCCGGCCGCGATCGCTCGCGAGGGGGGCGATCCGAACAACGAGATCACCACGTGCGAGGACGAGCGGCGGCCCCACTGGTCCGGGCCCGGCCTTGAGTACTTCCTTCGGGTGACAACGATCAATTCGGCTAATACCCCGAGTGGCACTCCGATGAGCACGGTAGTCGTTCATCACAGGAGGCACGTCTTGGCACCCGCACCCGCGTCCGTGCGTTCGCTCGTCATCGAAGCGATCGTCCTGGAACTCGTCACGAGCAGGCTGGGCAGCCTCGTCGTACGGGTCGCGATGGCGCGACTGAGGCCCGGCGGCTGACCGCGGACCTCAGGAGAATCCCTTGTGCTCCCAGTCGATTCGCCGGTCCGCGCACCGGCGAACGCGTCGCTTCCCGACGCCGTCGAGGCCACCGGCTCCACGTCCGTGACGTCGGCACGACGCACGCGCTGACGTTGGACGCCCTCGAACTGAAGGACCACCGTGGAACCACTTCCACCAGTAGTGACCGTCGGCACGGAGCCGTCGCCGAAACGCCGGCCGCCGTGGCTGGCGATCGGTTTCGCGCTCGTCGCACTGACAGCGGGCGGAATCGGCTTCGGACTGGGCAGGGCCACCGGGCCCGACCTGCTCCGCTCCGCCGGCGCGACCTCGGCCGCGCCGTCCACGTCGTCCTCGCCCGACGTGTTCACGGTCGACGGGTCGATGACCGTGAACGGCTCGTGCGGTTCGGGCGGCTACAGCGACATCAGGCTCGGTGGACAGGTCGAGATCGTCAACCAGGACAACGAGGTCCTCGCGGTCGGCACGCTGCTGACCGGCTTGGGCTCGTGCAAGTTCAACTTCGCCGTGACCGGTGTTCCCAAGGGAGAACGGCTCTACGGCGCCAAGATCGGCAACGCCAACCGCGGTGTCATCTGGAAGACGCAGCAGGAAGCCGACACCGACGGCTTCCACCTGACCCTGGGCTAAGAACTCCGGCTAGAAACTCCGGCTACGAAACGGTGGCGAGGTCCGGCGACGACACGTCGTACGTCGTGCCCTCCCGCGAGAGCAGCACGAGCAGCACGGCGCCCTTGCGCGGCGTCGCCTCGGAGGAGCCCCACTTCACCACCCGGTTGCCGGTGAGCGTCAGCTTCACGTCGGCACCGGTCGTGGCGGACACCGACACGACCTCGGGCCGCAGCTTCTCCGGCAGCTCGTTCAGGACGCCGACGGCGGCGCGGGTGGCCGGGTCGGAGGACGACGGCAACGTCAGCACCAGCTCGGGCACGCCCTGCGCCGCCGCCGGCACGATCGCGTAGTCCTTGCCGGTCGAGTCGACCAGGTGGAAGCCGTCTGGCAGCTTCACCGAGCCGACCGGGACCCGTTCGGTGAGCAGCAGGCGGACCGTGCCGGGGAGCTGGCGTTCCACCTCGACCGCGGCCACGCGCGGGATGCCTGCCACGCGGTCGTGGATCTCCTGGAGGTCCAGGCGCGCCAGCGGGGAGCCCGCGTCGATCGACGCCACGGCGCGGACCTCGTCCTCGGTCAGCGCCGAGTTGCCGCGGACGTCCACCTGGCGGACGCCGAGCAACGGCGTGAAGAAGACGCAGTACACCAACGCCAGCACGGACAGCACCGTCAGCAGCGCGACCAGGCGGCGGCGCAGGATGACCCTGCGCCGCGCCCGGTACTCGGCGCTCTTCGGTCTCCGGTTCGCGGGGCGAACTCGCGTGGACCTTCCGCGAACCGGGGCGCTCATGCCTGCTCTTCGCTCGCCAGCGCGGTGACGATCTCGGGGCCGAGCATCGTCACGTCGCCCGCGCCCATGGTCACCACCAGGTCGCCCTCGCGCACCAGCGACGCCACCAGGGCGGGCACGCGGTCGAACGACGGCTCGTAGTGCACGGACGCCGTGACCTGGTCGGCGATCAGCCCACCGGTCACGCCGGGCTCCGGCTCCTCGCGGGCGCCGTAGACGTCCAGCACGACGACCTCGTCCGCCAGCGACAGCGCGGCGGCGAACTCGGTCGCGAACGTGCGGGTCCGCGAGTACAGGTGCGGCTGGAACACCACGACGACACGGCCGGCACCGGCGACCGGACGCGCGGCACGCAGCTGTGCGTCGACCTCGGTCGGGTGGTGGGCGTAGTCGTCGTAGACCGACACGCCACGGCCACGGCCCTTGAACTCGAACCGCCGCCGCACGCCACCGAACGCCGCCAGGCCTTCGAGCAGACCGGTCTGGTCGGCACCGAGCTCAAGGCCCGCGAGCAGCGCCGCGATCGCGTTCAACGCCATGTGCTCGCCCGGCACCGCGACCCGGACCTCGACCGGCACGCCGTCGATCTCGACCGACGCGAGGCCGCCCGCCTCGAACGGCTTGTAGTCGACCAGACGCGCGTCGGCGCCCGCACGTCCGTACTCGCGCACGCGGATCCCGCGCGCACGGGCCTCGGCGATCAGGCGAGCGGCACCGGGATCGTCCACACAGGACACCAGCACCCCGCCCGGCGCGATCCGGTCCAGGAACGAGTCGAACACGGCCGTGTAGGCCTCGACGGTGCCGTGGTGGTCGAGGTGGTCGGCCTCGACGTTGGTCACGACTGCGACGGACGGCGAGAAGAACAGGAACGAGCCGTCGGACTCGTCCGCCTCGGCCACGAACACGCCGCCGGTGCCCTGGTGGGCGTTGGCGCCGGACTCGTTCAGGTCACCACCGATGGCGAACGACGGGTCGACACGGCAGTGCTGCAACGCCACGGTGAGCATCGACGTGGTCGACGTCTTGCCGTGCGTACCGGCAACGCACACGACGCGATGGTCTTCCATCAACGCCGCGAGGGCCTCGGCGCGGCGCAGCACGGTGATGCCGCGCTCCAGGGCCGCCGCGTACTCAGGGTTCGTGTCCTTGATCGCGGTCGACACCACGACCTCGGTCGCGCCGCCGTCGAGCTGGTCGAGGTTCGCGGCGTCGTGACCGACGGCGATCCGCGCGCCCTGGGCGCGCAGGGCCAGCACGGTGCGGGAGTCCTTGGCGTCCGAACCGGACACCTGCACGCCGCGCGCCAGCAGGATGCGGGCGATGCCGCTCATGCCGGCACCACCGATACCGACGAGGTGAACGCGTTCGAGGCTCACTTCTTGATCACATCCAGAACGGTGCGGGCCAGGATCTCGTCCGCCTCGCGACGGCCGGTGCCGAGCGTCGCGGCGGACATCTGCGCGAGCCGGTTGCGGTCCGCCATCAGCGGCACCACGAGCGACGCGACCTTCTGCGGCGTGAGCTCCTCGTCGGGCACGAGGATGCCACCACCGGCGGAGACGACGGGGCCGGCGTTGAGCGCCTGCTCGCCGTTGCCGATGGGCAGCGGCACGAACACCGCGGGCAGGCCGACGGCCGACACCTCGGCGACGGTCATCGCGCCCGAACGGCACAGCACGGCGTCCGCGGCGGCGTACGCGAGGTCCATGCGCTCCAGGTACGGCACCGGCACGTACGGCGGGCGACCCGGAACCTGTTGCACCGCAATGTTGTTCTTCGGGCCGTACGCGTGCAGCACGCCCACGCCCGCGCGCGCGAACTCGGCGGCGACCGGCGCGACGGCCTCGTTGATCGAACGCGCGCCCTGCGAGCCGCCGAACACCAGCAGCACCGGAGCGTGCGGGTCGAGGCCGAAGAACCGGCGGGCCTCGTCGCGCAACGCGGCGCGGTTCAGCGACGTGATCGACTGGCGCAGCGGGATGCCGATGATCTGCGCGTCGGTGAGGCCGGAGTCCGGCACCGCCGCGGCGACGTGCTCGGCGAACTTCGCGCCGACCTTGTTCGCGAGACCGGCCTTGGCGTTCGCCTCGTGCACGACGATCGGCACGCGGCCGCGCGCGGCGAGGTACGCGGGCAGCGCCACGTAGCCGCCGAACCCGACGACGACGTCCGCGCCGACGCGCTCCAGCACCTCACGGGTCTGCTTCACGGCGCCGCGCACGTTCAGCGGCAGCTTCAGCAGGTCGAGGGTGGGCTTGCGCGGCATCGGCACCGGCGGGATCAGCTCCAGCGGGTAGCCGCGAGCCGGGACGATCTTGCTCTCTAGGCCGCGCTCGGTGCCGAGCGCGACGACGCGCGCGTCCGGCCGCAGCCGCATGACCGCGTCGGCCAGCGCCAGTGCCGGCTCGATGTGTCCGGCGGTGCCACCGCCCGCGACCACGACGCACGGACCACTGGGGGCAGGGTGCCCGGTCAAGACTTCCTCCGAGGGATCAAATCAGTTCGATCGCCCGCGACCGCGGGTCGACCGGCCAAGCTCTGAACGGCCCTGTGTGCGCCGCGAGTCGCGGCGACGGTACTCCGACGGCGGAGCAGAGCGTCCAGCCATACGACGTTCGTCCACGACCGGAAGTTGCTGCGTGCGGGAACGTCCCGGTGCCCGCGGGGGCGTCGACGGGCGGACGGGCTTGCGTTTGGCGGGCACCCGGTACGCCTCGGGCGCGGGCAGTTTGAGCAGGCCACCGACCCTGCCGGGGCCGAGCGACCGCAGCGCCGCCACGGCGTCGGGCTCGTGCCGCGCGCAGTTCGCGAGAATGCCGAACACGATCATGGTGATCACGATCGACGTGCCGCCGGAGGAGATCATCGGCAGCGTGAGTCCCGTGACGGGCAGCAGCTGCACGACGTAGCCGATGTTGATCGCGGCCTGCGCGACGAGCCACACCGTCATCGTCGCGGACACGATCCGGATCCACGGGTCGGTGTTGCGCGACGCCACCCGCAGGCCGACCCACGCGAGCCCGCCGAACAGCCCCAGCACCAGCGCGCACCCGACGAACCCGAGCTCCTCGCCGATGACGGCGAAGATGAAGTCCGACTCGACGTTGGGCAGGTACCGCCACTGCGAGCTGCCCCGCGCGAGCCCCTTGCCGAACAGGCCTCCGTCGGCGAGCGCGAACATCGCCTGCCGCGCCTGGTGACCGGCTCCGTCGGGATCCGCGTCGGGGTTGAGGAACGACGTCACGCGCTGCAACCGGTACGCGGCACCGATCGCGAGCACGACGGCGCCCGCCACCGCGCCGGCGGCGATCACGCCGAACAACCGCATCGGCGCGCCGACGAACCACAGCAGGCTGATCAGCACCACGCCGAGCGTGATCGTGCCGCCGAGGTCGGGCTGCAGCATGACCAGCGCGAACACCAGCATCGCGACCGGCACGACGGGCACCAGCAGGTGGCGGTACTGCGACAGCAGCGCCCGCTTGGTGACCAGGACGTGCGCGCCCCACAACGCGAGCGCGAGCTTCACGGCCTCGATCGGCTGGAACGAGACGGGCCCGAGCGTGAACCACGAGCGCGCGCCACCGCGGACGTCACCGAGCGGCGTCAGCACCAGCGCCAGCAGCAGCACGCCGATGCCCATCGCGGCCGTCGAGAAGTGCCGGAGCTTGCGCAGCGGGAACCGCAGCATCACCCAGAACAGCACGGCACCGATGCAGACGTAGATCAGCTGCTTCTGGAACACGCTGTAGGCGGACACGCCCGACGCGACCTGACCTGGTGCCGACGCCGACAGCACCATCACCAGGCCGAGCACGGTGAGCATGCCGAAGATCGCGAGCAGGAGGTGGAAGTCGGCGAGAGGACGGCTCATCCACGACGTCAGGCCCGTGCGCAACGAGGCGACGCGGCCGGTGGGACGAACCTTCCGCTTGCTTCTCGGCTTGTCGGCGACGACGGTCACCAGATCATCGTCTCCTGTGTCAAGCGCTCGAACGGGGATTCCTGGGGGCGTGTCGCCCCCTTTGAACCCTACCGACCACCCGTCAGGCGCTTCACGGCGTCCGTGAACGCCTGCCCTCGGTGCGCGTAGTCGGTGAACATGTCCATCGACGCCGCCGCGGGGGCGAGCAGGACCGTGTCCCCGGACTGCGCGAACTCCTGCGCCTCCCGCACGATCGCCAGCATCGGGTCCGCGTCACCCGTGAGGTCGAGCAGCTTCACCGGCACGTCCGGCGCGTGCTTCGCCAACGCGTCCGCGACGACCTGGCGATCAGCACCGATCAGCACCGCGCCGCGCAGCCGGTGCGCCTCGGTGCGCACCATGTCCTCGACCGAAGCGCCCTTGAGCAGCCCGCCGGCGATCCAGACGACGCTGTCGAACGCCCGCAGGGACGCCACGGCCGCGTGCGGGTTCGTGGCCTTCGAGTCGTTGACGTACTTGACGTCGGCGGCGTCGACCGTGACGAGCACTGCGCGGTGCGCGGCCGGTTCGAACGCCTCCAGACCCTCGCGCACCGCCTCGGACGGCACGCCGTAGGCACGGGCGAGAGCGGTGGCGGCCAGGGCGTCGGCGATCCCGGGAGGACCGGCCGGGCGGATCTTCGCGACCTCGACCAGCGGCTCGTCGTCGGCGAACGCGCGGTCGACCAGCCAGCCGTCGCGCACGCCGAGCTGACCGGGTTCGGGCTCGTCGAGGGTGAACCCGACCTTGTCCTTGGCGGGTGCGGCCCGCAGCAGGTCGACGACCAGGTCGTCCTCCAGCCAGCCGATCGCCACGTCACCGGTGAGGACCTGGGCCTTGGCCTGCGCGTAGGCGGCCATGCCGCCGTGCCAGTCGAGGTGGTCCTCGGCGAGGTTCAGCAGCACGCCCGCCTGCGGCCGCACCGACGGCGCCCAGTGCAGCTGGAAGCTCGACAGCTCCACCGCGAGCACCCGGCGACCGGCCAGCAGAGCGTCCACGACGGGCAGGCCGACGTTGCCGCAGGCCACGGCGTCCGCTCCGGCGGCGTGCAGGATCGACTCCAGCATGCCGACCGTCGTGGTCTTGCCGTTCGTGCCGGTGACCGCGAGCCACACGGGCGGATCGGCCAGTTCGGAGGCCATCCGCCAGGCCAGCTCGACCTCGCCGATCACCTCGATGCCCGCGGACGACGCGGCCGCGAGCAGCGGGCTCGACGGCTGCCAGCCGGGGCTCGTGACCACGAGGGAGGTGCCGGCCGGGGGTTCCGCCAGGCCGGGCACCAGTTCCACGCCTTCGAGCAGGGTCTCCAGCGCCGCCAGTCGTTCCGGCGACGAGTCCGTCACCATGACCTCGGCGCCCGCCGCGAGCAACGCCTCCGCGGCGGACCGGCCGGTCACTCCAGCACCGGCGACCAGCACCTTTGTTCCGGCCAGCTTGGTCATCGTCTTAGAAACCGCCCGTCAGCCACTCGCTGTAGAACACGCCGAGCCCGAACATGCAGCAGATGCCGGCCATCAACCAGAACCGGATGATGACCGTGGTTTCCGCCCACCCGGCGAGCTCGAAGTGGTGGTGGAACGGTGCCATGCGGAACAGGCGCCGTCGTGAGGTGCGGAAGACCGCGACCTGCAACGCCACCGACAGGGCCTCGACCACGAACAGACCACCGATGACGATCATCAGCAGCTCGGTGCGGGTCGCGATCGCGAGACCGGCGACGAGACCGCCGAGCGCGAGCGAACCGGTGTCACCCATGAAGATCTTGGCCGGAGCGGCGTTCCACCAGAGGAAGCCGATGCAGCCCGCCATCGCGGCCGCGGCGATCACCGCGAGGTCCAGCGGGTCGCGGACGTCGTAACAACCGGCCACGGCGTAGCTGGAGCAGTTGTAGCGGAACTGCCAGAACGAGATCACGACGTACGTGCCGAACACCATCGCCGACGAACCACCGGCGAGGCCGTCGAGGCCGTCGGTCAGGTTCACGGCGTTCGACCACGCGGCGACCATGCCGTAGCAGAAGACGACGAACCCGACGACGCCGAACGAGACCACGGTGATGTCGCGGACGAACGACAGGTTGACCGACGCGGGCGTCAGGCCGTCCTTGTTCGGAAACTGCAGCACCAGCACCGCGAACGTGATCGTCGCGATGAACTGGCCGACCAGCTTCGCCGTCTTGTTCAGACCCAGGTTGCGGGCCTTGCGGATCTTGATGAAGTCGTCGAGGAAGCCGACGATGCCGAGCGACGTCGTCAGCATCAGCACGAGCAGGCCGGACGCCGTCGGGGTCTGGCCCGACGCCGACGCCGACATCGAGTTCACGAGGTGCGTGCCGAGGTAACCGGCCCACATCGCGACCAGGATGGCGAGGCCGCCCATGGTCGGCGTGCCGCGCTTGGTCTTGTGGTGCTGCGGACCGTCCTCGCGGATCTCCTGGCCGAAGCCCTGGCGAGAGAAGACCTTGATCAGGTAGGGCGTCAGCAGGATCGACACTGCCAGTGCGATCGCTGCGGCGATCAGGATGCTCTTCACTTGGTTCCTGCCTCCAGCAGGGCCTCGGCAATGCGCCACAGGCGATAGGCGTTGGATGCCTTGACCAGCACTACGTCACCGGGCCGGACTTCCCCCAGCAGCAACGCGATCGCCGCGTCCGCGTCCGGCACCCCGACGGATTCGTCTCCCCAAGATCCTTCCAGGTGCGCACCCTGGTGCATCGCGCGGGCCGCTTCTCCGACGACGACCAGCTTGCTGATGTCCAGGCGCACCACCAGGCGGCCGATCTCGTCGTGCTCGCGCACCGCGTCGTCGCCCAGTTCCGCCATCGGGCCGAGGACGGCCCAGCTGCGGCGGGCAGGGGTGGTGGAGCGCGCGATCGACGCGAGCGCCTTGAGCGCCGCCCGCACCGAGTCGGGGTTCGCGTTGTAGGCGTCGTCGATGACCGTCACGCCGTCGGGACGGTCCCGGATGTCCATTCGGTGCGCGGAAACCCGTTCGGCCGCGCCGAGTCGCTGGGCCACTTCTTCTGGCGTGGCGCCCAGTTCGAGCGCGATGGCGGCGGCGACCAGTGCGTTGCCGACCTGGTGCGTGCCGTTGAGCCCGAGCTTGACCTCGGCGTCGCCCTGGGCCGTCTTCAGCGTGAAGCTCGCACGGGCCTGTTCGTCCAGCACGATGTTCTCGGCGCGGACGTCGGCCTTCGAGCTCTCGCCGACGAGGACGACCTTGGCCTTCGTGCGGCTCGCCATGCCCGCGACCAGCGGGTCGTCGGCGTTGAGGATCGCGACGCCGTCCTCGGGCAGCGACTCGATCAGCTCGCCCTTGCCCTGCGCGATGCCCTCGCGCGAGCCGAACTCGCTGAGGTGCGCCGTGCCGACGTTGAGCACGGCGCCGAACTTCGGCGGGGCGATCTCGCACAGGTTCGCGATGTGGCCGATGCCGCGCGCGGACAGCTCCAGCACGAGGAACTTGGTGTCCTCGGTGGCCCTGAGGGCGGTCCACGGGTGGCCGAGCTCGTTGTTGAACGAACCGGGCGGGGCGATGGTCTCCCCGGCCGGGCTCAGCACCTGGGCGATGAGGTCCTTGGTGGACGTCTTGCCCGCGGAGCCGGTGATGCCGACGATCGTCAGGTCCTTCAGGCGGTCCGTGACGTGGCGCGCGAGCTTGGCCAGCGCCTCCAGCACGGCCGCGCCCTCACCGTTCGTGTCTCCGGCAAGCACGTAGGCGTTGGCGTGCCTGGTCTGCACCGGCGGCGCGATCACCGCGGGGGCGTCGACCTCGCGGCCGGCCAGCACGCCGGCGGCACCCGAGGCCACCGCCTGCGCGGCGAAGTCGTGGCCGTCCACGCGTTCACCGGGCAGGGCCAGGAAGAGGCCCCCCTCGGTGACCTTGCGGGTGTCGAACTCGATGGTGCCCGTGACGACCGGGCTCCCGTCGGTGGCGTGCAGGCGTCCGCCGACGATCTCAGCGATCTCGGCGAGCGTGAGTGCGATCAACGGTGCGCCTCTCTGATCGCGGCGGTCAGCGTCTCGACGTCCGAGAACGGGTGGATCACGCCGGCGATCTCCTGTCCGGTCTCGTGCCCCTTGCCCGCCACGACGACCACATCACCCGGAAGTGCCAGCTCGACGGCCTTCTGGATCGCGAGCCTCCGGTCGCCGATCTCGAGCACCTCGCCCCGGTTCGCGGTGGCGAGGGCCCCTTCGAGCATGGCGGCCCGAATAGAAGACGCTTCTTCACTCCTCGGGTTGTCATCGGTGATGATCAACACCTCGGCCCGTTCCGCGGCGGCCTCGCCCATCAGCGGGCGCTTGGCCCGGTCCCGGTCGCCACCGCAGCCGAGCACGATGATCACCCGGCCGTCGGTCTTGGCGCGCACGGCGTCGAGCGCGAGCGCGACGGCGGCGGGCTTGTGCGAGTAGTCGACGACGGCGGTGAAGTCCTGGCCCTCGTCGACGCGCTGCATGCGGCCGGGCACCTGGACGTTGCGCAGGCCCTCGGCGATCGCTTCGGGGCTGATGCCTTCGAGGTGCAGGCAGGCGATGGCCAGCAGGGCGTTCGTGATGTTGAAGCTGCCCGCGAGCGGGAGGTGGACGCGGATGTCGCCGTCGGGGCCGTGCGCGGTGAACGTCTGCTCACCGGTCGCGCTCACCTCGACGTCGCTCGCGGTCCAGTCGGCGGGCCCGGTCGTGGAGACGGTGACCGTGCCGTCCTTGACCAGGCGGGGACCCCACTCGCCGTCGACGCAGACGACCTCCCGGCGCGCGCGGCCGTCGAACAGCTGCGCCTTGACCTGGAAGTACTCCTCCATGTCGGCGTGGAAGTCGAGGTGGTCCTGGCTCAGGTTGGTGAACGCGCCGATCTCGAACTCGGTGGCGGCGACGCGGCCCATGTGCAGCGCGTGGCTCGACACCTCCATCGCCACGTCGGTGACCCCGCGCTCGGCCATGACGGCGAACAACGCCTGCAGGTCCGGCGCCTCGGGCGTGGTGTGGGAACTGCCGAGCTGCTCGGTGCCGATGCGGGTGCCGACCGTGCCGATGAGGCCCGTGTGCTTCCCGGCGGCGCGCAGCACCGACTCGATCATGTACGTGGTGGTGGTCTTGCCGGACGTGCCGGTCACACCCCACAGCTTGACCTTGGTCGACGGCTGCCCGTAGACGTGCGCGGCGAGCAGGCCCACGACCTCGCGTGGCCGCGGGTGGATCAGCACGGGCACGTCCTTGAGGGAGTCGCGCGCGGCTCCTGCCTCGTCCGTGAGCACGGCGACGGCACCGTTCTCGATCGCCGTCGCGGCGAAGTCGGCACCGTGGACGTGCGCGCCCGGGAGCGCGGCGTAGAGGTCTCCGGCGACCACGTGCTGAGCACGCAGAGTAACCCCCGTCACCTGGACGTCGGCATGTGCTGGCCTGGTCAGGTGCACGTCGGCGACTGCGGCGAGAGCAGCCACGGAAGCAGGGCGAATGGTGTTGGGGCGGGGCGGGGCGGTCGCGACCTTGCCCTCGAGCTTGGCAGGCACGGGCAAGAGGCTACCGGCGTACGCGGAGTGGCCGACCGGCGCGTTGGCGTTCGGGTGATGATCGGCGGTTCGGCTGCCCCGGCGCGACCGCCCTGCGCCGTTCGAGTGGCTTCGCGCGCTGGTCTTCGTGGGCGAGCCCGTCCGGCCGCACAAGTTCCTGCCCGCTTCGTGACTTAGTGCCCTGTGACCACTCGTGCGCCTGCGGTGAGGTGTAAGGCGGCAGGAGGCGGCAATGAGAACCAGCACGGCGGTGGAACCCAGGAGATTCTCCTTCTGGGCACCCGATTTCAGTCGTTCCGTGACAGTAGGGGTCGACACTTCCGAGTTCGCTTACCACGCGTTCGAATGGGCGGCACGCCACGCGTGGTCGCTCCGGACAGATCTCCAGGTCTACCTCGCGGACCCCGGTGACACGACCGTCCAGCGCGTGCTGGAACGGCTTCCCATGCTCACCGCCCACTTCCGCCCGAGCGGGGACGACCCGGTGGCCGCACTGGTGAGGGCGTCGGACTCCAGCGCGACCTTGGTCTTGGGGTGCAAGGGAGAACAGCACCGCGGCCTGGGTCTGGGATCCCTCGTCCTCCCGGTGTTGCGCCGCGCGCGGTGCGGCGTCGTGGTGGTGCGCGGACGTCCACAGGCGATCCGCGGCGAACACGGCTGGATCACCGCTGCCGTCGGCGGGTGCGAGGACCCGGTCGTGCTGCGGCGCGCGGTCGAGCTCTGCCGCACCCGCCGAGCGCGGCTGCGACTGCTGCACATCCACCTGCCGGCCCAGCACGGCGACGCGGTGCCGCGCGACGAGGCGGCGCTCCGGCGCGCGGTGTTGTTCCTGCGCACCACCGCCCCCGAGCTGACACCCGAGGTGCAGGTGGAGTCGCGGCACCCGCACGAGGCGCTGGCCTCCCTGGACTCCGACCTCGTCGTGGTGGGGCGCGGCGGGCAGCACGACGAGGTCGGGCTCGTCACCAGAGCGGCGCTCTACCACGCGTCGTGTCCCGTGCTGGTGGCCAAACCGGAGCCGGTGCAGGACGACCGGGTGAAGCTGTAGCCGAAAGCTCGTTCGGGCGCGCACGAGCTACCTAGCATGTGGCGATGCCGCCCGCTGACGCGACGACGCTCCGAGGCGCCCTGCTGACCCTGGGCCACGAGGACGACGACTGGCTGACCGGCGTCGACCGGTTACTCGGACGGGCGCTGACGAACACGTCGTCCCCGTCGCCGGCCGCGCTGATCGGGTGGCTCGACGGCGGCGAGGCGCCGGAGCTGGTGCGAGCCCGCCTGACGCACGTCACCGAACGGCTGGCGTTCCTGCGCGGACGGGCGCGGCTCGATCCGGTCTTCGCCCTCCACACGGCGTTGATCGCGACGGTGTTCTTCGAGACGGTCCGCGACGTCCTCGCGGCCGAGATCAGGTTCGACGTGCGCCGCTGGTCGCAGGAGGACCACTCGTTCGCCACCTACCTGTACTCGGACGAGATGCCGACGTTCTCCGCCACCTCGGGCCTCGGCGACGGGTTGAAGAGGTGGGTGGCCGATCGCGGTGTGCGGGTCCGCCTCGCCCTCCGCAGGACCAGCGCCGAATACCGCAGCGAGGCCCTGGGCGAGCAGGTCTTCGTCGATCGGGTGGCCTCCCGTTTCGCGGCGAGCTTCGAGGAACTCGTCCCGGAAGTGCCGGAGTTCGGCATGTGGGCGGCCGAACCCGACGACCGGGTGTGGAGGCACCTGCTCGGTTCGGCCGGGCAGGGCCGGATCAGGGCGGCGCTGAGCGACTCCAACCAGGCCCTGCTGGACGAAGCGGCGCTCGGCACCTACGTCGTCCCGAACCACCGCCTGGCCGAGGCGGGCCCGTCGGCACGCCCCGCCGACGAGAACTGGTGGGCGGAGCGACCCGTGCGGCAGGACGTGCACGCGTTGCTGGGCACCCACTTCGTCAGTCCCGGCGCCTTCAGGTCCCCGCTGCTGGTCGTCGGCGCGGCGGGCACGGGGAAGTCGATGCTCACGAAGGTGCTCGCCGCTCGCCTGTCGCGCAGCGGCTACACCGCGCTCCGGGTCTCGTTGCGCGCGACCGCGCCGGAAGCGACCGTCGTCCAGCAGATCCAGCAGGCGCTGCGGCGGCAGACCAGGGTCCACGGGGACTGGACCGAGCTCGCCGCGGAGAGCTCGCTCCAGATCTGCGTGGTCCTGCTGGACGGGCTCGACGACATGCCACAGGTCTCCGGCGGCACCCGGAACTACCTGATGGAAGTGGTCCGCTTCCAGCAGAACGAGTCGGCGGCGGGCAGGCCGGTGGCCGTCGTGGTCACCTGCCGGACGTCGTTCCTGACCAGGATCGTCATCCCCGACGGCACTCCCCTGGTGCAGCTCGCGGAGTTCGACGACGCGCAGATCGACCAGTGGGTCGGCGCGTGGAACCGGACGCACGCGGAACGACGTCCTCTGACTCCCGAAACCCGGCTCGTGCGCAACCCCTACCTGCTGTCGCTGCTCGCGGTTCAGCTGACCGAGTCGGATTCCCCGACCGCACGGGTGCCGTTCCAGAGTGCCGTCGAGGTGTTCGCGGCGCTCTCGCCGGACCTCTCCGTGACAGGCGTCGCCGCGCTGGGAATGCTGAACCGGGGCTGGCGGCCGATCTCCGAGGCCGAATTGCGCGGTGACCTCACGGCGCTCGGTCACCTCGACACGGCCAACGTCGAGCCGGTCCTGCGCGAACTCGACCAGCAGCCGTCGGCCTTCGCCGAGCACGGCATCGCCGCGTTCGTCCTGGACGTGCTCGCCACGACGGCGTCCCGGTCGCAGAACGACGAGTTCGACGACGACCTGCTCTTCGCGTTGCTGTCGCGGGCCGCCCTGTCGTTCCGGCCGTTCACGCTGGAGGTCGTCACCCAGCTCAGCGAGGGCATGTCCGAACTGCGGCGAGCCCATCTCACCGAGGCCCTGGACGTGTTGCTCGGCGGAGTGCACACCCGCGAACACCTGAGCAAGTACGCGAGCTACCGGCCGTCACCACCGCAGAACTTCACACTGCCCGCCCCGAGCACGGCCCCGTCACTGGCCACCTACGCGGTGAACCTGGCTCTGTTGCGGCTGTTCATGAACCCGGCCTCCGGCAGCCCGCCCCTCGCGGCCGGCCTGTCCGCCGCACTTCTGGACATGTGGGCCTCCGAGGCGAACCCCGCGACCATCCGCTCGCTCCAGTCGTTGCTCGAACTCAGGGTCGACGGGATCTCCCGGCGTTCCGGCGGGGACACGGCCGGCGAGGTCCAACTCGCCCCGGACCGGACACCGGCCGGTGTCACCTTCGTCCACCGGCTGCCGTCCACGAGCAGGAGCCAGGTCGTCCAGATCACCTGGTCCCCCGACGGCGATCTGCTGACGACCGGGCACGGCAACGGCCAGTTGACCTGCTGGCGCATGACGGCGGGCGCGAATCCCGAGGTGGTCAGCGAGCTCATCGGCGTGTCCGACGTCGCCTGGCATCCCACGCGCCCTTTCGCCGCGGTCGTGCAGCAGCTCACCGCGCCCTTCACGACCAGACCCGGTTTCCAGAACGTCGTGCTCACCTGGCTCGGCACCCGGCAGAGCCGCGAACTCTGCTCCGTGCGGCGCGGCACGCGGATCTCGTGGTCTCCGGACGGCGAGTCGCTAGCCGCGTTCGACGCGGACTCCCTGTGGCTCCTCGACGGCACCACCGGCGAACGACGGCAGCTGGCCGCCTTCACCGATCCGGGCGAACAGACGGTCCTCCACCTGCTCACACCGCGGTGGGCGAAGGACGGTGACGAGATCTGGACTGCCGGAGGGGGCGTCGTCACCGTCTCGGGCAACGGGCGGGAGCCGGTCACGCTGGCCCGGTTCGACCTGCAGGCTCTCGCAACCGACATCGGCGACGGCAGGCGAGCGGTCGCCGCGTTCGGCAACGGGTCGAGCATCCTGACCGTTCCCCTCGGCCGCCAGGACATCACCGTGGAGCTGGAAGGGCACACGAAACGCGTCACGTGCGGGGCGTTCTCCCCGGACGGCGGCTACTTCGCCTCCATGGCCGAGGACGACACCGTGCGGATCTGGCGGCGGTCCGACTGGCACTGCGTGGCCGTCATCGCCCGCGACCAGATCAGCGGACCAGGCGGCCTCGCGTTCCACCCGACAGAACCGCTGCTCGCGATGAAGAACGGCGACAGCGTCGACGTCGTCCGGCTCGACCACGGGCTGCTCGGTTCGCTCGGTGCCGCGCGGACGTCACGCCTCTACGCCAACGCGAAGATCGTCCTGGTCGGCGACACCGGCGTGGGCAAGTCGGGGCTGGGACTCGTGCTGAGCGGCCGGCCGTTCGCGCCGACCGACTCCACGCACGGGCGCAACGTGTGGACGTTCGAGAAGTCCATCGGCACCACACCGTCCGGTGACGTCCAGACCAGGGAGACCCTCCTCTGGGACCTCGCGGGCCAGCCCGGCTACCGGATGGTGCACCAGCTGCACCTCAACGAGGTCGCGGTGGCGCTCGTGGTGTTCGACGCCCGCAGCGAGACCGATCCTTTCGCCGGGGTGCGGTACTGGAGCCGGGCACTGGCGCAGGCGCGGCGGCTGGACGGCGCGGCGGCCGTGCGGTTGCGGGCCTATCTGGTCGCCGCCAGGACCGACCGCGGCGGCACGGCCGTGAGCCCCGCCCGGATCCAGCAGGCCGTCGACCTGCACGGGTTCGACGGGTTCGTCGAGACCAGCGCCAAGGAGGGCTGGGGCGTCGACGACCTGATCCGCACGGCGCGCGAGGCGATCGACTGGGACGCGGTGCCGGTGGTGAGCTCCACCGACCTGTTCCAGTCGATCAAGGACTTCGTGGTGGAGGAGAAGCGGCAGGGCCGGATCCTCTCCACCGCGGACGACCTGCTGCACGGGTTTCGCCACGTGCGGCAGGACGAGTCGCCCGCCGATGAGCTCGCCGGCGGGTTCACGGCCTGCCTCGGCCGGCTGGAGAGCGTCGGGGTGGTGCGGCGCATGCACTTCGGCGACTACGTGCTGCTGCGCCCCGAACTCCTCGACTCCTACGTGTCGTCCCTGGTGCAGGCGGCGAAGGACGAGCCGGACGGTCTGGGGTTCGTGCCGGAGAAGGACGCGCTCGAGGGCACCTTCCGGATGCCCGAGTCCGAACGGCTGCCGAACGGGCAGCAGGAACGCGTCCTGCTGATCGCGGTGGTCGAGGAGCTGCTGCGCCGCGAGATCGCGCTGAAGGAGGTCACGGACAAGGAGGTCGACCTCATCTTCCCGTCCCAGTTCACCAGGGAACGGCCGGACGCTCCAGAGGTCCCGGGTCAGGACGTGGTGTTCACCTTCGACGGGGCGCTGGCGTCGATCTACTCGACGCTCGCGGTGCGGCTGTCGCACTCGCGGTTCTTCCAGAAGCACGAGATGTGGCACAACTCCGCGACCTTCACCGCGGACGCCGGCGGCACGTGCGGCATCGCGATCCGCGAGGTGGAGGAGGGCAAGGGCGAGCTCGTGCTGTTCCACGACGAGCAGGTCCAGGCGATCGTCCGCAGGCAGTTCGAGGCCTACGTGATGGAGCACCTGCAGTCGCGGGCGGGCAACGTCGTGCTGCGCCGCGTCCGCAGGTGCAGGCCCTGCGACCACCCCGTGGACGACGTGGTCGTGCGCAAGAGGCTGGGTGCGGGCTTCACGAACGTGCGGTGCCAGCTCTGCGACGGGTTCGTCTCGTTGCTGGACGAGGAACAGCCCGACGTCCGGCCGGTCGTGGCGGCGATGAACTCCCACGCCAACGCCCGGCGAGACCTCGACGTGGCGGCGACGACGCTCAAGGGCAAGCGGGAGGCGGAGGACTACGACGTCTTCCTGTGCCACAACGTGCGGGACAAGTCGCTGGTCATGAAGGTCGTCGCCGAACTGGAGGCGCGCGGGATCCTGCCGTGGCTCGACATCCACGACATCCCGCCGGGATCGCGGTGGCAGAACGAGATGGCGAACGGCATCGAGAAGAGCCGGTCGGCGGCGGTGCTCGTCGGGCCGTCGGGGTTCGGGCCGTGGCACGACGCCGAGATGCAGCTCATCAGCGACTGGTCGGTGCGCGACGCCCGCCGTCGCGTGATCCCGGTGTTCCTCGAAGGCGCGGACCAGGACCTGAAGATGCCGGGGTTCCTGCGGGTGTGGTCCACCGTCGACATGCGTACGGCCGACCCGGATCCCGTGGAGCAGCTCGTCTGGGGCGTCACGGGCGAGCAGCCCCACTGGTCCTAACAAGCCTTGCGCAGCACCGTTCCGGTCGTCCCCGGCAACGCCACGTAGGTGACCGGCGCGCCGTGCTCGTTGGCCTGCGTCTCGGCGAGGCGCACGGTCACCGGGCCCGTGCCGGTCCGGTTGGCGTTGACGATCACGGTGCCGCACTCGAAGTCGCGCTGATGCACGTTCTTCGCGATCTCGTGGTGCGCGCCGAGCGGTGCGCCGAGGTCCCAGTCGTACTCGCCGCGCCACCGCGACGGGCCGTCGTAGCCGTCGGTCTTCTCGATCTCGGAGATCGCCGCGTGCTCGCCCTTTGCCAGCAGGTAGCTCGCGAACGCGTAGCGGAACGGCTGCTCGGCGCCGCTGTGGTGGGGCTGGACCCAGGTGATCTTGCCCTTGGCCTCGTTGGCGGTGATCTGGGCGATCTGCCTGCTCCAGCCCTCCGGGTACTCGGACAGCAGGTCCTTGTCGCCGAAGGTCAGCCACCACTCGTCGAAGCCGCCGTCGAGGTGTTCGACGTAGGAGTCCCAGGCGCCGTCGTGCAGGCGGGCGTTCGACATGTTCGCGACGGTCTTGAGGCCCGCGTCGACGAACCTCTGGCGCGTGTTGGCGAGCATGGAGCGGTATGCCTCGCGCATCGCGGCGTCGGTCGGGTACGCGGCCGGGCAGACGCCGTCGTGGTAGGTGTCGCAGGCGAACAGGGCGTTGTCCATGAGGACGCCGTCGAAGACCTTCGCCGAGGAGGCGACCACGTTGTCGGCCCAGGCGTTCTGGTAGCCGGCGTTGCCGACGTCCATCTGCCAGTGGCCCGCGTAGCCCCCGTACTCCAGGCGCCTGCCGCCGGAGTCGACGAGGAACCACGACGGGTCGGCCGCGCAGTAGCCGACGCCGGTGGGGAGATCGGTGTCGTCCACGCCGCCGGAGCAGGCGTAGCTGCGGGTCGAGGAAAGATCTTTGTAGACGTACGTCTGGATCTCCGGGTTCGCCTTTTTGAGCTTTGCGGCAAGATCGGTTTCCCACGCGTTCAACACGATGTACGAACGCCTCCGAGCTTCCGTTTCGATCATTTCATCGGAAACGGTCGTGCTGTTCATGTGCAGCCAGTACGACTTCACGTCAGGGTCGTCCTCCGGGGCCTGAACAGGGACGACGGGCGCCGTCCCCAGCAACAACGCCAAGATCGAATACACGACGGAACGCACGACGCACCTCATCTCGTTCAGCTCTCCGGTTTCGGAGAATTAAACGTGATGAAATGCGTCTCGACACGAAGAAGTTTTCACTGTCAAAACAACGGAATCACGCCTGGGCGTGCCCGTGCCTCTTGTGAATCCGGGGCACGCCGCCCACAATGCGCGCCCTTACAGCTGCAGCTGCACGTACGGCGTCTGCTCGGTCGACATCGGCACCTGGAACCGCTGGGTCAGGAAGGTCGCGATGTCGTGGAACACCGGCGCGGCCGACTGGGCCCCCGACGGCGCGTCGAGCATGATGCCGACGACGTAGCGCGGGTTGTCGGCGGGGAGGATGCCGGCGAACGTCGTCCAGTACTGCGACTGGGAGTAGCACTTGCAGGCCTGGTCGATCTGCTGCGCGGTGCCGGTCTTGCCCGCGACCTGGTAGCCGGGCACGGCGGCGGGCTTGCCGGTGCCGTTCTGGTTCGCGTCGCGCGGGTCGGACTGGGTGACCGAGCGGAACATGTCGCGGACGGTCTTCGCCGTCTCCTTCGACACCACCTGCACGCCGTCGGGCCGCTGCTTCTCCGACCGCGCGCCCTCGTCGCCGATCTCGGCGCGGACCAGCCGCGGCGGGATGCGCAGGCCGTCGTTGGCGATGGCCTGGTACATGCCGGTCATCTGCAGCAACGTCATCGAGAGGCCCTGGCCGATCGGCAGGTTGCCGAACGTCGAGCCGGACCACTGGTTGAGCGGCGGGACCTGACCGGCCTCCTCGGCGGGGACGCCGGAGCCGGTGCGGCGGCCGAGACCGAACTTCTGCAGCATCTCGGCGTAGCGCTCGGGGCCGACCTCCTGGGCGGCCTCCAGCGTGCCGACGTTGGAGGACTTCGCGAACACGCCGGTGAACGACATCGGCACGGTGCCGTGGTTCCACGCGTCCTTGATGACCCGGTCGGCGACCTTGATCGAACCCGGCACCTGCAGCACGTCGTCCGGCTTGAACAGGCCGTACTCGACGGCCGCCGCGGCCGTGACGATCTTGTTCACGGAGCCGGGCTCGAAGCTGTAGGCGACAGCGGTGTTGCGCTTCTGGTCCTCGGAGGCCTTGCCGAAGTCCGTCGGGTCGTACGTCTTGTCGTTGGCCATCGCGACGATCTCACCGGTGCGGCTGTCCAGCACGACGGCGGAACCGTTCTTGGCGCCGAACTTCTTGGTGTAGTCGCTGATGATCTTCTGGACGGCGTACTGCGTGTCGATGTCGATCGTCAGTTCGAGGCTCTTGCCGGGCTGCGGCTTGACGAGCTCGCGCTCGGTGTTCGGGATGACGAGGGTGTCGTCGCCCGACATCGTGTCGACCACGCGGCGGCCCGTGCGGCCCGCGAGCACGTTGTCCTGGGCGTTCTCCAGCCCGAGGATGCCCTGGACGGTGGGCGGCTTCTCGTCCTGGCGCCAGTTGGCCGCGCCGATGATGTTGGAGGCCAGGTCGCCGTTGGGGTAGATGCGCTTGGAGCGGTACTCCGAGCCGATCTCCGACGGGTACTTCTTGACGATCGCCGCCGCCTTGGCCGGCTCGGCCTCGTTGACCAGGACCTCGTAGGAGATGTCCTTGACCAGCTGCTGGTAGATCGTCTCCTCGTCGGTCTTCTCGCCGTTGACCTCGGGGCCCAGCGTCGAGGAGATGAACTTGGCGACCTCGCGCGCGTGCTCGTCGTAGGTGCCGGGGTACTTCGCCGCGTCCTTCGCGTGCGCCTCGTCCCAGGTCTTACGCGCGCGCTGCGGAAGGATGTAGAGCGCGCGCACCTCGATCGAGAACGCGAGCTGGTTGCCGTTGCGGTCGAGGATCGAGCCGCGCTCGGCGGGGATGTCGATGGGCGTGGTGCGCTGCTTCTGCGCCTGCTGCGACAGCTCCTGCGCCTGGATGCCCTGCACCTGCACGAGCTTGACGCCCGCGATCACGAGCGCGCCGATCAGCAGGACGCGGCCGACGCCGATGCGCAGCCTGCTGTTGCCGCCCAGCCGTGCGGCCGGGGCGGGCCCGCGCACCGACAACGGGCGGCGCGGGCCCCTCTGCTGCGGACCGGGCATCAGCCACCCGCCGGAGGGGTCTGACCCGCGGGAGGCTGCTGGCCGGCCGGCGGCTGCTGTCCTTCGGGAGGGGTCTGACCTGCGGGCGGTGCGGGCGTCTCGGGGGCCGGCGGAGGCGGCGGCGTCGACTTGGTCGGCGCGCTCGGCTTGCCGAACTCCTCGATCGAACCGTCGGGGTTCTGCCGCAGCCGGGCCGGGTTGGACGGCTCGACGAGGCCCATCTCCCCCGCGCGGCGCGCGAGGTCGGTCGGCGACTCGAGCAGCGCGACCTCCCGGCGCAGCTGCTCCATCTGCAGCGTCAGCTTCTCGGCCTCCGCCCGCGCCTCCTGCAACCGGTACGTGTCGGCGGCGGCCTGGGTCGAGAAGTACATGATCCCGGCGACGCCCGCGCCCAGCACGAGCATCACCAGCACGACGAACGGAGCCTTGGACACGACCTTCTGCTGCGTGCTCGCGGAGCCGTTGCGCAGGTTCGACGCCCGCTGGGCGCGTCGCGCGTAGGCGCGCTCGGCGCCGGCGGACCGCCTGCGGGCCTTGTCCTTGTCCTCGGTCTTCTTGGCGGAGCCGTCGCGAGGCGACGGACCACCGACCCGTGCGGGTGCCGTCATCTCGGTGCTCCGATCCGCTCCGCCGCCCGCAGGCGCACCGGCGCCGCACGCGGGTTGTCCTCGATCTCCTGCTCGTTCGCGAGTTCCGCGCCCTTGGTCAGCAGCTTGACCTCGGGCCCGTGGCCCGGCAGCTCGACCGGCAGGCCCGGCGGGGTCTTGGACTTCGCCAGCTCCGCGAGCGCCTGCTTCACCATCCGGTCCTCAAGGGACTGGTAGGACTCCACGACGATCCGGCCGCCGATGCCCAGCACGCCGAGCGCGGCGGGCAGCGCGAGCCGCAACGACTCCAGCTCGCCGTTGACCTCGATCCGCAACGCCTGGAAGGTGCGCTTCGCCGGGTGCCCGCCGGCGCGCCGCGACGCCGCCGGCACGACGGCGTAGAGCAGCTCGACGAGCCGGCCCGAGTTCGTGAACGGCTCCTTCTCGCGCTCCCGCAGCACCGCGGAGGCGATCTTGCCCGCGAACCGCTCCTCGCCGTAGGTCGAGAGGATCCGCGCGAGGTCGCCGTGCGAGTACGTGTTGAGCACGTCCGCCGCCGTCATGCCGCTGCCCTTGGACATGCGCATGTCGAGCGGGGCGTCCTTGGAGTACGCGAACCCGCGCTCCTCCTCGTCCAGCTGCAACGAGGACACGCCGAGGTCCATCAGCACACCGTCCACGTGGGAGAAACCGAGGTCTTCCACGGCTTCGTCGATGTGGTCGTAGGTGACGTTGACGAGCTTCACGCGGTCGCCGTGCCGGGCGAGGCGCTTCCCTGCCATCTCGATGGCCTGCGGGTCGCGGTCGAGCCCGATGAGGGTGAGCTCGGGATGCGCGCTCAACAGCGCGTCGGAGTGGCCGCCCATGCCGAGGGTCGTGTCGACAACGATGGCAGGCTTGCCGTGCAGCGCCGGAGCGAAGAGTTCCAGGACGCGGTCCAGCAGCACCGGAACGTGCCGCGGCTGATCCATCGTCCCTCTACTCCCCGTAATGCGCGTTTCGGGTGACGTCAGGTCCCCGCCCGCCCGTCGAACCTGGCGCCGGGGAAGGTGCGCCAGGGCCGATACTCGAGCGGACCGAGGCCTCACGGCACCCGAATCGCGGTGGAACATCCGGCCTGTTGCTCGGCTGACCGCCATCAGAAGACGCCCGGTATGACCTCCTCGCGAGCGGTGGCGTAGCCGTCCTCGTGCTCGTCGAGATAGGTCTGCCAGGCCGCCGCGTCCCAGATCTCCAACCTGGTGAACGCGCCGACGACCACGCACTCCTTGGTCAGCCCGGCGTACCGCCGCAGTTCCGGTGCGATCAGGACGCGGCCCTGACCGTCCGGACGCTGCTCGTCCGTTCCTGCGAACAGATACCGCTGGTAGGCGCGTACGGCGTCGTTGGTGAACGGCGCCTCGGCGACCTTCCTCGCCATCTGCTCGAACTCGGCCCGGGGGAACACGTACAGGCAGTGGTCCTGGCCCTTGGTGACCATGAGACCTCCCGCCAGTTCGTCCCGGAACTTCGCAGGCAGTGTCAGCCGACCTTTGTCGTCCAGGCGCGGGTAGTGAGTGCCGAGGAACATCGGCGTACACCTCCCTTGCCGGGCGACGAGACCGGCAGTGGAGCCCCCGTCTGCCCCACCGGCCGCCACAGTACCCCACTTTTCACCACAGTCAACGTTGAAACAGGCGTTTACACAGCGCGTTGTAACCCGTTTGTGCAGGTAGAAGCCGTGGGGCGCCGTGGGGGGAGGGTGGGGGAACTCGTGCGGCACCACCTTCGCGGGTGAGGGTTCAGCCGCGAATAAGCACTCGAACGGCCTAGAAAATTCCGCGAAAACGGCGTGTGGCGGCGAGGTGGTGGGGGAAGGTGGAAAGTGGTGGAGCGAACCCGGTGCGGCCCGCGGACCGGGACTGTCGGTGCCGCCCGCTACCGTGATGACGAAATGGTCACGGCGACCTGGGCCCGCACCGCCCGGGAAGACCTCTGCCGGCCGACGGGGATCAACTCCGCCGACGGGCGGCGACTGCGACTACACCGTGGACCGGCACTGGGTCCACACTTCGGGTAACGGCACTTAGCCGTGGTTTGACACACTGCGTGAAACGCTCACACGTCCGTGTTCCGGACACGGCTGCTGGAGGTTTAGTGACGCCGGGAAGCCCAAGCGCGAACAGTCACGCGCCGGTCGATCAGGTAATGGGTGAGTTGCACGGCGCCGTCCAGCGGATCGCCGCCAACGTCGAACGGGTGCTCGTCGGCAAACCCGACGTGGTCCGTCTCGCCCTCGTGACGCTGCTCGCCGAGGGGCACCTGCTGGTCGAGGACGTGCCGGGTGTCGGCAAGACCTCGCTGGCCAAAGCGCTGGCCCGTTCGATCGACTGCACGGTGAGCCGCGTGCAGTTCACCCCAGACCTGCTGCCGAGCGACATCACCGGCTCGTCGATCTACAACCGGCAGGAGAACGACTTCGAGTTCCGGCCGGGACCGATCTTCGCGAACATCGTCGTCGGCGACGAGATCAACCGCGCCTCCCCCAAGACGCAGTCCGCGCTGCTGGAGTGCATGGAGGAGCACCAGGTCACGGTCGACGGCAACACGTACCCGCTGGGCTCGCCGTTCATGGTGATCGCGACGCAGAACCCGATCGAGATGGAGGGCACCTACGCCCTTCCCGAGGCGCAGCGCGACAGGTTCACCGCGCGCGTTTCGGTCGGCTACCCGGACCCGCAGGCCGAGCTCGCGATGGTCGACGAGCACGCGGGCCACAACCCGCTCGACGACCTGCGGCCCGTCTCGGACGCGGCGCAGATCCTGCGGTTGATCGAGGCCGTGCGCAGGGTGCACCTGTCGCCGGAGGTCCGCCGGTACGCCGTGGAGCTGGTGTCGGCCACGCGCCGGCTGCCGGAGCTGCGGCTCGGTGCCTCGCCGCGGTCCACGCTGCACCTCGTCCGCGCCGCCCGCGCGCAGGCCGCGCTGGCAGGACGTGACTTCGTGGTGCCGGACGACATCCACGCGGTGTCGATCCCGGTGCTGGCCCACCGGCTGGTGCTGACCGCGGAGGCGCAGGCCGCCCGCCGGTCCCCCGCCGACCTGATCAGGGCCCTGCTGCAGCGCGTGCCGGTGCCGACGGCGGCACTCGACCCCAGCGCCGCGTTCGTCCGCAGCATGAACAACAACAACGCAGGGACGCCACGCTAACGATGCGCACCGCACTCTCCGGTCTGACCACACGCGGAAGATGCTTGCTGGCCGCGGGGTTCGCCGCCGGAGTGTGCGCCGCCGTGCTGAACGAACGCGACCTGCTGCGGGTCGCGGCCTTCGTGATCGCGCTTCCGCTGCTGGCCGCGTGGCTCGCGACGAGGGCTCGGGTGGGGCTGCGCGCCTCCCGGTTCCTCGCCCCGAGCCGGGTGCCGGTCGGTGCCGCGTCCGAGGTGAAGCTCGAACTGCGCAGCACGGGCCGGCTGCCCACGGGCGGGCTCATGCTGGAGGACACGGTCCCGTACGCGCTGGGCGCGCGGCCGCGGTTCCTCGTCGAGCGGCTGCCCCGCAACACTCCGACGGCGTTGCGCTACCCGCTCAAGCCGGTGATGCGCGGTGTCCAGCAGGTCGGCCCGCTGATGGCGCGGATCACCGACCCGTTCGGGCTCGCCGAGTTCGACCGCGAGCTCGCGGGCCGGTCGCGGCTGGTCGTGGTGCCGCGGGTCGTGCGGCTGGGCGGTCTGCCCGGCGGGTCCGGCATGGGCGCGGGCGACGACGGCTCGGTGCGGCTGCGGGCCGGTCAGGGCGAGGACGACGCGGTCGTGCGGCCGTACCGCCAGGGCGACGACCTGCGGAAGGTCCACTGGCGGTCCACTGCCCGGCGTGACGAGCTGATGGTGCGCGTCGAGGAACGTCCGTGGCGTGGCGGCACGACGGTGCTGCTGGACCACCGGGTGCACGCGCACCGCGGCAGCGGTCCGACGGCGTCGCTGGAGTGGGCCATCTCGTTCGCGGCGTCCATCTGCCTGCACCTGCACCACTTCGGCCACCAGGTCCGCCTGGTCGCCGAGGACGGGCGGGTGCTGGCGGGCGGGTCGTCCGACGGCGGGCACAGCGACCACGTGGTGCTGGACGCGCTCGCGGCCCTGCAGGGATCGCACCGCCGTGAGCTCAGCGGCGGGATGGACCCCGGCGCGGGCCAGGAGGTCATCGCGGTGCTGGGCGGTCTCTCGCCGGCGTCGGCGGAGGAGCTCGTGCGGTACCGGCCTCGCGGCACGCGCAGCCTGGCCGTGCTGCTGGACGTGAACGCGTGGGCGGGTGCGAGCGGTGGTTCGGACGCCGCGGCCCCCGATCCCGAGGACGCCCGGCGGTTGCTGAGCGGTGCGGGCTGGGGCGTGGCGGTCGCGAAGCCGTCCGCGTCGATGCAGCAGGTGTGGCAGGAGTTGTGCGCCTCGGCAGGGACCCGGGGTCCGTCGTTCCGCTCGGAGGTGGGCTGAGATGGGGTCCCGTTCCGCTCCCGCGAAGGGCACCGAACCCGAGTGGTTCACGTCGGCGACGCCGTGGATCGCCGCGCTGGCCGTGCTCTGCGCCTCCACCGCGCTGTCCGGCGTGATCGAGGGCGACCTGTGGCTGGCGCGCATCGGCGTGGTGATCGTCGCGATCACCGTGACCGGCGCGTTCCTGCGGGCGACCCGGCTGACCCCGCCGCTGGTCGCGATCGCCCAGGTGGCCGTGCTGTTGTGCCTGCTCACGGCGTTGCACACGCGGTCGGGCATCTTCCTGTTCATCCCCGGTCCGGAAGCGCTGGGCGAACTCGGCGACGTGCTCGCGGAGTCCGTGGCGCAGGTGCAGACCGGGGTGCCGCCGGTGCACGCGTCACCGGCGATCCAGGCTCTCGTGGTGCTGGCGATCGGTCTGGTCGCGGTGCTGGTCGACACGCTGGCGGTGGCCGCGGCGGCTCCGGCGGCGTCCGGTCTGGTGCTGCTGTGCGTGTTCGCGGTGCCCGCGTCGCTGGCCGACGAGATGCTGCCGTTCTGGACGTTCATCCTGGGCGCGGCCGCGTTCGCGATGCTGCTGGCGGTCGACGGGCAGCACCGGCACGAGGCGTGGCGCGGCAGGCTCGGTTCCGGGTCGGCGAGCGGGTCCGGCGGGTCCGCGACGTCGGTGGCGGCGATCGCGATGGTGATCGCGCTGGTCGTCGGCGCGGGGTTCACGCTCGTCGGCACCGTCGGCAGGCTGCCGGGCAGCGGCGTCGGCGGTGGTGGCAAGGGCGGCATCGGCCTGAGCGAGATGACGTCGTTGCGCGGCATGCTCAACCGAGGCAAGACCGCCGAGGTGTTCTACGTGCGCGGCATGACGGACCCGAGCTACATGCGGGCGTCGACGCTGGCGCAGTACGTGCCGAACAAGGGCTGGGAACGCGGCAGTCCCCCCGGCGGCCAGCCCGCGCGGGGTGAGCTTCCTCCGCAGGCGGGCGACCGCGGCGAGGGCAAGACCACGCGGATCAACATCGAGCCGCGCGACTGGCGGAGCTTCTGGCTGCCGACCTACGGCGCCGTCCGCCGCATCGAGACCCCGGACGACGACTACCAGTTCGACGCGAAGAAGGGCGTGATCTACACCCAGCGGGAGCGCGAACCGGAGTCGTACGAGATCGACACGGTGCTGTCGACGCCGACGAAGCAGGCGCTGCGGCTGGCGCCGACCCAGGCGAACGCGGTCGACCGCGAGTACTACAAGTTCGACGGGGTCGAGCAGGAGGTCGTCGACCTCGCGAAGAAGGTCGTCGAGGGCGCCACGAACGACTTCGACAAGGCGGCGCAGCTGTCCGAGTTCTTCAACAGCCCCACCAGCGACTTCAAGTACGAGCTCAAGACGCAGGGCGACGTCACGAGGGACGCGCTGACCGACTTCGTGATGAGGAGCAAGGTCGGCTACTGCGAGCAGTTCGCCTCCGCGATGGCCGTGATGGCGCGTGTGGTGGGCCTGCCGTCGCGCGTGGCGATCGGTTTCACCGCCGGGGTCAACTCCGCGGACAACGAGTACCGCGTGATCAGCACCGACGACGCGCACGCGTGGGTCGAGATCTTCTTCCCGAACTACGGCTGGATGACCTTCGACCCGACCCCGATCTCCGACGGCCGCGGCATCCAGCCGCCGTACCTGCGTGAGACGGCGCCGGGCCAGGAGGAGGTGCCGACCGCCGAGACGACGACGGAGTCGGTGGCTCCGTCCGCGTCCGGCTCGGCCCAGGCGTCGGCCTCGCCCGACGGTGAGGACGGGGACCAGGGCCTGCCGCAGGCGAGTGCCGAGACCACGCCGTCGTGGCACCTGTGGGCGTTGGGCGTGGTGCTGCTGCTCGCGGCGCTGCTGTCGATCTTCCTGGTGCTGGCGCTGCTCGGCGTGATCGGCGCCGGTCTGCTCGGTGTGGCGTGGGCGCGCAAGCTGCTGGTACCGGCCGCGGCCGGGCTGTGGCTGATAGGCGTGGGGCTCGCGGCCGCGTTGTTCTCGTGGTGGCTGGCGGTGCCGCTCGTGCTGGCCGGGATCCTGTTCACGCCGATGCTCGTGCGTGCCGTGCGACGGCGTAACCACCTGCACGCCGTGACGGCGCTCGGTCCCGGCGCGGCCTCGGCGGCCTGGAGCGAGCTCATGGCGGAGTCGATCGACCGCGGCGCGCCGGTGCCGGCCGCCGAGACGATCCGGATCGCCGCCCGCCGGTTGGCGCGGGAGCACAACCTGGACGACGCGGGCAAGGACGGGCTGCGGATGGTGATCGGGGCGATCGAGCGGTCCTGGTACAGCCCGAACCCGGCCGCCGACCCGGCGTTGCCCGGCGCGCTGGCCGCGGTCCGGCAGTCGTTGAGGCAGCACGCGCCGCTGTCGTTGCGGGCGAGGCTGTTCCCGAAGTCGGTGCTGAAGCCGGCGCCCGCGCCGATGGCCGACGCGCCGGACCGGGAGCCGGTCGGGGTGTAGGAAGCGCGGCCCGCTCCCCTGCCGGGGCGGGCCGAACGCCCGTTCGCTCTCGACGGGCGAGGCACCCGTTCCCACTCGACAGGCCGAAACGCCCTCCCACGCGACGGCAGAGCGCGCGTTCCCACTCGTGGTTCGACAAAGCGATGGGCCCGCTCCCCTTCCGGGGGGCGGGCCCATCGCCTGTGAAGACTTCTTCGACCGGGGCTTACTGCTCTTCGTCGAAGCGACGGCGGAAGCGCTCTTCCATCCGTTCGGAGAACGAGCTGCGGCTGCGCGCTGGCTTGCCGTCCTCCTGCGTTCCCTCGGCGACCTGGTCACCGCGACGCAACGTCGTCAGGGTGATGAGCGCACCGAAGAACATGAGCAGGAAGCCGAAGACGCTCACCACGGGGATGCTGGCGATCGAGAGCGCCGGCAGCATCACTCCGGTGATGAGCGCGGCCACGCCTACGACGAACAACACGATGCCTTGTACGCGGCGCCGTTTGGACGGCCGCCGCAACTTGGCGCCTCGTACGGTGGATGCGAACTTCGGGTCCTCGGCGTAGAGCGCGCGCTCGATCTGGTCGAGCAGTCGCTGCTCGTGCTCGGAGAGTGGCATCGTTCCTCCTCCGGCACAGCGGTCGCGGGCGCCGGGTGTTTTCGGTTTCCGCCGAACCCGGCGGACGACCCACCCTGGGGACGTCACCTTCCAGGATACGATCCGCGCGCCCCGGCGACTACCCAGTCGGCCTTCTCATACGGTCTGTTCTGTCACCATCATCCTCCTGGGGCAGTGGTGAGGCCTTCGTGAGGCTCCAACCAGCCCCTTGTGGCCTTGCGTTCACGTGCAGTTCGGCCCTGGGCCTTGCCCGGGAAATCCCCGCTTGCTCGGATCGGTCGCATGACCGAACTCATCGTCAACGGCGCCGCCGAGCAGGGCCTGACCGGCTGGCTCGTCGTCGCGGGCGCCCCCGTCGTGCTGCGGTACGACACGGGCCAGGGGTATCCGGGGCCCGGTGATCCCGGTCCGGCTCAGCGCGGTTCGTCGTTCTTCGGCGGCGGCGACACGCCACTGAGCACGCTGCGACAGAGCGTGACGTTGCCGCGGCGATCGTCTCAGTTCGCGGTGTCCGCGTGGCTCGGCGGCTACGCCTCGCAACAGGACGGCGCCCGGCTGTCGGTCGAGTTCCTCGACGACGGCGGCACGCCCCGCGGTCTCGTGGTGCTCGGACCGGTGACCGCGGAGGAGCGCTCGGGCCGGACCGGCCTGCTGGAGCGGTCGGCTCGCGGCACCGTGCCTCCGGGCAGCCGCACCGCCGTGGTGACGCTGCAGATGACCCGATCCGGTGGTGGCACGTCGAACGACGGCTACGCCGACAACATCTCGTTCACGGTCGGAGGCCGCTGATGCTGAACCGACGTGATCTTCTGCGCGCCGCGGCCGCCGCCGGCGCACTTGGCTCCGTGTGGCCGTTGTCGGCGGGTCTGTCGCCCGCCGAGGCCCACGCGGCCGCGCTGGATCTCGGGGCGTCGTGGGACGCGGCGCCGTTCTGCCTGGGCGTCGGATCCGGGGACCCGTTGCCGGACAGCGTGGTCCTGTGGACGCGGCTCGCACCGGAGCCGCTGGCGTTCGAGCAGCCGCTGCCCGAGATCGTCGAGGTCGAGTGGTCCGTCGCCACGGACCGCACCATGCGTTCGCGCGTCGCGCACGGAACCGTTGCGGCGTCTGTGTTGTTGGGCCACAGCGTGCACGTGCCGGTGCACGGACTGCGCCCCGGACGCACCTACTACTACCAGTTCTCGGCGCTGGGCAAGCGTTCTCGCGTCGGCCGCACGCGCACGGCCCCCGTCGGCCCGGTGTCGAAGGTGCGCTTCGCGACGGCGAACTGCCAGGCGTTCCACGACGGCTTCTACGCGGCCCACCGGGGGATCGCCGCCGAGAACCTGGACTTCGTCGTGCACCTGGGCGACTACATCTACGAACACGGCCAGGTGGGCGGCGCGCACGTGCGCGACCACGAGGGCCCCGCCGTGCTGTCCCTTGCGGACTACCGGCGCCGCCACGCGTTGTACAAGGGCGACCCGTCCCTGCGCGACGCCCATGCGGCACACCCGTTCTACCTGACGTGGGACGACCACGAGGTCGTGAACGACTACAGCGGCACCGAGGGCGCCGCACCGTTCGTGAAGCGCCGCGCCGCCGCCTACCAGGCCTGGTACGAGCACCTGCCGATCCGCTCTGGGAGCGCTCTCGAACCGCAGATCCACCGCCGCCGCCAGTGGGGTTCGCTGCTCGACCTGACCGTGCTCGACCTGCGCCAGTTCCGGTCCGCGCAGAACCTGGCCGGCGGCACGATCCTGGGCGCCGAGCAGAAGCAGTGGCTGCTGGACGGCATCTCCGGCGCCCGCGAGGCGTGGCAGGTGTGGATCAACTCGATCATGCTGTCGCAGCTCGCCCGCCAGGGAGGCGGCTACTACTTCACCGACCAGTGGGACGGCTTCCTGGCCGAACGCCGCGAAGTGCTCGGCCACGTGGCCTCCACCGGCCTTGAGGACCTCGTCGTGCTGACCGGTGACTGGCACTCGGCGTTCGTCGACGACATCAGGCCGGACTTCGACGACCTCTCGTCCCCGGTGATCGGCACGGAGTTCACCGCGCACTCCGTCACGTCCGGCGCGTACTCGCCGGAGTGGAACGCGGTCAACGGCCCGGTGATGGGGGCGGCGAACCCGCACCTGAAGTACTTCGAGGGCAACAGGTACGGCTACGACGTGTACGAGGTGGCGCCCACCCGGTTCACCACGCACATGAAGGTGATCGGGGACCGGCGGGACGCGGCCTCGCCGGTGTCGACGCTGACGACGTTCCACGTCGACCGGGGGAAGGCCGGGAGCTACGAGAACCCGGCGACGGTCGGGTCGCCGGCGCAGTACCGGCGTCCGTGACCGGTGTGCGGGCGAGGTTCGCGCCTCGCCCGCACACCTCGGCTCAGCTCGCGATCCTGTAGGCGTGGATGATCGTCACCTCGCCCGTGTTGCCCGCCGCGTCCGTGGTCTTGGCACGCAGCGACGCGAACTTCGCGTTCTTCGGGTGGTGCACGACGGCCTTGTCACCGGCGACCTGCACCTGCTTCCAGGTCTTGCCGTCGTCGAACGACACCTCGACGGTGACGCGCCTGACCTTCGGCGTGTTCTGCGCCTGCTCGACCTTGAGCGGGACGAGCTGGACACGACCGTGTGCGGTGTCCTGGTCGTCGAGCTTCGGCAGGAACCGGACCACCGTGAGCGGCAGGTGCGTGATGTCGTTGGTGTGCTTGGACTTGAAGGTCCAGGCACCGCTCACCCTGTTCGACAGCTCGGTGTCGCGGCTGTGTTCCATTACGGCGCGGTAGGTGGCCTCGCCGGCCGGCACGTCGAAGATCGCGCGCGGCTGGGGCTGCTCGCCGACCGCGGTACCGTCGCGGAACAGCGAGGTCTTCACCGTTCCGGTGAGCGCCCTGCCCGCACCGCCGTTGTTGTCGGTGAACAGCGGAACCCCGACGGCGACCTGGTCCGCGAGCCTCGCGAGTCCGAAGCCGGGCGCCTCCGGGACCGACGGGCCGAGGACGGCGCCGCCGAACGTCAGCGCGTACTTCCTGCCTCCCTTGAAGGAACGCGTAGGCGTCTCGGTCGTGTACTCGGCCTGGCCGTCCGGGCCGACCCTGTCGTAGATCCAGCTCCACCTGCCCGTGACGGTCGAGACGTGGTCGACGGCGCTGCCGCCCTCGGGCACCTCGGTGAACGCGCCGAAGCCGCCGCTGCCGTCGACCGGGTTCGGCATCACCGCGATGCCGTGCCGGCGCCCCTCACCCGCCGGGCGGAAGGTGCCGGCTACCTCGGCGAGTTCGTTCGCCCTGGCCGTGCGCTCGTAGCCGGTCGGCATGCTCTTCTCGCTGTACATCAGGCGATAGGTGACCGGGGTCTTCTCGTCGCGTGACGTGCCCTTGAGCTGTTCGGCGATCGTCACCAGGAAGTCCGGGGCGTCCGGGCCGAGCTGGGCGGTGGACGCCTGGCCCGCCAGACCGTCGAAGAACGCCCAGCCGTGGCTGAACGGCGCGCCCGCCACCTTCGCGCTGAACGAGATCGTGCCGATCAGACCCTTGGCACCGGCGTCCGGCGTCTTGAGCGCCACCGGCTTCGCCTTGCGGGCGTCGACCGTGAACGAGCCCTTGCCGTTCACCACGAACTTCGGCTGCACGATGAACGCGACCTTGAAGTCCGGGGTGAGGACGCTGCTGTCGACGACGTACTCGCCCTTGGGCAGGCGGACGTTCGCGGCGTTGCCCGGATAGACCTTGCCGGTCGCCGTGTTGACGAAGATCGTGCTGTAGTCGGTCGCCGGGTTGCCGTCGGCACCGATCACCGACACCGCAGTGTCGTAGCTCTCGACCTCGCGGGTGACGCTCACGAGCGTCCGCAGGCCGTTCGACGCCACGACCGCACCGCTGTAGGCGCCGTCCGGCGCGTTCACCTTGGTGTCAGCGGTGATCGTGGCCTTGGCCTCGCCGCCGGCGGGAACGGTGACCTTCGCCGGGGACACCGCGACCAGGCCGGCCGGAGCGGACTTGCCGTCCGGGCCCTTGACGTCCGTGGTCAGGTCGAGGGTGACGGGCTCCTTCCCCTGGTTGCGGTAGGTGATCTCGCGGACGACCTTCTGGTCGTCGTCGTGCGGCCACTGCTGCACACCGAAGCTGATGTTCGCCGGGTCGGCGACCACCTGCTGCGCCAGCATCTTCGGCACGTCGACACGTCCCGTGCCCTGGTCGAACGTCGTCAACGCCGGGTTCGCCCTGGCCGACGCCATGACCGTCGCCTTGAGCCGCGTGCCCGACCAGTCCGGATGTTGCTGTTTGAGCAGCGCGACCACACCCGCGACGTGCGGGGTCGCCATCGACGTCCCGTCCATCGCGACGTGGCCCTGCGTACCCGCCTCCGCCGCCACGATCCCGACGCCGGGCGCCGTCACGTCAGGCTTCACCGCACCGTCCGCGGCAGGACCCCGGCTGGAGAACGACGCGATGCCGTCGTTGCGGTCCACGGCCCCCACCGTCAGCGCCGACTCGGCACTGCCGGGCGAGCCGATCGTCTCCGGCCGCCCGGAGTTGCCCGCCGCGATGACGAACAGCGCACCGGTCTCGCGTGACACCCGGTTGACGGCCTCTTCGATCGGGTCGATCTCGGGAGTGTCCCCGCCGCCCAGGCTCATGTTGACGACACTCGCGCCCTGCTCGGCCGCCCACTGGATGCCGGCGAGGATCGCCGAGTCCGGGCAACCGCCGGGCCCGCAGACCTTGCCGTCGAGGATCTCGGCGTCCGGCGCGACACCGCGGTACTTCTCCCCCTTGCTCGCGATGGTCGACGCGACGTGCGTGCCGTGCCCGACCTCGTCGGTGTTGTCCGGCGACTCGGTGAAGTTCTTCTCGGCGACCTGCTTGCCCTGCAGGTCCGGGTGCTTCTCGTCGACACCGGTGTCGAGCACCGCGACCTTCACGCCCTTGCCCGTGACACCCGCCTCCCACGCCGCCGGCGCACCGATCTGCCTGGTGCTCCGGTCGAGCGAGACCTTGCGGAGGCCATCGAGCCACACCTTCTCGACCTGCCCACCGCGCAACGACTCCCAGGCGCTGCCCGACTTCCCGGCCTTCGCGGTCACCAGCCCCGCCACGGACTCCTTGGCGTCCAACGCGTTGACACCCGATCGCGCGCCCGCCGCCGGCCGCACGATCAAAGGAACGTCGCCGCGCCGCGCGTCGTCGTAGCCGAACTCGACCAACGACGTCACGTCGAACAACCGCGGGTCGAGCTTCCCGTTGTCCACCAACGCGATCGCGTCAGCGGGCACGACGTGCTGATGCCCGTCCCGCACGAAGGTGCGCACGGGGATCTTGCCCCTGCCCGCCCCCGGCACGAACCGCACGACGCGCTCGCCCGCCAACTCGACCTTGTCGCCGGTGATCAGCGTGACGCTGCGATCACCCCGCCCCGGCTCCGCCTGCGCTTGCGCTTGCGCGACAGCCGTCGTCCCCGTTGCCGTTCCAGTGGCGACGAGGCCTGCCGACAGCGCGAGCGCGGTGAACCCCCGACGGGCACCTCGCTGTCCTGCTCTCACTGGTCTACCTCCAGTGCTCGATGAGGTGTTGCGCCAGTGACCGTAGGGATACCGAGCGTCACCTCACCTCCGTCTGGAGGCTGGAGCTCTGGGGGCCGATGTCATCCCGGGGGAGGTGATGGAGTGGCCGATCGGCTGGTTGACACGCTCCTTTCGCCGTTGGGCGGCCTGGGGTTCGGGGGTGGGGTGGTTGCGGGGTGGAGCGCGGGTTGTGGGGTGACGCGCGAGCCATGGGTGAGACGCGGGCGGTGGGGTGCGGGTTGTGGGGTGAAGCGCAGGCCGGGGGGAAGCGCGGGCCGCGGGGCGGGGGTACGGCGCGGGTTGTGGGGGTACGGCGCGGGTTGTGGGGGTACGGCGCGGGTTGTGGGGGTACGGCGCGGGTTGTGGGGGTACGGCGCGGGTTGTGGGTTGACGCGCGAGCCGTGGGGTGCGGGCTGCGGCGCGGGCCGTGGGAGGGGAGGCAGGTTGCGGGAGGGGACCGGGTCCGTGGGACGGGAAGCGGCCAGGCCAGGTGCGCCGGCGCGCGAGGTCGGCGGGCAGGGTTCGCCGGTGGACGGGTCGAGGTCGCCGGTGGACAGGTCGAGTCGCCGGGCGGCCGGTGGGGTCATCCGATCGGTAGTGGGGTTCGGGCCTGCGGGATCGCCGGCGTGCGGCGTTCCATCACCGCCAGTTCCAGTTGGCGGGCAGGCGAGTCGCCGAGGAGTTTGCGGGCCAGGGCCGTGCCCTTGCGCGGGGCCATGGCCAGTTCTGCTCGCAGGGCTTGGACGCCCACGTAGTGGGTGACCTCGTCGAGGATGGCCTTCGTGTCCGGGATCGAGTGGGTGCGGCGGATGGCGTCGATGGCCGCTCGTTCCAGCGGAGCCACGTGGAAGCCTCGGCGCAGGGCCGGTCTGGGGAGGCGGTCTGTTCGTTCCAGGCGCAGGGTGGCGTGGCCCCAGGCTCTGGAGTTGCGTGGGGCGAGGACGTGGATGGCGTCTGCCGCGGGCAGGACGGATCTCATGCCGTGCAGGTAGAGGGCGTCGAAGGCGGTGAGCATGGCGCCCTCGCCCGCGTAGAGGAGGGCGGCCTGCACCAGTTGTTCGCGGGAGGGGCCTGCCCTGGACAGCAGGAAGATGCTCGGGAACAGGCGTTGCCAGGGGCCGCCCGGCCGGGAGCGCTGGTCGATCAGGGACGACGACAGTCCTATGTGGAGCAGGGCTGCCACCGGGGCTACGCGGTGGAGGAAGAGGGTGCCCAGGGCTTCCAGGTCGATGGGGTGGCGCATGGGTCAAGGGTGCGCCTGGGGGACGGCGGAACGGCGGGGCTGAAGTGAAGTTGTGGACAACTCGCGGGTTGTGGACAGGTTGCGATCACTCGGGCTTCGGTTCGAAGTCCGCAGTCCTTTCCGGACTGTCGCGGAGCAGTGAGGCCGGGCGGACGGCTAGCGAGCCGAAGCGGGAACGGGCCTGGTCAGCGGCTTGCTCGGCTTCGCGCCAGCCGCGTTCCGGGGCGTCGAAGATCAGTTGCTGGGCGGAGTCGGCGTTGTCAAGCCCCTCTATTCGGACGCCGATCAGACGGACTGCGCCTGGAGGTACCTGGGTGTCGAGCAGTTCGGTGGCGACTCGGTAGACCTCCTGGGTCACGTCGGTCGCCACCGGCAGGGTGCGGGAGCGGGTGATCGTCGTGAAGTCGCCGAAGCGGACCTTGATCGACACCGTCCGGCCGAGCAGGCCCTTGGCGCGCAACGAACCCGCCGAGCGTTCGGAGAGTCGTAGCAGCTCACGGCGCAGCAGTGCTCGGTCGACCACGTCGACCTCGAAGGTCTCCTCGGCGCCGAGCGACTTCTCCCGCGACACCGGCACGACGGCGCGATCGTCCACCCCTGCGGCCAGCGCGTGCAGGTGTTGCGCGAGCGCCACGCCGATCTTGCGGCGCAGCCTGGGCAACGGCATCGCGGCGACGTCCGCCACCGTGTCCAGGCCCAGTTCCTCCAGGCGCGCGGCGGTTTTCGCCCCCACGCCCCACAAAGCCGACACGGGCAGCGGGTGCAGGAACTCCAGCGAGGCGGCGGCGGGCACGACCATCATGCCGTCGGGCTTGCACATGCCCGAGGCGAGCTTCGCGAGGAACTTCGTGGACGCCACCCCGACCGAGCACGAGACACCGTGGGCCTCGAACACGCGGGACCTGATCAGCTCCCCCACGCCGCCCGGCGTCAGGCCGAGCCGGCGCAACGCGCCACCGACGTCGAGGAAGGCCTCGTCCAACGAGAGAGGTTCCACCAACGGAGTAACGTCGCGGAAGATCGCCATGACCCCGCGCGACACCTCCTGGTAGAGGTCGAACTGCGGCGGCAGGTACACGGCGTGAGGCGCCAACCGGCGCGCATGCGCGGTGGGCATCGCCGAACGCACGCCGTACTCACGCGCGAGGTAGTTGGCGGAGCACACGACACCACGTCCACCGATGCCGCCGACCACCACCGGAACGGATTCGAGCTCAGGACGTTCGCGGATCTCCACCGACGCGTAGAAGGCGTCCATGTCGACGTGCAGCATCCGGCAGCCCGTGTCGTCAGGCCAGACACCGTCACGCGCGCGGAACCGGTCGACCAGGCCGCGTGGCAGGTTCGCACTGCGACCCATGAACACCCCTTTCGAACGCCAGTGCGAATCCTACAGTTTGTACACCCGTGCGGCGTTCTCCGACGCGATGAACCGTGCGATGCGGTGCGCGTCCTCCTCGAGGAACGCGTCACGGCGCAGTCCGTCCGCCAGGAAGTCCGACAACGCGCGCCGGAACAGCAACGCGCCGAGGTAGTACAACTCGGGCAGAGCGAACGCATCGGTGGAGAACAGGAACTTCCCGTACGGCACGATCTCCAGCGCCTCGGCGAACACCCGCGACGCCTGGTGGCCCAGCCCGTGCGTCGCCAGCCCGAGGTCGCAGAACACGTGCGGGAACACCTGCGCGAGATACCCGGCCTGCCGGTGGAACGGGTAGTTGTGCAGCAACAGCACCGGCACACCCAGACGGGTGGTGGCCCGCAGGAACGGCGTCAGCAACGACGGATCGCACCGGTGCAGGTCGAGGTCCGAGTCGCCGTACCCGACGTGGAACTGCAACGGCAGCCGGGCTTCCAACGCCTCCCAGGCCAGCCAGGTGATCACCACGGGATCCACCAGCCGCCCCGAGGTCCACCCGCCGAGAGCCCGCTCCACAGAAAGATCATCAGGCCGCGCACCGGGCAGGTCGAGCCCGATCCGGTACGCCGCGACCGACTTCGCCCCCACCGCCGAAGACGAGGCCAACGCCGACCGAACCGCCCCGAGGAACTCCGACGGCGACACCGAAGGCCGCAAGGACTCCGCCAACGCCTCCAGCCGCACGATCTCGTGCGCGACGCCCCCGCCCAGCCCGGCCAACTCGGACGCGGACAGCAGCCGGTCCGGCTGGAACCCGCCGTCCACCAGGAACGTGTGGATCCCGGACGCCATCAGGAACGTCCGGGACACCTCGGCGATGTGCAGCGAGTTCCGCCGTTCGAGGTACTCCCCGGCCGACGCGTGCCGGGGCAGGTCGAGCAGCGGAGCGCACCACCGCCGCACCGCGAACCCCACCGCGGAGTCGAAGTACGACCCGCCGATCGGGGAGACCGCGTCGGCCTCGAGCAACAACGACTCGAACTCCCGACGGGTGCTGTCTTCCCGCAGCACCCCGTGGCAGTGGTGATCTATCAGCCCGAGCTCGGCGACGAACGGCAGAATGCCCATAACCTTAGGATCGTGGACTCTGCGGAACGTGACCAGCGGTTCGAGCGGGCGACGGAGCTCTTCGACGGGCTCAACGCGAGGGACGTGAGCGTCGTGGCGCTCACCTGGGTCGACAACAGCGGCATCACCCGCACCAAGTCCGTTCCCCTGCGCAGGCTGGCCCACGCGGCGGCGCACGGGGTGGGCGCGTCACCGGTGTTCGACGTGTTCCTGCTCGACGACTGGATCATCCAGGGCCGGTTCGCCGGCGGCCCGGTCGGCGACCTGCGCCTGCACCCCGACCTCGACCGGCTCACGGTGCTCGCGGGCCAGCCCGGCTGGGCCTGGGCGCCGGTCGACCGCCACTACCAGAGCGGCGTCCCGTACCCGATGGACCAGCGGCTGCAGGCCCGCAAGGCCGTCCGGAACCTCAGCGACCAGGGCCTCACCGCGCTGGCGGGCTTCGAGATCGAGTGGTGCGCCGGCAAGCCCGGCACCGACGACTGGGTCCCCGCGACCAGCGGGTCCGCGTACGGCCACGCCCGCCAGGTCGAGGTGTCCGACTACTGCGTCGACCTCCTCAACGCCCTCGACCGGCAGAACGTCGAGGTCCTCCAGTTCCACCCGGAGTACGCCGCCGGCCAGTTCGAGGTCTCCACGGCTCCGGAAGATCCAGTGGCCGCCGCCGACACCGCCGTGCTCGTCAAGGAGACCATCCGCGCCGTCACGATCCGGCACGGCATGCGCCCGTCGTTCTCCCCCAAGGTGATCAACGGCGGCGTCGGCAACGGCGGCCACCTGCACCTCAGCCTCTGGCGTGACGGCACGAACCTGTTCGACGGCTTCCAGGACGAGGCCAGGCGGTTCAGCGCGGGCGTCCTCACCCACCTGCGCGCGTTGTGCGCGATCGGCGCGCCCTCTCTCGCGAGCTACCTCAGGCTCGTGCCGAACACGTGGGCCGCGCCGTTCGTGGCGTGGGGCGAGGAGAACCGCGAGACGGCGCTACGCCTGATCAAGGACAACATCGAGATCAAGTGCTTCGACCTGACCGCGAACCCGTACCTCGTCGTCGCGGGCGTGATCGCGGCCGGCCTGGACGGCATCGCCACGCAGGCCGAGCTCCCCGAAGGCCTCAACGTCGACCCGGCGCTGCTCGGCGACGTCCAGCGCCTGCCCACGTCGCTGAGGGAGGCGGTCGACGAGTTCGAGAAGGACGCGGTGCTCGCCGAGGCGTTCGGCCAGGAGCTGGCGGGCACGATCGCCGACGTGCGGCGCGGCGAGATGGAGCGGTACAAGGACGCGAGCCCGCAGGGGATCGCGAACGTCACTCGCTGGCGGCACTGAGCTCCTTGCGCAGCCGCGACAACGCCCGGTGCTGGGCCACCCGCACCGCACCGGGCGTGGAGCCGACCGCCTCGGCCGTCTCCTCCGCCGACAACCCCACCATCACGCGCAGCACGACGATCTCGCGCTGCTTCTCCGGCAGCACCCTCAAGAGCGTGGCCATCTGCTCCGACAGTTCCCCCTGCATCGCCCGCTGCTCGGGGCCGGCCGCCGTGTCCATGGACTCCGGCAGTTCCGGCACCGCCTCGGCGCGGTTGCGCGAGAAGCTGCGGAACGAGTCCGCCACCTTGTGCGCCGCGATCCCGTAGACGAACGCCAGGAACGGGCGCCCCTGGTCGCGGTACGACGGCAACGAGGTCAGTACGGCCAGGCACACGTCCTGCGCGACGTCGTCCGCCGACGCGAACGACCCGACGCGCGCACGGCAGTACCGCACGATCAACGGCCTGATGGTGCCCAGGAGCCGGTTGATGGCGGCACGGTCACCGGCGACAGCGCGCGCGACGTGTTCGTCCGCGGCCTGTGGGCGGCCCGTGTAGTAGGTGGGTGCCGGCGGGTCGACCGGCGGCTCAGGAGCGACGGTGGTCCGTTCGACCAACGCGTCGAGAGTGCCCCTCGAAGCGGAGACCGGCCCACCGACGGATGAGCCCTGAACGGCTTCCGCAGGCACCTTGCGGTGCAGGCCGGGTGTGAACTCCACGCAGATCACCGTTCCTCTTCTGGACGCCGGCGCACCGCGAGACGCGCCCGCCGGATCCGTCCTTCGACCGCGCGCGGGGTGAGTCGCATCAACTCGCCGATCTCCGCATGCGAATAGCCCTGGTCATGAAGGAAGAGCAACCGCCTGCTGTCCTCGCTCAGCGTCGCGAACGCGGCGTTCGCGGTCTGCTGCTCGATGACAGCGTCCTCAGGGGTCCCCTCGGCCACGACGTGTTCGAGGGACGCGAGGGTGTCCACGAGCCGTACGTCCTGCCAGCCGTGAGTCCTCGTCTGCCAGCGCCGGTACACGTTGGGGAACGCGAGCACGCAGGCGTTGACGAAGTACTCGTTCAACGGCTGCCCCTTCTCGACGGACCACTCCTGGCCGAGGAGACCCCGGTCGCGGAAGTGGACGAACCCCTCGAACACCGCGTCGCTGGCCAGTTCCTCGGCCTCCAGCCGCGGGATCTCCTGCTGCTGCAGGTACCGGCCGTGGCGGCCGGACCGGCTGAAGATGCCGCCGGACCGCACGAGCTTGGTAACGATCGTGAGCCCGCGTCCGAGGAGCTGACGGTGGAACTGGTCCCAGACGGGCCCGGATAGCCCCGACTCGCGGAAGTGCTGCACCAGCACCCCGTCGATGCGCAGCCGGTCGGCGGCAGACGCTGGGTCCGAACTGTCCATGCCCCCTGGTCCCTATGTCGGTGTCTTCCTGCCCTCTAGGTATGTCGTTTGGATGCGTTTACCCCACGCATCCACTACGACTCGTAACAAATGCAAACGAATGTCACCCGATCGGGACAGCCAGAGACGCGATTTCCTTGCGAAGGCGACCGAGCGCGCGGTGCTGAGCGACACGAACAGCACCCGGCGTCGACCCCACCGCGTCCGCGGTCTCCTCCGCGGACAGACCCACCACGACGCGCAGCACGAGGATCTCGCGCTGCTTGTCCGGAAGGACGTGCAAGAGCTGACCGAGCGTGCCGTTCAACTCGTCCTGGAGGACGAATTCCTCCGGTCCCCCTGCCCGCACGGCCGCGTCGGGCACCTCCGCGACCGGCTCCGCACGGTTACGAGCCAGTGACCGATGCGCGTCGGCGACCTTGTGCGCGGCGATGCCGTAGACGAACGCGAGGAACGGCCGGCCCTGCTCCCGGTAGTTCGGCAGCGCCGTCAGCACGGCCAGGCAGACCTCCTGCGCGACGTCGTCCGCAGTTGTCGCTGAACGTCCCACACGCGCGCGACAGTACTTCACCACCAGCGGGCGCAGGTAGCGAAGTAGCTGGTCAACGGCCCGGCGCTCACCCTGCACGGCCCGACTGACCAGTTCCGCGGATAACGCTGAACTCTCCATCCGAAGTGTCCCCTCGTCGACTTCCCGTGGAGGAGACGTGCGACGCGTCACTCCTTATGCGGAAAGTAGGGAGAAACTTCAAACGTCACCCGTTTGTCGCAATGAAGAGCGGTTGGTAATAGGCATGAGGCAACCACTCCGAGTAATCGAAACCCGCGCGTTCCGCCAATTCGGTGATTTCGTGACGAGTAATCGCCCAATACCGTGCCTTGCTCACGTCCACGCGCCAGGACTCGGTTTCGTGCAGCCGGAACATCTCCAACTCGTACCGGTCGCCGTCCCAATGCCAGAGCTGGAACCACACGACGCGACCCGGTCCCACGGACGGAGAAGTCGACAACGGCCGCTCGCTGCGGATCGCGTCGTAGTCGCGCGTAGAGAGGATGAGCCGACCATCGGGCCTGAGCACCCGGCGCATCTCGCGCAGCGCCGCCAGCACGTCCTCAGCCGTCAGCAGATGGGGCAACGCGTTGTCCGCCGCGAGCACGACGTCGAATGAGGCATCCGCGAACGGCAGCGAGCGCATGTCCGCGGCGAACGCGGGCAACGTGACGCCACGCGCCGAGGCCTCCAGCACGGCCCGAGAAGCCGCCTTGGGGCTCAGATCGGCGCCCACGACCTCATAGCCGCGCAGAGCCAGACCGATCGCCTGCGTGCCGATGCCGCACGCGCAGTCGAGGACGCGCGCGCCCCGCGGAACGAACTCCGCGAGCTGCGACGCCTGCCGGGCCATCGACGCGTCCCAGTCCGGGAACATCAGGTCGTACGTCCCGGCCAGTCCGTCGTAGAAGGCGCCGGTCAAATCAGCTCCTCGACCCCCACGGACGTCCTCAGCTTGGCCAGCGCGCGGTGCTGGGCCACGCGCACGGCGCCCGGCGTCGATCCGATCGCCTCAGCCGTCTCCTCCGCCGTCAGACCGACCACGACGCGCAGCAGCAGGATCTCGCGCTGCTTGTCCGGCAGCAGCCGCAGCAGTTGGCCCAGCCGTGCCGAGAGGGAGCCCATCAGAGCGTTCTCCTCGGGGTCGACGGTCAGCGACGGACCGTCCGGCACCTCGGCGACGGGTTCGGAGCGGTTGCGCGCCGAGACCCGGTGGGCGTCCGCGACCTTGTGCGCGGCGATGCCGTAGACGAACGCGAGGAACGGTCTTCCCTGCTCACGGTAGGTCGGCAGGGCCGTCAGCACCGCCAGGCAGACCTCCTGCGCCACGTCGTCGGCCGACGCGTACGCCCTCTCGTTGCGGCCGACGCGCGCACGGCAGTACCGCGCCACGAGCGGCCGTACGGAGGCCAGCAGTCGTTCGACGGCAGGCCGGTCACCCGCAACGGCCTCGTTGACCAGTGAGGCCAGCAGGTCGGAACTTTCCATCGCGTCGGATCCCTACGTCGGCAGCGAAGCCATTATCTTTCGCCCCGGCGTTGTTTGGGACCACTCATCAGTGTCATAAAAGTCCCGAATGCAAACGCTGTCAGGCGGTGCGGCGAGCGAGCACGTGCAGCCGGGCGGCGACGTCCCTGAGCGGGGATCTGGTCGCGGCGGCCAGTTCCAGCTCGGCGAGCGCGTCGGCGGCACCCGGATTCGCGTCCAGCACGACGCCGGGCACGAGATCCGAAACGATGCCATGTCCTTGGAGCAGTTCCACGGAGAGTCCGGCCTCCAGGACGAGCTTCTCAAGACCTGGGACGTCGAACCGGCGCTGCAGCGGGTCGCGGGTGCCCGCGAGCTGACCCGCGTCGTCGTCCAGCAGCCTGCGGGCGTCGACGATGCGGCCGGCGATCGCCCGGTGCAGGATCGCCGCGAACCGGTTCGCGACCACCACCGACACCGCGCCGCCCGGCGCCACCGCGGCGGCCAGCGAGGCGAGCGCGGCCGGTGCGTCGTCGACGACCTCCAGCAGCCCGTGCGCCAGCACCAGATCGGCCTCACCGGCGGGAACGCCCAACGCGTCCGTGTCGCCCTGAACGGCGTTGATGGTCACCCCGGCCTCACGCGCACGGGTGTTCAACGTCGCCAACGCGTTCGGGGAGGGCTCCACGACCGTGACCGCGCATCCCGCTGCGGCGAGGGGCACGGCCCAGACGCCGCTGCCGCCTCCGACGTCGAGCACGCGGGGCTGTTCTCCACCCCTGCGCTCGCGTGCGGCGGCCAATTCGGCGTCGAGCACCCTGTGTACGGCGTCCGGTCGCATGGCCAACAGACTAGGAGACCCTAGAGTAGGTCTGTGCATACGGTGTCCGTGCTCAGCCTCAAGGGAGGCGTCGGCAAGACGACGGTGGTGCTCGGCCTGGCCTCTGCCGCCCTCCGCCGTGGTGTCCGCACTCTGGTGATCGATCTCGATCCGCAGTGCAACGCCACGTCGACGCTGGAGCCAGAGGAGTCCAAGGCGAGCATCTACGACGTCCTGCAGGACCCGTCCGAGGAGAACCTGGAACAGGCGATCCGCCCCAGCAGATGGGGTGACGGCATCGACGTGCTGTCCGGGTCCGAGGACGCCGAGCTGCTCAACCACCCGGATCCGAACGAGTCGCGCCTGCACCGGCTGAAAGACGCGTTGCGCACGTTGCGGGACATGTACGACGAGTTCCCGTACCACCTGGTGCTGCTCGACTGCCCGCCGTCGCTCGGCCAGCTGACCCGAAGCGCGCTGGTCGCGGCCGACCGCGCGCTGCTGGTCACCGAGCCGACGATGTTCGCGGTGGCGGGCGTGCAGCGGGCGTTCGAGGCGGTGCAGAACGAGCGGGAGAGCAACAACGCCGACCTGCAGCCGCTGGGCGTCGTCGTGAACCGCGTGCGTCCGCGTTCGCACGAACACCAGTTCCGCATCGAGGAGCTGAGGGACATCTTCGGTCCGTTGGTGATGCCGGTGGCGTTGCCGGACCGTCTGGCCGTGCAGCAGGCACAGGGCGCGTGCATGCCGATCCACGAGTGGGGCACGCCGGGCGCGCGTGAGGTGGCGCTGGCGTTCAACCTGCTGCTCGCCCGCATCCAGCGCATCTCGCGCAGCCGGCGCCGGGCCGTGCACCACGACTTCGACGACGACGAGATCCAGGAAGCGGTGGATGCCTGAGGGCGACACCGTCTTCCTGGCCGGCCACCGGATGAACGAGGCGCTGGCCGGGAAGACCCTCCTGCGCGGCGAGCTGCGGCACCCCCGGCTGGCCGCGCTGGACCTGGCCGGGCTGGACGTGCTCGGCGTGCGGACGTACGGCAAGCACATGTTCACCCACTTCTCCGACGGCAACAGCCTGCGCAGCCACTTCCGGATGGACGGTTCGTGGCACCTGTACCGGCCAGGTGAGCGCTGGCGCCGTCCCGCGCACCAGGCCCGCGCCGTGTTCGAGGTGGACGACCGGCAGGCGATCGGATTCGCGTTGCACGACCTGGAGTTCGTGCCGACCGCCGAGGAAGATCGATTGATCTCCCACCTCGGACCTGATCTTCTGGCGCCTGAGTTCGACACCGCTGAGGCCGTTCGGCGGTTGACCGCCGACCCTTCCCGGCCGATCGGGCTCGCATTGTTGGACCAGCGGGTCATGGCGGGCGTCGGCAATCTCTACCGCGCGGAAGTTTGTTTCCTGTTGCGCGTTCTGCCGACCGCTCCGGTCTCCGCCGTGGACCCCTCACGTGCGGTTGCGCTGTCGAGGAAGCTCTTGCAGGCCAACCAGTGGCGGCCCGAACAGAGCACGACCGGCGACCTGCGCGTGCAGCACTACGTTTTCGAGCGGACCGGCAAACCCTGTTTGCGTTGTCGCACAAGGGTCCGATCGGACGAGATCGACGGAAGATTCGTGTACTTCTGTCCAAAATGCCAATCCGGTTGAACCGAGACGCTCTCCGGGCCGTGTGCCCCAATATGGCGGTAAATCTGGATGCGTTGCGCCCCGGCTTCACCGACGACCCCTACTCGGTGCTGAAGAGCCTGCGCGACGCCGGCCCCGTGCACCGGGTGGAGACGCTCGGCGTACCGATGTGGCTCGTGACCCGTCACGCCGACGTGCGCGCCGCGCTGGACGACCCGCTGCTGTCCTCCCACGGTTCGGCGCTCGCCGAACCCCTGCGCGGCCACCCGCACTTCGCGTCGTGGTGGTTCGGCGACCTGTCCGACCACATGATGAACAGCGACGAGCCCGACCACACCCGCCTGCGCCGCGCGGTGTCGAGCCAGCTCACGCCCCGCCGCATCGCCGACCTGCGCCCCCGGATCGAGCAGGTCGCCGCCTCGCTGGCCAACGGCTTCGCGGACTCCGGGCGCTGCGACCTGATCGCGGACTTCGCGGCACCGCTGCCGATCACCGTGATCATGGAGCTGCTCGGCGTGCCGGCCGTCGACCAGGAGAACTTCCGCTACTGGGCCGACGTGGTCACCGGGCTGGCGGACGGAGACGCGTCCTCGGCCCGTGAGGAGACCTCCGGCTACCTGCGCGACCTGGTGACGCACAAGCGGACCTCCGGCGACGACGACCTGATCGGGGGTCTGGCCCGCGCGACCGGCGAGACCGCGCTGACCGACGACGAACTGGCCTCGCTCGCGTTCCTGCTGCTCGTGGCGGGGTACACGACCGCCGTCGACCTGGTGGGCAACGGCGCGCTGGCGCTGCTGCGCGACCCCGAGCAGCTCGAACTGCTGCAGCGCTCGTCGTCGCTGCTGCCGGGCGCGATCGAGGAGTTCCTGCGGTTCGACGGCCCGGTCTCGCACGTGGTGCGGTTCGCGACGCGGCCGCTGACGATCGGCGGCGTGCAGATCCCTGCGGGTGACGTCGTGCTGCTGTCGCTGGCCTCCGCCGAGCACGACCCGAACCGCTACCCGCGCGCCGACCAGCTCAACATCGAGCGGGCGGACCGGCAGCACCTGGCGTTCGGGCACGGCATCCACTTCTGCCTGGGCGCGCCGCTGGCCCGGCTGGAGGGCGAGATCGCGTTCCGGACGCTGCTGGGGCGTTGCGCCGGGCTGACACTGGACACCTCGCGGCCGCTGGGGTGGCGGGTGTCGCTGGGCAGCAGAGGGCTGCGGGAGCTGCCGGTGACGTTCCTGGCCAAGCCCAAGATGCCGCTGGACGAGCAGGCGACGATCAAGGTGGCGAAGCCGACCGTGTAACGGCGCGGCTGGAAGTCGGCAATCATGGTCGTGAGCCAGCCGATGACAGCCCCACGACATCCACCACCGCCTTCTCCGACGCGTGCGGCACGTGCGTTCGCGGAGATCTACGAGGCCGAGTTCGACGTGGTCACGTCGTACTTCGCACGGCGCACCGCGGACCCGCAGACGGCCGCCGACCTGACCGCGGACACGTTCCTCGCGGCCATCACGTCGTTCGCGACGTTCGACCGTTCCCGGGGCACGGCACGAGGCTGGGTTCTCGGCATCGCACGGCGGGTGTTCGCGCAGCACTGCGAGGCCGTCACACGCGGCCGTGACGTGGTCGCGCGCATCCACGGACGGCGCGTGCTCGCCACCGACGAGATCGCCGACCTGGTCACGCGCATCGACGCGGAACGGGCCGGGCGCGAGCTGATCGCGGCCATGGGCGCGTTGCCCGCCACCGACCGCGAGGTGATCGAGCTCGTCGACCTGGTCGGGATGGCACCGAAGGGCGCGGCGAGGGTGCTGGGCATGTCGTCCGGCGCGCTGCGGATCAGGCTCTTCCGGGCGCGCGGCAAGGTCCGCGCCCTGATCACGGACGGGGGACAGTGATGACGACGTTCAAGGACAACCTGCTCGACGACCTGATGCGCGAGCACGGCGAGACGGTCGAGGAGGCGCCAGAACAGCGCAGGAGGTCCGCACGACCGTTGCTGGCGGCAGCGGGAGTGCTCGCCGTGGCCGGTGCGGCGACCGTCGCGATCGTCAGCGGCAACTCCGAGGCCTACGCCGTCACGAAGAACGCCGACGGGACCGTCACCGTGACCATCAAGGACGTCAAAGGGGTCGACGGGGCCAACGCGAAGCTGCGCGAGTACGGGATCCGCGCGAAGGCCGTGCCCATGTCGCGGGACTGCGCCGAGCTGGACGAGAGCAAGATCTACATCGGCGACTACCGCCTGCCGGACCACGCCGACGACGGGTCGATGACGTTCCGGCCCGGCGACCTGCCCGAGGGCCACACGATGTTGATGGGCATCTCGAACCTGCCGAACCGGGGCCACGGGCTGGGGTTCACCGGCCCGATCCGCGACCCGGCGCCCGACTGCTTGGCCGAAGTCGGGAACTGAGGGCCGCGCGCCCGCCCTGAACTGGCGTTATAGGGTGGGCGCGTGGTGTACAAGCAGGTGGTTCGCAGGGCGTTGTTCGGAATGCACGGCGGCGACGCGGAGCGGGTCCACGAGACCACGCTCGACGTCATGGCCCGGTTGAGCCCGCTGGCGAAGTTCGCCCGCGGCCAGAACAACCCCCGCACCGTCTTCGGCGTCCGCTTCCCGAACCCCGTGGGGCTCGCGGCGGGCCTCGACAAGGACGGGCGCGCGCTGCCGGCGTGGGCCGCGCTCGGGTTCGGGTTCGTCGAGGTCGGCACCGTGACGTGGCACGCGCAGCCGGGCAACCCGAAGCCGCGCCTGTTCCGCCTGCGCGAGGACGAGGCGATCATCAACCGGATGGGCTTCAACAACGCGGGTGCGCAAGCGCTTGCCGCGAAGCTCGACCGGACGTCGTTGAAGGCGCCGCTGGGCATCAGCCTCGGCAAGTCCAAGATCACGCCGGTCGAGGACGCCGTGCAGGACTACCTGGACTCGCTGAACGCGCTGAAGGACCACGGCGACTACTACGCCATCAACGTGAGCTCGCCGAACACCCCCGGCCTGCGCAGCCTGCAGGACAAGGGCGCGCTGACCGAGCTCGTCGCGGCCCTGACCGCGGCCACGGACAAGCCGATGCTGGTCAAGATCGCGCCGGACCTCACCGAGGACGCCATCGCCGAGGTCATCCAGGTGTGCGTCGACAACGGCATCAAGGGCCTCATCGCCACGAACACCACCCTCAGCCGTGAGGGCCTCACGAGCGCGCATCAGGGCGAGACCGGCGGCCTGAGCGGCAAGCCGCTGACCCGGCGCGCGAACGACGTGGTCCGGTTCATCACGAAGAACAGCGACCTGCCGGTCATCGGCGTCGGCGGCATCGCGACCGCGGACGACGCCCAGCGCATGATCGACGCCGGCGCGAGCCTCGTGCAGATCTACACCGGGTTCATCTACGAGGGCCCCGGGCTGGTGTCGCGGATCAACCGGGCGCTGCGGTAGCGCATCGTCCACAGCGGACTGCACCGCCCGCGCGACGCACGGCTCCTCGTGGCGCGCCGGGATCACGACCCACACCGTTGCCGCCCAAGGCAACGGTCGCGAGCGGTGCAAGATCAACTAAATGATCGGTCCGAAGTGGAGGAAGCCAAACCACCTGAACGGGTGGACGCCAGGTGCGGCGGGCGGCCGCGGCTCTAGGTGCGGCGAGCGGCCCGGAGCCAGCGCATCACGGGGTGCAGGATCACGACGAGCAGCGAGCCCCACACCATCCCGCCCAGTTCGAGGTCGCCGATCTTGATGGTCAGGTCGCCGACGCCGGCCACCAGCGCGGCGCCGCCGACCATCGCGTTGACCGGGCTCGCCAGGTCGACGCCCCGGTCCATCCAGATCCGCACGCCGATCAGCACGATCAGGCCGTAGAGCACCAGCGTGCAGCCGCCGAGCACGCCCGGCGGGATGGTGCCGAACAGCGCGATGGCCTTCGGGGAGAACGCCAGCAGCGTGGCGAAGACACCGGCGAACGCGAACGCGGCCGTCGTGTAGACGCGGGTCACGGCCATCACGCCGATGTTCTCGGAGTACGTCGTGGTGCCGGCGCCACCGCCGAGACCGGACAGCGCCGTCGACAGGCCGTTCGCGATGATCGCGTCGCCCGCGCTGCCGTCCAGGTTGCGCCCGGTGAGCGCCGCGACCGCCTTCACGTGCCCGACGACCTCGGCCACCAGCACGATCACCACGGGCAGCATCAGCAGCACGACGGACGGCCGCAGCTCCGGCTGGTACAGCTTCGGCAGGCCGACCCAGGCCGCGTCGCGCAGCGCGGCGATCCGCTCGGACGGCACGGCGCCGAACGCGAGCCCGCCCATCCAGACCGCCACGAAGCCGATCAGGACCGAGAACCGGAACACCAGGCCCCTGCCCAGCACGCCGGCCAGCAGGATCACCACGGTGGTCAGGGCGGCCAGCAGGGGCTGCTCGCCGAAGTTCGAGGTGGCCTGGCGGGAGAGGTTCAGGCCGATGAGGATCACGACGGCGCCGGTGACGACCGGCGGCATGACCGACTCCAGCAGGCGCACGCCGAGCGCCTTGACCGCGATGCCGACGACGATCACCAGCAGGCCCGCGGCGACGACGCCGCCGAGCTGGGCCGCGATGCCCTGTTCGCGGGCGGCCACGAGGGGCGCCACGAAGGCGAACGAGGAGCCGAGGTAGCTCGGGACGCGGTTCTTGGTGATCACGAGGAACAGCAGCGTGCCGAGGCCGGAGAACAGCAGGGTGGTGGCGACGGGGAGACCGGTGGCGGTGGGAACGATCACCGTGGCGCCGAACATGGCGACCAGGTGCTGCACTCCGAAGCCGATGGTGAGCGGCCAGCTCACCCTCTCCTGGGGTGCGACGGTTTCACTGTCGGTGATCCGACCGTCCCCGTGCACGGTCCACAACGCCAACGCACTGCCTCCCGGCAATTCAGCCGGACTTCCCGCAGACCGGCCCCGAGATCCTGCCACGCCATGTAGCGGCTACGGCTAGATAACAGTCCGATAATCACACGATTGCAGCAAAGATCTCCAGAGAGACTCGCCGAATAGCGGCATGCAATTACGGAGCGTTACATTCAGTACGCTGAATAGCCTGAGACATCACGCATCGCGGACGCCAAACCGGCCATGTGGTCGGTCGCGTCGTCCAGGACCTCGCCCGGGTTCTGGAACTGCGTGCTCGCCGCGAGGGCCTTGCCGGCCTCGGCCACCAACGCACAGTAGCGGTCCACGCCGTCCGCCAGTTGCACCCTGAGCACCCGGACACCCTCGACCAGCGACGCGCGCTCCAAATGCGGCGCGGTGTCGCGAGCGCGTTCGACCGCCTGCAGCTGCGCAGACACCGCGCGGATGGCCGTGGCGGCCTCCTGGGCGGCCTGGCGGGCGTGCTGGACGGACTCGGTCGGCATCGACGTGAGCGCGGGCGAGTCGAGCTGCACGAGCAGCTGCGCCATCGCGTCCTCGGCGCCGTGGAGCTTCTCCATCGGCACACGCGCGGACGAGATGTGCGCGGGCAGCGGCGGCCGGGGCGGCGGTGGCGGCGACAACGCGAGCCGCTGCCGGGCGACGCCCAGTTCCTTCAGCTTGAAGCCGCTGCGCACGGCGAGAACGGCGGGCACGGCCGCGCCGATCGAGCCGGTCACCGCGGCCCACGTGCCGAGAACGCCGGTGAAGCCCAGCACGGCGAGCGTGCCGAGCATCGAGATGACGATCAGCCAGAACGTGAGCACGGCGTTGGTGCGCTTGCGCTTGCGCTCGAGCTTCGCGACCGGGTCGTTCCACTTCTGCAGCCGGTAGCGCGCCTGCTCGGCCAGCGGGTGGCCCTGGAGCGACGCACCCAACTCGCCGACGACCTTGCGGACGATCTCGTTGTTGGGACGGTTTCTCCAGGGCTCCATGATCACCTGCTGACTCCTCCTGCTCCCCCGGCCTCAGAACGTCAGTTCTGGGCGGGAGGAACCTGCTGCTGCGTGGTCTTCTGCTCCGACTGGACTCGCTGCGCGATCTCGGCCTGGATCTGCGCGGCCGCGCTGTTGCCCGCCGTGACCTGCTGCGGGGTGCTCGACTGGCCGCCGTGCATGGACGCGCGGATCTGCTCGAGACGCGACGAACCGGCGAGCTGGGTGGTCGAGGCCTGGACCTCGAGCATCCGGCCCTGGACCGAGTTCTGGGCGAGCTCCGCGGACCCGAGCGCGGTCGAGTAGCGCTTCTCGATCTTGTCGCGAACCTCTTCGAGCGACGGCACGTTGCCCGGTGCCGCGAGCTCGCTCATCTGGTTCAGCGACGCGGAGACCTGCTCCTGCATCTTGGCCTGCTCGAGCTGGCTGAGGAGCTTGGTGCGCTCGGCCAGCTTCTGCTGCAGCATCATCGAGTTGCGCTCGACAGCCTGCTTGGCCTGTGCGGCGGCCTGCAGCGACTGGTCGTGCAGCGTCTTCAGGTCCTCGATGCCCTGCTCGGCGGTGACGAGCTGGGTGGCGAAGCCCTGCGCGGCGTTCTCGAACTGGGTGGCCTTCTGCTCGTCACCCTTCGCGCGCGCCTCGTCGGCGAGCACCAGAGCCTGACGGGCGGAGGCCTGCAGCTTCTCGACGTCGCCGAGCTGGCGGTTGAGCTTCATCTCCAGCTGGCGCTGGTTGCCGATGACGGCCGCAGCCTGCTGGGAGAGCGCCTGGTGCTGCCGCTGCGCCTCCTCGATGGCCTGCTGGATCTGCACCTTCGGGTCGGCGTGCTCGTCGATCTTCGACGAGAACGACGCCATCAGGTACTTCCAGAACTTCACGAACGGACTGGCCATCTCCTACGCCTGCCTTCTCGGTGCCGGTGTTGGATCCATCGTCTCAATTGTGCGTCGGCGTATCCACCGACACGGGGAGATATCCGGGAACACCCTGACCCACCCCGGGACTTAGGAGTACACGTCTGACGACGTGCCAATCCTGCCCGCACCCGCGCCCGGAGACGCGGTGACCCAGCGTGCTGATGCCAAGCCGTTGCCTGCCGTTCAGCGCGCCGCGTCTGTTGTGTGTTGAACGTACGAACTCTCCGTCTTGTTGCAGACCGTCACGTGGCGGGGGCCACAACCTGATGATGTTCACCCGGATGCAGGCGACCCCGCTCGCCAGAGGGCGAACGGGGTCGGTTGGCATGGGATCTCAAGCCGCGACGACTGCCTTGGGCGTCTCGCCGATCTTGCTCGTGAGCCTGTGCGTGAGCATGGGCTGCAGGCGCAGGTCGGACAGGTCGTCCGAGAGCGTGGACGGCAGCACGCGGCCACCCTCCAGCTTCCCGCGCTCCGAGCGACCGTCCGGGACGGTGTCGGGAACCGTGTCCGGCGTCTGCTGGACGGCGCCGATGTCGGAGGCAACGTGGTGCAGCAGTTCGGACAGGGGCAGTTCCAATGCGTCACAAATGGCCGCGAGGAGCTCGCTGGACGCCTCTTTGCGGCCGCGCTCCACCTCGGACAGGTACCCCAGGCTCACGCGGGCGGTCCGAGAGACCTCGCGCAGCGTGCGGCGTTGGTTGGTGCGGGCATGGCGAAGCCGATCACCGATCGCCTCGCGCAGCAGCACGGTCATCGCGCGCCTCCTTCCGGCCGGCCGTGTCCCTACGTTACCGATCGACACCGACAACGGGCAGTGACTTCCGAACACGTCCGCCAAGGGCGAACGAACGCGGAGTCATCATTTGTTCCCGTCGCCGATGGCCAGCAGGTTGTCCGACAGCAGGACCAGGGCTTTTTCCACAGCAGCCGAACGGACAGCTGCGCGGCCACCACTCAGAGTGATTGTCCGCACTGTGGACACTCCAGGCCCGCTCAAGCCGATGTGGACCGTCCCCGGAGCGACACCGTCCTGCGGATCGGGTCCGGCGACCCCGGTGAGCCCGATCCCCCAGTCCGCTCCGCACCTCGTCCGGGCGCCTTCGGCCAGTTGGATCGCGACTTCGGGGTGCACCGCACCGTGCTCGTCGAGCAACTGCTGGTCCACGCCCGCGAGCTCGTGCTTGAGCTCGGTCGCGTAGACGATCAACCCACCGCGGACCACGGCACTCGCCCCCGGTGTGTCGACGATCGTCGCGCACAGCAGACCCGCGGTGAGCGACTCGGCCGTGGCGACGGTCTGGTTCCTCGCTTTGAGCAGCTCGACGACGCCTGTCACAGCACCGCCCTGCCTGCTCTCGCCTTCATCTTGAACGCGTGGATGACGTAGTCGATTCCCGTGACGACGGTGAGGACGAGCGCGACGGCCATGATCACCCAGGCGATGAGCCCCAACACGTCGTTCTGCGGGAGCACGAACAGCCCGATCGCGATGACCTGGGCGAGCGTCTTGGCCTTGCCGCCGCGGCTCGCGGGGATCACGCCGTAGCGGATCACCCAGAACCGCAGCAGCGTGATGCCGACCTCGCGCACGGCGATGGTGATCGTGATCCACCACGGCAGCACGTCGAGGATGCTCAGCCCGACCAGCGCGGACCCGGTCAGCGCCTTGTCCGCGATCGGGTCGGCGATCTTGCCGAAGTCGGTGATCAGCCCGTGCTTGCGGGCGAGCGTGCCGTCGATGTGGTCGGTGAAGCTCGCGACCGCGAAGACCGCGAACGCGATGAGGCGCCACGTGGTGTCGAAGCCACCCGCTTCGAACAGGGAGAACAGGAAGACCGGAACGAGCGCCAGCCGCGCCATCGTGAGGATGTTCGCGACGTTGAGCAGCGGGACCTTCCGGGCCTCCGTCATGTCGGGATGACCTCGACGACCAGGTCGACGCCCTCGGAGTCGACCACCCGGCACCGCACGAGGTCGCCGCGCTTCAGCCCCTCGGCCTCCAGCACGATGCACTCGCCGTCGACCTCGGGAGCCTGGTGCTCGGCCCGGCCGACGCAGTCGTTCTCGTCGTCCTCCTCGGTCTCGATCAGCACGACGACCTCGGTGCCGACCCGGTCCTCTGCGCGCTGGCTGGTGAGCTCCTCGACGAGGTTGCCGATGCGCTGCACCCGTTCCGCGATGACCTCGGCGTCGAGCTTGCCGTCGAGCTCCTCGGCCTCGGTGCCGTCCTCGTCGGAGTACCCGAAGATGCCGACCGCGTCGAGCCGCGCCTCGGTGAGGAACCGCTCCAGTTCCTGCAGGTCCGCCTCGGTCTCGCCGGGGAAGCCGACGATGAAGTTGCTGCGGATGCCGGCCTCGGGCGCGTGCTCGCGGATCTGCCACACGAGCTTGAGGAAGCTGTCCGTGTCACCGAACCGGCGCATGCGGCGCAGCACGTTCTCGCTGGAGTGCTGGAACGACATGTCGAAGTAGTCCGCGACCTTGCCGGTCTTCGCGATGGCGGCGACCAGACTCGGCTTGGTCTCGGCCGGCTGCAGGTAGCTGACCCGCACCCGCTCGATGTTCGGAATGCTCGCCAGCCGCGGCAGCAACTGCTCCAGCGCCCCCTGCTCACGCGGCAGGTCCTTGCCGTAGCTCGTGGAGTTCTCGCTGACGAGGAACAGCTCCTTGACGCCGTTCTCGGCGAGCCACATGGCCTCGGACACGATCTCGTCCGGGTGCCGCGACACGAAGGCGCCGCGGAAGCTGGGAATCGCGCAGAAGCTGCACCGCCGGTCACAGCCGGACGCGATCTTCAACGGCGCCACCGGGGCGTCGTCGAGCCGCTTGCGCTGGACCTTGGTGGGCCCCCAGCCGTGGCCGGGCACCTGGACCGCCTGAGCAGCCTCCTGGCGCTTGACCGGCGTGATCGGCAGCAGCGTCCGCCGGTCCACCGGCACGTGCGACTCGACGGGCTTGCCGTGCAGCACGTCCTGCAGCCGCTCTGCCAGGTCGTTGTACTGGTCGAACCCCAGCACCGCCGCGGCCTCGGGAAGGCTGTCCGCGAGCTCCTTGCCGTACCGCTCAGCCATGCACCCGACAGCCACGACCTTGGCGCCGGTGTCGGACGCGGCGAGCAGCGTGTCGACGGAGTCCTTCTTGGCCTGCTCGACGAAGCCGCACGTGTTGACGACGACGACGTCAGCGCCCTCGTCCACCAGCTCCCAGCCGCCCTCGCCGAGACGCCCGGCGAGCTCTTCGGAGTCGACCTCGTTGCGGGCGCAGCCCAGGGTCAGCAGCGACACGCGTCGCGGAGTGGTGGGAGAAGACACGGCGCTCAGAGTAACCGCCCCAGGTCCCGGTGCTTGAATCGCGCTGTTGAGGCGTTCGTGACGTTGTCCAGGACCGGCACCCACATTCTGTCCACTTCTCATGTCCCCTCTGGGTGAACCCTGTGGCGCGTGCTCACCGAGTTGTTGAAGTCGGGTTACACGGCACCAGCGCTGCTGGCCGTGTCGGTGCTGCTCACCCGGCACGTGTGGGCGGAGCTGGCACGGACGTTCCGCGACTGGGTCCGCTCCGGCCCCGCCCGCCGACGCGCGAACCTGGAGAAGAAGGTGGTCGACCACGCTCTCGGCAACGAGACCAGGGAACAACGCGACCATTCGATCAAGTTGCTCCGCCTGCTCTTGAACGCTCGCGACCGCTCTCTGCCCGAATCTCCGCCGGCAGCACCCGACCCACCGCCTGACGAAACACCCGGCGACACGGCGGCCCATACTTGACGGTTGTGACCAGTGGGGTAGTCGTGCGGCGCGCCCGCACCAGCGACGTGCGCGCCATGAAGGCGTTGATCGACGGGTACGCGGGCAAGGTTCTGCTGGCCAAACCCCTGGTCACGCTGTACGAGGCGGTGCAGGAGTTCTGGGTGGCCGAGGAGGACGGCGAGCTGCTCGGCTGCGGCGCCCTGCACGTCATGTGGGAGGACCTGGCCGAGATCCGCAGCGTCGCGGTGTCGCCGCTGGCCCTGGGCAAGGGCGTGGGGCACCGGATCGTGGCGCAGCTCATCGCGACGGCCAAGGAGCTGCAGCTCGTGCGCATCTTCTGCCTGACGTTCGAGACGCGGTTCTTCAACAAGCACGGCTTCGTGGAGATCGAGGGCACGCCGGTGAGTCCCGAGGTTTACGAGGAGATCATGCGGTCGGTCGACGAGGGTGTCGCCGAGTTCCTCGACCTGAGCTACGTGAAGCCGAACACGCTCGGCAACAGCCGGATGCTCCTGGAGCTGTAACTCTTCGAGTAATCACTCGAAGAGTCTTGACTCGACGAACCTAAGCACGCCAGGATCAACGGCGTGCCCGAATCGCTCACCGTCGACGAGCTCGCTGCCCGGATCGGCCTGCCCAGCAGCACCATTCGCATGTACCAGACGAAGGGTGTGCTGCACGCGCCGAGACGGCAGGGGCGCGTGGCGTACTACGACGCCTCGCACGTCGAGCGGCTGACGTTGGTGCAGCGGTTGCAGCAGCGGGGGTTCTCGCTGCCCGCGATCGCCGAGCTGATCACGGCACGTGAAAAGGGCGAGTCGGTCGCCGCGGTGCTCGGCATGGGCGAGACCGAGGGGCCCGACGACTGGGTTCGGATCAAGGTGCGCGACATCCGGCACCTCGTTCCGATGGGAGACGTCCAACCGCGACTCCTCCTCCGGGCTATGCGGTTGGGCTTGGTGCGGTGGAAGTACGGCTGGCCGCACGCGCGTCGCTGGGCACTCGAAGCGGGCGGCAGGCTTGCCGGCCTACGGGTGCCCAGCGATGACGTCATGGACAGCTTCACGCGCCTGCGCACGGCCACCGACGCGGTGGCGGCGGACTTCGTGCGGTTGTTCGAGCGGCAGTTCTGGCCGGAGCTCGCGCGCAAGGCCGGTGACGAGAACCAGCTGGAGAACGTGCGGGCGTTGCTGGTCGAGCTGACGTACACGGCGGAGACCGCGGTGGTGGGGACGCTGCGGGAGTCGATCCGGGACGCGGCCGAGGAGTTCGCGTCGCGGCACGGGTTGCTGCCTAGCGACGACTACCAGCCCGCGTGGGCCGAGCAGCCGTTGCCGCCGATCGCCGAGAACCTCATGGATCCGGCCGGGGATCTGCCGAGCGAGCAGGAGATCGAGAACTTCCTGAAACGGGGGGACGAGGATGAGCCTGGTCGCTGATCCCGCCTGGCACGCGCAAATAAGAGACGAAGGCCTTGTCGTGTACGCGGGTGCTGATCTCGCGTACCTGATCCCGGACCTGCCCAGGGCGGTGGCCGTGGCGCTGGCGGGACTGTTCGAGCCGGTTTTGAGGGGAGTGGCTCGCACGGTCGACGAAAGCCGGTTGGGGGAACCGGTTCGTCAGCACCTGGCCCAGCTGAGGACCCTGGGCGCTCTCCGCCCGGCCGGGTTGCCCGCCGACGACGCGAAACCGATGGGGGTCGGCACGCGCGTCGTCGGGGAGGCACCCGCCGGGCTGGCAGAGCGGTTGCCGCACGACGAGAATCCGGATCTGCTGCTCGTGGTGCGGACCACCGGCACGCTGGTCGACCTGGTCGAGGTGGCACGCGAGACGAAGGTTCCGCACCTGTTGCTGGACCTCGCGTACCACCACACCGCCGCCGTCGGGCCCTTCGTGGTGCCCGGTGCCGGCGCGTGCCTGGCGTGCCTCGCGGTGCGGGCGGGGCGGCGGTGGGGGGATCCGCCGCCTCCCCCGCGTCCGGGGGCGCTCGACCACGAGTTTCCCATTTCCCTTGCCCTGCAAGCGATTCACAACATCCACAACGGCTCGCTGGCGTTGCTCGACACGGTCGTCACCGTCAACCTCGACGAGTTCACGACGACGCGCGAGAGCGTGCTTCCCGCCGCCGGGTGCGAGGTCTGCCCGACGGTCGAGTTCGGGCGCGTGTCACTTCCTTGGGGGAACCATGAACGCGACGGCAGTACGGTTACCTGACCAGTTCTCACCCGGTGCGGCCGCGGCCAACGCGGCGACGCCCACCTGTTGCTGTTGTTGTTGCTGTTGCGCGGTTTCCTCGGTCGGCGCGGCCGTGCACATCCCCGCGGCTCTGCACCAGGACACCAAGGACCTGCCACAACCGCGCAGCCTGCTCGTCCTGCCGTCCGCGATCTTCCCGTTGCTCGTCGTCGTGCTGCCGTTCGTCACGGCGGGCGCGATCTTCGACCTGCACTGGGGCTGGTGGGCCGGCGGACTCGGGGTGGCGCTGGCGTGGGCGGCGGCCTCCGGGTTCCTCGCCCGGTCGCCGAAGCCGTGGATGAGCCTGGTCAGGCTGCTCGGCTGGATCCTGCTGTGGTGCGTCGAACCGTTCCTCGTGCTGCCCGTGCTCGGCACACTGGCCGAAGTCACCCACATCGCCGTCATCGCGCCGATCTACGTCGGAGGCGCGCTGTGGCTCGGTTACTGGATCTTCCGGCGCTACCGGAGGAAGCGGTGAAGACCGTCGCGGAGGCGCTGGTCGAGCGCGCGGTCGGCTGGCGGCAGGGCGTGGTGTCGCAGCTGCAGCCCGTGCCGCACAGTCTGTCCGATGTGGACGTCGAGGGCTGGGCGGCGGTGCCGGAGCCGTTCGCGACCGGCGGCACGTCCGGCGGCACCAGCAAGGTCGCCGCGATCGCCGAGGCACTGGAACGCCACGCCGCCGCACGAGCCGAGCTGGAGACCGTCTCCGACGGCGAGTGCTGGCCGCTGGAACACTTCAGCCTGCACACGGTCGAGCAGCGCGTGGCCCCGAACTACCGCTATCGCAAGGGATACGTCGACACCCCGTACACGCGGGCGTGGACGCTCCCCGGCAACGACCCGATCCGCGTCCCGGCCGGCCTGGTGGCCCTGGACGCCTCCTACGGCCTGCCCGCGACCTCGTCCGGCCTGGCGGCAGGACCGTCGACGACCAGCGCCCTGCTGCGGGCGGTCCAGGAACTGGTGGAGCGCGACGCGTTCACCACGACCTGGCTGCATTCCCTTGCGCCGCAACGGTTCGACGCCGGACTCCCGCACGGCGCCGAGGCGTTCGACCTCACCCCGGCCTACAGCCCGCACCCGGTGGTCGCCGTAGTGGGGTCGCTCCCGATCGCGGGCAGACCCCGCCCGACGCTGGGACTGGCCTGCCGCGCGACAACGGCGGAGGCGGTGCGGAAGGCCTACGAGGAGTGGGTGCAGGGCACGGTGTTCATCGAGGTGTGGCTGGCGCGCAACGGCGACAGTCCGGTCGAGGAGGCCACCGACTTCGACAAGCACGCCGCCTACTACGCCACCCACCCGGCGAAGTGGGACGACCTGCCGTGGTTCACCGGCTTCGAGGCGGACCCGCCCAATGACGCCACGGCCCGCGGCACCACAGCGGAACTGACCGAACTGGTCCACGCCCTCGACGACGCGAAGATCCGCCTCGCCTACCGCGAGCTCACCACGCCGGAACTCTCCGCCGTGGGCCTGCACTGCGTGCGGGTCCTGTCCCCCGACCTGGCCCCGCTGCACTCGGACCACCGCTGGCCCCACCTGGGCGGCCGCGCAGGAGAACTCAGCTGGCGCTACCCGCACGCCTCACCGGGCGTGTTCCCGAATCCCGCACCACATCCACTGGGGTGAGCCCGTGTTCGACGACTTCTGGGCAGCGAGCCGCTTCTCCCCGCTGCACCAGCGCAAACTGGCCGACCGCCTGCGCGACTTCCGCCCGCAGCCACCCCTGGTCGACCCGCTCGAACCACCCACGCCGCCGATCCCGCTGCCGCGTCCGAACGACCGCCTGCAGAAGCTCTTCCAGGCACGCAGGAGCACACGGGAGTTCGCCGACAAGCCGTTGAGCGACAAGCAACTCGGCTCGGTCCTGGGCGCCCTGTCCGACAACAGCTTTCCGTCGGCCGGCGGGCTCGACCCGTTGCGCTGCTACGCCTTCGTCAACGGCCGCGCGGTCCGCTACGACATCCGCCGCCACGCACTGCAGGACATCGGCGCCGCACCGGACACCCTCGCCGAGATCCTCGGAACCTCTTCGGTGCCACCACTGACGATCGTCCTTGTGTTAACGGACAAGGACTCGTTCGAGAAGTACGGCGAACGCGCGGGCCGCTTCGGCTTGATCGAAGCAGGAGCGGCGGCCCAGACCATCTGCCTCCGTTTGGCGGAACAGAAACTGGGCGGCTACCTGCTCGGCGGAGTAGCGGACAACGAGATGCTGCACGTCCTGGGCCTTCCCCGTGAACTCCGCGTGGCCACGGCGATCGCCTGCGGGCACACGATCACCTGACGTTCATCAGATCGTGTCTACCGAGGACAGTCGATCACCGGCTACAACTGGGCGAGACCCTGCTCACACACCGAGGAGCTCGCCATGTCGAACACCCTGCGCTCGGCATTCGTGGGTGCCGCCGCCTCCGTCGCCCTGATCTTCACGGGCGCCCCGGCACACGCCGTGGACATCGTCGCGGTCACCGACGACTACCTGTACTCGAAGTCCCTCAGCCAGTTCACAACACTGCGCGCGCAGCAGCCCAACGCGGGCCAGCTCGACTGGTCCTCCGACGGCTGCTCGTACTCGCCGGACAACCCCTTCGGCTTCAAGTTCCTGCCGACCTGCCACCGCCACGACTTCGGCTACCGCAACTACAAGCGCCAGGGCCGGTGGAACGAGGCGAACCGCCTGCGCATCGACAACAACTTCAAGGCCGACATGTACAACCAGTGCGGCTCGAACTGGGCCTGCAAGCGCACTGCCGACCTGTACTACGCGGCGGTCCGCCAGTTCGGTGGCAGCGCGAGCTCCACGGCCACCAGCATCCAGCAGGCCGGCCTGAAGTAGGTCACTCGTCGTCGGCGGGGCCGCCTCCACGCATCAGGTAGACCACGTTCTCGAGCTCGTCCGGCTTGATCAGCACCTCGCGTGCCTTCGAGCCCTCGGACGGCCCGACGACGCCACGGGTCTCCAGCAGGTCCATGAGGCGCCCCGCCTTCGCGAACCCGACGCGCAGCTTGCGCTGCAGCATCGACGTCGAGCCGAACTGCGACGTCACGATCAGCTCGGTCGCCTGCACCAGCAGTTCCAGGTCGTCGCCGATGTCGGCGTCGATCTCCTTCTTCTCGCCGGCCTTCTGCGCGGTGACCCCGTCGGTGTACTCGGGCTGAGCCTGGTTCTTGGTGAACTCGACGATCGAGGAGATCTCCTCGTCGCCCACGAACGCACCCTGGATGCGCACCGGCTTCCCCGCCCCCATCGGCAGGTACAGCGCGTCACCCATGCCGATCAGCTTCTCGGCACCGGGCTGGTCCAGGATGACCCGCGAGTCCGTCAACGACGACGTCGCGAACGCCAGCCGGGAAGGCACGTTCGTCTTGATCAGACCGGTGACGACGTCCACCGAAGGACGCTGAGTGGCCAGCACCAGGTGGATACCCGCGGCACGGGCCTTCTGCGTGATGCGCACGATCGCGTCCTCGACGTCACGGGGCGCCGTCATCATCAGGTCGGCCAGCTCGTCGACGATCGCCATGATGTACGGGTAGGGCCGGTAGACCCGCTCCGATCCGGGCGGCGCCGTGATCTCGCCGGACTTCACCTTGCGGTTGAAGTCGTCGACGTGACGCACCCGGTTGACCTGCATGTCCTGGTAGCGCTGCTCCATCTCCTCGACGAGCCACGCCAGCGCCGCCGCGGCCTTCTTCGGCTGCGTGATGATCGGCGTGATCAGGTGCGGGATGCCCTCGTACGGCGTCAGCTCGACCATCTTCGGGTCGATCAGGATCATCCGGACCTCGTCGGGCGTCGCGCGGGCCAGCAGCGACACCAGCATCGAGTTGACGAACGACGACTTACCGGAACCCGTGGAGCCCGCGACCAGGAGGTGCGGCATCTTCGTGAGGTTCGCGGTGACCATGTGGCCCTCGATGTCCTTGCCGAGGCCGATCACCATCGGGTGCGCGTCCTTGACGGTGGACGGCGCGCGCAGCACGTCGCCCAGTCGCACCATCTCGCGGTCGCTGTTGGGGACCTCGATGCCCACCGCGGACTTGCCGGGGATCGGGGCCAGCAGGCGGACGTTGTCCGTCGCCACCGCGTACGCGATGTTCTTGGTCAGCGCGGTGATCTTCTCGACCTTCACGCCGGGGCCGAGCTCGACCTCGTAACGCGTGACCGTCGGGCCGCGGGTGAAGCCGGTGACCTGGGCGTCGATCGAGAACTGGTCGAGGACGCCGGTGATGGCCTCGATCATCTGGTCGTTGGCCTTGCTGCGGGTCTTCGGCGCGTCGCCGTCCTTCAGCACGTCCGGCGGCGGCAGCTGGTACTCGCCGTCGACGGCGCGCACGACCAGCGCCGGGGCGGCCACGGCCTTCTTCTCCCTCGGCGGCTTGGCCACCACGGGCTCCGAAGGTTCCTCCAGCGGCAGCTCGGCCTGCGGTTCGTCGTCCGCAACGGGCTCGACGGCCTGGCGCCGGCGCGACGGGCGGCGCAGCCTGACCGGCTTCGGCTCCTCGACGGGCTCTTCCTCGTCGGACGGGGACTCGTCGGCGGGCTTGCCGGGGTGCAGCAGCGAGCGGATCCGTTCGGGCGCCTGGCGGATCGGCGTGTGCGTCACGACCAGCAGGCCGTAGGCGAAGATCAGGAACAGCAACGGCCCCGCGACCCACGGCGTGAGGCCCTGCGCGAGGAACCCGCCTGCCAGGTAGCCCAGGGCACCACCGGCGCTGCGGCGTTCGATCGGGTCCATCGGCAGGCCGCCGATGAGGTGGAACATGCCGAGCACGCCGATGATCATCAGGAACGAGCCGATGATCAGCCGCGGCCGCGCGTCGGGCTTGGGGTCGGTGCGCATCAGCGTCACGCCGATGCCGAGAAGCACGACCGGCACGATCACCGCGGGGAACCCGACGGAGCTGCGCACGGCGACGTCCACCCACTGCCCGACCGGTCCGCCTGCCTGCCACCACACGCCCGCGCCGGTGATGACGGCGAGCGCGATCAGCAGGAGCCCGAGGCCGTCACGACGATGTTCGGGATCGAGGTCCTTGGTGCGGCTGACGGTGCGCACGACACTGCCGACGCCACGCCCCAAAGCACCCCACACGGCGCTGATGGCACCGCCGCTCTTGCGCGCGGCGGGCTTTCTGGACGCGGTGGACCGCGCCCGCGGCTTCGCCGGTGCTTTGCCGCGTGACGTGGTCTTTCTCGAAGTCCCTGTGCGCCCGGCCATGCCTACAAGGTAGTCCCTCGCATCTCACCAGCCACGTTGGTAACGGGGACGCGCGTGAAATCCCATGGTTCACCGGATCGTGCACGGCGTCCTCCCGACACGCCGTACGCTGCCCCGCGTGTCCACACCGCTTTTCTGGCGCGTGCTCATGGTGGTCGACCGGGGCCTGATCGCGCTGACCGGCAAGCTCGAGGTATCGGGTGACATCCCCCCGGAGCTGCTCGGCAAGCCGTTGCTGCTCGCCTCCAACCACATCGGCAACCTCGACCCGATGGTGCTCATCGCGGCCTGCCGCAAGATCGGCGTCAACCCGCGGTTCATGCTCGCGGGCGGCCTGCTCGACGCACCGGTCATGGGTCCGGCCCTGAAGGCGTGCGGTCACCTGCGGGTCGACCGGCGGTCGGCGAACGTCGGCGAGGCGATGCACCGGGCCGTCGAGGCGTTGAACAAGGGCGGCGACCCGATCGCCGTCTACCCCGAGGGCAAGATCAGCCTGGACCCCGGACTGTGGCCGGAACGCGGCAAGACCGGTGTCGCCCGCATGGCGCTGGGCGGCGGCATCCCGGTGATCCCGATCAGCCAGTGGGGCGCGCACGAGGCCGTCTACTGGGGCAACCTCAACGTCAGCGGCTGGAAGGACGTCCTGCCGTACCTGACGTCCTGGCTGCGCGCGGTGCGCAAGCGGCCGAAGCTCAAGGTCCACTTCGGCAAGCCGGTCGAGCTGTCCGACCTCAGGGCCGAGACCATGGGCGACGCCCGGCGCGCCCACGAGCGGATCATGGTCGCGATCACCGAGGGCTTGGTGCCGCTGCGCCTCGACGAGCCGGACCTGCCGAAGTTCCACGACCCGACGCGTCCGACGACCGGCGTCTCCCCCTGGCGGCCCGCCTGACCGAGTAGGCGACCACGACGACCAGCATGGTCAACGGCATCGGGTGGCCCATCCACAGCCCGAGCGCGAGGTCGACCAACGGGATCGTCAACGCCAGCACGAACGCCTTGGTGCTCGCCGTGGGCAGCTTGACCTTGGGGTCGGCCCACGGCGTGCGCCCCCACGGCTTCGCGACGCTGAGCCAGGTCTGGAACGCGAACCCGACGACCATCAGCGCGGTCCCGACCGGCGTCCACGCGCTGACGTCGCCGTTCGCCGCGGCTTCGAGCCTGCCGCTCAGCACGAAGATCCCGACGTAGAGCTGCACGACCGTGATCGCGAACTTCCCGAGCACCCACCAGTGCTTGAAGTAGCCCCACGGTGTCGTCGCGCTGAGCATCATCCCGCTGAACGCGCTGGTGGCGCCCATGAACGCGAGCACGTGGTGGTCGAGCACCCGCGCCATCCTGAACGCGTTGACGTCACCCGTGTTCAGGCCGTGGAGCAGTAGCGTGAACAGCGCGAGGGCCTGGCTCAGCCAGCCGACCGACGTCACGACGTGCAGCCACACCAGCAAAGTTCGAGCGCGCTTCTGCATGATGAGTAGTGTGTCTACACATCAGCGCGGGCACATCAGGGATCACCCCTAAGAGAGCTCGTGCAGCCTCGCCCGCACCTCCGGAGTGCGCGGGTGGTCGTAGTCCTCGTAGATCGTCAGCGCTTCCAGCAGGTGCGTCCGCGCCACCTCCGGCTGCCCCGCGCTCGTCTCCCCCAGGCCGTGCAACGCCTCCGCGAGGCTCTTGCGGTCGCCGAGCACGCGCAGGAACTCGATCGCGTGCCGGAACGAGTCGCGCCCCTCGACCGTCCGCCCCAGCTTCGACTGCGCCCAGCCGATGCTGACCAGCGCCATCGCCTTGCCGTGCACCGCGTCGTGCGAGTCCATCAGCTCGAACGCCGTCCGAGCGGACTCCAGCGACGCCTCGAACTGGCCGGCTGAACGCAGGATGTCGCTCAGGAACAACCTCGTGCCGCCCTGGCCGAACCACGAGCCGACCTCGGCGTGCCCGCGCAGGGCCTCGCCGAACCGGTCGACGGCGAGGTCGAACTGACGCAGGCCGCCGTACGCCATGCCCAGGCCGGTGAGGCTCCACGCGGCACCGGCCGCGTCGCCGATCCCGCGCCGGATCGCCAGCGCGCGGTCGAAGAGCTCCAGCGCGTCCGCGAAGCGCTCGCCGCGGAACGCCGACAGCCCCTGCCCGTGCACCGCCCACGAGCGCGCAGCCTGATTGCCCTCCCGCGCCGCGGCCCGTTCGGCGACGCGGTACGTGCGCGTCCACTCGTCCAGAGCGCTCGACACGATGAAGTAGTTCCACAACGCCACCGGGATCTGCCACGCCGCGGGCGAGTCGTGCTCCTCGGCCAGCCTCGCCACCGCCAGCAGGTTCGAGGACTCCGTGCGGCACCAGGTGAACGCCTCGTCGTGCGAGGTGAAGTCCTGAGTGGACAGTGGCGGCAGCAGGAACGACGGGTGGTCCGGCGGCGCGATCACGGTGCCGGCGGCGTTCGCGGTGTCGAAGTACCAGCCCAGCAGCCGCCTCACGGCCTCGTCGCGGCCGTCCGACGACTCCTCGGTGGCGCTGAGTTCCGTGGCGTACAGGCGAAGCAGGTCGTGCAGCCGGAATCGGCCGCGCGCCACCTCCTCCAGCACGTGCCCGCCCGCCAGCACGTCGAGCAACGTCCGCGCCCGCGACACGGGCACACCGGCGAGCGCCGCCACGGCGTTCAGGCTGATCTCGGCGCCGGGGTGCAGGCCGATCAACCGGAACACGCGGGCGGCGTCGGGCTTCAGCGCGAGGTAGGACCACGAGAAGGCGGCGCGCACGGCCGTGTCCTCGTCGTCGCCCGTGGCCAGCACGTTCAGCCGGTCGCGTTCGTCGGCGAGATCGCTCGCCAGGTCTGCGAGGGTCAGATGGGGCCGGGTGACGACCCGTTCGGCCGCGATCCGCACCGCCAGCGGCAGGTGCCCGCACAGTTCGACGAGCTTCGCGGCGGCGACGGGTTCGGCGGCGACGCGGTCGGAGCCCACCGCGGACGTCAGCAGCGCCAACCCCTCGTCGCGCGTGAGGATCGACAACGTCACCGAGTGCGCGCCGTCGCGGGCGACGAGCCCGCCGAGGTGGTTGCGGGACGTCACCAGCACCATCGACGTCGACCGGCCCGGCAGCAACGGGCGGACCTGCTCGGCCAGCCGCGCGTTGTCCAGCAGCACCAGAACCCGTTTGCCCGCGAGGACGCTGCGGTAGAGCGCGGACTTCGCCGGCAGGTCCTCCGGGATGCGTTCGGACGGCACGCCGAGGCTCTGCAGCAGCTGGTGCAGGGCGGTGCCGGGCTGCACGGGCGGTGCGGACGAGTCGAACCCGCGCAGGTCGACGTGCAACTGGCCGTCGGGGAAGCGGGACGCCACCTGGTGGGCGAAGCGGACGGCCAGGGCAGTCTTGCCGACGCCGCCGGTGCCGGTGATCGCGACCAGCACCGGTGAGTGGTCGTGCGGAACGACTTCGGCGAGCCGCGCAAGCTCTTTCTCACGGCCGGTGAAGTCGCGGATCTGGTGCGGCAGTTGAACGGGCACCAGCGCGGGCGCCACCGGTTCCGGCTGCGGGTCGTGCCGGCCGACGAGGACCTGTTCGTGGAGCTGACGCAGTTCAGGACCGGGCTCGATGCCGAGCTCCTCGATCAGCAGCCGCCGCAGGTCCGCGTAGACGGCGAGCGCCTCCGCCTGTCTGCCGCCGCGGTAGAGCGCGGACATCAGCAGGCCGTGCAGCCTCTCCCGCAACGGATGCGCGCTGACCAGCGTCGTGAGCTCCGCCGCCACCTCGGCCTCACGCCCGACCGCGAGCATCAACGCCGCACGCTGCTCCACGGCCGTGAGCCGCAGTTCGGCCAGACGCGCGCGCTCCACCGCCGCGAACGGCCCCGGCACGCCCTCCAGCGCGACACCCCGCCACAGCCCCAAGGCCGCGTCGAACGCGCTGACGGCGTCTGCCGGTCTGTCGCGCAGACGCCCGGCCTCGTCCAGATGGGTGCGGAACACAGCGGCGTCCGAACTGCTGGAAGTGAGCCTCAGCAAATATCCAGCGTCCGTGGAGAGCAGCACGGAACTCGGCGCCCGCGACGCCCTGCCCGGTTCGAAGAGCCTGCGCAGCCCGGCGACGTAGGTGTGGATGCCGTTGTCGGCGCTGGCGGGTGGATCATCACCCCACACGGCGTCGATCAGTTCGCTGCGCGACACCACGTGATTCGCGCGCAGGGCGAGCACGGCGAGCACAGCCCTCTGCCGCGGCGGACCGAGCGCGAGCTCCTCGCCGTCCACCGAGGCCGCGAGCGCGCCCAGCAAGCTGACGCGCAACTCGTTCTGCACCGTGGTTCTCACTTCGTCGCTGTCCGCAGTCACTTAGCAACCTACCGTCAGTTTTCGTCCAGAAGCCATCCAGAAGGCGTGCAGAGAGGTTCTCCACACTTCACTCAGGGTGGATTGGGTCGAAATGAGGGGCGGGGAATGAACGCGGCCGAGGTCTTCGACACGCTGGGGCTGGAATACCAACGCGCCTGGTCGCACCAGCCGGCGCTGCACGGCACTCTCGCCTGGTTCGCCGCGACGCAGCCGTCGGGCTCGCGCGTGCTCGACATCGGTTGCGGCACAGGCGTTCCCGTGGCGCGCAACCTCGCCAAGGCCGGCATGAGGGTCACCGGTCTCGACGTGTCCCCGGTCATGGTCGACATCGCGGCGGAGCAGGTCCCCGACGCCACGTTCCACAAGATCGACATCCGCGACTTCGAGTCACCTCCCGGTTCGTGGGACGTCATCTGCGCCGTCTTCTCGTTGCTGCAGATGACCCAGGCCGAGATCGTCCAGACCCTCGGCCGCATCTCGACGTGGCTGCGGCCCGGCGGCCACTTCTTCCTCGCCACCGTCGCCATCGACGTCGAACAGGTCACTCTGCCCTGGATGGGCCAGGAGATCGAGGTGTCGTCGTTCTCCGAGGAGAACTTCGAGGCTCACCTGAACGAGGTCGGGCTGCGGGTCGTGCGCCGGAGCCGGCCGGTGTTCACCCCGTCCTACCCCGGCGCCACGCCCGAGGAGTCGCTGCACCTGGTGTGCCAGCGGCCTTAGTGCTGCTCGGCCAGCGCGCGCCCGATGAAGTGCGCCGACAGCAACGCGAAGATGTACGCCTGCAACACCTGCACCAGCGCCTCCAGGAAGAACAGCGCGATCGCGAGCGCGAACCCCAGCACCGACACCGGCTTGAGGTAGATCGGCGCGTTGAACAGCAGGAACTCGGCGCCGAGCGTGAACACCAGGATCAGCAGGTGGCCCGCGAACATCGCCGCGAACACCCGGATCGCGAGGTTCACCGGGTCGAAGAAGAACTTGAGCAGCACCTCGGTCGGGATCAGCAGCCCCCACAGCACGGGCTTCGGCACGTCCGGGATGACGAACTGGTTGCGCAGATAGCCCTTCAGCCCGAACTTCCGGATGCCCACGAAGTGGTAGAGCGGAAAGATGATCAGCAACGCGATCGCGAACGGGAACCCGCTGTGCGTGAACGTCGGGAACTGCACGAGCGGAATCAGCCCGTAGAGGTTGTTCACCAGCACGAAGCAGAAGATGCTGACGATCAACGGCACGTACGGCGCGAATTCCTTGGCACCGATCTGCTCGCGGGCGATCGTGTTGCGGCCGAAGTCGTAGACCGATTCGGCGGCGAACTGCCAGCGTGACGGGACCAGCTGGAGATTCCTGGTGGTGACCAGGAAGAACGTCAGGATGATCACCACCGACAGCACCAGCAGCGCCTGCGGTTTGGTCACCGAGAAGTCGAACGGCAGGCCGAGCGGCTCGTGCCAGGTGAACATCGGCGGGAGAAGAATGTCGTCTTTGCCCGGTGGGCTGAAAACAACGTCGGCCATTGGGCGAACCCCCTCGTCCATGGTCTGGGGTCAAACCTTATCGGACGAGGGGGACGCAGATCACAGCAGGGTCACGGAAACCGCTGCTTTCACACGGAAGTGTCAGACCGGGATGACCGTCGGAACGATCATCGGACGGCGCCGGTAGGTCTCCGCCACCCAACGGCCCACGACGCGGCGCACGGCCTGTGCGACCCGGTGCGTGTCGGTGATGCCTTCGGCCTCCGTGCGCGCGAGTTCCATCTCCACGAGCGGCACGACGGCCTCCAACGCCTTGGGGTCGTCGGAGAAGCCGCGACCGGAGATCGTCGGCGACGTGACGGCACGGCCGGTCGCCGTGTCGATGGCCACCGAGATCGAGATGAAGCCGCCCTCGCCCAGCACCAGGCGGTCGGACAGCGTCGACTCGCCGACGTCGCCGACGGACAGGCCGTCGACGTACACGTGGCCCACGACGACCCGGCCGGACACCGCCGCCTTGCCGTCGATCAGGTCCACGACGACGCCGTCCTCGGCGATCACGACGTGGTCCTCGGCGACACCGGTGGCGACGGCGAGAGCCGCGTTCGCGCGCAAGTGCCTCCACTCGCCGTGCACGGGCATCACGTTGGACGGCCGCACGGCGTTGTAGAGGAACAGCAGCTCGCCGGCCGGTGAGTGGCCGGAGACGTGCACCTTGGCGTTGCCCTGGTGCACGACGGTGGCGCCGAGCTTGGCGAGGCCGTTGACGACGTTGAAGACCGCGTTCTCGTTGCCGGGGATCAGCGACGACGCGAGGATGACCGTGTCGCCCTCGCGGATCGAGATCTGGCGGTGCTCGCCGCGGGCCATGCGGGACAGTGCCGAGAGCGGCTCGCCCTGCGAACCGGTGGAGACGAAGATGACCTCGTCCTCCTCCATCCGCATCGCGACGTCGAGGTCGACGAACAGGCCGTCCGGCACGTTCAGGAAGCCCAGGTCGGACGCGATGCCCATGTTGCGGACCATCGAGCGGCCGACGAACGCGATCTTGCGCTTGTACTGCACGGCCACGTCGAGGACCTGCTGCACGCGGTGCACGTGCGAGGCGAAGCACGCGACGATGACGCGCTGGTCGGCCTTGCGGATCACGTTCTCCAGCACGGGGCCGATCTCGCGCTCGGGCACCACGAAGCCGGGCACCTCGGCGTTGGTCGAGTCGACCAGGAACAGGTCCACGCCCTCGTCACCGAGACGCGAGAAACCCGCCAGGTCCGTCAACCGACCGTCGAGCGGCAGCTGGTCGAGCTTGATGTCACCGGTGTGCAGCACGAGGCCCGCGCTGGTCCTGATGGCGACCGCGAGCGCGTCCGGGATCGAGTGGTTCACGGCGAAGAACTCGAGCTCGAACGGCCCGGACGAGCGCCGTTCCCCCTCCTTCACCTCCACGAGCTGCGGGGTCTGGCGGTGCTCGCGGCACTTGGCGGCGAGCAACGCCAGCGTGAAGCGGGAGCCCACGACCGGCAGGTCGGGACGCAGCTTCAGCAGGAACGGGACCGCTCCGATGTGGTCCTCGTGGCCGTGCGTCAGGACGATGGCCTCGATGTCGTCGAGCCTGTCCTCGATGGCGCGGAAGTCGGGCAGGATCAGGTCCACGCCCGGTTGGTCGTCCTCGGGGAAAAGAACGCCGCAGTCGACCACGAGCAGCCTTCCGGCGTGCTCGAAGACGGTCATGTTGCGGCCGACCTCGCCGATTCCGCCGAGAGCGACGACGCGGAGGCCGCCTTCCGGCAGTGCGGGTGGCAGTTCGGTCGATTGGGTCACGCGTTGACTCCCAGTTCGGCCGCGATGGCCTCGATGTCCTCGGCTGCGGCCGGCACCAGCGGCAGACGGGGGTCACCCACGTCCAGTCCGCGCAGGCGCAGCGCAGCCTTCGTGTACGTCACGCCGGGAACCCGGCGGAAGGGTCGCAGCAACGGCAGCAGCGACTCGTGGATTTCCTTTGCCCGGACCACGTTTCCGGATTCATACGCATCAGCGAGATCGCGCAGGCGATCTCCGGCGAGGTGACCGATGACGCTCACGAACCCCACGGCGCCCACGGACAGCCACGGCAGGTTCAGCGGGTCGTCGCCCGAGTAGTAGGCGAGGTCGGTCGAGGCGATCACGCGGCTGCCCGCGTGCAGGTCGCCCTTGGCGTCCTTCACGGCCTGGATCCGCGGGTGCTCCGACAGGCGCAGCAGCGTGTCGACCTCGATGGGCACGATCGCGCGCGGCGGGATGTCGTAGAGCATCACCGGCAGTTCGGAGGCGTCGGCGACGGCGGTGAAGTGCGCCAGCAGGCCCTCCTGCGGGGGCCGCGAGTAGTACGGCGTCACGACCAGCACGCCGTGTGCGCCCGCCTTCGACGCCTGCTGCACCAGGTGAATGCTGTGCGCGGTGTCGTAGGTGCCCGCGCCGGCGACCACGGTCGCACGGTCGCCCACGGCCTCTACGACGGCCGTGAGCAGCGCGGCCTTCTCGCGGTCGGTCGTCGTGGGGCTCTCGCCGGTCGTGCCGTTGACGACCAGGCCGTCGTTGCCCAGGTCCACCAGGTGTTTCGCCAGTTCCTGCGCCTTGGGGAGATCGACCTCGCCGCGCGAGTCGAAAGGCGTGACCATGGCGGTGAGAACGCGGCCGAACGGGCGGTCCGGCCCTGCGTAGGGGCTTCCTGGCATGCGCAGAAACTACCCGAGTTCACACACTTCGGTTCAACGACCGCACTCGTTGCACCGCGTCGGCGTCACCGCTGTATTCCACCCTGGCCTCGTCGCGCCCGAACGCGAGCATCACGAGCTCCGGCACCTCGCCGGTGATCACCACGCCGTTCGCGCCCTGCTTGGCGACGACGTGCTCGCCATCGGGCCGTACGAGCGTCACGCCGACGGGCGACGACTTGTACGTCATGCGCGCGGTGAACGGCAGCAGCTTCCACAGCGTCGCCTCGCGCCTCGCGTCGTACGGCCGTGGCTCCCAGTCGGCCTGTGCGCGTCGCACGTCCTCGTGGTGCACGAAGTACTCGCCGGTGTTCATCAGCTCGTCGAACGGCGAGATCCAGAACGGCGGCGTGCGGACCAGGTCCAGGAGCTCGCTCCACGCCTTGTGCGCGTAGTCCTCCTGGACCTTCTCCGTCCACTTCGCGAAGACCGGCAGCACGATGCCCGGCGCGGTGTCCGGGCGGCGCTCGCGGATCGCGAGGTGCGCCGCCAGGTCCTTGGCCGACCAGGTGCCGCACAGCGTGGGCGCGTCGGGGCCGAGCTCGGTCATCAGGTCGACGAGCGCCTTGCGTTCGTCACGGGCGAGGCTCACCCGCCCATTGCACCACAGCCGGCTCAGGCCTCGTTCGGCTTGTAGCAGGCGGTGAACCCGGTCGGCTTGGACGAGCTGTCGGCCAGCAGCTTGACCACCTGGTCGCGCTTGAGGTTCTCCGGGTAGCCGGGCCAGTCCGGTTCCTGCCCGTTGACGTGCAGCTCGTCGAGCCAGTAGCCCGACTGGCCGGAGACCTTGGCCATCTCGAGGTCGCAGCCCTTCACCCGGACCATGACCTCGATGATCTTCTCCGAGGACTTGACCGTGCGCTTGCCGATCTTCTTGGACTTCTTCTCCTTCTCCGTGCTCGGCTCGCCGGGGTTGCTGAACCCGGCGGCCTTGAGCTCGGCGACGAACTTGTCCTCGTTGCCGGAGCAGGCCGTCAAAGCGGCCGCGCTGCCGAGAACCAATAACGCGGAGATGATCCGTCTCTTCACGTTTCAGCTGTCCTTCTTCGCGCTGATGCTGCCGTCGAGTTTGCTGCCGTCCTTGGAGCCCGCGAGGCACCAGATCTTGCGTTCCGCGTTGCCGCTCTTGTCCTTGGTCCACGCGCTCTCGCTCGGGACCAGGGTCGTGAGCTTGAGCTTCGAACCGTCCTTGATCCACGCCGAGTTCAGCGTCATCTCGCACCGGGCCACGCCGAGGCTCTTCAGCGAGTCGACCCCGGGATACGCGGCGTCGGGGTAGTTCGACGCGACCGGCAGGCTGTCGATCACGTCGAACACCTCGAAGTCGTGCGGCTTGTCGCACTCCTCGCGGGTGTCCGAGTTGAGCAGCTTGGTCGGGGCGACCTCGCCGAGCCCGCAGGTGTTCTCGTAGAGCTGGAACACCGGCACCTCGGCGCCCTCGCCGTACGTGAGCGCCGCGCTGCCGCTGCTGCCTCCGGGCGCGGTGAACGCCTTGTGCACGAAGATGCCGCCCGTGAACGCCGCCGCGGCGATGACGGCGGCGCCGACCAGCGCGATGACGCGGTTGCGCTTCTTCTTCGCCGGGTCGGCGGCCGCGGGCTGCTGGTACTGCTGGGTCTGCACGGGCGCGATGCCGGTCGGCGGCGTCGGTTGGTTGCCGATGCTGGAGAGCATCGCGCGGGCCTGCGGTCCGGACAGCCGGGCGTTCGGGTCGGCGATCAGCAGACCGGTGATGACCGCGCCGAGCACGCCGGTCGCGCGGGTCAGCCGGGGCGTCTCGCTCATGATCGCGTGCAGCGTCGAGGCCGTGGAAGAGCGCTCGAACGGGCTCCAGCCCTCGACGGCGTAGCAGAGGGTCGCGCCCAGGGCCCACAGGTCGGACGCGGGACCGGCCTCGTGGCCGTGGATGCGTTCCGGCGCCATGTACGCGGGCGAGCCGATGAGGCTGCCGCTCGTGGTCAGGCGCGGGTCGTCGACGGCCTGGGCGATGCCGAAGTCGGTGAGCTTGAGCTTGCCGTCCGGGCGCACCATCAGGTTGCCGGGCTTCACGTCGCGGTGCACGATCCCGGCCTGGTGCGCGGTCTCCAGCGCCGACAACGCCTGCAGCGCCATCGAGATGACCTGGTTCTGCGGCATCGGGCCGTGCGTGCTGATCAACGTCGACAGCGTCGCCGCGTCGACCAGCTCCATGATGATGTAGGTCGTGCCGTTCTCGTTGATGGCGTCGTACACCGTCACGACGGCGGGGTCGTTGAGCTTGCCCGCGGTACGCGCCTCACGCAGAGCGCGCTCTTCGAGCACACGGCGTTCCTCGTGCGCGATGCCGTCCGGCAGGTGCAGTTCCTTGACCGCGACGAAACGCCCGATGTGACGGTCCTGCGCACGCCACACGATGCCCATGCCGCCGCGGCCGAGTTCCGCGACCAGGGCGTACCTGCCCGCGATGACGCGCGGTTCGACTGCCTGTCCGTGCAACGTGCGCTCCTGAAGCCTGGGAACCGTGGGCGTTGACGGTACTTCAGACCCGTCAACTGGGGGATCGGTTCCTAGGCTTCCGGTGCTACAACCAGTTCGTGACCTGCGGCACGCAACGCCACGACGGCGCGGCCGAGGTCGGCCTGCTTCACGAGCAGGTGGTCCGTGTCGTATGTGGACAGCGCGAACAACGAGACGCCGGCCGCCGCCAGTTCCCCCGCCAGCGCGGCCATGATGCCGGTGAGCGTGAACTCCAGGGGCCCGCGCACGGTCAGCAGCCGCCACCCCTTCTCGGCCGCGTCACCGTCCACCGCGAACGACGCCGGGGCGATGATCGACAGCTCCGCCGGGGTCCTGGTGACGGACACCAGCACGCCGGTGAGGTCGAGCAGCCCGGCCGGGACGGGAGCGTCCGGTGCCAGGCGCGTGACCGCGTATTCGCCGGGCCGGACGTCCACGATGAGCCGCTTCATGGATGTCAGCCTTCAACCACCAGTGGGCTGGAGGCAACTTCTGTGCCGTCCGGGAGTGTCGAGACGACGAAGTCCGCGAACGCGTTGGGCGCGGCCTTGGTCAGTTCGCGCAGGCACGCCACGGCGAGTTCGCGCAGTTCGACGTTGATGTGCTCGGTGGCGCGCATCGCGATGAAGTGGCGCCACGAGCGGTAGTTGCCCGTCACGACGATCTCGGTGCCCGTGGCGTTGGGCAGCACGGACCGTGCGATCTGTCGCGCGCGCCGGCCGTTGACGGTCTGCTCCAGGCTCTGCACGAGGTCCTCGTAGGCCTTCAGGCTCGCCTCGGTCGCGGCGACGAACCGGGCGTGCAGCTCCGGGTTCTCGGCGATCAGCGAAGGCTCGACGACGTCGGTCGGGTCGGTGCGCTGGGAGAGCTGCGAGTACGAGAAGTGCCGGTGGCGGATCAGCTCGTGGGTGAGCGAGCGGGGCAGCTCGGTCAGGTAGAGCGAGGCGCTGCCGTGCTCGAACGCGGCGAGGTGCCCGACGTCGAGCAGGTGGTGCAGGAACGTCGCGTTCGTGTTCGTCATGGGGTTCGAGCGGTCCCACGACTGGTAGCAGGCCCGGCCGGCGAACTCGACGAGCGCCGCGCCGCCGTCCGCGTCGGTTGTCCACGGCACGTCGTCCGGCGGGATGAACTCGGTCTTGGCCACCAAACGCACTCTCGGCATGGCTCCGACATTAACGCTGACGCCAGCCGGTGGTTGCACGATGTCGAAAGTGACGTCATAGTGGTGTCATGGATCTGTCGCCGTACATCGCGTCACTGCGCGAGGACTTGGCGACGGCCGCGTCAGCGGGAGATGAGAACACCCGTCGAACGGCCGCCGCGTTGTCCGCAGCGCTCGAGCCAGCCGCGCGACTGGCGATCATGAACGCACTGTCCGACCTGGCAGCGGAGGTCACCGCCTCCCTGGACGGCCAGGTCGTGGACGTACGACTCGCGGGACGTGACGTCCAGGTGGTCGTCACGGGCTCCGCCGAACCGGAGCCGGAACCCGCACAGCGCCAGGAGGTGCCGAACTTCGGTGACGCCACCGGTGACATCAGCCGCGTCACCCTGCGTCTGATCAACGAGCTCAAGTCGAAGGCCGAGGCCGCCGCGGCGGCTCAGGGCGTGTCGCTGAACTCGTTCATCCAGCAGGCCGTCGGCGGCGCGGTGCACGGCAAGCACAAGCATCACGGACACAAGGGGTGGAGCGGAAACGCCGGCTCGGGCTCGCGCGTCCGCGGATGGGTGCAGGGGTGAGCGGGATGACCGAACCGACAGACACGGGCCAGTCCGAACCGTCCGGCGTCGTGCGCCAGCAGAGCTTCGAGTTCGCGGGCATCGCCGAGATCGACATCTCGCTGCTCAGCGGCCGGGTGCAGGTCCAGCTCGTCGACGCACCGGGCGTGCACGTCGAGGTGCGGCACGACCCGAACGCGGGCAACACGTGGACCGAGGGCCTGTCCAGCGTGCTGAGCTGGGTCAGCGGCCAGTTCGGCCCCGACAAGACGACTCCCCCGTCGGGTCCGGAGGACGCCGTGCGCGACGCACGCGTCGAACTGCTGGGCAACCGCTTGCGCATCGAGTCGTCCAAGGCACTGCCGTTGCGCGCCGTGCCGCTCTCGGTGGTGGTGACGGCTCCCGTCGGGTCGCACGTGGCCTCACGGACCGGTGCCGCCGACGTCGTCGTGACGGGCGGAGCGGGCCGGCTGGACCTGAACACCGGCACGGGCACCGTGTCCGCGGACCGCGCGACCGGCGAGGCCAAGGTCAACTCGGGCGCCGGGACCGTGCGCCTGGGCACGATGCTCTCCACGCTGAAGGCCAAGACCGGCAGCGGTGACGTCGAGGTGTCGTCGGTCGGCGGCACCGCCACGCTGGTCACCGGTACCGGTGACGTGTGGCTGGGCGCCGTGCAGGGCGACGTCCAGGTGCGCACCGGCAGCGGTGACCTGACCGTGGCCGACGCCGCGTCCGGCGAGATCCACCTCGGCACCGGTTCGGGTCACATCCGCGTCGGCGTCCGTCAGGGCACGCTCGCCCGCATCGACCTGGTGTCCACGTCCGGCACGGCCCGCAGCGACTTCGACGTCTCGTCCGAGCCGCTGGGTGACGCCACCCTGTCGGTGACGGGCCGCACGGGCAGCGGCAACGCGCTGGTGACCGCCGCTTCGAGCTGACCGGGGGGTCGGAAAAGACGTCTCCGGCTAGGGCTCCTGGAACGGTTTGGAGCCGCCGGGGACGTCGTCCGGGAAGATCGGGCAGCGGATCTCCGCCGTCAGGAACTTCCTGATGAAGCTGGAGAAGCTCCCGTCGTAGGACCACTTCTGCCGCATGTCCGTGATCAGCACGGTCCACTCGTCCGGCTCGCCCTGCGTGAACCACAGGCAGTGGTCGCCGTTCGCGGTCATGCCCCACGGCAGCAGGCCCGGCGACTCCGGATGTGCGCGCAGGCCTGGCTGACGGCGCAACGCCCGCAACATCTTGGGCGCCGTTGACATCCAGTTCATGAAACCGGCACGTGCCGTTGGGTGCAGGATGCGAACGTAACCACCGACGATCAGAGGCGGATAGGCCTCGGCGAGGTGCACGTAATCGCTGGGCAGAGCCGTGCCGGCCCGCGCTTGGAGCGCGTCCCAGTCAACCGGGTCCGGACGCCTCTCCGGCGCACCCAGCAGATCGATCCACTCGTCAGGCGGCACCGTTCACCTCCGTGACCCTCAAGCATCGCCTGTGGCACTAGGAATTCGGTTGTACCGCAGTCCAGCGACCACCAGTGAGACGACGGCGTCGAACGCGTCCTGAATGTGAGGATTCCCCCACTCCTGGGCGTGAGCCGGGTGGTGGAACACCTGCGTCGCGTCCCACACGGCGTGCGCCGTCCTGCCGACGTCGTCCGCCGTGAACTCGCCGGTGTCCACCCCCGCCTGGACGATGCGCGCGATCAGGCCCACCAGGTGCTCGATGTGGTGCTCGACCACGCCGCTGCTCTCGCCGACGAGGGTCTTGTAGGTCGTGAACAGCTCCAGGTCGTCGGTGTGCGAGCTCCGCTTCTTGTCGAAGAGCCGTTGCAGCCACTCCCCGAGCACCTCGGCGGCGGAAAGGCCCTGGTCGATCGCCGGCTCCATCTCGCGGTGGATCGCGTCGAGCCAGCGCGTGGTCACCGCCTCCCGCAGCGCGGCCTTGGTCGCGAAGTGGCGGTAGACGCTGCCGTGGCTGACCCCGAGCGCCTTGGCGACGTCGACCACCGTCGCCTTGGCAGGGCCGTACCTGCGCAGCACCTCTTCGGTCGCCACGAGGATCGCCTCCGCGGTCAGCGCCTCCGCCACTCCACTCACCTCTCGCTGTCCAGCATCGCCATCTGCTCGGCCGCGTAGCGCGTGCCCGCAGCGGCTCCAACAGGGACAACAGCCTCGATCTCCTGCAATTCCCGTTCGGTGAACGTCACGCCGACGGCACCGATCGCCTCCTCAAGCCTCGCACGCTTGGTCGTGCCGACCAGAGGCACCACGTCCTCGCCCCGTGCGGCGACCCAGGCGATCGCGAGCTGCGCGACCGTGACGCCCTTGGCCAGCGCGATCTCGTTGAGCTTCTCGACGAGGTCCTGGTTGCGGGTCAGGTTGTCGCCCTGGAACCGGGGCGCGTGGCCGCGCCAGTCGCTCGCGTCGAGGGTGAGCGGCTTCGAGGAGATCAGTCCGCGCGAGAGCACGCCGTACGCGGTGATGCCGATGCCCAGCTCACGGGTGGTCTGCAGGATCTCCCGCTCGACACCGCGTTCCAGCAGGCCGTACTCGATCTGCAGGTCCGCGATGGGGTGCACGGCGTGCGCGCGGCGGATGGTCTCGGCGCCGACCTCGCTCAGGCCGATGTGCCGGACGCGGCCCTTGTCGATCTGCTCGGCGATGGCGCCGATGGTGTCCTCGATCGGCACGCTCGGGTCGAGCCGCGCCGGCCGGTAGATGTCGACGTGGTCGGTGCCCAGGCGCTGCAACGAGTACGCGAGGAAGTTGGCCACCGCGACCGGCCGGGTGTCGAACCCGATGAACGCCCCGTCGGCGTCCCTCATGCCGCCGAACTTGACGCTGAGCTGCACCTCGTCGCGACGACCCTTGATGGCCTCGGCGACCAGCAGCTCGTTGTGGCCCTGGCCGTAGAAGTCACCGGTGTCGAGCAGCGTGACCCCGGCGTCGACGGCGGCCCGCACCGTCGCGATGCTCTCGTCCCGGTCGGCCGGGCCGTAGGCGTTGGACATGCCCATGCAGCCCAGGCCGATGGCGGACACGGCCGGGCCGGTGGCTCCGAGCTGGCGCTTCTGCATTTCGAACCCCTTCGTCGTCTTCGGTCCCTCCACCATGCCTGATGGACTGACAGATTTCAATATCTGTCAGTCCATAGCTGTCCGCCTCATTGACAAAAGAGCTTTGAACGTTCAAAGTCTTTTTTGCGATGAGAGACGTGATCTACCTGGACCGGATGGAGCAGGCCGAGACCCTGCTCAAGCCGCAGCGCGTGGAGGTGCTGCGGCAGCTCGCCGCGCCGCGTTCGTGCACCGAGGTCGCCGAGGTGCTCGACCAGACGCCGCAACGCGTGCACTACCACGTGAAACAGCTGGTCAAGGCCGGTCTGGCCACCCAGGTCTCCGAACGGAAGGTGCGCGGCGTCCAGGAAGGCCTCTACCAGGCCGTGGCGCGGTCGTACTGGCTGTCACCGGGCCTGGTCGGCCGGATCGGGACGCGCGACGAACTGGCATTGGGGCACCTCGTGGACCTCGCCGAACAGATCCAGGTTGACGTGGCGGCGCTCGACAGGTCGAGCGAACTGCCGTCCGTCGGCGTGTCCGGGGAGATCCGCGTGCCACCGGAGGACCGCGCCCGCTTCCTGGCCGAGCTGCAGACGACCTTGCAGGACCTCTTCACCCGATACGGCGGCGCGGAGGGGGATGCGTTCCGCATCGCGCTCGCCTGCTACCCCAAGGGAGACGATCGATGAGCACCGGAGTTGTCCGAGTACGCACGTCCGCTTCGCCCCCCAGGGTCTACCAGGCCCTGACGACGGCCGACGACCTGCGCGTGTGGCTGGCCGAGCACGCCGACGTGGACCTCGAACACGGCGTGTACGAGTTCTGGGGGCGCTACACGCCCGACAGCGGGCGCGGGCGCCAGAAGCTGCTGGAGGTCACCTCTTCTTCGGTGCGCTTCTCGTGGCTCCTGCAGGGCACCGAATACACGATCGAGCTCGGCGTGGAGGAGCGCGACGGCCAGACGCTGATCGTGGCGTCGCAGTCGCCGTACCCGGTGTGGGGCGCGGCGATCGAGGACGAGGGCGGCGCCGGCGTCATCCACACGTTCTGGTCGCTGACGCTCGCGAACCTGGTCGAGCACGTCGAGGGCAGGCCGACGTTCGCGCTCTGCGACTTCTCGACACCGGCGCAGCGCATCGACGTCGACATCGCCGCGTCGCCCGAGGCGATCATCCACGCGCTGACCGACGAGGAGGTGTTCGCGCGGTACTTCGGCGCCCGCTGCTCGATCGAGCCGCGCGTCGGCGGCCACTGGGCGATGGGCAGCTTCGAGGACGAGCCGAACCCCGCCAAGATCATCGCGCTGGACACCGAACGGTTCGCGATCGAGTTCCCGGACGGGATGGTGTCGTCCTGGGAGCTCAAGGGGTCGGAGGGCAAGACCCGGCTGACGTTCGTGCAGAGCGGCTTCGACCCCGCCGACCCGCCGTACGGCTCGTGGATGGGCTGGCTGTCCGGGTTCGCGGACATGCGCCGCATGCTGGAGCTGCCGGACTGGCGTCCGATGTGGCACTCGTACGAGGCTCCCGGCCTGCCTGACGGAGTTCTCGTCACCGAATGATCGAGCGTGAAACGGCGGGTGAGAGCCAGATCATTCGGCTCTCACCCGTTTGCCCCTGGCTTTCATCGGTCGAGGCTCGATAGCTTCGGGGTCGTGCTTGAGTCAGCGCGAATCACCGTGGCAGCCCTCTTGATCGCTTTCTCCGTGACGGCGGCGGTCTTCTTCAACTACTAGAACCACGCCATGACCACGGCCGGAGATGCCGCGAGGAAGCTGAACCTCACGAACCGGCCCACCATGCCCGTGGCCACGAACATCGTCGTGGACATGCCCGCGAGCCCGGCGAGCACGCTCGTCGCCATGAACGGCGGCACGCCGACCAGCGCGCTCACCCCGTGGGTGCCGGCCATCCAGTTCGGGTGCGCCTTGCACTTCACGTGGATCCAGTCGCCCCAGCGGTGCATCCGCGTGCCGGGGCCGAACCAGCGCGCGAGCTTCGACGGCTTGTCGCTGGGCTTGCGGCGCAGGAACTTCGGCAGGTGGATGTCGCCGCGCGCGGCGTAGAAGTACAGCAACTTGCCCAGCACCTGGCCGACCGCCACCGACAGGCCGACGATCCAGAACGATGTGTCCGGCCAGCGCGCGCAGAGTCCCAGGACGAACATCTCAATGCTGATCAAGGGGACTACCGCTGAGCCGAACGCGACCCCGAAGGTGAGGCCAACCAGGGCGAGCACCCGGCCGAGGTTACACAGATCTCAGTCGCCGAGTCGGACGGCGAGCTCTCCGGACACCCGGACCTCGCGCAACGGACGCCCGCCTGCGTCCAACGTGCGTACGGTGCCGTCACCCGTCCAGCCCAGTCGTTCGTAGAAGTTCTTCGACGCCTTGTCGGCCTCCGGCACCCACGCGATGCCCCGCGTCGCACCGGACTCCTGGAGCCGCCTGCCCGCCTCCGCGACGAGCCGCGTGCCGTGCCCCCTGCGGCCCCAGCGCGGTTCCACGAGGACGCTGACCAGCGCCGTGGTGGCCGCGTCCGCGGGCAGGCTTCCGTCCGCTTTGGCCACTTCCTCGTCAGGCGCCTTGCTCGCCACGACGAACCCGACCGTCCACTCCCCCTCCGTCGCCTTGAGCACGGCCCCCTGCCCCACGGCGAGGGCCCACGCGTCGTCGGCGTCGAGCGTGTCGAGAACGTCCTGAGGGAGCAGCTCCGCGTAAGCGAGCCGCCACGTCTCCCGATGGATGCGGACGATCTCTGGAAGGTCAGCAGCGGTGGCGATGTCCACGCCGGCGTCGGCCATGGACGCACCCTATCGACGTCGAATTGTCAGGGGTGCGTGGCACCATCGCCCACGTGCAGAGCATGAGCGCCGATGTGGCCCGCCGAATCGCCCTGGGTGCGCAGGGCTTCACCGACCTGCGGCCGTCCGCCGCCACCCGCAGACACCTGCAGCGCGTCCTGTCCCGCGTGCAGCTGCTGCAGATCGACTCGGTGAACGTGGCCGTGCGCGCGCACTACATGCCGCTGTTCTCGCGCCTGGGCTCTTATGCACCGTCCCTGCTGGACGAAGCCGCCTGGACCCACTCGGCGCGCAAGCCCCGCATGCTCGTCGAGACGTGGGCCCACGAGGCGTCCCTGGTGCCCGTGGCCGACTGGCCCCTGTTCCACTCGGGAGCGAAGAAGCGCGGCTGGTGGCAGAACTACCAGACGATCGTCGAACGCTCCCCGCAACTCGTCGACGACGTGCTCGCCGCCGTGAAGGAACTGGGCCCGATCGGCGCGGGCACCCTGGAGAAGGCCCTCATGGGCGACAGGGGCCGCGCGAAGGGCCCGTGGTGGGACTGGTCCGAGGTCAAGCGCATCTGCGAGGTCCTGTTCGGCGTGGGCGTCCTGACCACAGGCACCCGCCGCAGCTTCGAGCGTCTGTACGACCTGACCGAACGCGTCATCCCGGCCGACGTCCTGGCCCAGAAGTGGGACGCGGACTCAGGAGCCCGCGAACTGGTCCTGCGCTCCGCCGTGGCCCTGGGCGTCGCGACCGAACCGGACCTCCGCGACTACTACCGCCTCGACCCGCGCCGCTCCCAGGCCGCCGTCGCCTCACTGGTCGCGGACGGCGTGCTGGAACCGGTGGCGGTCGAGGGCTGGAAGGGCGTCGGCTACCGGCACGTCGAGGCCCGCGCGCCCCGCCGCGTCGTGGGGCGCGCGCTGCTGTGCCCGTTCGACCCGCTGATCTGGGAGCGGGCGCGGACCGAACGGATCTTCGGGTTCCGGTACCGCATCGAGATCTACGTGCCGGAGCCCAAGCGGGTGCACGGGTACTACGTGTTCCCGTTCCTGCTGGACGGTGCGCTCGTGGGGCGCGTGGACATCAAGGCCGACCGGGCAGCCGGGGTGCTGCGGGTGCAGTCGGCGTGGGCGGAGCCCGGAGTGGACCGGGGGCGGGTCGCGGTGGAGCTGGCGGCGGAGCTGCGGCACATGGCCGACTGGCTGGAGCTGGAGGACGTTCTGGTGGTGCAGAAGGGGGATCTGGCGGCGGAGCTGATCGCCGCGGTGGTCAACGGCTGACCGAAACCCGATGCGTTTCGGGGTTCAGGGCCTTGCTCTCGGCAGCTTCGACGGCGTAGGAGGTCAGGTATGAGCGACAGGTCGCCGGATGATGCCGTTGAGTCCCACGAGCTTCGGGACAGCATCGGCCCTGTGAAGGTCGTGCGCCCGCATCTCAGTTCCGGGTTGCAGACCGCGGTGATTCTCGTCGGGGGTCTGCCGACCGCTGTGCTCCTGGGAATCATCCCGCTCGTCACGCTCGCCTCGGACAGCGACACGGCCACCAAGATGAGCGTGATTCAGGCCGCCACCTCGTGGTGGGCAGCGGTCGTCGCCTTGATCGCGTCGGCGGTCGCTCTCGTCGCTTACCGGAACAGCATCCAGCGGCCGGACCTCGTGATGAAGGCGAGCAATTCGCTCAGCGTCATCAAGCTGACGCTGACGAACGCGGGAAACGCCAGTGCGCTCAGGCCGGTGGTACGACTGCGAGTGGGGAACGAAGGCGTCTTCCAGCGAGACGACCACAACCCGGGCTGGACGTACGAAGAGTTTCAGGTGGACGGCTACTGCGGAGTGCTGACGTGGTACGGCGCTGACACCGTGATCTACCCGGGCTTCAAGTTCGATCTACCACTGGTGACCCTGGACGAATCCGCGGACCTGCGAGCGGTTCGAAACTGGCCCGTCACCGCGACATGGGTCTGCGAGGGCGGCCAGCGCAAGGAGCAGCATTTCGGGTTCACGCTGCCATCCGCACGTTGAACAGGGCCGGCCGAATCGGGCCGGCGATCGAGTTGCACGCGTGAGTGGAGCCCCGGGCCGCAGCCCAGGGCTCAAATCACGCGTGCAGTTCGATCGCCTTGCGCATCGTCTCCCGCGCCCGCCCGCGGTCCCCCGCGATGTCGTACGCGTAGGCCAGCCGGAACCACACCCGCCAGTCGTCGGGCGAAGCCTCGACCTCGGCCCGCCGCTCCTCGAACCACGAGTCGGCGGCGTCCCGGTCCACCCGGCCGGACGGCCGGCGCGGCAGGTGCGAGACGTCCGGCAGCAACCCGTCCGCGTCCAGCTCGCGGGCCATCTTCTCGGTCTCCCAACCGAAACGCAGGTTGGAGTACACGAGCCAGACCCCGAGCAGCGGCAGGATCAGCACGCCGACGCCCAGCAGCACGCCGACGATCTCGCCGGTCCGCAGCAGGGCGATCGCACGGCCTGCGAGCAGGACGAAGTAGACCGCGAGGGCCGCGATCAGCACCGCGACGGTGATGCGGACCTTCACAGGTCGAGGTACTTGTCGAGGCCTACCGCGAGCCCGGGACGACCCACGATCTCCCGCACGCCCAGCACCACGCCGGGCATGAAGGACGTGCGGTGCAACGAGTCCTGGCGCAGGGTCAGGGTCTCGCTCTCGCCGCCGAACACGACCTCCTGGTGCGCGATCATCCCGGAGATCCGCAGCGAGTGGACTCGCACGCCGTCGACCAGGGCGCCGCGAGCACCCGGCTCCTCGACGGTGGTCGCGTCGGGCATCGGGTCCATCCCCGAACGCGCCGCCGCGATCAGGCGGGCCGTGTGGGCCGCGGTGCCGGACGGTGCGTCGGCCTTGCGCGGGTGGTGCAGCTCGATGATCTCGGCCGACTCGTAGTAGCGGGCCGCGATCTCCGAGAAGCGCATCAGCAGGACGGCGCCGATGCCGAAGTTCGGCGCGACCAGCACGCCGACGTCCGGGCGGTCGGCGAGCAGCGTGGACACCGCGTCCAGCTTCGCCTGGTCGAAGCCGGAAGTGCCCACCACGCAATGGATTCCGGCGTCGATGCAGAACGAGAGGTTCTGCATCACCACGTCGGGGTGCGTGAAGTCGACGACGACCTGAGCGCCCGCGTCGACCAAAGAGGACAACGGGTCGTCGGCGTCGATGGCCGCCACGACCTCCATGTCCTTCGCGGCCTCGACCGCGCGGACCACCTCGGAACCCATGCGGCCCCGCGCGCCGAGAACTCCGACGCGAATCATGCAATCACCTCGTGTACCTGGTCCGGCAGATCGTCGGCGTGATCGTAAGGGCCCACCACCGCCGCGGCGGTGGGACGGCGCAGCAGATCACGTGCGAGCAGCGCCACTTCTTCGGAAGAGACGGCGTCGATCCGCGCCAAAGTCGCTTCCACGCTCAGGTGGTCGCCGTAGTTGAGCTCAGACTTGCCGATGCGCGACATCCGGGAGCTGGTGTCCTCCAGCCCCAGCACCAGCGCGCCGCGCAGCTGGCCCTTGCCGCGCGCCACCTCCGCGTCCGACAGGCCGCCGCGCGCCACGTCCACGAGCACCTCGCGGATCACGCCGGCGGTCTCGCCGAGGCGGTCCGGCTGGCAACCCGCGTAGACGGCGAACGTGCCGGTGTCGGCGTAGAGCCCGACCGACGAGTACACCTGGTACGCCAGGCCTCGCCGTTCGCGCACCTCCTGGAACAGCCGCGAGCTCATGCCGCCGCCGATCGCCGCGTTCAGCACGTTCAACGCGAACCGGCGTTCGTCGTGGCGGTCGAGGCCCTTCATGCCGAGCATCAGGTGCGCCTGCTCGGTGTCGTCGGTGTGCAGCACCAGCTTGCGGGCGTCGGCGATGCGCGCCCGACCCGTCCGCGGCACTACCGCGCTGCCCTCCCGCGACAGCCGGTCGCCGACGGCCTTGCGCACCAACCGCATCACCTGCGTGTGCTCGATGTTGCCGGCGACGGCGAACACCATGCGCGGCAACGTGTAGCGCTTCTTGTAGAACGAGTACAGGTTGTCCCGCTGCATGTCCTGAATGGACTTCTCGGTGCCGAGAACGGGACGCCCCAACGCATGCCCGCCGAACAACGCCTCGGTGAACGCGTCGTGCAGCAGGTCCTCGGGGTCGTCGTCGCGCATCGCGATCTCTTCGAGCACGACACCGCGTTCGGTCTCGAAGTCACGCGGACCGCAGATCGCCTCGAACACCACGTCCGCGACGAGGTCGATCGCCAGCGGCAGATCTTCGTCCAGGACGTGCGCGTAGTAGCAGGTGTGCTCCTTCGCGGTGAACGCGTTCAGCTCACCGCCGACCGCGTCGATCTCCTCCGCGATGGCCGCGGCCGATCGCCGCGAGGTTCCCTTGAACAGCAGGTGTTCCAGGTAGTGCGCGGCGCCCGCGACCTCAGGCCGTTCGTCACGGGACCCGACCTGCACCCACAGCCCGACCGACGCGGACCGCACGCTCGGGATGCGCTCGGTGATGACGCGCAGGCCCGACGGCAGCATGCTGCGCCGCACCTCGGACCCGGCGGACATCTCCAGCACCCGCGTGCTGCCGGGCTTCTGGAGGTGGCCCAGCACGGGAGTACGCGGACGGCCGCGGGTGGATGCACCCGCGGCCGTCACGTTGTTGTCAGTCGTGCTCACTGCGCGGGAGCCGCCTCAGCAGCGGTGTCCTCGGCAGCAGGGGCCTCAGCCGGCTTCGCGGCGTCCTCTTCGGACACCACGACGAGGCTGATCTTGCCGCGCTGGTCGATGTCGGCGATCTCGACGCGGAGCTTGTCGCCGACCTTGACGACGTCCTCCACCTTCGCGATGCGCTTGCCGTTGCCCAGCTTCGAGATGTGGACGAGGCCGTCCTTGCCGGGCAGCAGCGAGACGAACGCGCCGAACGCGGCCGTCTTCACCACGGTGCCCAGGAAGCGCTCGCCGACCTTCGGCAGCTGCGGGTTCGCGATCGCGTTGATCATGCCGATCGCGGCCTCGGCCGAGGGGCCGTCCGCCGCGCCGACGTAGATCGTGCCGTCGTCCTCGATGGAGATGTCGGCACCGGTCTGCTCGGTGATCGAGTTGATCATCTTGCCCTTCGGGCCGATGACCTCGCCGATCTTGTCGGTCGGGATCTTGACCGACGTCACGCGCGGAGCGAAGGCGCTCATCTCGTCCGGGTCGGAGATGGCCTCGGCCATGACCTCCAGGATGGTGTAGCGCGCGTCGCGGGCCTGGCCCAGCGCCGCCGCCAGCACCTCGGACGGGATGCCGTCGAGCTTCGTGTCGAGCTGGAGAGCCGTCACGAACTCCTTGGTGCCGGCGACCTTGAAGTCCATGTCGCCGAACGCGTCCTCGGCACCGAGGATGTCGGTCAGCGCCACGTACTCGGTCTTGCCGTCGACCTCGTCGGAGACGAGACCCATCGCGATGCCGGAGACCGGCGCCTTCAGCGGGACACCCGCGTTGAGCAGCGACAGGGTCGAGGCGCAGACCGAACCCATGGACGTCGAGCCGTTGGAGCCGAGGGCCTCGGACACCTGACGGATCGCGTACGGGAACTCGTCGCGCTTCGGGAGCACCGGCATGAGCGCGCGCTCGGCCAGTGCGCCGTGGCCGATCTCGCGGCGCTTCGGCGAACCCACGCGGCCGGTCTCACCGGTCGAGTAGGGCGGGAAGTTGTAGTGGTGCAGGTAGCGCTTGTGCGTCTCGGGAGCGAGCGAGTCGATCTGCTGCTCCATGCGCAGCATGTTCAGCGTGGTGACACCCAGGATCTGGGTCTCGCCGCGCTCGAACAGCGCCGAACCGTGCGTCCTCGGGATCACGGCCACCTCGGCACCGAGGTCGCGGATGTCCGTGAGGCCGCGGCCGTCGATGCGGACCTTGTCGCGCAGGATCCGCTGGCGCACGAGCTTCTTGGTCAGCGAGCGGAACGCGGCGCCGACCTCCTTCTCGCGACCCTCGAACTGCTCGGCCAGCTTCTCGAGCGTGGCGGCCTTGATCTCGTCGAGCTTGCCCTCGCGCTCCTGCTTGCCCGCGATGGTCAGCGCCTGCGCCAGCTCACCGGCGGCGGCGGACTCGACGGCCTCGAACGCGTCGGCCTGGTAGGCCGGGTACGTCGGGAAGTCGCCGGTGGCCTTCGCGGCGACCTGGGCGAGCTGCGCCTGGGCCTCGCAGAGGACCTTGATGAACGGCTTGGAGGCTTCGAGACCGGCGGCCACGACCTCCTCGGTGGGGGCGGTGGCGCCCTCGGCGATCATGTCGATCACGTTGTCGGTGGCCTCGGCCTCGACCATCATGATCGCGACGTCACCGGAGTCGGTCACGCGACCCGCGACGACCATGTCGAACACGGCCTTCTCGAGCTGCTCGTAGGTCGGGAAGGCGACCCACTGGCCCTCGATCAGAGCGACGCGGACGCCACCGATCGGGCCGGAGAACGGCAGACCCGCGAGCTGCGTCGACGCGGACGCGGCGTTGATCGCCACGACGTCGTACAGGTCCTTCGGGTTCAGGCTCATCACCGTGATGACGACCTGGATCTCGTTGCGCAGACCGTCCACGAAGGACGGGCGCAGCGGACGGTCGATCAGGCGGCAGGTGAGGATGGCGTCCGTGCTCGGACGGCCCTCACGCCGGAAGAAGGAGCCGGGGATGCGGCCCGCGGCGTACATGCGCTCCTCGACGTCCACCGTGAGGGGGAAGAAGTCGAAGTGCTCCTTGGGGTGCTTCGACGCCGTCGTGGCGCTCAGAAGCATGGTCTCGTCGTCCAGGTACGCCACCACGCTGCCCGCGGCCTGACGCGCGAGGCGCCCGGTCTCGAAGCGGATGGAGCGCGAGCCGAACTTGCCGTTGTCGATAACGGCAGTCGCCTCGTGGACCTCGATGTCCGTCATTTACTTGTTGCTCCTCGTCTTTTGGACACCGCTCACGCGTTCTGACGAGGCCGGTCTTCGATCGAAGTCCTCTGGGGCGTTTCCACCAGAGGGCCACTACCGAGGACCGGCGGAAAACTGCTTCGCGCGATGCGGGTCCTGTGTTTCGTTCCTCTTTGCAACCAGGGATCTGTATACACCCGGTTGTGCACCGAGGGGGAGTGACCGGCCGGTCACTCCCCCTCGGTGAAAATCACCTGCGCAGACCGAGGCGCTGGATCAGCGCGCGGTAGCGGTTGATGTCCACCTTGGTCAGGTAGTTCAGCAGACGGCGGCGACGGCCGACCATCAGCAGAAGACCACGGCGGGAGTGGTGGTCGTGCTTGTGCTGCTTGAGGTGCTCGGTGAGGTCGGCGATGCGCTTGCTCAGCAGAGCGACCTGCGCCTCGGTCGAGCCCGTGTCCGAGTCGTGCAGACCGTACTCACCGAGGATGGACTTCTTCTGATCCGTGGACAGTGCCACTAGGTACTTCTCCTACTTGTTCAGGTCCGTGCGGCCCCACGCCCGCCGAATTGCTGGCCGGGGTAGCCGGTACTGGCCGCCACGGACCGCAGCCAGACCCAACTGCGAAGGCTATCAGGCAGAGTGCTCAGCGGCGCGCTGACGTGCGCAACCCCACCCGGTCCACGGGTGTGTGCACGCCGTCCGCGCTGCTCACGAGCACTGCTTCCGCCGGCCGCAGGCCACCGTCAGGTGCGCGAACCAATTGTCGTTCGCACTCGCCGCCCGTGCCAACTCATTTAACGAGCCGTGAATTCCCGTCACAGGACTTCACCGGGGCGGCCCCGCGGCCCGGATCGCCCTGCGGAACAGGTCGGCGATCGCCGGGAAGTCCTCGTGCAGGAGGTCCGCCGCCTGCTGCAGCTCGAGCCGGTCGGCGACGCGGCGCAGCACCGGGTACGCGACGCTCTCGTCGCCGTTGACCGGCAACGAGTCGCGCGACACCGTCGGCTTGGACTCGCGCACCTCGTCGAGCGCGCGCTGCAACGCGTCCGGTGCCCCGGTCGCCACGTCCGGCGTGAGGATCTTGCGCTCCAGCATGATCAGCCGCGCGAGCACCGCCGGGTTGCCGATCTTGGCGCGCCGGCCGCTCATGACCTGGCTGAGCATCGGCGCGCTGATCCCGAGCACGTCCGCGAGCTGGGCCTGGGACACGTTGAAGGCCACGACCAACCGACGCACCCGGTCACCCAGAGGCTCCCCGTACCACTCCCGTTGCAGGGCGAGGTTGCGTTGAACGATCTTGTGGTCCTCCACCTTGGCCTCTCCAGTAGCCCGCACTCTGCTCCGCATCCTGCCAGCCGGGGGGCGTTCGGACGCCCACTTCGCCTGATCTGACGGTCACGACTCGGCCAGCAGTTCCCTCGTTCGGTCCACATCGCGGTGCATTTGCTCGAGCAGGGCCTCGACGGAGTCGAACTTCTCCATCTCGCGCAGCCTGTCGACGAAGTCCACGGCGACGCGCTGGCCGTAATAGTCCTCGTCCACGTCCAGCACGAACGCCTCGACGCGCCGCTCGCGGCCGGAGAACGTCGGATTCGTCCCTACTGAGACGGCGGCCTTGAGCGTCTTGCCCTTGGCGTCGGTGAACCAGCACGCGTAGATGCCGTCCGCCGGAACGGCCGCGAACTTCGGCGTGGACAGGTTGGCGGTCGGGAACCCGAGGTCCTTGCCCCGCCCGTCGCCCCTGACGACGATCCCCTCCAGCCGGTGCGGCTTGCCCAGCGCCTCGGCCGCCGCCTTCACGTCCCCGGCGTCGATGCACGCGCGGATGTAGGTCGACGAGTAGGTCACGTCGTCAGCGGACACCAGGTCAGCCCCCTCGGTCACGAATCCGAACCGCTGCCCCAGCTGACGCAGCAACGCGACGTTACCGGCAGCCTTGTGCCCGAAGGTGAAGTTCTCTCCCACCACGACCGCAGCCGCGTGCAGCTTCTCGACGAGCACCTCGTGCACGAACTCGTCCGCGGGCATCCTGCTGGTCTCCAGGCTGAACGGCACCACCACGAAGTGGTCGATGCCCAGCTCCTCGACGAGCTCCGACCGCCGGCGCAGCGTGGTGAGCTGCGCGGGGTGGCTGCCGGGACGCACCACCTCGGACGGGTGGGGGTCGAAGGTCATCAGCACGCTCGGCAGGCCGCGCTGCTCCGCGAGTTCGACGGCACGCCCGATCAGGGCCTGGTGGCCTTTGTGGACACCGTCGAACACGCCGATGGTCACGACGCAGCGGCCCCAGCCGCCGGGAAGGTGATCTAGTCCGCGCCAGCGTTGCACGACGATCAGCCTACGACCCCGGCCGTTCGGCACGCCTGCCCACCTCGCCGGACTACCCGGCCGGGCTCAGCACCACCACGGGCTTGCACGCGGTGCCCTCGTCCTTGGCCAGCGCGATGACGTGCCCGTCCGGCCCGAACACGCCGTACGTCCCGTCGATCCCGCCCGCGCTCAGCCGCTGCCCGTGCGACAACGCCGACGCCTCGTTCGGGTCGATCTCCCGGCGCGGGAACGCCGTGGCGACCGCCGAGTCGAGGTCGAGCGACAGGCCGGGCGTCTCCTCCAGCTGCTGGAGCGTCTTGGCCACGCGCAGGTCGAACGGCCCGACCCTGGTGCGGCGCAACGCCCCCAGGTGACCGCCGACGCCCAGCGCGGCGCCCAGGTCACGCGCCAACGCGCGCACGTAGGTACCGGACGAACACTCGACCATCACGTCCAGCAGCACCTGCTTGTCCTCACGGCGCGAGAACAGCACGTCGAACCGATGCACGGTCACGGGCCGTGCGGGGATCTCGACGTCCTCGCCCGCACGCACGCGGGCATAGGCGCGCTTGCCGTCGATCTTCACCGCGGACACGGACGACGGCACCTGCTGGATCGGTCCGGTCAGCTTCGCCACCTCGGCGGCGACGGCGTCGTCGGCGACACCGGAAGCGTCCTCAGTGGACAGCACCTCGCCCTCGGCGTCGTCCGTGGTGGTGGACGCGCCGAGCACGATCGTCGCGAGATAGGCCTTGCTGTCCAACGCGAGGTGGCCGAGGAGCTTCGTCGCCCGCTCGATGCCGAGCACGAGCACGCCGGTCGCCATCGGGTCCAGCGTGCCTGCGTGCCCGACCTTGCGGGTGCCGAGAATCCTGCGCACACGCGCCACCACGTCGTGCGAGGTCATGCCGTCCGGCTTGTCGACGACGACCAGGCCCGGTGCAACAGAGGGTTTCACGGCGCAGAAGCTTAAGCGACGTGCAGAGCGTCCCAGCGACGACGCCGGATCTGCACGGGCACGGTCTCCCCGCGCTCCTCCGCCTCGAACACCGCGGCACGCGCGCGCCGCCACCACACGAGCATCCGCCAGCCGCCCAGCACCAGCAGCACCACGCTGAAGCTCAGCGCGACGCGGAACGCCGTGACCGGGGCCAGCACGCCCTCGAAGACGTCCAGCAGCACACCGATGCCCAGCGCCGAGATCGTCACCGCGAGGAAGCCGCCGACGTTCACCAGACCGCTCGCCGTGGACTGGCGGTGCGACGGGTTGTAGTCGCGGGCCAGCGCGAACGCCACGCCCGAGATCGGCCCGCCCACGGTGAGCACGAGGAACACGACGGCGATGACCGGCGCCGGCACCCGTCCTCCCGGCCACAGCAGCAGCACGGCCCAGCCGGCCAGGGCGAACCCCAGGAACCCGACCGCGATCGGCATGCGCCACTCGGGGTTGCGCGAGAACAGCCCGCCGATGACCGGCCCCGTCACGATCGCGCCGATCACGAGCAGTCCCAGCGTCGACGACGCGGCCTTGGGCGACATGCCCTGCGCCTGCACGAGGTACGGGTAGCCCCACAGCAGGCCGATGACGGCGGGCGTCGACATGGTGCTGAAGTGCGCCCAGAACCCGAGGCGGGTGCCTGGCACGCTCCACGCCTGCCGCACCTTCGGCCAGAGCTTGCGCAACGGCACGGGTTCCGGCTTCGGCACCACGAACCCTGCGGGCACGTCACGCACGCGCATGAACGCCACGACCGAGTACAGCGCGGTCGCGCCGCCCGCGATGAGGAACGCCCACGTCCACCCGATCGAGCCGAGCAGGAGGGTCAGCGGCACGGTGGCGACGAGGTTGCCGACACCGCCGATCGTGGCCGTGATCGCGACGACGAACGAGTACTGGCGCGGCGGGAAGTGCGACGCGACGAGGCGGATCACGCTGATGAACGTCATCGCGTCGCCCATGCCCAGCACGGCCCGTGCGGCGAGCCCGAGTGCGTACGAGTCGGCGACGGCGAAGAGCAGCTGGCCGGTGCCCATGAGCAGGGCGGCGACCGTGAGCACGCGGCGCGGCCCGAAGCGGTCGACGAGCAGGCCGGTGGGAATCTGCATGAGGGCGTAGACACCGATCTGCAGCACGGTGAAGACACCGAGCTGAGCGGGTCCGAGCCCGAAGCGTTCGCTCGCCTCCAGTCCGGCCACGCCGAGCGTGGTCCGGTGGAACAGGGCGGCGAAGTAGACGAAGACGGCGGTGGTCCAGATCAGCCACGAAGTTCGGGTGGCGCGATCGACCGGCGGCAAGGCGGCACTCTCCCCAGGTCGGAGGCGGGCAGACATTAGTTACATCGCATCAAGCAACCTTCTTGGTAACGGTTTCATGCCGTGAGGTCGACCACAGCGCCCGTTCGGGGAGGTCCGCCGTGGCACTGGTCACTACCGGACCGCGCCCTCCACGGCCCACTCCCCCGACCGCGTACGCCACACCACGGCCACGAGTCGCAGCACCATGAACAGCGACAGCCCCGACCAGATGCCGACCAGCCCCCACCCGAACGCGAGCGAGGCCCACACCAGCGGCAGGAACCCGATCACCGCCGAGCCGAGCGTCGCCGTGCGCATGAACTTCACGTCACCGGCGCCCAGCAGCACACCGTCCAACCCGAACACCACACCCGCGATCGGTTGCAGCGCAACGAAGAACCACCACGCGTGCGGGATCTCGGCCAGCACGCCCGCGTCCGTCGTGAACGCCCGCGGCAGCACGGTGACCAACGCCGCGAACACGATCCCGAGCCCGATGCCGAACACCAGCCCGTACCGCGTGATCTGCCAGGCGAGCGTCTCCGCCTGCCTGCGCTTCGACGCCCCGAGCGCGGCACCGACGAGCGACTGGGCGGCGATGGCCAACGAGTCGAGCACAAGTGCGAGGAACGTCCACAGTTGCAACACGACCTGATGCGCGCCCAAGGCCCCCACGGACGTGCGTGCCGCCACCGAGGCCGCACTGATGAAGCACGCCTGGAACGCAAGGCTCCGCAACACCAGATCGCGCCCCATGCCGAGCTGCGCGCGCATGGACGCCCAATGCGGCTTCAACGACACGTGCTCCGCGAACAAGGCCTTGAAGAAGAGCCCGGCGGAGAGCAGCTGCGCGACGACGTTGGCGATGGCCGAGCCCTCAAGCCCCCAGCCCGCGCCGTAGACGAGCGCGGGACACAGCACCGCGCTGATGCCGTTGCCGATCAGGATGTACTTGAGCGGTCTCCTGGTGTCCTGAACACCGCGCATCCACCCGTTGCCGGCCATCGTGACGAGGATGAACGGCGCACCGAACAACGCGATGCGCACCCACTCCACCGCCGCGTCCGCCACGGCACCGGGGCCCGCCAGCAGTTCCGCCAGCGGCCGCGCGAACAGCTGCCCCAGGACCACCACGAGCACACCGGCGGCGAGCGCCAGCCACGTCGCCTGAACGCCCTCCTCGACGGCCTCCTGACGCCTCCCGGCCCCGTGCAACCGGGCCGTGCGCGCGGTCGTGCCGTACGAGAGGAACGTCAGCTGCGTGGACACCTGCGTGAGCAGCACACCGCCGAGCGCGAGCCCGGCCAGCGGCAACGCCCCCAGGTGCCCGACCACCGCCGTGTCCACGAGCACGTACAACGGCTCGGCCGCCAGCACCCCCAGTGCGGGCACCGCCAGCCCGATCACCCGCCGAGCGGGAACCCGATCCTCCACCCGTCGAACCTAGGCGCTGACGGGCAGTGCTGTGCGGTGATGCCACTCACGACCGTTGGGGCAGCCCGAACACCTGCTCGCGCGCCACGGCGAGCCCCGAGTGCAACGCCCCCGAGCGCACCGGCTTCGCGGTGATCTGAGCCAGGTGCACCGGCGTCCGCGGCACGACGAGCTTCAGCAGTTCGGCGGCCACGAGGTCGCACAACGTCTCACCGCCCGCGTGCGCCACCGCGCCGGACAGCAGCACGAGCTCCGGGTCGAGCACGCACACGACGTTCGCCAGCCCGAGCGCGATCTTGTGGGCCAGCGCCGTCAGGAACGCCTTCCCCTCGGTCCCCGCGTTCAGGGCGTGCGCCACGGCCTCCAGCCCGGTCGGCTCGGAGATCCCGTACTCGGCGGCCAGTGCGACGATCGCGTCGCTGTCGACCAGGTCGCCGTAGCGCCCGCCGGGCACCTGCATGGAGTCGATCTCGCCCGCGCCGCCCGTGACACCGCGCAGCAGCGTCCCGTTGACCACGACGGCCGACCCGATCTCGTCCGCGGGCCAGAACAGCACGAAGTTGCGCAACCCGACCGCACGGCCGGAGCTCATCTCCTCCAGCGCGGCGAGGTTGATGTCGTTCTCGATCGACACCGAGGTGCCGAGCAGCTCGCGCAACGTCGACGGCAGGTCGACGGCCTCCAGGCCGGGCAGGTGCGGCGCGAACCCGAGGTGCCCCGTCGCCGGGTCCACCGCACCGGGCGTCCCCACCACGACGTGCGACAACGCGTCGAGCGACAGCCCGGCCAGCACCGCGGCCTTCTGCACCGTCTCGCGGAAGATCCGGAGGGTGTTCTCCTTCGGCATCGGCACGCTGTGCTCCGCCAGCAACGAGCCGGTGATGTCCGCGATGGCCACGTCGATCAGCTCGGCCGACAGCGCCACCGCCGCCACGTACCCCACACCGCCGTTGACGGCCCACATCTGCGCGCGAGGCCCGCGTCCACCACCGCGCAGGCCGGTGCGGACGACCATGCCGTCCTCTTCGAGCCGTGCCAGCAGCTGTGCGGTGGCGGGCTTCGACAGCCCGATCACCTCTTCCAGCTCGGCCCGCGTCATCGCCCCGCTGCGCAGCAACGTCTCGATCGCGGCCCGGTCGTTGATCTCCCGCAGCAGCCGCGGGCTCCCTGTCCGTGTCATGACTCCACCTGCTCCAACGCGCCCTTGAGCGCGGCGACGACCTGCTCCGCGGTCCCGTCGAACGTGAACCCGGCCGCCAGCCGGTGCCCGCCGCCCCCGAGGACCTGCGCCACCTCACGAACGTCCACCCGGTTCACGGCTCGCAGCGACACGGACCAGAACCCGGGCTTGAGCTCCTTGAGCACGGCCGCGACCTCGGCCTCGGAGGCGGAGCGCACGACGTCGATCACGCTCTCCACCTCTTCGCTGCGCACACCACGAGCGTCATCGAGGCTCACGACCGCATGCGCCAGCCCCAGGCCGTGCGCTGCCTTCTGGTCGAGCTCCGCCTTGGCCAGCACGCGCGACAACATGCCGAGGTACGCGAACGGATGCGAGTCCATCAACGGCCGCGTAACGGCATACGCGTCCACTCCGGTCTCCAGCAGCCGTGCGGCGGTCTTGTGCGCCTCAGGCCCCGCCTTGCGGAAGCCGCCGGTGTCGGTCACGAGCCCCGCGTAGAGGCATCGCGCGATGGGCTCGTCGATCTCGACGTCCATCTCGTCCAGCAACTTGAGCGCGATGAGCGCCGTGGCCTCCGCGTGCGAGTCGATGCAGTGCACCGTCCCGTACCGCGTGTTCGACACGTGGTGGTCCACGACGACGACGGGACCCGTGCAGTTCGTGACGCGGTCACCGAGCGGCCCGAGCCGTTGCACGCTGCCGGTGTCCATGACGACCAGGAACTCGGGCGCCTGCGGCACCTCGTCGCGATGGACGAGCAACCCCGCCGTGTCCAACGCCTTCAGGCTCTCGGGCACGGCCTCCGGCTCACCGAACGCCACCCGCACCGCCACCCCGCGCCGGTGCAGCGCGAGCCCCACCGCCAAGGCACTCCCGAGCGTGTCGGCGTCGGGGTTGATGTGACTGAGGAGGGTCACATCACGGGCGCCGGCCAGCAGCCGCGCGGCTTCGGCGATGGTGGTGCTCAGGTCGTCTGCCACAGGGAGACGTTAGCCGTTGACGGTCTGGAAGTGCGGTAGGGCACCCTCGGACAAGACAGTTTCCATCCGATTACAGCGCCGGTGTGCCAAGTGGACGATCCTCGGGAAACCGAAAGGCGGACACGCCGAAACGTGTCCGCCCTGGTCTGCAGCTGTCCGTCGAGGACTCGGTCCTCGTCCGCGTGAGAAGCCTTGATCCGAGGACTCAGTCCTCGTCGTCGTCCTCGCGAGGCGCCTTGTACGGGTCTGCCTCGCCCGCCGGAGCGGCCCCGACGGCCCGCCGAGCGACCTCGGCGTCCGCTGCCTGGGCCTTCGCCAGCAGTTCGTCCATTTTCCTGGCCGCGTCCGGCACGGTGTCGGTCATGAACGTCAGCGTGGGCGTGAACCGCACACCGGTCTGAGCCCCGACCATGGAGCGCAACACGCCCTTGGCCTTCTCGAGGGCCGCGGCGGCACCGGCGTAGTCGGGCTCGGTGTCCAGGCGCTCACCGAGAACGGTGTAGTACACCGTCGCGTCGTGCAGGTCGCCGGTCACCTTGGTGTCGGTGATCGTGACTCGCGCCAGGCGCGGGTCCTTGACCTCGTGCTCCAGAGCCGAAGCGACGATCTGCGAGATCCGCTTGGCGAGCTTGCGGGCACGTGCCGTGTCGGCCACGAGCCTCCCCTTCCTAGTCGTCCTCCGGCCCGACGAAACGAGTCCGGGCGGAGAGCAATTCGAGTTCGGGACGTCCCGCGACCAGCCTTTCACAGCCGGCGAGAACGTCCCTGACGTGCTCCAGGTCGGCGGCGACCGCCGCCACCCCGATCAAGCTGCGCCGATGCAGGTCCAGATGACCGGCCTCGGAGACAGCGACCTCGAAGCGCTTGCGCAGTTCGGCCACGACGGGCCGCACCACGGAACGCTTCTCCTTCAACGAATGGACGTCGCCGAGCAACACGTCCAGCTCCAGAGCACCCACGTACATGGACGAGATCCTCCAGAAGAAAGGGGTGCGGAGCCACCGGTTAAACGGCTCCGCACCCCTCACCGACCGACTAGGCGCGCGGCTTCTCGCGCATCTCGAAGGTCTCGATGACGTCTTCCAGCTTGAGGTCGCTGTAGTTGCCGAGCGTGAGACCACACTCGAAACCTTCGCGGACCTCGGTGGCGTCGTCCTTGAACCGCTTGAGCGAGCTGATCGGGAGGTTCTCCGCGATCACCTTGCCGTCACGGAGCAGGCGAGCACGCGCGTTGCGGCGGATCTCGCCCGACAGGACCATGCAACCCGCGATCGTGCCGACCTTGGAGGACTTGAAGACGTCGCGGACCTCGGCGCGGCCGAGCTGGACCTCTTCGTACTCCGGCTTGAGGAGACCCTTGAGGGCCGCCTCGATCTCGTCGATCGCCTGGTAGATGACCGTGTAGTACCGGACGTCCACGCCCTCGCGGTTCGCGAGCTCGGTCGCCTTGCCCTCGGCCCGGACGTTGAAGCCCAGGACGATGGCGGAACCGGCCACGGCGAGGTTGATGTCGCCTTCGGTGATGCCACCGACACCGCGGTGGATCACGCGCAGCTCGACGTCGTCGCCGACCTCGATCTTCATGAGCGCGTCCTCGAGGGCCTCGACGGTACCCGAGTTGTCACCCTTGATGATCAAGGTGAGTGCTGAGGTCTCCTTCAGCGCTGCGTCCAGGTCCTCCAGGCTGACGCGCTTGCGCTTCGCCGCGTTGGCGGCGTTGCGGGTGCGGGCCTGACGACGCTCGGCGATCTGCCGGGCCACCCGGTCCTCGTCGACGACGAGGAACGAGTCACCGGCGCGGGGCACCGAGGTCAGACCGATGACCTGCACCGGACGCGACGGGGTCGCGACGGTGACGTCATCGCCGTGCTCGTCGACCATGCGGCGCACGCGACCGTACGCGTCACCCGCGACGATCGAGGAGCCGACGCGGAGCGAACCGCGCTGCACGAGCACCGTGGCGACCGGACCGCGACCGCGGTCGAGGTGCGCCTCGATCGCGACACCCTGGGCCTCCATGTCCGGGTTGGCCCGGAGGTCCAGCGAAGCGTCGGCGGTCAACAGGATGGCCTCGAGGAGGCTGTCGATGTTGATGCCCTGCTTGGCCGAGATGTCGACGAACATCGTGTCGCCGCCGTACTCCTCGGCGACGAGGCCGTACTCCGTCAGCTGCTGACGGATCTTGGAGGGGTTCGCACCCTCCTTGTCGATCTTGTTGACCGCGACCACGATCGGCGCCTGAGCGGCCTGCGCGTGGTTGATGGCCTCCACCGTCTGCGGCATCACGCCGTCGTCGGCGGCGACGACGATGACCGCGATGTCGGTCGCGTTCGCACCACGAGCACGCATGGCGGTGAACGCCTCGTGACCCGGGGTGTCGATGAAGGTGATGAGCCGCGGGTTGCCCTCGAGCTCGGTCTCCACCTGGTACGCGCCGATGTGCTGGGTGATGCCACCGGCCTCGCCCTCGTGCACCTTCGCCTTGCGGATGGTGTCGAGCAGGCGGGTCTTACCGTGGTCGACGTGACCCATGACGGTCACGACCGGCGGGCGGACCTGCAGGTCGTCCTCGTCACCGGCGTCCTCGCCGTAGGTGATGTCGAACGTCTCGAGCAGCTCGCGGTCCTCCTCCTCGGGGGACACGACCTGCACGACGTAGTTCATCTCGGTGCCGAGGAGCTCCAGGATCTCGTCGGACACCGACTGCGTCGCCGTGACCATCTCGCCCAGGTGGAAGAGCACCTGCACGAGCGACGCCGGGTTGGCGTTGATCTTGTCGGCGAAGTCGGTCAGCGAGGCACCGCGCGGCAGGCGGATCGTCTCGCCACTGCCCTTGGGCAGGCGGACGCCACCGACCGAAGGCGCCTGCATGTTGTCCATGTACTCCTGGCGCTTCTGCCGCTTGGACTTGCGTCCACGACGCGCCGGACCACCCGGACGACCGAAGGCACCAGCGGTACCGCCGCGACCGGCGCCACCGCCACCACCGGGACGACCGCGGAAACCGCCGCCACCACCGGCAGGAGCACCGCCGCCGCCACCGGCACCGCCGGGACGGAAGCCACCGCCACCGCCACCGCCGCCACCGGGACGGAAGCCACCGCCACCGCCACCGCCGCCACCGGGACGGAAGCCGCCACCGCCGCCACCGCCACCGCCGCCGCGGAAGCCGCCACCGCCGCCGCCCCCACCGGGACGACCGCCGCCACCGCCACCGCCACCGGGACGGCCACCGCCGCCACCAGGGCCAGGACGGTTACCGGCAGGACGGTTGCCCGGCATCATGCCGGGGTTCGGGCGCGGGGGCATGTTGCCCGGGTTGGGACGGGGACCGCCCTGACCCGGAGCCGGGCGAGGACCGCCCTGACCGGGGCCGGGACGACCGCCACCACCCTGAGCGGCGGCCGGACGCGGGCCACCCTGACCGGGCGCACCGCTCGGACGCGGGTTCGCCGGACGCGGGTCACCGGGCTTCGGGCCACCGGCCGGGCGGTCGCCGCCCTGCTCGGGACGCGGGCCGGGACGGGGTCCGGGGCGCGGCGAGGGAGCGTTGCCGCCACCAACGCCGAAGGGGTTGTTGCCAGGACGCGGAGCGCGCGGACCGGCGGGCTTGGCGCCCTGGGTGCGCGGCGGGACCACGGACTGGGACTGCTGACCACCGGCGGCCGCGGCGGGAGCCTGCGGCTGCTGGGGCTGTTGCGGCTGCTGCTGCGGAGCCGGGCGCGGGCCCGGACGCGGACCGGAACCCGGCTTGGAGCCGGGGGCCGGGGCAGCCTTGGGGGCGGCCGGAGCCGACGCGGCGGGTGCCGGTGCGGCGGCCGGAGCCTGGGACTGCACGGGTGCCGGTGCGGGCGCCGCGGGAGCCGGAGCCTGCGCGGCAGGAGCTGCCGGGGCGGGCTTCGGAGCCGGCGGGCGCGGGCCAGGGGCGGCCGGACGGGGTCCGGGCATGCCCTTGGGCGCAGCGGGCTTGTCGGCCGCAGGCTTCGACTCCGCCGGTGCGGCGGGCGCTGCTGCGGCAGCGGGTGCGGGTGCCTTGGGCTTCGGAGCGGACGGCTTGGGAGCCGGCTTCGAAGACTTGGCCTCGTACGCGTCACGGAGCCGACGGGCCACGGGGGCCTCGACGGTCGAGGACGCGGACTTCACGTATTCGCCTTGTTCGGCGAGCTTGTTGAGAACTTCCTTGCTCGTAACACCGAGCTCTTTTGCGAGCTCGTGCACGCGGGCCTTGCCTGCCACTGCTCTCCTAGGTCGTGAGGCCGGCGGGCAAGTCCCATCGACCTCGTCTTAACGTCGCGCGTTCATGTCTTCAGCTTCACGGCTGACTCATGACGGGTCGACCTGCTTCCTTGTTGCTTGTTGGCCGCGGGGCTGTCCCGTGGCCAATTTCCCGTGCTGCTCCACGTGCTCGCGCAACGAAGCGACGTCGAGTGCTCCCTGGACCCGGAGGGCCCGCGAGAACGCCCGTCGCCGCTCGGCGTTGCGGAGACATTCGAGATCGAAATGCAACCAAGCACCCCGACCAGGAAGCCGCCGATGAACGTCCGGAACCACCGAACCGTCCACCGCGACCACACGCAGCAGCTCAGACGGCAACGTCCGTGCGCGGCATCCGATGCACGTACGAACAGGGCCGATGTGCTGGGAAACCGCTCCCGACGTTGAACCGTTGATAATTCTATCCCCTGGAGCTCATTCAGCCGAACCGGATGTGACCGCACCGGCGGCCGGAGCCTCCGCATCGCTGCGGATGTCGATGCGCCAGCCCGTCAGACGGGCGGCCAGGCGGGCGTTCTGGCCCTCCTTGCCGATCGCCAGCGAGAGCTGGAAGTCCGGCACCACGACACGGGCCGTCTTGGCACGCTCGTCGAGCACCTTCACCGACACAACCTTGGCTGGTGACAATGCATTCCCGACGAAAGTGGCCGGGTCGTCGGAGTGGTCGATGATGTCGATCTTCTCGCCACCGAGCTCGTGCATGACGTTGCGCACACGGGCTCCCATGGGGCCGATGCAGGCACCCTTGGCGTTCACTCCGGCAACCGTTGATTTCACCGCGATCTTGGAGCGGTGACCTGCCTCACGTGCCACCGCGGGGATCTCCACGGTGCCGTCCGCGATCTCCGGGACCTCGAGGGCGAACAGCCGCCGCACGAGGTTCGGGTGGGTGCGCGAGAGGGCGATCTGAGGGCCGCGGGCGCCGCGGGAGACGCTCACGACGTAGCACTTGATGCGCTCGCCGTGGTTGTACTGCTCGCCCGGCACCTGCTCGGCCGGCGGCAGCACGCCCTCGGTGTCACCCACCTGGACGACGACCATGCCGCGGGCGTTCGCGCGGGCGTCGCGCTGGACGACACCCGCGATGATCTCGCCCTCCTTGGCGGCGAACTCACCGAACGTGCGCTCGTGCTCGGCGTCGCGCAGGCGCTGCAGGATGACCTGACGCGCCGTGGTGGCCGCGATGCGGCCGAAGCCCTCCGGAGTGTCGTCCCACTCCTCCTGGACCGCTCCGTCCGGGCCCAGGTCCTGCGCGAGCACGCGCACGACGCCGGACTTGCGGTCGATCTCCACGCGCGAGTGCGTGGCGTGTCCTTCGGTGTGCTTGTAGGCGGTCAGCAGTGCTGACTCGATCGCCTCCAGGACCGTCTCGAAGGGGATGTCCTTTTCACGTTCGATCGCCCTCAGGGCGGCGATGTCGACGTTCACCTCGGCTCCTCCTCCGGTGCTTTCCGAGTGAGCCGAGCCAGTTCCTCGACCGGCGGCTGCTTGAACTCGATCTCCATGACCGCGCGTTCGATGTGGCGGTACTCCACGCGTCGCAGCTCGTCCTTGTGCAGCAGCTCGACCCCGGTCTCGTCGCACTCGCCGACCCGGCCGAACCACTCGGCCTTCTCCGGCTGCTTGACCTTCACGAGACGCAGGTGAGCGCGCTTCCAGTGGCGCGGGCGCGTCAGGGGGCGGTCGACACCCGGCGAGGTGACCTCGAGGGTGTACGGCCCGTTGATGATGTGGTCGTGCTCGTCGAGCGCGGCGGAGACCACGCGGCTCGCCTCGGCGACCTCGTCGAGCCCGATGCCGTCCTCTCCGTCGACGACGACCTTGACCAGACGGCGGCGCCCAGCCTGATTCACGTCGAGCGCGTCGAGGTCGAAGCCCGCGGCTTCGAGAGCTTCCCGCACAACGGGTGCTAGCTGCGCGGAAAGCTCTCCGCGCGGCGGGCTGGACACGTGGTGTCTCCTTCAGTTCGAACGCATGAAAACCCCGGCCGACGCTGTTTCCGGCGGCCGTGGACGACCAGACTATCTCCTTCGCCCGGCTCCCACCGACCCGCACGGGTGCTGGCAACATGGGCCGCGTGATCTCCGAATCGGTCAGCCGCCGCCGCGTGCTGTTCGCGGTGGCAGCCGCACCGCTCGCCGTCGCGTGCACCGCAGAACCGCCGCCACCACCGCCTCCGGACCCGCTGTCGGCCCTCGCCGCGCAGGCGCGTGCGGACGCCAAGCTGGCCCAGGCGCTGACGGCGGTGCCCGCCGCCGCGGAGATCGCGAAGGCCCGTGAGACGCACGCCTCGCTGCTGCAGGCCGAGGTCGACCGGGAACGCCCGCCGCTGTCGTCCACGGCTCCGCCCGTGCCCACGACGCCGCCCACCCCGCCGGACCCGCTGGCCGCGTTGCGCACCTCGCTCGACGAGGCCGTCCGCGAGGCCTCGGCCGTCGTCGCCTCGCTGCCCTCCTACCGCGCCGGTCTCGTCGGCTCGGTCGCCGCGGGCTGCGCCTCGCTGCGGGAGGTGCTCGGATGAGCGTCGACGCCGTCCAGACCGCTCTCGGCACCGAGCACGCGGCGTTGTGGACCTACGGCATGGTGGCGGCGTTCGTGGGTGACCAGAGCGCGGCCGCCGTCGCGGAGGGCGCGAACCTGCACAGGGCCCGCCGGGACACGACCGAGCGGTGGCTGCGCGACCACAGCGCCACCCCGAACCCGCCCGCGGCGGCCTACCTGCCGCCGTCCAAGGTGTCCGACGGACCGTCCGCGCTCGCCGCGCTGGTGGCCGTCGAACAGGACACGTGCGCCGCGTGGCGCGGCGTGCTCGAACGGACCGACGACTCGGCGCTGCGCACGTCGGCGCTGGAGGCGTTGACGACCGCGGCCGTGCGGGCGACGCGGTGGCGCAAGGCGGCCGGCACGACCCCGGCGTCGATCACGATGCCGGGTGTCGCGTCGGGCTAGCAGGACTTAGTGCGGTGACCACAATCCTCACCGGGTTGTGCACGGTCCAGGTGGACGCATCGCGGCACCTCCCCCACGCCCCCGTACCACCAGTACGAGGACGTGGGGGAGGCACCACGATGCATCGCCCTGGACCGCGCACAACCCGGCAAGGGTTAGTGGTCACCGCACTAGTCGCCGAAGGAGGACGCGAGCCTGATCGCGTCCGCGGAGACCTTCTTCATCTCCTTGTTGTGCGCGAGCGCGTCGGCGCCCTTGCTCGGCGAGTCGGACTCGACGATCACGACCAGCTGGTCGCGCTGCTCGGAGGCGTACCCGCCGTTGGCCAGCGTGGTCAGCGGCGGCACGCTGATGGCCTTGTCCAGCACCAGGTCCTTGACGTTGCCGGTGCCGTCCTTCTGGGTCAGCTCCCGCAGCTGCCGCGCCTCGTCGGTCGTCTTCATCTTCACCACGGACACCGACGAGTACACGGTGCGGCCGTCCGGCAGCGTGGCCGTGTAGAACGCACGCGTCAGCTGCAGGCACGGCGTGGTCTTGAAGAACGCCTGCGTCTGGCTCGTCGCGTGGGCGGCGCAGTCGCTGTCCTTCACCGGGTCCGGGAGCTCCGGCACGGTGGTGAACTCGAACTCCCCCGCGGTCTTCTGCGGCTGGGCGACCTGCTTGTCCACCGGGTCCGACGGCTGCAGCACCCACCAGACGAACCCCGACACCACCGCGACGCCGACGAGTGCCAGCGCCCTGCCCACCCACGTGCTCTTGCGCACGGGCGGGGGTGGCGGGCCGGGCACCTGCCCCGGGCGGTTGTCCATGATCGACTGCAGCTTCATCAGCTCGTCGGCCGGGTACAACGGCGCGGTGTCGGTGGGCCTCGGTGGGAAGCGAGGCAGGTTCTGGGTCACCTCTTCAGGTGACTGGCGTGGTTCCGACACAAGGACCCACGGTAACGGACGGCAGTCAGGTGAGCGCTTCGAGCACCCGATCAACGTCCTCGATCGTGTTGTAAAGGTGACACGCATACCGCGTGCGACCAGCGCGAACCGAGGAAACGACGCCCTGAACGGGTGGCATGCCGATCGAGACGATCGCCGAGCCGTTCGGAGGCAGGCCCAGTCCGGTCAGGAGGCGATCCGTCAGACCCACGCAGTGCGCGCGCACTGATTCGAGGTCCAAAGAGGCCACCCACGGCAGCGCGACTGCCGCACCGACGTGCGAGGACCACGTGGGCGAGAGGTCGAACCGCCGTGCGTCCGAACGGAGCACGAGTTCGGTGCCGTAGTTCTCGCCCGTGCTGTACCAGTTGGCCGCCAACGGCTTGAGGAAGTCCATCCGGTCCGGACGCACCGCCATCCAGGCCGCGCCGCGCGGTGCCATCAGCCACTTGTAGGCCACGCCGACGACGAAATCGGCCCACGCCAACGACAGTGGCATCCACCCGGCGGCCTGCGACACGTCGAGCAGCACCGGTTTGCCGGACGCCTCAAGCGCTTCGAGGTCCGCGATCCTGCCGTCCGAGGACTGGACCACGCTCAGCGCGACGAGGTCGCACTCGTCCACTGTGGACACGATCCGGTGCCCGGCGGCGACGAACGGCAGCGTGACGCTGGTGAAGTCACCGGGATCGACGTAGATCTTCGAGCCGGCCGGGAGCGACTGCGCGACCAGCGACACGAACTGCGACACCGTGGCGCCGCAGGCGACCGAGGCCGCGGGCACGCCGACCACCCGGCCGAACGCCTCGCGGGAGGTCTCCACGGCGTCGTTGAACGTCGACGACGTGTCCTCGCCGCGCCGCCACCGTTCGTGCGAGGCCATCACTGCGTCGGCGACGTGCCGTGGTGGCACCCCGATGGACGCCGTGTTCAGGTAACCGGGCTGGACGTCGAAACCCGCTCCGAAGGCCTCACGCATGCGCGAGCTGCTTGTCGCGCTTGCGTCGCGCGTAGACCTGCTTCTTCACCCGTGCGATCACGGTCCCATCCTGCCCGACGACGTCCGTGTCGAACCAGATCAAAACCTTCTCGCTGCCCCTGGTCCGTTCCAGCACCTGCTCGACGTGCTCGTCGGTCAGCCGGAACTCCGCGGTCACGGTGCCGCGGCCGGGCGCGACGAACTCGATCTCACCGGCCTGGTCCCACACCACGTGCTCGCCCTTGAGCTGGTTGAACAGCAGCAACACCCAGAACGGGTCGGTCATCGCGAACAGCGAGCCGCCGAAGTGGGTGCCGAAGAAGTTGCGGTTCCACGGACGCAGGCGCATCCGCACGCGCGCATACCGGTAGTCCGGCGAGATCTCCTCGACGCGGATGCCGGCGAACAGGAACGGCGGCCACAGGTTCATCCCGAAGCGCAGGCGGCTTGCCTTCATAAAAAACAGTGTTACACAACGTCGGCCAGACTGTCCGCAACTTCTTCCGGCGAGGGCGTGTGACGTATCTCCCGAGCTATCTGACCAGCGGCTTCCCGGTAGGACGAGTCGGCGAACAGCTGCCGCACGGCATCCGCGATCGGCCCGGCGCTGAACGCCGCGGGACGCAGCGCCGCACCGGCCGCGACGAGCGCGCCGGCGTTGCCGAACTGGTCGGCCCCCTGCGGCAGCACCACCTGGGGCACCCCGGCGGCGAGCGCGCCCAGCATCGTGCCGCTGCCGCCGTGGTGCACGGCGACGTCCGCGTACCGGAGCACCTCGGCCTGAGGCAGCCACGGGTACACCGTGACGTTCGGCGGCAGCCTGGGCAGCTCCACGCGCGGCGCGGCCACGACCACCTGCGCCTCGGTGAGCTTGCCGAGCCCCACGACCGCCTCGGCGAGCAGCTCCCGCGTGCCGAACGCGGTGCCGAGCGTGAGGTAGATCAGCTTCCCCGCCGTGCGGTCCGGCACGTCACCGGGCGGCGAGAACGGCACGGGCCGCAGCGGAATCCGGTCCTCCCGGAGGAAGTCGGGGTCCTGCAGCGAGGGCGGGCAGATGTCGAGGTGCCGTCCGCCGGTGGGCCGCACGAGCCCGATGCCGTCCGGGAACATCCGCCCGAACCCGTGCCACAGCGCGGGAAACCCGCGGCGCCGGGCCTCGGAGACGACCTCGGGCACGGCCCACTCGCCGATCACGAGGTCGGGCAGCAACCGCTCCAGCTCCTGCGCGATGTCCTCGGCGTAGATCTCCCCGAACACCATGCCCGGCCGGAACGGCCGCAACCCGAGCTTCCCGAGGACCGGGTGCATGTCCTCGCCGACCGCGAAGTGCACCTCGTGCCCGGCCTTGTGCATCGCCTGCGCCAACGGGATCAACGGGTATGTGTGGCCAACGGTGGCCATGCTGGCGAAGAGCACGCGCATGCCCGTGACGATACTGAGTCCTCATGGGAACCAACCGCGAGAAGATGATCAACGGCGAGCCCTACCTGCCAGCGGATCCCGAGCTCGACGCGGACCGGCGCCGCGGCTGGCGTGAGATGGCGCGGTTCAACGCGCACGACCCGGAGGACCTCGACGGGATGTACGACATCCTCAAGGGGTTCGTGGCGGAGATCGGCGAGAACACGACGTTCATGCAGCGCCTGCAGATCGAGTACGGCTACAACACGCGCGTGGGCGCGAACAGCTTCATGAACTACGGCGGCGTCATCCTCGACTGCGGCCCGGTGACCATCGGCGACCACGTGATGATGGGACCGAACGTGCAGCTGCTGACCGCGTTGCACCCGATCGAGGACCACGACGCGCGCATCGCGGGCTGGGAGACGACCGCGCCGATCGTCATCGGCGACAAGGTGTGGTTCGGCGGCGGTGTGATCGTGTGTCCCGGCGTGACCATCGGCAACAACACGGTCGTGGGCGCGGGCAGTGTCGTGACGCGTGATCTGCCTGCTCACGTGCTCGCGGTCGGCAACCCGGCACGGGTCGTTCGTAAGATCTGAGGTCATGCGCAGCGAGGAGATCCAGATCCGCACCGGCTCCGACGAGGTCGTCCACGATCTGACGCGGGACTGCCAGCGGTTCCTCGACGGCGAGGACGGCGACGGCCTGCTGCACGTGTGGGTGCCGCACGCGACGGCGGGCGTCGCCATCATCGAGACGGGCGCGGGCAGCGACGACGACCTGCTGACCGCGTTGGAACGCATCCTGCCGCGAGACGTCCGGTGGCGGCACCGGCACGGCACGCCTGGCCACGGTCGTGACCACGTGATGCCCGCGCTGGTGCCGCCTTACGCGACGATCCCGGTTCTAGGCGGTGTGCTGACGCTCGGCACTTGGCAGTCCATCTGCCTCGTCGACACCAACGTCGACAACCCCGTCCGCACGGTCCGTCTGAGCTTTCTTGCCGGCTAGCAGCAGCACGACGCCGAGGAGCGCGATCCCGCCGAACACCCACCACTCGGTGCTGACGGACCCGTCGTACATGAGGCTGCGCAGGCCTTCCGCCGAGAACCTGAACGGCGTCCACGACCACAGCACCGCCCTGTACGCCGGGTTGAGCAGCTCCGGCACCTGCCCCGCGACGGCCGGCGCCATCAGGTAGAGCAGGCCCAGGACACCCATCGCGCGGATGCCGAGGTGCTTGAAGAGGCCGGCCTGCAGCAGTGCGAACGAGACGGCGACGGCGAGCAGGAACACGAGCGCCTGCGCGTTGAGCGTGACGCCCCACCACGCCAGCAGTCCGACGGTCGAGCCGGTGACGAGGACTGCGGCGCCCGTCGCCGACAACCACCTCCCGCGCTGACCCTTCAGCACCACGAACAGCAGTCCGGCGATCATCCCGCCGACCCACAGCAGCGCGCTCGCGGCGAGCGGCGCCGTGCGTTCGGCCGCGGACACGGCCTGCGTCTCGACCTTGACCGGCAACCCGGCACCTTGCGCGACGCCGGTCAGCACCTGCTGCGCGACCTGCGTGCCGGACGGGTTGACGGCGGGACTCAGCAGGATCGTCGCCTGGCCGGGCGCGATCTCCAGAACCCCGTAGACCTCCTTGTCTCGCAGGAGGATCCGGGCCTCGTCCGCGGACACGACCCTGATGTCGACCTCGGCGGAGTCGGCCGCCCGCACCCTCTCCGCGATCGGCGGAGGTGCGACGACGGCGAGCGGGACGTCGTGCGGGTGCACGGTCGCCTGCACACCGAAGGTCAGCAGTCCCAGGAGAAAGGCCACCACCGCGCCTGCGACGGCGGTGACCAGCGCGGTGCGCATCATCTAACTCCTTAGTTCATCAAGCGTTGAATTTAACCGGCACGCTACGCCCAGGACGTCAGCCAGGTCAACGCTTGATGAATTAAGCCGCTGTCAGACCCACCAGGTACCGTTTCGCCCGTGACGTACCCAGGTGGCGGCGGGCAGGGCGGCTGGAACGACCAGCAGGGCTGGGGCCAGCAACAACAGGGTGACTATCAGAGCGGTGGCTACCAGACGGGCGGCTATCCGCAGACGGGTGGTTTCCCGCAGCAGGGCGGCTACACCGACCAGAACCAGTTCCCGCAGCAGGGCTACGGCGGGTACGGCGGCCTCGGCGTGTACGGCGGCTTCGACAACGAGCCGCCGAAGAAGAGCAACAAGACGCTCTGGCTGGTGATCGGCGCCGTCGTCCTGGTGCTGCTCGTCGGCGGCGGCATCACGTGGCTGCTGGTCTCGCAGTCGGGCTCTGGCGGCACCACGGCACAGCCGACGACGTCCACCACGACCAGCACCTCAGCGCAGCCGACGGACGCCGCGTGCCCGAAGAACGAGGGCGTGCAGTGCGTCGAGACGGCGCTCGGCTACAACTACGAGGTCCCGAAGACCTGGGACGTCATCGCCGACGCCAAGGTGCCGGTGGAGGGCATCCCGGGCATCTCGCTGTCCGGCATCACCACCTACGGCGACTACACGTGCGAGGGCAAGCCGTTCACCAAGGGCACCAACGGCGGCACGCTGCTCCCCAAGAGCGACATCAACAAGGCGGCCACCGACTTCACCAAGGCCCTCGCCGCGCAGTACTACTCGTCCGGCGGCGACCCCAAGGTCTCCACGACCGAGCCCAAGCCGGTGAAGATCCAGCACACCCAGAAGGACGGCAAGAAGGTCACCATCGACGGCGTGCAGGTCGACGCCACCGTCACCCAGACCGGCAACAAGTGCCTGGCCGGCAAGGGAATGGTCAAGGTCGTGGTGCTCAACGGCAGCAACAAGCTGCACGTCCTCGCCGTGAACGGCGACCTGGAGGGCGGCGGAGGCGGCGCCACCCCGCCGTTGCTCAAGGAGGCCGACCTCCAGAAGATGGTCGACTCGCTGATCCCGACCTCGTAACCGCGCGTTGACCTCGTAATCCCGCGTTCCACGCCGCCGCGTCGAGGGCCGCCAGCGACCCTCACCGGCAACTGAACCGCGCCCTCTCCTGTGCCCGCTCGCTCAAACGCGCCACCTGCCGCGGGCCGAGCCACCGCCACAGACTGTCGGCTCAGGCCTCAGCCGCGCCTTCGTCACAGGCCGCTGCCCTCGCCGCCTGGCCACACCGCCCCAGCCACCTTCACAGGCAGCCGCCTCGTCAACCCAGCCACCGGCGGAGCCGCCCCACAAGCCCGGCCCCCATCCCGCGGCTCTGCCCCACAAACCCGCTCCCCCAGCCCCGCGGCCCCCACAAGCCCGCTCCCCATCCGCAGCCCACCCCACATGCCGCTCCCCCAACCCCGCAGTCCCGCGGCACCAACCCACTCCCCGTCCCCGCGGTCCCGCCCCCACAAACGCCGAACGCCGGACCGCGCCCCAGCGCAGCCCGGCGTCCGATCACCGATCTCAGCCCGTGACGACCCGCACCAGGTGGTCGACGGCCTCCGCCACCGGCACCTCGACGCGCTCGCCCGAGCGGCGGTCCTTGACCTCGACGTTGCCGTCCTTCAACCCGCGGCCGATCACCAGGATCGTCGGGATGCCGACGAGCTCGGCGTCCGCGAACTTCACGCCGGGGCTCGCCTTGCGGTCGTCCAGCAGCACCTTGAGGCCCTTGGCGCTGAGCTGCTTCGCGAAGTCCTCGCCCGCGTTCAGCAGCGTCTCGTCCTTGCCTGCCACCACGACGTGGACGTCGGCGGGCGCGACGTTGCGGGGCCAGATCAGGCCGCGGTCGTCGTGCGACTGCTCCGCGATGGCCGCGACGAGCCGCGAGACGCCGACGCCGTACGAGCCCATGGTGATGCGGACGGGCTTGGAGTCCGGGCCGAGCGCGTCGAGCGAGAACGCGTCCGCGTACTTGCGGCCGAGCTGGAAGATGTGGCCGATCTCGATGCCGCGTGCGGCGACCAGCACGCCCTTGCCGTCCGGGGACGCGTCGCCCTCGCGGACCTCGGCGACGTCGATGACGCCGTCGGGCGTGAAGTCGCGGCCCGCCACCAGGTCGACGACGTGGTGGTCGGCCTTGTCGGCGCCGGTCACCCACGCGGTGCCCGTGACGACACGGGGATCGGCGAGGAAGCGGATGCCGTTCGCCTGGATCGCGCCCGGACCGATGTACCCCTTGACCAGGAACGAGTTCTTGGCGAAGTCGGCCTCGTCGACCATCGCGACCTCGGCGGGCTCCAGCGCCGCCTCCAGGCGCTTGAAGTCGACCTCGCGGTCACCGGGGACGGCGACGGCGAGCAGCTCCCAGTCCTTGCCGGGGTGCTTGAGCTTCACGAGGACGTTCTTCAACGTGTCCGCCGCGGTGAACTTGCGGTCGGTGTTGGCGTTGAGGAAGTCGACCAGCGTCTCGATGGTGGGCGTCGCCGGCGTGTGGTGCACCTGCGCGGCGGGCTTGTCGTCGATCGACTGCTCGGCGGGCGCGGGCGTCGCGACGGCCTCGACGTTCGCCGCGTAGCCCGACTCGGTGCTGCGCACGAACGTGTCCTCGCCCGTCTCGGCGACGGCCAGGAACTCCTCGGACGCCGAGCCGCCCATCGCGCCGGACGTGGCGGAGACGATCACGTACTCCAGGCCGAGCCGGTCGAAGATGCGGATGTAGGCGTCGCGGTGGTTCTTGTACGACTCGCTTAGGCCCTCGTCGGTGAGGTCGAACGAGTACGAGTCCTTCATCAGGAACTCGCGGCCGCGCAGGATGCCCGCGCGGGGACGCGCCTCGTCGCGGTACTTGGTCTGGATCTGGTACAGCGTGACGGGGTAGTCCTTGTACGAGCTGTACTCACCCTTCACGGTGAGGGTGAACATCTCCTCGTGCGTGGGACCGAGGAGGTAGTCGGCGCCCTTGCGGTCCTTGAGGCGGAACAGGTTGGGGCCGTACTCGGTCCACCGGTTCGTCGCCTCGTAGGGCTCCTTGGGCAGCAGCGCGGGGAACTGGATCTCCTGCGCGCCGAAGGCGTCCATCTCCTCGCGGACGACGGCCTCGATGTTGCGCAGGACCTTGAGCCCCAGCGGCAGCCAGGTGTACCCGCCCGGCGCGACGCGGCGGACGTAGCCGGCGCGCACCAGCAGCTTGTGGCTGGGCACTTCGGCGTCCGCCGGATCCTCGCGAAGGGTGCGCAGGAACAGCGACGACATCCTGGTGATCACGGTGGGTACTCCTCGTTCACGGGCAGTTGAAACAGCGTACTGGTTGGGCGTTCCCCGAAATCGCGCGCGGTGCTTCACTTGGGCTCTGACCTGCGACGACAGGAATTGTCAGACCCCCTGAGTAGCGTCCTTCCCATGCCGCTGACCATTGAGATGATCACGATCGACACGGGCGACGCGCGCAAGCTCGCGGAGTTCTGGACGGCCGCCCTGGGCACCACGATCCAGAACGACTGGGGTGAGTTCATCGTGCTCGCGCCGAACACCGGGTCCGGCCCGGCGCTCGCCTTCCAGCAGGTGCCGGACGCCACGCCGGGCAAGAACAGAGTCCACTTCGACTCGCACGTGCCCGACCGCCTGGCGGAGGTCGCGCGGCTGGAGGCCCTCGGTGCCACGGAGGTCGGGGTGCACAGCGTTCCCGGCCTGGTGTGGTCCGTGCTGGCCGACCCGGACGGCAACCAGTTCTGCGTCGGCCAGGCCGGCGAAGAGCTCTAAAGCGCGACCGGAAGCCCGTAGTCGACCCAGGTCCGCGCCACCTCGAACCCGGCGCGCTCGTACAGGCCGAGCGCTCCGGTCGAGTTGGCCGTGTCCACGGAGAGTCCCGCGCGCTGGTAGCCCTTCTCCGCACCCTGAGCCAGCGTGCGGCCCAGCAGTGCCGAGGCGACCCCGCGCCCGCGGTGCTCGTCCAGGGTGCCGACGTCCCCGATCCACAGCTCGCGCACGCCGGTCATCTCCTCGACGACCGGGTAGTGCCGCGCGAGCACGAAGCCGACCACGGCGCCCTGTGAGAGCGCCAGGAAGGAGGACTCCGGAACGAACCTGGGGCTGTCGGTGAACGACGCCGCCCATTCCTGGGGGCTGCGCTCGACCGAGCCCCAGTGCCGCGCGAACGCCGCGTTGCAGACCAGCCTGGCCTCTTCGTCACGAGCAGCGGAGAACGGCACGATCTCGTAGCCGGACGGGATCGGCGCCTGGGCGAGTGACTCGCCCAGTGCCACCTCCAGCTCGTAGAAGTGGCGGTCGGCGCTGTAGCCGAGCTTCTCGACCAGCGCGATGTGCCCCGCAGAACGGCTCTCCACCATGGTGCACACGATGAGCGGCATGCCTGGATGCCGCGCGAAGTGGAGTACCCGTGCCAGCTCCGCGAGACGGGGCAGGAGCCGCAGTCCAATGCCCCGACGCCGGAACTCGGGGTGCACGACCCCGTCGAGCCGGACGCGGTGCGTGCCCACGGGGTTGTCGCGCAACGCGACAAGTCCATAGCCCGCAAGCCTTTCGCCCGCGAGCACGGCCACCGACCCGCCGAGCAGGTCGGTCTCGCGGAACGTCTCGGCGAAGTCCTCTTCGGACAACAGCTCGCCGGTGTCGTCGACCGCCTCGGCCGCGTTGTAGAGCGCGGCCACCTCTGGGATGTCCGCTGTCGTGAGCGGGCGCCACACGAGTTCCACGCCAACTGAAGCTACGGGGAGGTGCTGAGCCCGACAACTGAATAACGCGTTGCCACGAAGACGCCATCAAGGCCATTCTGCGAGCGATGACGCCACCAAAGATCGCACCGCTGTACGAGGACGTGACGTTCCACGGACCGCTGTCCGAGGAACGAGCGGCCCGCCTGATCCGCTCACTGATGCCGCTCGACCACGCCCACGTGCTGGACCTGGGCTGCGGCTGGGCGGAGTTCCTCCTGCGGACCCTGGAGGCCGCGCCCACAGCCACCGGCACCGGTGTCGACCGCAACGCCGTCGACATCGCACAGGCTCAAGCCAACGCCGACGCACGAGGCCTGGCCGACCGCGTCGACCTGGTGGTGGCCGACGTGGGCGAGTGGCGCCCGGACAGGCAGGCCGACGCCGTCATCGTGAACGGCGCCAGCCAGGTGTGGGGCGGAGACCCGTTGCAGCACACGGCGAACGCGCTGACAGAGGCCAGGAAGCTGCTCAAGCCGGGAGGCCGTTTCCTGCTGGGCGAGGGCTTCTGGCAACGGGAACCCACCGAGGCCCACCTGGCCGCGATGCCGGTCCCCCGCGACCAGTACGGCTCGCTGGCAGACCTCGTGGACCTGGCCCACAACCACGGCTACCGCCTGCTGGCCGCCGAACAGGCGAGCCTCGACGAGTGGGACGTGTTCGAGAACGGCCACGGCCGGGCCTGGGAACGCTGGCTGCGCGACAACCCGGACTCCGAGCACGCCGCCGACATCAGGGCGAAGGCCGACAGGCAACGCGGCTGGCGGCTGCGGGGGTGGCGCGAGACGATGGGCCTCGCCTACCTGACGCTGCAGGCACCCTGACCGACGCTGCCACGGCAGGCCGAACGACACCGGCTCTCGGGCGTGCCTCGGGCGGCCGGTGCGGTCACCTGCCACCGCAGGACGAACCACGCCTGCTCTCACGACTGCCCCAGACAGCCGGCGCACTCACCTGCCATCGCTGGCCGAACCACACTGACCCCTGACCTGCCCCAGGCAACCAGCGCGCTCACACCTGCCACGCCTCGCGCCCCGGCTTCTCCGCCCGACACCGAACGGCGGTTCGCGGCCGGCTCAACGCCGTGCGACCAAAGCGCGCCACCCTGCCGCCTAAAGCGACACCTGCCGAACACATCGCCACACAGCGCACGCCGCACCTACGCGACACATGCCATACACACCACCCACGCGGCACACGCCGCACCTACGCGACACGCGCCATACGCAGCACCCACGCGGCACACACCGCACCCAAGCGGCACATGCCACACACGCCACCCACGCGGTACACCGCCGCACCCAAGCGACACATGCCATACACACCACCCACGCGGTGCACCGCCTCACCCAAGGCGACACGTGCCGCACCCTCCGCCCACAGCGGCGAGTGCGGCACGCCCACCAAGACCACCTGCCGTAGCAGGCGTCCCCAAGGGAACACGGCCGGGCTCGAACCGGCGTCCCTCCGGATGAAGAGCCGGAGCTCTACCACTGAGCTACGCGTTCCAAGCGTCCGGCGGGCCGGGCTCGAACCGGCGTCCACCCGGTCCCAGAGCCGGGCGCTCCACCACTGAGCTACCACCGAACGCCCTCCAGCCTGCTCAGCCCGAAGCGTCCTGTCCACCGAATTCCGAAGTGCGCACCGGCTTGCCGCTGAACACGCGCGCACCCCGCAAAGCCATGGCCCACAACGGATCCGACACCGCCACGCCGTGCACGAGCTCCGGGGTCGGCCGGAAGCGCGCGATCAACGTGTGCTTGCGCGGCGCGGTCCAGGAGCGTGCCGGGTCCACACCGTGCGCACGGCAGGCCGCCTCGACGTCCTGACGGGTGCACGTCGCGACCCCGTCGAGCACCTCCCACGGCAGCGGCAACGCGGCCCACACGGCCGTGTCGGGGTGCAGGCCTCCGCCCGTCTCCCGGTGCCACCAGGCGAGGTCGGCCGCCATCACCCGCATCGCCTTGCCCGGCCAGGCCGTGTCGAGCAGCGACGTGAGGCCCGCCGCGTGCAGGCAGGTGATCCACGCCGTGCGGGCGGTGTTGTAGGCGCCGGCGTAGGCGTTCCAGGTGGACGAGTCGACGCCGGAGCGCACGATCATGGTCGTGCGGTCCACATCGGACCCGCGCCACAGGTCGCCGAGCACCGACGCGAGCGCACGGGTCGCCGCCGACCACCGGCCGAGCAGCGAGCCGAGCTGTTCGGCCGTCAGGTGACGCAGGACGTTCCAGGCCGGGTGCGCCAGCGCGATCATCTCCCAGTCCGTGCCGGTAGAAGCACGGCAGCGCGCGAAGAGCACGTCGGCCACCTGGTCGAACGGGTTCTCGCGGCCCGCGAGGCTGAACTCGCGGCGCAGCTTGCGGCGGGCCGTGAAGTAGGCGACGAAGCAGGCCGCGCCGACGTCCGCGCGGAAGCGGTCGCGGTCGATCGCGCCCACGAATCCCGCGGACGCCAGCAGCGTCGCGCGGCGCAGTTCCTGGGCGCGGCCGAGGCGGTCCGCCTTGGCGGAAAGCCTGCGCAGCATGCGGAAGCGGCGGTTGTACTGCCGCTTCGACAGCTCGACGCCTGCCGACGCGCGGGCCTCGCGGTTCAGCCGGTCGGCGAGGAAGTCCGTGCGCGAGGGGTCCCAGCCGATGCCGGCGCCGGCCAGCGCCGCGAACTCCAGCACCGACACCGGGTCCTCGGCGTCCACGTCACCGTCCACGGCGAACAGGCGGCGGGTGGCGGCGACCTGTCGCGCGGCTCCGACCGGGCGGGCGTAGTCGTCGCTCATCCCGGAGAAGCCGTGCCACCGCGACGCGTGCGCCGCGACGCCGCCGATCACCACGCGCTCCCGGCGCGTCGGGTTCGGCAGCGCCTCCAGCACGAGGACCGCCACCTCCTCGGGGCGCGGCCGGGCGTCGAGCGAGCGGTACAGGCGGTCGAGTGCGTCCACGCCTTCCAGGTGACCACGCCCTGTCCAGCTGTTTTCGTGCTTTGCCCTACGCTTTCGACCGTGCTGGTGCTGCTTCCCCCGTCGGAGACCAAGGCGATCGGCGGCGAGGGCGCGCCGCTCGACCTCGACGCGCTGTCGTTCCCCGAGCTCAACCCCGTGCGCGACAAGCTGGTGTCCGCGCTGGCCGATCTCGCGAAGAACGTCCCGGCGAGCCTCAAGGCGCTCGACATCTCCGAACGCCAGGTCGACGAGGTGCACCGCAACGGGCGGCTGCGCTCGTCGGAGACGACGCCCGCGCTGCTGCGCTACACCGGCGTGCTCTACGACAACCTCGACTTCCCCTCGCTCAAGAAGGCCGAGAAGGAACGCGCCTACCAGCGGCTCGCGGTCGCGTCGGCCCTGTTCGGGGCGGTCCGCGGCGGCGATCCGGTGCCCGCGTACCGGTTGTCCGGCGGCAGCGTGCTGCCCGACCACGGCAGCCTGCGCACGCTGTGGAAGCCCTCGCTGGAGCCGGTGCTCAAGGACGCCGACGAGTTCGTCGTCGACCTCCGGTCCGGCGCGTACTCGAGCCTCGCGAAGATCCCGCACGCCGTCGTCGTCCGGGTGGTCACGAGCGAGGGCAAGGTCGTCAGCCACTTCAACAAGGCGCACAAGGGCCTGCTCGCCCGTGCCATCGCGAGGTCCAGCGCGGAGCCGAACGACCTGAAAGGCCTGGTCAAGCTCGCGCAGAAGGCCGGACTGACCATGGTCCCGACGGGTGCGAAGACCGCAGACCTGATCACGGATTAATTCGGTTGCGGGCACCAGAACCGCACGGCAAGCTCTCCCCCGAAGCGTGACAACGGAGCTGGATCGAGGAGGTGCGACATGTCAGAGCCTGTCTTTGGGCGCGGCACCGCACTCGCGACCCGTCCAGCCGCCCTTCGCGCCTGATCAGCACCGTTTGATCGCAGAGCGCCAGTGGGGCGGTCACCTTCAGATCTTGGGAGACCCCACCGTGCGCGAGCACGATCTCTACGAACGTTACGAATCTGCTTTCGAAGGCGCCGACGACACCATGCGGCGCAAGGGAAAGCGCACCACCAGTCGCGGCGACGACGCGGAACCCACGCGTCGCGGCCGCATGACCGAGGCCGAGAAGGTCCGCGTCGCACGAGTGCGCGAGGACCAGCTCAGCTCGGCCGACACCCCCGAGGACGGCGACCGCTGGTCCACGTGGGGCGATGCCGACCAGGGTCCGAAACCGCACCCGGCCTGGCTCATCACGGAACTGGCCGCGGTGGACCGCGAGCTGGGCATCGTGAAGACCGGCAAGGAGGCGGACGTCTTCCTGCTCGAACGCGCGATCGGCGACAGGGCGAGCCTGCTCGCCGCGAAGCGCTACCGCAGCAACGACCACCGGATGTTCCACCGCGACGCGGGGTACCTCGAGGGTCGTCGCATGAAGAAGTCCCGTGAGACGCGGGCAATCGCGAACCGCACGGCGTTCGGGCGCAACCTGATCGCCGAGCAGTGGGCGGTCGCGGAGTTCGCCGCACTCTCGAAGCTGTGGCAGATCGGCGCACCCGTGCCGTACCCGGTGCAGCGCAGCGGCACGGAGCTGCTGCTGGAGTTCGTCGGGGACGCCGAGGGCAACGCGGCTCCCCGGCTCGCGCAGACCCGTCCCGACGAGGACGAGCTGCTCGACCTGTGGCGTCAGCTGGTCGCGACGCTGTCGACGCTCGCGGAGGCGGGCATGACGCACGGCGACCTCTCGGCGTACAACCTGATGGTCCACGAAGGCAGGCTGATCATGATCGACCTGCCGCAGGTGGTCGATCTCGTCGCGAACCCCCGCGGCGTGGAGTTCCTCGACCGCGACGTCCGCAACGTCTGCGGCTGGTTCGCCTCCCGGGGCCTGCCGCCGGAGATCGGCGACCCGTCCTCGCTGGTGGCAACGCTGCTGGACGTGGCGGGTATGGCCTGACCCACGTTGCGCGTCCGGCCGTGTCCAACGACACTGCCGGGCGCGCGAGCGGTTGCCATTGATCAGCTAGACTGCAAGAGCACCGATGAAGGCTTGACGGCCGTTGACCGGTGCGTCCACCCACTCATTCAGGCGTGACCACCACGCCGGGCTCGTCCTTGTGAACTGGCACCGCGGCAAGCGCGGGGCAGCCTTGAGACGTGCCATGTCTCGGAGGTTTGTTTTGCCATCCATGTCCGAAGGTCGTTCCGAGCGCGGACAGAGCCGCAGGTCACCGCGGCGCCGCTCGGGTCGCCAGGGCAACTCCTCGCGTCCGCAGCAGCGGGTCGAGGAACCGATCGTCGCCGAGCACTTCGAGAGCACGCTGCCGGAAGGCCCGCTGCCCTCGTTCGCCGAGCTCGGCCTCTCCGACGCTTTGATCCGTTCGCTCGCCGCCAACGAGATCACCGAGCCGTTCCCCATCCAGGCGGCCACCCTTCCCGACTCGATGTCGGGCAAGGACATCCTCGGCCGCGGCCAGACCGGCTCCGGCAAGACGCTGGCGTTCGGCCTCGCGATGCTGACCCGCCTCGCGGGCGGCCGCTCGCTGCCGCACAAGCCGCGCGGCCTGATCCTCGTCCCGACGCGTGAGCTCGCGATGCAGGTGGAGACGGCGCTCATGCCGCACGCCCGCGCGCTGGGCCTGTGGTGCCGCGTGGTCGTCGGCGGCACGTCGTTCCCGCGTCAGATCGACCACCTGCGCCGCGGCGTCGACCTGCTGATCGCCACGCCGGGCCGGCTGTCCGACCACGTCCGCCAGGAGACCTGCGACCTGTCCCAGGTCGAGATCACCGCGCTGGACGAGGCCGACCAGATGGCGGACATGGGCTTCATGCCCCAGGTCCGCGCGATCCTCGACCTGACCCCGCAGGACGGGCAGCGCCTGCTGTTCTCCGCGACGCTCGACGGCGACGTGGACAAGCTGGTCCGCCAGTACCTGCACTCCCCGGTGACGCACTCGGTGGCCCCGCCGACCGCGAGCGTCACGACCATGGAGCACCACCTGCTGTTCGTGTCCGCCGAGGACAAGCAGACGGTGGTGACCGAGGTGGCCGCGCGCGAGGGCCGCACGATCATGTTCGTGCGCACCAAGCACCACGTCGACCGCCTCGCCAAGAAGCTCCGCTCGGTCGGCGTCCACGCGGGCGCCCTGCACGGCGGCAAGGCCCAGAGCGCGCGCACCCGCGTGCTCGGCGAGTTCCGCGAGGGCACCACGCCCGTCCTGATCGCGACGGACGTGGCGGCCCGCGGCATTCACGTCGACGACGTCTCGCTCGTCGTCCACGTCGACCCGCCGGCCGACCCGAAGGACTACCTGCACCGCGCGGGCCGCACGGCTCGCGCAGGCCAGTCCGGCACGGTCGTCACCCTGGTCACGCACGACCAGCGCCGCGCCGTCCAGGGCATGGCCCAGCGCGCGGGCATCCGCCCGGAGAGCACGAAGGTGCGCCCCGGCGACGACGACCTGGTCCGCATCACCGGCGCGCGCACGCCGTCGGGCGAGCCGATCATCGAGCGCGAGAAGCCGGCCCGCCGCAGCGGTGGCGGTCGCCGGTTCGGCGCTCCCGCCGCCGGTGGCAGCGGCCGCGGTGAGTACCGCGGTGGTTCGGGCAGGCGCACCGAGGGCGGCGAGTTCCGCGGTGGACCGCGCCGGTCGGAGCGGTCCGAGGGTGGCCGCGCGTTCGGGCGGACCGAGCGCAGCAGCGCGGGTCGTCCGCGCCGGGCGCCGCAGCACTGAGTTTGGTTCGACGGAGGCCGCTTCCCCGCTTCGGAGAGGCGGCCTTCGCCATGTTCTGGTCATTTCAGGTCACCATCTCGCACCAGATTCACCAGTTGAACGGCAAGAGACAACCCGAGGCAGAGAGACAGAGCCATCTCCAAGTCGTTCGTGAGCAGGTAGATCGACACCGCGACCACCAACGGGGCGAGCGACACCCACGCCGTCTGCGCTGGAGTTCGTTCTAGCGCTCGGCGGTCGCCTGGACGACGTTCGCGCGTGCGAGCATTCCTCGGCGGCCTCCCTGGAGCTGCCGTCTGCTTCGGACCGCCGGTACGCGGCCGAGCAGCTTCCTTCGGGATGGCTTCCGGCACAACGACCTTGGCCAGGAAGGCCGCTCGGAGGGCTGGGTCCTGACTGCGCGCGGTGAACATCCGCTTGAGCTCGTCGTCGAGGTCGTTCAAACGACGTGTGATCTCGTCTGGCCCGTGGTCGGGGCTGGTCATCGGTTCCTCCCCTCACCTGCAGTGTCGCGTTCGGACGGTTTCGATCTGCCCGTGAGGGCGCGGAGCGTGGCTCGTCCTCGACTGACACGTTGTTTGGCAGCGCTGACGCTCACGTCGCTGATCGTGGCGATCTCCTCGTAGGAGAGGCCGTCAGCGGCGAGGAGCACGGCTTCTCGCTGTTCCAGCGGAAGTTCTCCGAGTGCCTGCAACGTCTCCAACAGCTCGTACGCGACATGGGGTTCTGCCGCGTTCCATTGCGGAATCCCGAGCAGCAGATCGTCCTCGGAGACACAACGGCCGCGCTTGGAGACGATCTTCTTCGCCTCGTTCCCCACGACCTTGTACAACCAGCTTCGTTCGTTGTCGATCGGCTCCATGTCCGGACACCGGTGCAGGAGCTTGATGATCGAGTCGATGGCGACGTCTTCCGCTTCTGCGGTTGAACACCCCATCTTCACCGCGTACGCGGCCAACTTGGGGAGCCGCTCCTTGAGCAGAGTCAGGGCGTGCTCGGGATGCACGCCCTGACCACCAGCATCGTTGCTCACCGAACCTCCGGCTCCGCGATAGGCTGGATGTAGATCACCAGCCGGGAGCCGTCGGCCTTCTGGTCGTCGACCACGCCGCCGTCGGGCAGGTAGCGCAGCACTTCGACGTAGGTGCCGCGACGCTGCTTCTCCGCCGACGCACTGGCCGTGATGTCGAGCATGCGGTCGATCCACCCGATCGCCATTGCCACCTCCAGAAACTGTTCTCTTACATGAGTAAGAGCCCACAGAGCCCCGAAGGTGACAAAAGATCTTGAAATCAGGAGGGTCGCTTCCTGGTCCTGGAAGCGACCCTCGATCGTTCCGCTACGCGCTCACTTCCCGGCCACGCCTTGAACGTCCACTGCGCGGCCGAGCCGGAACAGGACGCCGCCGTCACCTTCCCGGACGCGTCCCGGTAGCACTTGGTGTTGTACTGCATGTCCGAGATCGTCTTGTTCGGGTTGATGGACCACTGCTGCGCCGGCCCGCCGTCGCACTTCCTCAGCAGCACCTTGCCCGAGGACAAGGTCGTGCACTGCTGCGGCGAGCCCTGTTCCATGAACGCGCCGTGGAACTTGAACTGCTGCGACACCGAGCCGTTGCACGTCGCGGTCGTCAGCTGGGCGCCGGAAGCGCCGCCCTGCAGGCACTTGCCGGTCGAGACGTTCTTGTACTCGCCGTTGGTGGTCTTGGGCTTGGCGCCGCCGTAGCACTCGCCGGTCGAGGTGTTGAAGATCGGCGTCGGGTCGACGGTGAGGTTCGACGGCGGGTTGAGGATGGTCTCCTCCATCACCGGCTTGCCGTCGTCGTGGTAGTTCGTCAGGGCGTCTTCGCAGTCGATGGCGTTCATGGCGTTGCCGCCCTTGCCGCCGATCCAGGCGTCGAAGTGCCAGAGCTTGGGGCCGCCGTTGGGGCCGTTGCCGTTCCAGTCCTGCTCGCACGAGGAACAGGAGTCCTCCATGACGAAGTACTTCTTCACGCGCGGGAAATAGATCTTCGTGCCCGGCTTGGCCTCTTTGCTGGAGGTGGCGAACGTGATCGGGTCGGACCACGTGCCCTTGCCGCCCGCCGTGTCGTGGAGGCCGGGGTAGGCGATGTCGCCGCCGGGCGGCGTGTTGTCGTACCAGCCGTAGAAGGTCCAGAAGACCTGTTGGGATGCCGCGTTGGCCGACACAGAACCAACCAAACCGGACATCGCTAGCAAAATTCCTGCCGCCAAAGACAGGGCGCGTTTCATTCGGGCCTCCGCGAACCGGTGGACTTGGCGGCGTGAATGCAGAGTCCACCGGCTTGGCGGCTTTTGTAAAGAAACTTATCTAACTATTTGCTGGAGCAATGTCGGCGACCGGGCCCACCACGATGATCGCCGGGGGACGAACCTCCCAGGCCTTCACGTCCGCGCCCAACGTGTCCAAAGTGGACCTGTAGACGCGCTGGGAGGCCGTGCTGCCCTCCTGGATCACGGCGACGGGGGTCGCGCCGGGGCGGCCTTCCATCAGTGCCGTGGCGAACGCACCGGCTCGTTCGACGGCCATCATCAACACGACGGTGCCCTGCAGCCGTGCGATCGCGGACCAGTCGACGAGAGAGCGCGGGTCGTCCGGTGCTACGTGACCGGAGACGACGACCACCTCGTGTGCTACTCCTCGGTGCGTGACCGGCACACCGGCCAACGCGGGCACGCCGAACGCCGACGTCACGCCCGGCACCACGGTCACGGGGATCCCGGCCTCGGCGCACGCCAGCAGCTCCTCGAAACCGCGCCCGAAGACGTACGGGTCGCCGCCCTTGAGCCGGACGACGAACTTGCCCTCCTTGGCGCGGTCGATCAGCGTCTGGTTGATGAACTCCTGCGTGGCCGCGCGCCCGTACGGGATCTTCGCGGCGTCCACGACCTCGACGTGCGCGGGCAGTTCCTCCAGCAGCTCGCGCGGTGCCAGCCGGTCCGCCACGACCACGTCGGCGTGTGCCAGCAAACGCTTGCCCTGCACGGTGATCAGCTCGGGGTCGCCGGGCCCGCCGCCCACCAGCGCTACGCCGACGGGCGGTGCGGCCTGGTCCGCGATGCGGCCGTCTCGCAACGCCGCCACGAGCCCGTCCCGCACGGAGGCCGACCGGCGGTGCTCACCGCCCGCGAGTACACCGATCAACATGCCGTCGTGCGTGCCCGTCGCCGGCGTGACGGCCGTGCCCTCCACGGCGATGTCCGCGCGCACGCAGAACACACGCTGCGAGAGTGCCTCCTCGCCGATCTGTGCGTTCACCTCGATGTTGGACGTGCACGCCACCACGTACCACGCGCCGTTGACGTCACCAGCCTCGAAACGCCTCTCGTGCCACGTCAGCTCACCCGCGTCGACCATGCCCTGCACGGCGGGTGTGACGGACGGCGACACGAGCTCGACGACGGCGCCGGACGCGATCAGGCGAGGCAGGCGGCGCTGCGCGACCGTGCCTCCGCCGACCACGAGGACGCGCCGGCCCCGGAGGTCGAGGCCGGCCAGGTAGTGCTGTTCAAAGGGCATGCGTAGAAGCATCCACACCGGACACGCCGTGTCCAGCCGAAGGGAACATGGTCACAGCTCCAGCAGCTCGAAAGAGGTCGCGAGCACTCCCCCGAAGCGCTTTCCCACCGCTTCCGCCATCGAACGGAGGAACGGTTCCGGGTCTGCCATGTCGCCGCTCAACGCCTCCAGGTACGCCTTGTGCGCGCGTAGCGAGGCCACGGAAGCGTCGAACGAGTCGGTGATGTCCACGGCGTGCGTCGCCAACGGCGAGGACGCCGCCGCCACGTACTTCACGCCTTCCCACTTCTCCAGACCGAGCTCCGGGAAGATCCACCGGTTGCCCGCGTCGCGCACCGCGTCGACGGCCGCGCGTCCGACGGCGATGTGGTCGGCCATGTTCAGCCCACCGCCGGGCCACGTCTCGCGGTAGTTGCCGGTGATCACGAACTCAGGGCGGTGGCGGCGAATGGCGGACGCGATGTCGCGCCGCAACGGGACGCCGTACTCGATCGTGCCGTCCGGGTGGTCCAGGAACTCGACCTCGGTCACGCCGACGGCCGCGCAGGACGCGATCTGCTCCTCGACCCTCAACGGCGCGCAGACGGCCGGATCCATCGAGTCGATGCCGTTCTCACCACGGCACGCGAGCAGGTACCTGATGTTCTTGCCTTGGCCGGTCCAACGCGCGATAGCGCCCGCACCGCCGTACTCCATGTCATCGGGATGAGCGACGACGACCAGCGCGCTCGACCAGTCCTCGGGCACCGCTTCCAGATCCGCCATGCGTGCAGGGTGCGCGCCGAGGCACGCACCCTGCAACACGGGTCAGAGCTGAGCAGTGATCACGTCGTAGTAGGTCGCGATGCGGCCGTACACGCCGGGGTAGCCGGCGCCGGCACAGCCGCGGCCCCACGAGGTGTCACCGATGAGCTTGCCGCCGTACACCAGCGGACCACCGGAGTCGCCCTGGCAGGTGTCGGTGCCGCCCTGCGGGAAGCCCGCGCAGATCATCGAGCTGTTGCTGTACTGCGGGTATGCGGTGCGGCAGGTCGCGTCGGACGTCAGCGGCACGTTGGCCTTGAGCAGGTAGCGCGAGGCGGAACCACCCGAGGAGGTGGTGCCCCAGCCGAGGATCAGCGCCGAGTTGCCCGCCGCGTACAGCGCGGTGTCGGACGGCGTGGCCAGCGGCAGGGTGGCCGAGCTGATGTTGCGGTCGAGCGTCAGCACGGCCACGTCGAAGCCGGCCGTCGCGCTGCGGTAGCTCGGGTGCACCCAGATCCGGGTGACGCTCGCGACCGTGCCCGCGGTGCTCTGCTTGTCGTCACGCCCGTGCACCACGCGGGTGCTGGACGCGGACCGGCCCGAGACGCAGTGCGCCGCGGTGACGACCTTGTTGGCCTTCACCAGCGTTCCACCGCAGAACTGGGAACCGGAGGTCGAGGCCAGGTAGACCACCCAGGGGTACGTCGAGGTGCTCGCCCGCGTGCCACCGACGATCATCGGCGAGACGTCGCCCGCGTTCGCGGCGGGAGCGACGAAGAAGATGCTCGCGAGAGCGGACACAACGACGGACACGATCAGGCGATGCAGGGTTTTCGCCATGTTGCCAGTCCTTCCCTATGACGCTGTGTGTGCAGGGTGTGAAGTAACGGCACACACAGCGTCATGGGCGGAGATTCGGCGGCGTAACCGCCATTAGTCGGACATGTCCGACTTCACAATTGACTACTTGAGGATTCCCCGCGCCTTGAAGGCGGCCGCGACGGTGGCGGCGTCCGCGTCACCGTAGAGCTTCTTCGCGGTCGCGACGGTCGCGTTCGCCGCCGCCTCGAACGTGGTCGACGGCGAGTACGAGAACTGCGACTCCAGCACGATCTTCGCCGACTTGTCCCGGCCGAACGCCTTGTAGACGTCCCACAGCGCCCGAGACCAGATCTGGCCGTCGAAGTGCACCTCGTTCTGGCGCTGGCTCACCGTCAGGTTCGTGTCGGTGCGGCGCAGGCAGTGCGGCGTCTCGGTCGTGTACGCCGTCGCGTCCCAGTCCATGATGCACGCCAACGGGGTCGTGGCCGTGTCCTGGGCGTCGCGGGAGGACATGATCAACGCCCACCAGTCGCCGAAGCCCTCCCCGATCGAGCCGCCGTCGAGGGATGAGCCGAAGCCGGGCACCTGGGCGTCCTGGATCGCGTGGCCGAGCTCGTGCCACACCACCTCGACGTCCTCGGCGTCGTCCACACCGCCCGTGCCGAACGTGATCTGGTCCTTGTTCGGGTCGTAGAACGAGTTGTCCTCGGTCAAGCCGAGCGTGGTGATCTTCTGCGCCTGGTTGTTGACGTTCGTGAACCCGAGGCTCTGGATGAACTTCTGCGCCTCCGTCACGCCCCAGTAGGCGTTGACCTGCTCGAAGAAGTCGTTGGCGCGCGTGTACTCGAACTTGTTGTTCTTGTTGTACGCGAGCTTGCTCTTGGCGCCGGTCAGCGTGGCGTACTTGCCCTTGAGGTACCCGGAACCGTCCAGATCGGACAGTGTGACCGTCTTGTACGCGGCCGCGGGAACGGCCGAGTCGGCGTCGTTGGCGTCCTTGAGGTTCTGGTTCTGCTGCGACGCCACGGGGTTCGGGCTGAACACCTTGCCGGTGCCGTTGGCGTGCTTGACCAGGCTCTCGGTCTTCACGACGGCGCCGGACTCCGCGTGCACCAGCGTGCGCTCGGATCCCTTGCCGTTGTCGGAGATCACCTCGTAGACGAGCCCGGTGCCGGGCAGCACCTTGAGGTTCGCGCCCTCCGGCGCGGAGACCTTGGTCTTCGCGTCCTCGGCGGTGACGGCGGGCGTGACGTCGACCGAGCCCAGGGCGAGGCGGCCGTCGTCCACGGTCTTCGCGCCGGTCGCCTTGTCGACGTGCTCGACGTAGTACGCGCCCAGCACGGGCTTGCCGTCGTAGGTCTGCTCGTACCAGGTGTGCGTGGCGGTCAGGGAGTCGCGAACGGCGAGCAGCCGCAGGCCTTCCTTCGGCGCGGCGGCCTGGGCGGTGATCGTCAGCAGGGACAGTGCGACGCCGGCGGTGCAGGCGACAGCGACGAGACGACGGGCTCTCATGCCGGTCTCCAGTGCTTTCGGGCCCGGTGCAGGGGTGGGCCGTGTGCATGGCGACGCTAATCGGGAGAACTTCGGTAGAAACCCTACGAAAGAAGGAAAAACATCAGTGTTCCCAGACTCCGGGAACAACAATTACGTCGGCTTCGACCGGAACGTCCAGCGTTGGCCCGGTTCCAAAAGCGACGAACGCGACCGCGGCCCCACTGGAGGCCAATTCGCACGCGCCCTCGTGGCGGACTTCGGTGCCCGCGCGCAGAAGCGGCCCGACCGCGTCGATCGCCTCGGGCGTCCCGATCACGAACGCGGCGCGCCGGATCTCCGCCTCCGCCCGCGGCGTGCGCTGCTCGGCCGAACCGGGACCGAGCCCGACCAGCGCGAGCCGGCCGCGCGGCAGCACCCGTGCCGCGGCCACGGTCACGTTGTCCCGCTTGAACTTCTCGGCCGCCAGCTCGATCGGGCCGCCGTGCCCGATGCTCCGCGCGCCGCGCAACGCGGCCGCCTCCGCGACACTCGCGGTGCCCAGCGAGTTGCGCACCACCGAGCTCGGGTTCGGCACACCGATCTCGGCGAGCTCCTCCGTCGGGAACGTCAGCAGCTCGGCCGTGTCGCCGTGCCAGAAACCCCAGTCCTCCACGGCGTCCACGATGCCGGGTTCGTCCGCCTTGACGTCCGCCGTCGCGAAAGCCTTGATGGCGCGCAGGTCCAGGCCGCCCTGAGCGTCCAGCTCCGACAGCGCGGCACCGACGCTCGTGGCCGACGCGCCGCGCGTCGAGCCCACACCGACGACGAGCGTGCGCGGCACGATCCGCAGCACGTTGTCCTTCGTCGCGGCGGCGCGGTCGTCGACGACGATCACCCACGTCGCGTCCTCACCGCCCGGCACGACGTTCGGCGGCAGCGCCGGAAGCGGGAAGCTCAACGGGTTGCGCAGCACGACCTTCTCGCCCGCCTCGATGGCGGCGGTGCAGGCCTCGACGTCGCCATCCGCGGTGGCGTCCAGCTGCTCGACCAGCTCGTCGAGCATCGAGTCGATGGACGGGCCGCTGGTCACGACGGCCGTGCGGTTCAGCGCGTCCGCGACGTGGCGGGCGAACACGTCCGCGTCGCCGGCCAGAGCGACCACGAAGTGCTGGTCCACGCACACCACGGCGGGGTCGGATCGCTTGTCGCGCAACAGGGGCGCGATCAGGCGGACCGCCGAGGCCGCGTCCAGGAAGAGCACGACGGCACCGAGGCGGGGCCACAGGCTGCGGACGGCGGGCTTGACGGGACCGTCGGGGACAACGGCGTCGGAGCCGAGGAGACCGGCCAGGTCGGCGGCGTCACCGCGCTGGGCGGGGCCGGCGAAGACTCCGATCACGCTGATGCTCCCCACGACTGGCCGCGACCAGCCCGCTCACCGATCACTTCTTGCTTCCCCACAACACCGTCACGGGGACCGCGGGAGCGAATCCCGAGTCCAGCAGGCGTGAGGCGGTCCAGTGCACGCCCTCGACCTCGTACCCCGCGGCCACCAGCGCGTCCCGCGCGGGCACGATCTCGTCCACGCTCTCCGTCGCGACGACCACGCGCTTCGCCGACACCGCGGCGGAAGCCTTGACCGCGCTGAGGTTCCCGCGGCCGACGAACACCGCGTCCGGGCGCGGCAACGACGACGCGTCCAGCTCCGACTCCTCGACGCGGACGTCGACGCCGTGCGCGGACGCGTTCGCGATGATCCGCACGCACTGCACGGGATCGGGTTCGACCGCGATCACCGCGGCACCCAGCCGGGCGCACTCGACGCCGACCGCGCCGGACCCCGCCAGCACGTCCCACACCAGCACACCGGGACGCGGGGCGAGGCGGGCCAGCACGAACGCGCGCACCTCGGCGCCGAGCACGTGCGTGCGGCTCGCGAACGCGTCGTCCGGCAGCGCCCAGCCGTCGTTCGAGCGGAGGAACTCGTTGTCCGCCAGGCACAACACGGCGTCCGGAGAGTTCCAGCGGCGGGTCACGGCGTCGCGCGGGTCCACTGTGGTCAGTTCGTCGCCGTCGTTCACGACCAGCGTGCGGCGCCAGCCAGCGAGGCCCGCGCCGACCTCGGCAGGGCCGATGCCCTCGGCCAGTTCGACGATCACGGCGGAGTGGGCCCGGCACACGTTCAGCGCGGGGCGCAGGCCGTCCGCCGCGTCGACGACCTCGACGGGACGGCCCGCTGCCTCCAGCAGCTTCTCGTGCGACATCAGTTCGCGGACCGCTTGGGCTTGCGGACCTGCTTCTTCCTCGGCGTGGAGGTCGAGGCGTTGACCGTCGGCGGCTTCGGCATCTCAGCGGCCACCACCGTCAGCTTCGGCTTGGGCGCCGGCTCCTCGGCGGGCTTGCGCACCGACTGCTGTATTTCCTCGACCGCCGTCCACGCCGGGTTCGGCTCGGTCACGGGAGCGGCCGCGGGGATCGGCTCGTCCGGACGTGCCGGAACGGGCTCCTCCACGCGCGCCGCGATGCGCGAGGCGGCACGGCGGGACCAGCTCGACGGACGGGCGGCGCGCAACGGCTCGTCGACCGACGTCGTCGCCGAGGCCGACACACGACGCGTGGGCGCCTTCACGGCGGCACCGACGAGGAACAGCGTCGGGCGGTAGAGCTTGTGCTTCTTCACCACAGCCTCCAGCTCGCCGACCGTGGTGTGCACGACGACCTCGTCGGCCTGGCTCACCTTGTACGCGACGACGACCGGCGTGGCCTCGGAGTACCCGCCCTGCAGCAGCTTCTCCACGAACTGGCCGGTGCGCGCGCCCGAGACCGTGGCGGCCATGGTGGTCTGCAACGCGGCGAACTCGCTGACGCGCTCACTGCTCTCCGGCGAGAGCAGCACCGTCGAGAACGCCTCGGTCTGCGTGATCTCGCGCCCGATCTTCGCGGCAGCGGCGGCGACGACGGACACGCCCGGCACGACCTCGACCTCCAGGCCGAGGCGCACGCACAGGTCGTGCTGCTCCTGGACGCCACCACCGGTCGCGGCGTCACCCGTGTGCAGGCGCACGACGACCTGGCGCGACGCGGCGGCGCGGCGGTACAGGTCGGTGATCTCCTCCTGCGTGACGCGGGAGAAGTCGACCAGGTCGGCGTCGGCGCGGGCGTGCTCGCGGACGCACTCGGCGTCCACCGCGCTGGGGGCCCAGATGACGACGTCGGCTTCCGCGATGCGGCGCGCGCCTCGGACAGTGATGAGGTCGGCGGCACCGGGACCGGCGCCGACGAAGGTGACCCGACCGGTCGTCGTCACGACAGCTCCACAGGGGGTTTGGGGGAGGGAGGGCTTAGGCGAAGACCGTACCGTCTGCCACTCCTGCCACGAACGGGTGGCAGGCCCGCACGAAACGGGCTATGGCCTCTTGATCACCGGCGGGGTGCGTGTGGAGGTACGAAGCGTGCACCCCGCCCACCGCGAACCCCTCGGCGACGGGCCGCGAGTCGACGCCGCGCCAGTGCCACGCGGGCGGGTTCGAGTGCGGTGTGGACAGCTGGGTCCGGTGGAACTCGTGGCCGGTCACACGGCTGCCGGGCGCGTGCAGCGGCGAGTTCGCGGACGCCACCGCGTCCCGGTAGCCCAAGGTCAGTTTCGGGGTCATGAACCCCTCGGCGTCGAGCACGCCGCACATCGGGTGCCCGTCGAGCGACTTGGCGAGGTACAGCAACCCTCCGCACTCGGCGTGCACGGGCGCGCCCGATCGAGCGAACCGAGCCACGGCCTCGCGCAACGGGGTGTTGGCCGACAGGGCTTCGGCGTGCTGCTCAGGGAACCCACCCGGCAGGACCAGGCCCGCCGTGCCCTCCGGGAGGTCCTCGTCGTGCAGCGGGTCGACGACGGCCACGGCCGCGCCCGCCGCCTTCAGCACCTCGACGTGTTCGGCGTAGCCGAACGTGAAGGCCGCTCCACCCGCGACGGCGATCACCGGTTCGCCGCTCACGGCCTCGACCTGCGGATCCCAGGCGGCGACGGCCATGTCGGGCACCGACCTCGCCAGCCTGCGCACCGCGTCGAGGTCGACGTGCTTGGCCACCGCCGCGGCGATCGCGTCGACCGCGGACACCGCCTCCGCGCCGTGCTCGGCCGCCGTCACGAGCCCCAAGTGCCGTGAGGGCAAGGAGAACTGCGGATCGCGCGGCAGCACGCCGAGCACGTCCAGGCCCACCTCGTCGCACGCGGACCGGAGCACCTGCTCGTGCCGTTCCGACCCGACCTGGTTGAGGATCACGCCGCCGAGCCGGACCGTGGGGTCGTAGCCGCGGAAGCCGTGCAGCAGCGCGGCGAGCGACCGGCTCTGCCCGCGCGCGTCCACGACGAACAGCACGGGTGCGTTGATCAGCTTGGCGACGTGCGCGGTCGACCCGATGCCGGCGGTGTCGACGCGGCCGTCGAACAGGCCCATCACGCCCTCGACCACGGCGATGTCGCAGCCTTTGGAGCCGTGCGCGAACAGGCCGGGGACGCGGTGCTCGCCGACCATGACGGGGTCGAGGTTGCGGCCGGGCCGGTTCGTGGCGAGCGAGTGGTAGCCGGGGTCGATGTAGTCGGGGCCGACCTTGAACGGCGCGACCCGCGAACCCGCGCGGCGCAACGCGGCCATGAGCCCGGTCGCGACGGTGGTCTTGCCGCTGCCCGAGGCGGGGGCGGCGATGACGAGCCGGTTCACCACGTGGGCCTCCGATGTCCCGGAGCGACGACCAGCCTGTTCACCACTCGATCCCCCGCTGGCCCTTCTGCCCGGCGTCCATCGGGTGCTTGACCTTGGTCATCTCCACCACCAGGTCGGCGGCGTCGACCAGCTTCTGCGGCGCGTACCGCCCGGTGATCACGACGTGCTGGTGGCCGGGCCGGTTCGCCAGCACGTCGACCACCTCGTCCACGTCGATCCAGCCCCAGTGCAGCGGGTACGTGAACTCGTCGAGCACGTAGAAGCCGTGGCGTTCCGCACCGATCCGCCGCGCGATCTCCGCCCAGCCCTCCCGCGCGGCCGAGGCGTGGTCGTCCTCGGTGCCCTGCTTGCGGGTCCAGGACCAGCCCTCGCCCATCTTGTGCCACTCGACGGCGCCGCCCTCGCCGGTCTCGTCGTGCAGCCGGCCGAGCGCCTTGAACGCGGACTCCTCGCCGACCTTCCACTTGGCGGACTTCACGAACTGGAACACGCCGATGTCCCAGCCCTGGTTCCAGCCGCGCAGCGCCATGCCGAACGCCGACGTCGACTTCCCCTTCATCTCACCGGTGTGCAGCATCAGCAACGGCCGGTTGCGGCGCTGGCGGGTGGTCAGGCCGTCCTTCGGCACCTCGGTGGGTTGTCCTTGAGGCACTGGGGATTCTCCTTGCTCGTTGGTCGCTGCTCCGCAGACTCCGGTGAGTTCGCCGGGAAGCTGGTCGTCCGGCCGCCGCTTCGCCGTGATTGGGCTTCGCCGAATCCCGACGAAGGGGCACCCGGACGACCAGCGCGAACTCACGCAGCCCGGACGACGCCGGCGAGGTGGTCGGCGGACAGCTGGTCGAGCCGGACGCACGTGCCCTGCAACGCCTCGGCGATCTTCTGCGCGAGACCGAGGCGGACGTGGCCCTGTTCGCAGTCCACGACCACGACGGCGGTCTTCTCGAGCAGTCCGGCGGCCTTCAGAGCGTCCTTGGTCGGGTCGCCGCCGAGTCCGGACGACGTGGCGCGGCCGTCCGTCAGCAGCACCACCAACGGCCGCTTGCGCGGGTCGCGGAGGCGTTCGATCTCCAGGACCCTGTGCGCCTTCAGCAGACCGTCCGCGAGCGGGGTCCGGCCGCCGGTGCGCATCTTCTTGAGGCGGGTGGCCGCCGCGTCGACGGAGGTGGTGGGCGGGAGCGCCACCTCGGCCTGGTTACCGCGGAACGTCACCACGCCGACCTTGTCCCGGCGCTGGTAGGCGTCGCGCAGCAACGAGATCACCGCACCGCTGACGGCCGACATCCGCTTCTGCGCCGCCATCGACCCGGAGGCGTCGACGACGAACAGGACGAGGTTCGACTCCTTGCCCTCCCGCACGGCCTTGCGCAGGTCGGCGGCGGTGAGCAGCAGGCCGGGACCGCTGCGGCCGCGCGTCGCCTGGTGCGGTGCGGCGTTCGTCAGCGTGTCGACGAGGTGCAGACCACTGCCGTCCACTTTGGACGAACGGACGATCCTGCCGGTGCGCGCGCGGGCCCTGGAACGCTTGCCGGGCGCGCCTTCGCCGACTCCGGGGACCTCCAGCAGCCGCGCCTTGAACGCGGGCGACGGCTCCGGTGCCGGACGGTCCTGAGGCGCGTTCCCGTTGCCCTTCGGGCCTTCCTGCGGTTCGGGCAGCTCACCACCACCGGGGCCGTCGTCGTCCGGACCCTCGTCGGGTTCGGCGGCGTGCTCGGCCGCCTGCTTCATCGCGTCCTCGAGCTGCTGCTCCTCGATGCCCGGCTCGTCGAACGGGTCGCGCCGGCGCCGGTGCGGCAGTGCCAGCCGGACCGCGACCTCGACGTCGACCTCCTCGACCTCCGACGCACCGCGCCACGCCGCGTGAGCGCTGGCGGCACGGGCGACGACGAGGTCCGCGCGCATGCCGTCGACCTCGAAAGCCGCGCACACAGCGGCGATCCGGCGCAGCTCACCGTCCGGAAGGGACACTCGCGCGAGGTTGTGGCGCGCGTCCGTGATCTGCTGCTTGAGCTGGGCGTCCTCGCCGGCCCACCTCGCCGCGAACGCGACGGGGTCGGCCTCGTAGGCGAGCCGGCGCCGGATCACCTCGGTGCGCACGCTCACATCACGAGCCGCCTTCACCGCCACCGTCAACCCGAACCGGTCGAGCAGCTGCGGCCGCAGCTCACCCTCCTCGGGGTTCATCGTGCCGACCAGCAGGAACTGCGACGGGTGCGAGACCGACACGCCTTCGCGTTCGACGTGCGCACGCCCCATCGCGGCGGCGTCGAGCAGCAGGTCGACCAGGTGGTCGTGCAGCAGGTTGACCTCGTCGACGTAGAGCACGCCCCGGTGCGCCGACGCCAGCAGGCCGGGCTGGAACGCCCGCACGCCCTCGGTCAGCGCCTTCTCGAGGTCGAGCGACCCGACGAGCCGGTCCTCGGTGGCGCCGACGGGCAGTTCGACGAGCCGGGCCGGGCGGCTCTCGGTGCCGTCGTGCGGCGCGTCGGGGCAGTCGGTCGTACCGGGCACGCAGCCGAAACGGCAGTTCTTCGAGACCTCGAGCTCGGGCAGCAGCGCGGCGAGGGCGCGCACGACGGTCGACTTCGCGGTCCCCTTCTCGCCGCGGACGAGAACACCGCCGATGGCGGGGTGCACCGCGTTCAGCAGCAGGGCGAGCCGGAGGTCGTCGTGTCCGACGACAGCCGAAAAGGGGTACATGCTCGGCGAAGTCCTTCCTCGGGTGTCCACGCCCGTGGCCGGTTGGATAAGAGGGGGACGAGTTCCTGACTCCCGGTCTCTCCAGAACCGGTCACAGTCGCGGGACGGCGCCGGATTCGCACCGGCTTCCTCGCACTCCCCTCACAGCCCCGGCATCGTCGCACTTCGCACCGCCGGGTCCAACAGCCAGGTGAGCGACGTCGCCCTAGATCAGGCTCCTGAACTCCGCCCAGGCCTCCCCGACCTCCTCCGCCGTCCACTCCAGCGCGGGCGCCGCGATCGTCACCTCGGTCTTGGCGAGCGTCCCGTCCCGCCAGAACCCGCCGAGGAACTTCCCGCCCAGCTCGGTCAGCCGCTTCGGGTCGCCGGGCAGGTGCAGCGCGAACTGGTGGGTGTGCGGCTCAGGCAGGCCCATGGCGGCGGCCACGACCTTGGCGTGCTCGACCTGGGTGCCCAGGCGGGGCAGCACCGTGTCGAGGCCGTGCATCGCGGACAACGCCGCCGGCCACTGCTGGAACAGCATGCCGCCGTACCGGTGCCGCCACACTCGCGCCTGGTCCACGAAGTCTTGGGTGCCTGCGAGCGCCGCGCCCGACATGCCTTCCAGCGACTTGTAGAACGACACGTAGACCGAGTCGAAGAGGCCCGCGATCTCCGGCAGCGGCTTGCCCAGGCCGTGCGTGCTCTCCCACAGCCGCGCGCCGTCGAGGTGCACGACCGCGTCCCGTTCGCGCGCGGCGTCCACGACCTCGGTCAGCTCGTCCCAGGTCGGCAGGACGAACCCGGCCTCGCGGTCCGGCACCTCCAGCAGCAGCGTGCCGAACGGTTCGGGGCACGAGGCGACGTCCGCGTTGCGCACCTTGATCGGGCGCAGGCCGGACAGCACGGTCAGCGCGTCGTCCTCGTGGTGCAGCGGGTGCGCCTGCGGGTGCATCGCGACGATCGGGTTGTGCGTGCGGTCCGCCCAGCACTTCAGCGCGATCTGCTGCGCCATGGTGCCGGTCGGCACGAACAGCGCGGCCTCGGTGCCCAGCAGCTGCGCGACGCGGGTCTCCAGCGCCTCCACCGGTCCGCCGTCGCCGTAGCGGTCGGGCTCGACGTCCGGCACGGGGCCGAGCTCTTCGAGCAGCGTGCGCTTCCTGACTCCGGACAGCTGACGGTTCAACACCCCCGCATCAAACCTCAGCCGCGAGCGTCTCCGCGAGTGAAATGACGCCCGCCCGGATCTCGTCGGCGGTCATCCCCTGGGCCAGCAGGAACTCGATGTGCTCACCCCGGAGCACGGCCAGGACGGTGTGCGCCTTGAAGGTCGAGCCGACCAGCCGGGCCAGGCGTTCCACGGTGATCCGGAAGTTGCCCTCGCAGCTGCGGACCGTCGTCCGTTCCACGGCGATGACCAGCGGCAACGACGCCAGCACGTGGTCGAACAGCGTGCCGGCGAACTCCCCGGCGGAGCGGCACTCCAACGACGCCGTCTGGATCCACGAGGCGGCGGTGGAGTCGACCACGGCCCTGACCAGACCGGCCTTGTCGCCGAACCGCCGGAACACGGTGCCCTTGCCCACACCCGCCGCCAGTGCCACGTCCTCGACGGACACGGCCTCGATGCCCCGGGAGCTGATCAGCTCGGTCGCGGCGGCCAGGATCGCGGCCCGGTTGCGGGCGGCATCGGCACGTTCCAACGAACTCTCCCTTGACACAAGCGGACTGACGGTCCGTATATTACCAAACGGACCGACGGTCCGCTTACTGAGGGAGGACCAGGTGAAGGCAGTGCGGTTCCACGAGTTCGGAGGGCCCGAGGTGCTCACCGTCGAGGAGGTGCCCGACCCCGTCGGCGACACGCTCGTCGACGTCACCGCGATCGGGCTCAACTACGGCGAGACGGTCATCCGCCGCGGCAAGGGCAGGGAGCTCTTCCCGTGGTACCCGGGACCGGCCCTTCCCGTCACGCTGGGCTCGGAAGTCGTTGGCACCACAGGAGAAGGCCGCCGGGTCATGGGCGTGCCGCGCGACGGTGCCTACGCCACGAAGGCCGTCATCGAGCACCCGATCGACGTGCCCGACGGCGTGAGCGACCACGAGGCGCTCGCACTCTTCCTGCAGGGCACCACGGCGGTCGCGACGGCCAAGGCGGCACGGATCCGGCCGGGTGACCGGGTGCTGGTCGAGGCGGCGTCCGGTGGTGTCGGCAGCCTGCTGGTCCAGCTCGCGCAACGGGCGGGCGCGACCGTGCTCGCCGCGTCCAGCAAAGGCGGGATCGGCTACGACTGGGACGGGCTCGAACCGGTGGACGTCGTCTTCGAGTCGATCGGCGGCGCGATCGGTAGGAAGGCGTTCGAGCTGCTCAGGGACGGTGCCGGCAGGATGGTCGTGTTCGGGTACGCCAGTGGTGAGCCGCTGGACGTCACGGCGAGCGACGTCTTCCGCAAGGGCGTGGCGGTCATGGGCCTCCCCCGCGGCACCACGCCGCAAGAGGTGCTGAACCTGAACCTCAAGCCCGTGCTCGGTGACGTCTACCGGCTCGACGACATCGCCGAGGCGCACGAAGCACTCGAAGCCCGCACCACGCGGGGCAAGCTCATCGCGCGACCGTGACGGACCGGGGCGCGCGGAACGACAGCAGCTGAAGCCACTCCGGATCAGGGCCGGTCAGGTGCAGCGACGGCTCGTGCGACGCCACCGTCCGCAACGTCACGGCGGCCTCCAGCCGTGCCAGTCCCGCACCGAGGCAGAAGTGCCTGCCGTATCCGAACGCCAGGTGCCGCTGGTCGGTTTCCTTACCGCTCAACAACAACACGAGCTCCGCGCCGGCCGGCACGCGCACACCGGACAACACGACCTCACGCGCGGTCAGCCGCCGCCACGTGACCACGGGCGTCTCGGTCCGCAGCACGTCCTCGACGAACGACTCGGCCACACCGGGCTCCGGCAACCGCGCCCACAGCGAACGGTCCTGCAACGCACGGCGCAACGCCGTGGACAGCAGCTGGGTCGTCGTCTCCTGGCCCGCGATCAGCAGGAAGTAGCAAAGCCCCGCGGAGTCCTCTGCGGACACACCGGCGTCGGCCAGCGCGCAGAACAACTCGCCGTCGCGGGCGTGGTAGCGCTTGATCAGCCACTGGTGGAAGTCGCCGACGTCGTCGACCAGCTCCATCTGCCGTTCGCGGCCGATGTCGCCCCAGAAGAACTCCAACGAACCGGAGCTCCAGCGCTTCAACGTGGGGATGTCGACGTTCTCCAGCCCGAGCAGCTCCATCAGCACGATCGCCGGCAGGTCCCAGGCCAGGTCCCGCACGAGATCCGTGCCACCCAGCCGTTCCGAAACCAGGGCACGGATGCGAGGCTCCGCTGCGGCGACGCGGGCGGGTGTGAAGAACGACGCGACCAGCCGGCGAAGAGAGGCGTGCGACGAGGACCCGTTGTTCGCCAAGGTCGGCGGCAGCGAGAACCGGGCGCGGACCAGGGCTCGCAACGCCGAGGGCGCGACGGGCGTGACGGCGGTCAGCGCGTTGTCGGGCAGGTAGGTGACCGGATCGGCCAGCACGGCGCGCACGTCGTCGTGGTCGGACACCACCCACCGGCCGCCGGCGAACTGCACCGGCGAGGTGAGTTCGGCGCGCGTGAAGGTGAACAGGTCCACGAGCGGCACGCTAGCGGGCAGATGGGAGACTCAGGCGGTGACCGTGAGCACAACTGAGGCGATTTCCAGCGGTGGTGAGTCCACGTTCGACTGGATCGACGTCCGTTCTGAAGCGAGGGCCAAGGCCGGTCTGACCCGGCGCCTGAGGCCGCGCACCGCCGGCTCGACGGACCTCGACCTCGCGAGCAACGACTACCTGGGCCTCGCCAAGGACAAGCGCGTCGCGGGTGCCGCGGCCGCCGCCACGCTGAAGTGGGGCGCTGGTTCCACGGGATCGCGCCTGGTCACGGGCTCGACGGAGCTGCACGCCGAGCTGGAGTACGAGCTCGCGAACTTCTGCGGCTCGCAGTCGGCGCTGGTGTTCAGCAGCGGGTACATGGCGAACCTCGCCGCGGTCACGGCGCTGACGGGTCCCGGTACGGCGATCGTCGCCGACCAGCACATCCACGCCAGCCTCATCGACGGCACGCGCCTGTCGAAGGCCGACGTCGTCGTCGCGGACCACTGCGACGTCGGCAAGGTCAGGCACGCGCTGGAGACCCGCGGCAAGCGGCGGGCGATCGTCGTCACGGACTCGGTGTTCAGCGTGGACGGTGACATCGCCCCGTTGAACGAACTGCACGAGGTCTGCCGCGCGAACGGCTCCGCGCTGGTGGTCGACGACGCGCACGGGCTCGGTGTCGTCGGGCCCGGTGGCCGTGGCGCCGTGGCCGAGGCGGGCCTGATCAGGCAGCCGGACGTGATCACCACGCTGACGCTGAGCAAGTCGCTGGGCGCGCAGGGCGGCGCGGTCCTCGGCCCGAGCCGGGTGATCAAGCACCTGATCGACACCGCGCGGCCGTTCATCTTCGACACCGGTCTCGCGCCGAGCAGCGCGGCGGCGGCCCTCGCGGCGATCAAGATCCTGCGCGAGGAACCGGACCGTCCCGAGCGGGCGCTGACCGTGGCGCACGACCTGAGCCACCGCCTGAAGGAGGCCGGTTTCCAGGTCAGCACGCCGACCGCGGCCGTCGTGAGCGTGCGGGCGCCAAGCCCGGAGCAGGCGTTCCAGTGGGCCGAGACGTGCCGCACGAGCGGTGTGGTCGTCGGCTGCTTCCGGCCGCCGTCGGTGCCGGACCAGATCAGCAGGCTGCGGCTCACCGCGCGCGCCGATCTGACCGAGGCCGACATCGAGCGCGCGGTGCGCGTGATCAGGGAGAGCGCCGCATCCGCAGGTGTGGAATCCCGTCCTCGATGAACTCCTCGCCCTCGGGCACGAACCCGAACGAGGCGTAGAAGTCGGCGACGTACGTCTGCGCGTCGAGCACTGACGGCGCGGTGCCGATGTCCACGAGCGCGGCCTGCATGAGCCGGCGGCTGTACCCGCGGCCGCGGGCCATGCGGGCGGTGACGACGCGGCCGATGCGGAACGTGCCGTCCGCGTCCTCGAGAAGCCGCAGGTACGCGAGCGGATCGTGCGCCCCCTCGGCCTCCAGCCAGAAGTGCCGTGTGCCCTGCTCCAGGTCACGGCCGTCCACGTCGGCGTAGATGCAGTTCTGCTCGACGACGAAGACGTCCTGCCGCAGTCGCAGGATCGCGTAGAGCTGGGCGGGGCTCAGGTCGAGCCCCCACTGGCGGCGCAGCGTGGCGGGAAACTGTGTGGTTCGCACCTGACCGTGGATATCAGAAGCCCAGCGTCTGCCGGTAGTTGGCGAGCCGGGTGTAGACGCCGGGTTCGTCTGCCCGAGCGCAGCCTCGGCCGAACGACACAACGCCCGCCAGCCGTCCGCGCACCACGAGCGGCCCGCCGGAGTCGCCCGTGCAAGCGTCCCGCCCGCCGCGCCCGGCGCACAGCATCGCGCCCGGCCGGTAGTCCGGCTCCTTGAGCGCGCACTCCTGGTCGGACAGGATCGGCACCGTCACCTTGCGCAGCGTCAGGGAGGGCGCGCTGTTCTCGGCAGTGCGGCCCCAGCCGAGCACCACGCCGTCGGCACCGGCCTCGCCGAGCCCGATCGTCCGGTACGGCACCGGACGCGCGAGCGTGAGCACCGCCACGTCGTCGCCCTTGGTGACCTCGACGTAGTCGGGGTGCCGCCACACGCCCGAGACGACGGCCTCGACGCCCTCACCCTTCTCGCGCAGGTCGGTCCGGCCCGCGACCACGCGCAACTGCTCGGCGGGGCGCTGGTTCTTGCCGAACACGCCCTTCAGCGTCACGCAGTGCGCGGCCGTCATGACCTTGTCCGCGGCGACGAGCGCGCCACCGCAGATCAGCTGACCGTCCGTGGTGGTGATCGCCACAACCCACGGGTTGTCCGCCACCCGCGCGGGTGTCCCCCCAACGATCGCATCGGCGGTCGAAGTACCGCTGACCAGCGCGATCACCGCCACCAGCACGGCAAGCCGCTTACCCCTCACGGACCACTCCTCGTTGCACCAGGTGGACGATCGGTCACCAACGGTAGCGATCGCGCTAAGGCGACGTCAAAACCGGAGATTCTTGTGTTAACGTCCCATCAGGCCGGAGATTTTGCGGTCGGTGGTATAGATCACGGGGGTATGTACGGTGTTGTTCGACTTCGGCCAGGTCCCGGCCTTCCTCATCGCGTGCGCGGTCGTCATCGTGACCCCCGGCGTGGACGCGTTCCTGCTCCTGCGCACGTCACTGCGGTCCGGCACCCGCGCCGGACTGCTCGCGCTGGGCGGCATCCACACGGCCGCGGCGGTCCAGGTCGCCCTGGTCATCTCGGGCCTCGGAGTGGTGCTCGCGCAGTACCCGATGATGCTCACGGCCCTGCGCTGGATCGGCGCCGGCTACCTGCTCTACCTGGCGATTTCCATCACGCGCGGACTCGTCAAGCGCACCGGTGAGCAGCCGGAGGAGGTCATGAGCGCGCGCCCGTTCCGGCAGGGCTTCCTGACCAACATCACGAACCCGAAGATGATCCTGTTCTCGCTGGCGTTCCTGCCACAGTTCATCGGATCGGGTGAACCGGCACCGCAGCTCGCGATGCTCGCCCTGGTGTTCCTCGGGCTGGCGGCCGTGTGGGAGCTGATGATCGTGCTGGCGGCGTCGCGGGTGGCCGGGAAGCTCAAGCGGCCCGGGGTGACGACCGCGCTCGACGCCGTGTGCGCGGCCGTCTTCCTGACGATGTCCGTGGGGCTCGTGCTCTAGTCAGGCCAGGTGGAGGTACCACCTCTGACCCTGGGGGTTCCCGGAGAAGCCGCCCTTCGCGTACAGGCACAGGGAGGAACTGGGCGTGAGGTACTTGCCCGTGCCCACGTTGCGGAGCAGGTGACCGCCGAACACGTCAGGCCCCTCCAGCTGCCACTGCTGCTCCGGATCGGCCGCCGCGCAGTCGCCTGCCAGATCGACGAACTGCACCGCCGTCGTCCCGGGCTTCGGGCGCAGGCAGTGCTCGCCCACCCTGAGCTGGACGAGCCCACCGCCCAGTTCGACCCGTTGATACGGCGACCCCGGGCACACGCCCATACCGGCACCGTCGGCGCAGTTGTCGGTCGTCTCGTCCGCCCACCACCGGGAGTTCTCCAGCGTGACCGACGCCCCGGTGGTGTCCGGCAGCGGCGTGGTCCGGCCGACGTCGGTCACGACCCACCGCTGGTGGTCGGTGTCCTCCGGCTCCTGCGTGATGAGCTTGAAGAAGTACTCGCCGTACCAGGACGTGTCGACGTACGGGTTCCACGGGGAGTCGATCTTCAGCTTCGTCGCACCGGACGCGTCCGTGACGAGCTCCCAGCGCTGCTGGCGGTTCGTCTCGTCGCAGACTTTCGTGACCAGCCATTCGCCGGTCGCACACCACCGGTCGGCGACGTTGCGCAGGAAGAACTGCCCGTTCGGCAGACCGACCTTCTCCCAGCGCTGCGTCGCGGCGCCGGTGCAGCCGGCCAGTTCGATCTCGAACGGATCCGCCGTGCCGCCCGTCATGCACTGGTCGCGTGCGACGCTCTTCAGCTCGACGATCGGGTTCCCGGCGGGCTCGGCGCTCGCGGGAACTGTGGTCATGGCCCCCAGGGTGAGCGCGGCCAGAACGGCGGCGACAACACCCGATGATCTTCCGGTCATACCCCTGCAGGCTACGGAGTCACAGCGGATCCCGTCGCCAGTTGCACACCGGTCAGATAGGTCGCCACGCGCGTGTAGACGCCGGGCGCGTTCGGACGGGCGCAGCCGATGCCCCACGACACAACGCCCACCAACCGGCCGTCGATCACGAACGGTCCACCGGAGTCGTCCACGCACGCGTCGATGCCACCGTCGGGATACCCCGCGCAGAACATCGCCTGGGCGTCATAGCGCGCATAGGTCGCGGCGCACTGCTCGTCGGTCCAGACCGGCACCTGAGCCTTGTGCAGCAACGGACTCTTGTCCGCGTCGTCCTCCGACTGCCGGCCCCACCCGTAGACGACACCGACGCCGCCCGCCATGTACGCGCCCTGCCCGGCGACCGGCAGCGGCCGGTACGGCATCGGCTCGGCGAGCGTCAGCAGGGCCACGTCCTTGCCGCGCGACGGGGTCGAGTAGCCGTCGACCAGCTGGTACGACGTGCCGACGGTGGTGGAGCCGTCGTCGGTGCGCAGGTCGAGCCGCCCACCGACGACGGTGATCGAGCCGGGCTCGCGGCCGTGGACGCAGTGCGCCGCCGTGACCACCTGCCCCGGACCGACGAGTGCTCCGCCGCAGAACTGGTGGCCCGACGACGTCGTCAGTGCCACCACCCACGGCGCCTCGTCGGGGCTGTCCACCACGACGCCGCCGACGATCCTGGGCGTGCCGTGAGCCGGGGTCACCGTGATCACGAGCAGGGCCAGAACCACCGCGAGCAGTCGCATGGGCTCACAAGTACCCAGGTGTCTACGGGTCGACAACTCCAGGCGGCGAAGCATCCACGACCGGGTGAAGGTCCTTGGCGTAGCGGGAGATCCGGACGTACACACCGGGCTTGCCCCTGCGCGCGCAGCCCTCGCCCCACGACGTGACGCCGACGAGCTTGCCGTCGATCACGATCGGGCCGCCCGAGTCGCCCTGGCAGGTGTCGATCTTGCCGCCGTCGTAGCCGGCGCAGAACATGTCCGCCTTCACGAAGTGCGGGTAGGTGTCGACGCAGTAGTCGTCCGGCAGCACGGGCACGGTGGCCTGCATGAGGTAGCGGGACGTCTTGCCGTTCTCGGAAGTGCGGCCCCAGCCGAGCGCGCGCAGCTCCCTGCCGGGTTCGTAGAGTGCCTGATCGGTCAGTTCGGCGAACGGCAGCGGGGTGTACCGGACCGCCTTCTTCAGGGTGAGCACCGCGATGTCCTCGCCCTCGTCGGCCGAGACGTACTGGCGGTGGATCCAGATGTCGGTGACCGCGGCGACCACCCCGGCCTCGCGGTCCTGCTTGTCCTCGCGACCGGCGACGACCTGCACGTCCTTGGGCGCACGGCCGAGCGCGCAGTGGGCCGCGGTGAGCACCTTCTGCGGAGCGACGATCGTGCCGCCGCAGAACTGGGTGCCGCGGTCGTCGAGGAGGTAGACGACCCACGGATTGGCTTCGATGGAGGCGCGCTCGCCGCCGACGACCTGCTCGTCGGCGGCGGCGACACCTGTTGACGCGAGCACTGCGGAGAGAACCAACACGAGGAGTCGTCTCATGACTCCAGATGGTAGCTACTCCGCTGAGCCGTTCGGAGCAACCTTGCTCCAGAGCTTGCCCGCCGCGCCCATGACCGACTCGCCGATGTCGTTGATCGTCTTGATCAGCGGGTCGGCGGAGTTGTTCATGGACTCGCGGTACGACCGGGCGGCGCCCTTGATGTCGTCGGTGAGGTTGCTCGTCGGCCGGTCGTCCTCGCGGCGCGCGTACGTGCCGGTCAGGATCTCGCGGTACTCCTCGCTCGCCGACCAGCGCTGCAGCTCGGCGGCGCGCACCACGACCAGCGGGTGCGTGCGGTGCTCGGTGTGCAGCAGCTTGAGGAGGCTGTCGCGGATGTCCTCGACCTCCTCGTACTCCTTGGCCTGGGCGAGGAACGACGCGATGTCGACGTTGCCTCCCAGGTCACCCGCGAGCGCGAGGTGCGTGCGCAGCGCGGCCTGCGGGTCCTGGCAGGCCAGCAGGCCGGCCCGGTCGCAGGAGAGCTCGGTCTTGCGCTGCCACTCGCGCAGCGCCGCGATGACCGCGCGCATCGCGATGGCGCCCGCGGGCACCCACGCGAAGGACGTGGTCAGGTCGATCAGCCTGCGCAGCAGCGTGTTGTACAGCGCGTGGCCCGACATCGCGTGGCCCATCTCGTGACCGATCAGGAACCGCAGCGACTCGTTGTCGAGCAGGTCGACCGAGCCCGTGCTGATCACGATGAACGGCTTGTCGATGCCGTAGGTGTAGCCGTACGCCTGCGAGTTGCGTTCGACGAAGAGCTCGGGCACCTCGGCGAGGTCGAACGTCGCCGCCACCTCGTTGCGGATGCGGTCGAGCTGCGGGTACTGCTTGGGGCCGACGCGGACGGAGGACGCCACCTGAAGCAGGCGCTCACCCCGTTCGGTGAAGGCTCCGGCGACCGCCTTGAGGATCGGTGCCACTGCGGGCACCGCCCTCAGCACCGCGAGGGCGCCTCGGTCGGCAGGATGCTCATAGGCGCGTGGGCTGATGCCCGGGAACCGCACCCTCGATGACTGCTCAATATCCCCCGTCACGCCATCCAGGTTAGACACGATCCGGACAAGGCTGCACGGAATCGGCGTCAGACCGTTGCAAACTTGCCCGGTGAGCAGCGACGAAGACACCACAGTTCTGCCTTTGCGCGGCGGGGCGTCAGCGACCCTGGTCCGCCGCCGGGCCGTGGCCAACGACCGGGGCGCCATCCTCTACGTGCACGGATTCGCGGACTACTTCTTCCAGGAGCACGTGGCCGAGCACTACACCGCCCAGGGCTACGACTTCTACGCCGTCGACCTGCGCGGATACGGCCGGTCGTTGCGCGACGGCGAGGTGCCGAACTACACGACGGACATGGCCGTGTACTTCGAGGAGATCGACGCGGCGATCGCCGTCATTCGTGAAGAGCACTCGCGTGTGGTGCTCATGGGGCACTCGACGGGCGGGCTCACGACGTCGTTGTGGGCGCACGAACGACGCGCGGGCGACCTGATCGACGCGTTGGTGCTCAACAGCCCGTGGCTCGACGTCGTCGAACCGCCGGTCGTGCGGCAGATCGTGAAGGTCCTGGGCGGCCTGGTGCCGAAGGTGAAGATCCGCGCGAACCTCGGTGAGGCGTACGGGGCGGCGATCCACAACTCCCGCAACGGCGAGTGGGACTTCGACCTGAAGTGGAAGCCGCTGGCCGGGTTCCCGGTGCTGGCGGGGTGGATCCGGGCGGTCCTCATCGCCCAGGAGAAGGTCCACAAGGGACTCGACGTGCGCGTGCCGGTGCTGGTGCTGCACTCCGACAAGAGCATGTTGAACGCCAAGGCGTGGAGCGAGGACGTGTCCAAAGCGGACGCCGTGCTCGACGTCGAGGGCATGCGCAAGTGGGGTCCGAAGATCGGATCATCGGTCAAGGTCGTGGAGATCAAGGCCGGCATGCACGACCTGTTCCTGTCGCCTGAGCCGGTGCGTGCGGCGGCCCTCGCCGAGGTGGACGAGTTCCTGAAAACGGCTTGACCTCCTCGTAGGTCGAGGTTCGAGACTGGTCGTCATGAACATCGACTTCAACGCCTGGTACGCGCTCGAAAGCGCGATGCAGGACGAGAAGAGCCGTCGCGTGAGCCGGGCGACGTTGAAGCGTGTCGCCCGGTTCGCCCACCCGCAACGGCGAGCCGTGTACGCGTTGCTCGCCACCAGCGGGCTCGCGGCCGTGCTCGCCGTGGCCTCTCCGGTGCTGGCCGGACGGGTCGTCGACACCATCTTCGCCGGCCGCGACTTCGGGCTCGTGGTGTGGCTCGCGCTGGCGATCGCCGGCGTGGCGGTGCTGGAGGCCGGGTTCTCACTGGCCGAGCGGTGGCAGTCGTCGCGAGTCGGCGAGGACCTGATCCTGCGGCTGCGCCAGTCCGTCTTCGACCACGTGCAACGCATGCCGATCGCGTTCTTCACCCGCACGCGCACCGGGGCGCTGGTGTCGCGGCTGAACAACGACGTGATCGCGGCGCAGCGGGCGTTCTCCGAGACGATCTCCGGCGTGGTCACGAACGTGATCGCGCTGGCCCTGACGCTGGTCGTGATGCTGACGCTGTCGTGGCAGGTCACGGTGCTCGCGATGGTGCTGCTGCCGATCTTCCTGATCCCGGCCCGGCGGATGGGCAAGCGCCTGGCGTCGATGCACCGCGAGGCGGCGAACCTCGACTCGATGATGACCACGCAGATGACCGAGCGGTTCTCCGCGCCCGGCGCGACGTTGATCAAGCTGTTCGGCCGGCCGGCTCTGGAGAGCGCGGAGTTCGGTGCACGGGCACGGCGCGTGCGCGACATCGGCGTGCGGACGGCCGTGGCGCAGTGGCTGTTCCTCGTGGCGTTGACGCTGGTGTCCTCGTTGGCGTTGGCGCTGGTCTACGGCCTGGGCGGGTACTTCGTGTTCGCCGGGGAGATGGCGCCGGGCACGATCGTGACGCTCGCACTGCTGCTCACGCGGCTCTACGCGCCGTTGACGGCGTTGGCCGGCGCACGGGTGGACGTGATGACGGCGCTGGTGTCGTTCGAGCGCGTCTTCGAGGTGCTGGACCTGCCGCCGCTGATCAAGGAGAAGGCCGCACCGGTCGCCGTGCCCGACGGTCCGGTGTCGGTCGAATTCTCGGACGTGCAGTTCGCCTACCCGTCCGCGGACAAGGTGTCACTGGCGTCGCTGGAAGAGGTGGCGTCGCTCGACACGCGCGGCGGCGAGGAGATCCTCGGCGGCGTGTCGTTCACCGCGGAGCCCGGCTCGCTGATCGCACTGGTGGGCGCGTCCGGCGCGGGCAAGTCGACCATCGCCTCGCTGGTCCCCCGCCTGTACGACACGGACTCCGGCACCGTGCGACTGTCCGGTGTGGACGTTCGCGACCTGTCGTTCGACTCGATCCGCGAGACCGTGGGCATGGTGACGCAGGACGGGCACCTGTTCCACGAGTCGATCGGCGCGAACCTGCGCCTGGCGGCGCCCGCCGCGACCGACGAGGAGATCTGGGACGCGCTGACCCGCGCCAGGCTGGCGGACCTGGTGTCGTCGTTGCCCGACCAGCTCGACACGGTGGTGGGCGAACGCGGCTACCGGCTGTCCGGCGGCGAACGGCAACGGCTCACGATCGCCCGGTTGCTGCTGGCCAAGCCACGAGTGGTGATCCTGGACGAGGCGACCGCGCACCTGGACTCGCGCTCGGAGGCCGCCGTGCAGGAGGCGCTGGTCGAGGCCCTGGCGGGCCGCACCTCGCTGGTGATCGCGCACCGGCTGTCGACCATCCGCGCGGCGAACCAGATCCTCGTCGTGGACCGCGGACAGATCGTCGAACGTGGTACGCATGAGACGTTGCTGGCCCTGGAAGGCCACTACGCCAAGCTGTACCGCACTCAGTTCAGCGAAGAACCGATCGGAGCGCCGTGACCATTCCCTCGCCCGACAACCTCTACCCGTTGCCGGACTACGCGCGCACGGTGCTGCTCAAGCCGTTGGTGAAGAACCCGCAGATCGAGGTCGGCGAGTACACCTACTACGACGACCCGTTGCACGCCACGGAGTTCGAACAACGCAACGTCCTCTACAACTACGGCACCGAGAAGCTCGTCATCGGCCGCTACTGCGCGCTGGCGGAAGGCGTGCGGTTCATCATGTCCGGCGCCAACCACAGCATGGCGGGCGTGTCGACGTTCCCGTTCACGATCTTCGGCGGCGTCTGGGGCGAGAAGACCCTGGACATCGCCCTGGGCGCGCCGTCGCGGGGCGACACGGTGGTGGGCAACGACGTCTGGATCGGCTACAACGCGTTGATCATGCCGGGCGTGCACATCGGCAACGGCGCGATCATCGCCGCCGGGTCCGTGGTGGTGTCGGACGTGCCGGCGTACGGGATCGTGGGCGGCAACCCGGCCTCGTTGATCAAGACGCGGTACAGCGAGGCGGACGTGGCTTTGCTGGAGCGCATCGCGTGGTGGGACTGGCCGGTGGAGAAGGTGACGGAGCACGTCCGCGTGATCATGGCGGGCACGCCGGCGGAGCTCGCCTCGGTCGCCCCGTGAGAGCGCTGCTGATCACCGGCCCGGTCGGCGTGGGCAAGACGACGATCGCGGAGGCGGTCGGCGACCGGTTCCGCGAGACCGGCACGCCGCACGCCGTCGTGGACCTCGACTGGCTGTCGAAGTGCTGGCCCGCGCCGTCCGGCGACCCGTTCCACTTCGAGCTGCAGCTGCGCAACCTCCGGGCCGTGGCCCGCAACCACGCCAAGGCGGGCGCACGCCGCCTCGTGCTGGCGGGCGTGGTGGAGAGCCGGGCCGACCGCGACCGGTACGCCTCGGTGATCGACGGCCCGCTCCTGGTCGGCCGGCTGAAGGCCGACCTGTCCGTCATCCGCGAACGGCTCGCCGCGCGGCACCCGGACGAGGCGGAGCTGCGGTGGCACCTCGACCGCGCCGAGGAGTTGGAGACGCTGTTCGCGTCGGCCGCGGTCGAGGACTTCGTGATGGACGCGGCGCGGCCGGTGAGCGTCGTGTCGGCCGAAACGGCGTTGGAATGGCTGCTGCGCGAGCCTCCCCCGAACCCGTTCTCGGCGTCCGAGTGAACGTCTCTTCACGGGGCGCGGAGATCGCGCGATCATGAGCACATGGAGTACGACCGCTACTGCGACCTGACCATGCGCGGCGGTACCACCAGCGGTGTCGTGTACCCGCTCGCCGTCGCCTCGCTGGCCCGCCACTACGAGTTCAGGCAGATCGGTGGCGCGTCGGCGGGGGCGATCGCCGCCGGGTTCACGGCGGCGGCCGAGAGAGGTCGCGCGAACGGCGGGTTCGAGAAGCTGGCCGGGCTGATCGACTGGTTCACGTCCGGGTCCGGCGCGGAGCGGTGGCGGATGGCGCAGCTGTTCCAGCCCGCCGAGAAGACGCGGGCGCTGTACCGGTTCGTCGTCGCCTCCATGCAGAAGCGGGAGACGACCGGGCGCAGTGCGATCACGTGCCTGTTCTTCGCGTTGCTGGGTGCGGTCGGGCTGCGGGCGAAGTCCGTGCTGGCGCTGATGGCGTTGCTGTGGCTGGGCGGGCCGGTGCTGTACTCGGCGTGGCTCGCGCCGTCGGCGTATCCGGGCTGGCTCGCGGTGGTGGTCGCCGTGGTGGCGGTGGCGTGCGTGGTGATCGTGTTGTGGCCGTTGCGGTCTGGTTTGCCTTGGCCTGCTTGGGTTTTCGCCTTCGTACCGCTGGTGCTCGGGCTGGCGTTCTCGCGGCATTACGCGACTGCGGCGATCGTGCTGCTGGTGTGGCTGGTGCTGTCGCTGGCGGCGGTGAGCGCGTTGATCGTGACGTACGGGTACGCGATGCAGCGCTTCCTGAAGGAGCACGCCCGGTCCATCCACTTCGGACTCGTTCCCGGCACCGGTGACTTCACGCCGTCGTGGCTCGACCGGCTGGCGGGGATGCCGAAGTCGACGGGGGTGCCGCCGCTCGCCGACTGGATCGCCGACCAGCTCGACGACATCGCGGGCACCTCGCAGGCGCTGACGTTCGGGGATCTCGGGGACATCAACCTCGTGCTGATGACGACCGACCTGTCGGAGGGGCGGCCGTACCGGTTGCCGTTCCGGGAGGAGTGGCAGTACTGCGAGGAGTGCCTCGGCTACGTGCTGCCGGCGCGGGTCGTGGAGCAGTTGAACGGGGCCGAGACCGCTCTGAAGTGCCCGCTGCACGAGCACATGCCGTTGCGCGCGCTGCCTTCCCGCGACCAGCTGCCCGTCGTGCTCGCCGTGCGCATGTCGCTGTCGTTCCCCGGCCTGTTCGCCGCCGTGCCGCTGTGCAGGGACGGACGCGTGCACTGGTTCTCCGACGGCGGCATCACCAGCAACTTCCCGATCCACTTCTTCGACTCGCTGCTGCCGCGCTGGCCCACGTTCGGCCTGAGCCTGCAGCCCTACCCGAACGGCGACAAGGACGAGGTGTGGCTGCCGGAGCAGGACGCGTCCACGTCCGGCACGCCCTACTCGTCGCTGAACTCCATGCCGCGCTTCCTCTTCTCGATCCTGAACACGTTCCTCGACTGGCGCGACACCATGCAGTCCGCGCTTCCCGGCTACCGCGGCCGCATCGCGCACGTGCGGCAGTCCGACGACGAAGGCGGCTCGAACCTCTTCATGCCGCCGGACACGATCAGGCGGCTGGCGTTGCGCGGGCAGAAGGCAGGCGACCTGCTGCGCGAGCGGTTCGTGCAGCAGCGCAACACCGACCGCTACCGCTGGATCCGCCTGCGCATGGCACTGCGCGAGTACCACGACCTCGGCGCGCAGGCCGCCGACCGCGAGGCGCTGTACGACGAGCTGCTCGCGCGGTTCGAGATCCCCGCCGAGCTGCACGAGTGGTTCCGCACGCCGCCGGCCGACGGTGACCCGTTCCGGGCGGAGATCGAGGTCGCGCTGGACCACGTCGGACGGATGAAGGACGACGGGCCGTTCGACGGGGTGCCGCCGGTGGATCCGGATTTGCGGCTGACGCCACCCGAGTAGGCGAGGTCAGGACGGCGTGATGGTCCACGCCCCGCTCGAGGTGATCTGGATCAAAGCAGGTCCCTCGAGCGGCACGGTGCCTTCGTAGCCCCCGATGTGGTTGACCGCGAGGTCGAGCGACTTCGAGGACAAGACGTGCACCGCGAAGTTGCTCTCGCCGTTGTTGGTGATCTTCGCCTTCCGCGCGGTCCCGGTGAAGAGGACGACGCCGTCGCCGTTGCCCTGCATCGAACCTGCCGTCATCGTCGCCATGTCGATCTCGCCCACCGTCAACGTCCACGCACCGCTCGCGTTGACCGTCAGGGTGGTGGTGCGACTTCCGTCGCGGACGTCCATCCACATCGAACCGCTGTACGCGCCGATCTCGTTCACGAGCAACGAGTCGAAGCCGTTCGACTTAAGGACCGTGTTGCTCGTGCAGGCCGGGCACTCGAACTTGGCGATCTTCAGTCCGGCCGGGCGATCGAGAGTGATCACGTCGTCGCCCGTCCCCTTGAACACCGAGGGCGGCAACTTCGGCGGCGTCGTTGTGGTCGTCGTTCTCCTCGTGGTGGTTGTCGTCGTGGTCGTTGTGGTCGTGGACGCGGCCGACGAACTGGCCGCGGCGTCGGCTGCCTGCTGCCGGGTCGATCGACCGCCCAACGTGACAGCGAATATCAGCAGCACCGCGATGCCGGCGGCCAGCCAGACGACGGCGTGCGAGTTCTTTTCAGGCGGCTGTGGCTGCCCGGCTTCCCCCACGGGCTCCGGATTCGGTTCGGTCATCGTTCTCGCCTTTGCTGAGAAGGTCCTGTGCACGAGCAGCCGGCTTGACAGGCACTTCGCAGACCGGTCATCACGCGTTAACGAATCAGGGACCCATCACCCGATCGGCCGTAATGCCTTGACCGCGCCCGTTAACCTGGTGCCGTGACGCGATTTAGCCACCCCCGACCCGCGTGGGTGGCGCGCGCCTGAACCTTCCCGTTGGTCGGGGGACTCCGCACCCACCAGACCAAGCGAAACGGGAAACCCATGTACCGCACCGAAGAACTCGTGCACGCCCTGAACGTCCGCGACCTCACCGATCCCGCGCAGGGCCCGCACGCGATGCAGCTCCTGATCGCCGACCTGAAAGCGGCGCTCGACACCCCGCTGGAAGTCCGCCACCACCCGCTCGTGCCGGTGGAGCACAACTACGAACACCTCGGCTACGCACCGGACGCGATCACCAGGGACGCCCGCTACACCAGGTACGTCAGCGAGACGTGCATGCTGCGCAGCCACACCTCGGCGATGATCCCGCCCGCGCTCAAGCAGGCCACGCCGGACGTCACGCTGGTCTGCCCCGGCCTGGTCTACCGCCGTGACACGGTCGACCGCCTGCACACCGGCACGCCGCACCAGCTGGACGTCTGGCGCATCAGCACGCAAGAAGAACCGCTGGAAGAACTCATCCACCTGGTCGTCACGACCCTGTTGCCCGAAAAGCGTTACCGCACAACACATGCTGAACACCCGTACACCACGCATGGCAAGCAGATCGACGTCGAGCACGACGGGCAGTGGGTCGAGGTCGGTGAGTGCGGCAGGGCCGCGAGGCACGTGCTCAAGCACCACCCGCACGGCCTCGCGATGGGCCTCGGTCTGGACCGGATCCTGATGCTGCGCAAGGGAATCCCGGACATCCGGCTGCTGCGCAACGAAGATCCGCGCATCGCGACGCAGATGCTCGACCTGACCGAGTACCGGCCGATCTCCAGGCACCCTGCCGCGACCAGGGACATCTCGATCATGGCGAACGACCACGAGGACGCCGACACCCTGGGCGACCGCATCCGCGAACTGGTGCCCGAGGACGTGATCGAGGAGATCGAGATCCTCGACGAGACCCATACCGACCAGCTACCGGAACACGTCCGGAAGAGGCTGAACGCGTTGCCCGGTCAGAAGAACGTGCTCATCCGCGTGACGATGAGGGCGCTGGAACGCACCCTCACCGACCGCGAGACCAACGAGATCAGGGACAGGCTGCTTCAGGGCTTGCGGGCCACGGCGCCGTAAATGCCCACGTGGGCGTCGTCGAAGGAGTCCGGGCGCCAGTCGTTGACCGCGACGACGCCCGGCTCCAGCAGTTCCATGCCGTCGAAGAACTTCGTGACCTCGGCGTGCGTGCGCATCTTGAGCTTGTTGTCCGAGCTGCTGTAGATCTGCGCGACCCGGCGGGCCTCGGCGAGCTCCTCCTCGTTGAGGGTGTCCCAGGTGGCGTGCGTGATGGCCAGGTACGAGCCGGCGGGCAGCTCCGACATGTACTCGGCGACGGCCTCGTACGGGCTGTCGGTGTCCTGGACGAAGTGCAGCGCGGCGATGATCAGGACGCCGACCGGGCGGGTGAAGTCGAGCGTCTCGCGGGCTCCGGAGAGGACGGTCCTGGTCGCGCGCAGGTCGGCGAGGATCGCGTTCGCGTTCGGGTTGTCGGCCAGCAGGGCGTTGCTGTGCGAGACGGCGACGGGCTCGAAGTCGACGTAGACGACGCGCGCGTCCGGGTTGTCCTGCTGGGCGATCTCGTGGACGTTGCCCACGGTCGGGATGCCCGAGCCGAGGTCGAGGAACTGGTCGACGCCCTGCCCCATCAGGTGGCGGACGGCCCTGCGCAGGAACGAGCGGTTCGCCTGCGCGCTCTGGGCGACGCCGGGGAAGATCTGCTCCACCTGCTTGGCGGCGGCGCGGTCGGCTTCGAAGTTGTGCGAGCCGCCCAGGTAGTAGTCGTACATCCGCGCCACGCTCGGGCGCGTGACGTCGACCGTGGACGGGACCCACTTCAGCTCTTCCATCACGTGCGCATCCTCCGTCGTCGCCGCACGGGTGTCCACCGCCACACAACCGAACCGGGACCGATTCGGCCACGTGTGAGAGGACATGCATTCCAGCACCGCTGAACGCCACGCGCGGTTCCGCCTTCTCAGGGAACGCTCGCCGGTGCACTTCGACGCCGATATCGGTGGCTGGTGCATCACCCGTTACGACGACGTACTCAGAGTGCTCGACCTCGATTCCGGTGCCCCGCAACCACTACCCAAACGGGCGATCGCCAACGCACTGAAGCTCGCCAGGCCCGTGATCACCCTGTCCACCCTCGAACTGCTCGACGCCGACGACGCCACGTTCGCGCAATCGCTTGCGGCCACGGCGGCCGAGGCGTTCACGCTCGCGCACGGCGTCGAGGCGTTCGCCGCCACGGCGCTCCGGACCACGCAGGAGTTCCTCACCAACGCCTTGGGCGCCCTCCAAGAGCACCCCGGCCAGGCGGCGCTCCTCAGGAACACGCCGGAGCTCGCCGGAGACGCCGTCGAGGAGCTGCTGCGGTTCGACACCCCGATCGCCGTCGCTCCCGCCCGCCGGACGCCCGCCCCCGTCGTGCTGAGCGGGCGTACGGTCGAGGCAGGTGAGGTGCTCCTGCCGTTCGTCGCGGCGGCCAACCGGTGCTCGGTGAAATTTCCCGGCGGCGACCGCCTCGACCTGCGGCGCAAGCCCGTCGGGGTGCTGTCCTCGTGTCCCACGAGCGCCGCGCTCGCCCGCGTGACCGGTGAGATTTCGCTGGTCAGACGCCTTCGAGCCACTGCTCGCTGACAGCGAACACGCCAGGGGAACACCAGCAGACTCCAGTTGGTTGAGCGGTACAGACTCAACTTTGGAGGATGACGAGATGGGCGAAACCCTGGCCCTGCCGGTACTGCCGCTGGACGACGTCGTGGTGCTGCCCGGCATGGTGGTGCCGATCCGCATCTCCGGTGCGGACGCGAGCGCCGAGGCCCGTGCGGCCGTAGACGCGGCCACGACCGCGGCGAATCATCAAGTGCTGCTCGTCCCACGGCTGGACGGGAAGTACGCGGCGGTCGGCACGCTGGCCGAGATCGAACAGGTGGGCCGCCTGCCCGGTGGCGAACGCGCTGCCGTCGTGCGCGGCACCAAGCGCGTGCGCATCGGCACGGGCACCACGGGGCCGGGCGCGGCGCTGTGGGTGAACGCGACGGTCGCGGACGACTCCGTGATCACCGACCGGACCCGTGAGCTCGCGAAGCAGTACCGCGCGCTGGTGACGAACATCCTGCAGACGCGCGGCGCGTGGCAGATGGTCGACTCGGTGCAGCAGATCAGCGACCCGTCGGCGCTGGCCGACCTCGCGGGCTACGCCTCCTACCTCGACGAGAAGCAGAAGATCTGGCTGCTGGAGACGAGTGACGTCACCGAGCGGCTCGAGAAGCTCGTCGAGTGGGGCCAGGCGCACCTGACCGAGCTCGACGTCAACGAGACGATCGCCAAGGACGTCAAGGAAGGCGTCGAGAAGCAGCAGCGGGAGTTCCTGTTGCGCCAGCAGATGGCCGCGATCCGCAAGGAACTGGCCGAGCTCGACGGCAAGCCCGCGACCGAGCAGGACGACTACCGCGCCCGCGTGGAGGCGGCGGACCTGCCCGAGAAGGTGCAGAAGGCCGCGCTGGCCGAGGTCGACAAGCTGGAGCGCACCTCCGAGCAGTCGCCCGAGGTGGGCTGGATCCGGACGTGGCTCGACATGGTCCTCGAAATGCCGTGGAACGAGCGGACCGAGGACTCCTACGACATCAAGGCGGCGCGCGAGATCCTCGACGCCGACCACGCGGGCCTCGACGACGTGAAGCAGCGCATCACGGAGTACCTGGCCGTGCGCAAGCGCCGTGCCGACCGCGGCATGGGCGTGGTGGGCGGACGTCGTTCCGGCGCCGTGCTCGCGCTGACGGGCCCTCCCGGTGTCGGCAAGACGTCGCTCGGCGAGTCCGTGGCACGGGCGATGGGCCGCAAGTTCGTCCGCGTGGCCCTGGGCGGCGTGCGCGACGAGGCCGAGATCCGCGGCCACCGCAGGACGTACGTCGGCGCGTTGCCGGGCCGGATCGTCCGCGCGATCAGCGAGGCCGGTTCGATGAACCCGGTCGTGCTGCTCGACGAGATCGACAAGGTCGGCTCCGACTACCGCGGCGACCCGACGGCGGCGTTGCTGGAGGTGCTGGACCCGGCGCAGAACCACACGTTCCGCGACCACTACCTGGAGGTCGAGCTCGACCTGTCGGACGTGGTGTTCCTCGCGACCGCGAACGTGCTGGAGTCGATCCCCGCGCCGTTGCTCGACCGCATGGAACTCGTGCAGCTCGACGGCTACACCGAGGACGAGAAGGTCACGATCGCCAGCGGACACCTGCTGCCCCGCCAGGTCGAACGCGCCGGCCTCACCCCCGAGGACGTGACGTTCGAGAAGCCCGCGCTGCACCAGCTCGCGAGCGAGTACACGCGGGAAGCCGGTGTGCGGCAACTGGAACGGGCCCTCGCGCGGATCCTGCGCAAGGTGACCGCGAAGGTCGCGCTGGGCGAGTCGGAACTGCCGATCGTGGTCGACCAGCCGTCGTTGAAGGGCTACATCGGCAGCCCGAAGAACACGCCCGAGTCGGCGGAACGGACCTCGGTGCCCGGCGTGGCAACAGGTCTGGCCGTCACGGGTGTCGGCGGCGACGTGCTGTTCATCGAGGCCTCGCTGGCCCCGAAGGACACGGGTTCGACCGGCGTCACGCTTACCGGCCAGCTGGGCGACGTGATGAAGGAGTCCGCGCAGATCGCGTTGTCCTACCTGCGTTCGCACGACGAGAAGGCCGCGTCACTGGCCGACCGGGGAGTGCACATCCACGTCCCGGCGGGCGCGGTGCCGAAGGACGGACCGTCCGCGGGCGTCACGATGACGACGGCGCTGGCGTCGCTGCTCTCGGGCCGCCCGGTGCGTTCCGACGTGGCGATGACGGGCGAGATCTCGTTGACCGGCAGGGTGTTGCCGATCGGTGGCGTGAAGCAGAAACTGCTGGCCGCTCACCGCGCGGGCATCACGACCGTGCTGCTGCCTCAGCGCAACGAGCCCGATCTGGACGACGTGCCGGAGTCGGTGCGTGAGCAGCTGACGGTGCACTTCGTCTCGGACGTGGCCCAGGTGCTGGAGCACGCGCTCTCGAAGGAGACCGTCGCAACCGTTGCGGCGTAACGGAATGAGACCCCTCGTGGGGGCAGTAGCGGCGACTGCTGCCCCCACGAGGCTTTTTCGTGTCTACAGGCCGACGTCGATGACGAGCCGGTTCGGGCTCGTCAGCGTGAAGACCCGGTGCCACGACGCGGTGTTGCTGTAGCCGACGGCGATTCCGAGCGTGGCCTCGAAGTCGCACGTGAGCGCGACCCCGCGGACGTTGCTCAGACCGGGCGTCGCGAAGTTCCGCGACCCGGTGTACGTCAGGTTCCCGTTGTCGTCGTGCGCGGCCGCACCGATCAACGTGACCGCGAGGATCTCGTTGACCTGACCACCCGCGACGACAATCGGGTTCCCGGACGCGCAGTGCGCCACGCTCGTGACCTCACTGACCCGGTGCTCGGACGGCAACCCGGACAGGTCCAGCACCACCCGGCTGAAACCGTTGTGCTGCCCGGTCCTGATGTCCGACAGCGTGGGCGTGCTCTGCGCCGACGCCGTCGGCACGGCCGTGAAGGCCGCCAGCACCGCCACGAGCACCGCGGCAAGACGTCTGTTCATCTCGGCCCCCTCTCCAGGGCTCTACCGACACCCTGAGGACGTGTGACTCAAGCCACAGTTGCTCCGTCAGCCGTGGATGTCGATGACGACCCGGTCCGGGTTCGTCAGCGTGGTCACGGTGTGCGTCGAGTTCGGGTTCGCGTACCCGACCGCGATGCCGAGCGTCGCCTCGAAATCGCACGAGATGGCGATGCCCTTGACGTTGGTCAGCCCCTGCGGCACGAAGTTGCGCGGCCCGGTGTACGTGCGCTGGAAGTTCTCGTCGTACGTCGCCGCGCTGAACATCGTCGTGCGCAGGATCTCCTGGCCCGCCACGGGAATCCGCTTGTCCGCCGCGCAGTCCCAGACCTCCGTGACCTCGTCGGACACGGACCCGCTCGGCAGGCCGTTCATGAGCAGCACGATCCGCTCGAAGCCGTCGTGCTTGCTCGTCTGGATGTCCGTCAGCTCGGCGTGGCCACTGGCCGACGCCGCGGGCACGAACGCGAACACCGCGAGAACTGCGAGCAGCACCGCGGTCAAGCTCTTCTTCATCTTGTGACTCCCCAGTCTTCGTGGATGTGCGAACGAAGGGCTCCCCGAGGCCCCATCTCGATCACGCGCGCACCACCGCCCTGGGTTGCACGGCTAGCCCAGGAAGTCCTCCAGCGGCACCGGCGTCAGCCCGTCCTGCTTCGCGCGGTTCAGGAACGCCGTGAAGTCCTCGACGAACGTCGTCCGGAAGTGCATGAGCACGATGTCCCCGGCGTTGAGCCGATCCCCCTGCTGGAACTGCACCCGCCCGTCGTTGACCGCGGCAGTCCAGTTGACCAGCGCCTTGAACCCACAACTGGCCGCCGCATGGCGAGTGGTCGCGTCGTAGTTCCCGAACGGCGGCCGGAACAACGTGGGCCGCTTCCCGTACTCGTTCGCCAGGAAGTCCGCGTTGCCGCAGATCTCGTGCTTCTGGAACTCCAGCCCCTTGCCGAGCAGGTTCGGGTGGCTCGTCGTGTGGCTGTGGACCGTGACCGGCAACTGCTTGAAGTAGTCCTTGTGCCCCTCGGCGTACTTCGTGTTGAGAAACGCCGACGGCCACACCCCGGCCTCGATCATCAGCTCACGGGCCTTCGGATGCTGCACAGCGCCGTCGTCGATCGTGATGAACACGTACGGCTTGTCGGTGTGAATGCGCGTGACAACGGGCACCATCCCGTCGACGACCGCAGGCGCCTTCGCCTGCACGGTCCCGTACGGGTACGGCGGCTCGAACATCCGCTTGGGCCGCTCCCGCGTCGTAGTAGTAGCGGTCGGCGCGGCAGAAGTGGTGAGCACGGGCCCACCGGGCTGCGGTTCGGCCGTGTCCGCACACGACACCACACCCGCAACCAGCAAAAAGGCGGCAAACAGCCGCAACCTGGACATCAAAATCCCCCTCCACGCCAGAGACGTCGAGCAGGCCCCTCCGGTTGCACGGGGATAGGGTCGAACTGATCACAAAAGGAGGACTCCCATGAGCCTCGAGCGCCCAGTCGCTCCCGACCCCTACCAGCTGCTACCGCAGGTAGGCACCTTCACCGTCACCTCGACGGACGTGCGCGACGGCGAGCAGCTAGACGACGCCCAGGTCTTCGAAGGCGGCAACACCTCCCCCCACCTGACCTGGTCGGGCTTCCCGGAGGAGACCCGCAGCTTCGTGGTCACCTGCTACGACCCCGACGCCCCCACCCCGTCGGGCTTCTGGCACTGGGTGGCCGTCAACCTCCCGGCCACCACCACGGAACTGGCGGCAGGCGCAGGCGCCTCGGACGACACGCTCCCAGGCGACGCCTTCCACGTCCGCTCGGACTACAGCACCCGAGCCTTCGGCGGCGCGGCCCCGCCGAAGGGCGACCACCCGCACCGCTACTACTTCGTGGTGCACGCGGTGGACGTGGACAAGCTGGACGTGGACGGCGACGCGTCCCCGGCGGTGGTCAGCTTCAACCTGGCGTTCCACACGCTGGCGAGGGCGATCATCACGCCGACCTACCAGCACTGAGGCTCAAGGGGACAGGGCGGGGCGGGGCGGGCCAGGCGCCGGGGAGGTCGGCCAGGCAGGCGGGGCAGGCCAAGCGGGCGGGCAGGAGGAGCGGCGTGCACGCTCACGGAGAGGCCTGATGGCCGCGAAGCCGAAGGCGAGCCGCATGACAGGTGCGATGCCGAAGGCGAGCCGTGCAATCGGTGCGATGCCGAAGGCGAGCCGTCTTTGACAAGAGGTACCGGCGGTGGGGTCCCGTCACGAGTCGCGCCATAGCTCTTGCTGCACCTGGTCAGGGGTGTCAAGCGGACACGCTTTTCGTCCGCTTGACACCCCTGACCAGGTGTGGCCCG
>NZ_JBHXLF010000015.1:0-148432 GCF_042721515.1 Lentzea sp. NPDC058436
GGCGGGGGTGTTTGGTGTTTATCTTGTTCCTTGTTTAGAGGTCTTGACACCCCCACCCCTCGGGTGTGGCCGACTCCGGCGCGCTGGACGGGGGAGCCACCACCGCAGACGCAACCACCAACCCAACAGCAAGCCGCCCAACACAACAGGCGTGCCATCAACCCACACACGGCGCTGGACCGGCTCCTTTGGGAGTGTCGGGAGTCTGAGGGCAGAGCCCTCAGCCAACGCACACAACCGCAACACCCGCAAGCAACGCCACCACCTACGAACAACAAACAGGCAGCCGCCAACGCAACAGGGAGACGACCCACGAAACCGACGCGCCGAAAACGGTCCCCAACAAGAAGGCCGCAAGCTGACGCAGGCGTCCCCCCAAAAGGAAGACCCCCTGAGCCCAAACGCTACTCAGGGGGTCCGACAAGATCAGAAAACACAGAACACGGCGCTCAAACCGCGAACCCAGCCCGAACGCCAACCCGGTCAGCACGCCGCCGAGATCAGAGCCTCACCGAGATCAGCACACCACCGCGCTCAACACCACAGGAATCAGAGCGTCGAGTACAGCGGGTGCTTCGCAGCCAGCACCTCAACCCGCCCCCGCAACTCCTCAACCGCAGCACCAGGCTTCAAAGCCTCGGCGATCACATCCGCGACCTCGACGAAATCCACCTCGCCGAACCCACGCGTGGCAAGCGCCGGCGTACCGATCCGCAGCCCGGACGTCACCATCGGCGGACGCGGGTCGTTCGGAACGGCGTTGCGGTTGACCGTGATCCCGATCTGGTGCAGCACGTCCTCGGCCTGCTTGCCGTCCAACTCGGACGAGACCAGGTCCACGAGAACCAGGTGCACGTCGGTGCCCCCGGTCAGCACCTTCACGCCGGCATCGGCGACGTCGGCCTGCGACAGCCGGTCGGCCAGGATCCGCGCGCCTTCCAGCGTACGGCGCTGGCGGTCGGCGAACTCCGGCGACGCGGCGTGCTTGAACGCCACTGCCTTGGCCGCGATCACGTGCTCCAGGGGGCCGCCCTGCTGGCCTGGGAAGACCGCCGAGTTGATCTTCTTGGCGATGTCCGCCTCGTTCGACAGGATCACGCCGCCGCGGGGGCCGCCGAGGGTCTTGTGGGTCGTGGTCGTCGTGACGTGCGCGTGCGGCACGGGCGACGGGTGCAGGCCCGCGGCCACCAGGCCGGCGAAGTGCGCCATGTCGACCATCAGGTAGGCCTCGACCGAGTCCGCGATGCGGCGGAACTCCGCGAAGTCCAGCTGGCGCGGGTAGGCGGACCAGCCCGCGACGATCAGCTTCGGGCGGTGCTCGGTGGCCAGGCGCTCGACCTCGGCCATGTCGACGCGGCCGTCCGAGTCCGCGACGTGGTACGGGACGACGTTGTAGAGCTTGCCCGAGAAGTTGATGCGCATGCCGTGCGTCAGGTGGCCGCCGTGCGCGAGGTCCAGGCCCAGGATCGTGTCGCCGGGCTGGAGGAGCGCGAACATGGCGGCGGCGTTGGCCTGCGCGCCGGAGTGGGGCTGGACGTTCGCGAAGCCGGCGCCGAAGAGCGACTTGATGCGCTCGATGGCGAGGCGCTCTACGACGTCCACGTGCTCGCAGCCGCCGTAGTAGCGGCGGCCGGGGTAGCCCTCGGCGTACTTGTTGGTCAGCACCGAGCCCTGGGCCTGGAGCACCGAGACGGGCGTGAAGTTCTCCGAGGCGATCATCTCGAGAGTGCCCTGCTGGCGTGCCAGCTCGGCCGCAACGGCCTCGGCCACCTCGGGGTCGTACTCCGCGAGGGAAGCGTTGAACTGGTCGGACATCTGGAAGATCTCCCTACTTGGCGCGCTTGTAGAACGGAAGTGCGACGACCTCGACCGGCTGCTTCTTGCCGCGGACGTCGACCAGCAACTGGGTGCCCGGCTCGGCACTGGCACGGGTCACGTAGGCCATGGCGACGGAGTAGCCGAGGGTCGGGGACAGCGCGCCCGACGTCACCTCGCCCACGACCTCGTCGCCGTTGAGCACCGCGTAGCCGTGGCGCGGGGCGCGGCGCTCGGGGGTCTTCAGGCCGACCAGGACCGAGTCCACACCGGACTCGGCGACCTTGGTCAGGGCGTCGCGGCCCACGAAGTCGCCAGGCTTGTCGAGCTTCACGACGCGGCCCAGGTTCGCGTTGTACGGCGAGAGCGACGTCGTCAGCTCGTTGCCGTACAAGGGCATTCCGGCTTCGAGACGCAACGTGTCGCGGCAGCCGAGACCGCACGGCTTGAGCTCGTGCGCCTCGCCCGCGGACAGCAGCGCGGCCCACACGGCGGGTGCGTCGGCGGGTGCCACGAAGAGCTCGAAGCCCTCCTCGCCGGTGTAGCCGGTGCGGGCGAGCAGCGCTTCGACGCCGGCCACCGTGGACGGGTAGGAGGCGTAGTACTTGACCGTCGACAGGTCGGTGGAGGTCAGCCCCGAAAGGATCTCGACCGACTTCGGACCCTGGATCGCGATCAACGCGTAGTCGGTCGACCTGTCGGTGACGACGGTGTCGAAGCCGGCGGCACGCTCGACGAGGGCTTCGGCCACCACTGAAGCGTTGGAGGCGTTCGCGACGACCATGAACTCCTCGTCGCCGAGGCGGTACACGATCAGGTCGTCGATCACGCCGCCGTCGGCCTGGGTGATCATCGTGTAGCGCGCCTTGCCGACGGCCAGCGCCGAGATGTGGCCCACCAACGCGTAGTCGAGGGCCTCGCCCGCGGCCGGGCCGGTCAGCACGATCTCACCCATGTGCGTGAGGTCGAACAGGCCCGCGGTCGTGCGCACCGCGTGGTGCTCCGCAAGTTCGGACGAGTAGCGCAGCGGCATCCGCCAGCCCGCGAAGTCGGTGAACATCGCGCCGAGCTGCTCGTGCTCGGCGTTCAGAGGCGTGAGGCGGGACATCAGAACGCTCCTCCAGGGTGCGCCGAAGAGCCGGACGCGGCCGGCTGAGGCATCAGAAGAATGACACGGTCCATCGGAGACTCCTCACTAGAGCGAGCCTCCCCCTCTGTCATGAGCCTGAGAGCTTCACCACCGAAGTGGCTTGCACCGTGGGCGAGGCTGCCGAGCAGCCTGCTTTCCAGAGTTGCCTTCGTCGCGCGGTACTTGTACCTGAGAGATTCCGGGGAGGAGTTGCTCCTTCGGCGCTCCCACCGAAGGGAGCTCTCCCGCGCGACATCAACGGCCGTGTTCAGTTGGTAGCCCCAGACGCTAGCAGGCCAAACGTCACAGTGGCACGCCCTGCGCGGTCTTCTCCACCACCTTGCGCTCCGCCCAGAACGACAGGAACGGCACGGTGCCGGCGAGCAGCACCAGGGCGGTGCCCTTGATCGACCAGCGCAGCTTCAGCGCCAGGTCGACGGAAATCACCAGGTAGATGGCGTAGAGGAAGCCGTGGACCGGGCCGACGACCTTCATCGCGCCGTCCATGTCCGCGGCGTACTTGAGCACCATGGCCACGACCAGGAGCAGCAGGAAGACTCCGACCACGTAAGCCATGACCCTGAACCGGGTCAACGCACCCTTCATCTGCCCGCCTTCGCTCAACGACCGTCCCGCGCGTTGAGGTCCGCGAGCATGCGGTTGTAGGCCGCGAGCTCCGCGTCCTCGTCATCGTCGAAGTGCTCGACAGGCGCGGGTTTGACGGCGACAACCGTACTTACCGGCTTCGGAGCAGGCGCAACCGGCTCAGGTGAGAGAGCCGCGTCACGACGCTCACGGGCGAGACGGCGGAACCGCCACACCATGAAGAGCGGGAAGAGGCCGAAGAGCGGCCACTGGAGCACGTACCCGAGGTTCTGGAACGTGCCGCTGGCGGACTCGAAGCGCTGCCACTGCCAGTACGCGAGCCCGCAACAGACGATCAGCGCCGCCAGACAGGCGAACGCGATCAGCACACGCTGGGGAGTAAGGAGGCCGCGCACGACCTCCACACTACTTGGGTGAGGCCTCCGCGAAGAGGAGGCCACCCGTGAGGGGAACTGCAGGGCTCTCGCCTCCGAGAGCCCGTCGACCACTTACGCCACGCCGTCCCGGCGCTGCCTCTGCAGACGTGCGACGCACCAGGCCGCGGCGGAGCCACGACGAAGGTGCTGGAGAACCGTCATCGGTCCCAGGCGCCTCCCGAGATCGGCAGGAGACAGGCCGGCCGCGCGGTAGTCGAGCGCGCGCTGGTCCAACGGGCTGATGCCCGCGTCCCACCACTGCTCGGCCTCGGCGACGTCGCCCACCAGCTGCCAGTAGCTCGCCGCGGCGGCGAGCAGTGCCTCGGGTGCCTCCGGCGCCCGTTTGCGCATCGCGGCCACGTAGGCCGGATCCGCCGAGTCGACCTTGACCAAGCCACGCGACCCACTCCTGCCGCCCCGCTGGACGGGGATGCCAGGCGCCGAGGGGGGAGCCTCCGCGAGCCACGCGTTCTTGATCCGGTTCACCTCCTGCATCTCTGCGTCATCAGACCGTTCAGCCGCCCACTGCTGCAACAGCTCGTGGACCCCGGAGTCCTCGACCATCAATGCCTCCTCGTCGGTCGGGGATCGGCCATTGCAGCGGAAGGTATTCGGTAGGTCTGACAATCGCCAGACCCTGAATCCCCAGAACACCCGTTACCAGTGCGTGATTGGCCTCATTCCACCCGTCCGGCTCAACGCGAACGGCCGAAGATCACCCTCCGTCACTAGGCGAGAGGGGTGGCCGTCCCGAAGAGGCTCCGGACGAAGGTGATGATCGACTCCGCGCCGTCCCGCAGGAAGCCGAGAGCCGTCTGGACCGCCGAGGCGGACTCTTCTGGCCGGGTGATCAGGAGGAACAGCACCAGCGCGACGCCCGCCAGCACTAGCACCTTCTTGAGGTTCACAGGTACCTCTCCGTCCGTGTGGTTCACCGGTCAGGCGGCGGACCGCCCGTGTCACCCGTCATGGTCCCTCATTCACCCTTGCGATGAACAACGACCACGCCCAACTCGCCCTAAGATCCACCAGCGACGCACGCCTGCAGGACGGCCAACGTCACCCGAATGGCGGCTAAAGAGGGGCGTCAACAGCGCCGATGTCCTGGGCACGAGGTGAACACGAGGACCCTCGCATCCCACAGCTTGGAAGAGAGACTGTTGCACCGGGCCTCACCCGGATGCCGAACGTGTCCCATCACGCACCGTCACGCCGTTGTGGCGCAATAAATGCGCTCCCGGGCATTATCCAATTACTCCAGACCGTCGTAGTTCCATAATTCGGGCATCCGCCACACCCATGTCGGCAAGCACTTCCGCGGTGTTCGTCCCCGTCGGAACCGGCGACGTCGGAACGGCGGCGGGAGTGCGGTCGAACCGGGGCGCCGGCGCCGGGTGCAGTGCCCCCGCCACGTCCACGAAGGTGTCGCGGCTCGCGTTGTACGGGTGACGCGCCGCCTCGTCCGGGGTCAGCACCGGTGCCAGGCACGCGTCCGTGTCCCGCGCGAGGTCGGCCCACTCGTCCCTGGACCGCGTCTTCACCGCCGCCGCGATGCGCTCGCGCAGCTCGGGCCAGTTCGCCGGGTCGTTGCGCGAGGGTGCTTCCTCCAGGCCCAGCACGCGCACCAGGTCGGCGTAGAACTTCTCCTCCAGCGCGCCCACCGCCACGTACTGCCCGTCCGCGGCCTCGTAGACGTCGTAGAACGGCACTCCACCGTCGAGCATGTTCTCGCCGCGGCCACCCGACCACATGCCCGCCGAGCGCATCCCGTGCAGGAACGTCGTCAGCAACGCAGCCCCGTCGACCATCGCGGCGTCGACCACCTGGCCGCGCCCGGAGCGTTCCCTCTCGTACAGCGCGGCGAGCACGCCGAGGGCCAGCAGCAGCCCTCCCCCGCCGAAGTCGCCGAGCAGGTTGATCGGGAACGACGGCGGCCCGCCGGCCCGGCCCAGTGGCTCCAGAGCGCCCGCGACGGCGATGTAGTTGATGTCGTGCCCGGCGCGGTCGGACAGGGGCCCGTCCTGGCCCCAGCCGGTCATGCGTCCATATATGAGGCGCGGGTTGCGGGCGAGGCACTGCGCGGGCCCGATGCCCAGGCGTTCGGTCACACCCGGCCGGAAGCCCTCGACCAGCACGTCCGAGCGCTCGACGAGCCCCAGCACCAGCTCGGCGCCCTCCGGCCTGCGGGTGTCGATCGCGATCGAGCGCCGGTTGCGGCCGAGGAAGTCGCCGGGGACGGTCGAGCGGCTTCCCGGCTTGTGCACCTGGACCACGTCCGCGCCGAGGTCGGCGAGCACCATGCACGCGAACGGCGCGGGCGCGAGGCCCGCGAGCTCGACGACTCGAAGTCCTGCCAGCGGCCCGCTCACAGGGACCTCGCGATGATTTCCTTCATGATCTCGTTCGTGCCGCCGTAGATCCGCTGGACGCGGGCGTCGGACCAGGCACGTGCGATCGGGTACTCGTTCATGTAGCCGTAGCCGCCGAAGAGCTGCACGCACTCGTCGACGACCTTGCTCAGCCGGTCGCTCGCCCACCACTTCGCCATCGCGGCGGTCGGCACGTCCAGTTCGCCTCGCAGGTGCTTCTCGACGCACTCGTCGATGAACGCCCTGGTCACGGCCGCCTCGGTGGCGCACTCGGCGAGCTTGAACCGGGTGTTCTGGAACTTGATCAGCTCCTTGCCGAACGCCGTGCGCTCCTTCACGTACTTCAGCGTGAGGTCGACGGCGGCCTCGATGCCCGCGATGCAGCAGACACCGATGATCAGGCGCTCCTGCGGAAGCTGCTGCATGAGCTGGACGAACCCGAGGCCCTCCTGCCCGCCGAGGAGGTTCGCGGCGGGCACGCGGACGTCGTCGAAGAACAGCTCGGCGGTGTCCTGGCCCTTCATGCCGACCTTGTCGAGCACGCGGCCGCGCCGGATGTCGTTCTCCACGACGAGCAGCGAGATGCCGGTGGCGCCCTGCGCGGGGTCGGTCTTGGCCACGACGATCACCAGGTCGGCGTGCACGCCGTTCGTGATGAACGTCTTCGAGCCGTTGATGACGTACTCGTCGCCGTCCTTGAGGGCCTTCGTGCGGATGCCCTGGAGGTCGGAGCCCGCGCCGGGTTCGGTCATGGCGATCGCGCCGACGTACTCGCCGGACGCGAGCTTGGGCAGCCAGCGCCGCTTCTGCTCTTCGGTGCCGTAGGAGTTGAGGTAGTGGGCGACGATGCCGCTGTGGACACTGTTGCCCCACGCGCTGTCGCCGGCCCGTGCCTGCTCCTCCAGCAACACGGCCTCGTGCGCGAACGTGCCGCCACCGCCGCCGTACTCCTCGGGGATGGAGAGGCACAGCAGGCCGAGCTCACCGGCCTTGCGCCACAGCTCGCGGTCGACCTGCTTCTGCTCGGCGAAGCGTTCGGCGTGCGGCGTGACCTCCTTCTCGAAGAACGTGCGCGCGAGCTGGCGCAACTGGTCCAGGTCGCTGTCCATCCACCGCGATCGACGCTCTGCCATGCGGTCCACGAAACCACCGGGCGGTGATCCACGCCATGACCGCCGCGCCAGGCCGTCACCCGAAAAACTGAGCGAAATTCCCACCCCGTCGTCCAGACTGCCCGGTATGCAGATCCATCAGGTCGCGCCGGACGAGTGGCGGTTGTGGCGCGACATCCGGCTGGAAGCGCTGTCGAGCGACCCCGAGGAGTTCGGGTCGACGCTGGCGGTCGAGCAGGAGTACGACGAGACCGAGTGGCGGGAGCGCGCCGCGGAGGGCCTGAAGGTCGTCGCGCTCGACGACGAGCCCGTCGCCCTGGTCGCGGCCACGGCGAAGCCGGAGGGGCTCTACCTCTACTCGATGTGGGTGCGGCCGTCGCACCGCGGCCGCGGGCTCGGCGAGGGCCTGCTCAAGGCCGTGCTGGAGTGGGCGGTGGAGGAGGGCTGGAAGGTCGTGCGCCTGCGCGTGTGGGTGGACAACCTGCCTGCGCGCAGGCTCTACAAGAGGCTCGGGTTCGTCGAGACTGAGGATCCCGAGTACCTGCAGCTCGCGGTGAGCTAATCGGTCACCCTTCACGGTCATGGCCAGCCACCAGCGGCGGGCCTAGCGTGGTGTCATGAGCGAAGCCTTGATCTTCGACGCGGTGCGCACGCCGCGCGGCAAGGGGAAGCGCGGGTCGCTGCACAGCGTCAAGCCCGTCGATCTGGCCGCCGGCGTGCTGCGCGCGCTGTCCGAACGCAACTCCCTCGACACCTCCGCGGTGGACGACGTCGTGTTCGGCGTGGTGTCTCCGCTCGGCGAGCAGGGCGGGGACATCGCCCGCACGGCGGTGCTGGCCGCCGGGTGGGACCAGCGTCCCGCCGGTGTGCAGCTCAACCGCTTCTGCGCGTCCGGCCTGGAGTCGGTGAACCTCGCCGCGGCCAAGGTCGCGTCCGGGTTCGAGGACCTGGTGGTGGCGGGTGGCGTCGAGTCGATGTCGCGCGTGCCGATGGGCTCCGACGGCGGCGCGTGGGCGATCGACCCGCAGACGAACTTCGACCTGTCGTTCGTGCCGCAGGGCGTCTCGGCCGACCTGATCGCGACGCTGGAGGGCTTCTCGCGCACGGACGTCGACGCGTGGGCCGCCCGGTCGCACGCCCGCGCGTTCGAGGCGCAGAAGAACGGCTGGTTCGAACGGTCCGTCGTGCCGGTCGTCGACCAGAACGGCACGGTGGTGCTCAAGGAGGACGAGACGATCCGTCCCGAGTCCACCGTGGAGTCCCTGGGCAGGCTCAAGCCGAGCTTCCAGTTCCACGGCGACCTCGGTTACGACACCGTCGCGATCGACCGCTACCCCACCGTCGAGCGCATCTCCCACGTGCACACGCCGGGCAACTCGTCGCAGATCGTCGACGGCTCGGCCGCGATGCTGATCGGGTCCGCGGCGGCGGGCAAGGCTCTCGGACTGACCGCGCGCGCCCGGATCGTCTCGGTCGCCGTCGTGGGCACCGAGCCGACGATCATGCTCACCGGGCCAGCGCCGTCCGCGCGCAAGGCACTGGACAAGGCAGGGCTCTCGGTCGAGGACATCGACCTGTTCGAGGTCAACGAGGCGTTCTCCTCGGTCGTGCTGAAGTTCCTGCGGGACATGGACATCCCCGAGGACAAGGTCAACGTCAACGGCGGCGCGATCGCGCTGGGCCACCCGCTCGGCGCCACCGGCTGCATGATCCTCGGCACGCTGCTGGACGAGCTGGAGCGCCGGGACCTGCGCCGCGGGCTCGCCACGCTGTGCGTGGGCGGCGGCATGGGTATCGCGACGATCATCGAGAGGGTCTGAGGCATGCCCTTCCACTACGACAAGGACTCCGACGGCATCGTCACGCTGACGATGGACATGTCCGGTTCCGCCAACGTCATGAACGACGAGTACCGCGAGCTGATGGGCGACGCGGTCTCGAAGCTCGAAGCCGACGACATCACCGGCGTGGTCATCACGTCCGCCAAGAAGACGTTCTTCGCCGGCGGCGACCTGAACGTGCTGATCGCGATCACGCCGGAGAACGCCTCGCAGGCGCTGGAAGGCGTCGAGGAGCTCAAGTCCCAGCTGCGCCGGCTGGAGAAGCTCGGCAAGCCGGTCGTGGCCGCGATCAACGGGACCGCCCTGGGCGGCGGGTTCGAGATCGCGCTCGCTTCGCACCGCCGGATCGTGTTGAACGACAACAAGATCCGCGTGGGTCTGCCCGAGGCGACGCTCGGCCTGCTGCCCGGCGGTGGTGGCGTCACGCGCATGGTGCGGTTGCTCGGCGTGCAGAAGGCGTTGCCGTTGCTCATGGAGGGCAAGCAGCTCCGTCCGGAACGCGCGCTGCAGGCCGGGATCGTGCACCAGGTCGTGGAGACGCGCGAGGAACTGATCTCCGAGGCCGTCGCGTGGATCAAGGCGAACCCGGCGCCTTCGCAGCCGTGGGACGTGCAGGGCGCGGGTGTGCCGGACCTGAAGTTCGGTGACCCCAACAGTTACGGCCTTCTCGCCGCCGCACCTGCCGTGCTGAGCAAGAAGTCGCACGGCGTGTACCCGGCGCCCGAGAAGATCATGGCGACGGCCGTCGAGGGCGCCTATGTCGACTTCGACACGGCGCTGCAGATCGAGGGCCGCTACTTCGTGGAACTGGCCTCCGGTCAGGTCTCCAAGAACATGATCACGGCGTTCTGGTTCAACCTCAACGAGGTCAACGGCCGCGCGTCCGCCACCGGCAAGCGCGTCGCCAAGCTCGGTGTGCTGGGCGCGGGCATGATGGGCGCCGGAATCGCCGAGGTGTCCGCGAAGGCGGGCATCGAGGTCGTCCTGAAGGACGTCAGCCTCGAAGGCGCGCAGAAGGGCGCTCAGGGCCTGGAAGGCATCACGCCGACCGACTCGGACGACGACCTCGCGGGCTGCGACCTGATCATCGAGGCCGTCTTCGAGAACCGCGAGCTGAAGAACGAGGTGCTGCCCGCGGCCGAGGAGAAGGCGCTGCCGGACGCGGTGATCGCGTCCAACACCTCGACCCTGCCGATCACCGGCCTCGCGTCGGCGGTGACGGCGCCGGAGCGGTTCATCGGCCTGCACTTCTTCTCGCCCGTGCCGAAGATGCGGCTCGTGGAGATCATCCGCGGCGAGAAGACGTCCGAGGAAACCTTGCAACGCGCGCTGGACTACGTGCGGCAGATCGGGAAGACGCCGATCGTCGTCAACGACTCGCGCGGCTTCTACACCTCGCGGACGTTCGGCACGTACGTGATCGAGGCGATCACGATGCTGGCCGAGGGCGTGGCGCCGGCGCTGATCGAGAACGTCGCCAAGAAGTCCGGCATGGCCGTCGGCCCGCTGGCGGTGTCGGACGAGGTGACGCTGTCGCTGCAGCTGAAGATCCACGACCAGACGCTCGCCGACGACCCGTCGCTCGTGTCGGAGAGCCCGGCCTACGACCTGATCCGCGAGCTGGTCTCGTTGGGACGCAGCGGGAAGTCGACCGGCGCCGGGTTCTACGAGTACCCCGAGGGCGGCAAGAAGTTCCTGTGGCCCGAGCTCACGACCCGGTACGCGAAGGCGGACGCGGGCGTGTCCGAGCAGGACGTGCGCGACCGGCTGCTGTTCGTGCAGTCGCTGGAGACCGTGCGGTGCCTGGACGAGGGCGTGCTGACGTCGGTGGCGGACGCGAACATCGGCTCGATCTTCGGGTTCGGGTTCGCGCCGTGGAGCGGTGGCACTCTGCAGTTCGTCAACTCCTACGGCGTGCAGGCGTTCGTGGAGCGCGCGGACTACCTCGCGGACACGTACGGGGAGCGGTTCCGGCCGCCCGCCTCGCTGCGGGAGCGCGACAAGTTCTAGTGGCGTGGCTCGGAACGTTGCCGGCGGATTCGTGGTCAGACGGGTGCGTCGTGGTGCCGCCCCCACGTCCTCGTACTGGTTGTACGGGGGCGTGGGGGCGGTGCCGCGAGGCGCCCTGCTGAGCGCGAATCCGTCCGCCAACGAGCCGGGCCACGCCACTAGGCGCGGTAGGAGCCGGGTGAGGACCCGGTCCAGCGTTTGAAGGCACGGTGGAAGGCGCTCGCCTCGGAGAACCCGAGGCGCAGCGCCAACTCCTCCACCGACTCCCCGCCCCGCACCAGCGAGGCCACCGCCTGGTCGCGCAGCAGCTGCTCGCGCACCTCGCGGAACGACGTCCCCTCGCCCGCGAGCCTGCGCCGCAACGTCGGCGCCGACACCCCCAGCTGCGCCGCCACGGCCTCCAGGCCCGTCACGCCGCGCCCGAGCAGCCGCCGCACGTGCCCCGCCGTGTCCGCGCCGTGGTCCCTGCGCGACAACAACTCCGCCGGCGAGTGCCGCAGGAACCGCCGCAGCGCCGCCTCGTCCTGCACGACCGGCATGCGCAGGAACTTCGGGTCGAACGCGATCGTGGTGGCGGGCGCGTCGAAGCGCAGCGGGCAGCCGAAGATCAGGTGGTACTCGGCGGCGTGGGGCGGTTCCTGGTAGCCGAACTCGGCGCCGCGCAACGGGATGCGGCGGCCGATGAGCCACGACGAGAAGCGGTGCCACAGCACCAGGAGCGACTCGGTGAGGAAGTGGTCCGGGTCGCCCGGGATGTGCAGGGTGAAGCGGCCGTCGTCCAGGGACAGGTCCAGCGGTTCGTCGAAGAGCGCGTAGAAGGCGAGGCCGCGGCGCAACGCCGACTCCAGGTCCGGGCAGTGCACGGAGAGCAGGCACATCATGGCGAACGTGCCGCGCTTCGACGGGCGCGGCCCGAAGCCCATGAACTCGTCGTCGAGGACTTCCCAGAGCGTCTGGACGAACTTCGTGTACTGCGCCGGCGTGACGCGGGCGCGGTCGTCCGCGAGGAGGCTTGGCGGAATGCCGGCACCGTGCAGCACGGCGGACGGCTCCGGGCACGCTCGGAGCGCCGCGCGCACGTAGTGGATCGCCACCGTCCTGGAGTGCACGAACCACAGTAAACGCCACCGGCGGTGACGCGGCTCCGGGGAGAGTTGGAGTCGCGTCACCGCCGCAGTGGGCCCACCCAGTGAGCCGTGCTCCTTGCCGACGGGGCTTCCGCACGCCCATCGACAAGGGACGATGTGGTGTTGTTGACGTTAACGCTATGTGGTCTAGACCAGGAAAGTCAATAGTGCGAAGAGCGTAGTCCGGCGCCGATGTTTCAGGCTTGTTCCAGTGGCGCTACGGCAAAGCCCGCGCTGAACCTCTTGCACCAGATCACCACGCTCCGAATGGTGGACACGTCCACGCCCGCGGGAATTTCGTACACCTGGTCGCCGCGGTTCCCCTTCAACTTGCCGAGGCTGGTGAATCCCTCACCGAACGTTTTCTCCAACGAGCTCGACGCGTGCGGCGAGAGGTAAACGTACAGGTCAGGACCGTCGCTGGTGTCCAGGGAAGCGAACTGGACCGAATGCCCGCCGCCCGGCAGCGAGATGAGGCTCGCCTTACCCGTGGTCGCGTGCTCAAGTGAGCGCCACTGCCCCGCCGCGACCTCCTTCGCCGTTTCGGCGGGTGGCTCAGCGGACGACTCGGGGGTCGCGGGAGCGGTCGTGGACACGGGCGCGGGAGGCACGAGCAAGGCGTCGCGGGTTTCGCGAACGGTGAGCAGCCGCCACGGCTGGAACAGGTACAACCCCACTCCAAGGGCGACGACCAGGAAAACTGAGACGGGAATCAGGAAACGGCGACTGCGCATACCGAAAATACTGGCTCAAACCGGACCGAAAAGAGCTTACGGAGTTGTTAGGGTGCCGCCGTGGCGACACAGGCGAGGATCGGCCAGGCCGTGCTCGGCGTCCTGATGGTCGGCTGCGCGCTGACGGGCCTCTTCCCCAGACCGGTCCCGCTCCTCTTCGCCGTCGCGGCGGTCGGCACGGCCAACGCCGCGTTCCCCGTCATGCGCACGTTCGGCTCCGCGCTGCTGGGCGGTGTCGCGGCCGCCTCCATCGCCCTGTCCTCCGTCCCGTTCGTCACCTGCTCGTCGGAGCGCTTCACCGAGGTGTTCACCTGCACGGGTGACGCTCCGACGTGGCATCTGACCGGAACCGTGCTGGTGGCAGGCCTTTCCGGGGCCAGTTTGGTGCTCGCCCGGATCACAGTTCAGTGACGGCGATCACTCAACCGGGGCCATCAAGGAGCCGATAAGGCATTCAGGCGAGCGTTCTCCTGCGACCGGTCCAGCCGGTACTGTGCCGGGAGCGTGATCGTCCGACTTCACACCGTGAGCATCTAGAGGAGGACCGCTGTGCGCGCACTGTGGGCCGCAGGTGGTTCCGCTGTGCTCGGGTCAGCGTTGCTCGGCGTGCTGGTGGGCATGGCGTTCCACGGAGCGGCAGGCGAGGACCCGCTGAGCAGGACACCTGCTTCCAGCTGGGTCTCGTCGACCTCCAGCACCGCGCCGAGCTCGACCGGGAGTTCGGCGCCGAGCAGCAGCGCGCCGTCGAGCTCGACGAGCTCGACCCCGAGCACGCAGCAGAGCCCGAAGAAGACCACGCCGCCCCCGGCGGCGACGAACCCCGAGCAGCAGCCACCGTCCACGCCGGCACCCACGACGACGCCACCGCCGTCCTCGTCGGGGTGGCCGTGCAGTCCGCTGAACCCGTTGCCTCCGCCCACCTGCAAGAACCTGGGCAACTGACACGAGTCGGCCCCCGTCCGGAAGCACTGGACGGGGGCCGGTTCGCGAGGCTGTCAGGCGGACTCGCGCCGCACCAGCACCGTGGGCAGCATCTGCTGCTTGCGCTTCACGGTCTCGTCCCTCAGCAGCTTCATGAGGTGCTCGACCATGTGCGCGACCTGCTCGTCGGAGTCCTGACGAACGGACGTCAGCGGCGGCGTGGTGTGCTCGGCGATGGCCACGTGGTCGTCGAACCCGACGACGGCGACGTCCTGCGGCACGCGCTTCCCGGCTTCCTGCAACGATTCGAGAGCTCCGGCCGCCATCAGGTCGGAGGCCACGAACACGGCGTCGAGGTTCGGGATCTTGTTCAGCAGGACGGACATGGCCTTGCGGCCGCCCTCCCGCGTGAACCCGCCGTCCTCGACCAGCCGCGCGACACCCTTGTCGTCCAGCGACAGAGCGGACTTGAAGCCGTTCAACCGGTCTATGGCCGACAACTCGTCCAACGGCCCGGAAACGTGAACGATCTTCTTGCGCCCGAGCGACTTCAGGTGCTCGGTGGCGAGGACCGCGCCGCCCTCGTTGTCGTTGTCCACGAGGTGCATGCCCCGCAACGAACCCCACGGCTTACCGGCGTACACCACCGGCAACGGCAGCTTCTTCACGATCGAGACCAGCTCGTCGTTGCGGTGCGGCGCGAACACCAGGGCACCGTCCACGTGGCCGCCCGCCAGGAACCGGTGTGCGCGCGCCTGGTCGTCCGGCGAGTGCACCAGCATCAGCACCATCTGCACGTCGACGTCCGCGAGAGCACGAGCCCCCGCACGGATCAGCCGGGCGAAGTGCGGGTCATCGAAGATCTTGGGTTCCGGCTCGGAGAAGAGCACGGCGACGGCGCCGGTGCGACGGGTGACCAACGCCCGTGCGGCGCGGTTCGGCTGGTAGCCCAGTGCCGACACCGCCGCGTTGACCGCCTCCAGCGCTTCGGGGCTCACGCGCGGTGACGCGTTCAGCACCCGTGACGCCGTGGCGCGGGAAACCCCTGCCCTCGCGGCAACGTCTTCCAACGTCGGACGCGCGTGGTTGGACACGAGCACCACCACTCCTCGATGAAAACCTTTGAGTCGCTAAGCAGCTTAGCCCCAAGCGATCTCCGAGGAGGGTTTCCGCGCTGTTCATCGTGTTTTTTCGGTTATGACTCCTGCGTTCGGGGCCGGCACGGCGCGCGCACCAGGCGTGATCGAAACGCGGAGCAGGCCGTCCTCCCGGCGTGTCGTGGCCGGAAGTCCGGCACGCGCGGCGGTGCGCACGAGCGCGGACTCCGAGGGCAGGCACCACGCGACGAGCTCCGTGAAGCCGGCGGCTCGGGCGTCCATGGCCAGCGCGCCCAGCAGTGCCGCGCCCACGCCCCGGCGCTGCCAGGCGTCCTCGACCAGCAACGAGATCTCGGCGCACTCCGGTGTTCCGGTGTGGATGAGCTGTCCCAGTGCCACGACCTGGTCCCCGCCCTGCACGAGCACCGTGGTGCCGCGCGGCGGGTTGAGCAGGCGGTGCACCCAGCGCCGGGGCAGCGAGCGCATGCCGGAGTGGTAGCGGTTGAACAACGTCCTCATCGAACAGCGGGAGTGCAGGCCTGCGACGAGGTCCTCGTCCGAGGACGAACCGGGGCGCAGGACCAGGGCCGCGCCGTCGTCGAGAACGGTCGCGCGCAGTGTGGGGGCCGGAGCCTCGACGAGGTCGAGCAACGCCTGCGCCCGCGTGAGTTCCACGTCCGTGAACCGGGCCCAGCCGCGCCGGGCCACCCACTCTCCCAACTGGACCTGACCGTCCGCGGCCTCCCCCGCGGTCACCGAGTCCGCGGCCAGCACCCGGCGCAGCGCCTCACCGGTCCGCGACGGATCGGCCAGCGCGATCCTGGCCGCCCGCAGCGCGGACGTCGGTTCGTCCACAAGATCCCGCATGTCCGCCTGGGTGATCCCGACGCGCTTGCCGCCCTCGGAGCGCACGGCGTCGACGAGGTCCGCGGGGAGCACGCCCTCACCCGCGCGCACCACGATCTCGTCCAGCACCCCGCCGGGCACGGGGATCACGTGCAGCGCGAGGACGTTGCAGTCGGCCGCGGCCAGCCGGACGGTGACGCGGGCGAGCGCGCCGGGGCTGTCGCTGAGTTCGAAGCGCAAGCGCCAGGTCGTCGTCATGCCGTCAAGAGTTCATGGAAGTTGTTGCCGCGAGACGAACCATGAGTAAAACGATCCTCATAGGGTCCACGGAATGAGGAGAACACTGGCCGTAGGCCTCACCCTGCTCACCGTGACGGCACTGGCCACGCCCACCACCGCGGCACCCGGTACGGCTGGTCAGAAGGGGTCGAAGCAGGCCACGCTGACCAACTTCGCCTTCCTCCCGGCGCAGACGTTCCTGCCCGGCAGCGAACCGAGTGGCGCGGCTCTCGGGACGGCGCCGATCAACGGCGTCACGCCGCCGTTCGCCGACCAGCCGATCCAAGGCTTCAGCGGTCTCGTCCGCAACAGCGACGGCACCTTCGACGCCATCTCCGACAACGGGTACGGCGCGAAGGCCAACAGCGCGGACTTCCTGCTGCGCATCCACCGCATCGCGCCCGACTTCGCGAAGAACACCGTGGACGTGCTCGGCGGCGTCACGCTGACCGACCCGAACGGCCACATCCCGTTCCCGCTGACCCGCCAGGACCGGGTGATCACCGGCGCGGACATCGACGTCGAGTCGGTCACCCGCAGCGCCGACGGCACGTACTGGATGGGCGACGAGTTCGGCCCGTACCTGCTGCACTTCGACCGCGCCGGCCGGCTGCTCGCCCCGCCAGTGCCGCTGCCCGGCGTGCGCGCTCCCGAGAACCCCGCCGGCAACCCGAACCTGGGCGGCAGCAAGGGCTTCGAGGGCATCACGCTCTCGCCGGACGGCAGGAGGATCAACGCGCTGCTGGAGGGCACCGTCGCCGGTGACACCCCGGGAACCCTGCGGCTCAACGAGTTCGACGTCGCGTCCCGCTCGTTCACCGGCAATACCTGGCGCTACCGGCTGGAGGACCCGTCCTTCGCCATCGGTGACGCCATCGCGGTCGACGCCAACCGCCTGCTGATCATCGAGCGGGACAACGGCCAGGGTGCCGACGCCAAGGTCAAGCGGGTGTACCTGGCGGACAAGCGGGACCGCGACCGCAACGGCGAGCTCGACAAGACGCTGGTCGCCGACCTGCTGAACCTGGCCAACCCCAGGAAGGTGGGCGGCCAGGCCGACCCGTTCCGCTTCCCGTTCGTCACGATCGAGGACGTCACGATCCTCGACGACCGCACGATCGCGGTGCTCAACGACAACAACTTCCCCTCGTCGTCGGGCCGCACCCCTGGCAAGCCGGACGACAACGAGTTCATCACCATCAAGCTCGTTGAGAGCCTGCACGCCGACCCGCGGGTCCTGCGCAGGCGTTAGAAGAAGAGAGCGCTCTCACCTGCGACACAGCAGTGTCCGCAGGTGAGAGCGCTGAGGCCCCCTCGGCCCGACTACGGGGCTAAACGGTGTAACCGTGGGCGGGAAGCCCGTTCTGCCCGATGATCCGCGACAACGTGACCGCGCTTTCCTTCACCGTCCGCTGCTGCGTCTCGAAGTCGACGTGCACGATGCCGAACCGCTGCGAGTACCCGGCGGCCCACTCGTAGTTGTCGAGCAGCGACCACGCCAGGTACCCGCGGATGTCGGCGCCTTCGGAGATGGCCCTGTGCACCGCGCGGACGTGGTCCACCAGGTACTTCGTCCGCTGCACGTCGTGCACGCGGCCCGCGGGGTCCACGACGTCCGGGAACGCCGAGCCGTTCTCCGTGACCACCAGCGGCACTCCGCCGGCGTCGCGCGACAACCGGACGAGCAGCTCCGTGAACGCGTCGGCGTTCTGCTCCCACCCGAACCCGGTGAGCTCGCCCTGCGGCGGCTCGATCGTGACGCCGCGCAGTCCCGCGTGCGGCCCGAGCGGCACGAAGTCGGGGTCGGCGGGCGCGACCCTGGTCGGGTTGTAGTAGTTCACGCCGATCCAGTCGATCGGGGTCGCGATGGTCTCCATGTCCCCGTCGCGGACCACGTTCGTCCAGTCGCCCAGCCACGTCGTGTCCTGCAGGACGTCGAGCGGGTAGCCCTTGCCCAGGACCGGGTCGAGCAGGATGCGGTTCTGCAGGCCGTCGACCTTGCGCACCGCCTCCGCGTCGTCGCCCCAGATGGTGCTGAAGTTCAGCACGATCGAGAGCCGGTGCGACTCCGGTGCCTGCGCGCGCAACGCCTGCGTGGCGAGCCCGTGGGCCAGCAGCAGGTGGTGTCCCGCCTCCAGGGAGGCCACCGCGTCGGTGATGCCCGGCGCGTGGATGCCGTTGCCGTAGCCCAGGAACGCCGACACCCACGGCTCGTTCAGCGTGGTCCAGGCCTGCACCCGGTCGCCGAGGCGTTCGTGCACGATCGCGGCGTACTCGGCGAAGCGGTAGGCGGTGTCGCGGTTGCGCCAGCCGCCGAAGTCCTCCAGCACCTGCGGCAGGTCCCAGTGGTACAGCGTGACCAGCGGCTGGATGTCCTTCTCCAGCAACGAGTCCACGAGCCGGTCGTAGAACGCGAGCCCGCGCTCGTTGACCTGGCCGCTGCCGCTGGGCTGGATCCGGGGCCACGCGACGGAGAACCGGTACGACGCCAGGCCGAGGGACTTCATCAGGTCCACGTCGGACTGGTACCGGTGGTAGTGGTCGCAGGCGGGATCGCCCGTGTCGCCGGCCAGCACCTTGCCGGGCGTCGCGGCGAACGTGTCCCAGATCGAGGCCCCACGACCGTCCACAGTGGTCGCGCCCTCGATCTGGAACGCCGCTGTGGCCGCCCCCCAGAGGAAGTCCGGCGGGAAGGTCAGCACCTCTCGCCCGACCTCGACGTCCGAGTCGGTCGTCATTCAGTCATCCCTTCACCGCGCCCTGCATGATGCCGCCGACGATCTGGCGGGACAGCAGGACGAAGATCGCGATCACCGGCAGCACCGCGATGGAGGCGCCGGCGAGCATCAACGAGTAGTCGGTGTAGTAGCCGCTGGCCAGCGTCGACAGGGCGACCTGCACGGTCGGGCTGTCGTTGGGGTCCAGCACGATCAACGGCCAGAAGAAGTCGTTCCACGCGGTCATGAACGTGAACATGCCCAGCACCGCGGCCTGCGGGCGCACGGCCGGGAACCCGACGTGCCAGAACGTCCGCAGCACCGAGCAGCCGTCGACGCGCGCGGCCTCGATCAGCTCGTACGGGACGGTCTCCTCGCACGCCTGGCGCATCCAGAACACCGCGAACGACCCGATCAGGACCGGCACGATGACCGCCTGCAGCGTGCCGTACCAGTCGAGGTCGGACATCAGCATGTACAGCGGGATCACGCCGAGCTGCGTCGGGACCATCGCGGTGCCGAGCACCACGAGGAACAGCGAGTCGCGGCCCTTGAACCTCAGTCGTGCGAACGCGAACCCGGCCAGCGTGCCCAGCACGACGTTCGAGATCGCCACGCTCGACGCCACGATGAACGAGTTCTGCATGGCGAGCCAGAAGTCGACGGTGTCGAAGACGCGGGTGATGTTCTCGACCAGGTTGCCGCCGGGGACCAGCGGCGGGACCTTCTCGCCGAGGACCGAGTTGTCCTTCGACGCCACGATGAACGAGTAGTACAGCGGGAAGATCGACGCGGCGAGCACGGCGACCAGGAACCCGTAGAGCAGAGGACCTGCCTTGGCGTTCTTCATGATCACCCCTTGCCCGCGATGCGCCGGGTCAGCGTGAAGTTGATGACCGCGACCACGAGGACGACCAGGAACAACATCCACGCGACGGTGGCCGCGTAGCCGGCGTCGAACAACCGGAAGCCCTTCTCGTACATGTAGAGCACCAGCGTCTGGAACTGCCGGTCGGAGCCGCCGGTGGAGTTGCTCGTGGCGAAGGCCGGGTCGAACAGCGCGGGTTCGGCGAACAGCTGCAGGCCACCGATCGTCGAGGTGACGACGGTGAACAGGATGGTCGGGCGGATCGACGGCACGGTGATCGACCAGAACATGCGCCAGCGACCGGCACCGTCCAGAGTGGCCGACTCGTACATGTCCTTGGGCACCGACTGCATGGCCGCCAGGTACAGCAGCGCGTTGTAGCCGGTCCAGCGCCACATGACCATCGTGGACACGGCGAGGTGCGAGGCCCACGTCTCGGCGCGCCAGTCGATCGGGTCGATGCCGACGAAGCCGAGCAGGAAGTTCACGATGCCGAAGTCGCGGCCGAAGAACTGCGCGAACACCAGCGCCACCGCGGCGACCGAGATGACGTTGGGCAGCAGCACACCGGCGCGCCAGAACGCACTGCCGCGCAGACCGCGGTCGAGCAGTGCCGCGAGACCCAGTGCCGCGAGCAGCTGCGGCACGGTCGAGAGCACGAACAGGCTCAGCGTGTTGAACAGCGCGTTCCAGAAGTTGGCGTCACCGAACAACTTGACGTAGTTGTCGAGACCGATGAAACCCTGGTCGCCGTCGATCAGCTGCCAGTCGTGCAGCGACACCCACGCCGTGTAGATCAGCGGGTAGAGCCCGAAGATCCCGAACACCAGGAAGAACGGAGCGATGATCAGGTACGGCGTGTACCTGGCGTCCCAGTTGCTCAGCCTGAAGCGCTTCGGCGGTTCCTTGGAAGGCGAAACCGAGGCGGCCGGAGCCGCCTCGGTCCCTGGACGAGTCACCGTCACTTGGCGGCGTCCGTCGCTTCCTTCAGGGCCTGCGTCCACGCGTCAGCCGCGGACTGCTTGCCCTGCTCCACGCGGGTCAGAGCGGTGCCGAACACCGGTCCGACCTTCGAGTCCTTCGTGCCGCGGTAGGTCGGCTTCAGCGACTCCGCCGAGGTCGCGAAGATCTGGCCCACCGGAGCCTTGTTGAAGTACTCGTTGACGGTCGCCTGCACCTCGGAGTCCTGGTAGACCTTCGGCTGCGACGGCAGGTTGCCCGTCTCCTTGAAGATGCGCTTCTGCTGCTCGGGGGCCGTGAGCCACTTGGCGAGCTCGTAGGCCTCCTTCGGGTGCTTGCCCTGCTTCGGGACGGCCAGGAACGAACCGCCCCAGTTGCCGCCGCCACCGGGCGCCGTCGTCACGTCCCACTTCCCGGCCGCCGCGTCGCCGGCACCCGCCTTGATCAGCGCGAGCGCCCAGGCCGGGCACGTGGTGGTGGCGAACGAACCCTGCTTCAGCGCGACGTTCCAGTCCTGGCTGAACGGCTCCAGGGCACCGGTCTGCCCCTTGGTGCCCAGCGCCGCCGCCTGGTCGAACGCCGTCTTGACCTTGTCGTTCTTCTCCGCGATGTACGAGTCGTCCTTCGCGAAGTAGCCCTCCTCGGTCTGGTCGAGGATCGCCTTGTAGACGTTGCGGGCGGTGTCGACGAACTTCACGTCCGGCGTCTTGCCCGCGAACTGGTCGGCGACCTTCGCGTAGTCGGCCCACGTGGGCCACAACTTCGCGACCTCGGCGCGGTCGGTGGGCAGGCCCGCCGCCGCGAACAGGTCAGCGCGGTAGCAGAGACCCAGGCTGCCCATGTCCGTGCCCAGCCCCAGCACGAACTCACCGTTGTCAGCGGTGCCCTGGTTCCACTTCCACCCGGCCCACTGGTCCTTCAGGTCCTTGGCCCCGTACTCGGCCAGGTTCACGAACTTGTCCTTGGAGGCGCGGAACTGCGAGACCACGCCCTCCTCGAGGGCCACGATGTCGGCGGCACCACGGCCACCCGCGAGCTGCGTCGCGAGCTGCGTGTTGTGCTGCTCCATCTTGACCTTGCGCTGCTCGATCTTGATGTTCGAGTGCGAGGCCTGGTACTCCTCGATGAGCTTGTCGTACCCGAAGTCCGAGAAGAGGCCCAGCGACAGCTCGATCTTTCCGTCGGCCTGTGAACCCCCGCCGCAACCGGCGACCATGACCATCACCATGGCCGCAGCAGCGCTGCCGACCAGCCTCTTGCTCATCCGTCCTCCTCGACGACGCCGTGAGCGGCGCTTAACTGTGATGAGAGCGCTCTCACACTCAACCGGAGACGCGCGGGTGTCAAGCGGTCGACATCGTTCCGTAACTTTGTGGAGGCGGGCAACAAAAACCTTCGCCCGAGAGCCGAACGTGTCCTTCGGAGCGGCGGCCGGGGGTGCCAGAACGACGAAGAGGGACGACCGGGCCCTCGCTCCGGTCGTCCCTCACCCCTGGTAGAGGGGGTTTCGGGGGAAACGTGACGCGTGGGGACCAAGATTTTTCCGGCGGGGTGGGTTGGGGCCGGGATTCTGGGGTACGCGTCTCAGTTGTTCATGCAGGTGAACATGGATTGCGTCCGTCCCCTTGCGAGCGTGGCTGCATCGAAACAGCAGAGGCCCGGTGCCCCCGACGGCACCGGACCTCCACCGATCCCCCGGTCGTGCGGGCCCCTGTTTCCCGCACTCCCGAACCCGCCCGGCCGTGGCCCCCGACAGCGAGGCCGGGCGGGGTGTACTAGGGCCTGTGTCGAAGTCCGGTTCGATGACAGTCGCGCTTGAGGTGGTTCCTGGTGGTGCGGCCGAAAGGCCCGCGTACCGGTGTTGTACGTGGGCCTTTCGGCCGTGCCGCCAGGGGCCTCCTCGGGCCCGGCTGTCGCGGATCGGACTTCGACACAGGCCCTAAGCGTCCGCCATGCCCGCGACCACCGAGTTCCTGGCCGCGCGGCGGGCGGGCAGGGCCGCCGCGATGATCGCCGCGATCACCGCCAGGCCGAGCATGATGCCGATCTGTCCGAACGGGATCGAGAAGCTGATCCGGAACTCCGGGTTCGAGATCGCCTCGACCAGCAGCCAGCCGAAGCCCGCGCCCAGCAGGACGCCCACGACGGCGCCGATGAGGGCCATCAGGATCGACTCGACGACGAGCATCTGACGCAGCTGGCCCCTCGTCAGGCCCAACGCCCTCAGGAGCGCGGACTCGCGGGTGCGTTCCAGGACGGAGAGCGTCAGCGTGTTCGCGATGCCGAACAGGGCGATGATCAGGGCAAGGCCGACCAGTGCCCAGATGAAGAGCAGGATCTGGTCGATCTGCGCGTTGAGCTCGGCCTTGGTCTCGGCGGCGGAGTCCAGCACCGCCACCGGTGAGGTCGCGATGACCCGTTCCAGGTCGGCGCGGGCCGCGGTGATGTCCGTGCCGGGGGCGAGCTTGACCAGCACGTTCTGGTAGCCCTTGACGGGTTCCCTCGACAGGGACTCGGCGGTCTTGAGCGTCACGATGCCGGTGCCGAAGTTGTTGTCCTTGATCAGGGCGACGACCTTGAGGTCCTTGCCGCTGATCGGGACGGTGGAGCCGATGGTGACGCCCGCGACCGTGGCTTCCTTCTCGCGCATGGCGAGCTCGCCGTCCTTGAGCCCGGTCAGCGTGCCGCCGGCGAGCTCGGGGCGCACCAGGGAACCGAGCGCCTCGGTCGGGTAGCCGGTGACGTCGGCGTACTCGAGCTTCGGGGACTCGCCGAAGATCCTGAGCTCCGGGGCGACCTGGGCGACGTTGCGCACCTTCGCGAGGTCGTCGACGAACTTCAGGGACAGCGGCTGGCTGTAGACGTTCGACTTGACCGCGTAGTCGGAGGGGAAGCGCGCGTCGACCTTCTCGTTCATGGTCGCGCGGCCGCTGCCCGCCACGACGGTCACCATCGCGACGATGGTCACGCCGATCATCAGCGCCGCCGTGGTCGCGGCGGTGCGCTTGGGGTTGCGGCCCGCGTTGGCCGAGGCCAGCTTGGCCGGGACGCCGCGCAGCGCCTTGCCGAACAGGCGGTTCACCAGCGGCACGTAGAGCGGGCCGAGGAGCAGCACCGCGAACAGCAGGACCATGGTGGCGCCGCCGGTGATGAACATCGCCGGCTCCTCCTTCTCCTGCTGCAGGCCGAGGTAGACGCCGGCACCGCCGAGGAGGGCGACGAGGGTCGCGACGGCGATCCGGACCTTGCCGGTGCGGGCGACGTCGTCGGAGCTGTCCGGCTGCGAGCGCAGGGCCGCCACGGGGGCGACCTGGGTGGCGCGGCGGGCCGGGAGCACGGCGGAGAGCACGGTCACGACCACGCCCACGCCGAAGCCGGCGGCGATCGTCACCCAAGAGATCGGCAGGCGGATCGGCGCGTCCTCGCTGCCGCTGGGGCCGCCGACCGTGCTGATGAACGCCTGCAGGCCGGCCGAGACGCCGAGTCCGCCGAGGATGCCGAGCACCGACGCCGCGAGGCCCATGAAGAGCGCTTCGGCGAGCACGGACCGGAACACCTGCCCGCGTTCCGCTCCGACGCAGCGCAGCAGCGCCAGTTCCTTCGTGCGCTGGGCGACGAGGATCGTGAAGGTGTTGTAGATGACCATGCCCGCGACGATGAGCGAGATGGCGGCGAACCCCAGCAGGACCGTCTTGATCTCGTTGGCGGCGTCGCCGACCTGGGCCAGCGTGGCCTGGGTCAGCTGCTCGCCGGTCTGCACCTGGTAGCCGGTGCCGATGGCCTTGGTGATGTTGTCGACGAGCTGCTGCTGAGTCACGCCGGACTTGGCGACCGCGACGATCTCGTAGATCCGCTGGTCCGGGATCAACGCCCGCAGGCCGTCCGGCGACAGCACGACGTGGTCGCTGCCGGACATCGAGATGCTGCTCGCGCCCTGCTGGTAGGTGCCGACGATGGTGTAGACGTGCTCGGCGTTGTCCTTGTCGAGCAGCTTGAGCTTGTCGCCGACCTTGAGCTTCGCGATCTGGGCGGTCTTGGTGTCGACCGCGGCCTCGTCGGCCTTGGCCGGGTACCGGCCCTCCTTGACGTTGAAGTCGCGCAGCTTCTCCGTGGTCGGCAGTGGCTGCACCAGCGCGTTGCGCGCCTTGCCCTCACCGCTGAGCAACGCGGCGCTGCCGAACTCGCGCGAGTCGGCGCCCTCGACGCCGGGCGTGCTGCGGATCTTCTGCAGGAAGTCGGCTGGGATGCCGTCCTCCCGGTTGGGGCTGGTCTCCGTCGTGTGCACGGCCGCGTCGACGTTGCGGGCGCTGCGGGCGAAGTTGTCCCTGGTCTGCTCACCGACGGCGTCGCCGAGCACGAGCGTGCCCGTCACGAACGCGACGCCGAGCGCGATGGCGATGCTGGACAGCACCAGCCTCGCCGTGCGGGCTCGCAGGCCCGCAAGGATCGTCTTCAGCATCTTTAGCTCACGCCCCCAGGTGCGTGAGAGCGTTGACGACGGACTCGGTGGTGGGCTGGTGGATCTCGCCCGCGAGTCGTCCGTCGGCGAGCAGCACCACGCGGTCCGCGTAGCTCGCGGCCACCGGGTCGTGCGTCACCATGATCACGGTCTGGCCCAGCTTGCGGACCGACATGCGCAGGAAGTCGAGGACCTCGGCGCCGCTGCGGGAGTCCAGGTTGCCGGTCGGCTCGTCCGCGAAGATGACCTCGGGACGGGCGACGAGCGCACGGGCGCACGCCACGCGCTGCTGCTGGCCACCGGACAGCTCGGTCGGGCGGTGCGTGAGGCGGTCGCGCAGGCCCAGCACGTTGACGATGGTGTCGAACCACTCCTTGTCGGGCTTGCGGCCCGCGAGTTCGAGGCCCAGCAGGATGTTCTGCTCGGCGGTCAGCGTCGGCAGCAGGTTGAACGCCTGGAACACGAAGCCGACGCGGTCGCGGCGCAGCTTGGTGAGGTCCTTGTCGTTCAGCTTGGTGATCTCGGTCTGTCCGATGTGGATCGCGCCGCTGTCCACCGTGTCCAGTCCCGCGAGGCAGTGCATCAGCGTGGACTTGCCGGAGCCGGACGGGCCCATGATCGCGGTGAAGCGGCCGGCCTGGAAGGCGACGTTGATGCCGTCGAGCGCCCGCACCGCGGTGTCACCCTTGCCGTAGACCTTCACCAGGTTGTGGGCCGCCGCGGCGGTCCGGGTCCCGACCTCGGACACCAGTGCTGACATGTCTCTTGCCTTCCTCACAGGGGATGTTCCGTGCTGAGGAAGAAGCTATGAGCAGCCTGAGTGAGCGGACATCAACTCCGCGACGCGTTGCGCATCAGCCTGAGGTATGACAACCCGCGCTACTCCAGCAGACCCCGGTCGTACGCGATCGCCACGGCCTCGGCACGCCGTGACGCCCCCAGCTTGGCCATGATCCGGGAAAGGTGCACGGAAACGGTCTTCTCGCTGATGTAGAGCTCCTCGCCGACCTCGCGGTTCGTGCGTCCCGAGGCCACCAGGCCGAGCACGTCGCGTTCGCGCGGGGTGAAGAGGTCGATCTGCTCGCGCACCGGGACGTCCGCCCTGAGGGTGACGCGGGCCCGCTTGGCGGACGCCGCGACGGCCTCGCCGAGCGGAACGGCCTTGAGCTTCGCGGCCACCTCGTCTGCCTGGCGGAGCTGGTCGGCGGCCTCGTCACGGCGGTCCGCGCCGAGCAACGCCTCCGCGAGCCGCCACCGGCTCAGCGCCTGCTCGAACAGGACCCCGTAGGCGAACTCGTCGACGGCGGCCTGCCACAGCTCTGGGTCACCGGCCCCGGTCAGCCTGGACTCCTCGGCGAGCGCACGGGCCAGCCACGCGCGGCCTTCCGGTCCCAGAACGCCGGCGCGCGGCTTGCCGTTCCGCGCGGTCAGCCGCACGTGCTCGGCGAGCTCATGTCCCGCGGCGACAGCGTTCTTCTCGGCCTCGGCGTCGCGTTTGCGGCGGGCCTTCGCGGCGATCTCCGCGTGCGCCGCGATGCCGACCGCGCCGATCCTGATCCCGGCGAGCATCCACGGGCCACCGAGCTTGCGCGCCCACGCCAGCGCGTCCGTGACGCGTTCGACGGCCAGTTCCGGACGGCCGCGCCACAACGCGAGCTCCGCGCCCGTACCGCCGGTGATCAGCGCGATCTGGATGTCGCGGTGCCAGTCGCTGCGCAGCTTCGTGATCATCCGCTCGGACTCGGCCAGGTCGCCGCGCGAGACCGTGAGGTGCGTGCTCGCCGCCGCCAGCCTGGCCAGCACGGTCGACGACACCGACATGCCGGGCGGTTCGCTGGCCCACGCCGCGTAGTCCCAGTCGCCGATGTAGTAGTGCACCAGCACCTGCAGGATGCGGATCTCCAGCCCGAACATGCTCCAGGTCAGGCCGGTCTCCTTGGCCCTGTCCCCCGCCAGGTTGAAGACGCGCGCGGCCTCGGCCAGCTCACCGCGGTCGTAGTGCATCAGGCCGTAGTAGTACCAGGCCCTCAGCTCGTTGTTGAACGCTCCGACCTCACGCGCGCACTCGATCGCGCGCTCGAAGCTGGCCTTCGCGACCTCCGGCTCGTTCGCGTGGTCGTCGAGGATCGCCAGCGTTCCCAGGCCGTCCGCGACGGCACCGGGCGCGTTCGCCGTCTGACCGTCCGCGATCGCGAGCTCGGCGGCCTCGCGCGCGGCCGCGTCCTCGCGTTGCTGGCGCAGGGAAGAAGCCTTGCCGGCGAACACACGGGCACGCGTGGGGCTGGCGTCGCGGTCCTGCACGAGAGCGAGCGCCTTGCCGACGACCAGGAAGCCCTCCTCCTCGTTGCCGTCGAGGATCGAGAGGGCCTGCGAGAGCCGCAGCCAGATCTCGGCCGCCTCCTCCGGCGTCTGCTCGGCGCTGATCGCCTTGGTGGCACTGCGGGCGAACGCCACGGCCCGTTCCGGTTGCCCCGCCGTGCCCGCGACCCAGGAGGCACGCCGCAACAGCACCGACTCGTCCACATCGGACGGACGGTCCGGCTCGGGCACCGCGTTCCACAGGTTGAGCGCCTTCTCCAGGTACCGCAACGACTCCGCGGGCGCTCCGGCGCGTTCGGCCTCCTTGGACGCCTGGATCGAGGCGGTGAGCGCCTGCGGCAGGTCGTGGCTCTCGAAGGCGTGGTGGGCCAGTGCCGCCGACGTACCGCGTTCGTCCAGCCGCTGGGCCAGGTGACGCGCGTAGGCGGCGTGCAGCCGAACCCGTTCGCCCGGCAGCAGATCACCGTAGACGGCCTCGCGGACGAGGGCGTGCCGGAAGGCGTAGACCTCGTCGTCGTTCACGACGAGCAGGTGGTGCTGGACCAGCTCGCGCAACGCCGTGTCGAACGCGATGTCCGTCATGCCCGAGACCTCGTGCAGCCGGTAGTGCCGGACCCGGCGCCCCCAGGCCGACGCGACGCGGACGACGTGCTGCGCCTCGGAACCGAGGCTCTCGACGCGGCTGAGCAGGACGTCGGCGAGCGCGGACGGCAACGACCTGGCGTCGTCGCAGGTGGCCACCGCGATGAGCTCCTCGGCGAAGAACGCGTTGCCCTCGGAGCGTTGCGCGACCTGCTGGACGACGTCGGCGGGCAGGTCGTCGGACAACGCCTCGACGAACCGGCGGGCGTCCGCGGCGTTGAACGGCGTGAGGTCCAGGCGGTCGACGGCGGACAGCCGGACCAGCTCGGACAGCAAGGGGCGCAACGGATGGCTGCGGTGCAGGTCGTCCGCGCGGTAGGTGCCGACGACCAGCAGACGCTGGGAACGCAGGCGGGACAACAGGAACGACAGCAGGTAGCGGGTCGACGCGTCGGCCCAGTGCAGGTCCTCGACGACGAGCAGCACGCGCTGCCGTTCGGAGAGATCGCTCAGCAGCCCGAGCACGGCGTCGAACAGCTGGAGCTGGCCGACGTCCTGCTCGGGCCTGCGGCCTGGGATCAGGCTCGGCGCGATCATGCCCTCGGTGCCGGGCTCGCGTGCGGCGGGCAATGCCAGCTGCGGCAGCAACATCGCGAGCGCCGGGCGGTTCAGCACGTCGGTCTTGAGCTTGCCCAGCGCCTCGGCGAACGGCAGGTACGGCAGGCCGGTCTCGCCCGCGTCGAGGCACCGTCCCGTGAGGACCAGGGTGTCCTCGGCGCTGGCGGCCAGCTCGTCGATCAGCCGGGTCTTGCCGACGCCCGCGTCACCGGCGAGGAGCACGGCCCCCGCGGTGCCCTCGCCCGCCTGGGCCAGAGCAGCGCGCAACCGGTCCAGTTCCCGATCGCGCGCGACCAGCGGAATTCCGGAACCCAGGCGCGCCACAAGGGGCATGCTGTCACACGTCATGCGTGGTTGCCGCCGAGTTTCCGAGCCGTGCGGTGGATCACCCGGCCCAGCCACGACGGCCCGGTGCCGTTCGACCGCTGCCAGTTGCACCGGGCGTTGCCACGCCGGTAGTCGATTTCCGCCTTGATCGCCTCAGGGGTCCACTCGTTCATGGACCTGAGAGTCGTCCTGAGGCCTCACCTCGGGCATCAGGCGATCACGCAGTCGTGGGCGGACGATCCCTTACCCGACCGTCACCACGCGCGCCCGAGCCAGCCGCGCCCGCACCCCGTCCGCCTCAGGCGCCCCCAGCTCGGTGAACAGCGCCAAAGCCCGCTGCCAGTGCGCCGCCGCCCCAGCCGCCCCCAGCCGTTCGAACACCGCCGCGAGCCGGTCGTGCGCCAACGCCTGGTGGTACGGCGAGACGGCGTCGCACGCCACGGCCAGCGCCGTACGGGCCGAGGACAGCGCGCCGTCCGTGTCGCCGGTCTCCAGCAGAGCCGTGGAGATGTCGGTGTGGCAGGCCGCTTCCCCGCACTGCTCGCCCACCTCGTGGTACATCGTCAGCGCCACCCGCAGCCACGGCATCGCGTCGTCGAACCGCTGGGTGCTCAGGTACAGCAGGCCGAGGTGGTGGTGGGCGTTGGCCTCGGCCCACTTCGAGCCCGCGATCCGCGAGATCTCCATGGCCTCGCGGTAGTGCTGCTCGGCCTCCTCGGCCCTGCCCAGGTCGAGCAACGTGCCGGCGACCGTCGTCAACGCGCGTGCCTGCTGGTGCACGTCCTCCTTGCGGCGGGCCACGTCCAGCGCGCCCTGCTGAGCTTGCAGGGCCTCCTCGAAGCGTTCGAACTGCAGCAACGCCACGCCCAGGTTGAACTGCATGACGAACCGGGCGTCGTCGTCGTTCAGCGCGATGGCCGCCTGCAGCGCGGCCTCGGTGAGGCGCAACGACGTCTCGCGTTCGGTCCGCAGCCACAGGTACCGCGACAACGTGTACGGCAGCTGCCACGCGTGGACGTGCCAGCCGGCGGCGGAGGCGAGCTCGGCGGCGGCGATGAGGTTCGCGCGTTCGGCGTCGAACCAGGCCGTCGCGTCCGCGGGACCGGAGATCACCGGCACGTGGACGGGCCGGTGCTCCGGCGCGACCAGGACGCTGCCGCGGTTGATCGGCAGGAGGCCGTCGGCGAGGTCCGCGCAGTGCAGGTAGTAGTCGAGCATCCGGCCGGTGGCGGCACGGCGTTCCGGTTCGGACAGCTCCCCCGCCAGGGTCTTCGTGTAGACGCGGACGATGTCGTGCGCGAAGTGCCTGCCGGGTTCGCTGACGGACAGCAGGTTCGCGGCCGTCAACGCGTCCAAAGCGCGTTGGGCCTCCAGCAGCGGCACGTCGCCCAGCGCGGCGACCACGTGCGGGGTCAGGTCGGCGCCGGGGTGCAGGCCGATGATCGCCAGCAACCGGGACGGTTCCTCGGGCAACGCACGGCGCGAGGCGTCCAGTGCGGCGCGCACGGTCCCCTCGCCGTCTTCCAAGCCGAGAGCGGCGAGACGGCCCTGTTCGTCCTGCAGTTCCTCGACCAGTTCGGCCACGCGCAGACGGGGTGACACGGCGAGACGGGCGGCCGCGATGCGCAGCGCGAGGGGTAAGCCGTCGCAGAGTTCAGCGAGTTGACGAAGGGCGTGAGCCTCCGTGTCGGACCGGCCGGCGATGCGGTCCAGCACGGCGACGGCGGCGTCCGGGTCGAGCATGTCCAGCTCGACCAGCTTCGCCTCGACCTGCGCGACGAGCCCGACCAACCGTCGGCGCGACGTCACGACGACGCACGAGGGCGCGCCCGGCAGCAACGGCAGCAGGTCGGCCGAGCCGCGGACGTTGTCGAGCATCACCAGCATCCTGCGGTCGGCCAGCAACGTGCGCAGCAACGCGGAGCGTTCGTCGACCGAGACCGGGGTGTCGCCGGCGGGAACGCCCAGCGCCCGCAGGAACCGGTTGAGCACCTCGCCGATCTCCAGCGGTTCCCTGTTCGGGTCGTAGCCGTGCACGTCGACGTAGAGCTGGCCGTCGGGGAACTCCTCGCGCACCCGGTGCGCCCAGTGCAGGGCCAGCGCGGTCTTGCCCACGCCCGCCGGACCGGTCACCAGCACCACCGGGCCGCCGGGGCCGCGCAGCAACGCGTCCATGCACGCCACCTCCGCGTCCCTGCCGACCAGCGACGCGGGTGCGCGGGGCAGCTGCGCGGGAACCGTCACCGGCGCGGGTTCGGCAGCGGTGGGCTGGACCGGCACGCGGACCGGCGCGCGTTCCGGCTCGGGGCTGTCCCCCGTCAGCACGGCCTGGTGCACGCGGCGCAGCTCGAAGCCCGGCTCGACGCCGAGCTCCTCGATCAGCACCGCGCGGGCCTCCCGGTACGCGGCCAGCGCCTCGGCCTGCCTGCCCGCCTGGACCAGCGCGCGCATCAGCAGCCCGTGGCCGCGTTCGCGCAACGGGTGCTCGGCGACCATGAACCCCAGCTGGGACAACAGCTCCGGGCCCTGCCCGATCGCGAGGCCGAGCTCGGCGCGTTCCTCCAGCACCGCCAGCCTGCGTTCGACGAGACGGCCGCGTTCGACGTCGGCGAAGAGGCCGGAGACGCCGCCGAGGGGCTCCGCGCGGAACAACGCCAGCGCGTCGTCCAGCTCCACCGCGGCTCCGGCGAGGTCACCGGCGGCGCGCAGGCGGTTCGCGAGCAGGACTTGACGTTCGAACACGTCGAGGTCGAGGGCGCCTGGCTCGACGCGCATCAGGTAGCCGTCGCCGACGGACGTCAGCAGCTCGGCCGGGGCCCTGCGCGCGCGGGTCGGTTCGAGTGCCCTGCGCAGGCCGGCCACATAGGTCTGGACCAGGTTCACGGCACTGGAGGGCACGTTGTCGCCCCAGACGGCCTCGATGATCTGCCCGCGGCTGACCGGCGTGTTGCGCGCCAGCAGCAGGACGGCGAGGACGGCACGTTGCTTCGCTGCCCCGAGATCAACCTCTTGACCTGCGCGAACGCCTCGGAGAAGGCCGAGAACCTCGAACCGCGGGGGTTCCTCGCCAGCCGTCACCGATCTGTCCTTCGCCTGTGGGCCACCGGGAGCTCGAAGATCACTTCAGTCGGGCTCCAGTCGTGCTGTAGAAGCCATTCTTACGCTTAGCGTGTCCAACCAACCACAGACCGCGAGATCAAAGGAAACCGGAGATCGCGGAGTCGGAACAGGTTGGACCGGACAGCGGAACACCCGCTGCTCCCCATGATCGACGTGGGTCGGCCGGCGTGCAAGGGGCATCCAGCCCGCGGCGGCGGAACGCCGGCCGACCCACGTCCCCCCGTGAAACGCAGAGGGCCCCGGCTGGATCATCCAGCCGGGGCCCTCTGCTTCATCTTCCGATCAGCTGACGAAAGAGCCGGTCTTCGCGGCGGCGAGGAACGTGTCCCATCCCGCGTCGCCGAACTTCAGCCGAGCCCCGTCCGCGTTCTTGCTGTCGCGAACGGCCGCGCCGCGGGCGTCGAGGGCGATCTCGACGCACTCCGGTCCACCGGCCGACGACCTGCTGCTCTTGCGCCAACGCAAGCTTTCCACTGTCTGTTCACTCCCGGTCGCTGTCACGCGAGAGTGCGAGCGATCCCGGTGATCAGGGTTTCCGATTCCCGCTGACTCAGAGCGGACTTCACGAGACGCTCGAACATCTCGGCGTAGGAATTCACGTCTGACTGTTGTTCCAGGTAGACGCCGCTTCTGGTGCTCTCGATGTACACCACGTCGGGGTCGAGCCGCTCCGGAAAGCTCAGGATGACGAACGGGCCGTCCATCGCGGCATGACCTCCGGCGCTGAACGGCACGACCTGCATCGTGACGTTCGGCAACGCACCGACTTCGAGAAGACGCGCCATCTGCACGCGCATCACCCCGGCGCCGCCGACGAGCCTGCGCAGGGCCGCCTCGTCGATCACGACGTGCAGGCGCAACGGGTCGTCCTCACTCAGCAAGGCCTGCCGGGCCTTGCGCAACCGGACGCGCCGGTCGATCTCGGCGGCGCTCGCGTCCGGCAGCACCTGGGAGATCAACGCCCTCGTGTACGCCTCGCACTGCAGCAGGCCCGGGATCATCAGCCCCTGGTAGGTCCTGATCGAGTCCGCGTCGGCCTCGTACCCCACGTAACGACCGGGCACGATGTCGCCGAACTCGTCCCACCACGCCTTGCGACGGGCTTCCCTGGCCAGCTGGACCAGTTCTTCGAGGGTGGTGGTGTCCGCACCGTAGGCGGCGAGCATGTCCCGCACGTCGCGCGGGCTCACACCCACACGGCCCGTCTCGATGCGACTGATCTTGGAGGCCGAGCACTCCAGGCGCTCGCCCACCTCCTCGATCGTCAGCCCGGCCACTTCACGCAGCCGCCGGAGCTCGCTCACGAGCCGTCGCTTGCGCAGGGTCGGACTGCTACCCCGTGGCATCCACACCTCCTGGTCGTTCCCAGTTTGAGAGCAAAGGAGCCCGTCGCAAAGAGACGTCATCCATTCGTGTACTGCAACTTGCAGATCGCAGGTTCGGCGCGACAGTCTGCATGGGTTGCTCACGCAAGGACTGGAGCTCTGAGCCTGATGGCCGTCACGGTGTTCAGCCAACTGGACAAGTCGCTGCACTCCCACCTGGCCACGCTCACCGATCTCGCCGAACGCGGCGACGACCAGACCGCCCTCGTACTCGCCAGGGTTGAGTTGCCGAGGGTGGTCGCGGTGGTGAAGGCGCTGCTCGACGAGCACCAGCCCGACGAGCACGGCCGGTGCGCCACCTGCAAGCGCGGCTGGTTCTCCAGGCGGATGCCCGCACCGTGCCGTGCCTACCTCTCGGCGCAGCTGATCCTGACCGTCGTCGGCCAGGAGACTTCGCACGGCAAGCACCTGCGCTCGGTAGGCTGAATTCCGGAACTCGATAGTTCTTCAGTTCCGTCCCGACCTGGGCCGGCTCCGCACCCCCCGACCGGAGCCGGCCCTTCTACGTCATCACCTCGCGTGACGGTGCGCGCCAAGATCAACACGGTTGGCTGAAAGATCTGTCACAGCACCGATTCCGGCCTCATCATTGAGGGCGACGCGGCCTGATCCCGCCCCACGATGCCTGTGCCGACACGGAGGTGTTCCCGTGCCGACCCCGCATGACCGCGCCGACGAGCTCGATGCCGTCCGGCCGCGCCGAATGCTGCCCTTAGAGCGCCTCTGGTGACGCGTCGCAGAACGCCACACCACTAGAGCGCACCTCCCAGCTCACCCCCTTTCCCCGCCCTGTGCACTCCGTCGCACAGGGCCATGCCGCCATTCCGCAAAGGAAAACCCGTGAACCGTCACCCCAGGTCCAACACCGGCGACCACACCCCGCACGGCCCTCCGCTGGTCCTGAAGCACGACCTGCCCGCGAGCTTCGTGCTGTTCCTCATCTCCATCCCGCTGTCGCTCGGCATCGCGCACGCCACGGGCGCGCCGCTGATGGCGGGGATCATCTCCGCGATCATCGGCGGCGTGGTCGTCGGCGCGCTCAGCGGCGCGCCGCTGCAGATCAGCGGGCCCGGCACCGGACTCGTGGTGATCGTGGCCGGGCTGGTCGCGCAGTTCGGGTGGGCCGCCACGGCGGCGATCACACTGGCCGCGGGGGTGCTGCAGGTGGCGTTGGGGCTCACCGGGATCAGCCGCCTGGTGATGTCCCTGTCCCCCGCGATCGTGCACGGCATGCTCGCGGGCATCGGCATCTCGATCGCCGCGGGGCAGCTCGTGGTGGTGCTGGGCGGCACGGCCGGGTCGACCGTGCCGGCGAACCTCGCGCTGCTGCCGGGAGAGCTCGCCGGCGCGTCGATCGGACCGGTGACCGCCGGTGCGGTGGCGATCGCGGTTCTGCTGCTGTGGCCCCGTGTTCCGCGCATCTCGGTGATCCCCGCGCCGCTGGTGGCCGTCGCCGCCGCGACCGCGCTGACGTTCGCGCTGCGCCTCGACGTCGCCAAGGTCGACCTGCCGGACAGCCACGCGCTGGTGTTCCCGGAGATGCCGCGGGGCAGTGCGGGAGCGGTGATCGCGGCGGTCGTCACGGTCGCGCTGGTGGCGAGCATGGAGTCGTTGCTGTCGGCCGTCGCCACGGACCGGCTGCACGACGGGCCGCGTGCCCGGCTGGACAAGGAGCTCGTCGCGCAGGGCACCGGCAACGTGCTCGCGGGCGCGCTCGGCGGCTTCCCGATCAGCGGTGGCCTCGCGCGCAGCTCCACGAACGTCGCGGCGGGTGCGAAGACCCGGTACGCGGCGATCCTGCAGGGCCTGTGGATCGCGGTGGCGGTGCTGGCGTTCGCCCCCGCGCTGGAGATGATCCCGCTGTCGGCGCTGGCGGGCGTGCTGTTCGTCGTCGGCCTCAAGCTCGTGTCGGTCCAGCGGATGCGAACCCTGTTGCGGCACGGGGAGTTCGTCGTCTACGCGGCGACCGCGCTCGGGGTCGTCCTCTTCGGACTGCTGGAGGGCGTGGTCGTCGGGCTCGCCATCGCGTTGCTGCGCGCCCTGTACCGGTTGACGCACTGCTCGGTGCACGTCGAGGGCGACCGGGTGTGCGTGCGGGGATCGCTGGTGTTCCTGGGGGTCGGGCGGCTCGTGCGCGAGCTGCGCCGGATGCCGCTGGGCCGGACCGTGGTGCTGGAGCTGCACGTCGACTACCTGGACCACGCGTCGTACGAGGCGATCAACGACTGGCGCGAGGGCTACGAACGGCTCGGCGGCCGGGTGCGGGTCGACGAGGTGCACGACACCTGGTACGACCGGGCGAACCAGGGCAAACCGGGGCGGCGCAAGACGTTGCCCGGTCCGTTGCCGCGCTGGTTCGCGCCGTGGTCGCACTGGCAGGGCACCCCTGGCGCGGTCACGCTGCCCGCCCAGCGGTCCTCGGTGGAAGGTGACCCGATGCTGCGCGGGATGCACGAGTTCGAGCAGCGTTCCGCGCCGCTGGTGCGGCCGTTCCTGCACGAGCTGGCGGTGCGCGGGCAGCGGCCGCAGCAGCTGTTCATCACGTGCGCGGACTCCCGCGTGGTGCCGAACCTGATCACCACGTCCGGTCCGGGTGACCTGTTCTGCGTGCGCAACATCGGCAACCTGGTGCCGATGCCGTCGGCGGACGACAGCTCGGTCGGCGCGGCGGTCGAGTACGCCGTGGAGATCCTCAACGTCAGCACCATCGTCGTGTGCGGACACTCCGACTGCGGCGCGATGAAGGCACTGGTGAAGGGCTCCGCGACGCGCGGCTCGCACCTGCACTCCTGGCTGCGCAACGCCGAACCGTCGCTGATCCGGTTCCACGCGCCGACGTCGCCCGGCTGCGCGGACCTGCCGGTGGCCGACCGGCTCGCCGTCGCGAACGTCGCGCAGCAGCTCGACAACCTGCTCGCGCACCCGAGCGTGCGGGAGGCGATCGCGGCGGGCACGCTGACGTTGAAGGGCCTGTACTTCGACATCTCGAACGCCCGCGTGTACCTGGTCGACCCGGACCGCAACGGGCTCGAACCCGTGCCGGCGCCGGCCTAGAAAACGAGGAGCCGCCCCGAAAACGCTCGGGGCGGCTCCACTTCGGACTTCTTCTAGCAGGTGCCGATCCAGGAGCACTCCACGTCGACGCGCTCCTTCGCGGGAACCGCGGTGCGGTCCTGCGCGGGAGCCTTGCGCTGCTGCGGAACGGACTGCACCTGCGGCGCCACCGCGGTACCGCCCTCCGAGGCCAGGCGCACGGCGATCCTGTCCTCGATGGCGCGCGGGCTGTTGAACAGCAGGACGTTGTTCTGCACCACCGAGAACACGAGCTCCCGGCCGGCCTGCGTGGTCACGTAGCCGGACAGGCCGGAGACGCCCGAGAGCGACCCGGTCTTGGCCTTCACGTTGCCCGCCGCCGGGGTGTTCTTCATGCGGTTGACCAGCGTGCCGTCGACACCGGCGACCGGCAGCGACGCCTGCCACGCGGCGAACCACGGCTTGGTCTTCGCCTTGACCAGCACCGAGGTGAGGTCGTCCGGCGAGAACTGGTCGAGCCGCGACATGCCGGAGCCGTCGAAGATCTCGACCGCGTTCGGGTCGACACCGAGACCGGACCACTTGGTGCTGAGCTGGTTGACGCCGTTGGTGAACGATCCACCCGCGGACTTGACCAGCACCTCGGCCAGCATGTTGTTGCTGTCCTTGAGCAACGGCACGATCAGCTCGCTGAGCTTCATCGACGTGTCGGTCGCGAGGACGGCGGCACCCGCGGGCGCCTTCTGCCTCCTGACCTCGCCGGTGACGGTGATCCCGCTGGCCTGCAAGGCTTTCTGGAACACCGACGTGACGAGCCCTGTCGGGTCCTTGACCGTCGAGAGCTTGGTCGTCTCGACCGTCGTGGACCCGCTGACGAAGATCCGGTTCGTGCCGTGCTCTCGTTCCACCACGACACCGCCGCCGCCGGTCGTCGCCGTGGACACGATCTGCACGTGGTCGTTCGCCGGTTCGGTCGTCACGACCGCCGGGGCGCCCGCCGCGGCGCCCGGCTTGACGCGCACGACGACCGTGCCCGCGCTGAACTTCGCGTCCGGCGAGAGCGTGAGGGCCGACGTCTCCGCGCTGTAGGAGAACGGCTCGTCGTCCCACGCCCAGCCACTGCCGTACGGCGTCGCGTCGAACTTGGTGTCGTCGATGAGCAACGCGCCGTTGACCGTCGTGACACCGCTGGCCTTCAACGAGTCCGCGAGCTGCTGGTAGCGCAGCCGGGACATCGTCGGGTCGCCACCGCCGCGCAGCACCAGGTCGCCGTTGAGCGTCGACCCGGACTTCGTGCCGCCCGAGACGAGCTCGGTCTTCCAGCGGTAGTCGGGACCCAGCAGGTCCAGCGCCGTCGTCGTGGTGAGCAGCTTCAGGTTCGACGCGACCTGGGAACGCCTGCTGCTCTGCCTGGTGTAGATCACTTCTCCGGAGTTGGCGTCCCGCACGACCAGGCCGACGTCCGCGCCCTTGAGCGCGTTGTCGGCCAGGATCGTGTCGAGATCAGCCGTGAGAGCCTCGTTTCCGACCGCCACGGCGCCGCCGCTGGACGTCAGGGAGAACCCTGCCGCCACAGCGACGACCGCCCCCAGAACACGAAATTTCACGCTTCCACCTCTGATCGATCACCCGACCACAACGTGTGGAAGCTACCGGGCCTGTCGGTGCGCCTGTACGTGTGCGCCCCGAAGAAGTCCCGCTGTCCCTGCACGAGCGCGGCGGGCAGTCGCTCAGAGCGAAGTCCGTCGTAGTAGGCCAAAGCGGACACGAAGCCAGGAGTCGGCACGCCGGATTCGACCGCACGGACCACAACCCTGCGCCAAGCGGCCTCCGCGTTCTGCACCGCATCGCGGAAGTAGTTGTCCACCAACAAGGACGCGATGTCCGCGTTCGCGTCGTACGCCTCGCGGATGCGGTTGAGGAACTGCGCGCGGATGATGCAGCCGCCACGCCAGATCGTCGCCATCGCGCCGAGGTCGATGTTCCAGTCGAAGTTCTTCGACGCCTCGCGCATCATGTCGAAGCCCTGCGCGTACGCGACGACCTTCGACGCGTAGAGCGCCTGGCGCACGTCGTCGACCAGGTCGGCGTCCGGCTTCGCGACGACCTCGCTGGCGCCGAACGCGTCGCGCACGGCCTTGCGCTGGTCGGTGTGGCCGGACAGGGAGCGCGCGAACACGGCCTCGGCGATACCGGTGACCGGCACGCCCAGCTCCAGCGCCTCCTGCACCGTCCAGCGGCCGGTGCCCTTCTGCTCCGCCGCGTCCTCGATGACCTGCACGAGCGGGGTGCCGTCGGCGTCGACGTGCTTGAGCACCTCGGCGGTGATCTCGACCAGGTACGACTCCAGGTCGCCCGAGTTCCACTGCGTGAAGACCTCGGAGATCTCCGCCGGCGTCTGCCCGCCGATGCGGCTCAGCAGGTCGTACGCCTCGGCGATCAGCTGCATGTCGGCGTACTCGATGCCGTTGTGGACCATCTTCACGAAGTGCCCGGCGCCGTCCGGCCCGACGTGCACGCAGCACGGCTGACCGTCCACCTTGGCCGCGATCTCCTCGAAGACCGGCCCGACGTGCTTGTAGGACTCCGCGGGACCGCCCGGCATGATGCTCGGGCCGTTGAGCGCGCCCTCCTCGCCGCCGGAGATGCCGGCGCCGACGAACAGCAGCCCCTTCTCCTTCAGCGCGGCCTCACGGCGGCGCGTGTCGTTGAAGTGCGCGTTGCCGCCGTCGATGACCATGTCGCCGGGCTCCAGCAGCCCGCTCAGCTCGTCGATGACGGCGTCGGTGGGGCCACCCGCCTTGACCATGATGATGATCTGGCGCGGCGTCTGCAGGCTGTCCACCAGGTCCTGCAGCGTCTCGGCGCCGACGAAATCGCCCTCGTGGCCGTGCTCGTCCAGCAGGGCCTTCATCTTCGCGGGGGTCCGGTTGTGCACGGCCGTTTTGAAGCCGTGGCGCGCGAGGTTGCGCGCGAGGTTGCTGCCCATGGTGGCAAGACCGGTGACCGCGATACGTGCTTTGCCTTCCGTCATGCGGACAGCCTGCCGTGTTCTTCACGTTTGCGCGAGGTGTCACAGCGTGTTCTCAGCCTCCGTTTTGGCAGGTGAACCGCGTCACGTGCCGGTACGTACGCCTAGGCGTAAGTTGGCTTCATGACGGAATTCACGAGCGTGGGACGCTCGGCGACCGACCGCGCCTCCAGGTACGGCTCGCAGCTGGTGAAGCACTTCACGCACAAGGACCTGGAAGGGTCCTGGGAGGACACGAAGGGTTTCGTGCGCTTCTCGGCCGGCCTGGCGGAGTTCGAGGCGGCGGACGACGCGCTGATCATGCGCGTCGTGGCGTCGTCCGAGGAGGACACGGCCAGGCTGCGCGACGTCGTGGAACGCCACCTCGTCCGCTTCGGAACGCGCGACGAGCTGACCGTCACGTGGGACTCAGGTAGCGAGAACTGACGCCGCCAGCCCGATGAGAGCGGTCCCACACACCCGCTCGAAGTGCGCGCGCGTCCGCGGCCTGGAGAGCAGCCTGCCCAGCTGACGCGCGCTCGGCACGACGATCACCCAGAACACCGCGAACACCCCGACCGTGACGGCGCTCAGGAGCGCGGCCTGCGGGAGGGGCGCGGCGTTCGGGTCCATCGCCTGCGGGATGAGGCTCAGGAACGTGAGCATCACCTTGGGGTTCAACAGGTCGCACAACATGCCGCGCAGGAACACGTTCTTCTGCTGCGGCTGCTCCGCGAGCGGCCTGCTGGCCGTCCTCAGCGTCATGAACCCGATGTAGGCGAGGTACGCCGCGCCGATCGCCTTGACCACGAACAACGCCGTCGGCGCCGCCGCCACGAGCGCGGACAACCCGACCGTCGCGAGCGTCCCGTGGATCAGCAGCCCGGTCAGCACGCCGAGCGCCGCCTCGACGCCCTTCCCGAGGCTCCTGACCGCGTTCCCCATGACCAGAACGAAGTCGGGACCGGGCACGACCGTGATGACCACGAGTGCCAGCAGGAACGACGTCCACGCGATGTGCATGGCGCAGATCATCTGTGCTTTGTTCGTGTGAGTTCCAGCAGGTCAGTACGATGTTCGGTTATGCGCGAACAAGCCGAACTGGATTCGGTCGACTGGCACATCCTGGAGGAGTTGCAGAACGACGCGACCCTGCCGAACCGGTCGCTGGCCGAGATCGTCGGACTCGCGCCTTCCTCGTGCCTGCAACGGGTGCGGCGGCTGCGGGACCTCGGGGTGATCACGGGCTGCCACGCGGTGGTGGATCCCGCCACCACCGGACTGCCGCTGGAGGCCGTGATCTCGGTGAACGTGCGGCCGCACACCCGTGTGGTCGTGGCCGGCTTCCGGGCGTTCGTGATGGCGCAGCCGGAGACCCGGTCGATCTTCCACGTGTCGGGGCAGGCCGACTTCCTGATCCACATCGCTGTTGCCGATTCGACGCACCTGCAGGCGTTCCTGATGGACAAGATCGCGTCGCGGACGGAGGTGCGGAACCTGACCTCGTCGGTGGTGCTGGAGCGGGTGGAGACCCGCGCGTTGACGCCGCCGGCGAACCTGCGACCGACTCACCGGCGGCGTCGCACCGACTAACGCGGGTCAGCCGCAGTCGTCGATCCGCCACACGCCGGACTCACGAACCCACGGCTCACCGCGCTGGTCCAGCTCGGCCCTGTCATAGGTGTAGGTCACGCGGGCGAGATCTCCCGCTGCCTGGTCGACCTTCAACGACCGCATCTCCTGCGGGCCGTACGTCGTCCCCGCCTGCTGGACGAGCGTCACGAAGTTCGGACGCGTGTTCCGCTCCTTGCACCGCTGCGACAGCAGGTCGTACGCCGCATCGCCGTCGCCCGCGAGGAACGCGGTCGAGTACGCGCGCACCTGCTGTTCCAAGGCCGTGTTGTCCGGCGCGGCACTGCTGCCGGCCGGCGCGCCTGACGGCGGCACCGCTACACCTGCGTGCCCTCTCCGGGTGACGGCTTGATCACGCGGATCAGCCCCTCCTGCACCACGGTCGCCACCAGCTCCCCGTCCCGCGAGAAGAACTGCCCGGTCGCCAGCCCGCGGTTCCCCGAAGCAGAGGGCGAAGCGGTGTCGTACAACAACCACTCGTCGGCCCGGAACGGCCGGTGGAACCACATCGCGTGGTCCAGCGAGGCCCCGAGAACCTTGTCCAGACCCCAATAAACGCCGTGCTTGGCCAGAACTCCGTCCAGCAGCGTCATGTCCGAGGCGTAGGTCATGACGCACAGGTGCAGCAACGGGTCGTCCGGCAGCTTGCCGTCGGCCTTCATCCACACCCGTGACGCTGCCTCGCCCGGACCGTCCTCACGCGACTCCCACGGCGGCTCGCTCACGTACCGGACGTCGATCGGGCGCGGGAAGTCGGACGTGTGCAGGCCGTAGCCCTCGGCCGCCTCGTTCCACGTCGGCAGCGACTCGGGGTCCGGCACCTCGGGCATGGCCGACGAGTGCTCGTTGCCGCGCTCCTCGATCTGGAACGAGGCGGACAGCGCGAAGATCGCCTTGCCGTGCTGCACCGCCACGACGCGGCGGGTGGTGAACGAGCGGCCGTCGCGGATGCGGTCCACCTCGTACACGATCGGCACGCGCGGGTCGCCGGGGCGGATGAAGTACGAGTGCAGCGAGTGCACCCGTCGTTCGACCGGGACGGTGCGGCCGGCGGCGACGAGGGCCTGGCCCGCTACCTGGCCACCGAAGACGCGCACCGGCGACGAGGCGGGTGACACTCCCCGGTAGATGTTCTCCTCGATGCGTTCCAGGTCGAGCAACGCGACCAGGTCGTCCACTGCGGATTGTCCACTCGAACCGGACGGGCTCGACGCGGCGGCACGGGCGGCCTCAGTCACGGCACAACTCTCCTAGCGGCTCAGGAAGTGGGCGACGAGTCCGCTGCCACGTCCCGACACGGCACCGGCCCCGCTCCCTCACACGTCCAGTATGAGGGAGCGGGGCCGGCATCACGACGTCTCAGGCTGAGAGGCGAACCACTTACGCGTGGTCGTCCTCGCCCAGCCGGTGCACGCGGATGAGGTTGGTCGAGCCGATGGTGCCGGGAGGCGAACCGGCCACGACCACCATCAGGTCACCGGCCTGGTAGCGGCCGATCTCGATCATGGCGACGTCGACCTGGCGGACCATCTCGTCCGTGGACTCCACGCGCGGCACCAGGAACGTCTCGGTGCCCCACGTCAGCGCGAGCTGCGAGCGCACCGCGGGCTCCGGCGTGAACGCCAGCAGCGGCAGGTGCGTGTGCAACCTCGCCAAACGACGGACCGTGTCGCCGGACTGCGTGAACGCGACCAGGGCCTTGGCGTTGAGGCGCTCACCGATGTCGCGGGCCGCGTACGAGATCACGCCGCGCTTGGTGCGCGGGACGTGCGTCAGCGGCGGCACGACGACCGACTCGGTCTCGACGGCCTCGATGATGCGGCCCATGGTCTGCACGGACTCGATGGCGTAGCGGCCGACCGAGGTCTCACCGGACAGCATCAGGGCGTCCGCGCCGTCGAGCACCGCGTTCGCGACGTCGGACGTCTCGGCGCGGGTCGGGCGGGAGTTCGTGATCATCGAGTCGAGCATCTGGGTCGCGACGATGACCGGCTTGGCGTTCTCGCGGGCGATCTGGATCGCGCGCTTCTGCACGAGCGGCACGTGCTCCAGCGGCAGCTCGACGCCCAGGTCACCGCGGGCGACCATGACGCCGTCGAAGGCCAGCACGATGGCCTCGAGGTTGTCCACGGCCTCCGGCTTCTCGATCTTCGCGATCACCGGGAGGCGCTTGCTGCCCGAGCGGTCCATGACCTGGTGGACCAGGTCGATGTCGGCGGGCGAGCGGACGAACGACAGTGCGATGAAGTCCACGCCCAGCGAGAGCGCGAACTCGAGGTCCTCGATGTCCTTCTCCGACAGCGCCGGCACGGAGACGTCCATGCCGGGCAGCGAGAGGCCCTTGTTGTTGCTGACGGGTCCGCCTTCGGTGACCTCGCAGACGACGTCGGAACCTTCGACGTCGACGACCACGAGGCCGACCTTGCCGTCGTCGACGAGCAGGCGGTCGCCGACCTTGGCGTCCTTCGCGAGCTCCTTGTACGTCGTCGACACGCGGTCGTGCGTGCCTTCGACGTCTTCGACGGTGACGCGGACGACGTCGCCGGTGTTCCAGTCCACGGGACCCGCGGCGAAACGGCCGAGGCGGATCTTGGGGCCCTGGAGGTCGGCGAGGATGCCCACGGCGCGGCCGGACTCGTCGGCTGCGGCGCGGACCATGTCGTAGACCTGCTTGTGGTCGGCATGGCTGCCGTGGCTGAAGTTCATCCTGGCCACGTCCATACCGGCCGCTACCAGGTCGCGGACCTTGTCCGGCGTGCCAGTGGCGGGACCGAGGGTACAGACGATCTTTGCGCGTCGACTCACGTCTAGAGAGAGTAGACCCCGTTCCTGGACCGATCCCGAACTACTCCTGGGTAATGTTTCGACAATGGGTCGAGTGCTGCCATTCGTAATCGCGGGGTTGCTCAGCGTCATCGTGCTGTTCACCCCCGAGTCAGGTGTGCCGAGCTCCCCGCCGGGTACGGACAAGGTCGTTCACACCCTGCTGTTCGCGCTCCTCGCGTTCACCGGCCTGTACGCGAAACTTCCTCGCATTTTGCTGTGGCTGGTGGTTTACGCAGGCGTTTCGGAGGTGTTGCAGCAGTTGATCACGCCGTTGCACCGCAGCGGTGACGTGCTCGACGCCCTGGTGGACGTGCTCGGGATCGGCCTCGGCTGGGCTATCGCCGCGGCTGTTCGCTCACGCCGACGTGGTCCTCGCACCACGCGTTGAAGTCCTTGAGCTGCCTCCACGACTTGCGCACCCTGTCGAGACAGCCCGGCTCGTGCAGCACGTCGTCCGGCTCCCAGACCTTGCGCACGTAGATCGACCGGTGCTTGAGCAGGTCGAGGTGCGGGTGGTCGTCCGCGAACCCGCGCGGCTTGGACTTCATCACGTCACCGGCGACCGTCCAGCCCTGCTTGACCAGCTTGTCCACGATCTTGCGCAGCAAGATCCCATGCGCGTCGACCGAGGCGCGGTAGCGCGCCAGCTGGTCTGACTGCATGTGGAACGAGCCGCCGCCGGTCATCAGGCCCTCGGGGCTGAGCTGCACGTAGTACGCGCCGCCACCGCGACCCTTCTCGATCACGCCGCCGCAGTGGTCCTTGTACGGCGTCTTGTCCTTGGCGAACCGCACGTCGCGGTACGGGCGGAAGACCTTGCCCTCGCCGAACTCCTTCTCCATCGCGAGCAGCAGCGCCTCCATCGGGGCGCGCACGTCGCGCAGGTAGGTCTCCTTGTTGTCGTCCCAGTACGCCTTCGAGTTGTCCAGAACCAGGCCGTCGTAGAAGTCGATGGCGTACTCGCCAAAACCGTCGAACGTCACCGAGTCAGCCTAGGCCGATCGCCCATGTGCGTGAAAATTCGTTTGAGGACACACAACCGGGGCCATAATCCGACGAATGCCACGCCGTATCAACGCGCTCGCGACCTGGCTCCTCCAACTTGGGCCGGACGAGGTGGCCGCGGTGCTCGTGCACCGCCGAGACGTCGCCGACCGCTACATCCGCACGCTGAAGGACCTCGCGACGCAACTCACCGACTCCGACTCGGTGCACGCGGCCGAGGACACGCTGGACCAGGGCGCGCTCGACGTGCTCGGCGCGATCGTCGCGCAGGGCAACGCCGGGACCATCGACACGGTGTGCGCCGAGCTGAGGTGCTCGGTCGGCGACTTCGAACGGGCGCTCGGCGAGCTCAAGCGGCGGGCGCTGGCCTGGCCGGAGGGTCCGAAGCTGGCCGCGGTGAACTCGGTGCGGGCGACCGGCGCGGTGCAGGGCCAGCTGACGTTGCGGCCGAGGACACCGCGGAAGCGCAAGGCGTCCGAGACCTCGCCGATCGTGGCCGCGATGTCCACTGTGGACGGGGTGGCGCGTTTGCTGGCGCATTGTGAGCAGGACACGTTCGACGCCCGGTACACCGGCGGCGTGGCGACCGTGGAGATCCGGCGGGTCGCGCGGGCGCTGCGGGTCCCGGACGGCGTGCTGCGGCTGTGGCTGGAGCTCGCGGCCGAGGCGCAACTCGTCGGTGTCGAACGCTCCCGGCTGCTGCCGACCAGGCACGGTGACGCGTGGCTCGACTCGCAACCGGGACCGCGGCTCGCGGCGCTGACCGGGGCGTGGCGGCGGATGGACTGGCGCCCGGAACCGGACCAGGCGCGGGCGGCGTTGCGCGACTACACCGGTGCCGCCGGGCTCGAACTGCGGCGCAGCGCGCTGGAGCGGTTCTCGGCGCAGGAGGCGTTCACCGACATCACCGAACTGGTCGAGGACCTGGCCTGGGAACGCCCCGCGGTGCACGACCTGCGGGCCACGGCCGCTGTGGTCGGTGAGATGGAATCACTGGGGCTCGTGGCGGGTGGCGCGCTCACGCCGTTAGGTGTGGCGGTCCTCCAGGACGGGGACGTCGAGGCGGCCGCCGGCGAGCTGATGCCCCCGGCGACGGAGAAGGCGGCGTTCCAGACGGACATGACGGCGGTGGTGAACGGGCTGCCGTCGCCGGAGCTGAGCGCGACGCTGAACCTGGTGGCGGACCTGGAGGACAACGACGCGGCACGGGTGTGGCGGCTGTCGGCGGGGTCGGTGCGGCGCGCGCTCGACTCGGGGCTGTCCGCCGACGAGGTGCTCGCGAGGCTGTCCGCGGTCTCGGACGTCGCGTTGCCGCAGGTGATCGGCTACCAGGTGCGGGACGTGGCGCGCCGGCACGGCCAGCTCACGGTGACGGACGTGGCGAGCTGCGTGCGGGCGTCGGATCCCTCGCTGTTGCAGGAGATCGTGAAGTCCAAGCGACTGGGGTCGTTGAAGCTGCGGTTCCTCGCGCCGACGGTGCTGGCGTCGGACCGGCCGATGGCGGAGACCCTCGTGGCACTGCGCCGGTGCGGGTACGCGCCGACCGGGCTGGACGCGGGCGAGAAGTCCATTGTGGAGAGTGTGGAGCGGCTGCGTGCCCCCGCCCGCGGCGAACGCAGGCCGGAGCGCTGGTGGCGGACCGAGATGGACGACCTGGAGCTGACCCAGCTCGCGGTCCGGCTGGTGGAGCAGGAACGGCCGAGCGTCGGGCGCGGCACACCGCGGGCCAACGCGGCGCGGATGCTGCGCGACCAGAACGTCTTCCTGCGCGACGAGGAGGTGCTGCTGCTGTCGTCCGCGCTGGTCGACGGCAGTCGCGTGGAGATCAAGTACGCGACCGGCCCGCGCAGGACGGAGACGCACGTGATCGTGCCGACCAAGCACCTCGAAGGCGTGGTGAGCGCGGACTGCGAGGACGGCACGAGCAGGGAGTTCGACATCGGCCACGTGCGCAAGGTCGCCCTGCCCGACCTCGAACAGCACGGATGAACAGCTGGTGAAGTCCGTCCCCCTCCGGTGATCACGTGCGAATACTGGAGGTGTGGCCGACCCGTTTTCCGCCGGACTGCTGATGGTGCTGGAGACCGTGCTCGAGCGCGTGCTGCTCGGTCTGTTCGAGGTCGTGCACAAGGGCGCCAAGGACAAGAAGCGTCAGCGCGAGCTGACCAGGCCCGGGCCGCTGGTCGAGCGGGTCAGCGCGGAGCTCGCGCGCGGTGAGCTGAGCACCGTCGAGGAGCACGAGTGGCAGGCCGCCGTGGACGCGGTGCGCGAGTCGATCGAGGCCTCGCTGCCGTTGCGCCCGGAAGAGGCGCTCAAGGTCATGCTGACGCCCGAGTCGTTGCGGGCCCACGTGCTGTCGCGGTCGGAGGCGATCCGGCGGGCGGCGGGGCTCTCCGGCCCGGCGACGGCGGTCTACGACGCGTTGCTGCTGCGGGTGTGCGTCGCGGTCGTCGAACTGGTGTGGTCGCAGCCGGAGTACGCGCGGCGGCTCGCGGTGGAGATGTTCCGGATGGGCCGGGCGACCGCCGACGCCGTCGCACGGCTCGCGGACCAGCAACAACTCGCGCTGACGGCGTCGCACCGGGACTTCGAGGACCGCTACGCCGACCAGGTCGCACACGCGCTGGGCGGGCTGGAGCTGTTCGGCGTGTCGCGCGGACGGGCGCCGCGCAGGCACTCGTTCGACTCGTCGTACGTCTCGCTGGCGGTGGCGCGGGTCGGGGACACCGACGAACTGACCGGGGCGGGACTGCCGGTCGCGTCGGCGCTCGCGGACACGCCCCGCGTGCTCATCCGGGGCGGCGCGGGCGCGGGCAAGACGACGTTCCTGCGCTGGCTCGCGATGAACGCGCTGGGTCAGGCGCGGACCTCGGGCGACGAGTGGCTCGGGCTCGTGCCGTTCTTCGTGCCGCTGCGGCAGTACCCGACGCTGCCGAAGCCGGAGGAGTTCATCTCGACGACCGCCTCGATGATCGAGGAGGAGAAGCCGTCGGGGTGGGTCACCGCGCGGCTCAAGGAAGGTCGCGCGCTGGTCCTGGTCGACGGCGTGGACGAGCTGGTGTGGGAGCGGAGGGCCGAGGCCCGGCTGTGGCTGGAGAAGCTGGTCACCGCCTATCCCGACGCCCGCTACGCGATCACGACCCGTCCGGCGGCGGTGCCGGAGGACTGGCTGGAGGACCTGGACTTCGCCGCGTTCGACCTGTTGCCGTTGAGCGACAAGGGTGTTCGCGACTTCGTGGAGGCCTGGCACACCGCCGCCCGCGACGAGCCCGGGATCTCCCGTGACGCGCGGGTGTGGCTGACCGACTGCGAGGCGCGGCTGGTGGCGACCCTCGCGAAACGTCCCGACCTGCGGCGGCTGGCGTCGAGCCCGTTGCTCGCGGGGTTGTTGTGCGCGTTGCACCAGGACCGGAACATGCACCTGCCGCGCGACCGCCGGTCGTTGTACGAGGCGGCGCTGGACCTGCTGCTGGTGCGGTGGGACGAGGACCGCGGGCTCGCGCTGCCGTCGTTCTCGAAGGAGGAGCAGCTCGTTCTGCTGCAACGGTTCGCGTACTCGCTGGTGCGCAACCGGGAGCTGATGGTGCCGCGCGAGGAGGCCGTGCACCGGCTCGGCAACGCGATGCGCGGGCTGCGGTCGCACGACATCGACCCGGACGACGCGATGCAGCGGCTGCTCGAACGGGCCGGGCTGCTGCGCGAGGTGTCGTCGGAACGCGTGCAGTTCGTGCACCGGACGTTCCGGGACTACCTGGCCGCCAAGGAGGTCGTGGACGCCGGCGACCTGAACCTGTTGGTGGACAGGGCACATCTCGACGAGTGGCACGACGTCGTGGTGATGGCCGTCGCGCACGCCCGTCCCCGCGAACGGGCCCGCGTGCTGATGGACCTGCTGGCGGGCAACGACGACACGCGCAAGGACGAACGCGGCCGCGACAAGCTGCGGCTGCTCGCGCTGGCGTGCCTCGACCAGGCCGACGTGATCGAACCGGAGACCGCACGCGCCCAGGTGACGGCCGCGGCAGCCGCGCTGATCCCGCCGACGAGCTTCGCGCACGCCGACGCGTTGTCCGAGGCCGGGTCGTTCGTGGTGGACCTGCTCCCCGGCCCCGAGGCCTCCGACGAGGCGGCGTACATCGTGCGGACGCTGGCCAACATCGGCGGCGAGGGCGCGTGGGAGCGGATCGCGGAGTTCGTGGACGTCGACCACACCATGGTCATCGACGAGCTGCTGCGGGCGTGGCGCAACACCCCGGACGCGGAGCAGTACGCCAGGTCCGTGCTGTCCAAAGTGGACTTCGGCGACCGGCGGGTGGACGTCCGCGGCTGGCACCGGATCCAGTTCATCATGCACCTGGAGAAGCTGCGGTACGTGCGGTGCATCGGCAACATCAACCCGCTCGACCCGCTGGCCGCCATGCCGTCGCTGCACCGGCTGGAGCTGTGGCAGAACGAGGTCATGCGCGACCTCTCGCCACTGGGCCTGTCGCGGTCACTGAAGGAGCTGCACCTGAGCCGGTGCCGTCCGCTCGGCCGGATCGACCTGGCGCCGGTGAGGGACCTCGACGAGCTGCACCTGCACTTCAGCCGGGTGGACCTGGCGTCACTGGAGGGCGGCACCCTGCGACGACTGCAGATCCGTGACGCGGCCACCGACGAGGGGCTCTCCTCGTTGCCCGCACTGCCCGCGTTGCGCGAACTGGCGATCGACCACCGCCCGCCCTACCCGCTGGCGGGGCTGCAGCGGTGGCCGACCATCACGACGCTGGAGGTGTTCGGGGTGCCGGCGGCGGACGACCTGCGCGTGCTGCCGGCGCTGGAACACCTGGTGGTGCACCAGCCGGAGTCGTTGCCCCGGCTGGAAGAAATGCGTCAGGCGTTGCCAGGTCTGACGATCACCACCTGATGTCCGCCAGGCTGTCCAGCGGCCTGCGCTCGGTCTCCTCCAGCAGCTGCACCGACGCCGTGTCCGCCGTGTGCAGCTCGGCAGGGAACGTCAAGCTCAGCCGCTTCTCCAGCTCGCCCAGCGACACCTGGAACACCCGGAACTCGTCCAGGTCCAGGGCCTCGGCCAGGACGATGTTCTGGGTGAGCAGGAACGCGCTGCACCGCAGCTCTCCGTCCACCACGAACGCGATCGCCTTGTAGAACTCACGCGGGATCGGCACGCCGCGGAACACCCTGTCGTCGGCGTTGAAGACCGGACCGCCGTAGACGCTGACCTTGAGGTTGTCGACGTCGACGTCCGCGAGCACGGCGTCCTCCAGCCGCCCCCAGAGCCCTTCCTTGGTGCTCTGGTTGAAGTCGTCCATCTGCGGCGTGATGTTCGTGAAGAAGAACGAGTCCTTGTTCGCCTTCTGCGCCTCGGCCTTCGGGCCCCAGCACAGGTCGGCGCGGCGGGCGAGGTGGCCGCGGTCGAGCCTGTTGTCGCGGTAGAGCTCGTCGCCGGTCTGGAACTCGGCCGGGACCCGCGGGTCCTTGACGAACGGGATGTTGCTGCGGCTCAACGCCTTCAGCTCGCCACCGTCCACGTTCCACGCGACCCAGCTCGCGAACTTGCGGGACTTGCTCATCGCGAGCGAGAAGTGCGTGTAGTCGATCGTGGTCTCGCCGTCGAGCTCCACCGCGTCGGCCGCGCCCGACTCGGTCAGGACCGGGATGCCGGCTGTGGTGCCGAGGAACTTCGCGTCAAACCCTGCGCTGGTCATGTGTCGCCCCCTACTGGTTCACCTGCAGGGTCGACTTCTCCCACAGGGCCGTTAGCCACGTGCACCCGAACGGCCCAGTGTTCATCCACCCTTCTCCTCGATTCTTCCCGTCCTCACACGGCGGCGAGCACCGCGTGTTCGATCTCCCGGCACACCTCCTCGCGGCGTGCGGGGACGAACGGGAAGAAATGCCCTCCCCGCAGCACGACCGGGCGGAACCGCGCACGGGTGTGGTTCTCCCACGACGAGACCAGCTCCACCGGCACCACCGGGTCCTCGGCGCCCACCAGCGCGGTCAACGGGACCGCCGCGACCGTGCGGCGATGCTCGGTCAGCAGTTCGAGCGCCAGTGCCAGGTCCTCCTCGGACAGGTCGGCCCGCGGGACGCGGCTGGTGCTCGGCGGCACGGATCCGCTCACCACCAGGGCGTCGCACTGCGCCGCGCACGCCAGCGCGAGCGTGCCGCCGAGGCTGTGCCCGAAGAAGACGGTCGGGATCCGGCGCAGCGCGGCCAGTTCCGCCGTGATGCGCGCGACGGCGTCCGAGGCAGTGGTGCCCGCCGGTTCACCGCGGCGGCGTTCGTGGCCGGGCAGCGTCACACCGCGCACCTCCACGTGCCGCGGCAGGTCGCGCAAAAGCGGCAGGTACGCGCCGGGACCCGCCCCCGCGTGCGGGAAGACGACGAGACGGGCCCTGGCGGGCAACGCGGTCACCCGCAGCGGTGCGGTCCACGCGGTCATGCGCGGGCCCCGGTCAGTGCCTTGCGGACGGTGCGGCCGTTCTTGCTGCCCAGCACACCGTCGGCGACCAGGCGTTCCAGCACCGAGGCCGGCGCGCTGCCGCGGGTGGCCCGCCACAGGCTGCGCTGGATCTCCAGCGCGATGTCGGTGCCGACGACGTCCAGCAGCCGCAACGGTCCGAGCGGCAGGCCCAGCGCGGCGCGCACGGCCGCGTCCAGGGCGCCGGGGTCGAGCCCGTCCAGCGACGCGAGCGTCGCGTTGAGGCACGGGAACAGCAGACGGTTGACGACGAACCCCGCGCGGTCACCGCACACCACGGGCAGCTTGCCCAGGTCCGCGCACACCCGCAGGGCCGTGGCGAGCACGTCCGCCCCCGTGTGGCCGGTGCGCACGACCTCGACGAGTTCCATCACCGGCGCCGGGTTGAAGAAGTGCAGGCCCACCACGTCGTGCGGGCGCGAGGTCGCGAGCGCGATCTCGACCACGGGCAGGCTGGAGGTCGTGGTGGCGAGCACCGCGCCCGGCCGGCACTCCAGGTCGATCAGCGCCATGACCTCCCGCTTCACCGCGAGGTCCTCGGCGACGGCCTCCACCACGAGGTCCCGGTCGGCCAGTGCCGCGTAGTCGGTGCTCACCGCGAACCCGTCACCGGCCAGGCGGTCCGCGCTGCGGCCGACGACAAGCGTGTCGAAGCCGGCGGAGGCGAAGACCCGCGCGATGCCCTGCGCCATCGTGCCGGTCCCGGCCACCGCGATCTTGCGCACGGTCCTGGGCGTGCCCGATGCCCGCGGCACGACGTCGGCCGCCGCGACCGGTGGCAGACCCCACTCGGACGCCAGCCCCATCGGCCCGACCGCCATGCCCGCACCCGCCCGCATGGCCGCGTCGAGGTCCTCGGCGGTGACGTACCCCTCCGCGACCATGCCGGCGGCGTCGCGCAGCATCGCGAGCACGACGGCGTTGGCGGCCTCGGCGCACCTAGTGCCGGACCTCACTCGCGGCCCGGTGCGGGAGAGGTCGGCCGCGAACGCGTCCGCCACGGCGGTGAGCGCCGGAGGTGCCCCGGCCGGGGTGTTGATCTCCAGCACGGTCGTGCGCGCCGCCGGGCCGCAGAACTGCACGGCCAGGAAGCGGTCGGGCCGCGGCGGCGAGACCCCCGCCGGCACCGCGGTCGTCGCCAGCACCGTGGTCTCACAGCACAGGCGGTCCAGCTCGTCGAGAACGGACTGTTCGGCCGCACCGGGCACGGCCGCGATCACGAGCCCGCACCTGGCGACGTCCCGCGCGGTGAACCCGCGGCCGAGCACGACGACCCGGCGGCCGCTCGCCGCGAGCAGGTCCACGAGGCGGCGGCCCGCCGGTCCCGCACCGACGACGCCCACCTCCGGGAACGGAGAAACTTCGGTGTGCATGACTTCCCCCCTGGTAGATGTCCTCTTCAGACGGCCGTCAGCACGAGAGCCGCGTTGTGGCCGCCGAATCCGAGCGACGTGGAGGCCGCGGCCCTCGCCCGCAGCGGACGCGGCGCCCCCGCCACCACGTCCAGTTCGACCGCCGGGTCCAGCGACTCGAGGTTCGCGGTCGGCGGCACCACACCGTGGTGCAACGACAGCGCGGTGTAGATGGCCTCGATGCTCCCCGCGGCGGCGAGGGTGTGCCCGGTGACGCCCTTGGTAGACGTGACCGGCGTCCCCACGCCGAGCACCCTCGTCAGCGCCAACGCCTCGGTGGCGTCGTTCATCGGCGTCGACGTCCCGTGCGCGTTCACGTGCCCGATGTCCGCGGGCTCGATCCCCGCGTCGGTCAGAGCGGCGCGCAACGCCCGTTCCACGCCCGCACCGGACGGGTGCGGGCGCGTCGCGTGGAACGCGTCCGACGCCGCCCCGTACCCGGACACGCAGGCGACCACCGAGGCGCCGCGGGCGCGGGCGTCCTCCTCCCGCTCCAGCACGAGGATCCCGGCGCCCTCGGCCGGCGTGAAGCCGTCCCTGGCCGCGTCGAACGGCCGCGAGGAGGCTTCCGGTTCGTGCACCCGCGCGGTCAGCGCGCCCATCCTCTGCAGGTTCGTCACCGTCGCCGCGGTCAGCGCGGACTCCGTGCCACCGGCCAGCACGACGTCGCAGGAACCGGACCGCAGCAACTCGCGCGCGATCCCCACGGCCGTGGCGCCCGAAGCGCAGGCGGTCGCCGTGACCAGGCTCGGTCCCGTCGCGCCGCAGTCGATCGCCACGTAGCCGGCGACCATGTTGACCATCGACTTCGGCACGGTCAGCGGCGAGACGTCCTCGGGTCCGCCGGTGAGGAACGCCCGGTGCTGTTCCTCGGTGGTGGCCGGCCCGCCCAGCGAGTTGCCCAGCACGACCCCGACCCGCGCACCGTTCCAGGTGGACGGATCGAGTCCGGCCGACCGCACGGCCTGACGGGCCGCGACCACGGCCAGCTGGACGAACCGGTCCAGCCGCCGGGCGGACGCCCTGCCGAGCAGCGCTGTCGCGTCGAAGTCCGGTACCCGGCAGGAGAAGTCGACGGGCAGCCCTTCCAGCGCCGCGTCCCTGGAGGCGGCCGTGCCACCGGCGCTGATCCGCCCCCAGTTGGCGTCGGCGCCGATCCCGGCCGGGGTCACCAGACCCAGGCCGGTGATCGCCGCGTTGAACATCAGGCCTCCCGCAGCATGCCGACGACGTCGGCGACGGTGCTGTCCGCGGTGAGCGAGCCCTCCGGCAGCTCCTTGCCGAACTCGCGGCGGATCAGCAGGGCGAACTCGACCAGCAGCAACGAGTCGACGTCGATCTCGTCGAACGTGATGCCGGGCTCGGCCGCGCGGTCCTCGACGCCCAGGTCGTCGATCAGCATGGTCACGAGGCGGTGGTGCAGGTCAGACATCGGTTTCCTTTCCGAGAACGGGCCACGTGAGCGCCGTGGACCCCCAGGTGAGCCCGCCGCCGAAGCCGGTCAGCACGACCTTCGCGCCCGCGGGCAGGGCGGCGTCGGCGAGGGCGAGCGGGATCGACGCGGCGACGGTGTTGCCGACCCGGTCGAGATTGCTGGACATCAGCGTGCGCGGGAGGCCGAGCTGGTCCGCGACGGCGTGCAGGATGCGGATGTTCGCCTGGTGCGCCACGACGTGCGTGACGTCCGCGAGCTCCCAGTCCGCCTCCTTCACGACCTGGCGCACCGACTCCGCCATTCGCAGCACGGCCTGCGTGAACACCTCGCGTCCACTCATCTCGAAGTAGCCGCCGCGGCGTTGCGTGATGAGATCGGCCCGCGACCCGTCGCTGCCGAGCTGGAAGCCCCGCAGGGCGCCGGGTTCGCCGGCACGTCCGGCGCGCAGCACCACCGCGCCGGCCCCGTCGCCGAAGATGGCCCTGGTGGTCCGGTCGGCAGGGTCGAGGATCGTCGAGAACGTGTCCGCGCCGATCACCAGCACCCGGTCGGCGACACCGGTCGCGATCAGCCCCGCCGCGCTCGCCAGCGCGTAGACGAACCCGGTGCAGACGGCCGCGACGTCGAACGCCGCGACCTCACCGAGTCCGAGCTCCGCGGCGACCGCGGGCGCGGTCGCAGGGCACGGCCGGTCCGGCGTGCTGGTGGCGAGCACGAGCGCGTCGACCCCGTCCGCACCGGCCGAGTCCAGCGCCTCCCTGCCCGCCAGCACCGCGAGGTCCGAAGTGGACAGTCCGGAGGCGATGTGCCGCTGGGAGATGCCGGTGCGGCTGCGGATCCACTGGTCCGAGGTGTCGAGCTCGGCGGACAGCTCCTCGTTGCCGACGATCGTCGGTGGCACGGACGAGCCGAGACCGCACAGCACGGCCGCGCGCGTCACGACCCGACCACCAGTCGCACGCCACCGGTCGCGACGACCTCGCCGTCCTGTTCGAACCGGATCTCGGTGCGGCCGGCACCGCGGTGGGCGATCACCCGCAGCGGCGAGTCGAGCTCCGCGTACCGGTGGCACTCGAGGTCCATCCCGGTCAGCAGAGCGGACGGGGTGGCTCCGGCCACCGCGACGGCCGCCTGCCGTGCCGCCTCCACCAGCACCATGCCGGGCAGGTGGTCCTGCGCGTGGTCGAACATGCTCGGGTTCGCCGTCACCGCGCGCACCCCGGCGCTCAGCTCGGATCCCTCCAGGGCGACGTCGACGAGCAGCACGTTGTCCGTGCGGCCGCGGCCCGCGACCAACGGGTCGGCAGGTGTGCCCGCAGTGATCGCGAGGCCCGCCGCGGCGGACGTCGGCGGCGGCGTCCCCCGGCGTTGCGACCTCAGGTACCGGTACGACTCGGCGGGCTGGTAGCCCACGTCGATCACGGTCCGGCCCAGGTGGTGGTCCCCCAGGTACAGCTCGGTCTCGTACGTCAGCGCCCGGATCCTCGGCCCCGTGCCCTTGCGGCCCGAGGTGGTGGTCACCATGGTCAGCTCGTGCCCCGCGGGAGCGGACGCGAGTCCCGGCAGGTCCAGCGTCCAGCGAAGCAGGATGAACTTCCGGTCGAAGCCCACCTCGCGGAACGCGTGTCCCCCGTAGGTCTCGGCCTGCCGCGTGCATTCCAGCAGCAGCAACGGGTCCGGCACCCCCGGCGCCAGCAGGTGGTCGGTGTAGTAGGGGTGCGACGGAGGCAGGTGCGCGGCCGTGAGGTACCGGTCGGCGTCCACCTCCACCGCGTCGGTCAGGAACACTTCGGACAGGTGCGTGCGGTGCAGCAGTGTCCGGTCGACGGTGCGGGTGCGGTCGAGGACCGCCATCCGCGGTCGCAGGTCGGCGTGCGGAATCGTCACTTCTTCCCCCCAAGAAAGAAATGTCAGCTCGCGAGATCGCGATCGGAGACCATCAGGTAGATCGCGGCGGCACCGGCGGCGGCGAGCACGGCCATGCCGCCGAACACCACGTGCCAGCCGCTGACGTAGGCGTCCACCGCCTGCTGCGCGACCTGGTCGCCGAAGGTGGTCCGCGCCGTCTCCAGCCGGCCCTGCACCACGGCGTCCGCCGGTCCGGCGGAGCTCGACCCCTGCGTGAGCGTCAGGAGAACCCCGCCCACGGCCGCGATGCCGAGCGTTTCGCCGGTGAGCCGGATGGTGTTGAACATGCCGGACGCCATACCGCTCTGCTCCGGTGGCACCACGCTGACCGCGGCGTTGTCCATGACGCCGAACGCCAGACCGATGCCGACGCCGGCCAGCAGCAGCGACCCGACCAGCCACGCCGTCGAACCGCCCGGCCGGACCTGGGTCAGCGCCACCAGCGCCACCGCGAGGATCGCGGGCGACGCCGCGAGCAGCACCCGAGGTGACACACGGGCGGCCAGCGCGCCGGAGATGAGCGGCAGCACCAGCACCGGCAGCGTCAACGGCAGCAGGATCGCACCGGACGCGGCCAGCGACAGCCCTCCGGCGCCCTGGAAGTACAGCGGCAGGTAGACGAGCAGTGCGGCGAAGGTGAACACGATGCTCATCGGCTGCATGATCACCGCGATGAAGGTCTTGCGGCGCAACAGCTTCAGGTCGAACATCGGGTGCTTGACGCGGGTTTCGACCCAGCCGAACAACCCGAGCGCCACCACGCTGCCGGCCAGGCAGGACAGCGTCGCCACGCTCAGCCAGCCGTGCTGTGGCCCCTGCAGGAACGCGAACGTCAGCAGGAACAGCGCCGCGGTGAAGAGCACCATGCCGGGCACGTCCACCTCGCGCGCGCCCGGATCACGCGTTTCGCCCAGCGGCCAGGCGAGCACGAACGAGATCACGCCCAGCACGACGTTCGCGAGGAAGATCGCGTGCCAGTTCGACACGGCCAGCAGCGCGCCGGAGATCACCGGGCCGAGCGCGAGACCGAAGCCGAGCGACGCGCCCAGCACACCGAACGCCTTGGCGCGCGCTGCACCGCTGAACGTCTGCGCCAGCATCGCCGAACCGGACGTCAGGATCGCGGCCGCACCGAGCCCCTGCACCGCACGGGCGACGTCGACGACCAGGATCGACGGCGCCACCCCGGCGACGAGCGAGGCCAGGCTGAACACCCCGATCCCGGCGAGCAGCGCGCGACGGCGGCCGAACAGGTCCGAGAGCGACCCGGCGGCGAGCATGAAGGCGGTGAACGCGATGTTGTAGGAGTTGAGCACCCACTGTGCCGCGCCGGCCGACGCCCCGACGGACGAGGCGAGCTCGCCCAGGGCGACACCGGGTCCGGTCACCGCCATCGGCAGCATCACGGTGGCCAGCGCGACAGCCGCGAGCGTGCGGGTCGAGCCCGCCCGCGCCGGGGCTTGGTGCTCAGCGACGACAGCTGAACTCATGAGAACACCTCGGTGGTTTCGAGTAGCGGTGCGAGCTCGGCGAACGAGCTCACCTCCGCGTCGATGAAGGGCGCGAACGGAGTCGTGTCCTCTGGCGTGAAGACGTTGCCGCGCATCAGCACGGTGGTGAGGCCCGCGAGCTTGGCCGCCCGCAGCGCGAGCGGTGAGTCGTCGACGAGCACCCACGGGCCGGGCAGCTCGCCGAGTTCTTCCCGCAACGCCGTGAAAGTGGCCGCGTCGGCCTTCGAACGGTGGCCGATCGGCAGGAAGTCCTCGTCACCGAAGAGCCCGTCGACGAGCGCGCGGCGTGGCGTCGAAGCGTCCATCGTGGAGCAGACCCGGACCGTCCTGCCCGCGCAGAACTCCCCGATCCCCTCGGCCAGTGCGAACTCCACGCCACCGACCTCGGTCGCCTGCCAGATCGCGGCGGACTCCTCGGCGAACCGCTCCCCCAGGCCCAGCCCGTCGAACACCATCCCCAGACCGGCACGTGCCGGGAAGGTGGTGATCGCCTTGAACAGCAACGCGGTCGTCTCGAACGGCACAGGTGTGTGCCGGTTGATCGCCCCGTGCAACGCGCCGAGCAGCAGCTCGCTCGCGTTCGGACTGATCACCCCGTCGAAGTCGAGCAGCACGGTGCCCGATGTCCTGACGATCACCCTTGTCCCCCAGCGGATGTCGGATCAGGCCCAGACGGACCCGGTGGCGGCCTCGGCGTCGATCCGCCGCAGCATGGCGTCGTCGATCTTGGCGAGGTCGTCGACGACGTAACGGGCACCGGTCTCGGCCATCAGCTGCGGCTGGAACGAGTGCTCGAAGTCGCTGGGGTGGCCGATGAACGGCACGTTCAGCGCCTTGGCGATCTCGGCGACGCGGGCGACGTCGTCGATGAACAGCACCTGGTCGGACTTGAGGTCGAAGACCTCCGTAGTGATCTCCCGGATGCCGGGCCGGAAGTCGTTGGTGCACACGTACTTCGGACCGTCGAACAGGTCGAGGTGGTCGGCCAGGAAGTGGTCGAAGTGCTCCTTGCCCAGACCGCCGTACGAGACCGTCTGCAGACCGAGGTCGCGCAGGCGGCGCACGAGGTCGATCGCGCCGTCGAGGAGGCGGACGGGGTGGTCGGCGACGTAGGCGTCGCGCTCCTCGAAGTAGACCTTCAGCGCTTCCTGCGCGGTCCACGGCATGCGCGCGGCGTTGGCCATGCCCTGCCCTGCCGCGAGCTGCGGCTGGGAGAAGATCGACCGCTCGGTGTCGGCGGTGTAGGTGCCGCCGCGCTTGACGATGAAGTCGTAGATCACCGGGGAGAAGGTGTCGTTGAGCAGGACGCCGTCGATGTTGACGGCGGCGAGCTTGAGCTGGCTGAGCTTGGTCACGTCGTTTCCTTCGTCTTGTGGTGGAGCGGATCAGTGGCCGAGCGTGCGCATGCCGGCCGGGTCGTAACGAGGCCCGGACACGGCGTGCGCGGGCACGGCCTCGTCGATGGCGGCGATCTGCGCGGGGTCGAGCACGAGATCGGCCGCGGCGGCGTTCTCGGTCAGGTAGCGGACGCGGCGGGTGCCGGGGATGGGGACGACGTCCTCGCCGCGCGACAACAACCAGGCGAGCGCGAGCTGCACGGGAGTGCACCCGAACGCCTCCGCGAGCGCGCGCAGGTTCTCCACTAGCGCGAGGTTGCGAACGAGGTTCTCCTCCTGGAACCGCGGGTGCGAGTGCCGGAAGTCGGTCTCGTCCAGGTCGGACGGCGCGGTGATCTTGCCGGTCAGGAAGCCGCGGCCCACCGGCGAGTACGCGACCAGGCCGATGCCGAGCTCGCGCACGGCCGGCAGGACCTCGTCCTCGACGTCACGGGTCCACAGCGAGTACTCGGTCTGCAGCGCGGCGACGGGGTGCACGGCGTGCGCCCTGCGCAACGTGTCCACGCTGACCTCGGAGAGGCCGATGTGGCGCACCTTGCCCGCCGCCACGAGCTCCGCCATCGCGCCGGCGGTGTCCTCGATCGGCACCTCCGGGTTGCGGCGGTGCAGGTAGTACAGGTCGATGTGATCAACGCCGAGCCGGCGCAACGACAGCTCGACCGCCTCGCGGCACCACTGCGGGCTGGAGTCGACGAGCCGTCCGAGGCGCGGGTCCTCGCCGTTGCGGCGGATGCCGAACTTGGTCGCGAGCACGACCTCGTCCCGGCGCCCCTTGACGGCACGGCCGACCAGTTCCTCGTTGTGCCCGCTGCCGTACATGTCCGCGGTGTCGATCAGGGAGACGCCCAGGTCCAGCGCGGCCCGGACGGTGTCCAGCGACGACTGCTCGTCGGACGGCCCGTAGAACTCCGACATCCCCATGCACCCGAGACCGACGGCCCCCGCCAGCGGCCCGCGAGCCCCGATCCTGCGCTGATCCATGACTTTCCACTCCCTGCTCGGTCACCGGTGTCTCCATAACAAACCAACCGCCCCGTTTTGTCAACCAAACAGTGTCCCGCGCCCCACTACTCCGCTTGCACTCACCCAAAGCCCGCAGCTCAGGACATATGCAGGCAGCGAGGTGGCGAGGGTCACGGTCAACTGCGGCCACCCGAGCTGCCCAAGAAACCTTTCGGTCGGTTTTTCTTCTGCTAGCGTCGGCCCCGAACGACCAATGGGGGAAAGACATGGGGGAACTGCAATGACGACCGTCGAGACGCCGTGGGACATATCGGGCCTGGTCTCGTTCAACTCGTGCGTGTCGCGTGACCTGGTGCACCGCAAGGCGCTCGCAGAGGTGTTCCTGACCGACTGGGCACGGGTCGGGGAGGACTCGTTCCTGGTCGGCGCGCAATGGCCGCGCAGCCACAGCTTCTACGCACCGCGCCGCGGCAGGCACGACCCGATGCTGGTCGCCGAGACCGTGCGGCAGGCGGGGATCCTGCTCGCGCACAAGGGTTACGACGTCCCTCTCGGACACAGCTTCCTGATGGACCGGATGACGCTGGCTGTCCACCAGGACGAGATGGCGGTCGGCGACGAACCGGCCGACCTGCTGATCGAGGTAGAGGTGGCTGACGTGCTGCGCAGGGCGCGCGGCGTCAACGGCATGCGGCTCGACATGACGTTCCGCCGCAACGGCGTGCGGATCGCGACCGGTTCGGGCTGGGTCCGGGTGGCCGGCCCCGGCGTGTACGCGCGGCTGCGCTGGGGCGGCGACCCGCGCCTGCCCGGCCCCGCCTGCTCACCGGCGCCGATCACACCGGAGATCGTGGGCGTGACCGGCGACGACGACGTGGTGCTCGGCGAACCCGCCGGCCGCTGGACGTGGCCGCTGCGGGTGCACACCGGGCACCCGGTGCTGTTCGACCACCCGCTCGACCACGTGCCGGGCATGGTGACGCTGGAGGCGATGCGCCAGGCGGGCCGCGCGGTGCTGGGCAGGCCCGCGGCACAGCCGCTGGACCTCGACGCGTCGTTCCCGCGGTTCCTGGAGCTCGACCGGGAGTGCCTGGTCAGCGCCGAGGTGCTGAAGTGGCTCTCCCCGGCGGTGGCGGTGCTGTCCGTGCGCGCCGTCCAGGACGGGGAGGTCGCGGCCGAGGCCGTGCTGACGATGGCCGCCTGAGCCTGGGTGGTTCAGGAGGCCGAGGGATCGGTCGGGGCGGTGGCGTGGGCGAGCGACGCAGACCCGGTGGCTGATGGCCGCAGACCGGTGGCTGGCAGTTGGTGGCCGCAGGCCAATGGCGCAGGTCAGTGGCATCAGACGCAATCCGGCAGCTTCAACCGCAACCCTGCGGCGTGAGTGGCTTCGCCAGCGGCCGAAGCCACTCACTGCCCCAGTTCGGTCGCGGCGAGGTTGTGGAAGTGCGGCAGCTTGCGGGGCTGCACGAGCGCGGGCAGCAACAGCTGCCACATCTCGTGCACCCGGCGGCCGAGGTCGCGGCGGTTCGTCATCACCTGCGACACGAGCTGCACACCGGTGAACGCGGCGACGAAGAACCGCGCGACCTCCTCCGGCGAGATGCCGTCCCTGACGTCCTTCTCCTCCTGCGCCCGGCGGACCAGTTGCTCGGTGGTGTCCATCCACTCGCGGTAGGGGTCGCTGATCGTGCGGAACGTGCCGTGCTCCAGGGTGAGCCTCACCCCGGCGCGCACCACCGGCTCCTCCAGCAGCTGCCTGGTCATCTCCCTCGACAGCCCCATCAACAGGTTCAGCGCGGGCGCCTTGCGCTCGAGGATCTCCTTGACCGACGCCATCGTCATCTCGTGCTGGGCGTCGATCACCGCCCGCGCGAGTTCCTCCTTGGAGCTGAAGTGGAAGTACAGCGCGCCCTTGGTGACCTTGGCCTGTGCGATCACGTCGCTCAGGCTGGCGCTCCCGTAGCCGAACCGCTCGAAGGTCTCGGCAGCGCCGACGACGATCGACTCCCTGGTCAACTCGGCCCTGAGTTGCTTGGCCACGTCACGCTCCATTCACCACACGGACAGACTTGTAAAGTACCGTACGGTTGGTTTTTTCCCAATGGCGCCCGCGCCTCCGAGGACCATGATGATCCTGCTCACCGGCTCGACCGGCTTCATCGGCAGCCACATCCGCACCGCTCTGACCGGATCGCCGGTCCGTTACGCGACCCGCACGGGCGCCGGTTTCCCGATCGAGCTGACCCGGCCGGCCACGTTGTCCGCCGCCTGCGAGGGCGTGGACGCCGTCGTGCACGCGGCGTCGTACATCGGGTCCGACGAGCAGATGTGCGACGAGGTCAACCGGCGTGGCACCGAAGCGCTCGTCCGGGCCGCGGCGGGCCGCAGGTTCGTCTACCTCAGCACCGCGGCGGTCTACGGCAACGGGCCGCATCGGGACGTGCCGGAGGGTGCGCTCACGCCGGCACCGGTGTCCGCGCTCAGCCGCAGCAGGCTCGCTGCCGAGGAGGCGGTCCTGGCCGCCGGTGGCGTCGTCGTGCGGCCGCATCTGGTCCACGGCAAGGGAGACAGGTGGTTCGCGCCCGCCGTGCGGCACCTCGTGCGCACGCTGGGCGGCTGGCCGGGTGACGGCAGCGCGTTGATCTCGACGATCGCCGCGCCCGTCCTGGGCGAACTGATGGCGGCGCTCGCCGTCGCCGATCTGCAGGGGCCGCTCGTCCTGCACGCGAACCACCCGCGGCCAAGGCCCGCGCGGGTGATCGCGCGGGCCGTGGCACGGGTGTTCGGCGACCCGGTTCCCGACGGCCGGGGTCAGGGCACGGGTGTGCCGGAGCGGCACCTGGCGATGATGACCGAGGACCACTGGTACCGGTCGGAGCGGATCTGGCAGCTCACCGGCGTGGAGCCCGGCCCCGAGTTCGACCGGGCGTTCCCGGCGACCACATCGCCCGGTTAGGGCCTCACCGTCCGACCAGTTCGACGGTCCTGCCCGCCTTGCGCGACTGGTCGACCCACTGGTCGATCGCCTGCCCGCAGGCCTGGTCGAGGTGCCGGACCCCGCTCAGGTCCATCCGGACGTGCTCGCGGTCGACCCGCTCCAGCTCGTCCAGCAGCACGGGCAGCCGCAGGAAGGTCGCGTTGCCGCGCAACGCCACCCCCTCCGCCGTCACGGTCACCTGCAGCCTGGAGACGTCCCAGGCGGTCTTGATCACGGCGGCGAGCAGACCGGCCACGGTGCCGGTCAGCAGGTCCGTGCCCACGATGAGGCCCGCGGTCAGCAGGAAGATGAACATCTCGGCCTTGTCGGTGCGCCACAACGTGACGACCTCACGCAGGCCGAGCAGCTTCCACCCGGCGTGCACCAGGACCGCTGCCAGCACGGCGATCGGGATCAGCGTCAGCAACCCCGGCAGCAGCACCACGAACAGCAGCAGCCACACGCCGTGCATCACCCGGGACACCTTCGTGCGGGCTCCTGCCGACACGTTGGCCGCGCTGCGCACGATCACCGCCGTCATGGGCAACGCGCCGAGCAGGCCGCAGATCGAGTTGCCGACGCCCTGCGCCACCAGTTCCTTGTTGTACTGCGTGCGCGGGCCGCTGTGCATGCGGTCGACCGCGGCGGCGCTGAACATGCTCTCGGCAGAGGCGACGAGGGCGAACACCACTGCCGTGCCGACGACCCCGGTGTCGAGCAACGAGAAGTTCGGCAGGTGCACGTCCGTCGAGAGCGTGCCGACCGTGATCTTCTCGACCGAGGACGCGAACACCGTCGCGATCCCCGTGCAGACGACCACGCCGACGAGGATGCCGGGCACCACGCGCATCGGCGTGCGCTGCCACAGCAACATGATCAGCACGGTGAGCAGGCCGAGCGCGGCCGCGACCGGCGAGACGATCAGGTGCTTGAGCTGGCCGAAGATCAGGACCAGCCCGATGCCCGCGAGCATGCCCTGCACCACCGAGGGCGAGATCGCGCGGAACCAGCGCCCGCACCGGGCTAAGCCCAGTGCGATCTGCAGCAGTCCGGCGCCGAGAACGATCACGCCCAGCGCCTGCAGTCCGTGCCGGCTGACGGCATCCGCCACCAGCACCGTCAAACCGGCGGCCGGTCCGCTCACCTGCATCGTGCTGCCCGGCAGCAGGCCGACGACGATGCCGCCGACCACACCGGTCACGATGCCGAGCTCGGCCGGCACCCCGGACGCCACCGCCACGCCCACGCACAGCGGCAACGCCACGAGGAACACGACGACCGACGCGCCGAGATCGGTCCAATGCTTCTTCATCACGTCGAGACCCCTAGAGCGGAAGGAACGCGTGCTCGGCACACGCGGAGACCTCGCCGGTCTCGATGTCGTAGAACCAGCCGTGGACGCGCAGCTCGCCCTTCGCCACCTTCTCGGCGACGAACGGGTACGCCAGCAGGACCTCCAGCTGGGCGCGCACGTGCTCCTGTCCTTCCGGGCGCATGGCGGGGCCGGACGCCTGACGCGGCTGTCCGGGGCGCAGCCACCCGCGCATCGCGGGCAGGTGGTCGATGCCGCCGCCGTTCAACGCGCCGACCGCGCCGCAGTGCGAATGACCGCACACGACGATCTCGCTGACACCGAGCTGCAGCACGGCGAACTCGATGGTCGCCATCTCGCTGCTGGGCGAGGTCAGCGAGTAGGGCGGGATGACGTTGCCGGCGGTCCGCAGTTCGAACAACGAACCGGGCTCGGCACCCGTGATAGCGGCGGTCACGATGCGCGAATCCGCGCACGTGATGAACATCGTGCTGGGCTGCTGGCCCGCTGCGAGCTTGCGGCCGAGTGCGCTGGAACGCGAAGCGGCGTGTGCGCGGGCATGCTGAACAAAGCGATGGAAGTCCATTGGAGTCCCTCACTGCGTAGGAAAAAGGTGTTCGGTTTCGATCCGGGGAGAGAGGACCGATCAGTTGCGGAACACCTGCAACGCGGGAGGTGTGCGCCAGACCGCTATCGGTTCGGCGTTGGACACGAGAACGAGCACACCGGGAACGGAGCGCGGCAGGAACACGGTGACGAACGACGGAACGGCCACCCTGGACGTGCGGTCGACGGAGGCGACCAGCAGACGCAGGCGGCTCGTCTCGCGCTCCTCGCGGGGCGCCTCCTCCTTGGGAGCGGAGGTCTTCGACTTCGGTGGTGGCGCGCCGATCGACGCCGTCGACACGGCCGGGGCGAGCACGGCGCACAGGGCGACGACGACAGCGAGAAGAACGCTGCGCATGCTCACACCCCCAACCGAGTCGATCTACAGCTATCAGTTTCGCCCGAAATGGACAACTTCCGCGATATGCGAAGTCAACTTGGCCCGGACCACACCGAAGTTTCACCCGAAAGGTCTTCTCGTCTCACGGAAAGACACATATGCGCAGAGTGATCTTCGCGCGGTTCCGCTATGCCGAAAGAGTGTGTCCGAGCCGGCGATCCATAGGCTACCAATACAATCCGTGACCACATGCCAAATGAGACCGACCGAACGCACGGGTTCGCCGGCAGCACTACTCGGAATGTGGCGATCGTGACACCAATCCGTCAGAGGCTACGCGCCGAATGCGCGATTTTCCCGGAAGTTCACCCCATTGACAGGATTCAAGCCGGGAACTGCGGTACGCGCACGCCCCCGGAAAAGGCGAACGCCCCGCGCGACGTCGTTGTCGCGCGGGGCGTCATGCTGCTCTCCGCTGTCGGACGCCGTTGTCAGACCACAGCGAGCGGAAGCTGGTTCGGGATGACGGGCGAAGGCAGGTTCGAGGAACCCGTGAGGAAGTTGTCCACGGCGTTCGCCACGGACCGCCCCTCGGCGATCGCCCACACCACCAGGGAAGCGCCGCGGTGGGCGTCCCCGCAGACGAACACGCCGGGCGCGGTCGTCTGCCAGTCGGAGCCGCACGAGATCGTGCCGCGCTGCGTCAGCGAGATGCCGAGGTCGTCGAGCAGACGCATGTGCTCGACGCCCTCGAAGCCGATCGCCAGCAGCACCATGTCCGCGGGCAGGACCTCGACCTCGTCGGACAGCGGCACGACCGAGCGACGGCCGGACGAGTCCCTCTCGACGCGCACCTGCTGCAGTTCGATGAACCGCACGTGGCCCTCGTCGTCGCCCACGAAGCGCTTGACCGCCACGGTGAAGCGGCGTTCGCCTGCCTCCTCGTGCGCGGGGTACGTGCGCAGGACGTGCGGCCACACCGGCCACGGCGAGCGGTCGTCGTCGCGGACGGACGGCGGCATCGGGTACTGGTCGAGCTGCGTCACGGACAGCGCGCCCTCGCGGGTCGCGGTGCCGTAGCAGTCGGCGCCCGTGTCGCCGCCACCGATGACGATGACGTGCTTGCCCTCGGCGGAGTACGACGACGGGCCGTCACCCTCGACGGCGCGGTTCGCGGGGACCAGGTGGTCCATCGCGAGGTGCACGCCCTTGAGCTCACGTCCCGGGGTCGTCTTGTCGTCACGGCCGCGCAGAGCGCCCACGGCGAGCACGACCGAGTCGAACTCGGCCCGCAGCTGCTCGACCGTGATGTCGACGCCGACCTCGCAGCCGGTGACGAACTTCGTGCCCTCCTTGCGCAGCTGCGACAGCCTGCGGTCGAGGACCTTCTTCTCCATCTTGAACTCGGGGATGCCGTACCGCAGCAGGCCGCCGAGGCGGTCGTCGCGTTCGTACACGACGACCTCGTGGCCCGCGCGGGTCAGCTGCTGCGCGGCGGCGAGTCCGGCGGGACCGGAACCGACGACCGCGACGCGCTTGCCCGAGGACACCGTCGCCTGGGACGGCTGCACGTAGCCGTTCTCCCACGACATGTCCGCGATGGTCTCCTCGACCCGCTTGATCGCGACGGCGCCACCGGCGTCGTGCGAGATCGCCAGCACGCAGGCGGCCTCACACGGTGCCGGGCACAGACGACCCGTGAACTCCGGGAAGTTGTTGGTGGCGTGCAGGCGGTCCGAGGCCAGCTCCCAGTCGCCGCGGCGCACCAGGTCGTTCCACTCGGGGATGAGGTTCCCGAGTGGACAGCCCGCGGTTCCGCTGTGGCAGAAGGGAATGCCGCAGTCCATGCACCGCGTCGCCTGCGTGCGCACGGCGGCGTTGCGCTCCTGCGGGTCCTCGTGCAGGTAGACCTCGTTCCAGTCCTGCAAGCGTTCCGGCTTCGGACGCTTCGGCGCGTCGGAGCGGGTGTACTTCATAAATCCCTGTGGATCAGCCACGAGACGCCTCCATGACAGCCGCGTCAACGTCCCGGCCCTCGGCGCGCGCGAGGCGCATGGCCTCGAGAACGCGCTGGTAGTCACCGGGCATGACCTTCGTGAACGCACCGGCCCGGCGGGTCCAGTCCCCGAGCAGCGACGCGGCGACGGCGGAACCCGTCGCGTCGTGGTGCTTGGTGACCGCGTCCTTGAGCCAACGCAGGTCCTCGGCGCTGAGGCGCTGCAGATTCACCATCTCCTGGTTCACCGACAGGGGATCCAGGTCCAGCACGTACGCGATGCCACCGGACATGCCGGCCGCGACGTTGCGCCCGGTCGGCCCGAGCACCACGGCCCGGCCACCGGTCATGTACTCGAACGCGTGGTCGCCCACGCCCTCCGCCACCAGCAACGCGCCGGAGTTGCGGACGCAGAAGCGTTCGCCGACGCGGCCGCGCAGGAAGACCTCACCGGAGGTCGCGCCGTAGCCGATCACGTTGCCCGCGATCACCTGCTGCTCGGCGCGGAACGGAGCGTCGTCGTGCGGCCGGACGATGATCCGCCCGCCGGACAGGCCCTTGCCGACGTAGTCGTTCGCGTCGCCGACCATCTCCAGCGTGATGCCGCGCGGCAGGAACGCGCCGAGCGACTGGCCGGCCGAACCGGTCAGCTTGACCCGGATCGTGTCGTCCTCCAGGCCCTCGCCGCCGTAGCGGCGGGTGACCTCGGCGCCGAGCAGCGTGCCGACGGTGCGGTTGACGTTGCGGACGGGCAGCTCCAGGTTGACCTGGTGCGCGTCCTCCAGCGCCGCCTCTGCGAGCTGGATCAGCGTGCGGTCCAGGGCCTTGTCGAGGCCGTGGTCCTGCTCGCGGATCCGGCGCTTCGCCGTCGGGTACGGGGTCTCGGGCACCTCGAAGACCGGGTCCAGGTTCAGGCCCGCGGTCTTCCAGTGCTCGATCGCCTCGTCCTTGTCGAGCAGCTCCGCGTGACCGACCGCCTCGTCGATCGTGCGGAAACCGAGCTCGGCCAGGATCTCGCGGGCCTCCTGCGCGATGAACTCGAAGAAGTTCACGACGTGGTCGGCCTGGCCGGTGTAGCGGGCGCGCAGGTCGGGGTTCTGCGTGGCGACGCCGACCGGGCACGTGTCCAGGTGGCAGACGCGCATCATCACGCAGCCCGCGACGATCAGCGGCGCCGTGGCGAAGCCGAACTCCTCGGCACCGAGCAGCGCGGCGACCACGACGTCACGGCCGGTGCGCATCGCGCCGTCGACCTGGACGGTGATGCGGTCGCGCAACCCGTTGAGCAGCAACGTCTGCTGGGTCTCGGCGAGGCCGATCTCCCACGGCGTTCCCGCGTGCTTCAACGAGTTCATCGGCGAGGCGCCGGTGCCACCGTCGTAGCCCGAGATCAGCACGACGTCCGCGTGGGCCTTCGCCACACCGGCGGCGACGGTGCCGACGCCGATGGACGAGACGAGCTTCACGTGAACCCGAGCCTGCTCGTTCGCGTTCTTAAGATCGTGGATGAGTTGCGCCAGATCCTCGATCGAGTAGATGTCGTGGTGCGGCGGCGGCGAGATCAGACCGACGCCCGGCGTGGAGTGCCGGGTGCGCGCGACCCACGGGTAGACCTTGAAGCCGGGCAGCTGGCCGCCCTCGCCGGGCTTCGCGCCCTGCGCCATCTTGATCTGGATGTCCGTGGAGTTCACGAGGTACTCGCTCGTGACGCCGAACCGTCCACTCGCGACCTGCTTGACCGCCGAACGGCGTTCCGGGTCGTACAGGCGCTCGCGGTCCTCGCCGCCCTCACCGCTGTTCGAACGACCGCCGAGGCGGTTCATCGCGATGGCGAGGGTCTCGTGCGCCTCCGCCGAGATGGAGCCGTACGACATGGCACCGGTGTTGAAGCGCTTGACGATCGCGCTGACGGGCTCGACCTCGTCGATCGGGATCGGTGTGCGGCCCTCGCCCCGGAACTTGAACAGCCCGCGCAGCGTGCCGCCCTGCCGCGAGATGCGCTCGACTTCCGCCGTGTACTGGCGGAAGACCTCCTCCTTGCGCGTCTTCGTGGCGTGCTGCAGCAGGAACACCGTCTCGGGCGTGAACAGGTGCAGCTCGCCCTCGCGGCGGTACGAGTACTCGCCACCCACTTCGAGCCTGCGGTGCACGCGGTCGGTCGGGTTCTCCGGGTGCGCGCGGCGGTGGCGCACCGCCACCTCCTCGGCGAGCACCTCCAGGCCGGCGCCGCCGAGCTTCGACTGCGTGCCGGTGAAGTACTCGTCCAGCAGGTCGTTCGACAGGCCGACGGCCTCGAAGATCTGCGCCGCGGTGTAGGCGCCGACCGTCGAGATGCCCATCTTCGACATGATCTTCAGGACGCCCTTGACGAGCGCCTTGACGTAGTTGCGGATCGCCTTGTGCGCCGGGACGCCGGTGATGGCGCCCTGGCTGATCAGGTCCTCGATCGTCTCGAACGCGAGGTACGGGTTCACCGCGGCGGCGCCGTAGCTCAGCAGGGCGGCGACGTGGTGGACCTCGCGGCAGTCACCGGACTCGACGACGAGCGCGACGCGCAGGCGTTCCTTGGTGCGCACCAGGTGGTGGTGCACCGAGGAGACGAGCAGCAGCGACGGGATCGGCGCCATGCGGTGGTCCGAGTCGCGGTCGCTGAGCACCAGCGTCCGAGCACCGTTCGCGATGGCCTCCGACGCCTCGCGACGCACGCGCTCGATCGCGGCGGTCAGCGCCTCGCCGCCACCGTCCACTTCGTACAGTCCGGACAGGACGGTGCAGGCGAAGCCCGGCAGGTCGCCGTCGTCGTTGATGTGGATGAGCTTCGCGAGCTCGTCGTTGTCGATGACCGGGTAGTCGAGCGTCACGTGGCGGCACGACACCGGGCCGGGGTCGAGCAGGTTCTGCTCGGGACCCATCACGCGCTTGACGGACGTGACGATCTCTTCGCGGATCGCGTCCAGCGGCGGGTTCGTGACCTGCGCGAAGTTCTGCACGAAGTAGTCGTAGAGCAACCGGGAGCGCTGGCTGAGCGCCGCGACCGGGGTGTCCGTTCCCATGGACGCCAGCGGTTCCATGCCCATGATCGACATGGGCGTGAGCAGGATCCGCAGCTCCTCCTCGGTGTAGCCGAAGGTGAGCTGGCGGCGCACGACGGACTCGTGGCTCTGCACCACGTGCTCGCGGTCCGACAGGTCGGCGAGGTCGAGCAGGCCGGCGTGCAGCCACTCGTCGTAGGGCTGCTCCGACGCGAGCCCCGACTTGAACTCCTCGTCGTCGACGATGCGGCCCTGCTCGGTGTCCACCAGGAACATGCGGCCGGGCTGCAGGCGGCCCTTCGCGACCACCTGGTCGGACGGCACGTCGAGCACACCGGTCTCGGACGCCAGGACGACGCGGCCGTCGGCGGTCTGCCACCAGCGGGCGGGACGCAGGCCGTTGCGGTCCAGCACCGCGCCGACGAGCGTGCCGTCGGTGAACGTGACGCAGGCCGGGCCGTCCCACGGCTCCATGAGAGAAGCGTGGAACTGGTAGAACGCGCGGCGCTTCGGGTCCATCGTGGCGTGGTTCTCCCACGCCTCGGGGATCATCATCAGCACCGCGTGCGGCAGGCTGCGGCCGCCGAGGTGCAGCAGCTCCAGCACCTCGTCGAACGACGCGGAGTCCGAACCGTCCGGGTTGCAGATCGGGAACAGCCTGGCGAGGTCGCCGTCGACGAGTTCGCTGTCCAGCAACGCCTCGCGGGCGCGCATGCGGTTGCGGTTGCCGCGGACGGTGTTGATCTCACCGTTGTGCGCGACGAACCGGAACGGGTGCGCGAGTGGCCACGAGGGGAAGGTGTTCGTGGAGAAACGGCTGTGCACCAACGCGATCGCCGTGTAGAGGCGCTCGTCGTGCAGGTCAGGGAAGAACGCCGGCAGCTGCTCGGTCGTCAGCATTCCCTTGTAGACGATCGTGCGCGCCGACAGCGACGGGAAGTAGACGCTGCCCTCGTGCTCGACCCGCTTGCGCAGGCAGAACGAGAGGCGGTCCAGCGCGATGCCGGACTCGTCGCGCGTGCCCTTCACGAACAGCTGCGCGAAGTGCGGCGCCACCGACATGGCCGTGGGGCCGACGTTCGCCTTCTCCGGGTCGACCGGAACGTCGCGCCAGCCGAGAACGACGAGGCTCTCCTGCTCGGCGATGCGCTCGATCTCCTGCATCGCGGCGACGCGTTCTTCGGACTCGAACGGCAGGAAGGCGATGCCCGCCGCGTACTGCCCGCGCTCGGGCAGGTCGAAATCGACGACAGCACGCAGGAACTCGTCCGGCAGCTGCAGAAGGATGCCAGCACCGTCGCCCGACGTGGGCTCGGCGCCGGCGGCGCCCCGGTGCTCCAGGTTCGCCAGCGCTGTCAGGGCATCCGCGACGATGCCGTGAGAACGCCTGCCCTGGATGTCGGCCACCATGGCGACACCACAGGCGTCGCGCTCATCAGCCGGGTCGTAGAGACCCTGGGGGCCGGGGATGGCGGAGAAGATCACTGCGCAGACCTCCTTCGTCGTCCTCGCGAAAGAACAAAGTCCTCGTGCTCAGACCTCGAACCAACAGGTGGGAGCACGGGACGACGATGGCCCGCGTGTTGACGCGACTTTAACAGCCGCGAAACCCAGGGACACCCGCCAATGGGTGATCTAGGTCATGGATGTGTAACGATTCCTGGCTGCGGAGCGACATTGCGGCCAACGTCGGCGTTCGTTACAGCCGGGTAAGCGTAACCGAACGTTCAACTACGGCCAGTCGGATGAGAGCTGCGCTACATTCGCGGTTTGCCACTGGATGAGCCGGGTACGTACTCGTTTTGGCTGTTCAGCCGCCTGCCGTCCCAGTTAGCGGACGCTCACGTCACCGGAACCCGGTCGCACCGGCACCGTCCATTCAGGCAGATCGCACGCCGGTGGCCCCAAACGAAACCGAGGCCCCGTTCACCCCGCGCCGCATGCGGGGAGAGCGGGACCTCGGCATTCATGGAGGTCGGAGAGGTCTCGTGGCCGGAGGCGGGAAGAGTCGCCTCCGGCCACGGACGTTCTCAGTGGGCCGCGGCCGGCTCCTTCTTGTCGTCGTCCGCGCCGGTCTGCTTCGAGAGCAAGTCGTCGACGTCGACGCTGTCGGGGTTGTTCAGCACGCGGGTCAGCTGGTCCTTGTCGAGGGCCTTCTGCCAGGCGGCGACCACGAGCGACCCGACACCGTTGCCGATCACGTTGGTGATGGCGCGGGCCTCGGACATGAAGCGGTCGATGCCGACGATCAGCGCGATGCCGACCGCGGGGATGGCCGAGTGGGCCTCGAAGGCCTGCAGCGAGGCGGCCAGGGTGACGAGGCCGGCACCGGTGACGCCCGCCGCGCCCTTCGACGCGATCAGCATGAACAGCAGCAGGCCGATCTGGACGCCGATCGACACGTCGTGACCAGTGGCCTGGGCGATGAAGATCGCGCCCATGGTCAGGTAGATGCACGTGCCGTCGAGGTTGAACGAGTACCCGGTCGGGATCGTGAGGCCGACGACCGACTTCTGCGCGCCCGCCGCCTCCAGCTTGACCATCATGCGCGGCAGCACCGACTCGGACGACGAGGTGCCGAGCACGATCAGGATCTCGTCCTTGATGTAGCGCAGGAACTTGAAGAGGCTGAAGCCCGCGAACTTCGCCACCAGGCCGAGGACCACGATGACGAACAGGAGGCAGGTGGCGTAGAAGGAGCCCATCAGCCACAGCAGCTTGCCGAGGACGCTGCCGCCGAACTTGCCGACCGTGTAGGCGATACCGCCGAAGGCACCGATCGGGGCGACGTACATGACGATCTTGATGATGCCGAACATCACCTTGGAGAGCGTCTCCATCGCGGAGACGACCTTGGCGCCGCGCTCACCCATGCCGGCGACCGCGACGGCCACGAGGATGGCGACCACGAGCACCTGGATCAGCTGGCCGTCCGTGAACGCGCTGACGAACGACTTGGGTACGAGGCTCAGGATGAAGCCGGTGACACCGGTCTCCGCGGTCGACGCGGACTTCAGCGTCGCGTCGGCCTGGCTCGCGTTGAGCGTGATCTCGCCGCCGTGGTGACCCGGCTGCACGATGTTCACGACGATGAGGCCGATGGCGAGCGCCACCGTGGTCATCGCGGTGAAGTAGAGGATCGTGCGGAGTGCGAGGCCACCCGCCTTGGCGAGGTTGCCGAGGCCCGCGATGCCGACGATGATCGTCGCGAAGATGGTCGGCGCGATGACGACCTTCACGAGGTTCACGAACAGGTCGGCGAGCCACTTCATCTCGGACGCCTGTTTGGGGAACAGGAAGCCGACGGCAGCGCCCAGAACGATGGAGACGAGCACCCAGAAGTAGAGGTGCTTGTAGATCGGTTTGCGCCCTGTGGTCGTGGTGGCCACTGTTCCTCCTTGAACTACGCGTTGGACAGAGAGTGAGCCGCGCCACCAGGCCCGACAAGCGGGCGTCGGGAAACTTCAGACAGCCCTGACGTAACAGCTAGGCTTCATCGGTGTCGCTCAGCCGTCGCACGCTTCTGCTAGGGGCCGGTCTGGCTCTTGCCGGGTGCACCCCGCGCAAGGTCGAGGCCCCCGCTGAGCTGGTGCTCGCGACCGGGCCGGAGGGCGCCGTGTTCCGCGAGGTCGGCGGGGCTCTGGCGGCCGCGCTGGCCGAGCAGCTGCCCGGCACGAAGGTGACCGCCATCCCGACGGCCGCGTCGGTGGAGAACCTGCAGTTGTTGCGATCAGGTGAAGCCCAGCTCGCGCTGTCCTCTTTGGACCCCATCGACGACCCGCAGAGCGTCCGCGCGGTCGGCAGGCTCTACGACAGCTTCATGCAGATCGCGGTGCCGACCACGTCCCCGATCAACACCTTCGGCGACCTGGCGGGCAAGCGGATCTCGTTGGGCCCCAAGGGCTCCGGCACGGAGTTCACCGCCGAGCGGATGCTGGACTTCTTCGGCCTGTCCGCAGTGGACGAACGCATGGCGCACGCGGAGGCCTCCCGCCGGGTCGCGAACGGGTCGCTGGACGCGTTGCTGGCGCTGACCGGCATCCCGACGCCCGCGATCACCGACCTGCAGGGCAACGTCCGGCTGATCGACATCCCGCAGGAGGCGATCAAGCTCGCCGACGCGTTCAAGGGCCCGTACATCCCCGCGACCATCCCGAGCACGATCTACGAGGACGTGGCGGCGAACCAGACGTTCGCGGTGCCGAACCTGCTGCTGGCGCGCGAGTCGCTGAGCGCGGACGTCGTGGAGGTCGTGACGCGCACGGTGTTCACCGAGACCGCGCGGATCGTGGAGGGGCACCCGGAGGCGTCGCGGATAAACGTCCGCACCGGCATCGCGACCGGCCTCGTACCGCTGCACGACGGCGCTAAGCGGTGGTTCCGTTCCGTGAAGCGCTGAGAGCGACCTTCACGTCCAGGCCGGGTTCGGCGTCGTGCAGGGTGAGCGTGCCGCCGGCCGACTCGATCAGCTCGGCGCAGATCGCGAGTCCCATGCCGGTGCCCGCGATGTTCTGGTGCTTGGTGGCGCGCCAGAACCGTTGCAGCGCGAGCTCCCGTTCCTCGGGGGTGAGACCGTCGCCGTTGTCGACGACGTGCAGCTCACCGTGCTTGCCGGTGATCGCCACCTCGGAGGCGTTGGAGAGCCGGATGGCGTTGCTGACGAGCTCGTCGAGCACGCTGCCGAGGCCACCCGGCGGTTCCTGCATGGTCAGCCCGGCCGGGATGTCGATCTTCAGGGCGACCCCCGCCTTGCTCGCGAGCGCCTGCCACGCCGGCCGGTGCGTCGTGAGCAGCTGGTCGATCTCGACGGGTTCGGTCTGCCGGGCGCTGTCGAGCCGGGTCGCGGCCAGCAGCGTGTCGAGCACGCGTCCCATCTCCTCGGCCTCCTCGACCGCGATCTGGTGCGCCTCGCGCGCGTGCTCCCCCTCCACGTGCGGTTCGAGGTTGTCCACGGCGAGCCGCAGACTCGCCAGCGGGTTCCTCAGCTGGTGCGACGCGTCGGCGACGAACGCCTTCTGCCTGTTCAGCGCCTTGCCGACGACGTCGACCATGGTGTTGAAACTGCGGGCGAGCCGTCTGAGCTCCTGCGGCCCGCCGACCTCGTCCGCCCGCACCTCGAGGTTGCCCTGGGCGACGGCCGCGGTGGCCTCGTCGAGCCTGCCGATCGGCCGCAGCACCCAGCGCGACATCGGCCAGGCGGCGGCGACCACGGCGAACATCGGCGCGAGACCGGCCAGCGCCAGCAACCCCCACTGCCGCAACACCTCGGACCGCAGGCCTGCCGTCTGCGAGATGGTGATGACGGCGGCCACCACCTCGCTGTCCCTTCCGACCGGCTCGACGACGACCATCGGACCGGTGCGCCACGGCCAGCCCGAGTACCCGGGCTCCGGCCGCACGCCCCCGTTCAGCGCCGTGTCGAGCGCGGTGGTGACCTCGGGGTCCTTGGTGGGGTCGAACTCCAGCCGGGAGGCCAGCAGGATCCGCCTGTCCGCGCTGACGAGGGCGACGGGCACGTCGTAGAGGTGGTCGTAGCCCTGGATCTCCTGGCTCAGGGCCTCCAACCGGCCCGACTGCAACGCGCTCTCGCCGAGCGAGGCGAACCTGCTGGCGTCACCGAGGCGGTCGAGGTACGTCGTCTGCGTCTCCCGCTGCACCACCGCGGACGCCAAAGGGATGCCGAGCGCCGCGACCAGGGCGACGAGCAGCGGAACGGTGATGACGAGCAGTCGGCGGAGCATCGGTTCAGATTGTTCCGCACGGCCCAGCGGATGTCTCTCGGAGACTCGTCACGTGGCGAGGCGGTAGCCCACCCCGCGCACCGTCTCGATCTTGACGTGGTCGCCGAGCTTGCCCCGCAGCGCCGCGATGTGCGTGTCGAGCGTCCGCGACGGCGCCTCCCAGTGCGCCTGCCACACCTGGTCGACGATGAAGTCGCGGCTCACGACCTCGCCCTTGCGGGTCGCGAGGAGGGCGAGCAGGTCGAACTCCTTGCGGGTCAGCGACAGCGGTTCGCCTGCCAGCGTGACCGTGCGCGTCGACGTGATGATGTGCAGCGGCCCGACCTCGACGGGAGCCTCGGCCTCCGGCTCGGCGCGGTGGGCGCGGGTTCGCCTCAGCACGGCCTCGATCCTGGCGAGGAGCTCGGACGTGCCGAACGGCTTCACGACGTAGTCGTCGGCGCCCGCGCGCAGGCCGAGCACGCGTTCGCGTTCCTCACCGCGCGCGGTCACCGTGATGACGGCCGTGCCCGGACGGTGCCGCAGCTCGCGCAGCACGTCCAGGCCGTCGCCGTCGGGCAGGCCGAGGTCCAGCAACACCACGTCGGCGGGCGCCGCACGCAGCGCGTCGGCGGCCGTGGCCACCCGATGCACCTCGTAACCCGCGTGCCGCAGAGCGGTCAGCAGGCCTCTGGCCACCCGGTCGTCATCCTCGACGACGAGCACGCGCAAGATTCACTCCGGTTTGACGGACTCCGCCGGGGAGTCCTTCTTGTCCTTCTCGGTGACGTCGCTGCCGTCCTCGGCGACGGGCTCGTCCTCCGCCACGTCGTCCGCGGCTTCGGCGGGCTCGCCGGTCTCGGCGGTCTCCCCCGTGCCCCGCAACGCGACGATGTCCTCCCGCTCACCGCGGGACTTGGCGATGATGAAGTACGCGACCGCGCCGAAGAACACGATCGCCGACACGAACACGTTCACGCGCGTGCCGAGGATCAGCGTGGCCTCGTCGGTGCGCATCAGCTCGATCCAGAACCGGCCGGCCGTGTAGCCCGCGACGTACAGCGCGAAGACCCGGCCGTGGCCCAGGCGGAACTTGCGGTCGGCCCACACGATCAGGAACGCGACGCCGAGGTTCCACAGCAGTTCGTAGAGGAACGTCGGGTGCACGACCTGGATCGGCGTGTGGTCGATGGCGACACCAGCCAGCGCGTCCTCACGGCCCTCCTGCGTCACCCGGCGGTAGATCTCCAGACCCCACGGCAACGTCGTGTCGCCGCCGTAGAGCTCCTGGTTGAAGTAGTTGCCGAGCCGGCCGATGGCCTGCGCCGCGACGATGCCGGGCGCCAGCGCGTCCGCCATCGCGGGCAGCGGGATGCCCCTGCGCCGGCAGCCGATCCACGCGCCGACGGCACCGAGCGCGATCGCGCCCCAGATGCCGAGCCCGCCGTTCCAGATCTCCAGCGCCGCGAGCGGGTTCTTGCCCGGCCCGAAGTACTTCTGGTTGTCGGTGATGACGTGGTACAGCCGTCCACCGACGAGACCGAACGGCACGGCCCACACGGCGATGTCGGTGACCTCGCCCTTGATACCGCCGCGGGCGACCCAGCGGCGCTCACCCCACCAGATGGCGACGATGATGCCGGCGATGATGCACAGCGCGTAGGCCCTGATGGGGAGCGGACCGAGGTACCAAACACCGCGGTCGGGACTCGGGATCGTGGCCAGAAGGGCGTCCAACACGGCGCCCACCGTACCGGTCGCCCTGTGAGCGCCTCGTGGGGACGCTCGATCGTTATCCGATCCTGGGCCCGGCGGCCCCGACCCGAGATACTCGGACGCGGTCTCGGTGGGCTCGCGAAAGGGCGGACATGACGGTCCTGGTGGTCGGCGGCGGCATCGGCGGACTGGCGACGGCGGTGGGGCTCGCCCGAGCCGGGCACCGCGTCACGGTGCTGGAGGCCGCGGCGGCGTTCGAGGAGATCGGCGCCGGAATCCAGGTCGGACCCAACGGGTTCCGCATGCTCGACTCTTTGGGCGTGGGCGCCGCCGTGCGGGCTCGCGCCGTGCACGTGGACGAGGGGCGCCTGCGGTGCGGCGTGTCCGGACGGCTGATCGCCGCGCTGCCGTTCGACTCGGACTTCCAGGCGCGGTTCGGCACCTACGCGGTGGTGCACCGCAACGACGTGCTCGCGCCGTTGCTCGCCGCCTGCCTCGACGACGAGCGGGTCGACCTCCGGGTGGACAGCGCTGTGGAGTCGTACGCGCAGGACGCGTCCGGTGTCACGGCGGTGCTGCGGTCGGGTGACCACGTGCGCGGGGATGCGCTGGTCGGTGCGGACGGGTTGCGGTCGGTGGTGCGGCGGCAGCTCGTCGGCGACGGGGAACCGCCGGTCTCCGGCCACACGACCTTCCGCGCGGTCATCCCGGCTCAGAACGTGCCGCAGTCGTTGAAGGACAACGTCGTCACTCTCTGGGCAGGCCCGCGCTACCACGTCGTCTGGTACGTGATCGCCGGCGGACGGTACGTGAACCTCGTGGCCACGGTGGACAACGGCGCCACGGAACCCATGACCGGCAAGCCCGTCGAGCACGCCGAGGTGCTGCGGCACTTCACCCCGCTCTGCAACGACGCGGCCCAGGTCATGGCACTCGCCGGCGAGTGGCGGGCGTGGGTGCTGTGCGACCGCCCGCCGATCACGACCTGGCAGGACTCCCGCGTCGTGCTGCTCGGCGACGCCGCCCACCCCGTGCTGCAGTACGCCGCCCAGGGCGCCTGCCAGGCGTTGGAGGACGCCGTGTGCCTCTCCTCCGCGTTCGACTCCCACGACGTGGCCGGCTCTCTCGCGCGGTACGTGGCGCTCCGCTCGGAGCGGACCGCGCGCGTCCACCACGTCTCACGGCTGATGGGCAGGGAGGTCTACCACCCGGCCGGGGAGGCGGCTGCGGCCCGTGACGCGATGTTCGCCTCGTGGACCGTCGCCGACCTGCACGAACGCCTGGAGTGGCTCTACGCCTAGGAGTCCAGCTCGATCGTGATCGGACGCTTGAAGGTCAGCACGCCGTTCACGCTTCACGCGATCGCGACGTACGCGCCTTCTTCGAGTTCGAACAACGTCGCCATGGAGATGGCCCTGGCCGGATCGATGATCAGGTAGTACGAGATACCGGCTTCCGCGCACACCTGGCTCTTGAGCACCAGTTCGTTCACCTTGGTGCTCCGGAAGAACACCTCCCCGATGAGGAGGACCTCCGCCGCCGGCACCGTCACGACGGCCGCCAGCACGCCCTCGACGGGTCAGACCGCGCGTCCACCATGTCTCACAGCCGATGGACGAGGAGGTCCACGGCTAGAACGTGATGGTCACCGGGAACGGCTGCTCGGTCTCCAGCACGCCACCCTTGCTGACGGCGATCTCGACGTATTCGCCGTCCTGGAGTTCCAGCAGCGTCGCCTCGACGACACGCGGTTCCGGATCGACCATCAGGTAGTACTCGATGCCCGCCTCGGCGTAGAGGCTGCGCTTCAGGCCCTGGTCGTTCAGCCGGGTGCTGGGCGAGAAGACCTCACCGACCAGCACCACGTCGGAGACCGGGAACATGACTCCCGCTTCTCTGGGCCTCACGACGGTGAAATCCGGGATCACCAGACGCCCGCTGGACAACAGGACGTTCAGCTCGATCGTCGTCTGGAGGTACTCAGGGCAGGCTGCGCGCAAGGCGGCCGCAGCATCGAACACCAGCTGCTGGTGCCGATACGATCCCAGCGGGCTCACGAGGAGCATCCCGTCGACGAGTTCGACGCGCTGGCTGTTGTCCTCGGGGAGCGACAGGACGTCGTCGAGCGACCACGGACCCGCGTGCCTCGGCAGCAGGTACTGGGCTGGTGCCGTCTCTGCTGGAGCTGCCACTGGGCCTCACCTCCGAAAACCGCCCGGCGAGTACCAGTGTGGCACGCCGGGTGGATGGCTGGCTTGTGCATGACGCCACGATCGCAGGTCAGAGCGACGCCGAAGTGGGGTTCCGACCCCATCCGCACAAGGTTCACTCGATCAGGTGTTCGAATCCATGTCATCCTCTTGGAGGTAAAACAAGGGCTTGCCGGCACAAAGCAAAACCGCCCGGCCAGCAGGCCGAGCGGCTTCACCGAGCGAAAGGAGGATCAGACCGTCGCGACAGCCGATCGCACGCCCTTGGCGAGGTCTGCGGCCAGTGCGCGCACCGCGGTGTCGCCCTCGGCCACGGCAGACACGAACGCCGACCCGACGATGACGCCGTCCGCGAAACCGGCGATCTCGGCGGCCTGCGCACCCGAGCGCACACCCAGCCCGACGCCGACGGGCAGCGTGGTGTGCTCACGGACCCGTGCGACGAGTTCGGGAGCGGCGGACGACACGACGTCACGGGCGCCCGTGACGCCCATGACCGCGGTGGCGTACAGGAAGCCGGAGGAGGAGCGCGCGGTCATCTCGATGCGGTCCTCGGTCGAGGACGGCGCGACCAGGAAGGTCCGGTCGAGGCCGTGCGCCTCGGACGCGGCCATCCAGTCCTCGGCCTCGTCCGGGACGAGGTCGGGCGTGATGATGCCGAGCCCGCCGGCCGCGGCGAGGTCGCGCGCGAACGCGTCGACGCCGTAGCGCAGCACCGGGTTCCAGTACGTCATCACGACCGCACGCCCACCGGCGTCGGAGACAGCGGACACCACGTCGAACAGGTCCCGCACGCGGAAGCCTGCGGACAGCGCCTGCTCGGCGGCGGCCTGGATCGTCGGGCCGTCCATCACCGGGTCGGAGAACGGCAGGCCGACCTCCACCAGGTCACACCCGGCCTCGACCATCGAACGGAGGTAGTCCTTGGAGCCGTCCACCGTCGGGAAACCCGCGGGCAGGTAGCCGATCAGCGCGGCGCGCGACTCCGCCTTCGCGGCGGCGAACACGTCGGACAACGTCGACATCAGGCCTGTCCCCCGTCAGCGAGGCCGAAGTACTTCACGGCCGTGTCCATGTCCTTGTCACCGCGGCCGGAGAGGTTCACGACCAGCAGGCCGTCCGGGCCGAGCGACGGTCCGAGCTTCAGCGCGCCCGCGAGCGCGTGCGAGGACTCGATCGCCGGGATGATGCCCTCGGTGCGCGAGAGCAGGGCGAACGCCTCCATGGCCTCGGCGTCGGTGACCGGGAAGTACTCGGCGCGGCCGATGTCCTTCAGGTGCGAGTGCTCCGGGCCCACGCCGGGGTAGTCGAGACCGGCGGAGATCGAGTGCGCCTCGGTGATCTGGCCGTCCTCGTCCTGCATGACGTACGACATCGCGCCGTGCAGCGAACCGGGCGTGCCCGCCGTCAGCGTCGCGCCGTGGCTGCCGCTGTCGAGGCCGGAACCGCCGGGCTCGACACCCACGAGGCGGACGTCGGTGTCGTCGATGAAGCCGTGGAAGATGCCGATCGCGTTCGAGCCGCCGCCCACGCAGGCGACGACGGCGTCGGGCAGGCGACCGGCCTTCTCGAGGATCTGCTCGCGCGCCTCGATGCCGATCACGCGGTGGAAGTCGCGGACCAGCAGCGGGAACGGGTGCGGGCCCGCGGCGGTGCCGAGCAGGTAGTGCGTCCCGTCGACGTTGGTGACCCAGTCGCGCAACGCCTCGTTGATCGCGTCCTTCAGGGTGCGGGACCCGGACTTCACCGGGATGACCTCGGCGCCGAGCAGGCGCATGCGGGCGACGTTCAGAGCCTGCCGCTCGGTGTCGACCTCGCCCATGTAGACGACGCAGTCGAGCCCGAGGAGCGCGCACGCCGTCGCCGTCGCCACGCCGTGCTGGCCGGCGCCGGTCTCCGCGATCACGCGCTTCTTGCCCATGCGCTTGGTCAGCAGCGCCTGGCCCAGCACGTTGTTGATCTTGTGGGACCCCGTGTGGTTGAGGTCCTCGCGCTTGAGGAACACCCGCGTGCCCGCGTGCTCCGCGAACTTCGGCGCCTCGGTCAGCAACGACGGACGACCCGCGAAGTCCTTCAGCAGCCGCTGGAACTCGTTCACGAACTCCGGGTCGAGCCGCGCCTTGTCGTACTCGGCTGCCAGCTCGTCCACCGCGGCGATCAGGGCCTCCGGGACGAACCGGCCGCCCCACGGGCCGAAGTGGCCGCGTGCGTCTGGATCATGCGGTGTGGGCGTGAACTGGCCCATCGGGTAGCTCCTCTAGCGCTTGGATCAACCGTGCCCTACCGGCTGGGCCGGGGGCACGCGGGGTGAGAGCCCGCGGTCACGAGCTTGTTCACGGCGGCCTTGGGGTCTCCGCTGGTCACCAGGCTTTCGCCGACGAGCACCGCGTCGGCACCCGCGCCGGCGTACGACATCAGGTCGCCGGGCCCGGTCACGCCCGACTCGGCGATCTTGATCGTCTCGAAGGGTAGCCCCGGCGCGATCCTGCCGAACACGTCCTTGTCGACCTCCAGCGTGTGGAGGTTGCGCGCGTTCACCCCGATGACCGACGACCCCGCCTCCAGGGCGCGGTCTGCCTCCTCGGCCGTGTGCACCTCGACGAGCGCCGTCATGCCGAGCGACTCCACCCGGTCGAGCAGCGACACGAGCGCGTTCTGCTCCAGCGCGGCCACGATCAGCAGCACCAGGTCCGCGCCGTGCAGGCGCGCCTCGTGCACCTGGTAGGGCGACACGATGAAGTCCTTGCGCAGCAGCGGGATCTTCACCGCCCTGCGCACCGCGTCGAAGTCCGCCAGTGACCCGCCGAAGCGGCGCTGCTCGGTCAGCACGCTGATCACCGACGCGCCGCCCGCCTCGTACGAGGCGGCGAGCTCGGCCGGTTCCGGGATCTCCGCCAGCGCGCCCTTGGAGGGGCTGCGGCGCTTGACCTCGGCGATCACACCCACGTTCGGCCCGCGCAACACCGACAGCGCGTCGAGCGGCGGGGCGGCCTTGGCCGCACGCTCCTTGACGACGTCGAAGGACAACTGAGCCTCACGAGCGGCGAGATCCTCACGCACACCTTCGAGGATCGACTCGAGAACCGTCACAGTCTTGAACCCCTTCCCGCTACAGGGATGCTAACCCCGGCGGAGTAACGCACCGGCCACCGGGGTTCACCTGTCCACGCAGCTAACCGAGGCTGTGCACGTGTCACATGCGCGAACGCGGATGAATGATCTTCACTCGTTCGAGGAACGTCCGGGGTCGCTCTTGTCGTCGGTCGGGTCGTCTCCGCGCTCCAGGGCGCGCCACATGTCCGTCTCGGGGTCGTGCGCGCGGGCCTTCTGCCCGCCCATGCCGATCCTCGGCATGCGGCCCCCCAACAGCACTTGAAGCACGCCGGAGGCCACCACGAGGACTCCACCGACGATCGCGAGCCAGTGGCCGGAGAACGCCGCCACGACGCCGACGACGACCAGCAGCACGCCGAGAACCCGGCGTGCCACCCCGCTCAGCGCGACGACGGCGGCGACGGCCGCGAGGCAGAGCAGCGCGACCGGTACCGAGCCCGCACCCCAGAAGGCACCCGCCGCGCCCACGAGCAGGAGCGCGGCGGTCCACAAAGGACTGCGTCCGGAGAGGCGGCTAGTGCTCAACTGCCGGAGCCATCGTCTGCGCCGTGGCGATCGCGGCCAGCACCGCGCCCGCCTTGTTCAGGCACTCGTTGTCCTCGGCCAGCGGGTCCGAGTCCGCCACGATGCCGCCACCGGCCTGCACGTACGCCACCCCGTCGCGCACGAGGGCCGTGCGGATGGCGATGGCGGTGTCCGCGTCCCCGGCGAAGTCGAAGTAGCCGACGACGCCGCCGTAGAGACCGCGGCGCGTGGGCTCCAGTTCCTCGATCAGCTCCATCGCGCGCGGCTTGGGCGCACCGGAGAGCGTGCCGGCCGGGAAGCAGGCGGCGACCGCGTCGTAGGCGGTCTTGCCCTCCGCCAGCTCACCGGTCACGGTCGACACGATGTGCATGACGTGGCTGTACCGCTCGACCTTGAAGAAGTCGACGACGTGCACCGAACCCGGCTTGCAGACGCGGCCCAGGTCGTTGCGGCCGAGGTCGACGAGCATCAGGTGCTCGGCGCGTTCCTTGTGGTCCGCGAGGAGGTCCTTCTCGAGCAGGGCGTCCTCCTCGGGGTCCTCGCTGCGCCAGCGGGTACCCGCGATGGGGTGAGTGGTCGCCTTGCCGTCGCGCACCGTGACCAGCGACTCGGGGCTGGACCCGACGATGTCGAAGCCGTCGAGGCGCAGCAGGTACATGTAGGGGCTGGGGTTCGTCGCGCGCAGCACCCGGTAGATGTCAAGCGCGTCGGCGTCGGTGTCGATCTCGAACCGCTGCGACACGACGACCTGGAACGCCTCGCCAGCCCGGATGGCCTCCTTGGCCTTCTCCACGGCCGCGAAGTGCTCGGCCTGCGAACGCCGACGCCGGAACTCCGGCTTGGGCCGCGAGAACACCGCGGCGGTCGGCGGCGCGGGCGTGTGCAGCGCCGTGGTCATCTCGTCGAGGCGGCGCACCGCGTCGTCGTACGCGGCGTCGACCCGCTCGGTCGAGTCGTCCCAGTTGATCGCGTTCGCGATGAGCGTGACGGTGCCCTCGTGGTGGTCGAGCGCGGCGAGGTCGGTCGCGAGCAGCATGACCATCTCGGGCAGCTTCAGGTCGTCCTCGGCGATGACGGGCAGCCGCTCCAGCCGCCGCACCGCGTCGTAGCCGATGTAGCCGACCATGCCGCCGGTCAGCGGGGGCATGCCGGGCAACGGGTCCGTGCGCAGCACCTCGATGGTCTCGCGCAACGCCTTCATCGGGTCGCCGCCGTCGGGCAGCCCGACGGGCCGCGTGCCCGTCCAGAACGCCTCACCACCGGTCGCCGTGAGCGCCGCGGACGACCGCACGCCGATGAACGACCACCGCGACCACGAGCGACCGTTCTCGGCCGACTCGAAGAGGAACGTGCCGGGCTGGTCGGCTCCGAGCTTGCGGTACAGACCGACCGGGGTCTCCGCGTCCGCGAGCAGCTTGCGGACCACCGGGATCACCCGGCGGTTGACCGCGAGCTCTCGGAACTCCTCGCGCGTTGGGCTCACGGCCCCCAGACCAGCGGCGGCCACAGCCCCGATGACGCTCACCATGCCGATGATTGTTGCATAAATTCAACATCTGTTGAACTATGGGCCACGTGGAGCAAGTCAACCAGAAACGTCGAGGCCGCCGAGCCGCGGGCGAGGACACCAAGGCCGCGCTCGTCGCGGCGGCCCGCGAGGTGTTCGTCGAAAAGGGCTACGACGGTGCCACGGTACGCGCGATCGCCGCCAAGGCGGGCGTGGACGCCGCCATGGTCAACCACTGGTTCGGCGGCAAGGAGGGCCTGTTCGCCCAGTCCGTGCTGCAGCTCCCGTTCGACCCGGCCGAGATCCTCAAGCGCCTGCTCGACGGCCCCGTCGAGCAGGCGGGCGAGCGCATCATCCGCACCTTCGTGACGGTGTGGGACGCCACGGGAGGCGGCACGTTCGCCGCCCTGATCCGCAGCGTCACCAGCCAGCCCGAGGTGGCGGGCGCGCTGAAGCAGTTCCTGATCAACGCGATCTTCAAGAACGTGCTCGCCGAGATCGGCGCCGAGCAACGCGAACTGCGCGCCACGCTGTGCGCGACCCAGATGGTCGGGCTGGGCATCGTCCGCTACGTCGTCGGGTTCGAACCGCTGGCGTCGGCCGACATGGAGACGGTCGTCAAGGCGATCGGGCCGAACCTGCAGCGCTACCTCACCGGCGACCTCGACTAGATCACTCCGCCGTCAGATCACTCCGCCGCGAGCAGCACCGTGGCGTCGAAGCACGTGCGGTCGCCCGTGTGGCAGGCCGCGCCGACCTGGTCGACGGTCAGCAGGAGCGTGTCGCCGTCGCAGTCGAGCCGGACCTCGTGCACGTACTGGGTGTGGCCGGAGGTCTCGCCCTTCGCCCACAGCTGCTGGCGGCTGCGCGAGTAGTACGTCGCGCGGCGGGTGGTGAGGGTGCGGTGCAGCGCCTCGTCGTCCATCCACGCCACCATGAGCACCTCGCCGGTGCCGCGCTGCTGGGCGACCGCGCACACGAGGCCGTCCGGGGTGCGCTTGAGGCGTTCGGCGAGGGCGGGGTCGAGCGGGCTGCTCATCGGGGACCTCCCAGGTGTTCACGAGCCGGTCCGGTGTTGAGCAGGACCACTCCGTAGATGTGCACGGCGGACAGCACGCCGGACGCGACGCGGGCCCACGCCGGCCCGTCGGCCAGCACGATGACGAGGTGCAGCAGCCCGACGAGGATGAACACGATCATCGCCGGGTAGTGCATGAACCGGATCCTGAGCAGCAGCGCGGCCGCGATCGGCAGCTCGACGAGCGCGAGGAACGACGGCAGCTTCAGCACGTCCGCGTCCCCCGTGGTGCGCCACAGGACGAGGCCGACCGCGAAGAACACCAGTGCGCCGCCGAACGCGACCGCCGAGGCGACGCGCACCTCGACGGGTTTCATCGCACCACGACGCCGGCCTGGCGCAGGCCGTCCTTGACCTCGCTGATGCGGAGCTGGCCGAAGTGGAAGACGCTCGCGGCGAGCACGGCGTCGGCACCCGCGGCGACGGCCGGCGGGAAGTGGTCGATCGCGCCGGCGCCGCCGCTCGCGATCAGCGGGACGTCGACCTCGCGCCGCACCAGTTCGAGGAGTTCGAGGTCGAACCCGGCCTTGGTGCCGTCGGCGTCCATCGAGTTCAGCAGGATCTCGCCGACGCCCAGCTCCTGGCCCTTCGCGGCCCAGGCGATCGCGTCGATGCCGGTGCCGTTGCGGCCGCCGTGCGTGGTGACCTCGAAGCCGGTGCCTCCTGGCACGCGCCGCGCGTCGACCGACAGCACGATGCACTGCGCGCCATAGCGTTCCGAGCACTCCTTGAGCAGCTCCGGGCGCGCGATGGCGGCGGTGTTGAGGCTGACCTTGTCCGCGCCCGCGCGGAGCAGCTTGTTGACGTCCTCGGGGCTGCGCACGCCGCCGCCGACCGTGAGGGGGATGAACACCTGCTCGGCGGTGCGGCGGACCACGTCGAACGTCGTCTCGCGGTCGCCGCTGCTGGCCGTCACGTCGAGGAACGTCAGCTCGTCCGCGCCCTCGGCGTCGTAGGCCCTCGCCAGCTCGACGGGGTCGCCCGCGTCGACGAGGTTGGTGAAGTTGACGCCCTTCACCACCCGGCCCCGGTCGACGTCGAGACAGGGGATGACACGGACCGCGACTGACATGCGGGAAAGCCTACAAGGCAGGCCGGAGGACTACGCTGCGCGGCCATGATCGCCGAACTGGGCAAGGGCAAGTACCTGCTGCTGACGACGTTCCGCAAGGACGGCACCCCGGTGCCCACGCCGGTCTGGGTCGCGCCGGGCGAGAACGACGACGTGATCTACGCGTGGAGCGGCCTCGACACCGGCAAGGTCAAGCGGATCCGCCGCAGCGGCGACGTGGAGATCGGGCCGTGCGACGTGCGCGGCAACCCGAAGGGCCCGTCGATCAAGGCTCACGCGCGGCTGCTGGACGACGACGCGAGCGACGGGGTCCGGTCCCGCATCACGAAGAAGTACGGCTTGTTCGGCTGGCTGACCGTGTTCGGCAGCAAGCTGCGCCGCGGACGCACCGGGTCGATCGGCATCGCCATCACCGCGGCGAGCTGAGCGTCAACATCGACGGCGCGAATCAACGTTGACTCAACGTTGACAGCACCGGATCAACCTCGACGGGTCCGTCAACATGCACTTGACGGACCCTCGCCGCCGAGATGACAACGTTGTCATCCGTCCATGTCGACTTGACGCATCAACACCGGCTGACGTGGTCAATGTTGATTCAACGTGGACGTGACTCGTCAACGTTGAGACGAGGTTGAGCGTCAACGCGAGGTTGACCGCCCTGATGCCGTCAACCTAGAGTTGACGGCGTGATCCAGTTGACCGACCTCATCGTCACGGTCGCTCAAGAAGCGGACGACGCCCTCCTGCGGCTGGCGAAGGCCGTCGAGATGAGCAGTCAGCTCAGCGAGCTCGGCGACCACCTGATCGGCCACTTCGTGGACGAGGCGCGGCGGGGCGGCGCGAGCTGGGCCGAGATCGGCGAGAGCCTCGGCGTCACGAAGCAGGCCGCGCAGAAGAGGTTCGTGCCCAAGGAGTCACCGGACCTGGGCAAGCCGAGCACCGAGCGCTACACCCAGCGCTCCAGGCGGGTCCTCGCGCTGGCGAGGCACCACGCGCGGTTCAGCGAACGGATCGGCACCGAGCACCTGCTGCTCGGGCTGCTCGACGAGTCGGCCGGCCTGGCGGCCAAGACCATCGCGAAGCTGGAGTCGGGCGACGGCAGCACGCGCATCGCCACGCTCAACCGCCTGGACACCGAGGCCCAGCGACGGCCCGAGAAGCAGCCGTACACGACGCACTGCAAGAAGGCCCTGGAACTGGCCGTGCGCGAGGCGCTCCGGATGGGCCACATGTTCATCGGCACCGAGCACGTCCTGCTCGGTGTGCTGCTCGCGACCGACGGGACCGCGGCCGACGTGCTCCACAACACGGGTGTGACGCACGCGGCCGCGGCCGCTCACATCGAGAGCGTGGTCAACGGACCGCAGCGAGTGCTTCCGGGAGCGTGAAGGCGCCGGCGTACAGGGCCTTGCCCACGATCGAGCCCTCCACGCCGTCGCGCGACAGCTGGGAGAGCGCGACCAGGTCGTCCACAGTGGACACACCGCCGGACGCGATCACGGGGGCGTCGGTGCGGGCGCAGACCTCGCGCAGCAGCTCCAGGTTCGGGCCCGTCAGCGTGCCGTCCTTCGACACGTCGGTGACCACGTAACGGGTGCAGCCGTCGCGGTCGAGCCGGTCGAGGACCTCCCAGAGGTCGCCGCCGTCCGACGTCCAGCCGCGGCCCTTGACCCGGTGACCTTCCTCGGTGATGCGGACGTCGAGACCCACGGCGATCTTCTCGCCGTACGCCGCCAACGCCTTCGCGCACCACTCCGGGTCTTCCAGCGCTGCGGTGCCGAGGTTCACGCGAGCGCATCCGGTGGCCAGGGCGGCCTCCAGGGACGCGTCGTCGCGGATGCCGCCGGACAGCTCCACCTTGACGTCCAGCTCGCCGACGACACGGGCGACCAGCTCGCGGTTCGACCCACGACCGAAGGCCGCGTCGAGGTCGACGAGATGGATCCACTCCGCCCCGTCGCGCTGCCACTGCAAGGCGGCGTCGAGCGGCTCGCCGTAGTTCGTCTCGGTACCGGCTTCGCCCTGCACGAGCCGGACGGCACGACCGTCGGCAACGTCAACAGCGGGGAGGAGTGTGAACGTCACCCGAGCAGCCTAGCGTCCCCCGGCACAAGGCCGAGCACGCGCTCATGAGCTCTCCGACGCCAGCGACATGCCTAGCGCTACAACCATGATCTCGGCGAACGCGCCGAGAAGAGCCGGCGACGGCCGGCTTGGAAGGTCTTCGGCACGAACGCTCGGCTGAATCGACGTCACCTTCCTGGCCGAAGACGCACCTTGGGGCTGTCGACCGGCGCACAGTTCTCAAGGACGACGCCGCCGCGGAACTCAACTCACGAGGTCTGTTGTCAGCGCCCATCAGTCAGCCACTGAAGCAGGCGCAGCAACGCAACAACAGAGACTTCGGCACATAGCATGACCTCTGAAGCAACGTCTTGATTGGACACTAGGCGCGACCACAATCCACCAATCACCAGGCCCGCACTGACAGGTCTGATTCTCCGTGGCCGATCGAGGTTCTTCTTCATGCCGCAAGACGAGTCGGCGTTGTCGGAGTTGGCACAGTTGCCATGAAGCAGCGGTGATGAGATGTACGCCCGCCGACGTGGTGGCCGTTCGCCAGCAGATGCACACCGGTCCACCCACCCTGCTTCAGCCTTTTGGTCGACGCAGACATCAGCCAGACCGCCTACGTTCACTGACTTGAACCGGCCCGAACAACAAGGCGGACAAGTGGACCCGATGAGCGGCTTCACAGCAGCAGGAAATTCCATGTCCGGTCGACTGACGTTCTACGTAGCATTGCAGCTCACCAGTGTCATACTGCCCGGCATCGTCGCCATGACCGAGCTGGCGATTCTAGGAGTGCACTTCGTTCCACACGCAGGACACGACGTCGTTTTTCTCCTCTCCAGCCTCGGCAAGATCCAGGGCTCTGGAACGGTGCTCTTCGCCGCATTGGGCATCGGAGGCAGTTTTGTGATCGGTTACCTGGCTCGCGCGGCCGGATTCGCCGTCGTGGGGCGAGTCGAACGCATCGTCCGATGGTGGCGGAGAAAGCGGAAGACCAGGGCCGTGTCGGACCTCGAACGCATGAAACAGGTCCTAGGGGAGGGAATGACCGCTGAGTGCGTGGAGCTGCATCCCGTTCTGAGCTGGCTCGACGAGTCCGACCCATCGCCCGACAGCCGACTCGCGCTGACCGCCGGCGGGGGACATCGTTCAGAGGAATCTTTGCACGCCTTCGAGTACAGCAAACTCTGGCTGCGGCGCTTCTCACCGGTGCTCAACATCGATGCGATCGAACTTGAAATCAACATCCTCACCGCGACGCTCATCCCCTTGGCCCTCGCGGCCGCGGAAGCAGCTGTGTTCCCGCGAATCTCAATGACCATGCGTGTCGTCATCGGAGTGCTGTGCCTGTTTTCCGCGGTCGCAGTATTGCGCCAGATAACGAAGCTACGGCGCGGTGAACGCTGGTACGCGGTGCGCAACCTGGCATTCGACCTGGCGATGCGACGTGCCGTGACGAAGTACCCGGAGGAGGTCAGTTCTGACGACTTGAACTAGCCGCGTGATGCCGCAGGTCTGGCAGCACCAGAGGATCCATTGGACCAGCCACCGAGACAAGCAACAGCCGCACAGGCATCGCAGCCCTGAACGCGGCCACCGATCGATGCGTTCCATCCAGAAGCAGCCTGGTGCCGTCGCTGAGCTCGTAAAGTGGCAACGTAAGCTGAACCGGGGATGCCACCGCACAAAATGCGTCCTGCATCGCCGCGATGCGGGGCTCGCGACCGGCCAGGTGCGCTTCTGCCGCATCCCGAACCCGCAGCGGCACCGCGTCAGAGTCACAGAAGCTTCGGTTGCTGTCGTACCAGACTGTGTAGACGCTTCCCAGCTCCGCTCGCGACCTGCTCACCGCAACATGCACAGCGGAGTCACCCGCTCGGAGGACGTCCCAATCGAGCTTTGCGCGAACCGAGCCGCCCCCGAACAACTCGTGGAACTCCTCGATGTCGATCGCGCCCTCCGCTCACAGAGTGGTCAGCCAGTTCTTCAGCAGCTGCGCCCCGGCGTCACCGGACTTCTCCGGGTGGAACTGGGTCGCCCACAGCGGCCCGTTCTCGACGGCCGCGACGAACTCGTCGCCCGCGTGGTCGGCCCACGTCACGAGCGGCGCCTTGAGGTGCTCCGCCGGCTCCAGTTCCCAGCGGCGCACGCCGTAGGAGTGCACGAAGTAGAACCGCGTGTCCTTGTCGAGGCCCTCGAACAGCTGCGAACCCTCTGGCGTGCGAACCGTGTTCCAGCCCATGTGCGGCACGATCGGCGCTTCGAGGCGCTCGACGGTGCCGGGCCACTCACCGCAGCCCTCGGTCAGCACGCCGTGCTCGATGCCGCGGTCGAACAGGATCTGCATGCCCACGCAGATGCCGAGCACCGGACGGCCGCCGGCGAGGCGCTCGCCGATGATCCGGGCGCCGCGCACCGAGTTGAGGCCCTCCATGCACGCCGCGTACGCGCCGACGCCGGGCACGACGAGGCCGTCCGCCGCGCGTGCCGCCTTCGCGTCCGACGTCACCTCGACCTCGGCGCCGACGCGCTGAAGCGCGCGCTCGGCCGAGCGCAGGTTGCCGGAGCCATAGTCAAGTACGACGACGCGTGCCACGCCCACCAGGTTAGTCGGTGGGGACCGCGCCCTGCGTGACCGGTATGACGGGCAGCACCGTGTTGATCGGCTTCCTGCTCACGAGCCGGCGCCGGAGCACGACCAGCAACGTCGACATGACCACGAGGAGCAGTGCGCCGACGAGGTAGTAGACCATCGCCGGGATGCCGAGCAGCACCGTCACCAGCGCGGTCATCACCATCAACGGAAGGATCGCCGCGAGCGGCCACAGCTGCGCGCGCGGCGGTTCGAGGGTCTGCAGCACGAAGTCCGCACGACCCTGCTCGGCCAGTTCGGCCACCCGTGCGACCTCCCCCAGTCCGGCGGCGCGGAAGAAGTCCGGGATGGCCGCGTGGCCGTTCTCGAAGTCGCGGATGCGTTCGAGCGGCGCCTTGCGGCCGGCCGCCGGGTGCAGCGCGGTGAGCTTGTCGATCGCGTCGTGCTGCCACTTCTCCTTCTCGCGCAGGTCGACCATGCCCGCGGTCATGCGGTCGAACGCCCGCCCGAACGCTCCCGACTGCTTGGCCTGCTCCGACAACCGCAGTACCGCCTCGCGCGATCCCCACATCGACGCGCGGCCGAGCGCCGTGGTGAACAGGTAGAGCAGCGCGGCGTCGTCGTTCCAGACGGCGAGCGCCGCGCCGTTCCCGATCTTGCGCACCCTGTTCGTCATGTACGCGGCCTCGTTCAGCCTGGTCGCCGGAGGAGGCAGCAGCACCGTGCCCGACTGCACCGGGACGAGCGCCGCGGGGCCCACGTTGCCGCTGTGCATGGCCTTCTGCAGCTCGGCGGCGTTCAACGAGGTCCAGATCAGCATTCTCACGCACAACATCATTCCTGGTGCGCCTCGCGCGCATGTGCAGACGTGCCGAACACGGTGGTGCGACCGGGAATTCGGCCGGTCGTCACCACCGCGTCCCCCACTCAGACGGTGCGCGAAGGCGCTCCGGTCCAGTCATCCCCCATGACTGCGAACATGTTCCTTCACCCCCTGAAGAAACTCCGCACAGCGCTCCCCAGCCCGACCACGTCGAGATCGTGCGCGGCGTCATGATCTTCGGCCGTGCCGTAGTTGCGGAGCTCCGCGTGCCTTTTGACTCCTATAGAACGCACACGGTGCGGAATATGTTGCAGGGTCTCGGAAACAAGATGAGAAGACGTTCCTTCGAGGTACGGCTCCACCACCATCACGTCCACGTGGTCGGTGTCCCGCACCGCCTTGCGCAGTCCGTCCGAGTCGAACGGTCGGACCGTGGCCGCGTAGAGCACGGTGACGTCGGCGTTCTCGGACTCGACGGCCTTGAGCACGCGGTCGAGCATCGGCCCGACGGCGAGCACCACGCCGCGCTTGCCGTGACGCAGCGTCGTGAACCCTTCGCCCACCGGATGCGCCTGGGTGTTCTCGTGCAGCGAAAGCCTCATGTAGACCCGGTCGTCGTCCTTCAACGCCCGCTGGAGCAACGGCGTGACCTCGTCCGCGTGTCCGGGCACGTGCACGGTCCAGCCGGGCAGCGTGTCGAACAACGCGACGTCACCGGGCGACTGGTGCGTGCGGCCCCACACCGGGTCGTCATAGGACGCTCCGATGCTGACGAACACCGCGCCCACGTCCTGGTGTCCGATGTCGAGCTTGATCTGCTCGTACGGCCGCTCGACCAGGAACGGCGCGTAGCTGTGCACGACCGGCCGCAGTCCGGCGAGCGCGAGGCCGCTCGCCACCCCGACCATGGTCTGCTCGCGGATCCCGACGTCCACGACGCGTTCGTTCTCCCGCGGGAACTCGTTGCTGGAGATCACCGCGGTCACCACGGCGATCCGCGGGTCGGTGGCGATCCCGTTGTTGACCGTGCTGACGAAGGCCTGGCGCATGGTGGTCATCAGTAGCTCTTCTCGACTGTGGCGACCACCGCGTACGGGCGGTCGTGCGGGGCGGTGAGCGCGGCGAAGACGGCCTCGTGGTCGCGGCCGTCGACCTCGGCGGTCTGCCAGCCCTCGACGGCGAAGCGCCGGGCGATGCCACCGGGCCAGCCGTACATCGCGGACTGGTTGTCGATCACGATCGTGGTGAGGTTCGCGACCTTCAGCCTTGACGCCACCGCGATCGCCTCGTGGTTGCTGCCCTCGTCCAGTTCGCCGTCCCCGACCAGCACGAACGTCCGCCCGCGGCTTCCCGCGACGCGTTGCCCGATGGCGGTGCCCACCGCGATCGGCAGGCCGTGGCCGAGCGATCCGCTGCTGATCTCCACGCCCTTCACGAGCACCCGGTCGGGGTGCTGGCCGAGCGGGCTGTCCCACGACGTCCAGTCGTCCAAAGTGGACTCCTCGATGAACCCCTTCTCCGCCAGCACGGCGTAGTAGGCCATCGGGCCGTGTCCCTTGGAGAGCAGGAACCTGTCGCGGTCAGGGTCGTCGACGGTCTCGGGCGTGACGTTGAGGACCTTGTCGTAGAGGACCCAGAGCACGTCGATCGTGGAAGCCGCCGCCCACTCGTGCTTCTCGTCCCCGGTCATCCTCGCGAAGAGCCCTGGTATCCGTTGCATGCCACCAACTGTTCAACCTCGACCATGCTGGAGGTCAAGCGGTTACCATGATCGGTGTGAGCAAGCTGCCGGAAATGCTGACCATCGGCCAGGTCGCCGAACGCAGCGGCGTCCCCCACACCGCCCTGCGCTTCTACGAGGACAGGGGTCTGATCACCTCGGTGCGCACCGCGGGCAACCAGCGCCGCTACCTGCGCTCGGTGCTGCGCCGGCTGGCGTTCATCCGCACCGCCCAACGCGTCGGCCTGACCCTGGAGGACGTGCGCGACGCCCTCGCGCAGCTCCCCGACAACCGCACGCCGACGAAGTCCGACTGGGAACGCCTCTCCCGCGCGTGGAAGACGGAGCTCGACGCCCGCATCGACGCCCTCTACCGGCTGCGCGACCGCCTCACCGGCTGCATCGGGTGCGGCTGCCTGTCGTTGCGCAGCTGTGCCCTGCAGAACATCGACGACGAGCAGGCCTCATACGGGCCGGGCGCCCCCAAGCTCAAGCCCGCCCTCGAAGGCGGCACCGTCTAGGAACTCCCGCACCGCGCACAGGTAGCCCTCGGGGTCGTCGACGTGCAGCATGTGGCCGGCCTCTTCCAGCACCACGGCGCGTGCCCGCGGGATCAGCCCGAGCGTCGGTTCGACGAGACCGACCGGGAACGTCCTGTCGTGGCGGCCGTGCAGCAGGAGCACCGGGATGTCGAGCGCGGCGAGGTGCTGAGCCGCCTCGGGGAGTCGCGGCGTGACGAGCGTCCCCGCCTGGAGCTGCCGCAACCACTCGGTGCCGAACCGGACGTCCTCCAGCCGCCGCAGGTAACCGGGCATCGCCTCGGTGCGGAAGACGTTGGCGGGCGCCGCCGCGATCGCCTCGGCCCGCACGTCGTCCGGGGTCAGGCCGTCCTTCTGCCAGGGATCACGCGCGTTCGCGCTGACGTCCGGAGGTATCGGCAGCACGCTGCTGCCCGACACGATCAGGCTGCGCACACGGGACGGATGGGTGATCGCGAACCGTTGCGCGACCATGCCGCCGTAGGAGTGCCCGAGCACGTCGGCACGCTCGACGTCGAACGCGTCGAGCACGCGCACGAGGTCGTCCATCACGCCGTCCGGGTGGTACTCGGCCACCCGGCCCGACCGGCCGCAGCCGCGCAGGTCCGGCAGCAGGAGCTGACAGTCCAGCTCGGCGAGCGGGTCGCGGAGGTAGCTGTGGTCCCAGTCGGGGCCGCCGTGGATGACGAGCAATGCCCTGTCCTGCGGCCACTCCTGCCACGCAACGAAGATCTCGGGCTCTCCTGGAACCAGCCGCTCGCGCCACACCCGGCCCATGAAACCGCAAAACCGGTGGACGCGTTGTGGTTTCCTGAGGAGCAAATGGAAGACGAAAGAATGATCCGCCTCTCGAAGCGGATGTCCAAAGCGCTCCGGCACCAGCCCGAGCGCGTCGGCCTCACCCTCGACCCCGCCGGCTGGGTGCCCGTGGCCGACCTGCTGGCCGCGCTCGGCGTCTCAGAGGCGGACCTGCGCGAGGTCGTCGACCGCAACGACAAGAAGCGCTTCACGATCGACGGCGACCGCATCCGCGCGAACCAGGGCCACAGCGTCGAGGTGGACCTCGGCCTGCCGACGGCGACCCCGCCGGACCAGCTGTTCCACGGCACGGTCGCGCAGTACCTCGACGACATCATGCGGGACGGCCTGCGGCCCATGGCACGCCACGACGTGCACCTCTCCCCCGACCGCGAGACCGCGCGCAGGGTCGGGTCCCGGCGGGGACGGCCGTTGATCCTGACCGTCGACGCCCAGCAGATGCACGCGGACGGGCACGAGTTCCGGCTGAGCGCCAACGGCGTGTGGCTCGCCCAGCACGTTCCCGCGCGCTACCTGGACCAGGCGTGAAGCCGAACGGCACGACGTGCTCGGCGTGGACATGTTCTTCGGCAGCAACACTCCCGAGAGCGTCAGAGCAGCCAGAGAACAGCGCCGCCGACCGCCACGAGGAGCAGCACCAGCAGGGTGATCGCCAGGACCTTGGCGGTCTTCCACGTGGTGTAGACGCCACCGGCCAGGAAGCCCGCGAGGGCCAGCAGGCCGATGACGACGACTTCCTTCGGCATCAGAGCACGCCCTTGGTCGACGGGATGCCGCCGACGCGGGGGTCGGGCTCGGTGGCCACGCGCAGGGCACGCGCGATGGCCTTGTACTCGGCCTCGGCGATGTGGTGCGGGTCGCGGCCGTACTCAACGCGCACGTGCAGTGCGATCTGCGCGTGGAAGGCGAGCGACTCGAACACGTGCCGGTTCAGCACGAACGGGTAGTTGCCGCCGATCACGAAGCTGTTGAACTGCTCCGGCTCGCCCTTGTGCACGGTGTACGGGCGGCCCGAGACGTCGACCGCGGCGTGCGCGAGCGTCTCGTCCATGGGGATCCAGCAGTCGCCGAAGCGGCGGATGCCCTTCTTGTCCCCCAGCGCTTCCCGCAGCGCCTGCCCCAGCACGATCGCGATGTCCTCGACCGAGTGGTGGGCGTCGATGTGCGTGTCACCGGTCGCGCGCACGATCAGGTCGAAACTGCCGTGCACGCCGAACGCGGTGAGCATGTGGTCGTAGAACGGCACACCCGTGTTGATGTCGACCTGACCGGTGCCGTCCAGGTCGATCTCCACGTAGACCGACGACTCCCTGGTGATGCGCTCCACCTTGCCGACCCGACTCACCGGCTGACCTCCTTGCTGGCCGCGAGGAAAGCGTCGTTCTCCTCGGGCGTTCCGATGGTCACCCGCAGGTGACCCGCGATTCCGACGTCCCTGATGAGCACGCCGTGGTCCAAATAGGACTTCCAGGTCTCCCGCGCGCTCTCGAACCAGCCGAACAGCACGAAGTTCGCGTCCGACGGCACGACCTGGAAACCCAGCTCCGTCAGCGCCGCGGACACCCTGTCGCGTTCGGCGGCCAGCTTCGCCACCGAGCCCAGGGTCTCCGAGGCGTGCCTCAGCGAGGCGCGCGCGGCGGCCTGCGTCAACGCCGACAGGTGGTAAGGCAGGCGCACCAGCTGCAGGGCGTCGACCACGGCCGGAGCGGCCGCCAGGTAGCCGAGGCGGCCGCCGGCGAACGCGAAGGCCTTCGACATCGTGCGCGAGACGATCAGCCGCGAGCCGAACTCGTCCAGCAGCTTGATCGCGCTCTCCTGCGGCGAGAACTCCGTGTACGCCTCGTCCACCACGATCATGCCGGTGCAGGCGGAGATCAGCAGCCGCAGGTCCTCAAGCGGGATCGACTGGCCCGTCGGGTTGTTCGGCGACGTCACGAAGACGACGTCAGGACGCGTCTCGGCGATGATCGCGGCGGCCTTCTCCACGTCCAGCGAGAAGTCGGCGCGGCGCGGGGTCGGCGACCACTCGGTGCGGGTGCCCGCCGCGATGATCGGGTGCATCGAGTACGACGGCTCGAAGCCCAGCGCCACCCGGCCCGGCCCGCCGAACGCCTGCAGGACCTGCTGCAGGATCTCGTTCGAGCCGTTGGCGGCCCAGACGTTCTCGGACGTCAGCGTGACCGAGGTGGCCTCGGTGAGGTACGCCGCCAGGTCGTCGCGCAACGCCACCGCGTCGCGGTCCGGGTAGCGGTGCAGGTCGCCGGCGATCTCGGCGATCGCGGCGACGACGTCGGCCGCCAGCGCGTCCGTCGGCTCGTACGGGTTCTCGTTGGTGTTCAGGCGGTACGGGACGTCGAGCTGCGGGGCACCGTAGGGCGTGCGGCCGCGCAAGTCCTCGCGCAGGGGGAGGTCGGACAGCTCCACCCTCGCGCCGACAACAGGCTTCATCGGGAGAACCTCGCTGTGACGGCCTGCCCGTGCGCGGGCAGGTCCTCCGCGTTGGCCAGCGCGACGACCTTGTCCGCGACCTCGCGCAGGGCTTCCTCTGAGTAGTCGATCACGTGGATGCCGCGCAGGAACGTCTGCACGGACAGCCCGGACGAGTGCCGCGCGCAGCCACCGGTCGGCAGCACGTGGTTCGAGCCGGCGCAGTAGTCGCCGAGCGACACCGGCGAGTGCGCGCCGACGAAGATCGCGCCGGCGGACCGGATCCGCGCCGCCACCTCGCGCGCGTCGCGCGTCTGGATCTCCAGGTGCTCCGCGGCGTAGGCGTCGACCACGCGGACACCTTCGTCCACAGAGGACACCAGCACCGTGCCGGACTGCTTGCCGCGCAACGCCGTGCGGATCCGCTCGACGTGCTTGGTCGCGCCGATCTGGCGCTCCAGCTCGGCGTCGACGGCGTCCGCCAGCTCGACCGAGTCGGTGACCAGGACCGAGGCGGCCAGCGGGTCGTGCTCCGCCTGGGAGATCAGGTCGGCGGCCACGTGCACCGCGTCGGCAGACGAGTCGGCCAGGATCGCGATCTCGGTGGGACCGGCCTCGGAGTCGATGCCGATCAGGCCGCGCAGCAGCCGCTTGGCCGCCGTCACGTAGATGTTGCCGGGGCCGGTGACGATGTCGACGGGAGCCAGTTCGGTGCCGTCGGTGTCCACGCCGCCGTGCGCCAGCAGCGCCACGGCCTGCGCGCCGCCCACGGCCCACACCTCGTCGACGCCGAGCAGCGCGGCGGCGGCCAGGATCGTCGGGTGCGGCAGGCCACCGAACTCGGCCTGCGGCGGCGAGGCGACGACCAGCGACTCGACGCCGGCGATCTGGGCGGGCACCACGTTCATGACGACCGTCGACGGGTAGACCGCGAGACCGCCCGGCGCGTAGAGACCGACGCGCGCGACCGGCACCCACTTCTCGGTGACGGTGCCGCCGGGCACCACCTGGGTCGTCGTGTCGACGCGCTTCTGGTCGGCGTGCACGCGCCGGGTGCGCGTGATGACCTCTTCCAGGGCCTCGCGCACGGCCGGGTCCAACGAGGACAAAGCGGACGAGATCTCCGAAGCGGGCACACGAACGGAAGCCGGACGAACCTGGTCGAACTTCTCCGTGTAGTCCAGAGCAGCCTCGACACCGCGCTCCGCGATCGCGTCCACGACAGGGCGTACATGATGCAGAACCGCGTCCACGTCCACCTCTGCGCGCGGCACAACGGCGCGCAACTGAGCGGGAGTCGTGGAACGACCTCGCAGGTCGATGCGGTTCAGCATGTCCGACAGCCTAGTTCCTGCAGAAATCTGTCAACGGTCAGCCCGCTATCGGCGCTACTCAGCCTGTGACGCCCCGGCCACGCTCGGTCGAGCACCACTCCGTCGCAAACCCCTGCTGATGATGGAGGAACCATGATCACCAAGCGCCGCGGCAAGATCGCCGCAGTGCTCGCCATATGCCTGCCCGTGCTGGTCGCGGGCATGGCGACACCCAGCACGGCCGACTCCGGCCGCTACCTGCTGGAGATCACCGCCAACACCTCCGCCGAACGCACCCAGATCGCGCAGAGCGGCGTGGACGTGCTCGGCGCGACGAAGCTCACCACGGTCTCGGTCGTCGCGGACAAGTCGCAGTACCGGGCCCTGCAGGCCACCGGACTGCCGATCAAGTACGTCGGCGACTTCGAGCAGGAGCTCAAGAGCCTCGGCAAGGTCGACTTCTCCGACCCGAAGCCGGGCCAGATCGGCACGCAGGACTTCCCGTCCGGCTACGCGGGCTACCACAACTTCGCGGAGATGACCGCGGAGCTGCAGCAGACCGTGCGCGACCACCCGACGCTCGCGAGCCTGCGCAGCATCGGCAAGAGCGCGCAGAACCGCGACATCTGGGCCCTCAAGGTGAGCGACAACGTCGCGACCGACGAGGCCGAGCCCGAGGTGATCTTCACGTGCAACCAGCACGCCCGTGAGCACATCACCGTCGAGCAGTGCCTGCAGATCATCAAGCGCTACACCGACAACTACTCCACGCCGGCCATCAAGAACCTGGTGGACAGCCGCGAGGTCTGGTTCGTCCCGATGGTCAACCCGGACGGCGTCGAGTACGACATCGCCACGGGCTCGTTCCGCGGCTGGCGCAAGAACCGCCAGGGCAACGGCACCGACCTCAACCGCAACTGGGGCTACAAGTGGGGCTGCTGCGGCGGTTCCAGCGGCAGCACGACGTCGGACACCTACCGCGGCCCGTCGGCGTTCTCCGCGCCGGAGACCACGGCCGTCAAGAACTTCGTCGACTCCCGCGTGGTCGGTGGCGTCCAGCAGATCAAGACGAACATCGACTTCCACTCGTTCTCGGAGCTCGTGCTGTGGCCCTTCGGCTACACCACCGCGAACACCGCGCCCGGCCTGGACGCGACCGAGGAACGGGCGTTCCGCACGCTCGGCCAGCAGATGGCCGCCACCAACGGCTACACGCCGGAGCAGGCGAGCGACCTGTACATCACCGACGGCAGCATCGACGACTGGATGTGGGGCCAGCACAAGATCTGGTCCTACACCTTCGAGATGTACCCGAGCAGCGGCGGGCTCAACGGCTTCTACCCGCGTGACACGGTCATCGCGGCGCAGACGAGCCGCAACGACCGCGCCGTCGACATGTTCGTCGGCTACTCGGACTGCGTGAAGCGCGTCATCAACGTGTCCTGCTGATGATCTCCAGCGCCTGATCGACCTCGTCGTGGGTGACGAAGTAGTGCGGGGAGGCCCGCACTACTTCGTCCAGGCCGCGCCGGGTCATGTCGAACATCGTCGAGCCGCGCTGCGACACCGTGACGGCGACGTCCTGCTGCCACAGCCGGTCCTTCAGCTCCATCGCGGGCACCCGGTCGCTCGTGAACGTGACGATGCCGGACCGGCGTTCGCCCAGGTCCCGCACGGTGATGCCGGGCAGGGCCGCGAGCCCTTCGCGCAAGCGCCTGGCGCGGTCCCCTACCTCGGCCTCGATCACGTCCAGGCCCTTGGCCAGCGCGTACCTGGCGGCGGCGATCAGGCCCAGCCTGTCCGCGACGCTGTACTCCCACAGCTCGAACACCCGCGCGTCGCCGCGCGGCTCGTAGCGGTCGGGAGCGACCCACTCGGCGGCGCTGTGGTCCATCAGCCGCGGCCGCAGCCTCTTCCTGACCTCGTCGCGCACCACGAGCGCGCCCGTGCCGCGCGGTCCGCGCAGCCACTTCCGGCCGGTGCAGACGAGCATGTCGTAGTCGAGCGCGCGCAGGTCGATCTGGCCCGTCGACTGACAGGCGTCGAGCAGCACCAGCGCGCCCACCTCGTGCGCGGCCGCGGTGATCTCGTCGACGGGGTTGACCAGGCCGCCGTTGGTCGGCACGTGCACGAGCGAGATCAGCTTGACCCGCTCGTCCAGGTCCAGGGCTCCGACGTCGACCTGCCCGTGCCGGTCGGACGGCATCACCTCGACCGTCGCGCCGGTCTCCTCGGCGCGGCGCAGCATCGGCACCGCGTTGCCGCCGTACTCGACCTCGGTGACGAGGATCCGGTCGCCCTTCGCGAGCGGCACGGCGTCGAAGGCCGTGAGCCACGACCGGGTCGCACTGTCGGTGAACGCCACCTCGGACGGCTCGCAGCCGAAGAGCTCGGCCAGCACGACGTAGCCCGCCTCGACGTCGTCACGGCGTTCCGCGGCGGCGCGGTAGCCGCCGATCTCGGTCTCCCTGCGGAGGTGCCCGACGACTTCGTCGACCACCTCGGCGGGCGGGAGAGAGGAACCGGCGCTGTCCAGGAAGATCAGGTCACCCACGTCCCGCACTCTGCCACGAAATAGGCTCACGGCCATGGTGGAGATCCCCTACGGCAAGCGCATGAAGCCGCGGTACGTGCGGTTCCTGATCATCACGGCGGTCGGGATCGCGTTGGTCGCGTTCGGCCTGGACATCCCGTGGCTGCTCATCACGCTGATCGTCCTGGGCGTGCTGAACACGGTCGTGTGCGTGGGCGCTCTCTACGTGCTGACGAAGCAGCCGCACACCGTCTCCGACGACGAGCTGCGCCTGCGCCAGCTGGGGTTCTTCGACTGGCGCATCCCGACCGCGGACCTCGGTCCCGCTCAGGTCGCGGAGCGCAGCCACAAGGGCCAGCGCAGCGTCGAGGTGATCGGCGACGCGCTCGTCATCCAGTCGCTGACCAGGACGAACGTGTCGGTGCCGTTCCACGAGCCGCAGCTCGTCGACCTCGGCAAGACGGGCGCCCGGCAGGTCGAGCGCGTCGAGTTCTGGGCGGACGACCCGGACCGCGCCGTCCGCGAGATCAACGCCCGTACTACTTAGGCTCCCACTTCTCCAGGTTCCACCACGGGCCCCACGCGAGAGCGCCGTAGGAGTTCGGGTCGACCACGGGCAGATAGCCGTTCCACGAGTCACGCACCACGTACGCGTGCTCGGGGAAGACCAGCACCGCCATCGACGGCGCGGCGACGAACGCCTGCTGGAAGAGCTTGTACGCCACGGCACGCTGCGCCGGGTCGATGAGCTTGCGGCCGTTCTCGAGCGCGGCGTCGGCGGCGGGGCTGCCCTGGCCGCGCAGGTCGTAGAGCATCAGGTCGGGGTCGAACGGCGAGCCCTCGCCGTACAGCAGGGCGTCCTGTGCCATCCGCGGCCGGATCGCCTCCCACGACAGGCCGGCGAGCTGCACGTCCACGCCCACGGCCTTGGCGTCGGCCGCGAACGCCGTCGCGAGGTCGGCGCGCAGGTCGTCGCCCAGCGGGTACATCAGCGTGAAGCGGGCGGCGACGCCCTCGCGGACGCGGATGCCGTCCGCGCCGGGCACCCAGCCGCCCACGTCGAGCAGCCGCGCCGCCTCCGCCTTGTCGAAGCGGAACTTCGCGGTCGTGTCGAACTCCTCGGCCAGCGCGTCCGGCACCGGGGTGTAGGCGGTGGTTCCCTTGCCGTCGAGCAGGCTGTCGATCATGGCCTGGCGGTTCGCGGCGAAGTTGAGCGCGAGGCGGACGGAGGCGTTGCCGGTGACCGGGTTGGCCGCGGGCAGCCGCACGGCGCGGTAGTCGGCGCTGCGGTGGTACTGCACGTTGAGGCCCGACTTGCCGGCGAACGACGAGGCGATCTTGGGCGGCAGCACCGTGCCGTCGAACTCGCCGTCCTGCATGCGGCGGGCGCGCTGGTTGTCGTCGGTGACGAAGACGACCGTCACCTTCTTGACCTTGGGCGCGCCGCCGAAGTAGCTGTCGTTGGACTCCAGCAGCAGCCGGTCGCCCTTCTTCCACTCGGTGACCTTGTACGGGCCCGTGCCGACGGGCTGACCGTCCTGCTTCGCCTGCTCGCTGGGCAGGATGCCGAGCACGAGCAGGTGCGGGAACGCGGAGTGCACCTGCGTGAGGCTGAACCGGACCGTCGACGGGTCGAGCTGTTCGACGCCCTTGAGCGTGCTGAACCGCTCCTTCACCGACGTCTGCAGCGCCGCGGTGTAGGTGGCGACGACGTCCTCGGCGCCGAACGTGCTGCCGTCGGTGAACTTCACGTCGCCGCGCAGCTTGACCGTCCAGCTCAGCCCGTCCGCCGCCGGCTGCGGCAGGTCGGCCGCGAGCTGCGGGGTCAGCGACCCGTCCTGGCGGTGCTCGACGAGGCCGTCGTAGATCTTCGACACACCCTGCGCGCCGTAGCCGAGCAGCGGGTTCAGCGTCGTCGGCTCGTCGCGGTCGGCCAGCACGATCGACGTGCCGTTCGACCCACCGTCCGGGCGAGGCGTGGCGGTCTCGGTGCAGCCCGCGACGGCCAGCAACACGACTAGGAGCAGTGGGGAACGCACGAGTCGGACCCTACAGTGAGGCTCATGCGCATCGCCGTGAGTCAGATCAGCTCGACCACCGATCCCAGGTCCAACCTGGAGCTCGTGCGGGACGCGGTGCGCAGGGCCGAGGGGGCGCGGGTCGTCGTGCTGCCCGAGGCGACGATGTGCCGTTTCGGCGTGCCTCTCGGGCCCGTCGCGGAGCCTCTCGACGGTCCGTGGGCCTCGGCGGTGCACGAGATCGCCGTGCAGCACGACGTGGTGGTCGTGGCCGGGATGTTCACGCCTTCCGGTGACCGGGTGACGAACACGCTGCTGGTGACCGGACCCGACCTGCACGTCGGGTACGACAAGATCCACCTGTTCGACGCGTTCGGGTTCCAGGAGTCGCGCACGGTCGCGCCGGGGTCCGAGGTGGTGACGTTCGAGGTCGACGGCGTCACGCTGGGCGTCGCCACCTGCTACGACATCCGCTTCCCCGAACTGTTCCGCGCGCTGGCCGACAAGGGGGCGTCGGCCGTGCTCGTCGGGGCCTCGTGGGGCGCGGGGACGGGCAAGAAGGAGCAGTGGGAGCTGCTGGTGCGGGCACGGGCGTTGGACTGCACGTCGTTCGTGGTGGCGTGCGGGCAGGCGTTTCCCGGTGATCTCGGGGTCGTGGCGCCCACCGGGATCGGGTACTCGACCGTCGCCGACCCGTTCGGCAACGTCGTGGTGCAGCTGTCGGAACAGGTGTCCGACACGATCGTCGACCTGGACTTCGACGCCGTGACGAAGGCCCGCGAGTCGTTGCCGGTGCTCGCGAACCGGCGCTTGACCTCCAGTTAGGTCGAGCCCACAGGATCGGGGCATGACACTTCCCGAGCTGCCCGCGTTCGTCCACAACCGCAACGAGATCGACGGTCACCGGGTCTACCGCGTCAGCGGCGGACGGTCTGACCGCGCCGTGGGATGCGTTGTGCTGGTGACGATCGAAACCGACGACGAGGCCACCGCACGGGCGTGGGTCGATTCCGTGTTCGTGGCACTCGCGAGTGAGCCGAAGCCGCATCCCGGCGGGATTTCCGCGGCGTTCCACATCCGCGCGGACGGCAGGCAGGTCATCAACTACGCGGAGTGGGCCAGCGCCGAGGACCACGTCGAGGCGTTGAGCGACGGCAACGGGGTCGGGTCGAAGAGCGCCGACTGGCGCCGGGTGCAGAACTTCCCCGGCGCCCGCGGCGTGGGTGTGGAGCGGTACCGGCCGCCGTTAGCGCAGGTCCATGCCGAGGTCGAGTGACGGACTGGAGTGCGTGAGGCCGCCCACCGCGAGGTAGTCCACGCCCGTTTCGGCGTACGCGCGGGCCACGTCCAGCGTGAGCCCGCCGGACGCCTCCAGCTGCACGCCGTCCGGCCTGCGCTCGACCGCCCGCGCGCACTGCTCGGGCGTGAAGTTGTCCAGCAGCACCAGTTCCGCGCCCTCGGCGAGCGCCTCGTCGAGCTGCTCCAGGCTGTCGACCTCGACCTCCATCAGCAGTTCGGGGGCGTGCGCGCGGGCCGCGCGGATCGCGGCCCCCACCGAACCGGCCGCGGCGACGTGGTTGTCCTTGATGAGGATCGCGTCGCCGAGGCCCATGCGGTGGTTCACGCCGCCGCCGGCGCGGACCGCGTACTTCTGCAGCAGACGCAGGCCAGGCAACGTCTTGCGCGAGTCGCGGACGGCGGCGCCGGTGCCCTCGATCGCGGTGACCCAGCGAGCGGTCTGCGTGGCGATGCCCGAGAGGTGGCAGATCAGGTTCAGCGCCGTGCGTTCGACGGTGAGCAGGCCGCGGGTCGGGCCGGTGAGCACCAGGGCGGGCTCGCCGGGGACGGCCTTGGAACCGTCCTCGGCCTCGGAGACCACCTCGACCTGCGGCAGGTAGCGCTGGAAAGCCGTGCGTGCCACGGAAACCCCGCACAGCACACCCGCCGCGCGCGGGGTGATCTCGGCGGTGGCGACGGCCTTCTCGGGCACGGTCGCCAGCGTCGTGGCGTCGAGGCCGTAGCGGAGGTCCTCCTCCAGCGCGAGCTGGATGACCCTGTTCGCGTCGTCCCAGTCGATGGTCATGCGACACCCTCCGCCAGAACAGGATCGGCCAGCACGGGCTGGCCGGTCGGGGTGAGCCGGACGAGCTGGCTGCGCCGCCACGCGTCGGAGCGCTCGGTGAAGTCCGTGCGCACGTGGCAGCCGCGTGACTCGGTGCGTTGCTGGGCCGCGGCGATCAGGGCGCGGGCGGCCGTGGTCAGCGCCGCGTCCTCGACCAGTTCGCGCGACTCCAGCTGCTTGTCCACAGTGGACACGTCGAGCACGGAGCCGACCACGGCCAGGCCCTCGGCGTCGCGGCCGATGGCGGCGTAGCGGGACATCACGCGCTGGAGCAGGTCGCGGTCCGCGACCGGGGCGGTCGGGAGGACCGGGTCCACGGCGCGCGCGGGTGCGATCAGGCCGATCGCGAGGTCCGCGGCCACGGTCTCGGCGGCACGGGTGCCGCAGACCAGGCCTTCGAGAAGGCTGTTGGAGGCCAGGCGGTTTGCGCCGTGCAGGCCCGTGCGGGCCACCTCGCCGACCGCGTACAGACCGGTCACGCCGGTGCGGCCGTCGACGGTGGACACCACGCCACCACAGGCGAAGTGCGCCGCCGGGGCGACCGGGATCGGGTCCACGGCCGGGTCGACGCCCACCGAGACGCACGCCGAGTACACCGTCGGGAAGCGCGTCGCCATGTCGTGCAACGCCGTCGCGTCCAGGAAGACGTGGTCGTCGACACCGCCGGGCTCGGTCGCCATGTGCCGGGTGATCGCGGCCGCCACGACGTCGCGCGGGGCCAGGTCCTCCAGCGGGTGCACGCCCTTCATCACACGGGCGCCCGTCGCGTCGACCAGCACGGCACCCTCACCGCGCACGGCCTCCGTGACGAGCGGGCAACGGCCTCGCGCGCCGCGGCCGGTGTAGAGGACGGTCGGGTGGAACTGGATGAACTCGACGTCCGCGGCAAGAGCGCCGGCCCTGAGCGCGAGCGCGAGACCGTCACCCGTTGCCACAGAAGGGTTCGAGGTGGCCTGGTACATCTGGCCGAGGCCACCGGTCGCGAGCAGCACGGCGGGTGCGGTCAGCACACCGGGCACGCCGTTGCCGTCCAGCACGAGAAGTCCGGCCACGGCACCGAGCGGCGTCTTCACCGCGTCGACCGCGACGTGGTTCTCCAGCAGGGGAACCCGTCCGTCCACAGTGGCCTTCAGCAACGCGCGCTCGACCTCGGCACCGGTCGCGTCACCGCCGGAGTGCACCACGCGGAACGCGCTGTGGCCGCCCTCGCGAGTGCGTTCGAGCAGGCCGTCCGGCTTCGCGTCGAACACGGCACCGCGTTCGCGCAGCTTCGCGACGGCCGCAGGACCGTCGGTGATGATCGCCGCGACGGCCGCGTCCTCGCAGAGGCCCGCGCCCGCCGTCAGCGTGTCCTCGATGTGCCTCGCGACCGAGTCGCCGGGGTCGTGCTGGTCCTCCATGACGACGGCGACGCCACCCTGAGCCCAGCGCGTGTTGCCGTCGTCGCCCGCGGCCTTCGTGACGACCAGGACGCGAAGTCCCAGCTCACGAGCCCGCAGCGCGGCGGTGAGACCCGCCACGCCCGTGCCGACCACGATCAGGTCGGCTCGCGCCTCCCAGCGCGCGGCCATCACTCACCGCCGCCGGGCTGGCCGATCTCGATCATGCGCTGCACGGCGCCCTGGGCGCGCTGGGCGGTCTCCAGGTCGACGTGCACCTCGTCCAGGCCGTCGCGCACGCACCGCAGCAGCGCGGCCGGCGTGATCATCTTCATGTAGGTGCAGGACGCGCGGTCGTTGACGGCGCGGAAGTCGATCTCCGGGGCGGCCTTGCGCAGCTGGTGCAGCATGCCGACCTCGGTCGCGACGAGCACCTTCTTCGCGTTGGTGCTGCGGGCCGCGCTGATCATGTCGCCGGTCGAGAGGATCTTGACCTTCTCCGCCGGGACGATGCCCTCGCCGCTCAGGTAGAGCGCGCTCGTCGCGCAGCCGCACTCCGGGTGGATGAACAGGTCCGCGTCCGGGTTCGCGGCGGCGCGCTCAGCCAGTTCGGGACCGTTGATGCCGGCGTGGACGTGGCACTCGCCCGCCCAGATGTGCAGGTTCTCGCGGCCGGTCTCGCGCTTGACGTGCGCGCCCAGGAACTGGTCCGGGCAGAACAGCACCTCGCGGTCGGCGGGGATCGACGCGACGACGTCGACGGCGTTCGAGGACGTGCAGCAGATGTCCGTCTCGGCCTTCACCTCGGCCGTGGTGTTCACGTAGGACACGACGACGGCGCCGGGGTGCTGCGCCTTCCACTCGCGCAGCTGCGCGCCGGTGATCGAGTCGGCGAGCGAGCAGCCCGCGCGCTCGTCCGGGATCAGCACGGTCTTCTGCGGGGCGAGGATCTTCGCGGTCTCGGCCATGAAGTGCACGCCGCAGAAGATGATGGTCTGCGCGTCGGACTGCGCGGCGATCCGGCTGAGCGCCAGGGAGTCGCCGGTGTGGTGGGCGATGTCCTGGATCTCGGGCAGCTGGTAGTTGTGCGCCAGGATGACGGCGTCCCGCTCCTTCGCGAGGCGCAACACCTCGTCCCGCCACGCCGCGTTCGGCTCGACTCCGCCGTACACGCCTGACGCGGTTCGCTCCACGGTTGCGGTAGCGACCATCACTGCCTCCTCGATCCGGGGTTTTCGCCTAGTGGTCGAAAACGTGGCCGATAGTATCAGCCGGGTGGCAGGTGTGGGGCACGAAGTTCTGGCAGCCGTGCTGCGGGTGAGAGGTGCGTCACTCCAGGTCATGCTGTGGGAGCGCGCACGGGAACCACATGCTCACCGCTGGTCGCTGCCCGGTGGCGAGCTGCGGGTGGACGAGGACGTCGAGTCCTCCATCCGCCGTCAGCTGGCGGAGAAAGTGGACGTGCGACAACTGTCACACGTCGAACAGCTGGCCGTCTTCAGCGCCCCGGACCGCGTTCCCGGCCCGCGCGTCGTCGCGACGGCGTTCCTGGGCCTGGTGCCCTCGGACGTCGACCCCGAGGTCCCGTCCGACACCGAGTGGCACTGCGTCGAGAAGCTGCCCGCGATGGCGTTCGACCACGCGTCTATCGTCGTGCGCGCACGGCACCGGCTCGGCTCGAAGCTGTCGTACACGAACGTCGGCTTCGCCTTGGCGCCCCCCGAGTTCACGATCTCGCTGCTGCGCGACCACTACTCCGCGGCACTGGGTTACCGGGTGTCCGCGACGAACCTGCAACGCGTGCTGTCGCGCCGGTTGTTGCTGGAACCCACAGGTGGCACCGCTCCCCCAGGCCCGTCAGGAGGCCGTCCGGCGGCCCTGTTCCGGTTCAGCGCCAAGGGAATCAAGGTGACCGATCCGTTCGCCGTGCTGAGACCGCCGGGATCCGGCCGTCCAGCAGGCGGAGGTGGCAGCACGTAACGTTGCACGCGTGGCAGAGACGCTTCCGTTGTTCCCCCTGGGCACCGTGCTGTTGCCGGGGGCGTCTTTGCCGTTGCACATCTTCGAACCGCGCTACCGCCAGCTCGTCGTCGACCTGATGACCGGCTCGCTGTTCGGGCGCACGTTCGGCATCGTGTGCATCAAGGAGGGCTGGGAGGTGGGCGCCGACAACGTCCAGTCCCTGCAGGACATCGGCTGCTCGGCCGACCTCCTCGACGCCCGCCCGCTGCCCGAGGGCCGCTTCGACATCGTGACGCGCGGCGTGCGCCGGTTCCGGCTGCTCGACGTCGACACCACCACGGCGCCGTACCTGCTCGGGACCGTCGAGTACCTGGAGGACGCTCCGGTGCCCGAGGCGGCGCTGGAGGTGGTGCCGTTGCTGGAACGCGGGGCTCGTGCGGCGCACGAGCGGTACTGCGGGGCGGCCTGGCACCAGGAGGACTGGTCGTCGCCCGCTTCGGACGTGGAGTTGGGGGCGTTGTCGTACCTGCTGGCGGCCGACTGCCTGCTGCCCGTGGAGGATCGGCAGCGGTTGCTGGAGGAGAGGTCGCCGGCTCGGCGGTTGCGGTTGGTCCGGCGGATGTTGCACCGGGAGACCGGGATTTTGAGCGCTTTGAAGGCTGTGCCGGTGCCTTTGACGGAGTTCGGGCACGTGCCCAGCCAGAACTAGGGGTGGGCTGGGGTCTGCGGTCTGAGGGCGCGGCGCTCGGGCGTGGTGGCTGGGGAGTGCGGTTGACGGGCCGCGGCTGGGGAACGCGGCGCTCGTGGGTCGCGGCTGGGGAGCGCGGCGCTCGTGGGTCGCGGCTGGGGAGCGCGACGCTCGGGGTAACGGCTAGGGCGCGCGGCTGAGGGGTCGCGGCGGGGGCGGCCGGAGAGCGGCATTCGGGGTCGCGGCTGGGGAGCGCGACCGAGCGGCGGCTGGGCGGCCGGGATGCGGTGCGGTCGGGGGCGGGCTGCGGCCAGGATCGGTGGCGGAGTCGGGGTTGAGGCACGGCCGGGGTCAGGGGCCGCGGCCAGGTTGAGGCGGGGCCAAAAGCGGTTCCGGTGCGACGGGCGTAGGCGACGGCCGGGATTGATACGCGGCCGGAGCAGTCTGGCGGCCGACGGGTGGCCACGGCCAGGGCGCAGCGGTCGGCCAGTGGGCTGCTACGCGGCGGCCGGCCATCGAGCAGGTATGCGGCGGGCAGCCATCGAGCAGCTACGCCGCGGGCGGCCATCGAGCAGGTATGCGGCAGGCAGCCATCGAGCACGTGTGCGGCAGTCAGCGACTGCCGCCTGCCGGGCTGCCCGAGGGCGGCCATCAAGCCCAACTCCACCACGCCGATCGTCGGATCGTTGAAATGTAGCCTTGTGGGATTGTTGAACAATCCTTACTCTGAGGTCCACATCACACTCGACCACTCCTCCACCACGCTGCGAGGTGTCCCATGAGCACGTCCACGACCGAGGACACAGGCCGTTTCGCCTGGTTCCGCAGTCTCGGCCAGAAGGGCAGGCGCGCGTTCGTCGGCGCCTTCGGCGGTTACGGGCTGGACTCCTACGACTACTGGGTCCTGCCCCTGAGCCTGGTCGCGATCACCGGCTACTTCGGCCTCACCAAGGCGGAAGCCGGTCTGCTGGGCACCAGCACGCTGCTGATGAGCGCCATCGGCGGCGCGGTGGCGGGCGTCATGGCCGACCGGTTCGGCCGATCGAAAACACTCATCATCACCGTGGCGGCGTACGCGTTCTTCACGGTGCTGTGCGGGTTCGCGACCAACTACGAGACGTTGCTGGTCTTCCGCGCGCTGCAGGGCCTGGGCTTCGGCGGTGAGTGGGCGGCCGGGGCGATCCTCGTGGCCGAGTACTGCAAGCCGAAGTACCGCGGGCGCACGGTGGCGTTCATCCAGAGCGCCTGGGCCGTGGGCTGGGGGCTCGCGGTCGTCGTCAACACGCTGGTGGCGAGCCTGGCCGACCCGGCGATCAGCTGGCGGATCATGTTCTGGACGGGCGCGCTGCCCGCGATCCTCATCTTCTACGTGCGCCGCAACGTCGACGACGCGCCGGAGGCCAAGGCCCAGCTCAAGGAGAAGGGCACGTTCCCGAAGATCTTCCAGGGCCCGATCCTCAAGACCACGCTGTTCGCCGCGCTGCTCGCGACCGGTGTGCAGGGCGGGTACTACACGCTCGCGACGTGGCTGCCGGCGTTCCTGCAGACCGGGCGCGGCCTCACGATCATCGGCACGGGCGGGTACCTCGCGTTCCTCATCACGGGCGCGTGGATCGGGTACGTGTGCGGCGGCTATCTCACGGACTACCTGGGGCGCAAGAAGACCTTCACGGTGTTCGCCATCGCCAGCGCGTTGCTGATCGTGGCGTACACGCAGATCCCCAACGGCGCCAACACGTTGGTCATGTTCCTCGGCTTCCCGCTCGGGTTCTGCATGTCCGCCATCTTCAGCGGGTTCGGCAGCTACCTGTCCGAGCTCTACCCGACCCAACTCCGCGGCACGGGTCAGGGCTTCACGTACAACTTCGGGCGCGCGTTCGGGGCGGTGTTCCCCGGTCTGGTCGGGTTCATGGCCGACCGGCTCGGCATCGGCGGTGCGATGCTGTTCGGGGCGGCCGCGTACGGAATCGCCGTGATCGCGCTGATCTGGCTGCCGGAGACCGTCAACAAGGAGCTGGAATGACGACCGCGGGACAGGCGCCGGGACAGGCGCAGGCCAACCTGATCGCCATCCCCAAGGACTGGGCCTACGACTTCCTGCTCTTCACCCACCGCAACCCGAAGCCGTGCCCGGTGCTCGACGTGCTGGACGCCGGCGAGACGGTCAGCGCGCTCAAGCAGGACGCCGACGTGCGGACCCACGCGCCGCGCTACCGGATCTGGGAGAACGGCGAGCTCGTGGCGGAACCGGCGAACGCCACCGAGTTCTGGCGCGACGACCTGGTGACGTTCCTGGTCGGCTGCAGCTTCACGTTCGAGACGGCGCTCACCAACGCCGGGGTGCCGCTGCGGCACGTCGACCAGGGCAAGAACGTCTCGATGTTCGTCACGGACGTCCAGTGCAGGCCCGCGGGGAGGCTGCACGGCCCGATGGTCGTGTCGATGCGCTGGATCCCGGAGTCCCTTGTGGACATCGCGTACAAGGTCACGTCGCTGATGCCGGCGGTGCACGGCGCTCCGGTCGGGGCGGGAGATCCGCACCTGCTCGGGATCGACGACGTGCACACGCCCGACTTCGGTGACGCGGTCGAGCCGGAACCCGGTGACGTGCCTGTGTTCTGGGCGTGCGGGGTGACGCCGCAGGCGGTGCTGATGAAGTCGAAGCCGCCGTTCGCGATCACGCACGCGCCAGGTCAGATGTTCGTGACCGACATGCCGGACTTCGCCTATCGGGTCGGATAGGCCGCTGGAGGACGGCGCCTCGAGCACTCAGCCGAGGCGTCGCCCCAGGTCGTCCAGGCCGTTCCACGCCGCGCAGCAGCCGTACGCCAGCGCGGCGCCCAGCGGCCACGCCAGGATTCCCCACCACGTCTCCAGAGCGGGCGCGATGAGCAACGTGTCGTTCGGCTTGATCGACGACGGCATCGGGTAGGCGCTCGCGGCGAGCTTGCCGCCCATCCACTGCGCCATCCACCCCGCCGCGAACGAGCCGGCGGTCATGCCCAGCATCACCACGGGGCCGCGCCGCTGCCGCAGCAGCCACGTCGCGATACCGGTGATCACGCCCGCGCCGATGCCGATCAGCACGAACACCATCAGCGCGTCGAGCCGGTGGTAGCTCTCCACCCCGATCGGGTAGAAGTTGCTGTCCTGCGGCGACACGATCTTGAGCTGCGCCGGGGCCAGCCACGACCACAGGTACGCGGCGGGCAGCCCGAACGCGAACGTCGTCAGCGCCACCACGAGGCCCGGCAGCAGATCCCGCTTCACCACCACCTTCGGCCGTGGCCGGAGGTAGTAGTGGTAGACGTACGGCGGCTCCGGCACGGGTTCGATGCGCACCGGCGCTGCGTTCTCGTCCATTCGCGAGAGGTTACTACCGAGCCGAGGCGGTCTCTCCGTGGCGGCTGCAGCGCGCCGTCCAGCCGTCCGGGGTCACCTGGACGACCATGCGGCGCGCGCATTCCGCGCAGTACCGCGGCGGGTCGATCAGGGTCAGGCGCTGACGGCAGAACGCGTGGTCGCCGTCAGCTTCCTCTTTGCCGCAGAAGGAGCAGTACACGAGAGCAATCATCACAGGGTCTGGCTCAGCGCCTTGATGGGCATCGACAGTTCTTCGAGCATGTCGAGGTCCTGCTGCGCCGGACGGCCGAGGTTCGTCAGGTAGTTGCCGACGATGATCGCGTTGATGCCGCCGAGCATGCCCTGCTTCGCGCCCAGGTCGCCGAACGTCAGCTCACGGCCGCCCGCGAACCGCAGGATCGTGCGCGGCAGCGCGAGCCGGAACGCGCCGACCGTGCGCAACGCCTCCGCGCCCTCCACGACCGGGTAGTTCTCGTACGGCGTGCCGGGGTTCGGGATGAGGAAGTTCAGCGGCACCTCGTCGGGCTCCAGCTCCGCGAGCTGCACGGCGAACTCCGCGCGCTGCGCGAGCGTCTCCCCCATGCCGATGATGCCGCCGCAGCAGACCTCCATGCCGGCGTCGCGGATCATCCGCAGCGTGTCCCAGCGCTCCTCCCAGGAGTGCGTGGTCACGACCTCCGGGAAGTGCGAGCGGGCCGTCTCGAGGTTGTGGTTGTAGCGGTGCACGCCCATCGCCACGAGCTCGTCGACCTGCTCCTGTGTGAGCATGCCGAGCGAGCAGGCGATCTGGATGTCGTTGCCGTCGGCGCGGATGGCCTTGATGCCGTCGCGCACCTGCGAGAGCAGGCGCTTGTCCGGGCCGCGCACGGCCGCGACGATGCAGAACTCCGTCGCGCCGGTGTCGCGGGTCTGACGCGCCGCGCGCACCAGGCCGGGGATGTCCAGCCACGCCGAACGCACTGGCGAGGGGAACTGGCCCGACTGCGAGCAGAAGTGGCAGTCCTCGGGGCAGCCGCCGGTCTTGAGCGAGACGATGCCCTCGACCTCGACCTCGGGGCCGCACCAGCGCTCACGGACCTCGTGCGCCAGCGCCAGCAGGTCCGGGATGCGTTCTTCGGGGAGCTCCAGCACCTTCAGCACCTGAGCCTCGGTGAGCCCGACGCCTCGTTCGAGCACCTGCTCACGAGCTTCGTCGAGCACGTCGATCTGTTCCGGTGCTGCGGTCACGGTCTCTCCTCCTCCTGTGGCCTGGCGTGCACTATGCCGCACTGAATCCTTCATCGTGGAGCGACGTAGGTCACTGGACCGCGAACTGAGCGGCGAACGTGTCCGGGTCGAACGCCCCGCCGAACCACGGTGAAAACGATCTCTTGGCGACCGCCAGGAAGTCCACCGAACCGAGCTTCGTCACACCCTGAGGCAGCGCGCCGAGCAACGGGGCGCCCGCCGCCTCGGGCAGATCGGCCAGGTTCGTCAACGACGCCAGGTCGGGGTGCAGCGGCCAGCTGCCGACCACGACACCGATCGACTCCAGCCCGCGCCGCTGCAACGCCTCGGCCGTCAGGGCCGTCGTGTTCAGCGTCCCGAGCCCGGCCTGCGCCACGATCAGGACCGGCGCGTTCACCGCCCACGCGATGTCCGCCAGCGTCGAACCACCCTCGTCGAACCGCACCAGCAGCCCGCCCGCGCCCTCGACCAGCACCAGGTCGTGGGTCTCGTCGAGCGCGGTGACCGCGGCGGCGACGTCCTGGGGGTGCACGGTGGCCATGCCCGCGCGTCTGGCCGCGGTGGCCGGGGCCAGCGGGTCGGGATATCTGGCCAACTCACGGGTCGTCACGTCGCCCGCCAGCCGCGCCACCTCCGCCACGTCACCCGGCTCGCCGGGCAGCAGGCCGGTCTGCGCGGGCTTGAGCACCGCGACCCGTCTGCCTTCTGCCCTGGCCAGCGCCGCGATGCCCGCGGTGACGGCGGTCTTGCCGACCTCTGTCCCGGTTCCGGTGATCACCAGCACGCTCACAGGCAACCACCCTAGGGCGTCACCTACCGTGAGGGCATGACCGAGCAACCGATCGTGATGTACGGCGCCGAATGGTGTGGTGACTGCCGCCGGGCCAAGTCCTGGCTGACCCGCAACGACGTGCCGTTCACCTACGTCGACGTCGAGCACGACGACGCGGCGCGGGACAGGGCGGTCGAGATCGCCGGCCGGAAGAACATCCCCGTCGTGGTGCTCCCGAACGGCGACTTCCTGGTCGAGCCGACCGACACTCAGCTCGCGGCCGCGATCACGCCCTGACAGATCGCCGCGATGTCGTCGTCCGTGCTGACGAACGGCGGCATCGTGTAGATCAGGTCGCGGAACGGCCGCAGCCACACCCCCGCGTCCACAGCCGCTCGTGTGGCTCGTGCCATGTCCACGGGCTCGTACAGCTGCACGACACCGATAGCGCCCAGCACGCGCACGTCCCGAACGCCGGGCAACGCGCGTGCGGGCGCGAGTCCGTTCGAAAGCCCTGCGGAGATGCGGGCGACCTCACGCTTCCAGTCCTGGGACAGCAGCAGGTCGATCGACGCCAGCGACACCGCCGACGCCAGCGGGTTGCCCATGAACGTCGGCCCGTGCGCCAGCACCGGCACCTCGCCCTTGCTGATCCCGTCCGCCACCCGTGACGTGCACAGCGTGGCGGCCATCGTCAGGTAACCGCCGGTCAGCGACTTGCCGAGGCACATCACGTCCGGGCTGACGTTCGCGTGGTCCGCGGCGAACAGCTCGCCCGTGCGCCCGAACCCCGTGGCGATCTCGTCGAACACGAGAAGCACGTCGTGTGTGTACGCGAGCTCTCGCAACACGTGCAGGTAGCGCGGGTCGTGGAACCTCATGCCTCCGGCGCCCTGCACGACCGGCTCGACGATGATCGCGGCCAGCTCGTCGGCGTGTTCCTCGACCAGGTCGGCGAGGTGCTGGACGTACGCGGTGTCCATCTCGGCGGGCGGCTCGTCCGCGAACACCTGCTGCGGCAGAATTCCCCGCCACAGCGAATGCATCCCGCCGTCGGGGTCGCAGACGGACATCGGGTTGAACGTGTCCCCGTGGTAACCGCCGCGCCACGTCAGCAGCCGGCTCTTCTCCGGCCGGTTCTGCGAACGCCAGTACTGCAGGCACATCTTCACGGCGACCTCGACCGACACGGAGCCGGAGTCGCAGAGGAACACGTGCTGCAGGGGCTCGGGCGTGATCTCGACGAGCTTCTCGCAGAGCCGGATGGCAGGCTCGTGCGTGAGCCCGCCGAACATCACGTGGCTCATCCGGCCGAGCTGCCCGGTGACGGCCGCGTCCAGCACGGGGTGCCGGTAGCCGTGGATGGCCGCCCACCAGGACGACATGCCGTCGACGAGCTCACGTCCGTCCGCGAGCGTGAGCCGGACACCCGAGGCCTCCGCGACGAGCAGCGGTTCCTGGGTGCCCGGCATCGGGCCGTACGGGTGCCAGACGTGCGCCTGGTCGAGCTTCAGCAGGTCGTCCACCTGCCCGACATTAGGCGAGGCGCACCGGCAACGTGTGCAGGCCGCGGATCAGCGTGCTGTCCCGCCACACCAACGTCTCCGGCTCCGCGGCGAGCGTCAGGTTCGGGAACCGCGCCAGCAGCTGCGTCATCGCCACGTCGAACTCCAGGCGGGCCAGTGGCGCGCCGACGCAGAAGTGGATGCCGTGACCGAACGCCACGTGGCCCTGCGCGGACCGCGTCACGTCGAGCTGGTCGGGGTTCTCGTAGCGCTCGGGGTCGCGGTTCGCGGCGACCAGCGACACCATCAGGATCTCGCCCGCGGGCACCGTGACGCCGCCGAGGTCGAGGGCTTCCTTGGTGTAGCGGAAGGTCGCGACGTTGACCGGTCCCTCCAGCCGCAGGAACTCCTCGGTGCTCGCCGGGATCAGCTCCGGGCGGTCCTTGAGGATCTGCAGCTGGTCCGGGTTCTGCAGCAACGACAGCACCGCGTTGCCGATCAGGTTCACCGTCGTCTCGTGGCCCGCCACGAGCAGCAGGAACGCCATCGAGATCAGCTCTTCGGTGTTCAGCCGGTCGCCGGACTCGTCGGCGTGCACGAGGGCGGAGAAGAACGTGTCGTTCGGTTCGGCCTCGGCGATGGCCGTGACGTGCTGGTGCAGGAACGCGGCCATCGAGCCTGCCGCCGCCTGGACCTGTTCCGGCGTGCCGAAGGACAGCAGCTGGTTGGACCACTCGCGGAAGTCGTCGCGGTTGTCGATCGGGATCCCGAGCAGCTCACAGATCACCGTGATGGGCAGCGGGAACGCGAAGACGTCCAGCAGGTCGACCTCGTCGCCGTCGTTCAGCCCTGCGATGAGCTCGGCGGAGATCTCCTGCACGCGCGGGCGCAGCAGCTCGACGCGGCGGGCGGTGAACGCCTTGGTCACGAGCTTGCGCAGGCGGGTGTGGTCGGGCGGGTCCAGGTTGAGCATGTTCCCGGAGAAGGTGGGTTCGAACTTGCGGACCTGCCCGGGGTCGGTGGAGTGCGCGATCATGAGGTGACCGCCCTCCACGACGTTCTTGCTGACCTCAGGAGCGGTGAGGGCGATCTTCGCCTCGTCGTACCGGGTCACGAGCCAGACCTTGAGCCCACGCGGCATGTGGACTTCCTGCACCGGCCCCTCCGCACGCAGCATGTCGTGCACGGCGTGCGGGTTCTGGACGTAGTCGTCGGGCAACTGGGTGAGTGTCGTCACCTCACCCAGTTAACCCCGTTTACTCACTCCTCGCCACTATTTCTCAAGCGACCCTCGTTCCTGAACCGTCCACACGTTGCCGTCGAGGTCGGTGAAGTCGAAGAAGCTCGCGTAGTTGCGGTGCGCGGGATCACTGCCGGGCACGAACCCGCCCTGCCAGTCGGGCATGCCCGCCTTGTGCCGCAACGGACTCACGTCCAGGCCTTTCGCACTCAGGTCGCGGTGCGCGGCCTCGATGTCGCTCACCACGAGATACGCGCCGAAGCCCGTGCCGAACTGGATCGAACAGCCCGATCCCGGCGGGGTGAGTTGCACGACGCGGAAGTGGTCATTGGGCCGATAATCGACATCCAACTCGAATCCGGCCATTTTCGTGTAGAAGGCGATGGCCCTGTCGACGTCGCTGACGGGCAGCGTGAGCACCTCGATGCGGTAGTCCATCTCAGACCAGCACCTCTCCGCCGTCGACAGCCAGCGAGACGCCGGTCATGAACGGGGTCGTGAGCGCGAAGAGCACCGCGTCGGCGATCTCCTCCGCCCGTCCGACCCGCCCCGCCGGGCTCGTGGCCTCGCGGGACGCGAACAGCGCCGCCTTCCTCCTCTCGCCGAGCCCGTCGTAGGCGCCGGTGTCGACGGTGCCGGGCGAGATCGCGTTGACCCGGATCGGCGCGAGCTCGACGGCGAGGCCCCTGGTCACCGCGTCGAGAGCGGCGTTGGTGGCGCCCACCGCGAGCATGCCCGGCATGACCTTGCGCGCGGAGGCGCCGGAGAGGAAGACGAACGAACCGCCGCGAGGCATGCGCGGGGCGAAGTGCCTGGCCAGCAGGATCGCGCCGACGACCTTCACGTCGAACGAGGCCCTGACGGCATCGCGATCGAGGTCGGCGACCGTCCCGCGCGCCCTGGCGGACGCGGTGGACACGACGTGGTCGACGCCGCCGATCCGGTCAGCGAGCGCGGCGACGCTGCTCTCGTCGGTGAGGTCGACGTGCTCGTCCTGGTTGCGCCCGGCCAGGACGACCGTGCCGCCGGCGGCACGCACCTTCGCCGCCACCGCTCCGGCGATCCCGCTGTCGCGTCCGACGACCAGCACCTTCATCGCTGTTCCTCGATCTCTTCCGGGGTGAGTCCGCGGTCGACGCCGTGCGGCACAACGGTCTGGCCTGGTTCGAGAGCGAGCTTGCGGTCGTCGAGGTAGACGTCGACGACGTCGGGCTCGAACGAGACCCAGTCGCTCACCCGAGCCACCTCGGCCCACGCCTCCGGGTACGACCAGGCGGCGCGCCCGCGGTCGCCGATGTCGTAGTAGCTCGCCAAACCCTTGTAGGGGCAGAAGGTCTGGCCGTCGGCGAGCTGCAGAGCGGACGCGTCGACGTCCTCGCGCGGCACGTACCAGCGCGGCGCGAAACCCGACTCGTACAGCGCCAGCGGCCGTGTCGTGTCCGCCACGACCCGGTCGCCGTCGCGCACGACGAGGTGGCGCGAGGTCTGCCGGATGTCGATGCGGTGGTACGGGTCGGCCGCGTGCCCGACGATGCGCTCGTCCTCCTCGTAGAACGCGTCCATTGCGCGCCAGGCGAAAGCGACACGATCTGCCAGCACACTCGCGTGGCCGGGCAGGTCGACGTGCTGCCACGCCGCGTGTTTCGCGTCCTTCACGGCGAACCACGCCGTCGCACCGAGGTCGCGGTGGTTCGTCGTGCGCGCTTCCTCGGAGAGACCCGTGACGTCATCGCGCGGGAAGTACGCGACCGGATAACGACCGGGCTCGTGCAGCAGCACGACGTCCTCGCTGTCCGCGACCCACTCCCCGCCCAGCCGCACGCGCATCCGGCGGCGCAGCGGTTCGGCGAACAACAGCCGCTCCGGCAACGGTTCCGGCGTGAGGAACGTCCCCACCGCCTTCGCACCCAGCGGTCCTTGCTGCCACGACAGACCCATGACCATCTCCTAACCCCTTAAATGATGATTGATAGTTAGGCAGACCGTCCTATAACCTGTCAAGGGTCACTTTGGAGGTTAGGAATGCTGCTGGACCTGCTGAACACGACGCCCGTGCTGGACGACGGGCAGCACGACGTGCTCGCGGAGGAGGGTCCGCGCTGGCTGACGGCGCACGACCAGCCCGCCTCCGACGACGAACTGAGGGCGCTGATCGCGGCACGCGACGCGCTCCAGGCCGTGGTGCGCGGCCAGGAGGGACCGGTCGCTTTGGCCCCGTTCCTCGAAGACGTCCGGCAACGCGCGGGTGTCGACGCGTCCGGGGTGACCTGGGAGTTCGATCTGCCGGAAGGTCGCACCGCCGCCGCACGGGCGGTGCTGGAGTGGGACGCGCTGCGGCTGTCGAGCCCTGGTCGGTTGCGGCCGTGCGAGAACCCCGACTGCCGCCTGTTCCTGCTCGACCAGAGCAAGCCGAACAGCGCCCGCTGGTGCTCGATGGCGGTGTGCGGCAACAGGATGAAGGCCCGTCGTCACTACCAGCGCACCCGAGGAGACCGGTGATGGCGCGGTTGCTCTCGCTCAACGTCGGGCTGCCGAAGGACGTCTCCTGGCACGGCAGGACCGTCCACACCGGAATCTTCAAGCACCCGGTCGACGGGCCGCTGGTGGTCCGCAGGCTCAACGTCGACGGTGACGGCCAGGGCGACCTCGGCGGGCACGGCGGCGAGAACCGCGCTGTCCTGGTGTACCAACGGGAGTCGTACGAGCACTGGAACGCGGAGCTGGGCCGGGAATTCGAACACGGCCAGTTCGGCGAGAACTTCACCGTCGAGGGTCTGGCCGACACCGAGGTGCACATCGGCGACAGGTTCCGCATCGGCGCGGCCGAGTTCGAGGTCACCCAGCCGCGCGTCACCTGCTACCGCGTCGGCATGCGGCTGGACGAGCCGCGCATGCCGTCGTTGATGGTCGCGCACGGCCGCCCCGGCTTCTACCTGCGCGTGATCACCGAGGGCGAGGTCCAGGCGGGCGACGAGATCGTGCGCACCCGCGTCGGACGGCACCGGATGAGCGTCGCGGCGATCGACGCGCTCCTCTACCTGCCGGACCGCGACGCCGAGCAGCTCCGCAAGGCCGTCGACATCCCGGCGCTGAGCCCGGGCTGGCAGGGCTCGTTCCGCGACCTGCTCACTCCCCCGGCACCGGAAACCGTTGGCTGGGAGGGGTTCCGGCCGTTGCGAGTCGACGCGGTCGTGCGGGAGAGCCCGTCCATCAGGTCGTTCCACCTCGCCGGCGACGGCCCGCGACCCGAACCGGGCCAGTACCTGACCGTGCGGACGCCGGCGGGTGTGCGCAGCTACTCGCTCTCGGCGGACTCGTACCGGATCAGCGTCAAGCGCGACGGCGTCGTGAGCACGTGGCTTCACGAGCACGTGAAGGCTGGTGACACGCTCGAAGTGGCGGCACCGAGAGGCGACTTCGTGCTCGAACCCGGCGACGAACCGGTGGTCCTGCTGTCAGCGGGCGTCGGCGTCACGCCGGTGCTCGCGATGCTGCACGCCCTCAAGGGATCCGGCCGCGAGGTGTGGTGGGTCCACACGACGCGCTCAGCCGATCACGCGTTCGCCGACGAGGTGCGACGGCTCGCCCCGAGCCACACGCGCATCCACTTCTCCGACAACGGCCGGCTGACCCACGACCTCCTGAAAGGCCTGCCTGCCAACGCGAGCGCGTACCTCTGCGGCCCCAACGCGTTCATGGACGACATGCGCGAGGCTCTCGTCGGCCTCGGCATCGACCCGGCCCGCATCCACAGCGAGCTCTTCGGCGCCCGCACCGCGATCAACCCGGGACTCACCGGCACCCAAACCGTTGCGCCGCACCAACCCTCACCGCAGGGCACCGGCCCGCAGGTCACGTTCGCCCGCAGCGGCCTCACGGTGGCGTGGCGCGACGACCGGTCGCTGCTCGACCTGGCCGAGGCGTGCGACGTCCCGACGCGCTGGTCGTGCCGCACCGGCGTCTGCCACACGTGCGTGACACCGGTGCTGTCCGGCGAGGTCCGCACCGAGCCGGACCCGCTGGAACCGCCGGCCCCCGGCCACGCGCTGATCTGCTGCGCGCGACCGGAATCCGACCTGGTCCTGGACCTCTAGTGCGGTGACCACAATCCTCACCGGGTTGTGCACGGCCCAGGTGGACGCCTCGCGGCACCTCCCCCACGCCCCCGTACAACCAGTACGAGGACGTGGGAGAGGCACCACGATGCATCGCCCTGGACCGCACACAACCCGGCAAGGGTTAGTGATCACCGCACTAGCGCTGGATGGTGATGCCGCGGATCGTCTTGAGGTCGCCGAAGAGCGACGGCGTGGTGCTGACCCGGAAGTTGTCCACCACCAGCATCTCCTTCGACTTGTCGCGCTTCTGCACCTCCAGGTGCACGGCGACCTGACCCTCGTGCGACTTGAACACGATCTTGAGCTCCGCGATCAGCTCGGGCGTCAGCGTCTTGGTCTGCAGCCCGAGGACGAGGGGCGGGTCCGCTCCGGGGTTCGCCTCCGCGTCGCTGATGTCGAGCGGGACGACACCGTCGCCGAAGATCGCCATCTTGTCCTCGCGCCAGTTCACCCTGCCCTTCACGCACACGGCGGAGTCGAGCTCCAGGTCGTCGCGCAGCACCTCGTAGGACTTCGGGAAGAACAAGACCTCGATGGACGCGTCCAGGTCCTCGATCACCGTGATCGCCCACGGCAGGCCGTTCTTGTTCACCCGGCGCTCGATCGACGAGATCATGCCCGAGACGATCAGCTCGCCCTCCTTGGGCGGGTCGTCGAGCACGACGGCGATCGGGCGCGGCGCGAACTTGCGCAGGATCCGCTCGGCACCGTCGAGGGGGTGCGAGGACACGTACAGCCCCAGCATCTCCTTCTCCAGGCTGAGCATCTGCTTGCGCGGGTACTCCTCCGTGCCGAACTTGAGGTGCGCCAACGGGGACGTGCTGTCGTCCTGGTCGTCGGCGCTGTCGCCGCCGAACAGGTCGAACTGGCCCTCGGCCTCCTTGCGCTTGATCGGCACGACGGCGTCGACCGCGTCCTCGTGCACCTGGATCAGCGAGAGCCTGGGGTGCCCGAACGAGTCGAACGCGCCCGCCTTGATCAGCGACTCGATCACGCGCTTGTTGCAGGCCACCAGTTCGGACTTGTCCATGAAGTCCGTGAAGGACGTGTAGGCGCCCTTCTCCTTGCGGGACTTGATGATCGACTCGACGACGTTCGCGCCGACGTTGCGGATCGCGCCCATGCCGAAGCGGATGTCCGTGCCGACCGCACCGAAGCGCAGCGCCGACTCGTTGACGTCCGGCGGGAGGACCTTGATGCCGAGACGGCGGCACTCCGCGAGGTAGACCGCGGACTTGTCCTTGTTGTCACCGACCGACGTGAGCAGCGCGGCCATGTACTCGGCGCGGAAGTTCGCCTTGAGGTACGCCGTCCAGTACGAGATCAGGCCGTACGCGGCCGCGTGCGACTTGTTGAACGCGTAGCCGGCGAACGGGAGGATCGTGTCCCACAGCGCCTGGATCGCCTCGTCCGAGAAGCCGCGCGGGTCGTTGCGCATGCCCTCCTGGAAGCCCTCGAACTCCTTGGCCAGAACCTCGGCCTTCTTCTTGCCCATGGCCTTGCGGAGCACGTCCGCGCGGCCCATCGAGTAGCCCGCGACCTCCTGGGCGATGAACATGATCTGCTCTTGGTAGACGATCAGACCGTGCGTCTCGCCGAGGATCTCCTTGAGCGGTTCCTCCAGCTGCGGGTGGATCGGCTTGACTTCCTGACGGCCGTTCTTGCGGTCCGCGTAGTCGTTGTGCGCGTTCACACCCATCGGGCCGGGGCGGTACAGCGCGCCGACCGCGACGATGTCCTCGAACGTCGTCGGCTGCATGCGGCGCAGCAGGTCGCGCATCGGGCCACCGTCCAGCTGGAACACGCCGAGCGTGTCACCGCGGCCGAGCAGCGCGTAGGTCTCCGGGTCGTCCATCGGGAGCTTGTCGAAGTCCGGCACCGCCTCCTTGCCGCGGTTCGCCTCGATGTTGTCGACGGCGTCGCCCATGACCGTGAGGTTGCGCAGCCCGAGGAAGTCCATCTTCAGCAGGCCGATGTTCTCGCACGACGGGTAGTCCCAGCCGGTGATGAACGAGCCGTCGTCGCGGTACCAGAGCGGGATGGAGTCGGTGAGCGGGTCCTTCGACATGATGACCGCGCAGGCGTGCACACCGGCGTTGCGGATCAGGCCTTCGAGACCGAGCGCGGTGTCGAAGATCTCCTTCACCTGCACGTCGGTTTCGAGCAGCGAGCGGACCTCGGCGGCCTCGCCGTAGCGCGGGTGGCTCTTGTTGACGATGCCGTTGAGCGGGATGTCCTTCGCCATGATCGGCGGCGGCAGCGCCTTGGAGATCTTGTCGGCGATCGCGAAGCCCGGCTGACCGTGGTGCACGCGCGCCGAGTCCTTCAGCGCCGCCTTCGTCTTAATGGTGCCGAACGTGATCACCTGCGCGACCCTGTCGGCGCCGTACTTCTCGCTGGCGTACCGGATCATCTCGCCTCGACGGCGGTCGTCGAAGTCGATGTCGATGTCGGGCATGGCGGTGCGCTCGGGGTTCAGGAACCGCTCGAACAGCAGGCCGTGCGGGATCGGGTCGATGTTCGTGATGCCCATCGCCCACGACACGGCGGCACCCGCGGCCGAACCACGGCCGGGACCGACGCGGATGCCCACGCTGCGCGCGTAGTTGATCAGGTCGGCGACGATGAGAAAGTACGCCGGGAAGCCCTTGTCGATGATGACCTGGGCCTCGAAGTCGCAGCGCTTGATGTACTCCTCCGGCACCGACGAGTCGCGGAACCGCCACTCCAGGCCGCGCCGGATCTCCTTGCGGAACCAGGACGCCTGGTCCTCGCCCTCGGGGACCTCGAAGTTCGGGATGCGGTCCTTGACGCTCCAGATGTCCTCGTACGACTCGACCATCGACGCGACGAGCAGCGTGTTGTCGCACGCCTCCGGCAGGTCCTTCCAGATCTGCCGCATCTCCTCGGACGACTTCAGGTAGTAGCCGTCGCCGTCGAACTTGAACCGGTTCGGGTCGGTCAGCATCTTGCCGGACTGCACGCAGAGCAACGCGGAGTGCGTGTCCGCCTGGTCCTTGGTGACGTAGTGGCTGTCGTTCGTCGCGAGCGGCGGGATGCCGAGCTTGCGGCTGATCTCCAGCAGGCCCTCGCGGACCCTGGTCTCGATGTCCAGGCCGTGGTCCATCAGCTCCAGGAAGAAGTTCTCCTTGCCGAAGATCTCCTGGTAGTCGGCGGCGGCCTGGAGCGCCTCGGCGGGCTGGCCCAGACGCAGCCGGGTCTGCACCTCGCCGGACGGGCAGCCGGTCGTCGCGATGATGCCGTCGGCGTGCTCCGCGACGAGTTCGCGGTCCATGCGGGGCTTGTAGTAGTAGCCCGTCTTGCTGGCCTCGGTGTGCAGCCGGAACAGGTTCCGCAACCCGTCGGCGTTGCGCGCCCACATCGTCATGTGCGTGTAGGCGCCGGCACCGGAGATGTCGTCGCCGCGCTGGCTCGGGTCGCCCCAGGCGACCGGCTTCTTGTGCAGGCGGTTGTGCGGCGCGAGGTAGGCCTCGATGCCGATGATCGGCTTGATGCCGGTCTTCATCGCCGTTTGGTAGAACTCGTCGGACCCGTACATGTTGCCGTGGTCGCTCATGCCGACCGCCGTCATGCCGAGACGCCCGGCCTCCTCGAACAACGGGGCCACCTTGGCCGCACCGTCGAGCATCGAGTACTCGGTGTGCACGTGCAGATGCACAAACGAGTCCGCCACCGGCAACCCCCTTGTATGGCAAGCGTTTTAGCGCGAATGAGGGGAACGGGAAGGCCCCTGGCGCTCGTCGAGACTAGCCGACCGGACCCGGTTGGAGCACGCCACCCCGCCGCCGGGAATCCAAGATCTTCTGGGGCGCGGAACGCGGCATTGTACGGCCTGGGTACCCCTCAAATCGCGCACGACGGCGCACGTTGCCTTGATCTCGATCGGGTACGCGGTGACACGACGGTCGGGGCAGCCAGGTAGCGTTCAATTCGTGGTGCCCCCCGATCCCGTAGACGCCCGCCTGCTCGCCGTTCTCGCCGAGTCAGGTCGCGCCGCCGTGCACGAGATCGCCCAGCGCCTGGGGATGGACCCGCGCGAGGCCGCCATGCGCCTGATCACCCTCTCGGGCAGCGGCCTGCCGTTGCTGGTGGGTGTGGAGTGCGACCCGAACGGCGTGCGCAGGGCCCTCGCGAACGCCGCCGCCTACGGCAACTACCTGGGCGGCCCGCCGTCCGGTCCGTACGCGGTGCACCAGAGCGGCCCGCACCCGGTCCAGCAGCAGCCCTACGGTCCGCAGGGCCCGATCAGCCAGCCGTTCCCCGCGCAGCCGCAACCGCAGCAGACCTGGGGCCCGCCGCAGTCCGCCGGCTGGGTGCGCGCCGACCAGCCGCAGCCCAGGGCCGTCTCGCGGACCGGCAAGATCGGCTCGGCCCTGGAGGCGGACAGCCTCGAAGGCGCCCGCCTCTCGATCCAGCTGGTCGAGGTCGTCGACCCGGCGGACTTCCTGTTCACCGCGGCCGGTTACAAGCTCGCCGAGGGCGAACGGTCCGTGGTCGTGCACACCGAGGTGACGAACACCTCCCAGGTGCCGTACACCTCGCTGCCGGACATGTACCTGGTGCTGGTGACGAAGACCGGCGAGACCGTGACGAAGGCGCCGGTCTCGCTGTCCTCGCGGCCCGCCCACAAGCTCGGCGTGCAGCCGGGCGAGACGGCGGGCGGGCACAGCGTGTTCGTGCTGCCGGAGCCGACCGAGATCATCCAGGTCCGCTGGAGCGTGCGCCCGGAGGTCGACCTGAACACCCTGGTCTGGACCGTCGAGGACTAGAGCACTTCGAGTGCGGCAGCGTGCACTCCCGGCGCGGCTGCCAGGTACTCGCGGGTCGTCAGCTCCCACGGCTTGCCGTCGAGGTCGGTGACGATCCCGCCCGCCTCCAGCACGAGCAACACACCTGAGGCGTGCGCGCGCACGTTGTCGTACTGCCAGTGCACGTCCATCCGTCCGGCGGCGACCTGGGCGAGCTGGTGCGTGACCGGCACGGAGATCCGGACGTAGAGCGCGTGCTTCGCCATCGCGGCGTACGAGGCGCCGACCCGGTCCGCCATCTCCGGCCCCTGCCCCGGCTGGGCCTGACCGGTGCCGGCCAGCGCGCCGTCCAGCGAGGTCTTGTCCGAGACCTGGAGCTTCACGCCGTTCAGGAACGCGCCGCCGCCCTCGGTGGCCGTGAACAGCTCGTCGAACAGCGGGAAGTGCACGACGGCGAGGACAGGGCGGCCGTCGCGGACGAGGCTCACGCCGATGTTCCAGTCGGTCATGCCGTGGACGGCGTTCATGTTGCCGCCGACGGGGTCGATCAGCCACCACTCGCCGTCGGGGAGGGGGCCGGAGCCGTGTTCGTCGTCGAGCCAGCGGGCTTCCGGGCGGATCTCGGCCAGTGCGGGCTTCAGGAGGTCGACCACGGCGGCGTCGTTGGCCCGGACGGCGTCGATGATCTCGGCGAGGCTGGAGGCGCGGGACTCCGGGGAGTAGCGCTTCAGCATCCGCTCACCGGCGCGGCGGACAGCGGCGGTGACGGCGGGAACGAGAGCGGTGGTGTCGGTGTTCACGGCTTCCTCCAAGATTGTCTGTCATGCAAGCGGATCTGAACCTGCTGACCGTGCTGGACGCCCTCCTCGAAGAGGGCAGCGTGATGGGTGCGGCGCAACGGCTGCACCTGTCCTCGCCCGCCGTCAGCCGGACGCTGGGGCGGATCAGGAAGGTCACGGGCGACGACATCCTCGTGCGGACGGGCCACACGATGACGCCCACGCCGTACGCGCTCGGGATCGCCGAAGAGGTGAACCGGCTGGTGCGGCAGGCCAACGCCGTGCTGGCGCCGAGCCGTGAGCTGGACCTGGCGGAACTGGAGCGCACGTTCACGATCCAGTGCCACGACGCCCTCGCCTCGTCGGTGGTGCCGGTGCTGGTCGGACGGGTCGCCGGGCAGGCGCCGGGGGTGCGGCTGCGGGTCCTCGCCGAGAACTCCGCCGACACCGACGACCTGCGGCACGGACGGGTCGACCTCGAACTCGGCGGCGGCGCGCCCGACCTGCCCGAGTTCCGTTCGGAGGTGCTCGGCACCGACCCGCTCGCCGTCATGATGCGGTCCGGCCACCCGTGCACCGAACTGGATCTGCGCGCGTACGCGGCCTATCCGCACGTGCTGGTCTCACGGCGCGGCAGGTTCACCGCCCCGATCGACGACCTGCTGGCCGCGGAAGGCTTGCAGCGCAGGGTGATCGCGACCGTGGCGACGGTCCACTCGGCCCTGCAGATCGCGGCGGCGAGTGACGCGCTGGTCACCACCACGACCATTCTGTGCCGGCCGCTGATCGAGGCGTTCGGACTGGTCACGTGGCCGTTGCCGGCCGAGTCGCCGGAGGCGCCGATCCACTGCAACTGGCACCAGCGCTACGACTCGGACCTGGCCCACGCCTGGCTGCGCGACCAGGTGCGGGCGACCGTCACCGAGGTCCTAGCCCGCTAGCGGCAACGCGACCGCGCCGGCGAAGCGCGGGTTCTCGGCCTCGTCGAGCATCGCGGCGGCGACGGTCTCCCTGCTGACCTTCGCGCCGAGGTCGAACGGCGGCGCCTCGTCCAGGCCGACCGTGCGGCGCGGGCCCGCCGGCTCGTCGGTGAGCACCCCGGCGTGGAAGACGGTGCCACCGGCGTCGAGGACGGCGGTGTCGGCCGCGACCTTGTCCGGGATCCGGTCGCCGAAGAACCTGCCCAGCACCTCCGCACCGGGGCCCGCCGCCTCGGCCGACGGGCCCGTTCCGTACGCGCCGAGCCAGACGACCCGGCGCGGAGCGGTGGCGAGCACGGCCTTGGCGCCGTCGAGCAGCACGCCGGGGGTGTCGGTGCCGAGGCCGGACACCACGACCGAGTCCGCGTCGATGCTCAACGGACCGCTCACGTCACCGGCGACCTTGCGCAGGTTCGGGTGGTCGACGGTGATGCGGGAGGGGTCGCGGGCGATCGCGGTGACGGTGTGGCCGCGCTCCAGCGCCTGGCGGGTGAGGGCGAGACCGGTGCGGCCCGAGGCCGCGAGAATGGTGAGCTCCATGCCGAAAACGCTATTGAGCACACCGGTTAACATCAAGTGCAACGTTGCTAACCGGTGGTTTACTCAGACGCAATCAGCCCTCTTCGCGCAGCTTCTCCAGCGAAGTGGCCAGGTCAGCCGGGTACTCCGACGTGTACGAGACCCACTGGCCGTCCGCCGGGTGGTGGAAACCGAGCTGCCGCGCGTGCAGCCACTGCCGCGTCACGCCGAGGCGCTTGGCCAGCGTCGGGTCGGCGCCGTACGTCAGGTCGCCCACGCACGGGTGGTGCAGCGCCGAGAAGTGCACGCGGATCTGGTGCGTGCGCCCGGTCTCCAGGTGGACCTCGACGAACGACGCCGCGCGGAAGGCCTCGATGACCTCGTAGTGCGTGATGGACGGCTTGCCGTCCTGCATCACGGCGAACTTGTAGTCGTGCCTCGGGTGGCGGTCGATCGGGGCGTCGATGGTGCCCTTGATCGGGTCCGGGTGGCCCTGCACGATCGCGTGGTAGACCTTGTCGACGGTCCGCTCCTTGAAGGCGTGCTTCAGGGCGGAGTACGCGGACTCGGACTTCGCGACCACCATCACGCCGGTCGTGCCGACGTCGAGCCGGTGCACGACGCCCTGGCGCTCGGCGGCACCGGACGTGGCGACGCGGTGGCCGGCGGCGGCGAGACCACCGACGACGGTCGGCCCGGTCCAGCCGGGTGACGGGTGCACGGCGACGCCGACGGGCTTGTCCACGACGATGATGTCGTCGTCCTCGTGGATGATCACCAGGCCCTCGACGGGGATCGCCTGGACGGTGATCGGCTGCGGCGGCGCCGGCAGCGTGATCTCCAGCATCGACCCGGCGGTGAGCCGGTCGGACTTGCCCACGACACGACCGTTGACCAGCACGTCGTCGGCGTCGGCGATGGCCGCGACGGCGGTGCGGGACAGGCCGAGCAGCTTCGCGAGGCCGGCGTCGACGCGCATGCCGTCCAGTCCGTCGGGAATCGGCAGCGTTCGGTAACCGCTCACGCGGGGGCCTCGACCTTCTTCTCCTTGCAGAACCCGCTGAAACTACCAGGAGCAGCTACTTCGACTCCTGCAGACCGTCGGACTCCACGAGCGCGGGCGCATCGCGGTGGACGGTCCCGTCGTAGTCGTGTTGCAGCAGCGCCAGCACGATGATCGTCACGCCACCGCCGATGATCGCCATGTCCGCGACGTTGAACACGGGCCACACCCGGCCGTACGGGTCGAACAGCGACAGGAAGTCGACCACGTGGCCGCGCATCGGGCCGGGCTCGCGGAAGATCCGGTCGGCGAGGTTGCCGACGGCGCCGCCCAGCACCAGGCCGAGGCCGACGGCCCACTTCTCGGAGCGCAGGTTGCGCGAGATCCAGAAGATGAACCCGGCGACGCCCAGCGCGATCAGCGCGAGGACCCACGTCATGCCCTCGCCGAGGCCGAACGCGGCGCCGGGGTTGCGGACGAACGTCAGGTAGAGCACGCCGCCGAACAGCTTGATCGGGTCCGCGCCCTCCAGGAACGCCACCGACACGACCTTGGTGAGCACGTCCAGGGCCAGCACACCGCCCGCCAGGATCCCGAGGGTCCTGATCCTCGGTTCCGGCAGCGAGCCGGTGATCGAGAACTCCTCGGCGTCGTCCTCCACCTTCGCGGCGGACTCGGCGGGTTTGTCGGCGGCCACGGGCTCCGCGGCCTTCTCCGGCTCGCTGACCTGCTCTTCCGCAGGCTTGTCAGCGACCTTCGCGGCCTCGTCCTCCTGGGCCTTGGGCTCGTCACTCACCAGGTCAGTGTCCACGACAGGGACTACGCGAGGAACGGCGGCAGGGTTCGGTCGTCGTTCTCGGGAACCCAGCGGCCGTCCTGCTGCGCGTAGGTCCACTTCGGACCCTCGGTGACGAGAGTGCGCAGCGCCGCGACCAAACGATCGACGTGCTCGGCCGTCGTGCCGAGGCCGATCGACGCGCGCACGGCACGCTGCTCGTGCGATCCGACCTGCTTGACGAGACGACCCACGATCACGTGCGCGCAGAACGCCCCGTCGCGCACGCCGATGCCGTACTCGGCGGACAGCGCCGCCGCGAGGAAGCCCGCGTCGAAGCCGGAGATCGTGAAGCTCACGACGCCGACCTTGTCCGCGTCGGTCAGGATCGCGAGCTCGCGGAAGCCGGGGATGGACCGCAGCCCGTCCTGCAGACGCGTCAGCAGCTCCTGCTCGTGCGCGACGGTCTGCTCCCAGTGCCGCGACAGGATCTCGCACGCCGAGGCCAGCGCGTGCACGCCGACGACGTTCGGGCTGCCGGCCTCGTGCCGCTCGGGCACCGCGGACCAGGCCACGCCGAGGCGGTCGCCGTGGTCGGTCACCTTCGAGGTCGCGCCACCGCCGACCAGGTACGGCTGGGCCTGCTGCAACCAGTCAGCGCGGCCGACCAGCACACCGGCGCCGAACGGGGCGTAGATCTTGTGCCCGGAGAACGCGATGTAGTCGACGCCCAGCTCACGGGCGTTGATCGGGCGGTGCGGGGCGAGCTGGGCGGCGTCGAGCGCGATGCGCGCGCCGTGGCGGCGGGCGACCTTCGCGAGCTCGGCGACCGGCCACAGCTCCCCCGTGACGTTGGACGCCCCGGTGACGATCACGAGCCGAGGGCCGACCGGGGCGGCGGCCAACGCCCGGTCCAGCGCGACAACTGCGGCGCCGGACGAAGACGGTGCGGGAACGCGCTGAACGTTGGGCCCACGCCACGGCAGCAGCGCCGCGTGGTGCTCGCTGTCGAACAGGACGACGGCGGTGTTGCGGGGAACGCTGCGCGCCAACAGGTTCAGCGAGTCGGTGGTGTTGCGGGTGAAGACGACGGCGTCGGAGGCGTGCGCCCCGACGAACTTGCGGATGCGGTCGCGGGCCTGCTCGTAGACGCGGGTCGAGACCTGCGAGGCGAAGCCGGCGCCGCGGTGCACGCTGGCGTACCAGGGCAGCAGCTCGTCGACGGCGTCGCGCACTTCCTGCAGACAGGGCGCCGAAGCCGCGTGGTCGAGGTTGGCGTACGTCACGCGCTCCCCGGTGACCAGCGGAACGCGCAGGTCGGCGCCGACGACAGCCGGGACGGCGGTGGTGGTTCCAGGGGTGATCGCGAGCGTCATCGTGCTGCCTCCGAGGCCAGGGGCCCGCACTGGAGGCCCGCGCTTGACCGGCGCCCCACGCGCCGGACCAGGTCCTCACCAAGGGCACCCCACCGCGGTTGGAGGGTTGCCGGCCAGCAAGCTTGGGCTTGACGCTGGCTCTCATGACCTGCCGACGACGTTAGCGGAGGGTGATCCTCCCGTCGACACCCGATTCACATGCTGAGAACGCTCGGAGACCGATCAATCCCCGGTCTCGCCCTTCCACCGTGCGTAGCGACCGGCCCTGTCGACGGCACGAACGCGCCGCTCAGCGGCGTCGCGCACCTCTTCAGTGGTGACGATGAGCAACTGGTCGTCGGTCTGCAGCCGTGTCGTCGGTTGTGGCGTGAAACTCTTCCCGGAGCGCACGACGAGACTCACCGTGGCACCGCTCGGCAGCCTCAGCTCGGACATGTAGACGCCGTGCAGCTTCGACCCGCGCTGGATGTGCACCTGCAGCAGCTCGGCACCGAGCTCGTCGAGCGGTGACGAGTCGACCTGGACCTCCACCGCCTCCCCCGCCTTCACGAGCCCGAGCCTGCGCGCGAGGAACGGAAGCGTCGTGCCCTGCACCACCGTCAGCACGATGACCAGCAGGAACACCACGTCGACCAGTTCCCGCGCGCCTTCGACGCCCTGGATCAGCGGGATCAGCGCGAACACGATCGGCACCGCGCCGCGCAGCCCCGACCAGGAGAGGAACGCCTGTTCCCGCCACGGCACCTTGAACGGCAGCGAGGACAGCACGACGGACAACGGCCGCGCCACGAACGTCAGCACGACACCCGCGACCAGCGCCGGGAACAGCACGTCGAGCAGCCGCGACGGCGAGGCGTAGAGGCCGAGCAGCACGAAGAGCCCGATCTGGGCGAGCCAGCCGAGCCCCTCGGCGAACGACAGGGTGTCGGCGCGGTGCGGCAGGCGGGCGTTGCCGAGGACCAGCGCGGCGACGTACGTGGCCAGGAAACCGGACGCGTGCACGAGATCGCCCGCCGTGTAGGCCATCACGCACACCGCCACCGTGGCGAGCGGGTACAGACCGGTGGAGGGCAACGCCGCGCGTTTCAGCCCCGCTCCGCCCAAGAAGCCCAGCACCACGCCGATGAGCGCGCCCGCACCCAGTTCGTAGATCACCAGCAGCGGCGCGGTCCACGAGATCTGGTCGGACGAGGCCAGCAGCACGACGGCGATGTAGACCGGCGCGTCGTTGAGGCCGGACTCCAGTTCGAGCGCGCCCGTGAGCCGTGCCCCGACACCCAGCGAGCGCAGGACGCTGAACACGGCGGCCGCGTCCGTGGACGACAGCACCGCGCCCCACAGCAACGCCATCCGCCAGTCGAGGCCGAGCAGGAAGTGCAACGCGGTGCCGGTCACCGCGACGCTGACCACAACGGCCACTGTGGACAGTGCGACGCCCAGCCACAGCGAGGGTTTCACCGCGTTCCAGCGCGTCGTGATGCCACCCTCGGTCAGGATCAGCACCAGCGCCGCGATGCCGAGCGACTGCGTCAGGTCGGCGTCGTCGAACTTGATGCCGAACACCGACTCGCCGAGCAGCACGCCGATGCCGAGGTACAGCAGGAGCGAGGGCAGTCCGAGCCGCGTCGACACCCGCACCGCGATCACCGAGATCAGCAGTACGGCAGCGCCGATGCCCAGAACAACCGTGACGTCACCCACCTGGACCATTCTGGTTGATCACCACCGATTCCGACGAATCAGACGAGTTAACAACTCCAGCCGTTCGCCCCTACCGAGCCCATGCACGACGGAGCATGTTGATCAGTGGCTCAATCCCTAACCCTGCACGGAGTTGAACCATGAGGATCCTGATCGCGCTGGCGGCCGCCTTGATGGTGACCGGAACCACAGCAGCGCAAGCAGCGGCACCGGCCGCACTGGCGGCGCCGAACATCAACGTCGCGAACGTACAAGCCCACCTGAACCAGTTCCAGTCCATCGCGAACGCCAACGGCGGAAACCGCGCTCACGGACGACCGGGGTACCTGGCCTCGATCAACTGGGTCAAGGGCAAGCTCGACGCCGCCGGCTACACGACGCGCGTCCAGTCGTTCACGTCCAACGGCGCCACCGGCTACAACCTGATCGCGGACTACCCCGGCGGTGACGCGAACAACGTCGTGATGCTGGGCGGCCACCTCGACAGCGTCTCGGCGGGCCCCGGCATCAACGACAACGGCACCGGCTCCGCGTCGCTCCTGGAGGTCGCCCTCCAGGTGAAGGCCACCGGTTTCCAGCCGACCAAGCACCTGCGGTTCGGCTGGTGGGGCGCGGAGGAGCTCGGCCTCGTCGGCTCGACGTACTACGTGAACTCCTTGAGCAGCACCGACAAGTCGAGGATCAAGGCGTACCTGAACTTCGACATGACCGGCTCGCCGAACCCCGGCTACTTCGTCTACAGCTCCAGCGGTCAGCCCTCCGGTTCGGCGGCGCTGACGCAGCGGCTGCAGGCGGGCTTCACCGCGCTGGGCGTCCAGACCGAGCTGACGAACGTCGGCGGCCGTTCCGACCACGCGGCGTTCGCCCGCGCGGGCATCCCGACCGGCGGCACCTTCACCGGCGCCGAGGGCATCAAGACCTCGGCGCAGGCGTCGAAGTGGGGCGGCACGGCCGGCCAGGCCTTCGACCGCTGCTACCACCGCTCGTGCGACACGACGTCGAACATCAACGTCACGGCGCTCGACCGCAACGCCGACGTGATCGCGAGCGCGCTCTGGGCGACCGCGGCCTGATCACCTGGCGGTGAGCACCTGCACGGCCTCGTCGAGCACCGGTTCGGCGAGGCCGGGCAGCGTCGTCCACAGCTGCGCCTGGCCCAGGTAGAGGCTGAACGCGATCAACGCGCGCTTCCTCGCCTGGGCCTTGCCGAACCCGAGCTGCCTGAACAACTCCGTCAGGTAGCCGATCCGCTTCTCCGTGACGCGCCGCAGGACCGGCGCGATCACCTCGTCGGCCGCGCCCGCCTGCAACGCCATCTCCACCGACCCCTTGCGCGTGCGGTCGAGCACCATGGCGAAGAGGGTCTTCAGCTTGTCCTGCGGGGTCCGTTCGGACTCGACGAGCTCGATGACCTTCTCGGTGTGCTCCCGCTCCCACCGCTCGACCGTCGCCCGCAGCAACGCCTCGCGGTTCGGGAAGTGGTGGTAGACGCTGCCTTTCGTGGCACCGGCCCGCGCCGCCAGCGGTTCGACCGCCACCGCGCCCAGGCCGCCCTCGGCGAGCGCTCTCAGCGCCATCTCAGTCCAGTCGTCACGATTCCGCCGCACCACGCTTCCATACGCTACCGTACGTTTTCAGGAACATACGGCAGCGTATGGAAGGGGATCCTCATGATCAGGAACGTCCACACCCGCGACCTCGGCGTGCCCGCGGGCCCGTTCGTCGACCGCGTCCAGGAACTCTGGCCGCCCGCGTGGGGAAAGCAGGAGTTCGACCGCCCGCTGGGCGTCGGCGCGGACGGCGGGCACGGCCCGATCCGGTACCGCTGCACGGACTTCGTGCCCGGCGAGTCGATCACCTTCGAGTTCACCAAGCTCTCCGGCTCGCACACGCTCTCGGCGTCGGGCGACGTTCTCCGGCACGAGCTCGTCGGCGACTTCGGCTTCGCAGACCGGGTGCGGTGGGCGCTGGTGATCCGGTGGCTGCACGACGCGTGCATCGAGGACCTGTTCGACGCCTGCGAACGCGCGGCGGGCCGCGAGCCCGCCGCACCGGCGCGGTGGTCACCGCGGGTCCGGCTGGTGCGGCGGCTCGTCGTCGTGACGATGAAGCGTCAGCGGCAGAACAGCTTGGACGGCCCCTCGTAGTACGCACCGCCGTACAGGTCACCGTTGTCGGCGAGCACGCTCGGGAAGGGCATCGAGTACGGGTAGGACCAGCGGTCGACCCGGCCGTGGGCACGCCGGACCGCCGAGTTCCAGGCCAGCAACTCGTCACCCGCAGCGTTGACGTCGAACACGGGGCCTTCGTCCGTGGTGCGGACGACCTCGCCGCTCAGGTTCCACTCGACCGACGGCGCCGCGCCTGGCCCGCTCCACGACTGCGAGTACCCGTAGACGCGACCGTTCTCGACCAACGTGGGAACCGTCCGGTCTTGACCCGGCAACGGCCTGAGCTCGGAGCGCTCCCCCAGCCCGTTCCACACGTACCCCAGCATTCCCTGGTCGAAGTTGGTGGTGGCGACGACGTTGCCGTCGTCGTCGATCCCCAGCGGCCACCAGGTCCGCCCGTCGTCGGAGCCTTCGAGCACCACCGGAGAGGTGGACCCGGCGGGCCACACCACCAGCACCCCTCCGGAAGTGCCGACGACGTCGCCGTCGGCGTTGATCGACTTCACCGTCGACGGCCCGCCGGGCAACTCCCCGAGCTTCTCCTCACCACGCCACACGCCGTCCTCACCGTGGCTGATCAGCACACCGTGCCGGTTGATGCCGGGAGTCGCCCTGTCGACGGGGAACTCGACGGTCCGAGCGACCTCGTGGTGCCAGATCACGACCGACGTACCCCCGGAGGAAGCAAGCCAGTCACCAGCGCCGGCGAGCGCGCCGTACGACGACTGGCCGGCCGGGATCGGCAGCCTCTTCATGCCCCACACGCACCCGGTGTCCGCCTGTGCGGCGGGTGCCGCCACCGCAATCGTGGCCAGTACCGCGGCGCCCATCGTCAGACGCCATCCCCCAGCAACCACGTGCCACCCCTCTCGAAGAGATCGACCGTTCGGCTGTAGGTGTCCGCCTCGGCACGAGGTGTTGCATGCGAGCTGACTTCCGCACCACGCACGCGTGCGAACATCCAGCGTTCACAATCCCGTTCCGCTTGCGTCTACCTGATACCGAGCCGCTAAACGCGGCCGACGGACAGGCCTCGATGAGGGGAGGTACGAGATGGTGGACCCCCTAACCACCCTCGATACCGTGGTAGGCGGGCAGATACGACGTCGAACGCGCACTGACTCGGATCGGTCGTGATGACGTCCTCCGACTCCGACGACCACGCCGCGGCGTTCAGCGACTTCTACAACCAGGAGCGCATTCGGATGTGCAGGTTCGCCGCCACGTGGTCACCGGGCCTCGACCACGAGGCCGCGGTGCAGGACGCCTTCGTCAGCGCCTGGCGGAACTGGCCGGCGATCGAGCCGTCCCGGCGCTGCGCGTGGCTGGCCGCCGCGATCAGGAACTCCCTCATCGACCAGTCCCGAAGGCGGCGCGAACGTCCAGGAGACCTGAACGACGAACTGATCGGCCGCTACGGCAGCGCCTTCCGGATTCTCGTCCAGCGCCACCGCGACGCCGAGATCTCGCAGGAGCTCAACGCCACGCTCGCCGCCATCGCCGCTCTGCCGGAGGCACTGCGCACCGCACTGGCCCTGCGGTTCTGGTCGTTCGACTACGAGCAGATCGCCGAGGTGCTCGGCTGCGACCGCGACGCCGCTCGCGGATACGTGTCCCGTGCGCGTGCCCAGATCAGCGAGAAGGTCGGCAATCAGGAACGACGGGCTCGTGGACCGCGCCGCGCCGCCAAGGGGGAAGCATGAGTTCGAAGCCCGAAGCACGGGTCAACGGCGACGCCGCCGCCCGCCGGTTGAACGACCTGCACGCGGAGCTCACCGAGATCATCCCGGAGGACACCGCACCGGACGAGGTCGGCGCCGCCGCGATCATCGCGCTGGGCGCGACGCCCGATCGCGAGCTCCCCGTCGTCCCCTGGGAAGGCCTGAAGGGCGTTGAGCGGCACGCGCAGTGCATCCGTGCGGCACGCGAAGGCAACCGCGACGCCCTGGACGTCCTCGTCACGGAGTTGACGCCCATGCTCTGGCACGTCGCCAGAGGACACGGCCTGAACAGGAGCACCGCCGAGGACGTCGTCCAGACCGTCTGGCTGTCGTTCCTCAGGCACGTGGACCGGCTCACCGAGCCTCGTGCACTCGCCGGCTGGCTGGTCGTCACCACCCGCAGGGAGGCGCGAAAGCACTGGCAGGAGGCTCACGGCCGGTCGGCTCTGTCCTCGGACAACGCCGAGGTGCCCGGCGCGCAGTGGCTGCCGGAGGAGGAGGTCCTGCTCGACGACCGCGACCGCAGGCTGTGGCGGGCGTTCAGCAGGCTGAGCCGGCGCTGCCAGGAGCTCCTGCGGCTCACCGTGCTCGCGGGCCGAGCCGAGTACCAGGCGGTCGCCGAGGCGCTGGAGATGCCCCGCGGCAGCATCGGACCGACGAGAGGCCGCTGCCTCACCTCGCTCCAGGAGGGACTCACCGCGGAGGGGGGTGTCTGATGACCGAGTTGGACGAGACCGACCTGGCGATCATCGCGTGGCTGACCAGACTGGTCGACGTGGTCGACCCGCCTCCGGCCCATCTCTCCCACCGGGTGCTGGCAGCGCTGGACCGCACCGCACTGCCCGAAGCCGCCTGAGCCGTGGTGTGGGCTCCCCTGTCGCAGGAGCCCACACCACGAACCGTTCGATCAGGCCTTCGCGACCGCGACCTTCACCTTGGCGCCGTCGCCGACCGTGCCCTCGGACGTGCCCTCACCGAACACGACCGAGGTCGTCAGCGTCTCCGCCTGCACGAACGGCAGATGAGGCTCGACCGCGGACCGCACCGCCTCCGGCAGCTCCAGCGTCAGCGTGATCCGGTCGGACACGTCGAGCCGGGCGTCCTTGCGCGCCTGCTGCACCACGCGCACCAGGTCGCGCGCGACGCCCTCGGCCTCCAGCTCCGGCGTCACCGCCGTGTCGACCACGACGACGCCGGCACCACCGGGCAGAGCCGCCGTGGCGGCGGGATCCGTTGCCACCAGGCGCTGTTCGTACTCGCCCTCGAACAGCTCGACACCGGCGGCGACGATCTTTCCGTCCACTTCGGACCAGTCGCCGGCCTTGACGGCCTTGATGACCTTCTGCACGTTCGGCCCGAGGCGCGGACCGGCGGCACGGGCGTTGACGACCAGCTGGAACTGCCCGTAGGCGTCGACGTCCGTGGACAGCGACACCTCCTTGACGTTGACCTCGTCGCGCACGATCTCGGCGAAGTCCTCCAGCGAGCCCGCCACCGGGGAGGCGACCGTCAAGCGCGCCAACGGAAGCCGCACGCGCAGCTTGTTCGCCTTGCGCAGCGACAACGCCGTCGAGCAGACGTCGCGCACCTCGTCCATCGCCGCCACCAGCGCGTCGTCCGCCGGCACGTCCGACACCGACGGGAAGTCCGTCAGGTGCACGGAACGCCCGCCGGTCAGGCCGCGCCACACGACCTCGGTCGTGTACGGCAGCAACGGCGCCGCCACGCGCGTGACGACCTCCAGCACGGTGTGCAGGGTGTCGATCGCGTCCTGGTCACCGTCCCAGAACCGCTGCCGCGACCGTCGCACGTACCAGTTCGTCAGCACCTCCAGGTACTCGCGCACCTGCTGGCAGGCACCGGAGATGTCGTAGACGTCCATCGACGCCTGGATGTCGCGGACCAGGTCGTGCGTCTTCGCCAGCGCGTACCGGTCGAGCACGTTCGTCGAGTCGACGCGCCACGTGCCCTCCTTCCCGGCGGCGTTGGAGTACAACGCCAGGAAGTACCAGGAGTTCCACAGCGGCAGCACGGCCTGGCGCACCGCGTCGCGGATGCCGCGCTCGGTCACGACCAGGTCGCCACCGCGCAGGATCGGCGACGCCATGAGGAACCAGCGCATGGCGTCGGAGCCGTCGCGGTCGAAGACCTCGTTGACGTCCGGGTAGTTCTTCAGCGACTTGGACATCTTCTGGCCGTCGTCACCGAGCACGATCCCGTGCGCCACGCAGTCGCGGAACGCGGGCCGGTCGAACAACGCCGTCGCGAGCACGTGCAGCGTGTAGAACCAGCCGCGCGTCTGCCCGTTGTACTCGACGATGAAGTTGCCCGGGTAGTGGTTCTCGAACCAGTCCGCGTTCTCGAACGGGTAGTGCACCTGCGCGAACGACATCGAGCCCGACTCGAACCAGCAGTCGAGCACGTCCGGGATCCGGCGCATGACGGACTTGCCGGACGGGTCGTCCGGGTTCGGCCGCGTCAGCTCGTCGATGAACGGCCGGTGCAGGTTGTCCGGACGCACGCCGAAGTCGCGCTCCAGCTCGTCCAGCGACCCGTACACGTCCGTGCGGGGGAACTCGGGGTTGTCCGAGGTCCACACGGGCAGCGGCGAGCCCCAGTACCGGTTGCGCGAGATGTTCCAGTCGCGCGCGTTCTCCAGCCACTTGCCGAACTGGCCGTCCTTGATGTGCGCCGGCACCCAGTTGATCTGCTGGTTGAGCTCGACCATCCGGTCCTTGAACTGCGTGACCGCGACGAACCACGCCGACAGCGCGCGCTGGATCAGCGGGTTCTGGCAGCGCCAGCAGTGCGGGTACGGGTGGTCGTAGGTCTCGTGGCGCAGCAGCAGGCCCGCTTCCTTCAGGTCGCGGGTGATCAGCTTGTTCGCCTCGAAGACGTGCACGCCCTGGTACGGCGCCACTTCAGCGGTGAACTTGCCGTCCGGTCCGACCGGCACGACGACCTCGATGCCCGCCGCGTCCGTCACGACCTTGTCGTCCTCACCGAACGCAGGCGCGATGTGGACGATGCCCGTGCCGTCGTCGGTGGTCACGTAGTCGGCCGTGAGCACCTGGTGCGCGTTCTCGCGGCCCACGAAGAAGTCGAACGGCGGCAGGTACTTCTTGCCGACCAGGTCCGAGCCCTTGTAGCGCGCGACGACCTCGGGCTCCTCGCCCAGCTCGCGCGCGTACGCCGCGACACGGGCCTCGGCCAGCAGGTACTTGTCGCCGTCGGAGCCCACCACGGTCACGTAGTCGACATCGGGGTGCACGGCGGCGGCCAGGTTGCTCGGCAGCGTCCACGGCGTGGTCGTCCAGACCAGGGCCTTCTCACCGGACTCCAGGCGCAGCGCCACCGTCACGGCCGGGTCCTGCCGGTCGCGGTACGCGTCGTCCATCTTGGTCTCGGTGTTGGACAACGGCGTCTGGCAACGCCAGCAGTACCAGAGCACCCGGAAGCCCTCGTAGATCAAGCCCTTGTCCCACAAGGCCTTGAACGCCCACATGACGCTTTCCATGTAGTCGAGGTCGAGCGTCTTGTAGTCGTTGTCGAAGTCGACCCAACGAGCCTGACGCGTCACGTAGTCGCGCCACTGGTCCGTGTACTGCAACACGGACGTGCGGCACGCCTCGTTGAACTTCTCGATGCCGAGCTCGTCGATCTCGTGCTTCTGCGTGATGCCGAGCTGCTTCTCCGCCTCGTACTCGGCGGGCATGCCGTGCGTGTCCCAGCCGAACCGGCGCTCGACGTGCTTGCCGCGCATCGTCTGGTAGCGCGGCACGACGTCCTTGACGTAGCCGGTCAGCAGGTGGCCGTAGTGCGGCAGGCCGTTCGCGAACGGCGGGCCGTCGTAGAAGACGAACTCGTTCTCGCCGTGCTCACCCGCCGGGGTGCGGTCGATGCTCGCCTGGAAGGTCTCGTCGTCCTTCCAGTACCCGAGCACGTCCTGCTCGAGGTTCGGAAAGGACGGCTGCGCCGGGACCTCGTTCGCTCCGGCCCTGGGGTAGGCCATCTCCACTGCTCCTCGCGGTCAGATGCGACACGCGAGGACGACACGCCGATGTGGCTCGGCGGGCCGCGGTACCACCCCGCTTGCCCGCGTTGACCACGGGCCTCTCGTTCTTCGGCTGTGACGGGCCGGTCCCGTCCGGTTCTACTGAGGCTCGCGCCCGTTCTTCCGGAGGCTCCCCGGTGATGGCCGGATCGGTGCCTGTGGTTACAGGGTACGGGGGAGCGCAAACCGTATGCTCGCCGGATGACGTTGACCATCGCGCTGTCGATCGTGCTGGCCGTGCTGTTCGTCGCGACGGGCGCGGGCAAGCTGTTCGGCGCGAAGGCGTCACTGGAGGCCCGCGACCACTTCCGGATGAACCCGGCGCTGTGGCGCACCATCGGCGCGCTGGAGTGGGCGGGCGCGGCGGGCCTGGTGGCCGGTCTGGTCACGTGGGAAGGGATCGCGCACGCGGCCACCGTCGGCCTCGGACTGCTGATGGTCGGCGCCACGATCACGCGGCTGCGCTACGACTCGAAGCCGACCGGCGTGGTCCTCGACCTGGTGCTGCTGGCGTTGTTGATCACGCTGCTGTTCCTGGACCGCTGAGCCATGTGGATCTGGATCTCAGCGGCGGCTTTCGTCGTCGTCCTCCTGCTCGGCGCGTGGTTCTCCTGGCAGACCATCAGGGACCGCACAGGTGGCTTCCCCTTCCCCGATGGCTACGACCACGACTACAACGACCGTCACCGCGGCGACGGAGGCGGCGGCTGACCTCCCGCTCGGCCTCCACGGGACGTCCCGGCGGAACGCCTAGGCAGTACGACCTCTCCGGCGCCGGTGCACGACGACACCGAGCGCCGCGAGAACCAGCAGGGCGACCGCACCACCCACCGGCCACCGCCACCGCTCGTACGCGGGTACCGGCATGCTGGCGAGCACGAACGCCCGCAGCTTGTCGCGCATCGGTTCGCCATCCTTGATCACCTCGACGCCACCGGGGGCGTCCGGCTCGATCGCGAGCGTGTCCCTGGACGCGGCCTCGGCGAACCTCCTCGCCTGCTCCTCGCCCCCGGAGTCCGCACCGATGAACACGGGCACGTCGAGCTTCCTGACGGCCTCCAGTTCGCGCGTCGGCACGTTGACACCGTCGGAGGGTTCGAACGGCAGGTGCAGCAGGAAGACGCCGGCCAGTCCGCTGATCCGCGGCGCTCTCAGTGCGACCGCCGCACCCGCGTGCAGCACCCCACCCGCGATGATCGAGGTGGCACCTCGGTCGGCCAGTTCCTGTGCCGCCGCGCCGATGTCGGCGTCCATGGTGGGCGCGGTGCTGCGACCTTGGTAGAGGAGCACCTGGTAACCGTCGTCGGCGAGCTGCTGCCCCAGCGAGATCCAGCCGCAGACGTCCGCGCCGAGGAAGTCGGCGAAGAGCACGCCGCGCGATCCGCCGCCAAGCACCAGACCCGGCAGGTCAAAGCCGTCGCTGGTGGGGAACCGCACCTTCTCACCCAGCCGCGAGGAGAGCTCGCACTTCTCGGGCGCGGCTCGTGTGTGCGCGATCGGAACGCCACTGAACACCAGGGCCACGGCAACCACAAGGACACGGAACACCGATCTCGGCAGCATCCGCAGTTCGTAACCCAACGAAGATCAAAGCGGTAGTGACCCCGCCGAAATGCAGCCGATGAGCCTAACCCGCGGAACGACTCCGGCGAACCAGGACGCCGTCCGGCGTGCACACACCACAGGGCGTGAACTGCAGCTGCCGTGCCTCCTGCACCGGGAGGCCCAGCGTGGGCCTCCCGGCAAGCCAGGAACACGAGCTCAGGTGGTACCGGGGCCGCTCGTCCAGCACCCGGACCTCGTCCACCAGATCGGCCACGACGAGCAGGTCCGCCGCGTCGGTGTCCTCTTCCGGTGGTTCCTCGTCAGCGGGCGGCGTGTCGGCTACCGCCGGCACGACTACCCGTTGATCATCGGCTACAGCAAGTTGATCTACACTCTGCGCGTCGGCTGCGGGGTCCCCCGGTCGCCTCCGCCACCAGTCCCAAGCGAGGACCAGGGCGGCGAGCACGCTCGCGCCCACGGACGACCACGCCCAGATCGTGTTGGACGTGGTCAGCGCAGGCACGAGCAACCCGAGGGCAGCCAGCACCAGAAGTAGAACTACGAAGAGCACCTAGCGAACAGTAGTTCAGCCCGCTTCGGCGCGTGCGCCGAAGGAGTAGCCCTGGGAACGGCCCTCGGACGGTGCGGCCGGGCCGCGGTCCTGGAGGTCGCGCAGGGACGACTCGAGCATCGTCTTCAGTCGCGTGCGGTACTCGCGCTCGAACGTCTGCAGCTTGTCGATCTGCTTCTCGAGCGTGTTCTTCTCCTGGGTGATGTTGCCCATCACCTCAGCGTGCTTGCGCTGCGCGTCACGGTCCAGCGCGGTGGCCTTCTCACGGGCCTGCCGCTCCAGCGTCTCGGAACGCGTCCGCGCGTCGTTGAGCATGGTCTCGGCACGCGTGCGCGCCTCGTTGACCATCGTGTCGGCCTTGGCGCGAGCCTCGGACAACAGCTGCTCGGACTTCGTGCGGGCCTCGGACAGCATGCCGTCCGCCTCGGCCTTCGCCTCGCCGGTCAGCCGGTCCGCCATCTCCTGGGCGAGACCCAGGACCTTCGCGGCCTGCACGTGGTGGTCTCCGCCACCACCCGGGGACGTCTGCTCCATCACCGTGGGCGGCGGGACCGGCGCCAGGCGGCGCGGCTCCTCCACCGGCATACGGCTCGTCATGGGGCCGGAAGAAGCCTTCGCACGCGCGTCGTCGAGGTCTGCACGCGCGGTCTCGAGCTGCTGGTCGAGCTGCTCGACCTGCTGACGGAGGTCGTTGTTCTCCTCGATCAAGCGGGCCAGTTCGCCCTCAACCAGGTCGAGGAACGCGTCCACCTCGTCCTCGTTGTAGCCCCGCTTGCCAATCGGCGGCTTGCTGAATGCAACATTGTGCACATCAGCGGGGGTCAACGGCATCGGATCACCTCTCGCACTCCTGGGCTGCGGTCATCCCACGGTTCCCCGTCACCTGGGATCTGCGAATCGCATCAGAATGATAACGACCAGCCACAGCACAATAATCGATAGGTCCAGCCCGACGCCTCCGATCCGCACAGTCGGGATCACCCGACGCAGTGCGCGGACCGGTGGGTCGGTGACCGTGTAGACGGTCTCAAGCGTCACGGCTACGCCGCCCGCCGGGCGCCACTCCCTCGCGAACGTCCGCACCATCTCGACCACGACACGCGCGGTCAGGAACAGGGAGAACGCGAACAGGACGTAGAAGATGACGAGGAGGATAGGGGCCACGGGTCAACTCTAACCGTGGTTCCCGAACCCGCCCTCCGCCAGCTTCCTGCGATCCTCCGCCGTGACGTCAACGTTCGGCGGTGAGAGAAGGAACACCCTGCTGGTGATCTTGTCCATGGATCCGCGCAGAGCGAACGCGAGTCCGGCCGAGAAGTCGACGAGACGCTTGGCGTCCGCGTCGTCCATGTCGGTCAGGTTCAAGATCACCGGGGTGCCGTCGCGGTAGTGCTCCCCGATCGTGCGCGCCTCGCTGTAGGTACGGGGGTGAAGCGTGGTGATGCGCGCCAACGGGTTGCCTGCCGGTTCGGCAGCAACCGGACGCAGCCTGCTCACGGGCTCGCGCTGCGGCTCGACAGCGAGTGCGCCGTGCACGGGTGCATCGGCACTCCAGCGCCGCGTGCTCGGGGGGCTGCCCCCGCGCCGCGACTCCGGCTCGTAGTCGTCCGACTCGTCGATGTCAGGCCGGTACCCGGAGCCCTGGAGCTCGGGCCGGCCCGGTGTGAACACGCGGCTGCGCCGCGGATACGGGTCGTAGTCGTCTGCCTCGGCCGCGTACTCGGACCGGTAGTCGCCGTAGCGACCTCGGTCGTCGTCGTAGCCGGGGTCGTCTGCGTACTCGGCGGGGACCATCCCGAAGTAGGCCTTCAGCTTGTGCAAAGCGCTCATTCCAGCCCCTCCTCGGCGGTTCCCCACTCTTAGGGACGGTGCGGACGGTCCCGAGGTTCCCGACAACCTAGGGCGAGGTTAGTCGCCGGTTGCCGAGCAACGCAGTTCCGACACGCACACAGGTCGATCCGTGCGAGATGGCATCTTCCAGGTCACCACTCATTCCCGCTGACACTCCGATGGCAGTGGGATGATCATCACGTAGGCCAGATACCACCGAAACCAACGCCTGAAACGCCTGCGATGGCTTCATCGTCCGGGGCGCGACAGTCATCGCACCTCGGAGAATAAGATCACCCGAACGAGTGATCACGCCAGCCAGTTCCGCCACGTCCGGGATGGCCACCCCACCGCGTGACGTGTCCCCGTCGATGCTGACCTGCAACAACACGTCGAGCTTCGTGCCCCGCGCGTGCGCCGCCCGCGCGAGCGCCTCGGCCAGCCGGACGCTGTCCACGGAGTCGACCTGGTCGGCCCACTCGACGACGGACTTCGCCTTGTTCCGCTGCAACCGCCCGACCATGTGCCACCGCGCCTCCGCGAGGTGTCTCAACTGGCCGACTTTCTCACTCGCCTCCTGATCGCGGTTCTCCGCGAAATTCCGGAGACCGAGGTCATAAAGGATCTCCACATCGCTCGCGGGCCAGGTTTTCGTCACCGCGAGCAACATCACCTCGCCACGCGACCGCCCCGCAACCTCACAGGCCTTGGCGATGCGCTCCTCGACCTCCGCGAGGTTCTCCTTCAACTCCTCGACGCGGTTCACGGCTCGATCCACACGACCGACGCGAGCCGCCCGGTGGGCGCCTGCCGCCGATGGCTGAAGAGGTCCTTCTCCTCGAACGTGCAGCGCGGGTCGACACCGATCTTCCCGACACCGGCACTGGCGAGCTGGTTCCACAGCCCGGCCCGAAGGTCCAGCGCAGGCGTCCCCCTCCGCGACTTGGAGGCACTCCCAGGCAGGTGCTTCTCGACGTCCTTCTGCATGTCAGCGGGCACCTCGTAGCACTCACCGCAGACAGCGGGCCCCAGCAACACCTCGATGCGCTCAAGCTCGGCCCCCAACGCCATCATCGCCTTGAGCGCCTCGACGACCACCCCGACCCGAGCCCCGACGCGCCCGGCGTGCACGGCCCCGACAACGCCGGCCTCTTGATCTCCGAGCAACACGGGCACGCAGTCAGCCGTCAACACGACCAGCCCGAGCCCGGCCCGTTTCGTCACAACAGCATCAGTGGCCTCAAGCGCCTCGGCAACCGGCCCGTCGACCGTGGCGACAGTCCGCCCGTGCACCTGCTCCATCCAGACCAACCGGTCGGGCGCAAGTCCGATCCCCTCAGCCAGCCGAACCCGGTTGGCCTCGACCGCCTCGACGTCGTCCCCGACGTGATCACCGAGGTTGAACGACTCGTAGGGCCCCTTGGACACGCCACCGGCGCGGGTGCTGACAACACGACGAATGCGCACACCCACACCCTAGTTCGCACACCACGCGGCCCGAGCGAGGGCACGTCATGGGGGCCGGATGGAGCGGGAGGTCGAAGGCAAGCCGGAGCCGAGCACACGGCGCGGGCACGCCGGATCGAACGCGAGACCGAAGGCAGGTCGGGGGCGGGCACGACGCCGAAGGCAAGCCGCATGTTGGGTGCGATGCCAAAGGCGAGCCGTGCGACAGGTGCGATGCCGCAGGCGAGCCGCACGATTGCCGCGATGCCGCAGGCGAGCCGTCCTTACCAAGAGGAACCGGCGGTGGGGTCCCATCACGAGTCGCGCCATAGCTCTTGCTGCACCTGGTCAGGGGTGTCAAGCGGACACGCTCTTCGTCCGCTTGACACCCCTGACCAGGTGTGGCCCGCTCTTGGTGCGGCTCGTGATGGGACCCCACCGCCAACGCAACCCTTCTACGAAACAGGCAGCCGC
>NZ_JBHXLF010000016.1:0-147616 GCF_042721515.1 Lentzea sp. NPDC058436
GCTCTTCGTCGACTTGACCTCACCCCTCAGGTGTGGCCCGCTCTTGGTGCGGCTCGTGATGGGACCCCACCGCCAACGCAACCCTCATACGAAACAGGCAGCCGCTCTAAGCAACAGGCGTGCCATCAACCTGCCCACGGCGCTACCCCCATTTCAGATTGCCGGGGGTCTGGGGGCAGAGCCCCCAGGGGAAGCACGCAAGGCGACCAGGCCGCACGCAAACCAGCCACCCGCAGAAGCCGCGACCTACTTGGTCAACGCCCGAACCACCCGAGAAGGACTGGGCCGCCCCAACTGCTCAGCCATCCAAGCCGAAGTAGCAACAAGCGCATCCAAGTCGACTCCGGTCTCAATCCCCAACCCGTCCAACATCCAAACAAGATCCTCAGTGGCAAGGTTCCCAGTGGCAGACTCGGCATAAGGACACCCACCCAGCCCACCGGCGGAAGAGTCCACAGTGGTCACCCCACAACGCAAAGCCGCAAGGGTGTTGGACAACGCCTGCCCATAGGTGTCGTGAAAGTGCACAGCAAGCGAAGAAACGTCCCGGAACCCCTCCAGCAACGACTCGACCTGCCCAGGCGTGGCAACCCCGATCGTGTCCCCGAGAGAAAGCTGAGAACACCCCATCTCAAGCAACCGCTCCCCCACGGCCACAACCTGAGACCGGGCGACAGCCCCCTCCCAAGGGTCACCGAAGCACATCGACACATACCCGCGAACATCCATCCCAGCGGCCAAAGCCCGAGCGACAGTCGGCTCGAACATCTCGAACTGGGAGTCCAACGTCCGGTTCAGGTTCCGAGAGGCAAAGGTCTCCGTGGCCGAAGCGAAGATCGCGATGTGCGAAACGCCGGCCTCAATAGCCCGATCCAACCCACGCTCATTGGGCACCAGCACGGGATAAACAACCCCGGGCACAGGAGAAAGCCCCGCCAGCAGCTCAGCGGCGTCGGCCAGCTGAGGCACCCACTTGGGGTGCACGAAGGACGTGGCCTCCAGAACGGACAACCCGGCGGAAGCCAGCCGCGCCAGGAACTCCAGCTTCACCGACACCGGCACCACGACGGACTCGTTCTGCAGCCCGTCCCGAGCCCCGACCTCCCAGATCGTCACCCGCGACGGCAACGACCCGGAGCCGACGACGTCCGGCAGGCCGACCTCACGCGCGCCCATCGACCACTCCGGGGTAGAAGTCGTCGTCCGGGTTGTCGTTCACCTCTCGGTACAACATCGTGTGCACCTTCTCCACGGACGGGATGTCGTCGAACTCGAGCGGCTCGTCCGAGGCCGACTCGATGATCAGCGTGCCGCAGCCGAGCACCCTGTCCATCAGACTGTGCTCGAAGCGGACGCTGTTCACACGAGCCAAAGGGATGTCGAGGCCTGTGCGCTTGAACACGCCCTCGCGGTACATCACGCGGTCCGACGTGATGATGAAGTGCGTGGTGCGCCAGCGCACGACCGGCGCGATGGTCAGCCACAGCACCAGGACGACGCCGACGACGGCCAGCACGACGTACGCGATGGTCGCCCACGACTGGTCCGAGACGAGTCCCGCCAGGTAGGTGCCGAGCGCGACCACCACCAGCAGCCAGAACACCGGGAAGATCAGCATCTTCCAGTGGGGGTGTTTGTGGATCACGACGTGCTCGCCGGAGCTCAGCAGGTCGTCGGGGTAGGCCATGGGCCAACCCTAACTACGCCGGGCGCAAATGCACCACGTCACCAGCGGACACGCCGTGGTCCTCGCCGTCGTCCCCGCGCACGGTCAGCGTGCCGTCCGGCTCGATGCGCTGCGCCACCCCGAGGAGCTCCACGCCGCCCGCCAGCTCGACCCGCACGCGGCGGCCGACGGTCGACGAGTGCTCGGCGTACTCCTCCAGCACGCCCGACTCGACCGCGTCGCCGCCGTTCTTGCGCCACACGCCTTCCAGGCCTGCGAGCTCCACGAGCAGCCGGAACGCCAGCTCGCCGCGGTCCAACTCGGCGGCGCCCAGGTCCTCCAGCGACGTCGGCGCGAGGCCACCGGGGGCGGGTTCGACGTCCGCGGGCAGCTTCGCCACGTTCAGGCCGATGCCCACGACGACCGAGCCGTCGGCGGTGATCTCGGACAGGATCCCGGCGCCCTTGCCGGCCGACGCGCCCAGCAGCAGGTCGTTCGGCCACTTCAGGGACGCCTCGACACCAACCGATTGGGCGACGCGCAGCAGCGCGAGGCCGGCGATCAGGTTCAGCCACGGCAACCGGTCGGCGGGCACTCCGGCTGGACGGAACAGCACGCTCACGTAGAGCCCGCCCTCGGGCGACGACCAGGAACGTCCGCGACGGCCCTGGCCCGCGGTCTGCTCGCCGGCGATCAGCACGGTTCGGTCGGCGGCGCCGGATCCCGCGAGGTCGGCGTTCGTCGACGCGGTGGACGCCACGACGTCGAGAGCGGCGTACGGGCCGTTGGGTGCGACGAGCCGCGAGCGCAGCTCTGCAGCGTCGAGTGCGGTGGTCATCGCGCCAGGCTATGGGAACGGAAGAGAGTACGTGCGATCAACGGCGACCAACAGGTTGCCGTGACCTGGACAACTGCACGGAGCAGTTCAGCAATGGTCTCGTTAGGCTGCGAGCCCATGAGCAGTGCGACCGAGCCGATCGGGCACGTCCCCCCAGACGCTTCAGGCGCTCCGGACGTCCACACCACCGCGGGCAAGCTCGTTGACCTCTACCGGCGCAACGACGAGGCGGTTCACGCCGGCTCGGAACGCGCGGTCGAGAAGCAGCACGCGAAGGGCAAGAAGACAGCCCGCGAGCGCATCGACCTCCTGCTCGACCCCGGTTCGTTCGTCGAGCTGGACGAGCTGGCGCGGCACCGCTCCACGAACTTCGGCCAGGAGAAGAACCGCCCCTACGGCGACGGCGTCGTGACGGGCTACGGCACCGTCGACGGCCGTCCGGTGTGCGTGTTCTCCCAGGACGTCACGGTCTTCGGCGGCTCGCTCGGCGAGGTGTACGGCGAGAAGATCGTCAAGGTCATGGACCTGGCGATCAAGACCGGCCGCCCGATCGTCGGCATCAACGAGGGCGGCGGCGCGCGCATCCAGGAGGGCGTCGTCTCGCTGGGGTTGTACGGCGAGATCTTCTCCCGCAACGTCAAGGCGTCCGGCGTGATCCCGCAGATCTCGCTGATCATGGGCTCGAACGCCGGCGGGCACGTCTACTCGCCCGCGCTGACCGACTTCGTGGTGATGGTCGACCAGACCTCGCACATGTTCATCACCGGCCCGGACGTCATCAAGACCGTCACCGGCGAGGACGTGACGTTCGAGGAGCTCGGCGGCGGACGCACGCACAACACGAAGTCCGGCGTCGCCCACTACCTCGGCAACGACGAGGAAGACGCGATCGCGTACGTCAAGGAGCTCCTGAGCTACCTGCCGTCCAACAACCTGAGCGACTCGCCCGCGTTCGAGGGCACGCTCGCCGAGGGCTCGATCTCCGACTCGATCACCGACGAGGACCGCGAGCTCGACACGATCGTCCCCGACTCGGCGAACCAGCCGTACGACATGCACGAGGTCATCAACCGCGTGCTCGACGACGGCGACTTCCTGGAGGTCCAGCCGCTGTTCGCGCCGAACATCCTGATCGGCTTCGGCCGCGTGGACGGCCACAGCGTCGGCGTCGTCGCGAACCAGCCCACGCAGTTCGCCGGCTGCCTCGACATCGACGCCTCCGAGAAGGCCGCGCGGTTCGTGCGCACCTGCGACGCGTTCAACATCCCGGTGCTGACGTTCGTGGACGTGCCCGGCTTCCTGCCCGGCACCGACCAGGAGTGGAACGGCATCATCCGGCGCGGCGCCAAGCTGATCTACGCCTACGCCGAGGCCACCGTTCCGCTCGTCACCGTCATCACGCGCAAGGCGTACGGCGGCGCGTACGACGTCATGGGCTCCAAGCACCTCGGCGCCGACATCAACCTCGCGTGGCCGACCGCGCAGATCGCCGTCATGGGCGCGTCGGGCGCGGCGAACATCGTGCACCGCAAGACCCTCGCGGCCGCCGCTTCCAACGGCGAGGACGTCGACGCCCTGCGCGCCCAGTTGCAGCAGGAGTACGAGGACACGCTGTGCAACCCGTACGTGGCCGCCGAGCGCGGGTATGTCGACTCGGTGATCCCGCCGTCGTACACCCGCGGGTACGTGGCGCGGGCGCTGTCGATGCTGCGGGACAAGCGCGAGACGCTGCCGCCCAAGAAGCACGGGAACATCCCGCTGTGACCGGGCCCGAGGAAACGCCTCAGGAAAAGCCGCTGCTGAAGGTCGTCAAGGGCACGCCGGACGACCACCAGCTGGCCGCGCTGACCGCGGTGATCGCCGGGCTGGCCTCGGCCGCACCGGTCGAGGAGAAGCCGGAGGCACGTTCGGAGTGGGCGAACCACGCGCGACGCGTGCGCAGGCCGCTCCAGCACGGACCGGGCGCGTGGCGCGCGTCCGGTTTCCCCGGCTAGGCGCAGTCCACCCGGCGGCTCGACACGTTCAGGCCGACGGCGACCTCGCGACACCGCGTCTCGCCGTCGACCTGCAGCTTCAGCGTCCAGAACGCGCTGCCGTACGCCGACGTCCTGCGCAGCACCTCGACGCCGGCGTGGTTGAGCGGCAGGCCTGAGCGCACCGTGGGCACGACCGAGGCGAGCAGCGCGTTCTCCGCGCGGTCGGCGGTGTCGGCGAACGGCCAGATGGGCACTCCGTAGCCGATCGGGTCACTCGCGAGCACGCTTCCAACGCCCCACGATCCAATGAGCCCGCCGAGAACGACGAGCAGTGCCGCGATCCGTCTGCGCTTGCCTTCGCGATCGGAACCGCGTTCGGTGAGGACAAGCACCCAGCGCTTCACTCCGCCGAGAGTGCCGACCGAAGAGGTGATCGCGCATCAGCAGTACTACTCAATCGGACCGTGCGAACTGGCGGACCGTGTATGCGCTGTGCATCGGCTTCTTCATGACGCTGCTGGACACGACCATCGTCAACGTCGCGTTGCCGTCGATGATCACCGACCTCGGCGCGTCCCTGAACGACGTCATCTGGGTCGTGAGCGCCTACCTGCTCGCGTTCGCGGTGCCGTTGTTGCTGACCGGGCGGCTGGGTGACCGGTTCGGGCCGAAGCGCCTCTACGGGATCGGGCTCGTGCTGTTCCTGGGGGCGTCGCTGGCCTGCGGTCTCGCGACCAGCGCGGAGGCGTTGATCGCCGCCCGCGTCTTCCAGGGCCTGGGTGCCGCCGCCATGACGCCGCAGACGATGGCGTTCATCACGCACCTGTTCCCGCCGGCCAAGCGCGGTGCGGCCCTGGGCATGTGGGGGTCGGTGGCCGGGCTCGCGACGGTCTCCGGGCCGTTGCTCGGCGGGGTGCTGGTCACGCACCTGGGCTGGGAGTGGATCTTCTTCGTGAACCTCCCGATCGGCGTGCTCGCGCTCGTGCTGCTGTTCCTGTGGGTGCCTGACCTGCAGCCGAACCGCGCGCCCAGGTTCGACGTGCTCGGCGTCGTGCTGTGCTGCCTCGGGCTCGGGCTGCTGGTGTTCGGCGTCCAGAACGGTGAGCACTACCAGTGGGGTCGCGTGGCGGGACCGATCACGGTCGCCGAGATCATCGCGGCCGGGGTGCTGTTCCTCGCGCTGTTCGTGCTCTGGCAGGCGTCGGCGCGCAACCCCGAGCCGTTGATGCCGCTGCGGATCTTCCGCAACCGCAACTTCTCGCTCGGCAACGTCGCGAACATCGCCATCGGCATCACCGTGACCGGCGTGTTCGTGCCGCTGGCGCTGTTCCTGCAGACCGTGCCGAAGCTGTCGCCGCTGATGACGGGCCTGGTCACGGCCCCGGCGTCGCTGATGTCCGGGGTGGTGGCGATCTTCGCGGGACGGCTGTCGAACCGGGCTAACGCCAAGTTCCTGCCGATCACCGGGTTCGCGCTGATGGCGGTCGGCATCCTCGCGATGACGTTCCTGCTCAGCGACGGCCCGCAGTGGGTGCTGCTGCCGTCGATGGTCGCGCTGGGCATCGGCATGGGGCTGGTGTTCTCGCCGCTGACGAACATCTCCACGCGGACGCTCGACCGCTCGTTGCTGGGCGCCGGGTCGGGCATCTACAACACGTCGCGGCAGTTCGGGAACGTGCTGGGCAGCGCGGCGACGGCGGCCGTGCTGCAGATCGTGCTCGCGGCCACCGGCGACTTCACCACGGCAGTGCGGGCGGCGTTCTACCTGCTCCTGGCCGTGACGGCGCTGGGGATCGCGGCCGCGTTCGCCTTTCGGCAGGTGGCCGCCCCGACCGTGACAGACTCGGCGCGTGCGTCTGATCCTGGCCTCCCAGTCACCCGCCCGTCTTAGCGTCCTGCGGTCCGCGGGCGTCGAGCCCGTCGTCCGGGTCTCCGGCGTCGACGAGGACGCGCTCGTCGACTCGCTGGAGAACCCGACGCCCGAGGAGACCGTCGTCGCGCTGTCGGCGGCCAAGGCCGAGGCGATCGAGCACGACGACGAGTGCGTGGTCGTCGGCTGCGACTCGATGCTGCTGTTCGAGGGCGAACTCGTGGGCAAGCCGGGCACGCCCGAGGTCGCGCGCGAGCGGTGGCGGCGGGTGGCGGGCAAGAGCGGCGTGCTGATCACCGGTCACACCGTGCTGAAGGTCTCCGGGGGCGAGATCGTCGACCGCGCTTCCCAAGCCGAGTCGACGACCGTGCGGTTCGGCACGCCGTCGGACGAGGAACTGGAGGCCTACATCGCGACGGGCGAGCCGCTGCACGTCGCGGGCGGCTTCACGATCGACGGGCTCGGCGGCTGGTTCATCGACGGCATCGAGGGCGACCACACGTCGGTCATCGGCATCAGCCTGCCCCTCACCCGCAGGCTCCTCGGCCAGGTGGGTGTTTCCGTGTCCACACTCTGGTAGACCCTGGTCACAGTTCACCCGATCGGGGAAGACTGCCCTCAACGCCGGCGTTGGGGGCTAGCGGTGAACGAGTACTTGACGCGTCGCAGGAACATCGACCTGGCACGCAGGACGAGCACGGGTTGTCGGAGCTAACGCCTCCGCCACCCCTCACTCAGCACATCCCTGCCCAGGAGATGCTCCGATGTCGTTCGTCCAGACATATCGCAAGCCCAAGGTCTTCGGATTCACCGTTCTCGGCGCGCTCGTCCTCGGCGCGCTCGCCGGCTGGCTCGGCAAGGGCACGTGGCTCGCGCCCGTCCTCGCCAAGATCGGCTCCACGTTCACCGCGCTGCTGCAGCTGACCGTCATCCCGCTCGTGTTCACGGCGATCGTCGTCGGCATCGCGTCGCTGCGGAACCTCGGCGGTGGCCGCACCGCCGCGCGCCTGGGCGGCAAGACGTTCCTGTGGTTCGCCATCACGTCGTTCATCGCGGTGCTGATCGGCATCGCGGTCGCCTCGATCCTCAAGCCCGGCAACGGGTTGCAGATCGAACCCGCCGCCGGCGCGGTCGACAAGCTCGCCAAGCGCGCGTCCGGCTCGTGGCAGGCGCTGCTCGACAACCTGGTGCCCACCAACATCTTCAGCGCGTTCACCGAGGGCGAGGTGCTGCAGGTCGTCTTCATCGCGGTGCTGGTCGGCTTCGCCGCCTACGCGCTCGGTGACAAGGCCGCGCCGTTCACCAACCTGGTCCGCTCGTTCTTCGAGATCGTCCAGAAGGTCGTCGGCTGGATCATCCTGCTGGCCCCGATCGGCATCTTCGGCCTCATCGGCAACGCCGTCGCGTCGTACGGCAACTCGTTCGTGAAGCCGCTGTTCTCGCTGATCCTGGCCGTGTACATCGGTTCCGCGCTCGTGCTGTTCGTCGTCTACCCGGTGCTGCTGAAGTTCGTCGGCAAGACCTCGCCGGTCGAGTTCTTCCGCAAGGCCGGTACGGCGCTGCAGTTCGCGTTCGTGTCGCGCTCTTCGGGCGCCACGCTTCCGTTGTCCCGCAAGGCAGCCGCCGACCTGGGCGTGCCGAACGAGTACGCGAACTTCGCCGTCCCGCTGGGCACGACGACCAAGATGGACGGTTGCGCAGCGGTCTACCCGGCCGTCGCGACGATCTTCATCGCGAACCTGTTCGGCATCCAGCTCTCGGTGTGGCAGTACGTCGCCATCGTGCTCGTCGCCGTGTTCGGCGCTCTGGCCACCGCCGGAACCACCGGCTGGTACACGATGCTCACGCTGACCCTGAGCGTCGTCGGCCTGCCGCCGGCCGTGATCGCGACCGGTGTGGCCGTGGTCTACGCGATCGACCCGATCCTCGACATGATGCGCACCGCGACCAACGTGGCCGGCCAGATCACCGTGCCGGTGCTGGTGGCGCGCAGCGAGAACCTGATCGAGGAGCCCGCCGCTCCCGCCGAGAAGGACCTCATCAACGCCTAGGAATCAGCGCACGGGCGCAACTGCGACAACTTCGGCACCGGTGTGGGCCAGCCAGCGAGCTGCTCCCGCGCCGGTGCCGGTGTCGTACAGCCGATGTTCGCGCCGAGCGCCGAGAACACCTGCACGAACGCGTCGTTGCACTGGCCGTCGCACGCGCGCTGGGCCGAGACGACGTCCGCCGTGCCGTCCTCGTTGACGTCGTGCAGCCCGAGGTACCCGGCACTGGACAGATAGGCGGCTTGCGCGCGCGACCACGTGCCGTCCTTGCGGACGAGCACCTCGCCGAGCACCTTGCTGCCGTGCTCGCCGCGCACGAGGCACACGCTGACCGGTGCCTCCGAGCAGAGCAGCGACTTGTCGGTCACCGTCGCGCCCGACTCGGCGATGGTCATCTCGAAGATGAACGGCCCGGACTCGCCGGTCACCCTGATCCGCCCGCCGCCCGTTCCCGCGAGCAGCTCGACGAGGTCCCTCCCGACGGATCTGCCTATCACGACCTGGCACACGGTGGTGCCGCAGCGCATGTTGACGTCGTTGCCGTACTGACCTGAATCGGTGCTGTTCGGCCTCTGGAAATAGGCGAACACCAGCCCCGCGATGACGACCACGGCGGCGGCGACGGCGACCACCTGCACTGACCTGGTTCCACCCACGTCGCCGATTGTGCTCGAAGGGCTCACGATCGACGTGAAGTGAGGCGTCTCTCCCTCTCGGAGTTCGTCGATTTCCGTAGACTGCGGCACCAGCCAGAGCCGTAAATAACCGGTCCAGCAGGAGGTACGACGCCGTGTCGCTGCGCAAGGTGCTCATCGCGAACCGCGGTGAGATCGCCGTCCGGGTCATCCGAGCCTGCCGTGACGCCGGACTGGCGAGCGTCGCCGTCTACGCCGATCCCGACCGCGACGCGCCGTTCGTGCGGCTCGCCGACGAGGCGTTCGCGCTGGGCGGCAACACCCCCGGCGAGAGCTACCTGTCGTTCGAGAAGGTGCTGGCGGCCGCCGCGCAGTCCGGTGCCGACTCCGTGCACCCCGGTTACGGCTTCCTGTCCGAGAACGCCGACTTCGCGCAGGCCGTGATCGACGCCGGTCTGGTGTGGATCGGCCCGACGCCGCAGGCGATCCGCGACCTCGGTGACAAGGTGACGGCGCGGCACATCGCGATGCGCGCTGGCGCTCCGCTGGTGCCCGGCACCAAGGACCCGGTCAACGGCCCGGACGAGATCATCGCGTTCGCCTCCGAGCACGGGCTGCCCGTCGCGATCAAGGCGGCGTTCGGCGGTGGCGGTCGTGGCCTCAAGGTCGCGCGGACGTTGGAGGAGATTCCCGAACTGTTCGACTCGGCGGTGCGCGAGGCCGTCTCGGCGTTCGGCCGCGGCGAGTGCTTCGTCGAGCGCTACCTGGACAAGCCGCGCCACGTCGAGGCCCAGGTCCTCGCCGACACGCACGGCAACGTGATCGTCGTCGGCACACGCGACTGCTCTTTGCAGCGGCGCCACCAGAAGCTGGTCGAGGAGGCGCCCGCGCCGTTCCTCACCGACGAGCAGCGCGCCACGATCCACTCGTCCGCCAAGGCGATCTGCCTCGAAGCGGGCTACCACGGCGCCGGCACCGTGGAGTACCTCGTGGGCCTCGACGGGTCGATCTCGTTCCTGGAGGTCAACACGCGCCTGCAGGTCGAACACCCCGTGTCGGAGGAGACGACGGGCCTCGACCTGGTGCGCGAGCAGTTCCGCATCGCCGCGGGCGAGAAGCTGCGCGTGCTCGAAGACCCCACGCCGCGCGCGCACTCGATCGAGTTCCGGATCAACGGCGAGGACGCCGGCCGCGGCTTCCTGCCCGCGCCCGGCACCGTGACGACGTTCGTCGCGCCCTCCGGTCCCGGTGTCCGCGTGGACGCCGGTGTCGAGAGCGGCACGGTGATCGGCGGGCAGTTCGACTCGTTGCTGGCCAAGCTGATCGTCACCGGCGAGACCCGCGAGGAGGCGCTGGCCCGCTCCCGCCGCGCGCTGGACGAGATGGTCGTCGAGGGCATGGCGACCGTGCTGCCGTTCCACCGCGTGATCGTGCGGGACGCGGCGTTCACCGCCGAGAAGCCCGAGGGCTTCACCGTCCACACGCGGTGGATCGAGACGGAGTTCGACAACCAGATCGAGCCGTTCGCCGGTTCGGCCGGAGCCTCTGAGGACGAGTCGCCGCGCCAGACCGTGGTGGTCGAGGTCGGCGGGCGTCGCCTGGAGGTGTCGCTGCCGGGTGACCTCGCGATCGGTGGCGGCAAGCCCGCTGTTTCCGCTGCCAAGAAGCCCAAGGCGAAGCGTGCCGGTGGCAGTTCCGCGGCCGTGTCGGGTGACGCGGTGGCCGCGCCGATGCAGGGCACGATCGTGAAGGTGGCCGTCGAGGACGGGCAGACCGTCGCGGCTGGCGACCTGATCGTCGTGCTGGAGGCGATGAAGATGGAGAACCCGGTGACGGCGCACAAGGCCGGCACGGTGACGGGTCTCGCGGCGGCGCCCGGCGACCCGATCACCCAGGGCACCGTGATCTGCGAGCTGAAGGACTGAGCTGCCGGGTCGCTCACCTACGATTGGGTTCGTGAGCGACCCGAGCAGGGACATCCGCATCGGTGACACCGAGCGGCAGCAGGCGTTGCAGGTCCTCGGCGAGCACATGAGCGCGGGCCGCATCGACATCACCGAGTACGGCGACCGGTCCGCGAAGATCACCACCGCGAAGACCCGCGGCGAGCTGATGGCGTTGTTCTACGACCTGCCCGACCCGCGGCCGCAGTTCGTGGCGCCCGTCCCGATGTTCAACGAGCCCGTCAGGGCCCCCGCGCGCCGCTGGGAGAGCGCGGTCATCCCGGTCGTGGGCATCGCGACGGTGATCCTGTTCTTCGCGCTGGTGAAGAACCCGCTGATCTTCCTGCTGGTGCCCGCCGTGGCGATCCTGTGGGGCCAGTGGAACGGACGCCGGCGCTGAAACCCTTCTACCGCAACGCGGAGGTCGTCCGTTGACTCCGCCGACCGTGCTGCTGATCCTGCCCGACCGCGACGAGGCCGAGGAGCTGGCCGCAGAGCTCCTGGAAGCCGGCTGGGGCCCGTGCCACGTGCACCGGGACATGCTGGCGGGCGAGGACGACGCCGAGGACGTGGACTGGGTGGTCGAGCTGACGACCGCGCCGGACGGCCTGCCCGCGTCCGCGCACCGCGCCGTGCTCGACGAGCTGGCCGGGGAGCACGACGGCTTCACCGGCGACTAGCTCGCCGGCCGCGGCGTCGCGAGTGCGGCGGCGACCAACCGCTGAGCCGCGCAGTGCGCCCGGCGGCTACCAGCCTGCCGGCCGCAGCACCTCTGCCCCACCAGCCCTGCGATCGACCGGCACCACCGAACCGCCGGCAGCCAGCCTGGGCAGTGGCCCACCGGCCCCAGCGAGCTGCACCAGCCCCCGACCACCAGCCCCGGTCGCGCGGCACCACGCGCCCACCGGCGACTGATTCCCGGTCGCGCGGCACCACGAGCCCGCCGGGGATTAGCCTCCTGCCGTGGAGCCAGTCGAGATCAACGCGGGCGAGTACTACCTGCGCGCCTTCCGCAGCGACGACCGCATCGACGACGTGCCGGCGTTGGCCGAGACCTTCGCCGACCCCGAGACCAAGCGGTACATGAGTCGCCTCACCGCGGAGGGCGCGCCGTCCGCCGAGCTGCTGGTCGTGCTGATGACCGACGGCTGGGAGAAGGACTACCGCTGGTCGTGGGCGGTGTGCGACGCCGTCACGGCCGAGGTGCTGGCCGGGATCGTCATCCACAACGTCGACCGGCACCTGCTGTCCGCCGAGGTGATGTGCTGGAGCCAGCCCGCGCACCGCGGCAAGGGCGTGCTGCCGGCCGCGCTGAACTCCGTGCTGGGCTGGGTCTACGGCGCGATGGAGATGCACCGCATCACCTACCGGCACGCGGTGTCGAACACGGCCTCTCGGCGGGTCGCGGAGAAGTGCGGATTCACTCTTGAGGGTCGTCTTCGCGAGGAGGCGATCGTCGATGATCAGCGAGAAGACCAGTTGCTGTGGTCACGACTGGCATCGGATCCTCACCCGGAGCAGCTACGGTGACCGGCCATGCGGACCACGGCGCTCCTGATCGTCGCGGCGGTACTGGCCGGGTGCACGGCCCCTCCTGAGCAGAGCGCGCTGACCACCCCACCGCCTCCGCCACCGTCGCCCACGACGACGACCCCGTTCGACTTCCCCCAGCGGCCACGGGCCGTGCCGCTCGACGCGGTGGACCCCTGCGCGATCCTGACCGAGGAGCAGCGCACGTCGCTGAGCCTCGACAACCCGCCGAGCGCGTACGTCGATCCGAGCTTCGGCAACGCGAAGGCGTGCACCATCCGGAGCACCACGAGTGGAAATGTGGCGAGGATCGCACTCGTGCTCGTCTCGGGCGCCGACGTCTGGCTCTCGGAGAACGCTCAGGTCGACTACACGGCCGGCACGATCGAGGGTTTCACGGCGATTACTGTCCGCACACCCGACGTGCACGACGTCTGCAATGTGGAAATAGACGTTGCCGATGGGCAGTTCCTCGACGTGATGTTCCGCGACGGAGGCAATTCCACTGCGGTGCAACAAGATCATCTTTGCCTCGGAGCCCAGCGCGTGGCAGAGGCCGCGATGGCCAGTTTGCTCCAAAGACGCTGACCCACACGGGCGGATGTCACTGATCGCACTCCCCAGCGTCACCTTCAGTGGTTAGAGTGACGAAGCGCTTGTAGGCACGACCGCCGGAGGTTTCACGATGCCGCCAGGGGGACGCAGCGGGGCAGACTCCTCGCCACCCGCCTCGCACCAGCTGAACGTGGAGCCGGAGGCGATCCCAGCGCTGCGCAACACGTTCTCGGCCGCGCTGATCAAGCTCGACAAGCAGATCGAGATGGCGGTCACCGAGTTCCGCGTGCGCCCGTGGGCAGGCGACCCGGTCAGCGCCGAGGCCGCGGAGAGGTTCAACGACCGCTCGATCGCGGACGGTGACTCCGCGTTGCAGGCCCTGCTGAACTACCAGCGGCAGCTCAAGACGGCGATGGACAACCTGAACCAGATCGAGCGCCAGTACAACGTGGTCGAGGGCGACAACACCGGCATGATGAACAAGAGCGGGTGCTGAGCATGGTCGATCACCGCTGGCAGGGCTACAGCCACAAAGAGCTGTACGAGCGCATCCACTCCGGTCCTGGCGCCTCCGCGTCGTTCGCGTCGATGGAGCGCTGGCAGGGCGTGTCAGCCGCGCTGACCGAGATCAACGACGACCTGCACAAGGGCATCACGCTCTCGGGCGCGAAGTGGCAGGGCAAGGCCGCCGAGATCGCGCAGTCCGGCCTGAACCCCGTCGCCGCCTGGGCCGACAGCGCCCGCACCGGCTCCGACGTCATGCGCTACTCGGCCGAACTGCAGGCCGGGTACATCTCGAAGGCCCGCGCCGACATGCCGGCGCCGGTCAACGTGACCGCCGAGCAGCCGGGCGCGCTGGTCACGGGCATCACCCACCTCTTCGGCGGGCAGACCGACCACGAGAAGCAGGAGGCGGCCCAGGACGCCGCCGAGCGCCGCGCCCGTGAGGTCATGTCCACCTACGCGTCGTCCACGACGGCGAACACCTCGACGCTGGGCCAGTTCAGCCAGCCCCCGCAGCTGCAGATCAGCGGCACGGGACCGGTGCACGGCGGTGGCGCGCAGATCGGCGCGGCTCCCGTCTGGGGCGTCGGCGCCCGCGGCAGCAACGGTGGTGCGGTGGCCGGTCGTCCCACGTCAGGCACGCGCGGCACCGCCGCCACGCCTCCGAAGGGCAGCACCGGCGCGCCGGGTTCCACGACGAGCACCTCGAACGCCGGCACCAGCACGACGCCCGGCACGAAGGGTTCGCACTCCTCGGTCTCGGCCGGGACCGCGGGCCCCGGCGGCACGGGCACCGCGGGTGTCGGCCTGCCCGGTCAGCGCAGCTCCAGCCGTTCGGGTTCGGCCTCCGAGTCCGGTCCGAAGCAGATGGAGGAGGGCGCGACCGCGGCCTCCAGCGCCGCCGCGGCGGGCACGGTCATGAACCAGGGCCACGCGGCCGGTGTCATGGGCGGTTCGGGCACGGCCATGGGCCCGACGGGCACGGTCGGCGCGAACAACAACAACGACCAGGTCCACCGCAGGGCCGTGCCGATGCCGCAGTCGTTCGACCCGTTCGGCGGCATGGGCCCGCGCAAGGGAGAGGACGAGGAGGACTTGGAGCACAAGGCCGCCGACTACCTCCGCGAGCGCGACGACATCTACGGAGTGGGCAGCTACTCGCTGCCCGTCATCGGGGAGAGCACGACCGACTGATGACTTTGTTCGGCTTGGACACCGGGGCGAGCGACACGCGCGACCCGGTGGTCATCTCCACGCTGGAGTTCGACGTCCTCTGGGACCACCTGGGCCTGGAGACGATGCCTCTCGTCCTGAAGGTGCCCTCACCTGGCAAGACGACGGAGGAACGCCGCGCCATCGAGGACCGCGTCTGGCTCCAGCTCGGAGCCCGCGGCCTCGGCGGCCCGCGTTCCCTCGACCCGATGCTCGAAGACCTCCTGCACGTCCTCAACCGCCCGCAGCAGGAGATCGACGCCCGCATGTGGCTCGACGAACGCAGCCTGCGCGTCCTCGCCGCCGGCAAGGGTCAGGCGGGCGTTCTCGCCGTCCTGGACGGCACGCAGCTCGTCCTGCGCCCCGCGGAAGCCGACGGCCTGCCCCGCGAGGCCCTCACAGCCCTGCCCGCCGCCCCGGCGGGTGAGGGCCACTCGATCACCCTGCCCTCGGCCGACCTGGACGCAGCCGCGTCCTCAGCCACCAGCCCGGAAGAGCTGGAGGCAGGGCTGCAGAACAGGTTGCGGGCAGACGACGCCCACACGCTGGCCGAGATGGTCCGCGACGCCACGAACCGCGGCCAGTTCGGCGCGGCGGCGCGCGACAAGTGGGGCAAGCGGGTCCGGCCGGACCGCGTGGTCGCGTTCTACGACACGCCGAAGGGCCGCTACCTGCAGATGCGCAGGGCCGCGGAGGGCCAGGCGCCCTGGTCGACCATCACCCCGGTCGACTACCGGCGCATGCACCACCACCTGGTGGAACTGCTGGCGGAGGCCGCGGGCAGCTGACGAACCGGCGTGCGGATCGGCCGCACGCCGCGTCACCCCGTGATCAGGGCCCGATGCCCTGGCAGGGCCGGGTCCGCAGGTCGTTCACGTAGTCGTCGGGCGCTCCGGCTGCCTCGGCCGCGTCGGCGACCACCCCGATGTACCGGGCGGACGGCAGCCCGCCCTCGTACGCGTCCAGCACGTAGAGCCAGGCCACGACAGACCCCTCCAGCGTCTGCACCCGCAGCCGGATCTTCTTGTAGAGCCCGAGCGCGCCCTCCCACCGGTCCAGCCGCGACTCGTCGCGGGGTGACACGTCGTAGAGCACGCAGAACGTCTGGTGGTCTGGCTCCTCGACGATCGTCGCGAGGGCCCCCTCCCACCCGAGGTCCTCGCCACCGAACGTCATGCGCCAACCGACGAGCCAGCCGGTCCCCGCGAGCGGGGAGTACGGGGCTCGCTCCATCATCTGGTTCGGATCCATGTTCGACCCGTACGCGGCATAGAGCGGCACGTCCGACAGCGTAGCGGCGTGGCGATCAGCTTTCGGTACTGACGACACGGTCGATTCGGTCAACGCGTACGGTTGAGCCGCCCAACAAGCCCGTGGAAGGGAACTGATCGTGACCCGCATCGTCATCATCGGCGGCGGACCCGCAGGTTACGAGGCAGCCCTGGTCGCGGCCCAGCACGGCGCCGACGTGACCTTGGTCGAGAACGACGGGGCCGGTGGCGCGTGCGTGTTGTACGACTGCGTGCCGTCCAAGACCTTCATCGCGTCCGCAGGGGCCCGCAGTGCCTTCCGCAACGCCGGTGAGCTGGGCATTCAGACCCACAACGAGCAGGCAGCCGTGGATCTGCCGGTCGTACACGGACGGGTGAAGGGCCTCGCACTGGCCCAGTCCGCGGACGTGCGGGCGCGCCTTCAGCGCGAGGGCGTGCGACTGATCAACGGGCGTGCGAAGTTCGTCGACGACTCGCGCGGGCTCGCCCAGCACCGGGTCGTGGCGACGGGCGCGGACGGGTCGGAAGAGGTCCTCAACGCCGACGTGGTGCTCATCGCGACCGGTGCGACCCCGCGCGTGTTGCAGGGCGCGGAGCCCGACGGCAAGCGGATCCTCACCTGGCGGCAGATCTACGACCTGCCCGAACTGCCCGAGCACCTCGCAGTGATCGGTTCCGGCGTCACCGGTGTCGAGTTCGCCAGCGCCTACACCGAGATGGGCGTGAAGGTGACGATGGTCTCCAGCCGGGACCGGGTGCTCCCCCACGAGGACGCCGACGCGGCCGTGGTGCTGGAGGACGTGTTCGCCGAGCGCGGCACGGCCGTCGTCAAGCACGCCCGCGCGGACAAGGTCGAGAACACCGGCGACGGCGTGCTGATCCACCTGGAAGACGGTCGCACGATCGAGGCGTCACACGCCCTCATGACCGTCGGCTCGGTGCCGAACACGACCGACATCGGCCTCGACAAGATCGGCATCGAGCTCGGGCGCGGCGGCTACATCCCCGTCGACCGGGTCAGCCGGACCAACGTCAGCGGCGTCTACGCGGCCGGCGACTGCACCGGTGTGCTGTTGCTCGCATCGGTCGCCGCCATGCAGGGCCGCATCGCGATGTGGCACGCGCTGGGCGAGGGCGTCAGCCCGATCAAGCTCAAGACCGTCGCCGCGAACGTCTTCACCAACCCCGAGATCGCGAGCGTCGGCATCAGCCAGCAGGCGATCGACTCGGGCGAGGTGCCCGCGCGCACGATCATGCTGCCGCTCGCCACGAACCCCCGCGCCAAGATGGAGGGACTGCGCCGCGGCTTCGTGAAGCTGTTCTGCCGTCCGGCCACGGGCGTGGTCATCGGTGGTGTCGTGGTGGCGCCGAACGCGAGCGAGCTCATCCTGCCGATCGCGCTGGCCGTGCAGAACCAGCTCACCGTCGAGCACCTCGCGACGACGTTCTCGGTCTACCCGTCGCTGACGGGTTCGATCACCGAGGCCGGCCGTCAGCTCATGCGCCACGACGACCTGGACTGACCGCGCCGAACTCATCTGGGCCGAGGGCAACCGCGCCCTCGGCCTCTGCGTGTTCTCAGTGCACGAGGGTTCGACCGTCCACCTTGGACGGACACCCGAAGACCGCACTGGGGGAACCAAGATGAAGACCATCAGCACGATCGTCGCGGTAGCGGCGATCGCGGCGGCAGCCTGCGCGTTCGGCCCGAGCGCTCTCGCGCAGGACGACGTGACGCCGAAGTTCGCGCTGGCGCCGAACGCCCTGATGAAGGGCCAGTGGTTCGAGGTGCAGATCGAGGAGGGGACCTGCCCCGGCGGTTCCACCTCGGTCACGTCGCCGGGATTCGCCGCACCGGTGGGCGCCGGCGGCGTCCACGGGATGGCGGGCACCACGCCCGGCACGTACACGGCGACGCTGACCTGCGCCGGCACGTCGAAGACCGGCACGGTCGAGTACCAGGTCGTCAACCGGAACGTGCGACCGCAGTTCACGATCGAACCCTCGTCCCTGCGGGCGGGCCAGCCGTTCGAGGTGCGCATCGCGGAGGGCGACTGCCCCGACGGCGGCACCGTCGACTCGCTCGGGTTCCGCTCGCAGGTCCGCGTCGAGAGCCCGAACGGGATCGCGGAAGGCAGGCCGGGCAAGTACACCGCGATCCTCACGTGCACGGGCGGCACGCGCGGCGCCGCGGAGTTCGAGATCATCTCCTGACGCCCGTCCGATGATGTGGCGGTGGACACATCGGGTGACCGCCCGGTGCGTCCGCCGCTGGTCGGACGGACCGGTTCTCGATCAGTCGCGATTGGACGCGCAACGAAGCCACCGGATGTGCGTCAATGGATTCGTGGGGACTCGTGTCTTGATCGCGGTGCTGTGCGCTGCCCTTCTCACCGCCTGTGCGCAGGGGCCCGCGCCGAAGCCGTCGTCGGCGACTTCGAGCGAGACCGCTCCGCCGCCCGTGGTGTCACCACTCGGCAACTCCGACCCGAAGGAGCTGCGCGTCGAACGGATCGGCGTGCGGTCGTCGCTCGTCGCGCTCGGCCTCGACCCGCAGGGCGTGGTGCAGATGCCGCCGGCCAACGAGGGCATGCAGGCCGGTTGGTACCAAACGCAACCGAAGCAGTGGATCCTCGTCGGCCGGATCGAGAGCAACAACGCGAGAGGCGTCTTCTTCCGCCTCAACGACCTGCTGCAGGGCGACCTGATCGAAGTGTCCAAGAAGGACGGTTCGGTCGCCCGCTTCACGGTGACGCGCACGGAGAGGATCATCCGCGACGACTTCTTCGCCGAGGCCGTCGCGCGGGACGAGGACGAGGAGGGGCTGCGGCTGATCACGTGCGGCACCCGCGACAACGTGATCGTGCACGCAGCCCCGGCCACCGCCTGACCCCAACCCACGAATCGGCGCACGGGTCGCGCAAGACAAGGTCGGGCCGAGTCGTGCAATGCGGGGTCGGGCGAGCCGGGCCACGTCAGGCCGGACCAAGGCAGGGCTAGGTCAGGCAGGGCTAGGTCAGGCCAGACCAAGGCAGGGCCAGGTCAGGCCGGACCAAGGCCGGATCAGGCAAGGTCAACGCCGAAGGCAAGACCGGTGTTTCGCGAGTTCGCGCTGGTCGTCCGTTCGCCTCTTCGTCTCGATTCGACGAAGTCCAATCGGGGCGAAGCGGCGGGCGGACGACCAGCTCCCCGGCGAACTCGCCGGAGCTGCGAAGCAGCGACCAAAGACTCAGTCCTCGACCCAGTCGAAGGTCTTCGACACGGCCTTCTTCCAGTTCGCGTACTCCGACGTGCGCCGCCCGTCGTCCATCTGCGGCTCCCACTGCTTGTCCTGAGCCCAGTTCTCCCGGATGTCGTCCTCGGTCTTCCAGAACCCGACGGCAAGCCCAGCCGCATAGGCCGCACCAAGCGCAGTGGTCTCCGCGACGACCGGCCGAATGACCGGAACGCCGAGGATGTCCGCCTGGAACTGCATCAGCAGCTCGTTCACGACCATGCCGCCGTCGACCTTCAACGCGGTCAGGTCAACACCGGAGTCGGCGTTCATGGCGTCGAGCACCTCACGCGTCTGGAAGGCCGTCGCCTCCAGCACGGCCCGCGCCAGGTGTCCCTTGTTGACGAACCGGGTCAGCCCGACGATCGCGCCGCGTGCGTCGGAACGCCAGTAGGGCGCGAAAAGACCGGAGAACGCCGGCACGAAGTACGCGCCGCCGTTGTCCTCCACGGACCTGGCGTGCTCCTCGATCTCGGCCGCGCTGCCGATCATGCCGAGGTTGTCGCGCAGCCACTGCACCAGCGAACCGGTGACGGCGATCGAACCCTCCAGGGCGTAGACCTGGGGTGCCTCGCCGATCTTGTAGCAGACGGTGGTGAGCAGACCGTTCTCGCTCATCACCTTCTCGGTGCCGGTGTTGAGGAGCATGAAGTTGCCGGTGCCGTAGGTGTTCTTGGCTTCACCGGGCGACAGGCAGGCCTGGCCGAACGTCGCCGCCTGCTGGTCGCCGAGGATGCCGGCGATCGGCACGCCCGCGAGCGCGCCGCGTTCGCGCACCTGGCCGTAGACCTCCGACGAGGAACGGATCTCCGGCAGCATCGACAGCGGGATGCCCATGTCGGAAGCGATCGAGGCGTCCCACTGCAGCGTGTCGAGGTCCATCAGCATGGTGCGCGAGGCGTTCGTCGGGTCGGTGACGTGCACGCCACCGTCAACCCCGCCCGTCATGTTCCACAGCACCCACGTGTCCATGTTGCCGAACAGCAGGTCGCCCGCCTCGGCCTTCTCCCGCGCGCCCTCGACGTTGTCGAGGATCCAGCGGACCTTGGGGCCGGAGAAGTAGGTGGCGAGCGGCAGTCCGACCTTGGCGCGGTAGCGCTCCTGCCCGCCGCCCAGCGCACCCAGCTCGGCGACGATCTTGTCGGTTCGGGTGTCCTGCCAGACGATGGCGTTGTAGACGGGTTCGCCGGTGTTGCGGTCCCACACCACCGCGGTCTCGCGCTGGTTGGTGATGCCGACGGCTGCGATGTCCGAAGTGGACAGATCGGCCTTCGCGAGCGCGCCCGCGGCGACCTGGCGGGTGTTCTGCCAGACCTCCTTCGGGTCGTGCTCGACCCAGCCCGCCTTCGGGAAGATCTGCTCGTGTTCCTTCTGGTCGACCGACACCACCCGCCCGGAGTGGTCGAAGATCATGCACCGGGTCGACGTGGTGCCCTGGTCGATCGCGGCCACGTACTGCGTCATGCGAGAAGTCCTTTCAGACCGGGAGAACCAGGAAGAGCAACGCGGCGAGCGCGCCACCCACGAGCGGGCCCACGACGGGAACCCACGAGTAACCCCAGTTGGCGTTGCCCTTGTTGTGGATCGGCATCATGAACGCGTAGGCGATGCGCGGCCCGAGGTCGCGCGCCGGGTTGATGGCGTAGCCCGTCGGGCCACCGAGCGAGGTGCCGATCACCAGCACGACGAACGCGACACCCGCGTATCCGAGCGCCGAGTTGCCGAACTGCGGAACGCCGTCGGTCGCCTCCTTCGCGGCCGGCGACAGCAGGATCCACGCGACGAGCACGAACGTGCCGATGATCTCGGTGACGAGGTTCCACGGCGCGTTCGGCACGGTCGGGCCGGTGGAGAAGATGCCGAGCGTGTTCTGCGGCTCGTCGTGCGTGTCGAACTGCAGCTTGTAGGCGGCCCAGCAGAGCATGGCGCCGATGATCGCGCCGACCATCTGCCCCAGGACGTAGAACGGAACGTCACCCCAGGGCGTCTTGTCCGCGATGGCGAGCGCGAAGGTCACCGCGGGGTTCAGGTGCGCACCGCTGGGGTTGGCGATGCTCGCGCCGGCGAAGACCGCGAAGGCCCAGCCGAAGTTGACAAACAGGAAACCCGTGCTGTTGCCGAGCGTGTTCTTGAGCACCTGGTTCGCGACGACACCGGTGCCCAGGAGGATGAGGACCGCGGTCCCCAGCAGCTCCCAGACGAAGATCGAGCCTGCGCTCATCGTCGGCCTCCACTCGTTTGCGGCCAGACAGGACGCGCAAACCCGAGGTCAGGGCCGCGCTGCCCGCCTTCAACGTGCTCGGACGCTATTACCGAGCTGATCAGTTGTCTACGCCAAGTACCCGTGGTCAGGCCATTTTTAGGCCAATGGGTACTGGTCGCCGCGCCCGTGGGCGAAGGGGCGTTGCTGCAGGTAACGTGATCCGCGAGTCGTCCACAGGGAGGCGCCTGTCGTGGCCACGCGAAAGAACTCAGCTGCACCAACGGAAACCCCCAGCGCCCCGCCCATCACGGGCAGGCTCGGCCCCGCCGAGCGCGAGGAGTCGTGGCAGCGGCTGGGCGCGGAGACGTTCGACCTCGTGGTGATCGGCGGTGGGGTGGTCGGCGTCGGTGCGGCGCTGGACGCTGCCACACGCGGTCTGCGGGTGGCGCTCGTCGAGGCCCGTGACCTGGCGTCCGGCACGTCGAGCCGGTCCTCCAAGCTCTTCCACGGCGGCCTGCGGTACCTGGAGCAGCTCGAGTTCGGTCTGGTCCGCGAGGCACTGCGCGAGCGCGAGCTCATGCTGACGCGCATCGCGCCGCACCTCGTGAAGCCGGTGGCGTTCCTCTACCCGCTGTCCAACCGCGTCTGGGAGCGCCCGTACACGGCGGCCGGCCTGTTCATGTACGACACGATGGGCGGCGCCCGGTCCGTGCCGGGGCAGAAGCACCTCACCCGCGCGGGCGCGCTGCGGCTCGTTCCGGCGTTGAAGCGCGACGCGCTGATCGGCGGCATCCGCTACTACGACGCGCAGGCCGACGACGCCCGGCACACGATGATGGTCGGCCGCACCGCCGCCCACTACGGCGCCGTGGTGCGCACGTCCACGCAGGTGGTCGGGTTCCTGCGCGAGGCGGACCGCGTGTCCGGCGTGCGGGTCCGCGACGTCGAGGACGGGCGCGAGGTCGACGTGCGGGCGCACGCCGTGATCAACGCGACCGGTGTGTGGACCGACGAGCTGCAGCGGCTGTCCGGCTCGCGCGGCCGGTTCCGGGTGCGGGCGTCGAAGGGCGTGCACATCGTCGTTCCGCGCGACCGGATCGTCGCCGAGGCCGGGATGATCCTGCGCACCGAGAAGTCCGTGCTGTTCGTCATCCCGTGGCGCAACCACTGGATCGTCGGCACCACCGACACCGACTGGAACCTCGACCTGGCGCACCCCGCGGCCACCAAGCACGACATCGACTACATCCTCGAACACGTGAACTCGGTGCTCGCGACACCGTTGACGCACGACGACATCGAGGGCGTCTACGCGGGCCTCAGGCCGTTGCTGGCGGGCGAGAACGACTCGACGTCGAAGCTCTCGCGCGAACACGCGGTGGCGCGCGTGGCGCCCGGTCTGGTCGCGATCGCGGGCGGCAAGTACACGACGTACCGGGTGATGGGCGCGGACGCCGTGGACGCGGCGCACGTCGACCTGCCGGGCCGGATCCAGCCGTCGATCACGGACAAGGTGCCGCTGGTCGGCGCCGACGGCTACCACGCCCTGGTCAACCAGGCCGATCAACTGGCGGCCAAGCACGGCCTGCACCCGTACCGCGTCCGGCACCTGCTGGACCGCTACGGCTCGCTGGTGCACGAGGTGCTGTCGCTGGCCGCGGACAACCAGGAGCTGTTGAAGCCCATCCCCGCCTCCCCCGACTACCTGCAGGTCGAGGCGGTGTACGCGGCCTCGCACGAGGGCGCGATGCACCTGGAGGACGTGCTGACCAGGCGCACCCGCATCTCCATCGAGTACGCCCACCGCGGCGTCGACTCGGCGGAGGCGGTGGCCAGGCTGATCGCGCCGGTCCTCGGCTGGGACGACGACGCGATCAAGCGCGAGGTCGAGGTCTACAACGCGCGCGTCGAGTCCGAGCGGGTGTCGCAGACGAAGGCGGACGACCAGGCGGCGGACGCGGTTCGTGCGGCTGCTCCGGAAGCGCGTCCGCAGTTGACGGAACCGGTGAGCTGATCTTCGGCATGCTGTAGGCATGACTGGGGTTGGTAGAAGAACGTTCCTGTTAGGCGCAGCCGTGGCCGGTGCCGTTTCCACCGGTACCGCCCACGCTGCCTCCACCGCGTTCGAGCACGGCGTCGCGTCCGGCGACCCGTTGCCCGACGGCGTCCTGCTCTGGACTCGCGTGGTGACTTCCGCGGCGATCCGCTGGGAGGTCGCCCGTGACGAGGCCTTCCACCGGATCGTGAAGCGCGGTGTCACCCGCACGTCCGCGTCGCGGGACCACACCGTGAAGGTCGAGGTGCACGGCCTGCGCCCGAACACCCGCTACTGGTACCGGTTCCGCGCCGGTGACGTCGTGTCGCCCGTGGGCAGGACCAAGACGGCGGGCTGCGGGTCGGAGCTGAACTTCGGCGTCGCGTCGTGCGCGAACTGGCCCGCCGGGCACTTCGCCGGGTACGGGTACCTCGCCCGCCAGGACCTCGACGCGGTGATCCACCTGGGCGACTACGTCTACGAGAACCTCGACGGCGCGGTCCGGGCGCACGAACCGGCGCACCGGTGCGTCACCCTCGACGACTACCGGCAGCGGCACGCGCAGTACAAGACCGACCGGCACGTGCAGGCCCTGCACGCCGCGCACGCCATGATCGCCACCTGGGACGATCACGAGTCGGCCGACAACTCGTCCAGCATCGGCTCACCGCAGCACGACCCGGCCACCGAGGGTCCCTGGGGCGCGCGGATGGCCGCCGCCACGCAGGCCTACTTCGAGTGGATGCCCGTGCGCGAGGGCAAGCTCGACCGCACGTTCCGCTTCGGTGAGCTGGCGACGTTGACGATGCTCGACCTGCGCTCGTACCGCACGGACACGACGATCCTCGGTGCCGCCCAGCGCGACCGGCTGATCAGCACGTTGAGCACCGACGGCGCGCGCTGGCAGCTCGTCGGCAACTCGGTGATGATCAGCCCGCTGAAGGTGCCGCCGCTGCCGGGCCTGCCGCAGTCGAACCCCGACCAGTGGGACGGGTTCCCCGTCGACCGGGAGCTGGTGCTGAGGTCGTTGGGCGACCGGAGGAACACCGTCTTCCTGACCGGTGACATCCACAGCTCGTGGGCGAACGAGGTGCCGTTCGGCGGTCAGTCGGTGGCCACGGAGTACGTGGTCACGTCACTGACCTCGGACAACTTCGACGAGCTGCTGAAGGTGCCGCCGCGCACCGCGTCGTTGCAGGTGGAGGCCCAGTTCATGGCCCTCAACCCGCACGTGCGGTTCGTGGAGCTGGACTCGCACGGCGTCTCGACGCTGCGCGTGACGGCAGACGAGGTGCAGTTCGACTGGCACTACGTGGCCGACAAAAGGGACCCGGACAGCACTGTGGCGCGTGCGCATTCGTTCCGCACGCGCCACAACACTGCTCTCGCCGAGAGGGTTCCGCTCTAGGCGAGAGCGGCCAACGCTGTGTGCACCATGACCCGAACACCGACGAGGAGCGCGCGCTCGTCGAGGTCGAACGTCGGCTGGTGCAGATCGCGCTGCTTCTCCTGACCGTTCCACACGCCGAGGCGAGCGAACGAACCGGGTACGTGTTCCAGGTACCAGCCGAAGTCCTCTCCACCGGACGACTGCTCGGTACCTGCGAGCGCGTCGTCACCCAGTGCGGCCTCGATACCGGCCCGCAGGATCTGGGTGGACTCGCGCTCGTTCACCACCGGCGGCACGCCGCGGCGGTGGTGGAGGTCGAAACCGACGCCCGTGGGCGCCAGCAGGCCGGTCACCAGGTCCTTGACCAGCGGCTCCAGCTCGGCCCAGATGTCGCGGTCACCGGTGCGCAGCGTGCCGCGCACCAGGCCGTCCTGCGGGACCGCGTTCGGCGCCTCGCCCGCGTGCACCGCGCCCCACACCAGGACGGTGCCGGAACGGGGGTCGACGCGGCGCGACAGCATCGTCGGCAGGCCGGTGATGACCGTGCCGAGTGCGTGCACCAGGTCCGCGGTCAGGTGCGGCCGCGAGGTGTGGCCGCCCGGCGAGGACAGGCGCAGCTCCAGCAGGTCGGAGGCCGACGTGATGGCGCCGATGCGCGTGCCGATCCTGCCGACCTGCAGGCGCGGGTCGCAGTGCAGGCCGAAGATCCGCTCCACGCCGTCGAGGCCGCCGGCGGCGAGCACGTCGAGCGCACCGCCCGGCATGACCTCCTCCGCCGGCTGGAAGACCAGGCGGATGCGGCCCGGCAGCTCCGTCGCCGACGCGAGCGCCAGCGCGGTGCCGAGCAGAACCGTCGTGTGGGCGTCGTGACCGCACGCGTGCGACACACCGTCCACAGTGGATTCGAACGGCAGGCCGGTGTTCTCGTGCAGCGGCAGGGCGTCCATGTCCGCGCGGAGTGCAACGCAGCGAGGGCCGTTGCCGATGTCGCAGATCAGGCCCGTGCCGCCGGGGAGGATGCGCGGCTTGAGGCCGACCTCGCGCAACAGCTTCGCGACGAGCTCGGTGGTGTTGTACTCGCGCCGGGAGAGCTCGGGGTTGGCGTGGATGTGGCGCCGCCAGGCGACTACGTCGGCGGCGTGCGCCTTCAGCCAGTCGTCGAGCCACGCGGGGCCGCGGCCTTCTCCGAGATCATCCACAGGAGACATGCTCACCCCGGTGGGGTCGACAAGCATCTCAGGGGACGTCTTCACAGTTGAGGAGCCCGAAGGCCGGGAGTCCAGAACCGTCATGCCGCACCTCCGCGGGACAGCAGCCGTGCACGCTGCCGGGAATCGGTGGCTGTCGCGATCGTCGTCCAAGCCATGGCAAGTGCTCCGTCGAGGAGCGCACGGTCGGCCGACGCCGAGGCACAGGCGGTCGCGAACTCTTGTTGGTGGTTCACCGCGTCTCCGCAGTCGATGGCGATGGTCGGGTGGATGGCGGGCAACACTCTGGTGACGTTGCCCATGTCGGTGCTCCCGATCTTCTCGCGCTGTTCCTGCTCCGGCGAGAGCGGTCGTCTTCCCAGCTCGGTGGCCGCACGCCGGTAGGCGTCCGCGAGCCACGGGTCGGGTGTCAACTCGGCGTAGATCGGGGAGACCTGCACCACCTCATGGGTGCAGCCGGTCGCGAGCGCGCCGGCCGAGAAGCAGTCCCGAATACGGTTCTCCAGGCGCTGCAACGATTCCAGGTTTTCCGCCCTCACGTCGAACATCGCTGACGCGCGGGCGGGTATTACGTTCGGCACGGTACCGCCGTTGGTGACGATGCCGCTCACCATCTGGCCCGGCTCGAAGTGCTGCCGCAGCAGGCTGATCGACAGCTGCGCGATCGTGACCGCGTCCGCGGCGTTGACGCCCAGGTGAGGCGCCGCAGCCGCGTGGGAGGGCTTGCCCTTGTAGTGCACCTCGAGATCGGTGATGGCCAGCGACTTCGACGCGCACGACTCGTACGGCGCCGGGTGCACCATCATCGAGAGCGAGACGTCGTCGAACACGCCCCGTTCCAGCATGAGCACCTTGCCGCCGCCGACCTCTTCCGCCGGGGTTCCGATCACCTTCACGGTGATACCCAGCTGGTCGGCGACGTCACGCAGAGCGAGCGCGGACCCGACGGACGCGGCGGCGATGACGTTGTGCCCGCACGCGTGCCCGACCTCGGGCAGAGCGTCGTACTCGGCGCAGAGTCCGAGCACCAGCTCGCCGTCGCCGAACGTCGCGACGAACGCGGTGTCGAGGTCGGCCACACCGCGGTCGACCTCAAAACCCTCGTTCACCAGCAAAGACGTGATCTTCTCGACGCTGCAGTGCTCCTCGAAGGCCAGTTCGGGCTCGGCGTGGATCGAGTGCGACAGGTCCAGCAGCGCGTCCGAGTACCGCTCGACGGTCGAGCGTGTGCTGATCTTCAAGTCGGTACTCATTTGCCACCATCCTGCATCACCACCTGGGAGACGCCGCGCGCTGATGATGATCAACCGGACGGCCGGTCGCAGCGCTGCGCCGAGCGGCGAGCGAGTTTCGGTCTGACCGATCAACGATGACGCAAATGGTCGAGAGACACGCTTAACTTTGGCTATTCCGTCCCATCAGGTGGAACGGCACGTCTCACCGAGTCGCCGCGCGACTATCCCTTCTTGGCCGCGCGCTCCTTGCGCCACTTCGCCCACCGCTTCTTGTTGCGGTAGTAGACCAGCGCGAACAGCACGACGGCGATGCCGCCGATCCACAGCTTGCGCTTGGTCTCTTCACGGGTCTCAGGCGACGGCGCCTGCGGCGCGTTCACGTCGGGAGCCGGGTTCACAGTCGTCTGCTGAGCGGCCGCCACGGGCGCGTCCGCCGCCTCTTGCGCGGACGCCACACCGGCGATCCCGAGAACGCTCATCAGCGAGAACACGCAGGCCAGCAGCAACCTCGACATGGCCTGAACTCTACCCCGAATACCACGATCGAAGGTCACCCAAACTAGTTAAGCGACTACCTGGAGTCCGATTGGAACGCCTGCAGAATCTGCTCCGCCGCAAGGGTGGCGGTGAGCTCTCCAAGGCGGACTTTCTCTTCGAGAGAGGGGGCGAGAGAACGCACGGCGGCACTCTCGCGCACCTGCCGCCACAGTTCGTCGTGGACCATCATCCAGGTCCAGTCGATCTGCTGACGCCGGCGGCGTTCGTCCAGTTCTCCGGCGTTCTCCAGCGTGTCGCGGTGTTCCAGCACTCGGGACCACAGGTCGTCGAGACCGGTGCCGGTGAGGCCCGAACACGTGAGCACGGGCGGGTGCCAGACCGCGTCCGGCGGGCGGAGCAGCTTGAGCGCGCCTGCCAGTTCGCGGGCGGCCTTGCGCGCGTCCAGCTCGTGCTCGCCGTCGGCCTTGTTGACCGCGACGACGTCCGCGAGCTCCAGGATGCCCTTCTTGATCCCCTGCAGCTGGTCGCCGGTGCGCGCCAGCGTGAGGAACAGCGAGCAGTCGGTCATGTTCGCGACGGCCACCTCGGACTGCCCGACCCCGACCGTCTCGACCAGCACCACGTCGTACCCCGCGGCCTCGACCAGCACGATCGTCTCGCGGGTGGCCTTCGCGACGCCGCCGAGCGTGCCGGACGTCGGCGAGGGCCTGATGAACGCGTCGCGGTCCACCGACAGCCGCTGCATCCGCGTCTTGTCGCCCAGGATGCTGCCGCCGGTGCGGGTGGAGGACGGGTCGACGGCGAGCACCGCCACCCGGTGCCCCCGCCCGGTCAGCATGGTGCCGAGGGCGTCGATGAACGTCGACTTGCCCACGCCGGGCACGCCGGTGATGCCGACCCTGGTGGCGCCGCCCGACTTGGGCAGCAGCTCGACCAGCAGCTCCTGGGCCTTGGCCCGGTGGTCGGCGCGCGTCGACTCGACCAGGGTGATGGCCCTGGCCAGCACGCCCCGGTTGCCGTCGAGGACGCCTTTCGCGTACTCGGCGACGTCTATCGTCCTAGGCATCGTGGTCTAGTTGCTTCGCCAGCTTGACCAGGAGGTCCTTCGCGGCGTCCGCGATCACGGTGCCGGGCGGGAAGATCGCCGCCGCGCCCGCCGCGTACAGCTCGTCGAAGTCCTGCGGCGGGATCACGCCACCGACGACGATCATGATGTCCTCGCGCCCGAGCTTGGCCAGTTCCTCCCGCAGCGCGGGCACGAGCGTGAGGTGGCCGGCGGCGAGCGAGGACACGCCCACGATGTGCACGTCGGCCTCCGTGGCCTGGCGCGCGACCTCCTCGGGCGTCTGGAACAGCGGGCCGACGTCGACGTCGAAGCCGAGGTCGGCGAACGCCGTGGCGATCACCTTCTGGCCGCGGTCGTGCCCGTCCTGGCCCATCTTGGCGACCAGGATGCGCGGCCTGCGGCCTTCTTCCTCCGCGAACGCCTCGACGACCTCGCGGCAAGCGTCCACGTTGGACACCGATCCGACCTCCTGCCGGTACACGCCGGAAATCGTGCGGATCTGCGCGCTGTGCCGCCCCCACACCTTGCCGAGGGACTCGGAGATCTCGCCGACGGTGGCCTTGGCGCGGGCGGCGTTGATCGCCAGCTCCAGCAGGTTGCCACCGGCGTCCGCCGCGTTCGTGAGAGCGTTCAGCGCACTGTCCACTGCGGACTGGTCGCGTTCTTCCCTGAGCCTGCGCAGCTTTTCGAGCTGCTGCGTGCGCACGCCGGCGTTGTCGACCTTGAGGACCTCGATCTGCTCGTCGGTGTCCACGAAGTACTTGTTGACGCCGATGACGGGCTGCCGTCCGGAGTCGATGCGCGCCTGCGTGCGCGCCGCCGCCTCCTCGATGCGCAGCTTGGGGATGCCCTCGTCGATCGCGCGGGCCATGCCGCCGGCCTTCTCGACCTCGGAGATGTGCTCCCACGCCTTGGCCGCGAGCTCGTTCGTGAGGCGCTCGACGTACGCGCTGCCGCCCCACGGGTCGATCACGCGCGTCGTGCCGGACTCCTGCTGGAGCAGCAGCTGCGTGTTGCGGGCGATGCGCGCGGAGAAGTCGGTGGGCAGCGCCAGCGCCTCGTCGAGTGCGTTGGTGTGCAACGACTGCGTGTGTCCCTGCGTCGCCGCCATGGCCTCGACGCACGTGCGCGCGACGTTGTTGAACACGTCCTGCGCGGTGAGGGACCAGCCGGAGGTCTGGCAGTGCGTGCGGAGGCTGAGGGACTTCTGCGACTTGGGCTCGAAGTCGTTGACCAGCTTCGCCCAGAGCAGGCGCGCGGCCCGCATCTTGGCGATCTCCATGAAGTAGTTCATGCCGATGGCCCAGAAGAAGCTCAGGCGCGGCGCGAACTTGTCGACGTCCAGCCCGGCCGCCTTGCCGGCGCGGATGTACTCGACGCCGTCCGCCAGCGTGTACGCCAGCTCCAGGTCGGCCGTCGCCCCCGCCTCCTGCATGTGGTAGCCGGAGATCGAGATGGAGTTGTACTTCGGCATGTGCTGGCTGGTGAAGGAGAAGATGTCGGAGATGATCCGCATCGACTGCTTCGGCGGGTAGATGTAGGTGTTGCGGACCATGAACTCCTTGAGGATGTCGTTCTGGATCGTCCCCATGAGCTGCTCCGGCTTCACCCCCTGCTCCTCCGCCGCCACCACGAAGAGCGCGAGAACCGGCAGCACCGCGCCGTTCATCGTCATCGACACGGACATCTTGTCCAGCGGGATGCCGTCGAACAGCGTGCGCATGTCGTAGATCGAGTCGATCGCCACGCCGGCCATGCCGACGTCACCGGCGACCCTGGGGTGGTCCGAGTCGTAACCGCGGTGGGTGGCCAGGTCGAACGCGACTGACAGCCCCTTCTGCCCGGCCGCGAGGTTGCGGCGGTAGAAGGCGTTCGACTCCTCGGCCGTGGAGAAGCCCGCGTACTGGCGAACGGTCCACGGCTGGTTGACGTACATCGTGGGGTACGGGCCCCGGAGGAACGGCGCGACGCCGGGGTAGGTCCGCAGGAAGTCGAGGCCGTCGGTGTCCTCCGGCCCGTAGACGGGCTTCACCGCGATGCCTTCGGGCGTCTCCCACGGCGGCAGGTCCGTCTCGTACTTCGCCTGTGGGAGAGGGCCGAGGTCGATGTCCGCGAAGTTGGGGATCATCGCTCCACTCCCAGGAAGGTGTAGGTGCCGGTGAGGATTTCGAGGGCCGGGCAGCCCGCGAACACGAAGCCGTCGACCTCCGCCTCGGTCTTCTTGCCCGCCAGGAGCACCTTTTTGGCGCCGGCCTCGCGCAGGGCCTCGACGGTCGCTGTCGCCTGGTCGGCGTAGCTGGTCTCGCTGCCGCACAGGACGGCGACCTTCGCTCCGGACTCCCTGAACTTCTCGGCCACCTCCTCGGCGGACCTCGTCGGGCCCGCGTTCGGGGTGGCGAAGCCGCCGGCGTTGAAGAGGTTGGCGGCGAAGGTGGCGCGGGCGGTGTGGGCCGCGACCGGGCCGAGGGTGGCGAGGAAGACCTGCGGGCGTTCGGGCTGGGCGTCGGCGAGGTCGCGGAGCTCCTCGAAGGCCTGTGCATAACGCACCCGCGGCAGCCCGAAACTGTCGGACCTGCCTGAGAAACTTGGAGTGGGGGCCGCGTCCCCCCTGGGGGCCGGCGAGTCGGAATCGATTCGGGGCGCCGGGTCGCGCACGAGTGCGGGCTCGGCCGCACTCGTCGGGTCGGGAACGACTGCGGGCTCGACTGCCGGCGCCGGGTCGCGCACCACCGGCTTCTCGCCGAGGTTCGGGAACTCGCTGACCCCGGTGATCGGATCCGCGCGGTTCGCGAGCCGCGCCGACCGCGCCTCCCACGTGGCGGCGATCCGCGAGGCCACCAGCGGCCCCGCCTCCCCGATGCCCCCTGCGCGTTCGATCTCCTGGAACCACGCCCACGCCTTGAGCGCCAGCTCGTCGGTCAGCTTCTCCACGTACCAGGAACCGGCGGCCGGGTCGATCACCTCGCCGAGGTGCGACTCCTCCAGCAGCAGGTTCTGCGTGTTGCGCGCGATCCGCCTGGCGAACTCGTCCGGCAGGCCGATCGCCGCGTCGAACGGCTGCACCGTCACCGAGTCGGCCCCGCCGAGGCCGGCGGCGAGGGTCGCGATCGTCGTGCGCAGCATGTTCACCCACGGGTCGCGGCGGGTCATCATCGCCGACGACGTCACGGCGTGCTGCACCTGCACGCCGTCGGCGCCGGACACCTCGGCGACCCGCGCCCACAGGCGGCGTGCGGCGCGCAGCTTGGCGATGGTCATGAACTGGTCGGCGGTGGCCGCGTAGCGGAACTCCAGCTGTGCGAAGGCGTCCGGCACACTGAACCCGCCGCCTTCGAGGGCGCGCAGGTACGACACGGCCAGGGCCAGCGAGGCGCCCAGCTCCTCCGAGTCGGAGCCGCCCGCGTCGTGGAACGGAAGTGCGTCCACCACGACGGTCCGCAGCTCCGGGAACGCCGAGCGCGCCTCCCGGATCACGTCGAGGGCCTCGCCGAACGGGGTCAGCGCGAGGTTGCCGCGCACATCGGAGGCCAGCACCGGCGCCTGGTCGTAGATCCGCAACATCGCTCGTGCGGCGTCCACGGAACCGTCGAGCACGATCGGTGCGAGGTCGAGGTAGACGCCGTCCAGCAGGCGTTCCAGCGAGGCCGCCGGCACGGCGAGCCACAGCGAGGTGACGCCACCCTCCAGGTCGTTCATCAGGGCGACCGGATCGGGAACGGCGTGGCGCTGGCGGACGTCCCAGCCCTGCTTCACCGGGGCGAGCGCGTAGGGTTCCAGTGCGTCGTCGAGGGTGTAGAGCGGCTGGAGTTCGATGCCGTCGTAGGTCTTCGTGACCAGCGAGTCGAAGCTCGCTCCGGTCTTGGTCAGGACGGCGTCGACCAGCTCTCGCCACTGTTCCCTCGACGCCGAGGGGAACTCGTTCGGGCGGAATTCGGCGGGCAAGGCCAACTCCATCATGCGTTGCAGTGTCTCCGACCGGTACCCGCACGGCTATGTGAGGTTCACCGCCGTGAACGAATCAGACAGTAAGTCAGGAAGAATCGAAGCGTGGACGAGGTTGACCCCCAGCGCCTGATCGCGGATCGGTACCGGCTGTTGCACGTGCTCGGCCAGGGCTCGATGGGAACCGTGTGGGCCGCCCACGACGAGGTGCTGGGCAGGCAGGTCGCGGTGAAGGGCATCCTGCACACCCCCGGCATGCCCGACGTCGAGGCCGCCCAGCTGCGCGAACGGACCATGCGCGAGGCGCGGTCGATCGCCGCGCTGTCCCATCCGAACCTCGTCACGCTCTACGACGTCGTCCAGCAGGACGGCGAGCCGTACGTGGTCATGGAGCTGGTGCCGTCGCGCAGCCTCGGCGAGGTGCTGCAGGAACAGGGGTGTCTCACCGAGAAGCAGGGCGCGGCGGTGCTGGACGCGGTCGCGGCGGCGCTGGGGTCGGCGCACCGCGCGGGCATCACGCACCGGGACGTGAAGCCCGGCAACGTGCTCATCGCGGACGACGGGCGGGTCAAGCTCACCGACTTCGGCATCGCGCGCAACGTCGCCGAGGCCACCATGACCGCGCGCGGCATCACGCTCGGCACGCCCGCCTACATCGCGCCAGAGGTGGCGCAGGGCGGTGACGTGTCGGAGGCCGCGGACCGGTGGTCGCTGGGCGCGACGTTGTGGGCCGCGATGGCCGGCGAGCCGCCGTACGTGGGCAAGAACGTCATGCAGACGATCAACGCGGTGATCAACGGTGACGTGCCGGTGCCGGCGGGCGCCGGCAGGCTCACGCCGGTGATCAGCGGGTTGATGCGCAAGGAGCCGACCGACCGGCTGGAACTGGTCGACGTGCGCAAGCAGGTCTACGCGCTGCTGCCGGAACCGGGCACGGACGCGTTCGAGGTCCGCGGGCCGGTGGCAATGCCGATCGTCGTGCGGCCCAAGCCGAAGATCGCACCCGACGCGCCCCTGGCGGACGACCCCGGCCCGTTGCCGTTCCTCGTCACGAGGCCGGCGCCCGCACCGCGGCGGCAGCGGAACAGGCTCGTCTCGGCGCTGGTGGTCGCGGCGGCCGTCGTTCTGTTCGTGGCGGGTTCCGGCGGCGGGTTCGCGCTGACCAGGCTGGCCGCGGGAGCCCCGCTGCTGCCGCCGGCCGAGCAGTCGGCGCCCACGCTGCCGACCCTGCCCACGTCGGCGTCGCTGCAGCCGCGCACCGCCGCGGCCATCACGGCGAACGGCGACCAGGGCGGCAAGTTCACGCTGAACGTCGAGCAGAGCTGGACGACCTACAGCGAGCAGAGGGCCGGTGACCTGCGGTTTCCGCCCTCGGCGGTGGTGCACTTCGTGTCCGGGAGCGGCGCGTACGAGGTGACCGTGCAGCGGTTCCCCGAGTACTACCCGAAGCGGGACATCAAGGCGTACGTGCTCGGCGTGCAGGGGCGCTGGCCCGGCAGGTTCTTCGGCGGCGAGAAGGTGCAGACGGAGAGCCTCGCGGACTCGCGGTACGAGGAGAGCATCCAGTTCTTCTACAAGACCGTTGAGGGCGACGAGCCCAACGCGCTGAGGAGGTCGCACTTCTCTCGCGTGCTCCCCTTCGGCAACGACCTGTGGGTCGTCGAGGTGGTCGTGCCGACGGAACAGGAGGACGAGGCGCGCGTGCGGTTGTTCGACGCGATCGCCTCCACCTTCGCCCCGGTTTAAGCTCTCGCGGTGACTCCAGAAGAGCTGGCCGGCAAGGCCGCGGAAGAGATCCAGAGCCGCACCGGCATCAAGAAGCACGACATCGCCATCGTGCTCGGCTCCGGCTGGCGACCCGCCGCCGACGTGATCGGAGAGCCGGTCACCGAGATCCCGGTGGGCGAACTGACGGGCTTCGAGGCGCCGACCGCGCTCGGCCACGGCGGCACCATCCGTTCCGTCGAGGTCGGCGACAAGAAGGTCCTCGTCGTGCTCGGCCGCACCCACGGTTACGAGGGCAAGGGCGTTCAGAAGGTCGTGCACGGCGTACGGGCCGTTGCTGCTGCCGGAGTGTCCACGGTCGTGCTGACCAACGCGGCCGGTGGCCTGCGGCAGGGCATGTCCGTCGGACAGCCGGTGCTGATCTCCGACCACCTGAACCTGACGTCGCTGTCGCCGCTGGTCGGCGCGCGGTTCGTCGACCTCACGGACCTGTACTCGCCTCGGCTGCGCAAGCTCGCCCAGGAGATCGACTCCTCGCTGGAGGAGGGCGTGTACGCGGGTCTGCCGGGTCCGCACTTCGAGACGCCCGCCGAGATCCGGATGCTCCGCACGATGGGCGCCGACCTGGTCGGCATGTCGACCGTGCACGAGGCGATCGCCGCGCGTGCCGAAGGTGTCGAGGTGTTCGGGTTGTCGCTGGTCACGAACCTCGCGGCGGGCATCACCGGCGAGCCGCTGAACCACCAGGAGGTGCTGGAGGCCGGTGCTGCCGCGGCCGAGCGCATGGGCACGCTCCTGCGTTCGCTGGTGGACCGCGCATGAGCCTGACGCCGGCACTGCGTGACGCGACGTTCCGGTGGATCGCTGACGACCCGTCGGACGTGACTCGAACCGAGCTGCAGGGCGTGTTGGCACGGGCCATGGGCGGCGACCCGGCCGCCTTGGAGGACCTCCAAGACCGCATGGCGGGACCGTTGACGTTCGGCACCGCCGGGCTGCGCGGGCCGGTGCGGGCGGGCACGAACGGCATGAACGTCGCCACGGTGGTCCGCGCGACCGCCGGGCTGGCGGCCTGGCTCACCGGCACGGGCGTGGTGTTCGTCGGACGCGACGCACGGCACGGCTCGGAGGAGTTCGCGACGGCCGCCGCCGAGGTGATGGCGGCCGCGGGCTTCGACGTGCGGGTGCTGCCGGGGCCGTTGCCGACGCCGGTGCTGGCGTACCTGGTGCGCGCGCACGGCGCGGTGGCGGGGATCCAGATCACCGCGTCGCACAACCCGCCCGCGGACAACGGGTACAAGCTCTACCTGGCCGGTGGTTCGCAGATCGTGCCGCCGTCGGACGGGGAGATCGAGAAGGCGATCGAGGCGGTTCCGGCGGCGGTGTCCGTGATGCGGAACTCCTCGTACACAACGGTTTCCGACGCCGAGGTCGACGCGTACCTGGACCAGGTCGCGTCACTGCCACGCGGGAACTCGCGTTCGTTGAAGATCGCGCTGACGCCGATGCACGGCGTGGGTGGCGCGTTCGCCGTGGAAGCGTTGCGGCGCGCGGGTTTCACCGACGTGCACGTGGTGCGGTCGCAGGCGGTGCCGGACCCGGACTTCCCGACCGTGGTGTTCCCGAACCCGGAGGAGCCGGGCGCGTCGGACGAGCTGCTTTCCCTTGCGGCGTCGGTGGACGCGGACCTGGCCATCGCGCTGGACCCGGACGCGGACCGCTGTGCTCTCGGGGTGAAGGACGGCTCGTCGTGGCGGATGCTGCGCGGTGACGAGACGGGCGTGCTGCTCGGCTCGCTCGTGCTGTCGACCACGGAGTCCACGGATCCGTTGGTGGCGACGACGATCGTGTCGTCGTCGCTGCTGAAGTCGATCGCGGCCGCGCACGGCGCCCGTTACGCGGAGACGCTGACGGGCTTCAAGTGGCTGGCCCGCGCGGGCGAGGGCCTCGTGTTCGCCTACGAGGAGGCGCTCGGCAACTGCGTCGACCCGGAGCACGTCGCCGACAAGGACGGCATCTCGGCCGCGGTCGTCGCCGCGGACCTGGCGGCCGGCCTGAAGGCCTCGGGCCGCACGCTGCTGGACGCGCTGGACCAGCTCGCGACGGACCACGGCCTGCACCTGACCGACCAGATCTCGTTGCGGTACACCGATCTGAGCCTGATCGGCGCGACGATGTCCCGGCTGCGCGCGACCCCGCCGTCCGACTTCGCGTCGGAGGACCTGCTGCCCGGCGCGGACGTGCTGCGCTGGACGGCGGACGGGGTGCGCGTGATCGTGCGGCCGTCCGGCACCGAGCCGAAGCTCAAGGCGTACCTGGAGGTCGTCGAGCCGGTCACGGACGGACTGGAGTCCGCCCGTGCGTCAGGCAGGGCCCGGCTGGCAGAACTACGCGAACGGGTGACGGCGCTCGTCAGCTAGTCAGAGCGATCGCCAGGCACAACGCGGCGACGACAAAACCCCCGCCGGCCACGAAGTAGGCCCTTCTGGTCGGCGGGGACACCGCGTTGCGGCGCCCCTCGGTGACCGCCGCGACGGCGATCCGCCCGAAGATGTACGCGATCGTGCAGAGCCCCACGCCGAGTCCGAGCAACATCGTGTTGACGTCCCACGGGCTGTGGTCGAACCCCGGCCACAAGGACGCGAAGAGCGGCCCGAACCCGATCATCCCGATGCCGACGGCAAGGCCGAAACCCCAGGTGATGCGACGTTGACGAGGACTGGTGTGCATTAGGGCGGTGGTCTTCATGGTCCCTCCTGTGTACACCCTTCAAGACGCGCTTCCGGCACCAGGGTTCCGTTTGCCGAGCAACAAGAACGCCTGCGGGCCACCTTCGCCCACACCCCTCTGACGTTGCAACCGCGCCACTTCGTTGAACCCGGCTTCGGTCGCGTTGCCTGCGGTCTCGTCCATGTCGTGCCAGTGGACCGTGAGATCCACGTCGTGGCCGTACGCGTGGGTGAGCGGCTTCTGCTGGTCACCCAGTTTGAAGGCGTGCAACAGGTGTCCGCCAGGCCTGAGGACCCGGTGGAACTCCCGCCACGGGACCTCGGTCGCCGGCATGTGCACCGTGGAGTACCAGACGACCGCGCCGCCGACGCTCTCGTCTTCGAGGTCCAGGTCCGTCATGTCGCCCTGCGTGAAGGTGAGGTGCGGGTAGAGCCGCCGCGCCTGGTCGAGCATGCCGTCGGAGAGGTCGATGCCGGAGGCGTCCAGGCCCAGTTCGTGCAGGTGGTGGGTGATGCGGCCGGTGCCGCAGCCGATGTCTACCACCGGGCCGTCGGTGAGTTCGGCGAACGCGCGCATGATTGCGGCGTCGAGCGGGCGGCCGTCGTGCGCGTCGGGGAGGAGGCGGGCGTAGTCGGCGGCGACGATGTCGTAGGAGGCGCGGGTCACGGGCGCCCATCGTGCCGAACTATGGGCGGCGGCGCGGGAGCTTTTCGGTGAGGCTCCGGGATCGGGTCGCGCGGAGGGCTTCCGCGGCGACCTTGAGGTCTTTGGCACCTCCGCGCTCGTAGACGCGGTGCAGGAAGCGCAACTCGACCCAACGCCAGATCAACGCGGAAATGGTCGGTACCACCAGAGCTGCTGCAGCCCACCATGCCGACATGTCGACTCCACAACGACTAAGCCCATCGTGAGCTTGATGGGTCGCTGTGTTGACATCTCACTTCTTCGCAGCAGCAAGCTCTCCCTTGCGCAGCCGTGGACTCCTGCTCACCTCGGATGGCTCCAACTGCCGAAGAAGTCCGCGACGCCTCCGGCCCGCAGACCGGCACTCGCTGCCGACCTCAGCATATCGATCAGCCGCGCCGAACAGGTTGCGCACCGCAAAATCACCCGTCAGCGTGTGCGCATGTCCAGGTTGTTGATCGTCCACCACACCCCGTCCCCCGCCCTCCAGGCGATGTTCGAGGCCGTGGTCTCCGGCGCCACCACCCCCGAGATCGAGGGTGTCGAGGTCGTGAGGAGGGCCGCGTTGTCCACAACCGCTGTGGATGTCCTGGGGGCCGACGGCTACCTGCTGGGCACGCCCGCGAACCTCGGCTACATGAGCGGCGCGCTGAAGCACTTCTTCGACACCGTCTACTACCCGTGTCTCGACTCCACGCGGGGCAGGCCGTTCGGGCTTTACGTGCACGGCAACAACGACACGACCGGGGCGGTGCGCAGCGTGGAGACCGCCACGACCGGGTTGGGCTGGGAGAAGGCGGCGCAGCACGTGGTCGTCACGGGTGAGCCGACGAAGGGCGACGCGCAGGCGTGCTGGGAACTCGGCGCCACGGTTGCGGCGCAGTTGTCCACATGAATCCCAGGGTTGTCCACAGCCTGTTGTCCCCAACCTGTGGACAACCCTGGGGATGCGTTCGAACGTGTGTTCTAGCGACCGATGACGCTCATGTCCGGGTACCTGTCCCCGGCCACGGCTGACGCCGGCACGGCGGCCTCGATCGCGGCCAGGTCGGCTGCCGACAGCTCCAGCGACGCCGCCGCCACGTTCTCCTCCAGGTACCTGATCCGCTTGGTGCCGGGGATCGGCACGACGTCGGACCCGCGGTGCTGCACCCACGCCAGCGCGAGCTGACCGGCCGTCACGCCCCGGTCTGCGGCCAGGGCCTTCAGCGCGGCGACCATCCGGAGGTTCGCGTCGAGGTTCGAGCCGGAGAACCGCGGGTTCGCGGCGCGGAAGTCGCCGGAGCCGAAGTCATCTGACGACGCGAAGCGGCCGGTCAGGACGCCTCGGCCCAGTGGCGAGTACGGCACGATGCCGATGCCCAGTTCGCGGGCGGTGGGGACGATCTCGGCCTCGATGTCGCGCGACCACAGCGACCACTCGCTCTGCAACGCGGTGATCGGGTGGACGGCGTGGGCGCGGCGCAGGGTGTCGGCGCCCGCCTCCGAGAGGCCGAGAAAGCGCACCTTGCCCTCGGTGACCAGCTCGGACATGGCGCCGACGGTCTCCTCGATCGGGGTGTCGGCCGGCACGCGGTGCAGGTAGTACAGGTCGATCGTGTCGACGCCGAGGCGCTTCAGCGAGCCCTCGACCGCTGAGCGCACGTAGGCGCGGTCGCCGCGGATCGAGCGGCCGCCGCCCTCCTCGCGGACGATGCCGAACTTCGTGGCCAGCACGTGGCCTGAGCGGCCCGCCAGTGCGCGGCCGACCAGTTCCTCGTTCACGTGCGGGCCGTACATGTCGGCCGTGTCGATCAGCGTGACGCCGAGGTCCAGGGCGCGGTGGATCACCGCGATCGACTCCTGCTCGTCGCCGGCGCCGTAGAACTCCGACATCCCCATGCAGCCGAGCCCCTGCGGCCCGACCTCCAACGATCCCAGTGAACGGCTCACGCCGTCGCCTCCAAGTCGCGCTCGACCACCGCGTAGTGGTCGATCTTGTAGTCGAGCACCCCGAGGGACGTCTGCAGCTCCGCGATGCGGGCACGGACGTCGTTGCGGTGCTCGACGAGGATCTGCCTGCGGCGGCCCGCTGTGAGGTCGCCGCGGTGTCTGAGCTGCGCGAACTCGCGCATCATGCGGATCGGCATGCCGGTCGTGCGCAGGCGCGTCACGAAGGCCAGCCAACCCAGGTCTTCCTCCGAGTAGCTGCGACGCCCGCCCGAGTCCCGTGCGGGCGGGTCGACGAGCCCGATTCGTTCGTAGTAGCGCAAGGTGTCGATGGACAACCCACTGCGCTGCGCGGCTTGGGCTATCGAGTAACTCACGACTCGACGCTAAGACCTGGAGTGCACTCTAGGTCAAGCGGAATCCTTCGAGATGCCCCACGCTTCGAGATGGCCCGCCATCTCCGGCACGTCGATCTTGTCGCGACCGAGTGCGCGGACGAGGTCCAGCGCGTCGTCCTCGTCGGCGTCGATCCAGTAGCCGTTGATGTCGCACATCGTGACGGCGGCGACCCAGGCCAGCCGCCAGTTGCCCTCGACGAGAGGGCGGGTTCGGACGATCGAGTCGAGCAGAGCGGAGGACTTCAGCCACAGCGTGTCGTAGGCCTCCACGCCGAGCACGGTGGCGCGGGGACGGTAAGCCGCCGTGTCCAGCAGGCCGATGTCCCTGACGAGGAGATCACCGCCGGTCACGGCCGTGGCCAGCACTAACAGGTCCCCGGCGTCGAGGTAGGAGATCACGGCACCCAGTTGATCAGAGAGGTCTGACAGTTTCAGGAAGAACCGAGCCTATCCAAAAGACCTCGGTACTTGGGCAGGACTCGCTGCAACACCTCGCCGAGCTTCTCCTCCTGCTGCATGCGCCGGTAGCGATCCGCGATCGCCAGCCGCACGACCTCCTGCTTGGAGCGCCCCTCGGACTGCGCCAGTTCAGCGAGCCGGTGGTTCTCCTCCTCGGTCAACCGCAAGGTCATCGCCATGGAGTGACGGTATCAACGTGATACCACTCAGGCCAGAGGCCGATAGGATTGCGCGATGCCCAGGCCCAAGACCCACGACGACGCGCTGAGGCGGCGTCTGCTCGAACGGGCGGGCGAACTGCTCAGCACCGACGGACCCGCCGCGGTGAGCCTGCGCAAGATCGCCACTGACGTCAACACCTCGACGACGGCGGTCTATTCCCTCTTCGGCGGAAAACCAGCGCTGCTCGAGGCCCTCTACGACGAGGCGTTCACCCAGTTCGGCACGAGCCTCGCCGCGGTGCCCGTCACCGAGGACCCCGCGGAGGACCTCCTGCAGATCGGGCTCGCGTACCGGCGCAGCGCGCTGGAGGACCCGCAGTTCTACTCGGTGCTGTACTCGAAGGTCGTCGAACCGACGAAGGAGATGAGCCGCGCGGCGGGCAGGACGTTCGCGCCGGTGATCAACGCGGTGCGGCGCGCGGTCGAGCAGGGCGTCTACCTCGCGGAGGACCCGGAGCAGATCGCGATGTCGATGTGGGGCCTCGCGCACGGCCTGGTGAGCCTGGAGCTGAACGGGAACCTGCCGCCCGGCGTGGACGCGGAATCCACCTACGAACTGGCGTTGCGCGCGCACGGCAGGGGCTGGCGGGCGGAGGCCGGGAAAACCCTGTGACACCACGGAATCCGGGGAGGCGGCCGCCGCGAAACCTCCCCGGACCCGCTGAACTGTCCGGTTAGGACAGTCCGTCTCGGTGGTGCGGTACTACTTCAGGGCCCCGGAGAGCGCCTTGATCAGCTCGCCCTGCGGCGTGTCGCCGTCGAGCGACCAGATCATCGCGCCGCCGAGCCTGCGGTCGTTGATGTAGCGCGCCTTGCGCTTCATCTCCGTCGCGTCGTCGTAGGTCCACCACGTCTTGCCGTCGTAGATCCACGCGAAGCCCGCGCGGTCGTCGCGGTAGATCTTGTACTTGTTGCCGGCCTCGGAGAGCTTCGCCTTGATGCGGTGGAAGTCCTCGTAACCGGCCTCGTACTTGGCGGGCGCCGGCACACCGGTGCCGAACAGGCCGTTGCGCTTGCCTGGGGCCACACCGTCCCAGCCGCGGCCGTAGAACGGAACGCCGAGCACGGCCTTGGAGCGCGGGGCGCCGCGCGACAGCCACGCGTCGACCGTCACCTCGGTGCTGAACTCGAACTCCGACGGGTCGCCCTTCGGCACCCGCAGCGCGGACTGCTGGTTCGCCGGGGCGTCCCACGCGCCGTGGTAGTCGTAGCCCTGCAGCGTGCCGAAAGTGAGGTAGGAGAACACCTTCCTGACCTCGAAGCCGCGGTCCACCTGGGCCGGGTCGGCCGGCAGGAAGGCCGTCAAGTCGCGGTTCCAGCCCATCTGCTTGCGGTACTCGGCGAGCAGCAGGGTGAAGTTCTGCTTGTCCTCGGGACGGATGACGTTCGGAGGAGTCGGGTTGCCCGGGCTCGACGGCCACTCCCAGTCGAGGTCGACGCCGTCGAACACGCCCTTCGCCGCACCCGCGGGCAGACCGGGCAGGTCGCCCTTGATCCACATGTCGGTGCAGGACTTGACGTGCGCGGCGCGCGACTCGGCGGTCAGCGCGGCGTTGGAGAAGTAGCGCGAGCCCGTCCAGCCACCCAGCGAGATGTTGATCTTCAGCTTGGGGTACTTGGCCTTGAGCTGCTTGAGCTGGTTCAGGTTGCCCGCCAGCACCTGGCCGGCCTCGTCGGCCTTGCCGCTCACGGACTGCTCCGCGGTGTGGGGCATCTGCCAGTCGGCCCACGGGTCGGCGCTGACGCACTTGCCCGCCTCGTCGAGGAAGCCGAAGGCGTAGTTCAGGTGCGTGAGCCGCGCGGCGGCCCCGCTGTCGACGAGGTTCTTGACGCGGAAGTTCCGGTCGTACACGCCCCACTGGATGAAGTACCCGACGGTGCGGGTCTTCGAATAACCGTGGTGCCCATTGGTCTCGACATCGGCGTTCGCGGGCGCAACGGCCAGCGACGCTGACAGGGCGCCGACCGCAAGAGCGGCAGCACCCCATCTCCGTCTGGACATGTGACTCCTAAGTCGGATCGCGGCAGCGGCGATGTGTGGTCCAGAGCACGTTAGCCCGGAGGTCTAGACCACTGCTACGTCCGATCGGAGGTATGTCCTAAACCGCCCCGTACAGCCTGTCACCGGCGTCGCCCAGGCCGGGCACGATGAAGCCGGAGTCGTTGAGGCGCTCGTCGACCGACGCCGTGACGAGACGGCACGGGAGCTTCGAGTCCTCCAGGTGATTGATTCCCTCGGGCGCCGCGAGCACGCAGATCGCCGTCACGTCCGTCGCGCCGCGCTGGGTCAGCAGGCGGATCGTGTACGCCATCGACCCGCCCGTGGCGAGCATCGGGTCGAGCACGAACACGGGACGGCCGGCGAGGTTCTCCGGCAGCGACTCCATGTACGGCGTCGGCTGCAGCGTCTCCTCGTCGCGCGCCAGGCCCACGAAGCCCATCTGGGCGTCCGGGATCAGCTTGTGCGCCTGGTCGGCCATGCCCAGGCCGGCCCGCAGCACCGGCACGAGCAGCGGCGGGTTTGCGAGCTTGTAGCCGGTGGTACGGGCTACCGGGGTGTGCGTGCGGTCCTCCTTCAGCGGCGCCTCGCGCATCGCTTCGTAGACCAGCATCACGGTCAGTTCCTGCAACGCGGCGCGGAATGCGGCATTGTCCGTGCGCGCGTCACGCATCGTTGTGAGTCTCGCCTTGGCGAGTGGATGATCGACGACCAGGACGTCCATGCCCGACACCGTAACCCGCAGCGAGGAGCCAGGGGTGTTCGAAGAGATCTACCGCGAGGCACGTCAGCGCGTCGTCGGCCTGACGATGGGCCTGAGCGCGGAGGAGCTCGCCCGCACCGTGCCTGCCTGTCCTGAGTGGACCGTGCACCAGGTGGTCGCGCACCTGTCGGGCGAGGCGTCCGATCTGGTCAGCGGCCGCATGGAGGGGGCGCCGTCGGACGAGTGGACGGCGCGGCACGTCGCCGAGCGCGAGGACGTCCCCGTGCAGGACCTGCTGGAGCAGTGGAACGACTCCGGCGACCGGATCGGCGAGATGCCGCGCATCCCGTTCCAGCTGGCGCTGGACGCGATCACGCACGAGGCGGACCTGCGCGCGACGCTGGGCCGCGACCGCCTGCCGGACACCGTGTGGCAGCCGACCCTCGTGTGGATGGCGCCGCGCAGGCTGACCGACGTGACGGTGAAGACGGAGTTCGGCGACCTCGGCGACGGCCCGATCACGCTGGAGGTCGACGGCTACGAGCTGTGGCGCGCGTTCTTCGGCAGGCGCTCGCGCCGGCAGATGGAGTCGTGGGGCTGGTCCGACCCGGCACCGATCGACAAGATCCCGTTCTTCCCTGCGCGCGAGACCGACCTCGTGGAGTAAACGGCGTTAACTGAAGAGGTGTAGGGTCGGCCGCGTGACAGACCACGTGCGCATCGGAGTGCTGGGCGCGGCCATGATCGCGCCGTCCGCCGTCATCCGCCCGGCCCGCGCCTCGACGGTCGCCGAGGTCGTGGCGGTCGCCGCGCGGTCGGCGGACAAGGCCCAGGCCTTCGCCGACAAGCACGGCATCGCCCGCGTGCACGGCTCGTACGAGGACCTGCTGGCCGACCCGGCGGTCGACGCCGTCTACAACCCGCTGCCGAACGGCCTGCACGGCAAGTGGACGCTGGCCGCGCTCGAAGCCGGCAAGCACGTGCTGTGCGAGAAGCCGTTCACCGCGAACGCCGTGGAGGCCGCGCAGGTCGCCAAGGCGGCCAACGCGTCGGGCCTCGTGGTGATGGAGGCGTTCCACTACCGCTACCACCCGCTGGCGCTGCGCGTCGCCGAGATCATCGGCTCCGGCGTCCTCGGGCCGCTGCGGCACGTCGAGGCCACCGTCGCGTTCCCGCTGCCGGTGTTCTCCAACATCCGCTACGACTACTCACTCGCGGGCGGCGCGATGATGGACGCCGGCTGCTACGCCGTGCACATGGCACGGCTGCTGGGCGGCGAGGAACCCGAGGTGCGGTCCGCGAAAGCGTTGCTGCGCGGGCCTTCCATCGACCGCGCGATGCGTGCGTCCCTACGCTTCCCCTCCGGCCACACGGGTTCCGTGCACACGTCGCTGTGGTCGTCGACCGTGTTCAAGCTGTCGATGAAGGCCATCGGCGAGAACGGCGAGCTTCGCGTCTTCAACCCTCTCGGCCCGCACGCCGTGCACCGGTTGTCGTTGCGGCTCAAGAACAGCAGGTCGACCGAGACGTTCGGCAAGCGCCCGACCTACGCCTACCAGCTCGACGCGTTCACCGACGCCGTGCTGCACGGCAAGCCGTTCCCGACGACCGCGGACGACGCCGTGAAGAACATGGTCGTGATCGACGCGATCTACCGGGCGGCCGGACTGCCGCTGAGGCAACCGACTCCGTGACCCAGGTCACCCAACCCCACCTCCCCGTCGCCGTGTCTTGAGTGCGACCGAAGGGGGAGGGTTGGCTGACACCGAGTACACCGAGTACGTCACGGCGGCGCTGCCCTGGTTGCGGCGCACCGCCTACCTGCTGTGCGGCGACGTGCACAGCGCCGACGACGTCGTCCAGGTGGCGATCACCCGGCTCTACACGAACTGGCGGCGGGCCAGGGCCGCGGACAACACCGACGCGTACGTGCGGGCGATCCTCGTCCGCACGTTCCTCAACGAACGCAGGCGGCCGTGGAGCCGCGTGCGCCTGTTCGACCGGGTCGACGAGCTGCACAGCGTCACGAACCCGGATCTTGAGACCCGCGAGGAAGTCCGCGTGGCCCTGATGCGCGTGGCTCCCGGCCAGCGCGCGGTGCTCGTCCTGCGGTTCCTGTTCGACCTGCCCGTGGCCGAGGTCGCGCGGGCCCTGCGGTGCTCGGAGGGCACCGTGAAGAGTCAGACGTCGGCCGGGCTCGCGGCCCTGCGCACGCAGTTGGGGGTGACTCAGTGATGTCCGAAGAGGACGGTGTCCGGCTGCTCGGGTCGCTGCGGGCAGTGGAGGTGCCCGCGTCCGGCGGGGTGAGCGTCGAGCGGGCGATCAGAGCGGGCAGGCGCACGAAGTCGTTGCGGGTGGCGGCGGCCGGGCTGGTCGTGCTGGTCGTCGCGGGCGTGCTGCCGTTCCTGGTCAAGCCGGGCGGTGGTCCTCCCCCGGTGGCCGCGACGACGTTCGACCCGTTCGTGCGCACGATCAGCGTCGGGTCGCTCCCCGGTCTGAAGGCGGACCTCTTCACCACCGGGCGCACCTCGCAGTCGATCTCGCTGCGGCCGGAGGGCGGCGGCGACCGGATGGCGAGCGTCAACGTGCACACGGCGGGCGCCGCGAAGCCGATGGGAGGCGAGCCGGTCGCGGACGTGAACGGCAGGCGGGCGTTGTGGAACGACACCTATCTCGCGATCGAGTGGGAGCCGGACGCGTGGGCGTTCGTCCAGGTGCAGGGATTCCCGGACCCCATGGCGCGGTCACGCGCGCTCGCGGAGAGCCTGCGGTTCGACGGGCACGTCCAGATCAAGGTGCCGTACACGGTCCAGACGTCGTGGCAGATCTACCGCGTCGTCGACGACGCGGGTGACGTCCAGCTGGAGTTCGAGAACTTCGTCCGCGTCTCGCTGCGCGGCGGCGTCGGCTTCGCACAGGGCGACGTGCCCCAGGCGGACCTGGACGCGTTGGCCAAGTCGGTCCAACGGGCCGATCCCCCGGTCACGAACCCGTTTCGATGACCACCTGATCAGGGGGCCGGGCAACCCGATCCGGGAGTAAAGAATCGACAAAGCGACTCCGAAAAGTCTCATAGCCAGTTGAGACGCGGAGGTGCGAACGGTGACGATCGAACAGAAGCCCGTCCAGCAGATGTGCGAATCCCCCCTGGTCATCCTGGGTGTCTCGGCATCACTCGCCGTGGCGATCGGCGTGCTGCCGCTGACGTGGGGCTACAGCCCGGCCCTGGCGGCAGCGCTCGCCGCGCTCCTCGTGCTCGCCTTCGCGATCACGGTCAAGTACGCACCGAACCGCAAGTGAGCGTTCTAGACTCGTTCGGGTGAGCGACGAGCTGGTACCCGCTGACCAGAGCCATATGCGCGCCTCAGACGCCGACCGGGAACGGATCGCGCAGGTGCTGCACCAGGCGACCGCCGAGGGCCGCCTCGACATCCACGAGCTGGACGAGCGACTCGTGGCCGTCTACGCCGCCAAGACCTACGGCGAACTCGTCCCCATCACCGCGGACCTCGTGCTGAGCGGTCTGCCGCAGACCCCGGCCGTGCCGCAGTACCAGCCCGCCGTGAGCGACCGCATCGGCGGCGAGCCCGGCAGCGCGGTGTCGATCGCCTTCTGGTCCGGCGTGAACCGCAAGGGCGGCTGGGTCGTCCCGCGCATGCACAACGCCGTCGCGATCATGGGCGGCATCGAGATCGACCTGACCCACGCGAACTTCGCCGAGGCCGAGGTGACGATCAGCTGCTTCGCGTTCTGGGGCGGCGTCGAGATCCGGGTGCCCGACGACATCAACGTCAAGGTGGACGGGTTCGGGTTCATGGGGGCGTTCGAGGAGAAGGTGCCGGTGCGGCGGCACATCCCCGGTGCGCCGACCGTGCGGATCACGGGGCTCGCGATCATGGGCGGGGTCGAGGTGAAGGGGCCCAAGAAGCCGAAGAAGGGCATCCTGCGCGAGCTGCTCGAGTGATGAGGGTCGCCGACCTCGTCGAGCTCGCCGGGTTCGCCGGCGTGGCCGTGTGGCTGAAGATGGACGGGGAACGCGCCACCCACCGGTGGACCGTGATCCTCACCTGCCCGAGTGCCGACTTCCGGTACCGCAGGGACGTGAACCGGTTCGAGCACGTGCTGAAGATCGTGCGGGACGAGCTGGCGAAGCTGCCGGGCGACTGGTCGTGGCTGGGCGAGGAGATCGAGGACCTCGACGAGTTCGCCGAGCACTACGAGGAACTGGGTCGGCGCGGCGCGGTCGTCATCGTCGACGGCACCGGCGAACAGGTCGTGGTGAACGCCCACTAAGCACGTCTGAGCTGCGCGAAATTCGTCACTTAGGACGGGCGTCCCATTCCGCCTAGACTCCCAGGCATGGCTGCTCCAACGACACTGCCGTCGGCCCTGGCTGACGCCACGCGCGACGAATCGTCGCTGCGGCGTTTCCTGCACGGGCTCCCCGGCGTCGACCAGGTCGGCGTCGAGCAACGAGCCGCGGGCCTCGGCACGCGGAGCATCAAGAAGGCCTCCAAGCTGCACGCCATCGACCTGGCGATCAGCATGGTCGACCTCACCACGCTGGAGGGCGCGGACACGCACGGCAAGGTGCGCAGTCTCGCCGCCAAGGCGAAGCGCCCCGACCCCGAACGGCCCGACGTGCCGCGGGTCGCGGCGGTCTGCGTCTACCCCGACATGGTGAAGACGGCGGCCGACGACCTCGTGGGCACCGGGATCAACGTCGCCAGTGTCGCGACGGCCTTTCCCAGTGGCCGCAGCACGATGGACATCAAGCTGGCCGACACCCGGTTCGCCGTCGAGCAGGGCGCGTCCGAGGTCGACATGGTGATCGACCGCGGCGCGTTCCTCAGCGGGCGGTACGGGCAGGTGTTCGAGGAGATCGTCAAGATCAAGGAGGCGTGCGGGGACGCGCACCTCAAGGTCATCCTCGAAACCGGTGAACTGGTCACCTACGACAACGTGCGGCGGGCGTCGTGGCTCGCGCTGCTCGCGGGTGGTGACTTCATCAAGACGTCGACCGGCAAGGTGCAGCCCGCGGCGACGCTGCCGGTGACGCACGTGATGCTGCAGGCCGTTCGGGACTGGAAGGACCAGACGGGTGAGCTGCGCGGCGTGAAGCCCGCGGGCGGCATCCGCACGACCAAGGACGCGATCAAGTACCTGGTGGCCGTGCACGAGGTGGCCGGTCCGGAGTGGCTCGACCCGCACCTGTTCCGGTTCGGAGCGTCGACGTTGCTCAACGACCTGCTCATGCAGCGTCGGACCCAGTTGGACGGCCACTACAGCGGCCCGGACTACGTGACGGTGGACTGAAGACATGTGGGAATACGCCCCCGCGCCCGAGTCGCGGGACATCGCGAACCTCAAGCCCGCCTACAAGATGTTCGTCGACGGCAAGTTCGTCGAGGGCACTGGCGAGCCGCTCAAGACGATCAACCCGGCCACCGAGGAGGTCCTCGCGGAGGTCTCGACGGCGTCGGAGTCCGATGTGGACACCGCCGTCAAGGCCGCGCGCAAGGCCTACGACCGCGTGTGGTCGAAGATGCCCGGATCCGAACGGGCCAAGTACATCTACCGCATCGCGCGGCAGATCCAGGAGCGCGGCCGTGAGCTCGCGGTGCTGGAGTCGCTCGACAACGGCAAGCCGATCAAGGAGTCGCGCGACACCGACATCCCGACGGCGGCCTCGCACTTCTTCTACCACGCGGGCTGGGCGGACAAGCTCGGCTACGCGGGGTACGGGCCCGACCCGAAGCCTCTTGGTGTCGCGGGACAGGTGATCCCGTGGAACTTCCCGTTGCTGATGGCGGCGTGGAAGATCGCGCCGGCGCTGGCGTGCGGCAACACCGTCGTGCTCAAGCCCGCCGAGACCACGCCGCTGACGGCGCTGGTGCTGGCGGACATCATCCAGCAGTGCGACCTGCCGCCGGGTGTCGTCAACATCATCCCGGGCGCCGGTGACGTCGGCGCGGCGCTGGTGGGCCACGAGGACGTCAACAAGGTCGCCTTCACCGGATCAACCGACGTCGGCAAGGTCATCCAGGGTCAGCTCGCGGGCACGAACAAGAAGCTCACGCTGGAACTGGGCGGCAAGGCCGCGAACATCGTGTTCGACGACGCGCCGCTCGACCAGGCCGTCGAGGGCATCGTCAACGGCATCTTCTTCAACCAGGGCCACGTCTGCTGCGCCGGCTCCCGCCTGCTGGTGCAGGAGTCGATCGCGGACGAGCTGATCGAGAAGCTGCACGCGCGCGCCAGCACGCTCAGGGTCGGCGACCCGCTGGACAAGAACACCGACGTCGGCGCGATCAACTCGCGCGAGCAGCTCACCAAGATCCAGGAGCTGACCGCGTCGGGCGAGGCCGATGGCGCGACGCGCTGGACGTCGTCGTGTCCGTTGCCGGACAAGGGTTTCTTCTTCGCCCCGACCGTGTTCTCCGGTGTGTCGCAGGCGATGCGCATCGCCCGTGAGGAGATCTTCGGCCCGGTGCTGAGCGTGCTGACGTTCCGCACGCCGGAGGAGGCCGTGGCCAAGGCGAACAACACGCCGTACGGCCTGTCCGCCGGCATCTGGACCGAGAAGGGTTCGCGCATCCTCTGGATGGCACAACGGATGCGCGCCGGTGTGGTGTGGTCCAACACGTTCAACCGCTTCGACCCGACCGCGCCGTTCGGCGGGTACCAGGAGTCGGGCTTCGGCCGTGAGGGCGGCCGCACCGGTCTGGAGGCCTACCTCGATGTCTGATCGACTCACGGTCGCGAAGACCTACAAGCTCTACATCGGCGGCAAGTTCCCGCGCTCCGAGTCGGGCCGCAGCTACCCGGTGACGGACTCGAAGGGCACGTTCCTCGCGAACGCCGCCCAGGGCTCGCGCAAGGACGCCCGTGACGCGGTCTCCGCTGCCCGCAAGGCTTTCGGCGGCTGGTCAGGGACGACGGCCTACAACCGCGGCCAGGTCCTGTACCGGGTGGCCGAGGTGCTGGAAGGCCGCCGTGAGCAGTTCATCACCGAGGTCTCGACCTCGGAGGGCGTCGCGCTCAAGAAGGCGCAGTCCCTCGTGGACACCGCGATCGACCGCTGGGTCTGGTACGCGGGCTGGACCGACAAGATCGCGGCCGTCCTGGGTTCCTCGAACCCGGTGGCGGGCCCGTACTTCTCGTTCTCCACCCCCGAACCGACGGGCGTGGTCGCGGTCCTGGCGCCGCAGCAGTCGTCGCTGCTCGGCCTGATCTCGGTGATCGCCCCGGTGATCGCGAGCGGCAACACCTGCGTGGTCATCACCTCGCAGGACCGCCCGCTGCCGGCGATCACGCTGTCCGAGGTGCTGGCCACGAGCGACGTCCCCGGCGGCGTCGTCAACATCATCACCGGCCGCACGGCGGAGATCGCGCCGTGGCTCGCCTCGCACGGCGACGTGAACGCGCTCGACCTGACCGGTGCGCCGGAGTCGATCCGCGCGGACCTGGAGAGGTCAGCGGCCGGCACCGTGAAGCGCGTGCTGCGCAACAAGCAGAACGAGGACTTCACGGCCACGCCGGACATGTCGCGCCTGCGCGCGTACCTGGAGACGAAGACGGTCTGGCACCCGATGGGTGTCTGAGGAAGTCAGGCGGGTGGCCCGGGCGACGTGCGCCGGGTCCACACGCCAGGTGGCCTGGGGCGACGTGTGCCGGGCCCGTACACCACTAGTCGGCGGCGTAGGCCTTGCCCTGCGCCGCCAGCTCCTCCCCCAGGATCCTGAGCGCCTTCGGGCCGACACCGTGGATCTTCAGCAGTTCCTTCTCCGACACCGCGGTCAGCGAGTCGAACGTCGTGTAGCCGTGCGCCGCCAGTTCGCGGGCCGCGACCTTGCCGATCGTGCGCGGGAACTCGCTCACGAGTTCACCAGCCCCGCACGCCACGCCCACGACGCGATCCCGACGCGGTTCTTCACGTTCAGCTTCGTCTGCACCGACGCCAGGTGCGTCTTCACCGTCGACAACGACAGGAAGAGCGACGAGGCGATCTCCTGGTTGGACAGTCCACGGGCGACCTCGCGGACCACGTCCTGCTCCCGAGCGGTCAGCAACGACAGGTCGGGCCGCTGGGCCGGCCGCGCGAAGTGCTCCAGCATCCGCACCGTCACCTGCGGCGAGATCAGCGCGTTGCCCGCGGCAGCCGCACGAACGGCCTCGACGAGCAGCGCCGGACCGGCGTCCTTGGTGAGGAACCCGGACGCCCCGTTCTCCAGCGCCGTGTGCACGTACTCGTCCAGGTCGAACGTCGTCACCACGACGACCTTCGTGGTGGGCGAGAGCTTCTTGGTGACCTCCAGCCCGTCCAGGCCCGGCATGCGGATGTCCAGCAACGCCACGTCGGGGTTGTGCTCACGGGCGGCGGTGACGGCCGAGACGCCGTCGGGCACGTCGGCCACCACGGTGATGTCCGGCTGCTTCTCCAGGATCATCCGAAACCCGACGCGGACCATCTCCTGGTCGTCGGCGATCAGAACCGAGATCACTTCTTCGCTCCCAGGGGTAGCTCGGCGAGGACCTGCCAGCCGGTCTCACGCGGACCGGCGGAGAACAGGCCTCCCAGCAGGTCGACCCTCTCACGCATGCCTACGAGACCGTAGCCGCCCTGGTTCAGCTCGTGCGCCTGGCCGTCGTCGGCGACGACCACGCGCAACGCTCCTGCGGGCGTGCGGGAGATGTCCACGTCGATCATGGTGGGCCGTACCGCGTGTTTGTGCACGTTGGTGAGCGACTCCTGAACCAGGCGCAGGACCGAGCGGCCGAGCTCCGGGGCCACCTCGTCGGGCAGGTCGATGCGCAGGCGCGTCTCGAAGCCGAGTTCGCGGGTGCGTTCGACGGCCGCGATGACGTCCGCGGCGAGGTCGGTGGTCGCGGCCTCGTTCTCGCCCTGGCGCAGGGTGCCGACGAGGCGCCGCATCGCGCCGAGGGCTTCGGTGCCCGAACGGACGATGCCCGGCAGCAGGCGGTGGGCGGCGCGCGGGTCGTCGTCGGAGACCTCCAGTGCGGCCTGGGCCTGCACGAGCATGCCCGTCACGTGGTGGGCGACGACGTCGTGCAGCTCGCGGGCAAGTGCGATGCGCTCTTCCTTCTGCGCGTCGGTGACGGCGGCGGCGATGAGGCGTCCGCTCTCGGCGTCGCGGGCGCGGAAGTACAGGCCGGTGCCGACGGCGGCGAAGCCCAGCACGAGCGAGCCGATCAGCTCGTTGTAGTTGCCGCCGGAGAGCCAGTTGCCGCGGACGATGGCGGCGAAGAAGCTCACGGCCATCAGCGCGCCGACCGACCAGGTGGCGGAGCGGCGGGGTTCCTCCCGGACGACCACGGCCGTGATGACCAGGCACGCACCGGTCTCGGCGATGGTCAGCGGGCTGAGGATCGTCGGCACGTGCACGTTGAAGAAGCCCATGACGAGCGACACCAGGAAGATCGCCACGACCGCGACCGGGATGGTGAAGGCCCGCGACTTGAACGACGTGACGGCCACGATGCAGACCGGCACCGTCAGCAGCCACACCAGTGCGCCGCCGGTTCCGAGGTCGCCCATGATGATGAGCTCGCCGAGCATCAGCAAGGCGAGGACGGCGGCGATCGGCCATTGGCCCCGATGACTGTCCACGAGGGTCAACGGTAGGACCACCAGACCTCTGCGGCCTCGGTCATCCGGCTGATCCGGTGTGTCGTCAAGGCTGAGGTTTCCCGGGGCCGGACGCGGCACCTTGAGGAACATGAATTCGGTTCTGGCCGCTCGTGGCCTGGTCAAGACCTACGGCGACGTGCACGCGCTCGCCGGGGTGGACATCGACATCAAGGCCGGGGACGTGCTGGCGGTCGTCGGTCCGTCCGGATCCGGCAAGACGACGCTCCTGCACGTGCTGTCCGGCATCCTGCGCTCCGACGGCGGCGACGTGTTCCTCGACGGGCGCGCGATCGGCGAGCTGAACGAGACGGGACGCAGCGCGCTGCGGCGCACCGCGTTCGGGTTCGTGTTCCAGTCGGGGATGCTCGTGGCCGAGCTGACCGCCGAGGAGAACGCGGCCCTGCCGATGCTGCTGGCCGGCGGGGCGCGGGAGGAGTCGCTCGGCGCGGCCAGGCTGTGGCTGTCGCGGCTCGGCCTGCAGGGGCTGGAGAAGCGGCTGCCGAGCCAGCTGTCCGGCGGGCAGGCGCAACGGGTCGCGATCGCGCGGGCACTCGCCCACAGGCCGCGAGTGATCTTCGCGGACGAGCCGACCGGCGCCCTCGACACGCGCACCGGCCAGGAGATGATGACCGCGCTCCTGCAGGCCGCCGAGGAGACCGGCGCGGCCGTCGTGATCGTCACGCACGACAAGGCGATCGCGGACAGGGCGCTGCGCGTCGTCGAGATCCAGGACGGGAAGATCGCCCACAAGATCGGCACGGGGGTGTCCGCGTGAGGATCGCTCTCGCGGTGCTGCGCAGGGACCGCCGCAGCCAGGTCGCGACGGTGCTGGTGGCGCTCGGCGTGATGATCGCGGTGTCGCTGGTCCTGTGGCTCCTCGCCGCACCGAACGGCCTGCAGGCGCGCGCCGACCGCACGGCATGGCGCGACGTGCACACCAACGCCGACGGCAGAAGCACGATCTCCGTCGCGATGACCAGGGACTCCTACCGAGGGCTGGTCATCGAACGGTGGGACGTCGCGCGCAACGAGCCGGGTGACGTGCCGGTGGCCAAGGGCATCACGCGGTACCCGGAGGCGGGCGAGGTGCTGCTGTCCCCCGCCCTCGCGGACCTGGTGCGCGAGGCACCTGCGGAGAACCTCGGCAACCGCTTCCCCGGCACGGTGATCGCCGAGCTCGGGCCGGAGGCGTTGAAGTACGACGGCGAACTGGTCGCGATCGTCGGCAACGACGCGGTGTCGAACGGCGACAGGACGACAGGCCTGGCGAACGCCCACGCGTCCTACACCGACGACTACAAGGGCCTGCTCTACCTGCTCACCCGCGTCGGACTCGTGGTGCTGGTGGTGCCGTGCCTCGTGCTGGTCGCGTCGGCCGCCCGGCTGACGGCGGCGAAGCGGGAACGACGGCTCGCCGCGCTGAGGCTCGCCGGCGCGTCCCCGCGTCAGGTGATCGTGATGACGGCGATCGAGACCGCGGTCGGTGCCGTCGTCGGCAGCGCGCTGGGGGTGCTGCTGGCGCAGCCGTTCAGCCACATCACGGCGAAGATCCCTTGGGAGGGCGGCACCTGGTACCCCGGCGACTTCGTGCCCGACCCCGCAGTCACCATCACCGTGGCCTTGCTCGCACCGGTGCTCGTCGTCGGGGCGGCGATCATGGGACTGCGCCGCGTGGTGAAGCAACCCCTTGCGGCGGAACAGAAGCGCAAGGTGCGGTCGTGGCGGTTGCTGATGATCGCGGGCGCCATCGGCGTGTTCTTCCTCGGCATCACCTACGCGCAGCAGGGAGGCGGCGGGGACAGGTTCACCGTCGTGCTCACGGGACTCGGCGCGGTGGCGTTCGCGCTGGTGCTGGCCGGTCCCGTCGTCACCGCGTGGGTCGGCCGGTTCTTCGTGGGCCGCTGGCGCAGGCCGTCGACGTTGCTCGCGGGGCGCAGGCTCTCCGGCGACCCGGTGGCGGCGTTCCGCGGCTCGGCGGGCGTGGTGATCGCGGTCTTCACCGGTTCGATGGCGCTGACCATGTTGCCGGGCCTCGAATCCACCGTGCCGGGCCGCGACACGACGTGGAAGGCCGACGCCATCGTCGCGGAGCAGGTGGGGGTCGACGTCACCCCGCTGCGGCTGGTGACCTCGGCGCCGATCGTCACGATGCTCGACGGCGGTCTCGGCAACGGCGACCCGGACCACTACGGCTACAACGTGCTCGTCGGCAGGTGCGCGGACGTGGCGAGGGTGATGGACCTGAAGTGCGCGGACGGCCCGGCGGTGTACGCGCCGGGCAAGCCGCGGTGGGACCACTTCCGCGCCAGTTCGACCGACGGGGAGCTCCGGGCGCAGCTGCCGGCGCAGTACGAGACGCGCCCGTTCACGCCGACCGGCCGGGTCGAGGCGGTGATCGACCCGGAGCTCCTGCCCGCCGTGCAGGGCAAGGTGTCGCTGGTCGGCGTGCCGACGACACCGGAGAACCGCGAGGCCGTGCACACCGCGATGATCCGCGCGCTGCCGGGCGCACCGCTGTCGGACGAGGCGCGCGGCCTGCGCGGCGACACGCTGACGGAGGACCTGCGGCGGGCCACGGTCATCGGCCTGTCCATCGCGGCGGTGCTCGGCGGGATCGGCGCGGCGGTCGCGGCGGCGGGCTCGGTGATCGACCGCAGGCGCACGTTCGGCGCGTTGATCGCGGCCGGAACGCCGATTCGCGTTCTGGCTCACGCATTGCGCCGAGAAGTGGTGCTGCCCGTGTTCGCCGTCACAATTGCGGCGTGTGCGGCGGGAATTGTCGTGGGACTCGGATTGCTCACACTGGCACGCGGATTGATGGGCGGTGAGGATTTGCCGCTCACGCCCTGGGTGGCAGCCCCCGTGGGCGTCGGCGTGCTGGTCGCGCTGGTAGCGGCCCTGGCGTGTGGTCCGGTACTACGCGGCATCAGTCCCAGGGATTACGCGGCGGAGTAGCACTCGGCCGGAAGTACGAGGTCGGAATGGCCCTCAGCGCGATGTGCGCGGAGGGCCATTTTCCTACCTTTGATTCATGACGAATGCACAGCTCGCGAGCATCCAGTGGGGCGTTTTCCTCTCCGTCGTTTTCCTGGTCCCGCAGCTGTTGTTCCGCCAGCTGACCTTCCGCAGCACGGCGATCACCGTCTACGCGAGCATGCTGTTCTCGGCGACGTTCCTGCCGATGCAGACCGTCGCGCCGCAGCAGTCGGTGCAACTGGTCCCGTTCCAGTGGATCGCCGACACCTTCCGCGACGGGCAGATCGCGTTCGACCAGATGACGCTGAACGTGCTGCTGTTCGTGCCGCTCGGCGCGATGCTGATGTTCTGGGGGAAGCGCACGGTCGGCCAGGCCGCGCTGATCGGCTATGGCGTCTCGCTGCTGATCGAGGGCTCGCAGCTGCTGTGGGCCAACCGGATCTTCGACGTCGACGACCTGATCACCAACACCACCGGCACCGCGCTCGGCTGGCTCGGCGCGCTGGCCGCCGTGAAGGTCTACTCCCGTGTGAAGGCGGCGTCGGTGCCGCAGCGCGAACTCGTCAGCGTGCGCTAGCTCGTCCGCCAGCCCAGCTCACCGGCCGTGTTGACCTCCGGGAAGCAGTGCCCGACCGTGCTGCGCGTCTCCAGGGCCGTCGCCACCTGGTCGAACATCTCCACGATGGACGTCCACTCCGGCTTGACCATCTCGTTGCGCTCCTGGTCCCACTCGACCACGCAGCCGCGCAGCACGCCGGGCCGCAGGTCGACCGCGAGGACGTCACCGGTCCCGTCGAACGCGATCGGCAGCCAGCCGGGGTGGAAGCCGGAGGTCGGCGCACCGGCCTCGGAGTGGTCGACGGGCTTGCTCGCGTGGGTGTCCCTGAGCACGAACGCGCGATCGGCGTCGAGCGGCGTGTAGAAGGGCGGCAGGATCTCGGCGTACAGGCCCTCCTCGGTGCCGCCGTAGACGCTCCACCACAGCTGGAGATCGATCGGAACCCGAAGCTCCGGCAGCGCGTCGTACCTCGGACGCAAGGAGGCGCGGGTGGCAGGAGCGTGCTCCGCCAGCCATGCCAGGATCCGGTTCCAGTGCTCGATCACACCCACCGTTCCATGATCTTGGCGGAACGACGGGCGAGGTACCGCTCATCGGGGCAGGATCAAGACGAACACGTCACTACCGGGGGAAGAGCTTTCAGATGGCGGAACAGGGCCTCAAGGTCGACTTCGACGCCTTGACCGGATACGCGTCGGCGGTGAGCGGTCTGGCGAGCGAGGTCGGCGCCGTGGGCACCGGCACGTTGAACGGCACCACGTCGCTGCCGGGCGACTGCTTCGGCAAGATCGGCGCCGAGGTGGGTCTCAACGCGGCCTTCCAGGCGGCCGCCCAGGCGCAGCTCGACGCCCTGAAGGCGGCGTCGACGGGCCTCACCGGTCTCGGCACCGCGGTCGCGAAGGCGCGTGACTCCTACGTCGCCCAGGAAGAGGCGCACAAGGCGTCGATCAACAAGGCGGCGCAGGTATGAGCGTCGAGGGACTGCTGAGCCAGTTCATCGCGCCCATGAAGGAAGATCTCGCCAAGCTCGACGGCGACACCGGCGGCGCGACGCGCGCGGGAGACGCCTTCGGCCGCGCCCAGACCGCGATGTCCGAGCTGGGCACGCGGCACTCCTCGGCTTCCACGGCCGTGCTGAACACGTGGTCCGGTGACAAGGCCAACGCCTTCACGTCCCGCGTCTCCACGTTCTCCTCTGCCGCGACCCTGTTGTCCTCCAACGCCTCCGCGATCAAGTCCGCGGCCTCGGCCGGCGTGACCGCGGTGACGGGCGGCCGCACGGCGATCCAGGGCCTCATCGACGAGTTCACGTCCAAGGCGACCCCGAAGCTCGCCGCCGCGCTGGCCGCGTCCCTGCTGGCGGGCCCCGGCGTGGTGCTGGCGGCACTGGCCGACCTCGCGGGCATGGCCTCCGGCTACCAGGCCAAGACCTCCGCCGAGCTGCAGAAGGTGCGCGACCAGCTCACTCAGCTCGTCGGGCAGCTCAACGGACTGCAGAAGCCCGACGCCGGCGCGTTGGGCAAGCTCGGCGAACCGCTCGGCGGTGACGAGGGCACCACCTCCACGTCCGGCGCCTCCGACACCCCGAAGCAGGAGTCCGGCCCGAGCTCGAACTCCGGCAGCGGTTCCGGCTCCGGCGGTGGTTCCGGCGGTGGCGGTGGCGGATCAGGCGGCGGTGGCGGCGGATCGGGTGGCGGCGGTGGAGGTGGCGGCGGATCGGGCCCGCGGCTGCCCGTCGCGATCCCGCCCCAGCCCGGCGAGGGCGTCGGCGTGAACCTGCCCGACGGCAGCAGCGCCGAGGCACCGAACGAGACCGCGGCCAAGGCCGTGCGCAACGCGTTGTCCGCGCTGGGCACCCCGTACGTCTGGGGTGGCGCGAACCCGCCGCAGGGCACGGACTGCTCCGGCCTGACGCAGTGGGCGTACGGCGGCGCGGGCTTCGACATCCCGCGCCCGGCCTCGTCCCAGGCGATGGGCGCGTCGGTGCCGGCGGACCAGCTGCTGCCGGGCGACCTGGTGGTGTGGGACGGGCACGTGGCGATGGTGATCGGCAACGGCCAGATGGTCGAGGCCGGCGACCCGGTGCAGGTGCAGCCGATCCGCACGACGAACAGCGGCATGTCGTTCTACGGCTTCTACCGCCCGACGGGCTGACCGGAGTTGCGGCAGACTGTCGGCACCAGGGGGTGATCAGGTGGACGACGACGTCGAGCGCGCCGCGCGGAAGGTGCGCGATGTCGAGCACGCCGTGACCGAGCACGTCACGCGCAGTGGTCCCGTCACGGGCAGGGCGTCCTCTCCGGACGGCGCCGTCACGGTGGTCGCCACGCCCGGCGGCCCGCCGCAGCGGATCGAGGTGAGCCCGGCCGCGTTGCGGATGGGCCCGCAGGGGCTCGCCGCCGAGATCATGCGCATCGCCGACAAGGCCCGGCGCGACGCGAACACCCGACTGCACCGGACGCTGGAGCGCGTGGTCGACCCGCGCGAGCTGACGGCCATGGGGATCGAACGCGGGACCGACGAGGACGAGTTCGGGTGGCGGCGGTGAACGAGGAGCGCCTGCAGGCCACCGAACGGCTCCGGCGCGAGCTCGCGGCCCTCACCGCCACGGTCGAGCACCCGAACGGGACGTGCATGGTCACGGCGTCGCCGAAGGGTGAGATCAAGGCCCTGCACCTGCACCCGTCGCTGCTCAAGCAGGGTGCGCAGGCCGTCGGCCAGGTCGTCACCGAGACCGTCGGGCTGGCCACGAACGCGGCCGTGCAGGTCGCCTTCAACAAGACGGCGCTGGCCCTCGGTGACGGAATGGCGATCGACGTCGAGTCGATCACCGGCGACTCACCCTTCCGGTCGACGTGGAACCCGGTCGTACCGCCCGAATCCCCTGCTGAGCAGGCACCGGCGGAGCGCAGGACGAGGGCTCCGCGGGTCGAGGACCCCGACGAAGACGCTTTCTTCGACAACCCCTCGTGGCTTCGGTGATCAGCACCGTTACCCTCGACCACGGCATCGGGCAGGCGTGACCGGGAGGTCAGGATGGCGCAGGACATCGTCCCCATCGAGCTGGGGCTGACGCAGGGTGACGTCGTCACGCTGTGGGCACCCCGCTGGCGCGAGAAGGGCGAGGAGTGGGAGGCGTTCCTCGGTGACGAGGAAGACCTGTTCGTCTTCCCCGACGCCGCGCACCTCGCCGCCTTCGTGCGCACCGCCGAGGAGCACGACCTGACCGATCACCCAGCGTGGCCGGTCGTGCCGTCACTCGGTGTCGCGGACCTCTCGCCGGACGACAACCACCAGTTCGACCTCGTCGGCGTGCCGGAGCTCGTCGCGGAGGACCCGGACACCTGGACGATCGGTGAGCTCGCCGACGTCGTCGCGATCGTGCGCGCCCTCGCGGACGTCTGCGACCTGGAGAAGGTCCACGAGGTGCTGGACAGCGCCGAGGGCTTCTCGCTGCTGCCGCAGGGCACGCTGCCGTTCAGCGGCCGCGACGGCGCGAAGCTGTGGGGCGAGCTGTCCGAGGTCGTCTCCGAGAAGTGGGACGAGGTCCTCGACGCGATCGACGGCGTGGTCAACACGCCGGAGGTCCCGGAGAAGGAGCTCACGGTCGCGCAGGAGGAGCTCGCCAAGCTGGAGGCGGAGACCGCCGCGGCCGCCGTCGACTCCCCCGACGAGGAGTCCGACGACGACGAGAAGGAAGAGCCCACCGGCTTCTGGGCCGAGGTCGGCGTCGACCCCATCAAGATCATCACGTCGGCCGGCGAGTTCTACACGCTGCGCTGCTACCTCGGCGACGACCCGGTGTTCCTGGGCCGCCGCGGCAAGATCGAGGCCTTCACCTCGCAGCGCTCGCTGAGCCGCTACGTCGCCGAGAACGACGAGCACGACCTCGCCGAGGTCGAGACCTGGAACGACATCAAGGTCAAGGCCACCGCCGGCGAGCTCGACGTCGACGTGGACGACGAGAACGTCTACGTGCTGACCGGCATCGCCGAGGACATGGAGGAGGGCCCCGACTCCCTCGACCCGCAGCAGCTCGACCTCGCCGTCGAACTGTTCGAGGACGCGGCCGAGTGGGCGGAGGACGAGTCCGTGAAGGACGCGCTCGCCTCGTCGGAGTCGCTGGGCTGGCTCGTGTCGTTCGTCGTGTCGCCGGACCCGACGCGTCTCGCGCCGTCCGCTCCGTACGACGCCGAGGTGGCGTCGTTCCGCGAGCTGCAGGCGAAGTTCGAGGACAGGCTCAACGTCAACTGACGTTTTCTGCTTTGTGAAAGGGCCGCTCACCACGTGGTGAGCGGCCCTTTTCGTTGAACGGGCTTGCCTCATCTGTATGATACAGGTTTATGACAGGTTCTCGGGCTCAGCGCCTCGCCGCCGACCTGCGGGGGCGCATCACGCTCGGCGACTACGGCCCGGCGGGGTCGATCGAGAGCGAGGCCGAGCTCGGCCGCCGCTACGAGGTCAGCCGCGTGACCGTGCGCCGGGCGTTGGAACAGCTGCGCGACGAAGGCCTGCTGGCGTCGAAGAAGGGCGCCGGCTGGTACGTCGTGTCGTTCGCGCAGCCGTTGGCGCTCGGCACGTTCCAGCACGCGCAGTCGGCCGTCGCCGAGGCCGGTGTCGCGCTGGTGCGCAGCGTGATCGAGTACGGCTACCGCTCGCCGTCCGCCGGGGTCGCGTCGATCCTGGGTTCTGGCGAGATGCTGCGCGTGCTGTCGTTGCGCCGCACCGGGGAAACGCCGCTCGACGTCGTCACGGAGTGGGTGCCGCTGACGTTGGCCGCGCCGGTGAGCCGCGCCGACGCCGAGTCGCCCGGCACGTGGGAGACGTTGCGCCGCAACGGGAACCAGATCGCCGTCGTGCGGCAGAGCATCGCGGCCGTCGCCGCGGGTGACGTCGGCACGCTCCTCGGGGTCGCGGCCACCACGCCCGTGTTGCTGGTGCGCCGCATCGCGTTCGACGACGCCGAGCAGCCGATCGCCCTGTCCGAGCACCACTACCTGGGCCACCGGTTCCAGCTGGAGGTCGAGTTCCGCGGCTGGCCCGGCGCGGAACCCCCCGGCGTCGCGGCGATTCCCGTGGAGGACTGAACGATGCGCGTGCTCGTCACCGGTGCGGCCGGGTTCATCGGCTCGCACTTCACCCGCTACTGGCTGCGCGAACACCCGGCGGACGAGGTGATCGCCCTCGACGCGCTGACGTACCGCGGCACCCGCACGAACCTGCCGGCCGACGTACCGTTCGTGCACGCGGACATTGCTTCCGCAGATGTCGAAGGCGTGGACGTGGTGGTGAACTTCGCCGCCGAGTCGCACAACTCGCTGGCCGTGCTGGATCCCGGCCGCTTCTTCCGCACGAACGTGCTGAGCACGCAGGCGTTGCTGGAGTCGTGCGCGAAAGCGGGCGTCCGGCGGTTCCACCACGTGTCGACGTGCGAGGTGTACGGGGATCTCGCGCTGGACGCGACCGAGGCGTTCCACGAGGAGTCGCCGTACCGGCCGCGCACGCCGTACAACGCGTCGAAGGCCGGCGCGGACCACGCCGTGCGGTCGTACTTCGAGACGTTCGACCTGCCGGTGACGATCACCAACTGCGCCAACAACTACGGCCCGAACCAGTTCCCCGAGAACGTGCTGCCGCTCTTCACCACCCGCGCGCTGAACGGCGAGCAGCTGCCCGTCTACGCCTCCAGCGACAACCGCCGCGAGTGGATCCACGTACTGGACCACTGCCGCGCGATCGACGCCGTGCTGCGGGAGGGCGAGGTCGGCAGGACCTACCACGTGGGCACGGGCGTCGAGGCGAGCGTCGACCAGATCGCCGACCTGGTGCTGGACGAGCTCGGGCTGCCGTCGTCGCGGAAGTCGGTCGTGGCGGACCGCCCCGGCCACGACCGCCGCTACCTGCTCGACTCCACGCGGATCGGCCGCGAGCTGGGCTGGCGCCCGGAGATCGGCTTCGAGGCCGGTGTCCGGGACACCATCCGCTGGTACGCGGCCAACCGCGCGTGGTGGGAGCCGCTGCTGGAGCTCAGCGCGATCGACGAGAGCGCGTGGGCTACGACCGGGCGGTCAGCGCCGCGTACCCCGGCTTGACCAGCTCGTTGATGATCGCCAGCCGCTCGTCGAACCCGAGGAACGCCGACTTCATGGCGTTGATCGTGAACCACTGCAGGTCGGCCCACCCGTACCCGAACGTCTCGGCCAGCGCGGCGAACTCGCTCGACAGCGAGCAGTCGCTCATCAGCCGGTTGTCCGTGTTCACCGTGACGCGGAACCGCAGCTTGGCCAGCAGGCCGATCGGGTGGTCGGCGAGCGTCGGCGCGGCACCGGTCTGCAGGTTCGACGTCGGGCACATCTCCAGCGGGATGCGGCGGTCGCGGACGTACGCGGCCAACCGTCCCAACTGGACGGTCCCGTCGCCGGACACCTTGATGTCGTCGACGATCCGCACGCCGTGCCCGAGCCGTTCGGCGCCGCAGTGCTGGATCGCCTCCCAGATGGACGGCAGCCCGAACGCCTCACCGGCGTGAATCGTGAAGTGCGCGTTCTGCTGGCGCAGGTACTCGAACGTGTCGATGCCCTTGGTGGGAGGGAACCCGGCCTCGGGCCCCGCGATGTCGAACCCGACGACACCGAGGTCGCGGTACCGCACGGCCAGCTCGGCGATGCGCAGCCAGCCCTCGTTCTGGCGCATCGCGCACAACAACGTGCCGATGCGGATCTTGCGACCGGTGGCGGCGACCCGCTGCTCACCGATCCGGAAGCCCTCCTGGACGGCCTCGACGACCTGCTCCAGCGACAGACCCTTGTCGGTGTTGAGCTCGGGGGCGTAGCGGATCTCGGCGTAGACGACACCGTCCGCGGCCAGGTCCTCCACGGCCTCGGCGGCGACGCGCACGAGCGACGACTCGTCCTGCATCACACCGCACGTGTGCGCGAAGCCTTCGAGGTAGCGCACGAGGGAGCCGGAGTTGGCGTTGTCGCGGAACCAGCCGCCGAGGACGCCCGCGTCGGTGGTGGGCAGGCCCTGGTAGCCGGTGGCATCGGCGAGTTCGATCACCGTCTGCGGGCGGAGGCCACCGTCGAGGTGGTCGTGCAGCAGGACCTTCGGCGCGCTGCGGATGGTCTCCAAGGTAAGCGGCGTGGACATTGCTACACGTTACTCCAGGCGCCGCAGCACGAACGGACGCTCGTAGGCCGCTCCGGCGAGGCGACCACGCGCAGGCCGGGCGCGCGGTGCCAACCGCACTCGCCCCCACAAGGTGACCGCGCACGCAAGCCCGGCGCGCGGTGCCAACCGGCGCCCACCAACAAGACCGACCACGCACGCAGCCTGGCGTGGCGATGCGCAGCGAGCCGTCCGAACTATGAGGCGATGGGCAGCGGTGCACACCAACCAGGGCGATAACTCGTCAAGACCCGCGTAAGCACCCTCGCAAGGCGACCCGACCCCAGGAACGCGACCAACCCCGCCCAAACCGCCACCAGCCCGCATTCCGACCCGCGACAAGACCCCCGCACGCGACCACGTTCGGCTGACAACCAGGCGACACGCCGCCCCACCACCAGCCGGAACGATCTTGCCGCCGATATGATCATTTGTCCGGTCAACGTCGTTGCAGATCCGTGATCGGCAACTTTCTGCAACCATCACGAGGCTTGAGTCACCCCAAGGTAGGAACATCACCAGTCGCTACCGCCCGCGCCCGACCAGTGACTCGGCGTTCAGAGTAGTCGGGTAGCCTGATCGGGTCAGTCGCCCGTCCGCGCCCGGCTGTTCGTTGTCGGGGGTGGTACAGAGACGTCCCGTGACGCGGATAGGCTCCCGTGGTCTCCCCCTCCCCTGGACGAAGGCACTCAGCCGTGACAGAGAACAACAACTCCACGATGTCCTTCGATCGGATGCGCAACATGCTCACGCGCGCCGCGGAGATCCGTGAGAGCGAGCAGCAGCAGATCTTCGACGCGCTGGACGAGATCCACGCCCGGATGTCGCCTCTGGAGTCGCTGGGTTCGGTTCGCAAGCGCCTGTCGGAGCTGCCGGACCGCACCGAGGTCAGCGTTCTCGCTGAGCGCCTGGACGAGGCCCTCGCCAAGCTGGAGGCCCAGGACAACGCCGTCGCCGGCATCGGCCGCGCGGTCGACGCGCTGGTGGACAAGCTCGCCAAGCCGTTCGCGCAGCTGGACGGACGCCTCGACGGCGTCGCCGGCCGCTTCGAGGGTGTCGCGGGCCGCATGGACGGCCTGGAGGACAAGCTCTCCAGCATCCACAAGCGCATCGACGACCTCGACGGCCACCTGGACAAGCAGGACGGCAAGGTCGACGCGATCCCCGCCGCGGTCACGAACCCGCTGCGCGAGCGCGTCGAGGCGCTCGAAGCCGCGCTGCGCGGTCGTCTCGACGAGGTGGACGAGGGCGTGCACGAGCACCTCGACGGCACCCGCGAGGCCCTGCAGAAGATCCTCGCCGAGTCGTTCTCCAGCGTGCACGGCCGCGCCGACGAGCAGCGTGACGCCCTCGCCGCTGCCCGCACCGAGCTGGCCGCCGCCATCGCCGAGAGCCGCGGGGAGCTGGCCGGAGCGATCAACGACAGCCGCGAGAAGCTGGTCTCCACGGTCACCGACCGCCACAACCAGCTGGCCGCGTCGCTCACCGAAACCCGTACCGAGCTGTCGGGCGCCGTGGCGGAGACCCGCGGCGAACTGGCCGGCGTCGTGGCGGAGACCCGCGACTCCCTGGCCGGCTCGCTCAACGAGACGCGCGAGTCGCTGGCCGTGTCGCTGAACGAGACCCGCGACTCGCTCGCCGGTTCCCTCAACGAGACGCGCGAGTCGCTCGCCGGCTCGCTGGCCGAGACCCGCACGGAGCTGGCGACGGCCGTCGCCGACACCCGCGAGGTCGTCAACGGCAAGCTCGACGAGGCCCGCACCGCCCTGTACGCGGCGATCGAGCAGTCGCGCGACCAGGTCGACGCCGCGGACCGCCTCGAGTCCCTGGCCCGCCGCCTGGAGCTCGTCACGTCGCAGCTCGACAACATGACCAACCGCCTGGACAAGGTCGAGGACGGCTTCGCCGCCCGGATCTCCGAGCTCGGCGGCTCGGTCGACGCGAGCCTCACCAAGGTCGCGGAGACCGTGGGCGCCCGCCCCGACACCGACTCGCTGCAGTCCCTGGTCCGCAAGTCGAACCAGGAGTCGGAACTGCGCATCGGCGGCCAGCTGGACGAGGCCATGGCCACCTTCGCCGAGCTCATCCTCGGCGGCGGCTCGCCCACGCCTCCCCCGCCGCCCACCGCCCTGCCGCGCCCGCAGCGCCGCACCCGCAAGAACGGCGGCCCGAAGCCGGCGAACGGTGGCAAGGACGTGGACGACGACCTGGCGGCCGAGGGCGCCTGATCGTCCACACAGCCTGACCTGCACTGAACGGCCCCGGAGCTGCCCAGCTCCGGGGCCGTTCCGCGTTCACGGTGAACCACTTCGGGCACGACACACGTGACCATGGAGGGAGCGCTCACACGCACCGTGGTTATGCTCGCGCCAGCTGGGGGTGACCAAAAGGGCAGCCGGGGGCGTCCAGAAGGGAAGTCCGTGCAACAGCGAGTTGTCGCGAACCGCTACACCCTGCTCGTGGAGCTGGGTCGCGGTGCGATGGGCGTCGTGTGGCGCGCCCAGGACCAGGTGCTCGGCCGGGCCGTCGCGCTCAAGGAGCTGCACCCTCCGCAGGGCATCGCGGCCGAGGAGCGCAACGTCCTCGAAGAACGCATGCTCCGCGAGGCGCGGACCGCGGGACGGCTGAACCACCCCGCCGTGGTCACCGTTTACGACATCGTCCGCGAGAACGACCGCACCTACCTCGCGATGGAGCTGGTCGACGCGCTCGACCTGGCCACCATCGTGCAGCGGCACGGTCCGCGGGACTCCACCTGGATGGCGGGCGTCGCGCTGCAGGTGCTCGGGGCGCTGGAGACCGCGCACCAGGCCGGCATCGTGCACCGGGACGTGAAGCCCAGCAACATCATGGTGCGGCCGGACGGTGCCGTGAAGCTGACGGACTTCGGCATCGCGCAGGCGATGGACGACCCGCGCCTCACGCACAACGGCGGCATCGTCGGCTCGCCCGCGTACATGTCGCCGGACCGGCTGCACGGCTGGGAGGCCTCGCCGGCGTCCGACCTGTGGGCTCTGGGCGTCACGATGGCGCACGCGGTCGAAGGTGTCAGCCCGTTCGAGCGCACGTCCACCGCGTCGACGTTGCACGCGGTCATGAACGAGCCCCCGGTGCTGCGGCGGGCCTCGCCCGGTCTCGCGGAGGTGATCCGCGGTCTCCTGACCGTCGACCCCACGCGCCGCCTGACCTCGCCGCAGGCCCGGCAGATGCTGACCGCGATCGTCCAGGGCGCCACGCAGGTGTCGCTGCCCCAGAACAGCGGCGGCAAGAAGAAGGGCACGGCCGTCAAGGTCGCGGCCGTGGTCGTGGGCATCGCCGTGCTCGCGGGTGCCGCGTTCGCCGGTTACCAGGCGTTCAAGCCCAAGGAGACCTCGAACGCCGGGCCGACCAGCAGCCAGAACACCAACCAGCCTTCGGAGAACTCCACCGAGTGGACGGACGCCGAGGCGCTGCCGGTCGGCGCCCCGCTGCCGTCACGGCGCATCGCCACGTTCGGCCGCGGCGGTGACGTGCCCGAGTGGAACCTCTCCGGCACCCAGTGCGCCAAGGACTTCCTCACGCAGGGCTCGCCGGTGCGGTCGGAAGTGCCGTGCAACGGCCCGCACGGCATCCAGCTCTTCTCGGCCGCGACGCCGCTGTGGGACAAGCCGAAGGACACGGCCTACCCCGGCGTGCAGTGGCTGACGGACTTCACCAAGAACTACTGCACCGAGCAGTTCAAGGTGATCGAGCCGAAGATCAAGGAGCCGCTCGGCTTCACCGGGCTCATCCCGACGCAGAAGGAGTGGGACGCCTACAACGACGCGTCCGCGCCGGGCCGCCAGGAGGTCCTGTGCGTGCTGTGGAAGCAGGACAGGTCGCCCCTGGCGGGCTCGCTCGTCAACTAGCCGCGGATGGTGTCGATCACCAGCGGTGAACGCTCCGGCGCGGCTTCGGAGACCGAGTAGGCGCCTTCCAGCGCCTGCAGGGCTCCTTCGACCGCGTCCGGGGTGTCGGTGTACAGCTCCAGCAACGGCTGCCCGGCCTCGACGGCGTCGCCGGGCTTGGCCAGGCAGAGCACGCCGGCACCGAACTGCACCGGGTCCTCCTTGCGCGCACGACCGGCACCCAGCCGCCACGCCGCCACACCCACGCCGTACGCGTCCAAAGTGGACAGCACGCCGGAAGCAGGCGCTTCCACCACGTGCTTGTGCGAGGCGACGGGCAGCGCGGCATCGGGATCGCCGCCCTGGGCCCGGATCATCCGCGCCCACACCTCGAAGGCCTCGCCGGACGCCAGCACGGCGGCCGGGTCGACCGAGATCCCTGCCAGCGACAGCATCTCGCGCGCCAGGGCCACGGTCAGCTCCACGACGTCGGCAGGCCCGCCGCCGCGCAGCACGTCGACCGACTCGGCCACCTCGACCGCGTTGCCGACAGCGCGTCCGAGAGGCACCGACATGTCGGTCAGCAGGGCCGAGATCCGCACACCGTGCTCGACACCGATGGCCACCAGGGCCTCGGCCAGAGCGCGCGCGGAGGCGAGGTCCTTCATGAACGCGCCGGAGCCGACCTTCACGTCCAGCACCAGCGACTCGGCGCCTTCGGCGATCTTCTTCGACATGATCGAGGACGCGATCAGCGGGATCGCCTCGACGGTCCCGGTGACGTCCCGCAACGCGTAGAGCTTGCGGTCGGCCGGAGCAAGTCCTTCCGTGGCAGCACACACCACGGCACCGACGGACGACAGCTGGTCGAGGATCTCCGAAGTGGACAGTGCGGCCCGCCACCCGGGGATCGACTCCAGCTTGTCCAACGTCCCGCCCGTGTGCCCGAGGCCACGCCCCGACAGCTGAGGCACCGCAGCGCCGCAAGCAGCGACGAGAGGCGCCAGCGGCAGCGTGATCTTGTCGCCGACACCGCCCGTCGAGTGCTTGTCCACGGTCGGCCGGTCCACGTGCAGCGACAACCGCTCGCCGGACGAGATCATCGCCTGCGTCCAGCGCGCGGTCTCCGCGGCCGTCATGCCGTTGAAGAAGATCGCCATCGCCAGCGCGGACATCTGCTCGTCCGCGACGGCGCCGCGCGTGTAGGCGTCGATGACCCAGTCGATCTGCGCGTCCGACAACGCCGCGCCGTCGCGCTTGGCGCGGATGACGTCCACCGCCGAGAAGCTCATGGCAGGTCCTCCGGTCCGAACGCGTCCGGCAGCACCGACGACATCGGCAGGATCCCGGACGGCGTGTCCACCAGGCAGTCGCGACCGCCCAGCTCGTACAGCACCTGACGGCACCGGCCGCACGGCATCAGCAGCTCACCGGCACCGGACCGGCAGGCCACCGCGACGAACCGGCCGCCACCCGTCAAGAGCAACTGGCCGGCCATCGTGCACTCGGCACACAGACCGACGCCGTACGAGGCGTTCTCGACGTTGCACCCGGTGACGATGCGGCCGTCGTCGCACAGGGCCGCGGAGCCGACCTGCAACCCCGAGTACGGGCAGTGGGCGAACGACGCCGCCTCCACCGCCCGTGCTCGAAGCAGGTCCCAGTCGACCTCAGCCACGGCGGTAGACCACACCGTCGGCGGCCGGCATTCGCAATCGTTGCGAGGCAACGGCAAGCACGGCCAACGTCACCATGTGCGGCGCGTAGGACACGAACTCGCTGGGGATCTCGTCGAGGCTGATGTACAGCAGGTACATCAGCACGGCCACGACGATCGCCGCCGCCGCGGAGAACCACTTCCGGCGGATGAGCTGCCAGACCACGATGACGCCGAGCAGCAGCACCACGCCGTAGACCAGCGCGAGCACCGTCTCTCCGCCCGAACGCAGCTGCAGGCCGTCGGCGTAACCGAACAGCGCCGCACCACCGAGCAGGCCACCTGGCCGCCAGTTGCCGAAGATCATCGCGGCGAGGCCGATGTACCCGCGACCGCCGGTCTGACCCTCCAGGTAGGACAGCTGACCGGGGTTGAGCACCAGCGCGGCGCCACCCAGGCCGGCCAGACCACCGGAGACGATCACGGCGACGTACTTGTGGAAGTACACCTTCACGCCCAGCGAGTCCGCCGCGTGCGGGTTCTCGCCGACCGAGCGCAGGCGCAGGCCGAAGCGGGTGCGCCAGAGCAGGTAGTACGACAGCGGCAGCAGCAGGATCGCGATCATCGTCAGCGGCGAGACACCGGTGACGAGGCCGCGCAGGATGCCCGCGACGTCCGAGATGATCAGGCGCTGCCCGGCTTCGAGCTCACCGAGCCAGTCGCCGAGGCCCGCCACCGAGAACGTGTCGAACGACTGCACCGGCGGGGACTGGCGCGGGTTGTTCGACAGGGGCAGGAAGATCAGCGTCGACAGGTACTTCGTCAGACCGGCGCCGAGCAGGTTGATCGCCACACCGGAGACGATGTGGTTGACGCCGAACGTGACCGTCGCGATCGCGTGCAGCAGGCCGCCGAGCGACCCGAACACGACGGCGGCGATCAGCGCGGCCCACGGACCCCACTGGTAGCCGGCCCACGCCGCGCCCCAGGTGCCCATGATCATCATGCCTTCGAGGCCGATGTTGACCACGCCGGCGCGTTCCGCCCACAGGCCGCCGAGACCGGCGAGCAGGATCGGCAGCGCGAGCCTGACCGCCGTCTGGGTCGTGCCCGACGACGTCAGCTGCGGGAAACCGGTCTGGTACGAGGTGATCGAGAGCAACGCGATCGCGCCCGCCACGCCGAGCATGGCGACGGCCCAGCCGGGCACCCTGCGCTTGCGAGGCGCCGCGGGGACGTGCGGCTTCTCCTCCATCGTCGAGATCACGCGGCACCTCCGACAGTTCCGAGCTCACGGCCGACGCGACGCTGTTCCGAGGCGAGCTCGAAGCGGCGCACCACCTCGTAGGCGACGACGACCGACAGGACGATCGAGCCCTGCATGATGGTGACGATCTCCCTGGGCACCCCGACGTTGTCGAGCGCGAGGCCCGCCTTGTCGAGGAACGCCCAGAGCAGCGCGCCGAACGCGATGCCACCGGGGTGGTTGCGGCCGAGCAGCGCGATCGCGATGCCCGAGAAGCCGATGCCGGCGGTGAAGTTCAGGCTGAACGTGTGGTCGCGGCCGAGCAGTTCCGGCAGCGAGATCAGGCCCGCGATGGCGCCCGAGATCAGCATCGAGACCAGGACCATCTTCTTGGCGTTGACGCCACCGGCGGACGCGGCGGTCGAGGACTCGCCGGACGCGCGCAGCTCGAAGCCGAAGCGGGTCTTGTTCATCATGATCCAGTAGCCGACGCCGAGGGCGATGGCCACGAAGATGAAGCCGAACATCGTGCCGCCGCCACCGAACGAGATGCCGGGCATCCAGCCGCTCTCCGGGATCTCGGCGGTGCGGATGTTGTTGCCCCGCAGCTCACCGAAGACGTCCCGGCGGATCAGGTAGGCGGACAGGCCGATGGCCAGGCCGTTCATCATGATCGTCGAGATGACCTCGTTGACGCCGCGGGTCACCTTGAGGATCGCGGGGATCGCGGCCCAGGCGGCACCGGCGATCGCGGCCACGATGATGATCACCAGCGTGTGGATGCCGGTGGGCAGCGCGATCGAGCCTCCGACCACCGCCGCCACGACGGCCGCGACGCGGTACTGGCCCTCGACACCGATGTTGAACAGGTTCATCTGGAACCCGATCGCCACCGCGAGCGCCGCGATGTAGTAGATGCCCGTCGAGTTGATGATGTCGACGAGCGTCGTGCCCTTGCCGACCTGCGTCACCATCGCACCGAACGCGCTGAACGGGTTCGCGCCGGAGATCACCAGCGCCACGCCGCACAACAGCATCGAGAAGACGATCGCCAACGCGGGCGGCAGGAGTTTGCCGCGCAGGTGTCCCATCAGTTCTCGCCTTCCTCTACCGCGGCGGTCTCGTGCACCGCGGCACTCGTCGCACCCGCACCCGTCATCGCGCTGCCGAGGTCCTCGGGCGTGACGGTGTTCGGGTCGGCGTCGGCCACCAGACGGCCGCGCAGCATGACCTTGATCGTGTCCGACAGGCCGATCAGCTCGTCCAGGTCGGCGGAGATCAGCAGCACGGCGAGACCGGCGGCGCGGGCGCGCTTGATCTCGTCCCAGATCAACGCCTGGGCGCCGACGTCCACACCGCGGGTCGGGTGCGAGGCGATCAGCAGCACCGGTTCGCCGGACAGCTCGCGGCCGACGACCAGCTTCTGCTGGTTGCCGCCGGACAGCGCGGCCGCGGGCACGTCGATGCCGGGCGTGCGGACGTCGAAGTCCGCGACGATCCGCTCGGTGTCCTTCTTCGCGCCGTCGGTGTCGAGCCAGATGCCCTTCGACGTGGGCTTGCGGGTCTGGTAGCCGAGGATCCGGTTGTACCAGAGGGGTTGCGTGAGCAGCAGGCCGTGGCGGTGGCGGTCCTCGGGGATGTACCCGATGCCCGCCTCGCGCCGGGCGAGCGTGCCGAGCTTGGTGATGTCGTTGTCCTGCAACGTGATCGTGCCGCTGCCGGCCTTGCGCATGCCCATGATCGTCTCGACGAGCTCGGTCTGGCCGTTGCCCTCGACGCCCGCGATGCCCACGACCTCGCCGGAGCGCACGACCATGTCGACGTCGTCGAGGATCGGCCGCGAACCGTCCGGGGTCATGAGCTTGAGGCCCTTGACGTCCAGCACGACCGTGTCGGTCACGGTGGACTCGCGGGTCTCCGGGCTGGGCAGCTCGCTGCCGACCATCATCTCGGCGAGCTGCCGTGAGCTGACGGTCTTCGGGTCGGCGCTGCCCACGGTCGTGCCGCGGCGGATCACCGTGACGGAGTCCGCGATCGCGCGGACCTCGTCGAGCTTGTGCGAGATGAACAGGAACGTGTAGCCCTGCTCCTGCATGCCGCGCACGGTGTCGAAGAGCTCGTTGACCTCCTGCGGCACGAGCACGGCGGTGGGCTCGTCGAGGATGATCACCTTGGCACCGCGGTAGAGCACCTTGAGGATCTCGACGCGCTGGCGGTCCGCGACGCCGAGCTGCTCGACCAGGACGCCGGGGTCGACGTTCAGCCCTGTCTTGCCGGAGAGCTCGATGATGCGCGCGCGGGCCTTCTTGCCGATGCCGTGCAGCGCCTCGGCGCCCAGGACCACGTTCTCCTGGACGGTGAGGTTGTCGGCGAGCATGAAGTGCTGGTGCACCATGCCGATCCCGGCCTTGATGGCGTCGGACGGCGTGCGGAACCGCACCTGCTCGCCGCTCACCTCGATGGTGCCCTCGTCCGGCGGCTGCATGCCGTAGAGGATCTTCATCAGGGTGGACTTGCCCGCGCCGTTCTCACCGCACAGGGCGTGGACCTCGCCACGGCGGACGGTCAGGTGGACGTCGCTGTTGGCGACCACACCGGGGAATCGCTTGGTGATGCCTGTGAGCACCACCGCGGGATGTTCGTCCGTCCCAACGGACGTGGAACTGCTCATCGTCGAGTGCTCCTCCTACCACGCACCAGGCCCTGTGAGGGCGAAATCCTCACAGGGCCCGGCATGTGCGAACGACTAAGCGAACGGACGGACTACGGCTTGTCCGAGACCTTGATCTTGCCCTCGATGATCTGGGCCTTGTAGCCCTCGAGGATGCCCTGCAGCTTCGCGTCGATCTTGCCACCCGACGTGGCGTAACCGACACCGTCCACCTTCAGGTCGAAGACCTTCGGCAGCGACGCGAGGTCGTTCTTCGCGACGGCCTTGACGTAGTCGTAGACCGCGACGTCGACGCGCTTGAGCATGGACGACACGATGACGTCCTTGGTGTCGGCGACGGTCGCCTGGTTGTACTGGTCGGAGTCGACGCCGATGGCCAGCACGTTGCCCTGCTTGGCGGCCGAGAAGATGCCCTTGCCGGACGCGCCCGCGGCCTGGTAGATGACGTCGGCGCCCTTGTCGATCTGGCCCTTCGCGGCTTCCTGGCCCTTCGGGGCGTCCTGGAAACCGGTGAAGTCACCGGCGGGGGTGATGTACTTCTTCTCGATCTGGATCTTCGGCGCGGCGGCCTTGGCGCCCTGGAAGTAGCCGGCCTCGAACTTCTGGATCAGCGGGATCTCGACACCGCCGACGAAGCCCACGTGGCACTTCTTGCTCTGGTACGCGGCGATGACGCCGGCCAGGAAGGAGCCCTCCTGCTCGGCGAACAGCAGCGGCGTGACGTTCGCGGCACCGTCGACGGCCGAGTCGACCAGGCCGAACTTGACGTTCGGGAACTCCGCGGCGACGAGCTTCATCGACTCGGCGTAGGCGAAGCCGACACCGATGATCGGGCTGAAGCCCTCGGACGCCAGCTGGCGCAGACGGGTCTGCTTGGCCGACTCGTCCTCGTTCGGGGCGGCGGACAGCTCGCGCGTGTTCTCCTTCTTCACGCCCATGTCCGCGATGGCCTTGTCCAGACCGGCGGCGGCGGAGTCGTTGAACGACGCGTCGCCACGGCCACCGATGTCGTAGGCCAGGCCGATCTTCAGCGTGCTCGCGTCCACCTTGTCACCGTTGGCGGCGCTGGTGTTCGAGGTAGCAGGCGCGGACGGGGCCTCGGCGAACTCGCAGGCGGCTCCAGTGCCGGTGCCGGAGTTCGTGTTGCCGCCACCCGAGTCCTTCGCGCAGGCGGCCATAGTCATCACGCTGGTCAACGCGATCGCGGCGACCGCGACACCACGCATACGACGACGCACGGCGCGTCTCCTCCCTGAGTTTCCTCCTCAACGGCATTGTTGAGGCCTAGAGGCGGCACCGTACCTCTTAGTAACCAACCCCGTTGCCGTCAGCACCTACAAAGACCCCTATCGGTTACGCATTCGACGCATTGGCCGCACGAGTGGTGATCACTCGTGTTCGGGGCGTGGCGAATCGTCCTCTTCAGCCGCTTCCTCGCCCTGATCTTCGTCCGATCGGCCCAGCGGCGCACGCCAGGCCCAGCGCTCCAGCGCGGCCGACATCCCCGAAACAGGACCACCGGGCAGTGGCTCCCTACCCATGTGCCCAGGATGGGTGACGGCGCTGCCGCGTCGCTGACTCCGGAATGTCACCTGAACCATTCCCGGCCCGCCGGACGTGTACGAGGCGGCAAGTGCCCTTGCCGACGACGGTGGCCCGGACCAAGGCGGAGGTCCGGGCCACCGTCCTTTTGTGGCGCAGACCGCATTTCGGGATCGATCCAGACCGCTTGGCCGATCGACAGCGTGTCTCATCGATCACAGAGCGGGTGCGCCTGCTGTGAGTGTTCCAACGTGCGGGACTACGCTTTTCCGGTCATGGTCGGACCTGAACGTCTCGTTCGCCGACCACACCACCACTGACGTTGGAGGCCGCGGCGCATGACCAGCGCAGGCGCACCCGAGCGTTCGGGCACCACCCGAGGGGGTGGGACGCTCTACCGCGGTGATCTGGGCATGTGGTCCTGGGTCGCCCACCGGATCACCGGTGTCCTCACGTTCTTCTTCCTCTTCACCCACGTGCTCGACACCGCCCTCGTGCGCGTGTCGCCGAACGCGTACGACTCGGTGATCGAGACCTATAAGAACCCGGTCGTCAACCTCTTCGAGGTCGGCCTGGTCGGCGCGGTGCTCTACCACGCGCTGAACGGCATCCGGGTCATGCTGGTCGACTTCTGGGAGAAGGGCGCCAAGTACCAGCGGGTCATGCTCTGGACCGTGCTGGGCATCTGGATCGCCGTGATGATCCCGGGCGCCTACTTCATGCTGGTGCGCACGGTGACCGAGCTGCTTGGGGGCCACTGACATGTCGCTCGCACTCGACAAGCCCCGTCAGCCGCGCCGCCCCGCGGCCCGTCGCAGCAACGGCGAGCTCTACAGCTGGCTGTTCATGCGCCTGTCCGGCGTGCTGCTCGTGGTCCTGGTCCTGGGCCACCTGTTCATCATGAACATCCTCGACGGCGGTATCCACCGCATCAACTTCGGGTTCGTCGCGGGCCGCTGGGCCTCGCCGTTCTGGCAGTTCTGGGACCTCGCGATGCTCTGGCTCGCGCAGATCCACGGCGGCAACGGCGTGCGGACGGTCATCAACGACTACGCCCGCAAGGACTCCACCCGGTTCTGGTTGAAGATGCTGCTCTACGTGTCGATGATCCTGATCATCTCGCTCGGCACGTTCGTGATCTTCACCTTCGACCCGAACATCTCGAACTGACCCGCGCGGGGAGCCCACCACAATGCAGTTCCACAAGTACGACGTAGTCATCATCGGCGCTGGTGGTGCCGGAATGCGCGCGGCGATCGAGTCCGGCCAGCGCGCCCGCACCGCGGTGCTCACCAAGCTCTACCCCACGCGTTCGCACACCGGCGCGGCCCAGGGCGGCATGTGCGCCGCCCTCGCCAACGTCGAGGAGGACAACTGGGAGTGGCACACCTTCGACACGATCAAGGGCGGCGACTACCTGGTCGACCAGGACGCCGCCGAGATCATGGCGAAGGAGGCGATCGACGCCGTTCTCGACCTCGAGAAGATGGGCCTGCCGTTCAACCGGACGCCCGAGGGCAAGATCGACCAGCGCCGGTTCGGCGGCCACACGCGCAACCACGGTGAAGCCGCCGTGCGCCGCGCCTGCTACGCCGCGGACCGCACCGGCCACATGATCCTGCAGACGCTCTACCAGAACTGCGTCAAGCACGGCATCGAGTTCTTCAACGAGTTCTACGTGCTCGACATCTGCCTGACCGAGACGGAGAACGGCCCGGTCTGCACCGGCGCCGTCGCCTACGAGCTCGCGACCGGCGAGATCCACGTCTTCCAGGCCAAGTCCGTCGTGTTCGCGACCGGTGGTTTCGGCAAGGTTTTCAAGACCACGTCGAACGCCCACACGCTGACCGGCGACGGCATGGGCATCGTCTTCCGCAAGGGCCTGCCCCTGGAGGACATGGAGTTCTACCAGTTCCACCCGACCGGCCTCGCCGGTCTCGGCATCCTGCTGACCGAGGGTGCCCGAGGTGAGGGCGCGATCCTGCGCAACGCCTCGGGTGAGCGGTTCATGGAGCGCTACGCCCCGACCATCAAGGACCTGGCGCCGCGCGACATCGTGGCCCGTTCGATGGCCCTTGAGGTGCTCGAAGGCCGTGGCGCCGGCCCGAACAAGGACTACGTGCTCCTGGACTGCACGCACCTCGGTGCCGAGGTGCTGGAGACCAAGCTCCCGGACATCACCGAGTTCGCGCGCACGTACCTGGCCGTCGACCCGGTCGTCGAGCCCGTCCCGGTGTACCCGACCGCGCACTACGCGATGGGCGGCATCCCGACGAACATCCACGGCGAAGTGCTGCGGGACAACGACCACATCGTTCCCGGCCTCTACGCCGCCGGCGAGTGCGCCTGCGTCTCCGTGCACGGCGCGAACCGCCTGGGCACGAACTCGCTGCTGGACATCAACGTCTTCGGCCGCCGCGCCGGCATCGCCGCCGCGGAGTACGCGAACTCGCGCGAGTCCCACGTCGACCTGCCGGAGAACCCGGCCGCGTCCGTCGAGGCCCAGGTCGCCCTCGCGTTGTCGGAGCACGGCCAGGAGCGCGTGGCGGACATCCGCACCGAGCTGCAGGCCACCATGGACGCCAACGCGTCCGTGTACCGCACCGAGGACACGCTGAAGACGGCACTGCACGACGTGCAGGCGCTGAAGGAGCGTTACGCCCACATCTCCGTGCAGGACAAGGGCAAGCGCTTCAACACGGACCTGCTGGAGGCCGTGGAGCTCGGCTTCCTGCTGGAGCTGGCCGAGGTGCTCGTCCACGGCGCGCTGGCGCGCAAGGAGTCCCGCGGCGGCCACGCCCGCGAGGACTACCCGAACCGCGACGACACGAACTTCATGCGCCACAGCATGTTCTACAAGCAGGGCGACGGTCTGTCCGCGGACATCCGCATGGACTTCAAGCCCGTGACCTTTACCCGGTACAAGCCGATGGAGCGCAAGTACTGATGACCGCCACCGCTGAAACTGCCACCGGCTCGCGCGGCTCGCAGCCCCCGGTTCCGGACGGCGCTGTCACGGTCACCGTGAAGATCCGCCGGTTCAACCCGGAGATCGACGACGAGCCGCGCTGGGACTCGTTCGACATCCCCGCGCTGCCGTCGGACCGCGTGCTGAACCTGCTGCACCACATCAAGTGGTACGTGGACGGGACGCTGACCTTCCGCCGCTCGTGCGCGCACGGCATCTGCGGTTCGGACGCCATGCGCATCAACGGCGTGAACCGCCTCGCCTGCAAGGTGCTCCTGAAGGACCTGCTGCTCAAGGGCGACAAGCAGACCACGATCACCATCGAGCCCATCAAGGGCCTGCCGGTGAACAAGGACCTGCTCGTCAACATGGAGCCGTTCTTCGAGGCGTTCCGCGCGGTCAAGCCGTACCTCGTGACGTACGGCAACGAGCCGACCCGTGAGCGGATCCAGTCCGTCGCGGACCGCGAGCGGTTCGACGACACGACCAAGTGCATCCTGTGCGCCTGCTGCACCACCTCCTGCCCGGTCTACTGGACCGAGGGGTCGTACTTCGGGCCGGCCGCGATCGTGAACGCGCACCGGTTCATCTTCGACTCGCGTGACGAGGGCGCTGAGGAGCGGCTCGACATCCTCAACGACATCGACGGCGTGTGGCGGTGCCGGACCACGTTCAACTGCACCGACGCGTGCCCGCGTGGCATCCAGGTCACCAAGGCGATCCAGGAAGTGAAGCGCGCACTGCTGTTCAAGCGCGTCTGATCTCTTCTCGCTATTGAAGCGCCGCGTTCCCGTCGGGGACGCGGCGCTTCGGCTTTCAGGGCCACGTCAGGCTTGCGCTCCTCCCCTCACCCCAGCTCCACCACGTGCACCGGCGGCCGAGGCCTGGCCGCCGCCGCCCGGTGCGCCGCCTTCAACTCCCGGGCCACCGCGTCCGGCGAGTCCCGCAGCCGGGTCGGCAGCGTCTGCACCACCAGGATCCCGGCGGCGGCGTAGCGCGAGTTGCGGACGAGGGTGCGTTCGTAGTCGCGCGGGCCGTAGTGGAACGCGCGTGAGTCGATCTCCCAGGCCAGGCCCACGTCGTCGTACCAGGCGTCCGGTCTGGCGATGACCACGCCGGACGCGTCCGCGATCGTCGCGTTCCAGTGCGGGGTGGTCAGGCGGATCCTGCGGGAGAGGCGGCGGGCGTCGCGTTCGGCCACTGATTCGGCTCTGCCGAGTTCGCGCAGGACCTCGCGTGCCAGCTTGGTGCCGTAGCGGTTGGTGCGGGCCTCCGCGGCCAGGTCGGCCGGGGTGCAGCGGCCGCGTTGGACGGCGGCGGCGACCAGGGCTGTGGCCTCGTCCGCGGTGCGCAGGAAGCGGCACGCGTCGACCACGGCTCTGGCTGCGGACACCACCGGGAAGCCGCCCACGTCGGACGACGCAGGTACCGGCGACGCCCGTTCGAGGATCAGGGAGCCGCTGCCCCGCACCGAGCGCGGGACGAGGAGGTGGATCTCCGGGCCTCTGGCCGGGAGGCCGTGGCGGCGGCACGCCTCGGCGCCGGTCACCACGGCGTCCGGGCCCGCTCGCAGGAGGGCCGCGGTCAGGTGCTGGTCCGGGGTGGGCGGGCCGTTGTGCAGCAGCACCACGCCTGGGTACATGCGCTGCCACGGCCCGCCCGCCGTGCACCTTCGCCCTGGGTCCGAGACGCCCAGGGACTTCAGGGCGCCGGTGCTGATCACGCCGAGATCGCTGCGTTCGCGCAGGTGTTCGATTCGCACGCCACCAGTGTGACGAAGACCACCGACAGTCAGCGGCGGGTGAGTCGCCTGGCTCGGTCGAGCAGCATCAGAGCGGTGCCTCCGACGAGGAGCAGGACGCCGAGCAGCAGCATCCACGTTGTCGAGGCGCCTGTGTTGGCCAGGCGGTTGTCCTGGTGGACCGGCGGGCCCGCGACCGGCTTGGTCGTGATCACCGTGGTCACCGGTGGAGTGGTGGTCTCCGGAGTGGTGGTGGTCGTCGTCACCGGCGGCGTCGTCGTGGAACGCGTCGTCGTGGTCGAGGTCGTCGAGTCCGGCGGCGTCGTGGTCGTCGAAGTCGTGGTCGACGTCGGCGGAGTGGTGGTGGTTGTCGTGGACGAAGTCGTCGTGGTGGTCGACGACGTCGTCGTGGTCGTGGTCGGCGGAGTGGTGGTGGTCGTGGTCGAGGAGGTCGTGGACGACGTCGGAGGCTCTTCACCTCTCGGCGACGGCGCGCGCCATCCCGGCTGTTCTTTCGGGCACCACGCAGCGGCGCACACCCGGCCATCCCCGGAGGCCGAAGCCTCAGGGGCGGCACCGTGCAGTGAGACGACCGTCAACACTGCCCCGGCGGCGAGCACACCGATATAGGCGATACGTGACATGACACGGATGGTTGCGCGCGGCTACAGCACACCGGGTGAAAAGCACGCCCAGGTCACCCGGCAGTGCGCGCGACATCGCCCGATCAGGTCCAGAAGACCGCGACGCCGATGTTCAGCACGACCAGTGACGCGGCCGTCGGCAGCAGCCACGACGGCGCCTTCGGCTTGTTCACGTTGATCGCCACGACGACGGCGATGGCCACGACGACCAGCAGCTTCACGCCGATCTTGACGTGGTCGTACTTCACCGAGTCGACCAGCGGGTCGATGCCCACCAGCGCGACACCGGTCAGCAGTTGCAGAGCCGCGCCGTGCAGCCAGCCCTTGTTGACCGGCGCGTCCTTGCCGGCCTTGGCCTGCAACATGATCATCGCGACGAGCATGCCCATGCCGAGCAGGTGCAGGAACACCAGCAGCAGGCGTACGAACTCCACAGCGTTTTCCTTATCGACGTCGAGTGGCCAGGTAACCCCGCACGCCCAGCACGCCGATGACGGTGCCGAACACGAGCGAGGCGATCACGAGCACCAGGTGCACGGTGAAGAACGCGGTAGGTCCGTCGCTGAACGAACGGGGGTCCTTCCAGATGTTCTTCAGGAAAGTGGGCCAGATCACCCACGACCACACTCCGAAAGCCACCAGGAAGAGTGACATCGGGCGCGAGAGCTTCACGCCGCCCAGTATCGGACGTGGTGCGTGCAAGCGGCTAAACGGGGGTGGATAGCCTGAACGTGTGCCCTTCCCAAAACGGCTCATCGTCGCCCTGGTCCTAGCAACGGCCACCGCCGCGTTCGCCGCACCGACGAGCACCGCACAGCAGGCCGCCGGCTCGGCGCAGTGCGCTAACCGCGAGACCCCTCCGCCACCGGTGGACACGTCCGAGCAGCCCGCGCCCGGCCAGAAGGCGCCGACGCCGCTCGAGGTGCCGGAGACCCCGATCGGCGGTGACCGGCTCGGCGAGTGCGGCCTGATCCTGCCGCCGAACTCGGCGCAACCGCCCAGCGGGACCACCGCGGCCTCGTGGTTGCTGGCGGACATGGACAGCGGCGCGGTCATCGCCGCGTACGACCCGCACGGCCGTCAGCGTCCCGCCAGCATCATGAAGGTGCTGCTCGCGATGGTCGTCGCCAAGGAACTGCGGGGCGACCTGGTCGTCACCGCCAGCGCCGAGGACATCGCGCAGGAGTGCACCTGCGTCGGCCTCAGGGACGGCGGCCAGTACACGGTCCGCCAGCTGCTGCACGGCCTGCTGCTCACCTCGGGCAACGACGTGGCGCACACGCTGGCCCGTCAGCTCGGCGGCGTGCCGAACGCCCTGCGCAAGATGAACGCGATGGCGAAGGAGCTCGGCGCCCTCGACACCCGCGCCGGCACCCCGTCCGGCCTGGACGCCCCCGGCACCAGCACGTCGGCCTACGACGTCGCCCTGATCTTCCGCGGCGCGATGAAGTACGACGAGTTCGCGCAGGCCATCAAGCTGCAGCAGTCGCAGTTCCCCGGCCGCAACGGCGGCACGATCATGCTGCAGAACGACAACCGCCTGCTCGCGAACTACGACGGCGCGCTCGGCGGCAAGACCGGCTTCACCGACGACTCCCAGCACACCTACGTGGGCGCGGCGGAGCGCAACGGCCGCCGTCTCGTCGTGGTGCTGCTGCGCGGCCAGCAGACGCCCACGCGCATCGACGCCCAGGCGGGCAAGCTGCTCGACTACGGCTTCGCGATGGGCCCCGGCGGCGTCGGCAAGCTCGTCGACGGCGCCCCGCAGCCGAAGCCGAACGTCGTCCCGACGCAGAGCAGCAACGACAGCCAGGCCGTCGCTCCGACCGACCCGGAGACCGGCCGTCCGACGCCGACCGCGTTCGGCAACTTCGGCCTCCCGATCACGGCGGTCGCGGTCCTCGGCCTGCTGGCCGGTCTGGTGCTCGTCATCCGCAACAAGCGGGCCAAGGCGGCACGGGCACGCCGCCAGGCCCAGCAGCAGGCGGCACAGGGCGTCTGAGACGGCGAAGACGACGGCCCCAGCGCACGCGCGCTGGGGCCGTTCTCGTTGTTCAGGGCGTGTCCCGGAAGTTCGCCCGGTCGTCGTTCTCTAGCGCTCGGTGGTCGCCACGACGAGGGTCGAGGAGACGTGCCCGAGCGCGGAGTCCGCCGGGAGGAAGACCGTCTCGATGCCGCTCAGGTGACCGTTCGCGTGAGCCATCGGCAGTTCGTGCGCGAGGTCACCGTGGTTGCGCACGCCCCGCACGACCACTCCGGCGCCCACCTCGCGGCAGTAGTCGACGAGCAGCCGTCCGGCGCTGGAGTCCACCCTGACGTTGGGCAGGTCGGCGGTCAGGCCGGTCAGCAGGGCGAGGCGGTCGGCCAGGGGAAGCCTGCCGGTCTTCGCCGGGTTGGTCAGGACGCACACGACCACCTCGTCGAACATGCCCGCGGCCCGGCGCACGACGTTGAGGTGGCCCTGCGTGGCCGGGTCGAACGAGCCGGGGAACACGGCCCGCCTGCTCACTTGCGCCGCCACCGGAAGCCGAGCAGGGCACCGGCCACCGCTCCGGCCCCGAGCATCAGCGACGGCCTGGGCCCCTGCCGCACCGAGACGACGGGCTGGATCACCGCGGGTGGTGGCGCCTTCACCACCTCCGGTTCGAGGTTCTCCTTCGCCGTGGCCGTCCAGGCCGTGATGAACAGGATGAACTGCGCCACCAGGTTCGCGAAGACCAGCACACCGATCACGGACCCGAACGCGGCCGAGGTCGGCGACTTCGTCGTGAACGACAGGAAGATCGTCGCCGTCTGCTTCAGGATCTCGAACCCGACCGCGCCGGCGAACGCGCCCTTGATCGCGCTGCGCCAGCCGACGGGCTTGCGCGGCAACCGGGACAGCACCCACAGGAACACGAGCCAGTTCGCGAGCAGCGACAGGACGATCGTGCCGATCCGCAGCAACACCCGCGCCCAGCCGGCCTCCTCCAGACCCACCCAGCGCAGTATCAACTCGGCGAACCCGGTGCCGACCGCCGTGATGCCGAACGACAGCACGATCGCGAGCCCGAGACCGAGCAGCGCGAGCAGGTCGCGCCACAGCGTGCCGAGGAACGGCAGCTCCCCCTTCGCCTGACCCCACTGCGCGGTCAGGGCGTCGCGGAGGTTGCTCATCCAGCCGAGACCGGAGTAGGCGGCACCGAGCAGACCGATGATGCCGACCGTGCCCTTGGACTTCAGGGCGGTGTCGACGGCCTCGTTGATCTGCTCGCGCAACTGCTGGTCGGGCACGGCTTCCGCGATGCTCGCCCGCAGCGAGGCCAGCAGGTCCGGCTGCGACTGCAGCACGAAACCGGCGACCGCGAACCCGATCATCAGGATCGGGACGAGCGAGAGCACGCTGAAGTACGTGACCGCAGCGGCGTGTTGTGTTCCGTACCTTTGGTCGAATCGTTCGTACGCACGCATGATGTGGTCGAGCCACGCGTACTTCCGCCGCCACTTATCCACTCATAAGACGCTAATGCACTTGCCTTACTCAGGCAGAACAAAGCCGATCTTCTCGTACGTCCGGCGCAACGTGCCGGACGCCACCTCACGGGCGCGTTCGGCGCCACGGGCGAGGATCTTGTCCAGCGAGGCCACGTCGTCGAGGTACGTCTTCACGCGCTCCTGCACCGGCGTGACCCACTCGGTGAAGACCTCGCCGAGGTCCTTCTTCAGGTCGCCGTAACCCTTGCCGTCGTAGTCCTCCACCAGCGACTCGACCGTGCGGCCGGTCAGCGCGGAGTAGATCGTCAGCAGGTTCGAGACGCCCGGCTTGTTCTCGACGTCGAAGACGATCTCGCGGCCCGTGTCGGTGACCGCGGAACGGATCTTCTTGGCCGAGCGCTTCGGGTCTTCGAGCAGCTCGACGACACCGCCGGGCACCGACTTGCTCATCTTCGCCGTCGGGTCCTGCAGGTCGAAGATCTTGGCCGTGTCCTTGACGATGTACGCCTCCGGCAGCCGGAACGTCTTGCCGTAGCGCGAGTTGAAGCGCGTCGCGAGGTCGCGGGTCAGCTCCAGGTGCTGGCGCTGGTCCTCGCCGACCGGCACGTAGTGCGCCTGGTACAGCAGGATGTCCGCGGCCTGCAGGATCGGGTACGTGAACAGGCCCACGCCGACGGACTGCTCCTGGCGCGCGGACTTGTCCTTGAACTGCGTCATCCGCGACGCCTCGCCGAAGCCGGTCATGCACTGCATGACCCAGCCGAGCTGGGCGTGCTCCGGAACGTGGGACTGCACGAACAGCGTCGCGCGGTCCGGGTCGATGCCCAGCGCGAGCAGCTGGGCGGCCGAGACGCGGGTGTTCTGACGCAGGGTCTTCGGGTCCTGCTCCACGGTGATCGCGTGCAGGTCGACGACGCAGTAGAACGCGTCGTGAGCCTCCTGCAGGGCCACCCACTGCCGCACCGCACCCAGGTAGTTGCCGAGGTGGAACGACCCGGCCGTCGGCTGGATGCCGGACAGGACGCGGGGGCGCTTTACGGGCTCTGCAGGCGCGTTCTCCGTGGACACGGTCGAAATCTTCTCAGACCGGGGTGGATCAGTTGTGCGTGGTGTCCTGCTGAACCAGGTCGATGCGCTGGTTGGCGGCGACGACCGGGGCCGGCTTGCGGCGCTTCACCAGGCCGTACACCAGACCGCCGACGCCCGCGGTGACCGCGATCAGGCCGACGGGACCGGCTGCCGTGCCGGTCATGCTGCTCTCGACCGCAGCGCTCACTACAAGACTCATGCCGTGCACTTGCCGAGCCTCCCCATGGCACAGATCCACCCCGGAACGGGTGAACCTCGCTGACTGAATGGCCGCCAAGCTACCGATGGCCGGTAGCGTCTACGCGCCGATTCAGACTATCGGTCACTGATGATCGGTTCGCACTCGCCCATATGTCGTAGTCCGCTGACGGGCGTTACGCCCTGCTAGTGAAGCCAGGGTTTCGAGCTCACTCACCGTGCGCGCCGATCCGTGCTCCGAGCCTGCCATGCGGCTGATGGTCTCCTCCATCAACGTGCCGCCGATGTCGTTCGCACCTCCGTTGAGGATCTCCGCGGTGCCCTCGTCGCCGAGCTTGACCCACGAGCACTGGATGTTGTCGACGCGTCCGTGCAGCGCCAACCGTGCGAACGCGTGCACGGCGCGGTTGTCACGGCGGGACGGGCCGGGGCGGGCGACTCCCGCCAGGTAGATCGGGGCGTTGCGATGCACGAACGGCAGCGCGACGAACTCGGTGAGCCCGCCTGTCCGGTCCTGCAGGTTCGCGAGCACCCGGAAGTGCGTGAGCCAGTGGCCGGGGTGGTCGACATGGCCGTACATCATCGTGCTGGACGAGCGAATGCCCAGCTCGTGGGCCGTTCCGACGACGTCGAGCCAGGTCGCGGTCGGCAGCTTGCCCTTGGTGAGCACCCAGCGGACGTCGTCGTCGAGGATCTCGGCCGCCGTGCCGGGAATCGTGTCGAGTCCGGCTTCCTTCAGCTCCGTGAGCCACTCGCGGACGCTCACGCCCGCCTTCGCCGCGGCGGACACGATCTCCATCGGGCTGAACGCGTGGACGTGCATTCCCGGCACGCGCTTCTTGATCGCGCGCACGACGTCGGCGTAGTAGGTCACCGGCAGCTTGGGGTCGATGCCGCCCTGCATGCAGACCTCGGTGGCGCCGTCGTCCCACGCCTCCTGCGCGCGGTCGGCGACGTCCTCGGTCGACAACCGGAACGCGTCCGCGTCGCGCTCGCGCTGGGCGAAAGCGCAGAAGCGGCAACCGACGTAGCAGACGTTCGAGAAGTTGATGTTCCGGTTGACGACGTACGTGACGTCGTCGCCGACCACCTCTCGCCGCAGATCATCGGCGAGACGCGTCATCACTTCCAGTGCGTCGCCATCCGCGGTGAGGAGCGCCATCGCGGCGTCGGTGTCGTCGAGCAACGCCCCCGGGTCGTTCGCGGCGATCTTCAGTCCACGTTGGATGTCCTCGGAAAGTCGTTGCGGCGCAACGGGGATCTTCAGCTCGTCCCAGTCGCCGTAGACCTCGTCGAAGTCACCGCGGCGGTCGCCCGTGCGGCCCTCGGTGTCGATCGTGGTGTTGAGGTCGGCGCGGCCGTACGTGTCGAGCCCGCCGTCGGGCTCCTGCCACTCACGGCCGGTGACGTCCGCGTCCGGGTTCGCGAGGCCGCTTTCCAGTGCCAGCGCGGAAACGTGCGCGGTGAGCCTCGTGTCGATCCACTGCCCCGCCGCCGCGCGGACGTAGCGCGGGTAGACGTTCAGCCTCTCCTGCAAGGAAAAGCCGGCTTCGCGCGTGATCTCGGCGAGCTGATCGACCTGGGGCCACGGCTTCTCGGGGTTCACGTGGTCGGGCGTGACCGGCGAGACGCCGCCCCAGTCGTCGACGCCCGCGCGCAGCATGAGGTCGAACTCGCCACCGACGAGGTTCGGCGGCGCCTGCACGCTCACCGTCGACGGCATCACCAGTCGTGCCACGGCGATCGTGGCCGCGAGCTCGGTCAGGTCGGCGTCGGGCATGCCGCGCATCGCCGTGTCCGGCTTGGCGCGGAAGTTCTGGATGATGACTTCCTGGATGTGCCCGTACTGCTTCGCGACCTGACGCATCGCGAGCAACGACTCGGCGCGTTCGGCGATCGTCTCGCCGATGCCGATGAGGATCCCGGTGGTGAACGGGACGTTCACGCGGCCGGCGTCGGTCAGCACGCGCAGGCGGACGGCGGGGTCCTTGTCGGGGCTGCCGTAGTGCGGGCCGCCCTTCTCGCTCCACAGCCGTTCCGCGGTGGTCTCCAGCATCATGCCCATGCTGGACGCCACGGGCCGCAGCCGCGTCAGCTCCTCCCAGCTCAGCACGCCGGGGTTGAGGTGCGGCAGCAGCCCGGTCTCCTCCAGCACCGCGATGGCACTGGCCCGCACGTAGTCCAAAGTGGACTCGTACCCGCGCGCCTCCAGCCACTCCTTCGCGGCGGGCCACCGGTCCTCGGGCCGGTCGCCGAGCGTGAAGAGCGCTTCCTTGCACCCCTGCGCCGCCCCCGCTCGCGCGATCGCCAGCACCTCGTCGCGTTCGAGGAACGCAGCGGGCACCTTGTGCGGCACGGTCGCGAACGTGCAGTAGTGGCACCGATCGCGGCACAGTCTCGTCAGCGGGATGAACACCGACCGGCTGTACGTGACGATCCCAGCGCGCCCCTCGGCGAGAAGGTGCGCATCACGCACCTTGCCCGCCGCGGCCAGCAACGCGTCCAGGTCGTCCTCGCGCGCGTGCAGGAGCACGGCGGCCTCAGTCGCGTCGAGCACGGCGCCGTCGGAGGCCCGGCGCAGCGCACGCCTCATGGCCGCCGCGCTCGGACGGGGCTGCGGTGGGGTTAGCGAGATGTCCACTGCCACGTCAACGACCTTAGGCCGCCGAAATTCCTGATCAGCTGTGACGGGTTGTGGGACATCCCACTTCACCGCACCGAGACCAGCAGTTCCGTGTTGCGGTCGAGCGGCGTGCCCAGCGGGTCGGTCCGCGAGTGGATGTCGTTGTAGGTGAACTCGCGACACAGGCTCGCGAGGCCTTGATCAGTCCGGTCGTCGTAGTCGACCTGGTACGGCGCATCGGCCTCCAGCAACGTCGTGAACAGCGACAACGTGCCGTCACCGTTGTCCGCGACCTCGATCACGCGGGCGTGCTGCGGGAAGTCGACGTGGGCCGCGGTGTTGATCTCCCAGAAGCTCCGCGACGGCGTCGCGTGCCGGTGCGGCGTGATGACGTTGCGGTGCGTGTGGCCGTTGACCCACGCCAGCACGTTCGGAAACCGGTGCAGGAGGTTGAGGAGCGCGTCGCCGTTCATCCGCGGGTCGAGAGGCCTGCGCTTGTCCGGCAGCACGTTGCCCATCGTCTTGGACGTGTGGTGGCTGAAGAGCACGAACAGCTCGTCGGTGACGTTCTGCCGTTGCGGCAACCCGAGCCAGTCGTAGTAGAGCGAACTGTTGCGCTTGAGGGTCCGCTCGATCCAGTTGAGCTGATGGAGCCCTATCGAGCCCGTGGAGAACCCTGCGAGGTTCGTGGTGTCCATGCTGATGCCCGTGACACCAGGCGCCATCCGGAACGTGTAGAAGACGTCCACACCGTCCGCGTTGGCGTCCGTATAGCCGTGACCACCCGTCGGCAAATGCTTGCGCACGTACTCACCGGTGGTGAACAGCCGGCGCCGGTCATCAGGCGTCACGGTGCGGACAACACCACTCGTCGCGAGGATCGCCATGGCCTCCGGAATCGCCTTGGGGTCGTGGAACGCCTGCGCCACCTTCGCGTTCTGCACGGGATCACCGAACCCGACGATCTTCTTGCGCCCGGTGTACCAGCTGTCGAGCAGCCCGTCCGGCAGCGCGCCGACCACGCTGTCGTCGTGGTTGCCGATCGTGGCGTACCAGGGGATGTTCAGGCCGGGGCTGCTGAACTCCCTGACGGCCGCGTCGAGCAGTCCAGGCAGCTGGGGGAAGCCCTTGGCCTTGTAGTCGTCCGCACCGCTCAGGTCGGGCTGCCAGAACGTGCTGATGCCGGCGTTCTGCACGCCCTCGTACCTGCCGTCACCGGTGTTGGGCGTGATGCGGCCGCCGTTGAGGACCGCGAGGAACCAGTCGAGCTCGACGTTCTCGTGGTTGTCGGTGTTGTCGCCGGTCGTCATGAGGAAGTCGAAGGGCCTGCCGGTGAGCGGACCGTTCCTGACGGCGTTGACCCTCCTGACGAGGCTCGTCGACCCTTGCGTCGTGAGCGCCTCCTGCGGCCGGTGCGCGCTGGAGCCCATGACCGGGTGCAGGTACTCGAACCGCAGCGGGCTCTGGGCGTCGCAGATGTGCATGTCGCTGAACTGCACGAAGCTGGTCAGGGCCCTGCGCCGGGCCTCGCGGTTCGGCTTGGCCGCGATCAGGTCGTTTCGCACGACCGTGGGCCAGCCGGGGCCCGCCTGGAGCCTGCGGTAGCCGCTCGCGCCGATCGGCGTGGCCGTGGTGTCGAGCGTGGTGCCCGCCGTGGACGCAAACGCTTGGCGGTCGAGGAGGGGCACGCCTGCGGCGCCCACGCCCATCGCCAGGAGGAAAGACCGCCGGTTGAACCCTGTCATGCCGCCCCCGATTCATCGATGGTGAATCGTGTTCATGTTCAGGGAGCGGGTGGGTGGAATCGAGGGGGCAGGTGGGTGACAAGAGCGATAAAGGCTGGTCGGGCTGGGTCAGTCGGAGTACTCGACGGTGACCGGCGCGTGGTCTGACCAGCGCTCCGCATACGTAGCCGCCCGCTCCACCACAGCGCTGGAAGCCCGCCCAGCCAGCCCGTCGGTGGCGACCTGGTAGTCGATCCTCCACCCGGAGTCGTTGTCAAAAGCCTTCCCCCGATACGACCACCACGAGTAAGGCCCGACAACGTCAGGGTGCAACGCGCGCACAACATCGTTGTACCCAGACGAAAACACCGAGGTCATCCACTCCCGCTCATAAGGCAGGAACCCGGACTCCTTCTGGTTCGTCTTCCAGTTCTTCAGATCCGCCTGCTGATGCGCGATGTTCCAGTCACCGCACACGAGCACCTCACGCCCGGACACGGCCGCCTTCTCCCGCAACGACACCAGGTACGGCAGAAACGCCGCCATGAACCGGTCCTTCTCGTCCTGCCGCGCAGTACCGACGTCACCGGACGGCAGGTACAGCGAGGCCACGACGACCCCGGGAAGTTCGATCTCCAGATACCGACCGCTCGCCTCGAACTCCGACACGCCGAAGCCCACACGCACAGAGGTGGGTTCAACGCGCGAGAGCACGCCCACGCCCGCGCGGCCCTTCAAAGAAGAAGGCGCGTACACGCCGTGCCAACCCGGAGGCGAGTGGACGTCGGCCGCCAGTTCGGACGGTTCGGCGCGGACCTCCTGCAGGCACACCACGTCGGCGGACGTGGAGGCCAGCCACGGGAGGTAGCCCTTCTTGGCTGCGGCGCGGAGGCCGTTGACGTTGACCGTGGAGACCGTGAGCACGACCGGTGAGCCTACTTGGAGGCCAGGCCCCAGGGCTTCGGGTACTCGGCGTCGCAGCGGGCGCAGTGCGCGGTGAGGTCCAGGTAGCCGACGAGGGTGGCCATCTCGTCGCGGGGCAGCGCCAGCTGGCGCTGGCCGTCGATCTCCGTGTAGAGGCCCTGCCACTCGGGGTCGCAGGAGCACTGCGTGACGCTCTTGCCTCTGCCCCACCGGAACATGTTGCGCAGCATGGCCGCGAGTTTACTTGCAGGTCGAATCGCTGGTCAGCGCCACGAAGGACTGGCTGACCCAGCGGCGGTCGCTGAGCATGCGGTAGCCGTTCTCGACCCTGCCCTGGGCGTCGGTGACCGCGTCGCGCGGCATCGTCGAGACGATCGGCTGCATGTCGTCCGGGCCCGAGCGGACGTTGAGGATGTCCGCGGTCACGGTGACCTTGCAGATCTCCGCCGACTTGTCGCTGTCCATCGGCTTGCCGCCGTTCACCGCGTACATGACGCCGGCGACGCCCAGCACCCCAATCACGATCAAACCCCTGACCGGAACACCCAGCATGACGCCCTCCCGAACCGCGAAACTGCTTCAAGCAGCAGATATAGCGGCAAAAACGGCCGGGAAGACGGCGAGGCGCGGCAACCACCCGCAAGAGGAACCGACCGGGTGACGCGCAACGGGAAAGGCCACCCCGGAGTGACCGGGGTGGCCTTCACCAAGCGTCAGGCGAACGTCAGAACGACGCCATCTTCTTCTTGAGGTTCTCGTCGAGCGCGGCGAGGAAGTCCTCGGTCGTCAGCCACGCCTGGTCCTTGCTGATCAGCAGGGCCAGGTCCTTGGTCATCTGACCGGCCTCGACGGTCTCGATCACGACCTCCTCGAGCGCCTCGGCGAAGCGGATCACCTCGGGGGTGTTGTCCAGCTTGCCGCGGTGCATGAGGCCACGGGTCCACGCGTAGATCGACGCGATGGGGTTCGTGGAGGTCGGCTTGCCGGCCTGGTGCTGGCGGAAGTGACGCGTCACGGTGCCGTGCGCGGCCTCGGCCTCGACCGTCTTGCCGTCCGGCGTCATCAGGACCGACGTCATGAGGCCGAGCGAGCCGAAGCCCTGCGCGACCGTGTCGGACTGGACGTCACCGTCGTAGTTCTTGCAGGCCCAGACGTAGCCGCCCTCCCACTTCATGGCCGCTGCGACCATGTCGTCGATGAGGCGGTGCTCGTAGGTGAGGCCCTTGGCGTCGAACTCCGCCTTGAACTCGGCGTCGAACACGGCCTGGAAGATGTCCTTGAAGGCACCGTCGTAGGCCTTCAGGATCGTGTTCTTCGTCGACATGTAGACGGGGTAGCCCCGCTGCAGGCCGTAGGAGAACGAGGCGCGGGCGAAGTCCTCGATGGACTTGTTGTAGTTGTACATGCCCATCGCCACACCGCCCTCCGCCGGGAACTCGGTGACGACGTGCTCGATCGGGTCCGAGCCGTCCTCCGGCTGGAACGTGATCGTGAGCTTGCCGGCGCCGGGCACCTTGAAGTTGGTGGCCTTGTACTGGTCACCGTGCGCGTGACGGCCGATGATGATCGGCTTCGTCCAGCCCGGGACCAGGCGCGGGACGTTCGAGATGATGATCGGCTCGCGGAAGACGACACCGCCGAGGATGTTGCGGATCGTGCCGTTCGGCGAGACCCACATCTTCTTGAGGCCGAACTCCTCGACGCGCGCCTCGTCCGGCGTGATCGTGGCGCACTTGACGCCGACGCCGTGCTTCTTGATGGCGTTGGCGGCGTCGACGGTGACCTGGTCGTCGGTGGCGTCCCGGTGCTCGATGCCCAGGTCGTAGTACTCCAGGGTGACGTCCAGGTACGGGTGGATCAGCTTGTCCTTGATGAACTGCCAGATGATCCGGGTCATCTCGTCGCCGTCGAGCTCGACGACGGTGCCCTGAACCTTGATCTTGCCCATAACTCCGGGCGCTCCTCTCGCGACGATGCAAGCAAGACAAGCGTACTGGTAAACCGTCCTCCCGCGCCTGCGACCCTGGTTACACCGATTCAGGTTCGCGGTCGGTCGACCGGCTCACGTGCTCCCACTTGTCGATTTCCGCATTCCGTGCCTGGTCTGCCAGGCGCACCATATCCACCGCGTCGCTGCCCAGCAGCAGACACAGCGGCGGCTCGTCCATGGCTACCACGTCGAGCATGACCTTCGCCGCCTTGGCCGGGTCACCGGGCATGTTGCCGTCGGCTCCCCGGACCATGCCGAGAAGTACCCCGACGGACGGAACGTAGTCCGGTCCGTGCTCCGTCACCACCAGAGAGCTGCCGGTCCAGTCCGTCTGCATGCCGCCGAGCTCGATCAGCGTCGACCGGACCCCGAACGGCGCGCACTCGGCGGCGAGCGTCTCGTTGAAGCCGCGCAGGGCGAACTTCGACATCACGTACGGGCCGAGCCCTCCGCCCAGGGCGATGTGCCCGGCGGTGGAGCCGGCGTGCAGGAAGTGCCCCGACCGCTGGGCCCGGAGCACCGGCAACGCGGCACGGGTGACGTTCACGGCACCCCACAGGTTGACCTCCAGCTGCTCGCGGAAGTCCTCCTCCGAGCACTCCTCGATCGAGGTGACCCTGCCGACGCCCGCGTTGTTCAGCACGACGTCGAGCCGGCCGAACTCGCGCACCGCCGTCGCCACCGCCTCACGCGCCTGAGCGGCGTCTCTCACGTCGAGTGCAACAGATCTGACCCGGTCGCCGTGTTGAGAGACGAGGTCGTCGAGAGCGCGCGGGTCGCGGGCGGTCGCGACGAGCCGGTGCCCCGCGGCGAGAACGGCCTCCGCGGTCTTGCGGCCGACGCCGCGGGAACTGCCGGTGATGAGCCACACCTGCGCCATGTCCGAACTCCATCCGTCGGAAATCAGTTGTCCGGGGATATGGAGTTCCTGCCGTGGCGGTTGATACCGAACGACTACTGTTTCCCACAGATGGGTGATCACCAGAAGGGGCGTAAGTGTCAACTGGGCCAACACATGCGATGAGCGGGCTGCTCGCCTGGAGCGCCGTGACCGCGATCGCGTCAAGTCACCCGATCGGCCAGCTCTCGCCGCAGAGTTGGGCCGTGGGCGCGGTTCTGGCCACCGGAGCAGCACTTCTGCCCGACCTCGACCACCCCGGATCGACCATCTCGCGCACGTTCGGAGCATTGAGCAGCGGCCTGTCCGCGGGCATCAACGCGTTGAGCGCACTCGTGTATCGCATGACACGGCTGAAGAGAGATTCCAAGCGGGACGGCGGACATCGCGGTCTCACGCACACGCTCGTCTTCGCGTTGTTCGCCGCCATCTTCACCACCGCGGTCGTGCAGAACAGCCAGAAGTGGGCGCTGCCCGTGCTGATGTTCGTGTTCGCCGGCCTGGCGGTGCGCGGCATCATGAACGACTGGTGCCCCAAGCAGGACGCGTTGCTGATCACGGTGGTGTCCGCGGGCATCACGTGGGCGATGATCGCGTGGACCTCGCAGACGAGCGCGTCCGCCGCGGCGTGCGGAATCGCTGTCGGCGTCGGGTGTTTCGCGCACTACGTCGGCGACGCGATCACCGAGCAGGGCTGCCCGATCCTGTGGCCCATCCCCATCTTCGGCAAGACCTGGTACCCGGTCGCGCCGCCGAAGATCATGCGGATGAAGACCGGTGGCGTGGTGGAGATGGCGATCGTCGGCCCGATCGTCACGGCCCTGTCGATCTGGCTGGGGCTCGCGGCGTTGCAGGGCACCGGCGCGTTGCCGTTCTTGGACTGGGTGGACCTTCTTCCGATCTAGTTCACGCGGCGTCCACCTGCGGCTCACCCGATCGGCCTAGCCTCCACGAACCCCGACCCGTCGTGTGGAGGATCAGCCGTGTCCGAAGTAGCCCGCAGACGCTTCCTCCAAGGAGCGGGCGCGCTTGGTGTGGCGGGAGCGCTGGGCACGGGACGTGCGTCGGCATCGTCCCGTTACCAATGGCTTTCCGGTGACCATCACACGCACACGCAGTACTCGTACGACGGCATGTACACCGTCGAGCAGCAGATCCGCGGTGCGTTGCGGCACGGCACGGACTGGCTCGTGGTCACCGACCACGGCCACGCGTCGCACGAGGCTCACTCGGTCGAGGCGACGGCGGCCGATCTTCGCCGTGCCGCCCGCAAGTTCCCGCAGTTGTTGCTGTGGCACGGAATGGAGTGGAACGTCCCCGGCGCGGAGCACGCGACGGTGTTCTTCGAGGACTGCCGCGACGAGGCCGGCGTGCTGCGCGACTTCGAGCGGCAGTTCGACTGGCGGCTCAACGGCCAGGAGGCCTCGAACCCGGCCAACGAGCGCAAGGCGCTCGACGCGGTCCGGTTCCTGCAGGCCAAGATCCGCAACGGCACGATGAAGTCCGCGCTGGTGTTCGTGAACCACCCGATGCGCAACGGCCGGGTGGCGCCGCACGAGCTCCGCGCCCTGCGCGACCTGGCGCCGGACATCGTTGTCGGCATGGAGGGCGCGCCAGGAGCGCAGGGCGACGGCGACCCGTTGCGCGGTCCCGGCGGCCATCGCGGCGGCTACGCGAACAACCCCGGCCCGAACTCCTACGCGCCCTACCCGGCCGAGGCCTACCGGACTCACGGCGGGTTCGACTGGATGACCGCGAAGGTCGGCGGCGTCTGGGACTCCCTGCTCACCGAGGGGCTCGGCTGGTGGATCACGTCGAACTCGGACTCGCACTTCAACTCCCGCGACACGATCGTCCGCGTGCCGGAACCGGCTGACCAGTTCGACCTGACCGGCAAGCACCTCGACCCGGTCGAGGGCGCCGTACCGCAGGTATCGCCGCCGTACGTCGACTTCTTCCCGTGCGAGTTCTCGCGGACCGTAGTCGGCGCGACCCGGCGGACGCGCGGCGCCGTGATGGAGGGCCTGAGGGCGGGACGGGCGTGGGTCTCGCACGGTGGCCTCGTCGAAGATCTCCGGTTCGAGGTTTACGCATCCGGCCGAACGGAGACCATGGGCGGGCGGCTGCGCGTCCGGCGCGGTTCGGACGTGACGGTGCTGATCAAGGCACGTCTCGCGACCCGGCCGAACAGCGCGGGGTTCGTCCCCAGGTTGCGCCGTTTGGACCTCATCAAGGGCGCTGTAACCGGACGATCATCATCTGAAACGTTGGCCACGCCACATGTGAAGGTCGAGCGATCCTACGAGCCGCGCTGGCACTATGCGGTCTTCACGCACACGTTCCGCGACGTCGGGGAGCCCTTCTTCCTCCGGTTGCGCGGAACTGACGGCAACCGCGGCGCGTTCGGGCCGCAGGCGGACGCACCGGGAGCCGCGAACCCGTGGGAGGACCTGTGGTGCTACACCAACCCGATCTTCGTGGAGGTCAGGTGACCAGCACCTTCGTCGGCGTCGACGCCGGCTACGAAAACCGCTGGGAAGCGGAGAAGATCGCACTGGAACTGCACGACACCGTGCTGACCACGGCCCGAACGGTCGCGGTGCACGAGGTCGACGGCCACCACGCGATGTCCTTCCTCGTGCCCGTGTCCCCGTCCGACGCGGTGGTGAACTCACTGGTCGAGCAGGGTTTCGGAGTCGCTGTGCGCAGTGCGTCCTCAGGACGTCTGGTAGGCCCGGAGGCGCTTCGAGCAGGCGCCTCCACTGCTGCCGAGGCCCATCAGTACCGCCGCGAGGGGCGCGCTCTGCGCTACCAAGGCCAACGGTCGTTGCGCGGTCGTCATGGCGTGTCGGACATCCTCGCGTTCACGGCCATAGAGGTCGTTCTACCGCGCGGCACCCACACGGTCGACACGCGCGGGAACCTCACGCCGTTCTTCCGCGACGGCAAGTTGGTGCTGGTCATCGACTAGGTTTCGGGGCGTGCGTGACATCGCTGTCTTCAGTGGTTCTGCCCATCCCACACTCGCCGCCGAGATCTGCGGACATCTCGGCGTCGACCTGTCGCCCAGCCGCCTGACCCGGTTCGCCAACGACTGCCTGGAAGTGCAGTTGCAGGCGAACTGCCGCGAGCGCGACGTGTTCCTGATCCAGCCGCTCGTCCCGCCGGTGCAGGAAAATCTCGTCGAACTGCTGCTGATGCTGGACGCCGCCCGTGGAGCCTCCGCCGCGCGCACGACCGTCGTTCTGCCGCACTACGCCTACGCGCGTTCGGACAAGAAGGACGCGCCCCGCATCTCGATCGGCGGCCGCCTGGTCGCCGACCTGATGGTGGCAGCGGGAGCGTCCAGGGTGCTGGCGATGACGCTGCACTCACCGCAGGTGCACGGGTTCTTCTCGGTGCCCGTCGACCACCTGCACGCCCTGCGCGAACTGGCCGCGCACTTCTCCCAGTACGACCTCTCGAACACCGTCGTGGTGTCGCCGGACCTCGGCAACGCCAAGGAGGCGGCGCACTTCGCCCGCATCCTCGGCCTGCCCGTCGCGGCGGGCGCCAAGCAGCGGTTCGCCGACGACAAGGTGCAGATCTCGACCGTCATCGGCGACGTGGCCGGGCGGGACGTGATCGTGCTGGACGACGAGATCGCCAAGGGCTCGACGGTGATCGAACTGCTCGACAAGCTGCGCGAGCGCGGCGCCGGGTCGATCCGGGTCGCGTGCACGCACGGGCTGTTCTCGTCCGGCGCGCTGGACCGGTTGCAGGCGTTCGACGACGTGCTGGAGATCGTCGCGACGAACACCGTGCCGATCCCTGCCGAGAAGGCCGTGCCGAAGTTGAAGGTGCTGTCGATCGCGCCGGCGATGGCCGAGGCGATGCGGCGGATCAACGTCGGCGAGTCGGTGTCGACCCTGTTCGAGGCCCCGTAGTCACTTCAGGTGCGCGAGTGCCGTGATCAGCCGGTCCCCGACGTCGTCCGGCCCCGGCATCTTGCGCACCACGGCCCGCTGGTGGGCGAGGCCGTGCAGCCCCAGCCACAACGCCACGGAGTCGCCGTAGAGGTCGTCGCTGCCGTGCGCGATCCCCTCCTCGACGCACGCGCCGAGCACGCCGACGAGCAGCGTGAACGCCTCCACGCCCAGTGAGTCGAGGTCGGCGTCGGTGATCGACGTGTCCTCGGTGGACGGCGTCCAGAGGCCGCCGAACATGATCCGGTAGCGCTGCGGGTGCAGCTTGGCGAAGTCCAGGTAGGCGTTGCACACCGCGAAGAGCCGTGCGCGCGCGCTTGCGCCCGCGTTGTCGTCGGCCTCGCGCAGGACCGTCGTGAGCGTGTCCATCTCCCGCTGCACGACGGCCAGCATGATCGACGGCTGGTCCGCGAAGTGCGGGTAGATCGACGGTGCCGCGATCCCGACCTTGCGGGCGACCGAGCGGAGCGTGACCGCGCGTTCGTCCCCGCCCTCGTCGAGGAGCGCGACGGCCGCCTCGATGATCTCCTCCCGCAGCTTCCCGCCCTCACCCCTGCGGTTTCGCCTGCGCGGTTCCGTGTTCGTCACGGCCGTAACCATACACCTGAAAGTTTATGGCCGTTAGGTCTTGCGCTCGTGAACTTACGGGCGTTAGCTTATGGCCGTAAGCACAACCGGGACCGACACGAGGAGCCACGATGAACGCCACGACCGCCACCACCCGCGCCACCGAGATCGTCCTGCCGGGTGTGGTCGAGCCCGACGGCCTGCACGTCCGGGTCCGCGACCTGCCAGCGCCGGGTGAGGGCCAGGTGGTCCTGCGGATGGAGGCCACCGGCGTCTGCTTCGCCGAGCAGCAGATGCGCCTGGGCAAGTACTACGACCAGCCGCCGTTCCCCTTCGTGCCCGGCTACGACGTCGTCGGCACGGTCGTCGCCGCGGGTCCGGGTGTCGACCGCGACCTGCGCGGACACCGGTTCGCCGTGGTCACGAAGGTCGGCGCGTGGGCGAGCCACCTGATCGTCGAGGCCGGCGACCTGGTGCCCGTGCCGGACGGCGTGGACGCGGCCGCCGCCGAGACCGTCGCGGTCAACGGCGTCACGGCCTGGCAGATGCTGTACCGCACGGCGAAGGTCAAGCGAGGCGACACGATCGTCGTGCTGGGCGCGAACGGCGGTGTCGGCTCCACGCTGGTGCAGCTCGCCAGGCACGCCGGCATCAAGGTCATCGGCACGGCGTCGGCCCGCAACCTCGACGCGATCCGCGAGCTCGGCGCAATTCCCGTCGACTACCGCGACCCGAACATGTACGCCCGCATCCGCGAGCTGGCGCCCGAGGGTGTCGACGCGGTGTTCGACCACGTCGGCGGCCCCGCCCTGAAGGAGTCCTGGAAGCTGCTGCGCCGCGGCGGCGCGCTGGTCAACTACGGGTCGGCCGCGACGAAGGACGAGCCGGGCAACGCGATGCTGCCGGTGCTCAAGCTGTTCGGGCAGCTGATGGTGTGGAACCTGCTGCCCAACGGCAAGCGCGCGGGCTTCTACAACTTCTGGGCTGGCAAGCGCTTCCGCCTCAACACCTTCCGCACTCGCCTGCGCGACGACCTGGTGCAGGTGCTGAACCTGGTCGAGTCCGGTGCGGTCACGCCGCAGATCGCCGCGCGCATCCCGTTGCCCGAGGCCGCCGCGGCGCTGACGCTGGCCGAGTCCCGCACCGTCGTGGGCAAGGTCATCATCGTCCCGGAACGGTGAACAGGCAGGGCTGCCGCCAGTTGATCGTGGCGGCGGCGACCGCGCTGGTCGACTCCGACCACGCCGTGACGCTGAGGGCCGTGTCCCGCGAGACCGGCCTCCCCACGTCGTCGATCTACCCGCAGTTCCCCGACGCCGGGGCGATCCTGCTGGCCGTGTGCCACGAGGCCTTCCACGAGCTCGAAGCGGCCGTTCTCGCCGCCACCGGCCCGTACGCGGCAGGCCTCGCCTACCTCGACTTCGCCGTCGCGCACCCCCGCCGCTACCGCGTGATGTTCGGCGCGGCCGATCTCTCCGAACCGGCGTTGCGGCTGTTCACCCAGGTCATCGCGGATCCTGATCGCGCGCTGGCGTTCTGGCTGGGCCTGCACGGCCTCGCCGACCAGCGCGCCTCGATCCGCCGCTCGCCGCAGTTCCTCGTCATCGCACCGCGCCTGATCACTTCACTCATCTGAACTCGTCCGACTTCCGGAAGGTCCCCGCCATGAACGCCACCGCCCTGCGCCCCACCGCCGCCACCGTCGCGTCCACCGAGGTCGACAACCGCGTCGCCTACCTGGGATTCGCCTTCGCCTACGTCTTCGGCCACGGCGCCGCGATGCTCTCCCGGTCCGGAGCGGTCGTGATGCCGGCGTGGCTGCCGATCGCGTTGCTCGCCACCGGCCTCGTCGCCGGCACCGCCTTCGCCATGAGCGCGTCGCTGCGTGCCCAGAAAGCCGCGTCCGAGGCACGACGACGAGCCGAGAAACTGGTCGGCACCGCCTGGGTCACCGGTTTCGCTGCGCTGGCGCTGGCCGTCACCGGCCTGAGCACGGTGTTCGACAAGCCCGAGTTGCAGACCGTGCTGTGGCCCGCCGGTTCGACCATCGTCGTCGGCCTGATCTACATCGCCGAGGGTGCCGTGCGCGGCAACGCGCTGCACTACAACCTGGGCACCTGGCTCGCGCTCGTCGCCGCGGCGGCGCTGTTCGTCCCGGGAGCCGGCTTCTTCGGCGTGCTGGCCGTGCTCGGCGGCAGCGCCTACCTGGTGGCCGCGTTCCTGGAGCGCCGACGCCTTGCCGCGTAAGGCTTCTACAGCTTCACTCGCACCGTGACACGACCCTTGTCGTCACGGTGCGATGTCGCGTGTCCGGTCCGTTCGGTGCCATCGAGCTCAAGACGGAGAGGGCCGCCCTCGCCGCTGAAGTTGCGCCACCACGTCTTGGCGTCCGGCATCATCACGCGGATGTCGACGGTGTCACCTTTGCGTTGGTAGCCAACGGGTGTGGAGAACGTGCGACCCGACTTGCGGCCCGTGTAGGACACGACGGTGATGCCCTTGCGCACCAGCCTGCCGACGAGCGGCACGTCGCGCAGTCCGACGATCACCCTGTTGAAAGGACCCACGATCGAGCTCTTGAAGTTCATGACTTCGAACGTAACCTGCTAAGTGGAGAACCCCATCCGCTTGGCACGAAGTGAGAAGAAGTGACCGCAGAACCGTCTCAGATGCGAGCCGACGCGCGAGAGAACCGCGCACGGGTGCTGACCGTCGCACGGGAGTTGTTCGCCGAACGCGGACTGGAGGTGCCGATGGCCGCGATCGCGCGACGTGCCGGCGTCGGCGTGGCCACGCTCTACCGACGGTTCCCCACCAAGGAACTGCTGGTCATGGAGGCCTTCGCCGAGCAGTTCGCGCACTGCCAGGCCTGCATGGACGACGCGCTGCAGGACCCGGACCCGTGGCGCGGGTTCTCCACGGTGATCGAGCAGGTGTGCCTGATGCAGGCGTGCGACCGCGGGTTCACGGCGGCGTTCACGGCCTCGTTCCCGGACCTGCACTCCGAGGTGCGCGACCGCACGTGGGAGCGCCTTGAGGCGTTGGTTCAGCGCGCGAAGGACAGCGGACACCTGCGCGCGGACTTCTCACCGCACGACCTGACGTTGGTGCTGCTGGCCAACGGTGGACTGTCGGGCATGCCGGCGGAGGTCGCGGTGGCCGCCTCCCGGCGCCTGGTCGCGTACCTGCTGGAGTCGTTCAGGGTGGGCACGGACGTTCTGCCGCCGCCCGTGCCGCTCAGCCTGGACCTGGTGTTGAACAACTAGCCGGGATGGGCGCCGACGGTGTCGCGGATCATCGCGCCCAGGTCGGCCGACCCCGACCGCGCGCAGTGGGCGCAGCAGAAGAACTTGCCCTCCACCTCCACACCGTGCCCGATCACGCGGCAGTCGCAGTGCTCGCAGCGCGGCGCGAGCCGTTGGATCGCGCACTCGAAGCTGTCGAACGTGTGCACGCCGCCGCCGACGGTGCGCACCTCGAACGCCATCCAGTAGTCGTTGCCACAGACGTCACAGGTCGCCATGCGCGGAAGACTGCGGCAGGTCGGACGGGTCGGCAACTCGAACGTCGAGCCGCGCCACGAGCGTCTTCGGGGCTGTCACCCGATAGGCGTCCTCGACGAGATCGCCGACGACGCCCCAGTCGACGGGCACGTCCAGGTACACGCCGAGCCAGCCGCGGTGACCTACGTAGGGCGGGCGGAAGTACTGCTCAGGGGCCTGGGCGACCAGGGTTTCCTGCACGTCCGGGCCCGCAGCGCACCAGAACGCCACGCGGTCGTCGTGGTGGTGGTCGGACAGCGTCACGAAGGTCTTCTTGCCGCGGACGAACCACGTCGGCTCGCCGTGACTCAGGCGTTCGGTCACCTCTGGCAACGCGAGGCAGAGGCGGCGCAGGTTCTCCAGTGCGTCCACCAGTACATCCTGCGCCTCCGGCGGCGGACGCGCACCGTCCACAAAGGACCTGCTGGAGGAATGCGGAAGCCCCGTTTCTGAGCGGGACCGGCCGGATTCGAACCGGCGTTCTCCCTCCGTTCCGGAGGGCGCGTCGACCACTGCGCTACAGGCCCCATCGCCACCGCACGTCTCACACTAGCCGCGGAAGTCCGGGCCGTATGCCCTGCGAAAGTGTTGGACCCAATAAGGTTCACGGACCAACCTCGAACTGGACGGTGTCGTGCCAGGGATCGACTACTACGAGTTGCTCGGTGTGAACCGGGGCGCCAGCGCCTCGGAGATCAAGTCGGCCTACCGCTCTCTAGCCAAGGTCATGCACCCCGACGCGGGTGGGACGTCTGGCGGCTTCCGCCTGCTCCAGGAGGCCTACGAGACGCTGAAGGACCCGGTCCGCCGGGCCGACTACGACCGCCCCGCCGTGAAGGTGCCGACGGTCGTCCGCCCGCAGACACGCCCGCGACCTCGTCGAACAGGTCACACGGGCCGGCTGCGCGACTTCGGCGACGACCCCAACTACATGGCGCCACGCCCCCGCGTCGACCTCGGCTCGATGGACTGGTGGCACCGGATCGACCTGGGCGCGCGTGTCCGCTACGTGCCCGCCACCGGCCTCGGCCACGCCCCGGCGGCGGCCGCGATCGGTGGGTGGTTCGTCCTGCTCATCCCGTTGACGATGACGCTCTCACCACTCCTGCTCGCCGTCTGGCTGCCACTCGTGGCGGGCGCCGGTTACGGGGCGTTCCGACTGGTGCGCCGCTACATGACGGTCGCGAGGGCCGAACGGGCGTTCGCGGGTGAGTACGACGGCAACACGATTTTCGGCCGTCCGGGTGAAAACAGACGCGAACGGCTGACCGCCGGATTGCTCACGGAATACATGACCCAACTACCGGGAGTGCGCATCTTCCACGGCCTCGCCTGGCCGGGTTCAGTTTTCACCGACGTAGACCACGCCCTGCTCTGCGGCCGCCGCCTGGTCCTCATCGAGTCGAAGTCGTGGCTCCCCGGCCACTACTACTGCGACGAGGACGGCGAACTCTGGCGCAACGGCCACCCGTTCCGCGGCGGCGGCTCCCAACTGCTCGACAGCGTCGACTACTACGCCGAACTCCTGCCGTGGCTGGACATCAGGGGCGCCCTGATCGTCTACCCGAGCCGAGCCGGCGAGGTGACCTGCGACGACGACCTCGACTTCGACGTGCCGCCGATGACGCCGGAGCAGTTCGTCAGCGAGATCGGCGACTGGCTGGCCGACGACCCGGCGACCGTGGACCGCGAGGCGCTGCGCGTGCTCGTGCGCCAGGTGGTGTCCGAAGTGCGCGTGGCCGGCGCCTAGTTCGAACGCCGCACTTGAGCAGCTGGCACCCCTACGCAGAGCCGTGACCTCGGCAGGCGGCGGTTGCCCTGTCCATGGCACCATCCCTCCCATGACCCGCACGGTGTGCCTCGCGCAGAACCCCGACGCGGACGCACTCCTCGCGTCGGACATGTTCGCCCTGTTGACCGGAATGCTGCTGGACCAGCAGATTCCCATGGAGAAGGCCTTCTCCGGACCCAAGGTCCTCGCCGACCGCATGGGCGGCCTGGACGTGCGCCGCATCGCCGAGGCCGACCCCGAGACCTTCGCCTCGGCCATGGCCACGCCGCCCGCCGTGCACCGGTTCCCCGGTTCGATGGCCAAGCGGGTGCAGGCGCTGTCGCAGTTCGTCGTCGACACCTACGACGGGGACGTCACGCGGATCTGGGCCGACGGGGACGGGGCCGCGGTGTTCAAGCGGCTCAAGGCGTTGCCCGGGTTCGGGGACCAGAAGGCGAAGATCTTCCTCGCCCTTTTGGGCAAGCAGTTCGGCGTCACGCCGAGTGGGTGGCGTGAGGCCGCTGGGCACTACGGGGACGAAGGAAGCCGACGTAGCGTCGCCGACGTGCGTGATCAGGCTTCGCTGCTGGAGGTCCGGGACTTCAAGAAGGCTGCGAAGGCCGCCGCCAAGAAGTAGCCCTGTTGTTCATCGTCTGGTGCACTGGACGTCCGCCGTCAGTTCGCACGAGGTGTGATCTTGCCTCGTGGGAGAGAGGCGGTTCCGTTGCGCATCAAGGTGATCAGCGTTTTCGCGGTCCTGGCTGTCGGGTTGGGGACCACGGCGGCCGGTGCCGCCACCACGTGGCCGGGTGACTCGGCGGTCAAGGTCGCTGACGGGTCGAACGTGTTCGGCAAGAACCTCAGCGGGGTGTCGTTCGAGAGTGCCGGGGTCGTGTGGGCGGTGAAGAACGGGCCGTCGACGCTCTACCGGCTCGTGCCCAGCGGAAGCACGTGGAAGGTCGACTCGAAGCGGTCGCTCACGTTCAAGAACGGCGAGGGTGATCCGGACGCCGAGGGTGTCGTCAGCACGCCGGACGGGGTGTTCGTCGTCAGCGAGCGGGACAACGACAACGGTGACGTCAGTTCGCCGATGGTGTTGAAGGTCAGCGGAACCGTGGCCGAGTGGAAGCTGCCGGGGATGCCGTCGGTCGATCCCAACGAGGGTCCCGAGGCCATCTCGTGGATTCCCGACTCGTTCCTGACCTCGCAGAACTTCAAGGACGACACCGGCAAGCCCTACGTCCCCGCCGACTACCCGGGGCACGGGACCGGGTTGTTCGCGGTCGGGCTGGAGGCGACCGGCGGGATCTTCCTGTACGCGTTGCAGGACGGCGGGGCGAAGCTCGTCTCGAAGTTCGCGAGCGGGCAGGCGCAGGTCATGGACCTGGAGTGGGAGAACAACAGGCTGTGGGCCACGTGCGACGACAACTGCAGCGGCAGGTCGACCACACTCGCGATCAGTGACGGCAAGTTCAAGGTGACGGCGACGTACGACCGGCCCTCGAAGCTGCCGAACGTGAACCTCGAAGGCTTCGCGCTCTCGCCGAGCTGCGTCAACGGCAAGAAGGTCGCCCTCTGGTCGGACGACGACAACACCGACAAGCACGCGCTCAGGAGCGGTTCGCTGAACTGCACGGCCTAACAGCCGGGTTGTCGGGGTGCGGAACTATGCTCCGCGCGTGACCGCACCCCACATCCCCGGCCTGACCGCGCTGAGACCGCTGGGCGCGGGCGGGTTCGCCACCGTCTACACCGCCCACCAGGCACAACTCGGCCGGGACGTCGCCGTCAAGATCGACAACCGGGTGCTCGTGGACGAACGGGACCGGAGGCGGTTCCTGCGCGAGGCGCGGGCCGCGGCCAAGTTGTCGGGGCATCCGCACGTCGTCGGGGTGCACGACGCGAACATCACGCCGCAGGGCACGCCCTACATCGTCATGGAGCTGTGCACGGGCGGGTCGCTCGCCGACCAGCTCGACGCGCGGGGTCCGTTGCACCCCGACCAGGTGCGCGACCTGGGCATCAAGCTCGCGGACGCACTCGCCGCAGCACACCAGGAAGGCGTGCTGCACCGGGACATCAAGCCCGCCAACATCCTCGTCGACCGCTACGGCACGCCGAAGCTCGCCGACTTCGGGCTGGCGGCGCTGCTCGACGCGCAGGGCGGCAGCACGGTCACGCGGGACGCCCTGAGCCCCAGCTACGCGCCGCCCGAGGCGTTCGCGATGGCCGAGCCGACGCCGCAGGCCGACGTCTACTCGCTCGCCGCCACGCTCTACACGCTGCTCGCGGGCAAGCCGCCGCGACCGGTGCCGTGGCCGATCACGTCGTTCGACCAGCTCGGCGAGATCCTGCGCAGGCCCATCACCGCGGTCAACGGGGTCCCGCCGGCACTGCACGAGGCGCTCGCGAGGGCACTGCACCCGGACGCGAACCTGCGCACGCCGAGTGCCGCGCAGCTGCGGGACGAGCTGACCGACCCGATGCGGATGCCGACCGTGCCCGTCCCTCCCCCGCCGAAGCGCAAGAGGTGGCCGCTGGTCGCCGCGGCGGCGGGGTTGGTCGCCGTGGTCGTGGCGGGCGTGCTGATCTGGAACCCCTTCGGCGGCAAGCAGCAGACGAACGCCCAGGGACCTGGAGCGCAGACCACGCAGCCCGTTGGCGCCGAGGACGTTCCGCCGTTCCTCAAGAAGTGCGACGGCGGGTTCTGCATCGACAAGTCGACGTGCTTCCGCGGGATCAACACCGTCGGGGGCCAGGCTGCGACGGCGCGGAAGGTCGGCAGCTGCGCGGACGAGCACTACTGGGAGGCGTTCGGAGGAGGCTGGCTCTCCGGGGAGATCCCGGCGGTCGACTCGGACGAACTCGCGGCCTCGGCAGAGGTGAAGAACATCTGCACGCCCGCTCTGATGAAGGCGAACACCAGACCGACCGTCGACACCACCAGCTGGGAGATCACCGCTGTCGGGTACGCGGACGGCTCTCGCAACTACTTCCTGTGCTTCGGCGCGGAACCCGGCGCGGGCGAAGTCGTGACCAGCGCGTTCGGCAGCTGACTAGGATTCCCCGGACAACATCCTCTGGGGGGATCATGAAGAAGCTCCGCGCGCTCGCCGCGTGCCTCGCCGTCGCGGGTTCCCTGGTCGTCAGCGCACCGGCCGCGCAGGCCGCCGGCAGCTGCTACCAGTCAGGCGGTCAGGCCGGCTACGGGACGACCTACACCTGCAACATCTGGCGTGGCAACCACCTGTGGGCGATGTTCGGCGGCGGCACGATCACGCCCGTGGGCAACGTCCAGGGCGTGCTCAACGCGGGCAACAGCTGGTTCATCTGCCAGCGCAGGTTCGGGATCACGCTGACGTACGGAACCAGCGGTGGCGACATCGTGAACAACTGGTTCGGCTACACCTTGGGAGACAACGGCTACTGGGGCTGGGTCAGCGCGACGCACTTCTCCGCCGGCGGGAACATGGAGCCCGTCCCCGGACTCGGCTACTGCCCGGCGGGGTTCGGCGACACCGCGACCTACCCCGGTGAGCGACCGAGGCCGAACACCTGGGAGACACCGGGTCCTGATCGCGAGAAGAAGATCGCGATCTCCTAGGAAATCCACTTGCGACGGTCACTAATGTAGATCGACGTGCGTGTTCACGCCGATTTGATCATTGCTGGATTCCGAAGGTACTCGACCTACCGACAAGCGATGCTGGCCGGAATGACCACGAACGTGGTCTTCGGCCTGCTGCGGGTCGCGATCCTCGTCGCCGCTCTCAAGGCGGCGAACGGGGAGATCGCGGACTACGACATCGCTGCCACCAACACGTACGTCTGGATCGGGCAGGGGCTGCTCGGGTTCGTCCTGCTGTGGGGAACCAACGAGCTCGCCGAGCGCGTGCGATCCGGTGACGTCGTAGTAGACCTTTACAGGCCGTGGAACCTGCAGGGCGCCCTTCTCGCGGAGGACGTCGGGCGGGGTGGCTACGCGCTGATGACACGGCTCGTGCCGCCGATGGTGTTCGGCATGCTGCTGTTCCCGTTCCAGTTCCCCGCCACCGCGAAGCAGTGGCCGCTGTTCGGCATCAGCGCGCTGCTCGCGCTGGTGATCAGCTTCGGCTTCCGGTTCCTCATCGACATCAGCTCGTTCTGGCTGCTCGACAACCGGGGGCTGTACGGGTTCTGGAACGTCTCGTCGGGTCTGCTGTGCGGCCTGACGGTGCCCATCGCGTTCTTCCCCGAATGGGCTCGTGACGTGCTCTGGATGACGCCGTTCCCCGCCGTCCTGCAGGCGCCGATCGACGTGTTCCTCGGGCACGGCGATCCGGGGAAGCTCCTGCTGCTGCAGGCTTTCTGGGCCGTGGTGATCCTGGGGATCGGCCACTTCACGTTGCAGCGCGCCATGCGGAAGGTGGTGCTGCAGGGTGGCTGAGTTCATCTACCCGAAGCTCATCGGGGCGCGCCTGCGCAGCCAGTTGTCCTACCGCGCGTCGTTCGCGATCGACTTCGTCACGCAGGTCATCGCGCAGGGCTACGAGCTGGTCGTCATCCTGATCCTCTTCACCCAGATCAACGCGCTCGGCGGCTTCTCGCAGAACGAGGTGCTGCTGATGTACGCGTTCGCGGGGGCCGCGTTCGGGGTCGCGGACCTGTTCGCGGGGCAGCTCGACCACCTGCCGACCTACATCCGCACGGGCAACTTCGACGTGCTGCTGATGCGGCCGCTCAGGACGTTGCCGCAGATCATGTGCTCCGACATCAGGCTCAGGAGGGTCGGGCGCATCAGCGGCGCGCTGGCGGTCATGTTCTACGCGCTGGCGCACGTGCCGATCGACTGGTCGCCGGCGAAGGTCCTGCTGACGGTTCTGACGCCGGTCGCGGGGGCTGTCATCTACAGCGCGGTCTGGGTGGTGGCGTGCTCGATCTGCTTCTGGATCGTCGAGGGACGCGAGTTCGCCAACGCGGTCACCTACGGCAGCAACGCCTTCACGTCGTACCCGATCAACGTCTACTCACGGCCGTTGCGCTGGCTGATGGCGTTCATCGTGCCGGGGGCGTTCGTCGCGTACTACCCGAGCCTCGCGCTGCTCGGGAAAGAGGATCCGCTCGGCCTTCCCGGCTGGGTCGGCTGGACATCACCGCTCGTCGCGGCACTGGCGGCGGGGGTCGCCGCGCTGGTGTGGCGGTTCGCGGTCAGGCACTACCGGGGAACGGGATCATGATCGAGGTCAGGGAGCTCCGCAGGGAGTTCAAGGTCGCCACGTCGAAAGGCCTGCGGCGCAACTACAAGACCGTCACGGCGGTCGACGGCGTCACGTTCGGCGTGCAGGCGGGCGAGGCCGTCGGGTACGTCGGGCCGAACGGCGCCGGCAAGTCCACGACGATCAAGATGCTGACCGGGATCCTGGTGCCCACCAGCGGTCATCTCACGGTCAACGGGGTGGACCCGTCGAGGCAGCGGCGCGATCTCGCGAGGCGCATCGGTGTGGTGTTCGGCCAGCGCAGCCAGCTCTGGTGGGACCTGCCGCTCAAGGACAGCTTCGACCTGCTGAAGTCGATCTACCGGGTGTCGGCGCAGGACTACAGGACGCGCCTCGACGAGTGCGTGGAGCTGCTCGGCCTGCAGGAGACGCTCCAGACCCCGGTGCGGCAGCTCTCGCTGGGGCAGCGAATGCGCGGCGAGATCACGGCCGCCCTGCTGCACGCCCCCGAGCTCCTGGTGCTGGACGAGCCGACGATCGGCCTGGACCTGGAGTCGAAGGAACGCCTCAGGGAGTTCCTCGCGGACCTCAACACCCGCCGCGGCACCACGCTCCTGCTCACCACGCACGACCTGGACGACATCGAACGCCTCTGCCCGCGGCTGATGGTGATCGACCACGGCCGGGTGCTCGCCGACGGCCCGCTGGACGAGCTGCGCGCCGAGGTCACCCCGGACCGCGAGCTCGTCATCGACCTGCGGGAACCCGGACCGGCGCCGGACGTCCCTGGAGTAACGGCGGTGCGCAGCGAGGCGAACGGATTGCGACACCACCTCACGTTCAGGAGAGCGGAGACGACGGCGGCTCAGTTGATCACGCAGGTGGTGCGGCAGGTGGAGGTCCACGACCTCGCCGTCGTGGAGCCCGAAATCGACGACGTCATCCGCAAGCTCTACCAACGGCAACTCGATCAAGACGCACGTCGGTAGAGTCGTAGTCAAGAAAACCGGACACTTCGGTCAAGGAGAGCGAATGCGCGTAGTCGGAACGCTGGCAGCAGCCGCCATCGCGTTGGGCAGCCTGACGGCCTGCGACACGCTCCAGGGTGTCAGCGACACCGCGGACAAGGTGAAGCTGTGCGCCGACGCGGTCCAGCTGGTGGGCTTCTCGCCGGACATGAGCGACCCGCAGAAGGCGCTGGAGGACACCCAGGCCAAGGCGAAGGAGCTCGAGACCCTCGCGAACTCCGCGCCGGACGAGCAGGTGAAGAAGGCTCTCGAAGAAGCGGCCAACGGCATGCAGAACGTCAGCTCCGCCGCTGACTGGGTGCAGCAGAAGGCCGATCTCGTAGCGAAGGTGTCCGCCGCCTGCGGTGGATGAGCACTTGAGCCCTGTTGCGCACCTCCGGTATCGGCCTAGGCTTTAGCGCGTTCATCGCGCAGGCCTCGGCCGCACACCGGAGGTGTTGCAGCACCATGCAAGCAACAGTGGGTGACAGGCTCCACGTCCACAGCCGTTCCATCGGACTCGAGGAACGCCTGGGCGAAATCCTCGAAGTGCGCGGGAGCGACGGACATCCGCCGTACCTCGTCCGCTTCAACGACGGGCACGAAGGGCTGGTGTTCCCCGGACCCGACTGCGTCGTCGAGTCGCGGGGCGCGGTCTAGCCCAGCACCGTCGCGATCAACTCCTCGGCGAGCTGGGGAGTCGCTGCCGCCACGCCCGACCACCGGTGGGTCAGGTCGGGTTCGAACGTGAACGGCCTTCCGCGCAGGTCGACCAGCACCCCGCCCGCCGCGGGGACGGTGACCAGCGCCGTCGCGAGGTCCATGATCCGGTGCGTGTCGCTGCCCGGATCGATGAACGCGTCGATGGTGCCTTCCGCGACCAGCATGGTCTCCAGGCAGGTCGTGCACAGCACGCGGATGCGGTCGGCGCTGTTCGCGATGCGCAGCCACGCGTCCTGAGTGCCCTTCTTCGGACGCATCAGGCACACCGACGCGCCCTTCAACGTCGTGCGTCCGGTGGTGCGGAACGACGTCGGCACCCCTGTGCGCGCATGCCACGCACGGCCCGTGTCGAACCACGTCGTCAACGCTTCTTTTGCCGTGCCGTCTTCCACGAGCGCGCCGGCGAAGCACGAGAGAGGCACGCCGAACGCGGCGTTCGCGGACCCGTCGACCGGGTCGATGACGAGGGTGATCGAGGAGCCGTTGTCGACGAACCCGGCTTCCTCGGAGAGGAGGTTCACGCGATTGCGGTGGATCGACTCCAGGATCGCGTCCTCGACGATGCGGTCGACGCGCATCGTCGGTGTTCCGTCGGCGCCGTCCGCGACTTCTTCGCGGAGTTCGAGGCGCGTGTGCAGAGATCGGGCACGCCCGTACGCCGCCGACGCCGCACGGGCGGCGTCGGCGAGCGCGGGATGTACGTCGTCGGAGAGCTGCGGCTGGGGAACGTCCCAAGGAATCAGCACGTTCCCCACCCTGCCACGTCTCAGATCAGGCCGAGGCCCTTCACGGCGTCGCGCTCCTCGACGAGCTCGGCGACCGAGGCGTCGATGCGGCCGCGGGAGAACTCGTCGATCTCCAGGCCCTGGATGATCTCGTACGAACCACCCGAGGTGCGGACGGGGAACGACGAGATGATGCCCTCGGGCACGCCGTACGAACCGTCCGACGGGATGGCCATCGAGGTCCACTCGGTGCCGTTGACCCAGTCGTAGATGTGGTCGATGGCGGCGTTGGCGGCCGAAGCGGCCGAAGACGCGCCACGGGCCTCGATGATCGCCGCGCCGCGCTTGGCGACGGTCGGGATGAAGTCGTTCTCCAGCCACGCCTGGTCGTTCACGGCCTCGGCGGCGGTCTTGTCGCCGACCTTGGCGTGGAACAGGTCCGGGTACTGGGTGGCCGAGTGGTTGCCCCAGATCGTCATGTTCTGGATGTCCGTGACCGCGACGCCCAGCTTCTTGGCGAGCTGCGACAGGGCGCGGTTGTGGTCCAGGCGCGTCATCGCGGTGAAGCGCTCGCGCGGGACGTCCGGCGCGTGCTGCTGGGCGATGAGGGCGTTGGTGTTGGCCGGGTTGCCGACCACGAGGACCTTCACGTCGTCAGCGGCGCCGGCGTTGATCGCCTCGCCCTGCGGCTTGAAGATGCCGCCGTTGGCCTCGAGCAGGTCGCCGCGCTCCATGCCCTTGGTGCGGGGGCGGGCGCCGACGAGCAGGGCCACGTTCACGCCGTCGAACGCGGTCTTCGCGTCGTCGGTGATCGTGATTCCCTTGAGCAGCGGGAAGGCGCAGTCGTCGAGCTCCATCGCGGTGCCCTCAGCGGCCTTCAGCGCGGGCGTGATCTCCAGCAGCCGCAGGTTGACCGGGGTGTCCGGGCCGAGCAGGTGGCCGGAAGCGATGCGGAAGAGCAGTGCGTAGCCGATCTGGCCGGCCGCACCGGTGACAGTGACGTTCACGGGCGTGCGGGTCATGAGCCTTCCCGAATGACGGTCCTCGTTGACGTCGGGCAGGTCGCCCGGCGTCCCGCACGTTACCAACACGTGCACTCTGCGAGAGTGTGAGAGTGGACAACCTGCTCGAAGAGGTTGGCGAGGACTACTCGGACGCCAACCTGCCCAATCAGCACTGGGAGAAGCGGTCTTTCACCGACTGCGACTTCACCGAGGCCGATCTCCGCGAACTCGTCACGGCGGGGTGCACGTTCACCCGGTGCGACTTCACCCGGACGGACCTCGGCGAGTCACGGCACCAGGCGACGGCGTTCCGGCAGTGCACCTTCGACCGCACCGTGCTCACCCGGTCGGCGTTCGACTCGTGCAGCCTCATGGGGTCGAACTTCGTCGACTGCGTGCTGCGGCCCGTCACGTTCACCGAGGTGGACTTCACGCTGGCGTCGTTCGTGAGGGCACCGCTGTACGACCTGAAGCTCGGCGGTCAGCGGTTCCGCGAGACGAACCTCAGCGAGGCCGACTTGCGCAACACCGACCTGAGCCAGGCCGACCTGATGGGCGCGCGGCTGCTCGACGCGAAGCTGGAGGGCGCCGACCTGCGCGGGGCGAAGCTGGACGCGAACGGGCTCCGGCAAGCGAAGCTCGCCGGAGCCCTGATCGACATCGACACGGCGATCGCGTTCGCCGCGGCTTACGGACTAGTTGTCGGTTGATCCCGTGATCTCCACGAGGACACCGTCCGCGACCATCTCCTCGACCGACTTCGGCAGCAGGTAGGCGGTGCCGCCACCCGGCTGCTCGAACCACGGCACGGCCACACCGGTCAGCACCTCGAGCGGGCGGCGCAACCGGTACACGCGGTACGGGCGGTTGATCCACGACGGCACGAGGCTGCGTTCCGGGAACGGCGTGCCCGCCACGTAGACGAGGTTGCCGGTCTGGTCGCCGTAGCGGTCGACCTCGGTGCCCGCCGGCAGCTCGAACATCTGCTTGTGGCGGAACAACGTCAGCGGCGGCTCGCCCGCGAGCGGCGAGATCGGGAACTTCCGCTTCGACGGCTCCTCCTGCGACACGGCGGCGGCGACCGGTGAGGGTGCCTGCTGCGGTGCGGGTGGTGGCACGGACTGCACCTGCGTCGGTGCCGCGGCCTGCGGCATCGGCGCGGGCGGGGCCTGCTGGGGCATCGGCGGGCGCTGCGGCGGCACGGGACGGCGCGGCGGCTCCTCGCGGAAGCCGTTCGTCATCGGCCGCTGCGGCGGGCGCGGCGGGATGGTGCGGAAGTTGCCCAGCACGAGCCTGCCGATCAGGTACGCCGACGCGTCCTCGACCTTGTCGAACCGCACGGGGTTCTTGGGGCCGTGGTCGAACCAGCTCACCTCCCAGCTGTCGCCTTCGAGGCGCAGCGTCCAGGTGCGGTCGGCGGGTTCGCCACCGATCCGGAACACGCCGTGCGGCACGTTGAGGTCGTCCAGCGCACGGCGGGTGCCCGCCAGTTCGCGGTCCTCGTCCTGCGTGACCTGCCGCGGCGGCTTGACCGGTTCGGGCTCCGGCTCCGGTTCGGGCTCGGGTTCCGGCTCCGGTTCGGGCTCGTTGAACAGCGCCGCGTCGAACTGGGTGGTCTGCTCTGACCTCGTCGGCGCGGGGACGACGACCGGCGGCGCCTCGGGCTCCGGTTCGAAGTGCGAGTCGAGCTGGGAGTCGAAGCGGGTGTCGAGCTCGTCGTCGAACTTCGTCGTCTCGAACGACGTCGTGGACTCGATCTCCTCCTCGGCGAGGTCGGGCTCGTCCTCGGCCACCGGGACGACCGGGTGCTCCTCGGTGATCTCGGCCTGGCTCTCCAGCGGCTCGTCGAGGACCGGGCTCCACGCCATCGTGTCCTGCATGACGTCGCGCGGACGTTCCTCGGTCTCGGCGTCGAGGTGGTCCGTGAGCTCGGCCTCGCGGTGGTGCGTGAGGAGCTCCGGCTCAGCCTCGATGTGATCCGTGAGCTCCGCTTCGCGGTGGTGCGTGAGGAGCTCGGGCTCGTCAGGCCCTGCCGTGGGGATCTCGGGTTCCTCGGGAACGTCCACGTCCAGACGTTCGTCCTCGGGGGCCGTTTCGTTCGGTTCGTCGGCGACGGGCTCCGGAACGCTCTCCTGGACGCGCTCGGGAGCGACCTCGGCGACCGGTTCCGGTTCGAGGTCGGCCGGGTGCGGCGCGAAGAGGTCCATGCCCGCGCCGTACGTGTCGCGCAGGGTCCTGTCGTCGACCGTGTCCGGCACGCCGTCGGAGTCGAAGACCACGCGGTAGGGAGGGCCGTCACCGGCCAGCGGCGGCACGGCCACCGCGAGCGTCTCGCCGAGGTCGGGCTCCGGCTTGGCCTGCGGCTGCTCGGCCACGCGCGGCGGTTCGGGGTACAGCGGCTCGAAGTCGTACTCCTCCTCCGGCTCGCTCGCGGCCTCGGGCTTCGGCTCGGCCTCGAACTTCGGCGCCGCGACGAACTGCGTCTCCTCGGCGGCGGGTTCGGGCTTGGGCCTGGGAGCCGGTTCGGGCTCGACCGGCACCGGCACGACGGTGCCGGGAGGCGCGGCGGGAGCGCCCAGGTTCGCGGCGGCGCCGAGCCTCGCCTCCTCGGAGATCTCCGGCAGGGTGAAGCCGGCGGCACGCGCGCGTTCGACCAGTTCGGGCTCGGGCGGCACGCCGTACTTGCGCAGGTAGTACGCGACCCCGGCGGGCCAGATCCACACACCGTCGGTCTGGAAACCCGACGGCACGACCGGCGGCGCGTCCGGGTGCAGCACGTCCTTGTCGAAGCCGCGCCCGGCCACGGCGACCGGCGCGTTCGACAGGTACGCGAGCAGCGGCGCGACCTCGGGCTCCGGCACCGGCGGCCGGTTGACCGACGGACGACCGTTCGGTCCGGCGCCGTCGAACACGCGGACCGTGCGGAACGCCGGCGTCGGCGGGCTCAGCCTGCGGCGCAGCCAGTCGGGGACGTTCTCCTCGGCGCGCGGGAAGAACCGCATCTCGTCGACGTACGCCTGCTGCGGAGGAGGCGTCTGCCAGCTCGGTTCGGCGCGGTCGAAGTCGAGGTTGTAGCTGGACGGGTGGTCGAGCTGGTACCGGGCGTTGGTCCAGCTGCCACGGCCCTCGCGGTGCATGCCGGCACGCAGCCGCGCGAACAGCGAGGCCACCTCCTGCGGTGCCTGCCAGGCGCGTTTGCTCCCGTCCTGCAGCCGGAGCTCGGCCTCCAGTTCGAAGTACCGGCCGGTGGCTCGGTACTGGGCGATCACACTTCGCCAGTCCTCTGGTGCGGCCCGCATCAGAGTCAGGCCGATCTGCTTAACCAGAGCGTCCTGCTCGGTAGGGTTCAACGGCTTCGGCTCGGACACGCCAACATCTTCCCCCGCAACTCGCCGGATCGCACACGTCCCCCGCCGCTGCGCCGATCGGGGCAGGCCCGACCATAACGTGGGCGACGTGCAAGGTTAAAGCTGATCAAGAACACTTTCGTCGCGGGTGGAGGACATGTGGCGCGGTCCGCGCAGGTGACCGGTGGTCTGCTGGCGGCGGCGGGCGGGGTGGCGATCGCGGTGCAGGCGCGCGTCAACGGCTCGCTCGCGCAGTCGCTCGGCAACGGGCTGCTGGCCGCGTTGATCTCCTTCGCCGGCGGGTGGTTCGTGCTGCTCGCGGTGGTCCTGTCGCGACAGTCCGGGCGGGACGGCCTCACGCGACTGCGCGACGCGTTGCGGAAACGGCGCATCCGGTGGTGGGAGTGCGTCGGTGGCATCAGCGGCGCGGTGCTCGTCGGCTCGCAGGGCCTCGCGGTCGCGACGATCGGTGTGGCGGTGTTCACGGTCGCGGTCGTGATCGGGCAGGTCGTGAGCAGCATGGTCATGGACAACCTCGGGGTAGGGCCCGGCGAGCCGAAGCCGGTTACGAAGACTCGTGTCGTCGGAGCGGCCGTCGGTGTTATCGCCGTCACGATCGCCGTGTCGAACCAGTTCACGTCGCCCGGCGCGTTGTGGCTCGCGGTGCTTCCGCTGGTCGCGGGGCTGCTGATGGGCTGGCAGCAGGCGGTGAACGGACTGGTGCGCGAGGCCGCGGCGAACTCGGTGGCGACGATCCTGGTGAACTTCAGCGTGGGCGCGGCGGCATTGCTGCTGGTCAACGCCGTGACGTGGAGCGGGGTGCCCGGCGCGTTCCCCGCGGACTGGTGGCTGTACCTCGGCGGGTTGCTGGGCATCGTCGGTGTCGGCGGTGCGATCACGTCCGTGCGGTTCATCGGCGTGTTGATGGTCGGGCTGTGCGGCGTGTGCGGCCAGCTCATCGGGGCCGTTCTGCTCGACGCGGTGAGCGGCCACCTGGCGTTGCCGACCATCATCGGCGTGGCGCTGACGCTGGTGTCGGTGGGCGTCGCCGCGCTGCCCAGTGGGAGGATGAGGTCGTGACTGCGACGCTGCTCAACGGCAACGAAACCCGGAACGCGCTGTTCGAGGACCTCAAGGCGCGGGTCGCCGCGCTGCCCGGCTCGGTCGGTCTGGCCACCGTGCTGGTCGGCGACGACCCCGGCTCGCACTCGTACGTCAAGGGCAAGCACCGCGCGTGCGAGAAGGTCGGCATCAAGTCGATCCGGCGCGACCTGCCCGAGTCGATCACGCAGGAGGAGCTCGAAGCCGTCATCGACGAGCTGAACGCGAACCCCGAGGTCACCGCGTACATCGTCCAGCTGCCGCTGCCCAAGCACCTCAACGCCAACGCGATCCTGGAGCGCATCGACCCGGCCAAGGACGGCGACGGCCTGCACCCGGTCAACCTCGGCAAGCTCGTGCTCGGCGAGGAGGCCGCGCTGCCCGCGACCCCGCGCGGCATCGTGGAGCTGCTGCGCCGCTACGACGTGCCGATCGCGGGCGCGAACGTCACCGTCATCGGTCGCGGCGTCACCGTGGGCCGCCCGATCGGCCTGCTGCTGACCCGGCGTTCCGAGAACGCCACCGTGACGCTGTGCCACACCGGCACGAAGGACCTGGCCGCGGAGGTGCGCCGCGCGGACATCGTGATCGCGGGCGCCGGCAGCCCCGGCCTGATCACCGCGGACATGGTCAAGCCCGGCGCGGCCGTGGTCGACGTCGGCATCACCCGCACCGAGGCGGGCCTCGTCGGCGACGTGGCCCCCGAGGTCCGCGAGGTCGCCGGCTGGCTCGCCCCGATCCCCGGTGGCGCCGGTCCGATGACCGTCGCGATGCTGCTGACCAACACCGTCGAAGCCGCCGAGCGCGCCAGTGCAGCGGTCTGACGCGCAGGCGCTCATGGGCGAACAGCGCTGGCGTTCCGGTCCCGGCAAGCACCTGCCGTTCGCGCTGGTGCTCGGGGTCGGCGCGCTCGGGCTGGTGCGGATCTTCCAGTACCACTGGCGGCAGGGCGCCGTGCTGCTCGGCGTGTCGTTGCTGGTCGCGGCGGTGCTGCGGATCCTCGTGACCGACGAGCAGGCGGGTCTGATCAAGATCCGCGGCCGCGGCATGGACGCGTTCCTCTACTCGACGCTGGGCGTCGTGGTGATCGCCGTCGCCCTGACGATCACCGGCGGCCCGCTCAGCCGATAGCGCGGTTCACCAGGACCTCGACGAGCTCGTCGAGGTCCATCGGCGCGACCACGTCCGGCAGCGTCAGCCGTTCGTAGATCAGTCCCGTCATCGCGAAGTACAGCGAGATGACGGTCATGCGGTCGCCCGGCAGCTTCGAGTCCTCGTTGAACGCGACGTTGTCCTCGATGTTGTCGGCGATCGTCCTCGTGAGCGCCGCACGGATCTCGGGCCTTCTCGTGGCCTCCAGCCGCAGCTCCATCATGGCGAGGTAGCAGGCCTTGTCGGCGTCCGCGCGCTTGATGATGTCGTGCATGAACTTCACCGTCAGCGACCTGTCGCGCGGCAGCGACAGCGACTCGGCGACGGACTCGTCGGACGGCATGAGCCGCACGTGCACGCGCGTCATGACCTCCGACATCAGCTCGTCGCGGTTCGCGAAGTAGTTCGACGCCGTGCCCGCCGGCACCTCCGCCTTCGCGTCGATCGCGCGGTAGGTCAGCCCCCGCGCGCCCTCCAGTGCCAGGACGTCGATCGCCGCGTCCAGCAGAGCCGTCCGCCGTGCCTCGTTCCGGACCACGTTTCCTCCTTGACAACCACTACAGCCATAGTACTACAGTTGTCGTGGTTAGAGACCATCAAGGGGGATGATCGTTTTGCGAAAGCTCGTCTACTACGTCGCCGTCACGCTCGACGGGTTCATCGCGGCCGAGGACGGGACCTTCGACGGGTTCGTCTTCGAAGGCGACCACATGGCAGGCATCAACGCGCACTACCCGGAGACGCTGCCCACCCAGATGCGCGAGCCGTTCGGGCTGGCGGACGCGCCGAACCAGCACTTCGACACCGTGCTGATGGGCCGCCACACCTACCAGGTCCCCGGCGGACTGGCCTCGCCGTACGCGCACCTGCGGCAGTTCGTCGTCTCGACCCTGGTCACCGACACTCCCGAGGACGTCGAGGTGATCCGCGAGGACGTCGTCGGCCGTGTGCGGGCGCTGAAGCAGGAGGACGGCCTCGACATCTGGCTGTGCGGCGGCGGCAAACTGGCCGCCCAACTGCTGCCCGAGATCGACACGCTGCTGCTGAAGATCCATCCGGTGGTGTTCGGGCGAGGCATCCCGTTGTTCGACGGGAAAGCCGACATCAGGAAGCTCCAGCGCACCGACGCGCGACTGTTCGAGAGCGGAGTTTCCTTCATGACCTACTCGCGAATTTAAATGATTGACGGCGTGCCCGTCCCACCGCAATACTTGTGCCACACACCGAGCCGAAAGGGGACCGCGATGACCAGCACGCCGCAGCGCCGACCGTCGTCGCGACCGTTCGCGCAGGTGAGCTCCTTGTAGTGGCGTGATGTGAGGCCACTCGGGGAGCCGCCCGTCGGGAGACCGACCAGGGCGGCTCTCTTTTTTGTCGCGCATTTATCTTGCCCTTGTAGCTCAATGGAGAGAGTGCGGCGCTACGAACGCCGAGATTCAGGTTCGACTCCTGGCAGGGGTACTCGCGGATGCGAGGGAGACGGCAACCCGCCTCATTTGGGATGAGGACACACCGCGTTCGACTCGCGGGCATCCGACAAAAGAAAAGTGGACACGACGGATGGGCCGAACGAGGGTCCATCCGTCACCCACTGGCCTGATCCGGGTGGGCAACCTGCCCCGAATCGGTGCGTCCTGTGCTTATCTGCACCGAAACCGGACACCTGGGGGACACCCGATGAGTTGCATCAGCAGACGCACAGTCCTGATCGCCGGCGCCACCGCCGCTGCCGCGACCGTCCTGCCCACCACCGGAACCGCGTTCGCCGCCGCGGGCGCGCAGAGCCTGCCGACCGGCGGGAGCTTCGTCACCATCGTCGCGCACTCCGACGACGACCTGCTGTTCATCAACCCGGACATCCAGCCGTCCATCCTCTCCGGACTGCCGGTGCGGACGATCGTGCTGACCGCGGACCAGTACGACGGGTGGTCGAACCCGCCGCTGACCCCAGAGCAACTGGCCGCGAGCGTGCGGGAGGGCCAGCGCTCCGCGTACGCGACGCTCGCCGGCAAGCCGAACAACTGGACCCGCGCGACCAAGGAGGTCGCGACGATGGTCGTCGAGGTCGACACCCTCGTCGGCGCGCCGAACGTCCAGTTGATCTACCTCAACCTGCCCGACGGCGGCAGCGTCAACCCGAGCTACAACAAGGCGCTCGAAAAGCTGTGGAACGACCCGTTCTACGCCTCGCCGACGATCATCCCCACGGGCGGCCCGGTCCAGGTCGCGCAGTGGTACAACCAGGCCGACCTGCACAACGTGCTGGTCGCGTTGCTCGACGAGTACCAGCCGACGGTGATCCGCATCCAGGACCCGCTGCCGAACCTCGCCTTCCCGAACGAGGGCGCCGAGCACACCGACCACGTCCAGACGGCCAAGTTCGCCACGAAGGCCGTGAAGACCTACGAGGGCACGACCGCGAGCGGGTTCGTGCTGTTCACGCGCTACCGCTGCTACAACATCGCCGCGTCACCGAGGAACGTGCCGCCCGCCCTCCTGGGCCCGAAGAGCGCGGCCTACCAGGCCTACGCCGACCACGACCCGGTCACCGGCCCCGCGTTCGACGAGCACGTGTTCCACAACTACCACCGCTGGCCGGTGTCCGCGCCGTGGGCGATCACCGACGGAACGGGCAAGCTCCACGCGTTCATCGCCGCCGGCGACTCGATCATGTGGTGGCACCAGGCCGTCGGCGGCGCCTGGACCGGCCCGGTGATGCTGCGCGGCGGCACGTTCGCACCGGGCGTCGCCGTGGCTCTCAACGGATCCGGCCTCGTGCACGTCGCCGTGCTGGACCTCGACACCGGCTCGATCCTCGTCTCCGGCCAGTCCTCACCGGGCGGCGGCTTCGGCACGTGGACCAACGTCGGCAACCCCGACGGCGCCACACCAGCGTTCGGCACGCCGGGCCTCGTGCTGAGCGGCGACGGCGTCCTGGAAGTGTTCGCCATCAACAAGAACAACGGCATGAGCAACGCCTGGCAGAACGGCAACGGCTCGTTCAGCGGCTGGATCTCGTTGTCCGGCAACACCGCCATGATCGTGTCGCCACCTGTCGCGTTCACCTCGACGACCGGCCGGCTGCACCTGTTCGGCGACGCCAACGGCCAGATCAACCACTGGCAGCAGAACCTCGGCGGGTCGCTCACGTACAAGTCCATCGGTTCCGTGGAGTGCACGCACGCACCCGGCGTCGCGATGGACGGCAACAAGGTGCGCGTGCTCGTCCGCGAACACACCGACGGCGCCGTCGGCACGGTCGCCGAGGGGTCGAGCAACGGCACGTTCGGCGCCCTCGCCCACCTCGGCGGTCAGGGCGGTCTCGGACCGGTGTCCGCGGTGACGTCCGGCGGCGGCTCTTCTGCGCGTGTGCTGGCCTTCGCGCGCAACGACGGCTATGGGATCAGCGTGGCGCGTCAGACGTCCGGCAACACGTTCGCGCCGTGGGAGGACCTTGGCGGGTATGCGGAGGTTGGGCCTGCCGCCGTGCGTGACGCCTCTGGGTTCGTGCGGGTGCTTGTGGTCGGTGGGGACGCGAAGTTGTACGAGCGCAAGCAGACCGCTGTTGGGCCGACGGGCGCGTTCGGCGCCTGGCAGCTCTGCGGGAGCTAGCCGCGTTGCAAGACGGGAACGGCCGGTACCGATCCGACGGCACCGGCCGTTCCCGGCTCAGCTCGGGTCACCGCGCAGACGCGCGGCCAAGCGTTCGATCTCCTCGTCCAGCTCACTTTCGCGCTGAGCTCTGGCTTGGCGATCAGCGACGTCGAGTCGCTGCATCCGGCTGTGCCGCTCGCGGTTGATCCTCTCCAGCCGCACGTCCATGATCGCTGAATCGCGCCGCTCGAACAGGTTGACGTGGCCGCTGTGCAACCGCTTGTCCGCCTCGATCTGCCTGGCGATCAACTGGTCGTAGGTGGTCGACCCGTTCATCCACTTGGCCAGCACCGGAAGGCAGTCGAAGAGCACCAGCAGCAACCGGAGCGCCCAGTGGCCAAGGGTCACGGGGAGGCTCTCGTCCGAGAGTTCGCCGAGTGCCTCGAACTCTTCGAGGATGCCGGTCTTGACTCGGTTCGCCTTCCGCTCTTCGACCTTCTTGTCGATCGCCTGGGTGACCGCAGAACCGTAGGACGCCTCGGTCGACTGCAACTTGGCCTTGAGGCCGACGATCTGGGTGTCGAGCCCTCCGAGCTCCACCTGCCGCTGGTCGAGCCGCGTGTCCTTGCGGTACTGGTCAGCACTGTTGCGGTTGCGGGTGCACTCGGGTCCCTCCCCCGGGACGCCCGTTGTCAGCGCTCCCGCGACCCCCTTGCACTCGGCCTGCGCGATGGTCTCGAGCTCGTTCCACCTCCGCAGGTACTCGTCGACCTCCTTCTTGAGTTCATCCCGCTTCACGACAAGGCCGTCGTACTCACCGCGGACTGCGCTGAGGGAACTCGCGAGGTTGAGGTGGAAGTCGCCGCATTCAGGGGTGTCGACAACCTTGCCGTCCGACGGATTGCACGCCTTCCAGGTGCCCGCATAGCGCGCGATCTCGTCGGCACGGCTGTCCTCGACCTGTTTCTCGATCGCCGGGTGGAAGACCCAGACCACCAGAGGTTCGGCAATGGTGAGCCCGAGCAGCACCGAGATCACCAGGCGGGGCAGGAAGACGATGAAACGTGCGCCGCTCGCGCCGTGCATGCTGGCGATCAGCCAGCTGTCCAGGTTGATGATCATGAGTGCCCAGAACACCGCCACCGGGGCCACGGCGAGCACTCTCCACCACGCGTCGCCGCCTAGCAGCTGGGTGAGCACGACCAGGATGGACAACCCGCTGAGCGCGCCCGTGGTCAGCACGATCATGCCCATCTTGGTGTAACGCGGGCGTTCCTCCGGCGCCCAGTCGAGCACGTCCTCCTTGATCCCGATGACGGAGCGGAGCCTGCGGCCGAAGCCCAGGTCGGGAAACGCGGGCCGGTACGGGCTGACCGGGATCTCGGTGAGGTCCTTCGGCAGGGCTTCAGTCGGCATTCTCTTCCCTCAGCTCGTCAGCCACACTTCGCTCGTCCACGAGCTCCTTCTGCCGTTCCTCCGCGACGATCTCCGGTTCCAACGCCGGCGGGGTCATGTCGAGCACGTCCGCGACGATCTTCTCGATCGGAAGGTTCAGGGTGTCCAGATGCCCACGTGCGGCGAGGTTCTGCACGAGCTGGACGTTCGCGTCGAAGCGCCGCCGTTCGTCCTCACGCTCAGCGGTGTAGCGGCGCAACCGCTCGGCGCGCGCCGCGTCCTGGTCGTACCGATCCGACTCCAGCTGGAGTCGCTGGTGGTCGAGATCCCGTTCCCTCTTCATGAGCTCGTACTCGCGGTCACGCGCTTGCCGGCTGTCCGCCAGCGCGCTTTCCCGATCGGCCTCGTTCCGGAGTTCGCTGACGAGCTCCCGCTGGTCGAGCTTCCCGCTCGCCAGGGCGTACAGCAGCGCCTTGCGGGTGTCTCCGTCCACCAGTTCCAGATCGCGCTCGAACTGGTCGCGCTCGAACTGCCTGCGCGCGCCCGCTGACCTCAGTTCGTGCTGGTCGTCCGCTGCCTCGATCAGGTGGGCGTGCCGGCGGTCGACCGCCTCCAGGTCGTGCCGATGACGCTGGTCGCCCACCTGCACGGTCCGGTCGTGACCGCGCTGGTCGAGCTCGGTCTCGTTGCGGTGGCGCCTGCGGACCTCGCCCAGCGTCTGGTCGTCACGCTCGGACTCGTAGACGAGGCGGTGTGCTTGAGCCTGCTGCTTGAGCGCCAGCACGTGCTCGCGTTCCTTGTCACGCACGGTCTTCTCGAACTCGACGAGCTCCTGCGGCGTCAGCACCTCGACGCCCGCGAGCCCGATCGTCATGCCCGGCACGGTGATCGGCCGGACTTCGAAGTAAGCGCGGACCTGCGCTGAGACGTCCCGGATGACCTCGTTGATGTCCGAGAACTTGCGCGCCAGACCGAGTTCGAACAGGCGCTGGTGGCTGGTCAGGTAGCTGTGCAGCACGACGGCGGCGTTGACGCCGTCCCGCACCGCGACCACGGGATCGTTCACCGTGCAGGTGAACGTGACGTGCACGGTGAAAGCGCTCGCTTCGCCGCTCTGGATGCTGACGGCGACCAGCACCGGAGCGTCGCGGCTCATGTCGACGAGGCTGACGTGCGATGCACGGACGACCTGTTCGTCGCGCGGGCCGAGCCTGCCGTAGTCCGGCACGTACTCACCGTCGACGCGGAACACGAGCATCTCGTGCGCCGCGGGCTTCGGCAGTTCATCCGGCTCGCGGAACTTTCTGCCCATCCCGAGCGGCCCCCGCTTCGGCGATGGGGTCAGTGGCCAGTGCGTCACGATGGGATAAGGACGGGTCATGATGTCGGCCCCTCGGTGTTCCTTCGGTTCTGCAACGTTTCGAGCAACACGTCGATCAGTGCGCCCTGATCGCTGTACTTCTGCCGCTGGCGTACGACGTCCAGGGACTCGCGCAACGGCACCAGTTCCGTGGCGGGCACCGCATTCGCCAGCGCCACGCCGAGGGCTTTCGCCTCTTCGGGCGAGAGCAGATCCACGGCTCTCAGCAACGCGTGCACTGCCTCACGGCGGTGCGGCCGGCTGACCAGCACCGCAGCCCAGAGTCGGGCGACCAGGTCGAGTCGATCCGGCCGGTTGTGGATGAAGTCCTGGATCGCCAGCCGGTATCGCGGTCCTCCTCGAACGGCGAGCACCGCGAGGATCACCTTGGTCACCAGCTCACGGCTGCGCAGCTGAGGTGGCCTGACCTCGAAGTCGTCGAGCACACGGACGAGCAGCCCTAGCGCGACCGCACCGTGACCAGGCTCGTGGACGAGCGTCGCGAACAGCACCGCGAACGCCCGCACGTACGCCTCCGACTCGGAATCAGGGCTTCGTTCCAGCAGCTTCCAGACCCTGCGCACCGCTTCGATCGGGAACTTCGCCGCCAGCTCCCCGCTGAGCGCGATCGCGGCGGTGAGGCGCTGCGATCGAGAACTGAAAATCGTCCAGCCCCGGACGATGCGCAACGCGACAGGTGCCGTGTCCTCGTCGAAGCACATCAACCACAACACGATCGCTGCGGTGTCGCGGCCTTCCTCGCTCAACTCATCGCGCGACCACGGTTCGAGGTAGGACTCCTCGACCTCAGCCGCGTCAGTCGTGGCCAGCAGTGCCAGACCGCGCGCGACCTCGAAGTCCGCCCCGCCCGCGACGATGTCGTGTATCCAGACCTTGACCGCGTCCCAGAACGGAGCCGGCATCCTCTTGCTGAGCTCGGCGAGCACACGAACCCGGCAACCGGCGTCCTTGAAGGTCAGGACGCGGATCGCTGTCTGCTCGCGAATCAGCCTCTCGGTCTTCATCAGGCTGTCGTTGCCGAGCCGCCGGGCGCGGGACTGGTCGAGCACGGGTTCGGTGCCGCCCTCCACAGGCTCCTGTTCCGGCAGCGGAAGCTGCTTCTCCAGCTGTGTCTCCAGAGCCGCCAGGCGCGACTCGAACTCGCGCTCGGTCATCCCCGTGCCGAACGCAAGCGCCGCGATCTCCACGATCTCCTTGCGGGTTCGGGGCTGGTCGAACCACTCGCGCGCGCTCTGTGCCGCCATGATGTCCAAGTGCCGCAACGCTTCCTGCACCGGCTCGCCTGCCGCGACCCGTGCCGCCACATCGGCCAGGTCGTCCATGGGGCAGTCGTCGGGAAGCACCGTCACGAGTTCCTTCACGACGTCAGCGTCCTCACCGAGGTGCGCGCGCAGCACCGTCTCAACGCGGACTCGTTCCCAGAAGACGTGTTTCACCGCACCTGAGGCGTCAGCCGCGGAGGCGGTGCGAGTGATCACGAGAAACGCACCTGCCTCCCGCACGGCTTCCCGGGCAGCCGTCCACGCGAAGTCCGTGTCCGCTTCTTTCGCGGTGTCGACCTGGTCGATCACGACGTAGCCGTGACGAGGTTCGTACGTCCTCGCAGCGAGCTCCTTGGGCGTGATGACGGGCGAGAGCGCGAACAAGGGTCCTTCGGTACGAGCGAGGAGCATCGACAACGCGGCCGCCCGCTTACCGGAGCCACGCGGCCCGCTGATGACCACGACCTGGTCATTGGCCAGCGCCGCCTCAGCCCTCGCCTGACATGGGGGCGCCACGTAGTGCTCGAGCTCCCGGCGGATCTCCAGCAGATCGAGCTTGCCCGTGTCGGGGCCGAGGCGCCTGCCCCGTCCGCCGGACTCCGTCGAGCCGAACGTGCCGTTCGCCGCGTGAACGATGTCGTTGAACACGTTCAGCGCATCAACCCTGATGGTTCCCGCCGGCAAGTCGTTCTCGCGGGCCGGACCACCGTCGCGCGGCTTGTCGTCGTTCTCAGCCTCGGCCGTCACGCACCACTCCGAACACTCCGTGAGGCGCGAACACCCGGTCCTCGAACTTGTTGAACACCTCAGCGTGAATCGCCTGACCATCCGAAGTGGACTTCACGACCGGAGTCGGCGTGGAGGGCAGGGGTCTTGTCGCGGCACCGGGCAGAACCACCCAGCCGCGTTCCGCGAAGGTCTTGACCTTCACCTCGACCGCTTGGAAGTCACCGACATCGAGACCGCGTTCGCCGTGGACGACCACCTCGCGGTAGAAGCGGTCGGAGATGATCACACCGAGCCGGGCGTCCGGTGAGCCGGACATGGCGTCGCGCAACGGGCGCGCGTCCCGCAGACGCGCCGCTCCCACCACCGCGTCCCCCTGGACGTGCGGCGGGTTGACGACGACCTCGCCGAAGTCGACCGCCATCCGCAGCCTCAGCCGGTACTTCTCGGCGGCCGCGCGGTTCACCTCTGCCAGCGCGATGGCGATCTCGCGCAGGACGAAGTCGGCGAGGATCCAGGACCGGGAGACTTCTGCGCCGATCACCATCGTCGCGCTGTCCCCGTCCACTCGCCGGAAGGCGGAGGCCAACGGGTGTCCAGCTGCGTTCGCCGCAGAAAGGGCCAGGTCGAACATGGTGTCGTGGACCGAGTCGAGATGGGACTGACGGTGTCGCTCGCCGGACGAACCGACCACGTCCGAGCTGATCACCGTCTTGGAAAGGGCAAGCGAGGTCACAGGACTCCTCAGGTGCTGCGCTGGTGTGGTGGTCACCCTGAGACGCACTCCGCCGAGCCACCACATCCTGTGATGGATTTCGAACGGATCGCACGATTCAGGCAACCGGGGCAAGGGACCTGCACGCGGCCGTACCGCGTGGTGACGAGATTCCGGTCGCGCAAGCGCCTCAGCGATCGATGCGTCGCGACGAGCGACGCCGTGGCGAGCTGCGCGAGTTCGCACTGTCGCAGCGGAACCTGAACGAGCGTCCGCGAGGATCCCTCGACGAAGAACACGATCATGTCCGTCAACGCCTGCAGCACACGGGTGTCGACACACTCCGAGGTCATGGCTGCTGTGTGGCTCTCTGCGGCGCGAAGTCGAAGTGTGACCTGCCTGGTGACCTCGCGCGCGGCTATGGGATGTTCGTCGAGGTATTCGAGGAACCTGCTGCGCGCGATCTTCACGCCCGATACCTTTTCCTGGGCGAGCACGGAAGCCGACCGCACTCCGCCATCAACACACGCGATCTCACCCAACAACTCGCCGGGTCCGCGAACGGCGAGCAACCGGGTACCGCCCGCGTGGTCGTTGCTCAGGACCTTGACGACGCCAGAGCGGACGATGATCACGCAGTCGCCCTCATCCCCCTGCCGCATGAGGTGGTCACCAGGTCGGTATTCAACCGGCCTCCCTCGGCCGACCAGTTCGGCCAACTCCCGTACGGGCAAACGAGTGGCGAAGTTTCCTCCGTCACGCATGACTCCCCTTTCCGCATACGGTCAGCGCACGCGAAATTCCAGGCGGATCAGAAACCATGTTGTGCGCACGCCAAAGCCTGCCCAAAGACAGGAACTCACGCGATGTCGTTCAGCACGGTTCTTCTGCGTCAAATGGCACACTCGACGCCATCGCGCTCAGCGCCTCCGGCGCAATGATCACCAATTTTCGTCGCCGGGTGAGCACGACACCGCGATCGCGAAGTGTCCGCAGGCCTCGCGCGACAGCCTCACGTGACGCGCCGATCGCCCCGGCCATCTCCTGCTGGGACAGTTGTACGGCAATTTCCACACCGTCCGGCGCCACGGAGCCGTGCTGGCCCGCGAGCCTCAGCAGGAACGCGGCAAGCCGCTCGGTGGAGCTGTGCGCCGCCTGCTCCAGCCGCCGGTTGTCCGCCCTTCTCAGGCGGTCGGCGATGTGTACCACCAGCGCGATCGCGATGGCCGGCCGCTCGTGCAGCGCTCGGACGAACCGTTCCGCGGTGAGCAGGACGGCCTCGGTCCCGCCGAGCGTCCACACGTTGGCGGAACGCGGCCTGCCATCCAGAACCGCGACCTCACCGAGCACGTCGCCACTGCCCCGCATCGCGAGAACGGCCTCGTATCCCGACGGCGCCGTCATTGTGACCTTGACCCACCCGTCGACGACCAGCAACACATGACCGGCAGGGTCACCGTGCCTGAACAGCGCCTCGTTCGCCCCATAACTGCGCGACGATCCCAGGCTCGTCAACCAATTCCAGTCGTCCTGACCTATTCGACCGCGAAACGTTCCCGGCGTCGGCCCACTGGCGCCCTGCACTCATCCCCCAGATTTCTGTCGAAGCAACGCGAGACACCTTGCTTGACTCCGGCGGAAGATTTCTAGTTACTGCGGCGTACGGTCTTCATTCGTCACCGAACGGTTACGAACTTCAGCCTCACTTCAGGATCGGGGATTCGACCGAATCCTCGCGAGGGCAAGACGTCCCCCGAGCATCTGATCGGCGGTGCGTCAATCGACACAGAGTCCCTGAGTCACGCGACGCGGTGACTTCCGAAACCACCCGGAATCCTGGAGCGAGCGCCGCTCCGCACGATGTGCGGCTTCCACCCCCTACACGAGGAGTGTGCCCGTGGTCGTTCTGTGCAAGGTTTCCAAGGTGATCCAGGTGGTCCTGCTGTCGTTCGTCATCGGCCTGACCACGGGGTTCTTCCTCTCCCACGGAGAGGAGGCCGAACCGCACCCGCACGCCCTGGTCAGCGGAAATCCCTCGACTTCGACGGGATCCGCAGGTCGAGGTGCTGCAACCGGTCCGCGAGCAGGCTGACCACGCCCTCCGCCGACTCGACCACGCCCCGCACGAGCATCGCGCCGCTGCCCCGCGCCACCCGCCGGTACCGCGCCCACAACCCCGGCGAGCACACGACGTTCACCATCCCCGTCTCGTCCTCGATGTTGAGGAACGTGACCCCGCCCGCCGTCGCGGGTCGCTGCCGGTGCGTGACCGCGCCGCCGATCAACACCCGCGTGCCGGGTTCGACGTCCGTCAGTGCCGTCACCGGCAGGGCGCCCATCGAGTCCAATGTGGACCTCACGAACTGGGTCGGGAAGCTGTCCGGCGACAGGCCCGTGGCCCAGACGTCCGCCACGGCCAGCTCCACGTCGTCCATGCCGGGCAACGCAGGTGCGTCGACGCCGACCACTGTGCCGGGCAGGCGGTCGGACCTGATGGCGGCCACGGCGCCCGCCGCCCAGAGCGCCTCGCGGCGTTCCAGACCGAAGCACGCGAACGCGCCCGCGGTGGCCAGGGCTTCTACCTGGGCGGCGGTGAGCTGCACGCGGGTGCCGAAGTCCTCCATGTCGCGGAACGGTTGTGCCGCAACGATTCGTGAGGCGTCGGCGTCTCCGATGCCGCGGACGGCGGCCAGGCCGATGCGGACGGAGGAAGCGCCCTCGAACGGTTCCAGGCCTGCCCAGGGCAGCGATCTGTTCACGCACGGGCCGTGCACCGTCACGCCGTGGCGGCGGGCGTCGATCACCAGGGACTGCGGTGAGTAGAAGCCCATCGGCTGGGCCCTGAGCAGGGCCGCGCAGAACGCCGCCGGGTGGTAGAGCTTGAACCACGCGCTCACGAACACCAGGTGCGCGAACGACAACGCATGACTTTCCGGGAAGCCGAAGTTCGCGAACGCCAGCAGCTTCGCGTAGATGCGGCCGGCCAGTTCCTCACCGATGCCGTTCTGGGCGCAGCCCTCGTAGAAGCGGTCGCGCAGACGTTCCATGCGGGCGGTCGAACGCTTGGCGCCCATCGCGCGGCGCAGTTCGTCGGCCTCGGCGGCGGTGAAGCCCGCGACGTCCACCGCTATCTGCATGAGCTGTTCCTGGAACAACGGCACGCCGTAGGTCTTGTGCAGGGCGTTCTCCAGCAGCGGGTGGTCGTAGTCCCACTTCTCGACCCCGTTGCGGCGCCTGATGTACGGGTGCACCGAGCCGCCCTGGATCGGGCCCGGCCTGATCAGCGCGACCTCGACGACCAGGTCGTAGAACTTCCGCGGTTTGAGGCGCGGCAGCGTCGCCATCTGCGCGCGGCTCTCCACCTGGAAGACGCCCACGGAGTCGGCTTTCTGCAGCATCTCGTACACGGCGGAGTCGGCGAGGTCGATGCGACCCATGTCCACCAGAACACCCTCGTGGTCGCGGACCAGGTCGATGGCGTAGTGCAGCGCCGAGAGCATGCCGAGGCCGAGCAGGTCGAACTTCACCAGGCCGATGGACGCGCAGTCGTCCTTGTCCCACTGCAGGACCGTGCGCTTGTCCATGCGCGCCTTCTCCACCGGGCACACCTCGCTGACGGCGCGGTCGCAGATCACCATGCCGCCGGAGTGGATGCCGAGGTGTCGCGGGAAGTTCTCCAGCTGCGCGGACAGTTCCAGCACGTCACGCGGGATGTCGCAGTCGTCGGTGGTCGTGCCGAGCGGGCCCCACCTGTCGATCTGCTTGCTCCACGCGTCCTGCTGGCCGGGCGAGTGGCCGAGCGCGCGGGCCATGTCGCGCACCGCGGAACGGGCGCGGTAGGTGATGACGTTCGCGACCTGCGCCGCGTGCCGCCGGCCGTACTTCCCGTAAACGTGCTGGATGACCTCCTCGCGCCGGTCGGACTCGATGTCGACGTCGATGTCGGGAGGGCCGTCGCGGGCGGGCGCGAGGAACCGTTCGAAGAGCAGGTCGAAGCTGACCGCGTCGACGTTGGTGATGCCGAGCGCGAAGCACACCGCGGAGTTCGCCGCGCTGCCCCTGCCCTGGCAGAGGATGTCGTTGTCCTCGCAGAACTTCACGATGTCGTGCACCACGAGGAAGTAGCCGGGGAAGCCGAGCTGCTCGATGATCCTCAGCTCGTGCTCGATCTGCCGGTACGCCTTCTCGTGGTGGTCGCCGTAGCGGCGGCGCGCGCCCTCGTAGGTGAGCTCGCGCAGCCAGCTGATCTCGGTGTGACCGCGCGGCACGTCGAACGGCGGCAGCTTCGGCGCGACCAGCCGCAGGTCGAACGCCAGCTGCATGCCGAGCAACGCGGCGTTGTGCACGGCGCCGGGGAAGCGGCGGAACCGGTGGAACATCTCCTCGCCGCTGCGCAGGAACGCGGCGGGTGACGGCGGCAGCCAGCCGGCCATGTCGTCGAGGCTGCTTCGCGCGCGCACGGCGGCCATCGCGGCGGCCAGTCTGCCACGGCTCGGGGTCGCGTAGTGCGCCGCATTCGTTGCCACGACAGGAAGTTGCAGCTTCTGCGCCATCGCGTTGAGGATGTCGTTGCGCCTGCTGTCCTCCGGCAGGCCGTGGTCGGTCAGCTCGACGTAGACGCGGCCCTTGCCGAACATGTCGGTGAGCTTGACGATCTCCTCGAACGCCGCCTCCGGGCCTTCCCGTGTGAGCGCGCGGCGGACGGTTCCCTTGCGGCAACCCGTGAGCACGACGACGTCGCCCTTGGTGTCGGCCACGATCTGGTCGACGTCGTAGACGGGTTTGCCCTTCTCGGCGCCGTCGTCGAGGTGGCCGGTGGTGAGCGTGCGGCACAGCGCGTGGTAGCCGTCCTGCTTGCGGGCCAACAGGAGCAGGTGGTCGCCCTCGGGATCCGGTTCCCCGTTGGCGGGTCTGCTCAGGCCGATGCTCAGCTCGGCGCCGAAGATCGTGTGCATGCCGAGCTCCTTGGCTGCCTCGGCGAACCGCACCACGCCGTACATGCCGTCGTGGTCGGTGATCGCGATGGCGTCGAGCTTGAGCCGTTGCGCCTCCTCGACCAGCTCCTCCGGGTGGCTCGCGCCGTCGAGCCAGCTGAAGTTGGAGTGGCAGTGCAGCTCCGCGTACGGCACGCGCTTGCGGGTGACCGCGAGCTCGTCCGCGTGCAGGGCGAACCCCGGCGGGGCGGTGTACCGGTCGCGGTGCCGTGACCACCCCGGACCGTCACCGCCGTCGGGTTTCTGCTCCACCGGCTTGCCGGAGAGGGCCCGCTCCAGCTCCCTCCAGCGGACGGGCGGGTTATTCCAGCCCATCGATCTCCTTGCGCGGCAACGGAATCAACGTCTCCAGCAGATCCCAGTAGTCGTCCTGCATCAGTCGTACACCCCTTCCAGAAACCACCTCTGGTCCCTGCGGATCAGCAGGAACGCCTGGTCGTTCGTCTGCACCTGGACGCGCGCGGCGCGGTGTTTGTCCGACGCCCACCACCGTTCGTCGACCGGCCACGGACCGGCCCACGCGGTGATCTCGCGCGTTTTCCCCTTGACGGTCAGCCTTTTCGGTTGCGCGGTGAGTTCGAGGCGCCCGGTCACGCCGACCTCACCGCCGTTGCCGTCCTTCAGTTCCGCGGGGTCGTCGGCGAGCGTCGCGGGCGCCCTGGTGAGCCGGCCGGGCCACGGGTGGTCCGGGTTCCTCACCGGGGTGCGCTCGTCGCCCCACGGCACGAGCCTGACCTGTTCCTGCGGCCCCCTGCCGCCGTCGATCACCGGGGTGAGCACGGCGTCCGGCCCGAGCAGACCCTGGACGTGCAGCAACGCCCGCACCGCGCGTTCGTCGTCGTGGCCCCACAACCCGAGTTGGAGCGCGGTGCCGTTGACGACCTCGACCGGTTCGAGGATGAGCGCGCGGATGCCGGAGGTGAGGCGTTCGCGGGTCAGCCAGCCGTCGAGCTGCCAGCGCACGCGGTCCGCGATCCCCCTTGGTGTCAACGGTTCCGCGGCCCGCCACACCCGGTGCAGCTCCTCGTCGTTCTCGGTGCGGGCGTGGATGCCGAGCCGCGTGCACGCGAGACTTCTGGCCGCCAGGTTCTCGTGCAGCCGTTCCGAGAGGAGCTTCGCGGCGAACGCGGCCGCGTCGACGCGCTCGACCGGTTCGTCGAAGGTCTCGGTGACCGCCAGTTCGGGCGCGGGCCTGCGCTTGTCGAGCGGGCGTTCCGGCAACCCGCGGGCCAGCCGGTGCTGCCTCGTCGCCGGGCCGCCGAACCGCGACGCCACCGCGTTCTCCGGCACATCCGCGAACGAGCCGAGCGTCTTGAGGCCGAGCCTCCTGAGCAGGTCGACCAGTTCCGGCGCGTCGAGTTCGTGCACGCCCAACGGCCTGAGGAACTCCGCCGTGCGTCCCGACGGCACGATCACGTTGCGGTGCGCGGCTTTCGTGGCCCCGAACAGGCTGTCGGCCACGCCCACCTGGGCTTCCGTGCCGGAGTGGGTCGCGATGTGGTCGACGATCCGTTCGGCCGCCTGCTCGGCCGACCCGAAGTAGCCGATCGGCCCCCGCGCGGGCACCGCGACCAGCCCCGGCTGCACGACCTCGATGCCGGGCGCGAGCTCCTCGACGGCCTCGGCGACGGGCTCGAAGAACCGGGCGTCGCGCTGCGGGTCGTGCTCGAAGGTGACGAGCTCGGGGCACATCGCCTCGGCAGCCCGCTTGCGCATGGCCCTGCGGATGCCTTCCTTGCGCGCCACGGCCGACGTGGACACGATCTCGTTGCCGTCGAGCACCGCCACCGGCACGTGCAGGGCGGTGCCGGTGGCGGCGCAGGCGGCGGCGACGGGCCAGTCGGGGCACCAGACGGCGAGCAGACGCGTGTCCTTCACGCGGGCTGCTCTCGTGTTGTAGCCCGCCGGGCAGCCAGTTCGTCGGCCCGGCCCGGACCGGCATCAGCCGGCTCGTCGGGGCGGTCCGGTCCCCCGGCCACCAGCGGGAGCTCGATTTCCTTCTCGCCGAACGTCAGCAGCACGTTCTTCGCGCGTCCTGCCGAGCCGCGGCCGCCGCTGCGCACCGCGATCTGCTGACGCCGCAACGTTTCCGCGCCGTCGTCCAGGGCGTTCCAGCTCACGGACTCCGCGGTCAGCTCCACGTCGGCCGACGGCCAGGAGCCGAAGGCGATGAGGACTGCCTTGCGTTGACGGGCCCGCGCGGTCAGGCGGCGGGCGAGTGAGGGAGGAAGTGGACAGGCGACGGCGACCAGGTCGATGCCGTCCAGCAGGGCCGCGATGACCGGGCCCGGATCGGAGCCGGGACGAGGGACCAGTGCGAGGCGCTGCACCGCGACACCGAGTTCGGCCGCGGCCAGCACCCCGATCTGCGGCAGACCGACCACGGCGGCCCAGCAGCCGTCCGCGGTCGCGCCCGCCAGCAGGGCGAGCAGCAACGATGTCGATCCGCCCACCGACACCGTGCTGCCACGCCGCAAGCCGCCCCACGGAAGCAGATCCGCCAGTTCCCCGCGAACCGGCAGAACCCGCCCCGTGGCGTGGTCGGTGGTGGTGCTGGTCAACTCGCTGGCCGGGTTCACCCCGAGCGCGGCCAACGACGCCGTTGCCGACCTGGACACTCCACCCACCTCCCATCACGGACCGTGCGCACCCCTGTGCACGGCCGCCGAGGGAAGTTCGGCGACTTGCTTATTCGAACTCCTGTTCGAACGAACGAGATGATCGTAGCGCGTGGACGCACCCCTGTGTCAATGCCAGGGCGTCACCCTTTTGGTGGACACGGCCACACAGGTCCAGACGGTCCTCTACGGTGCCCGGAGAGCTATCTGGAACTGGGGAAACCGTGAACCAACCACCTCCGCACGGCTGGCACCAGCAGCCGGGACCGCCGCAGAACTGGCCGCAGCAGGGCTACCAACAGCAACCGGGCTGGGGCCCTCCGCAGCCACCCGGGAAGAGCAAGGTGCCGCTCGTCATCGGCATCCTCTTCGGCGTGCTGGTGCTCGGCGGTGTCATCACCTGCCTGGTGATCTACCTCAACGTCAACAAGGACGGCGGCAGCGAGAAACGCGCCGACAAGCTGCCCGCGTTGTGCGGCAACGTCTCCGAGGCGGCGCTGGCCAAGGCGCACACCACGAACCCGAACGCGCTCATGTCCCGCGAGACGCAGCTGACGAAGGGCATCCGCACGACCTGCTCCTGGAACCAGACCAAGGGTGTCGACGGCTCGGGCCACCGCACCACCGACGTCTCCGTCACCAACGAGCGCGAGGAGGCGGAGTCCGCCTTCAGCCGGTCCATCTCGACGTACATGGGCACCACCCAGGGCAGGCCCCTGCAGAAGCCGATCAAGGGTCTCGGCGACGAGGCCGTGGTGATCCTGATCGAGACGAAGTCGGCGTTCACCGAGATGGCGATCCTCGTGCGCAAGGGCGAGCTGATCGTCAAGGTCGACCACTCCGGCTGGGACGCGGGGCTGTTCTCCAACACGAAGCCCGACCTGGAGGAGCTCGAAGCGGCCGCGAAGGGCGTCGCCGAAGAGATGGTCGCGAAGCTCTAGCCAAAGCAGAGGACCGCTCGATCAGGCCGGAGGCAAGCGGCCCTCTGCTTTTGTCAAACTCAGTGAGCGAAGTGGCGCGTGCCGGTCAGGTAGAGCGTGATGCCCGCTTCCTCGGCCTTCGCGATGACCTCGGGGTCGCGCACCGAACCGCCGGGCTGCACGACCGCGCGCACGCCGGCCTCCAGCAGCACCTCCAGGCCGTCCGGGAACGGGAAGAACGCGTCGGACGCGCCGACAGCTCCCTTGGCCCGCTCGCCCGCGCGCTTCACCGCGAGGTGCGACGAGTCGACCCGGTTGACCTGGCCCATGCCGACGCCGACGGTGGCGCCGTTGTCCGCCAGCAGGATCGCGTTCGACTTCACCGCGCGGATCGACCGCCACGCGAACTCGAGGTCCGCCAGCGTCTTCTCGTCCGCGGGCTTGCCGGCCGCCAGGGTCCAGTTCGCGGGCGAGTCGCCGGACGCGTCGATCGCGTCGCGCTGCTGCAGCAGCAGGCCGCCGGACACCGGGCGCATCTCGGCGCCGAAGCGGGACGGGGCCTGCGCCACGAGGAGGCGCACGTTCTTCTTGCGCTGCAACACCTCGACCGCACCGTCCTCGAAGGACGGAGCGATGACGACCTCGGTGAAGATCTCCGAGACGAACTCGGCCATCTCCACCGTGACCTCGCGGTTCGAGGCGATGACGCCACCGAACGCGCTGAGCGGGTCGCACTCGTGCGCCTTGCGGTGCGCGTCGGCGATGCTCAGCTCGGACACCGCGATGCCGCACGGGTTGGCGTGCTTGATGATCGCGACGCACGGCAGCTCGTGGTCCCACGCGGCACGCCAGGCGGCGTCGCCGTCGAGGTAGTTGTTGTACGACATCTCCTTGCCGTGCAACTGCTTCGCCGACGCCAGACCGGTGCGGCCGTCGCCCTGCGTGTAGATCGCGGCGCTCTGGTGCGGGTTCTCGCCGTAGCGCAGCACGTTCGACCGGTTCCAGGTCGCGCCGACCCAGCCGGGGAAGCCGCTGCCCTCGTCGTCCGGCGCGAGCACGTTGCCCATCCACGACGCCACGGCGACGTCGTAGGAAGCGGTGTGGCGGAACGCGTCCGCGGCCAGGTGCCGGCGGTCGGTCATCGTGAAGCCGCCCTCGCGGACGTTCTCCAGCACCCAGTCGTAGCGGGCGGGGTCGACGACGACGGCGACGTTGGCGTGGTTCTTCGCCGAAGCGCGGACCATCGCGGGGCCGCCGATGTCGATCTGCTCGACGCAGTCGTCGGGGGAAGCGCCCGAGGCGACGGTCTGCGTGAACGGGTACAGGTTCACGACCAGCAGGTCGAACGGCGCGATGTCCATCTCGCGCAGCTGCTCGACGTGCGAGTCCTTGCGCAGGTCGGCCAGCAGACCGGCGTGCACGCGCGGGTGCAGCGTCTTCACGCGGCCGTCGAGGCACTCGGGGAACCCGGTGACCTGCTCGACCGGCGTCACGGGGACGCCCGCGTCGGCCAGCACCTTGGCGGTGCCGCCGGTGGACACGATCTCGACTCCGGCCGCGTGCAGGCCGGTGGCCAGTTCCAGCAGGCCGGCCTTGTCGGAGACCCCGATCAGGGCCCGGCGTACCGGTCGCCTCTCGGCAGGAGTGGTCACGGGATGCTCACCTTTCGTCCGTTCACGGTGCAGCCCTCGCGGGCGAGCCTGCCGACTGTCTCGACGAGCAGCCGGCGTTCGACGACCTTGATGCGTTCGTGCAGGGTGTCCTCGGTGTCGCCGGGTTCGACGACCACGGCCTCCTGCGCGAGGATCGGGCCCGTGTCGACGCCCGCGTCGACCAGGTGCACCGTCGATCCGGTGACGTGCACGCCGTAGGCCAACGCGTCACGCACGGCGTGCGCGCCGGGGAACGACGGCAGCAGCGCGGGGTGGGTGTTGATCATCCAGCCGCCGAAGCGGGCGAGGAACCTCTCACCGATGATCTTCATGAAGCCGGCGGACACGACCAGGTCCGGCTCGTGCGACGCGACCGCCTCGGTCAGCGCCGCGTCCCAGGCCGTGCGGTCGGCGTGGTCGCGCAGCTTGACGGCGAAGTGGGGCACCCCGGCGCGTTCGGCGCGCTTGAGGCCCTCGATGTTCTCGCGGTCGGCGCCGACGGCCACCACCTCGATCGGGAGGTCGGCGTCCAGCAGGGCCTGCATGAGGGTTCCGGAACCGGAGACGAGTACGACGACGCGCGCCGGTGTCGGAAGCCGAAGTTCGGTGCTCAGCGTCTACTCCTGGCGTTGCGTGGTGTTGCAGCAGCTCAGGGGCAGTTTAGGCCGTCACCGTTCCGGCTTGGCGTCCAGGTCCTCCTCGGGCTCCATGCCCAGCATCTCGTCGAACTCCGCGTCGAGGTCGTCCTCCACCTCGGCGGGTTCCTCGTCCTCGTCGGCGAGCTCGTCGTCCGCGCCTTCTTCGGCGTCGTCCTCCGGCTCTTCCTCGTAGTACTCGTCTTCGTCGTAGTAGTCGTCGGCGTCGAGGTCCTCGTCGACCTCGAACTCGTCGGCGTCCACGACCTCCAGCTGTTCGAACTGGTCGGTGAGCTCGTCGTCCTCGAACACCACGTCCGGGTCGGCGGCGTCTTCCTCGTCGAAGTCGGGCTCCACGAACTCGGTGCTGCCGGCCGCCACCGCCGCCTTCGCGCGGTTGCCGGCGAGCCAGGCCACGAGAGCACCCGGCACCAGCACCCAGACCGCCACGACCAGTGCGAGCAGGCCCGCGGGCACCGTCACGGGATCGAACGCGCCGCCCGCGAGACGTCCACCGGCCGTCGCGGCGAGCACCAGGCTGCCGACGGCCGCCGTGATCGCGGCCACCAGCACCGCGCGCAGCCTGGACGTCGGCCGGTCGGACACCTTGCGGCAGGTCCAGCCCACGAGCACGCCGATCACCAGCCCACCGGCGAGCACACCGGGACTCCACGCGAACGCGCTCTCCGGCATGGCCGCCAGCAGCGGCACCGGGGGTACCTGACCACCGACGAACCGCAGCGGCGAGACCTCGACGCCGCCCATCGAGAAGCCCGCGCCCACGACGTACGAGAAGCCCGCGATGATCGCGTTCGGCAGGTAGGCGAGGCAGAGCAGGAGCACGCCGAGGCCGACACCGAACGACGGACCGGCACCCGCGAAGAGTGCGCTCGTCGTCGGCCACGACGCCGCGAGACCGGCGGCTACCGCCAGCGCGCCGAGGCTGACCAGCGCGAACAACGCCATGAACCCGGCACGCAACCCGTGCAGCGCCACCGGGTCGAGCTTGTCGAACACCACCTCGTACAGGCCGCAACGGCGCGCGACACCGATCGTCGCCGCCAGTCCGGACACTGCCGCGCAACCGAAGAACGCCACGGCCGGTGTGGCACGCACGACGCCATCACCCATCACCAGCGCGATCGCACCACCGACGACGGCGTGCGATCCAGCGATGCTCAGCACGACCCCGCGCGCCTGCAGCGGTTCGTAGAGACCGAGGCGGTCGGCGGCGCCCGCGGCGGTGCGGCCGATCAGCAGCATCAGCAACGCCGTGGGCAGCAACGGCAGCACGCCGAGCTGGCCCGAGTCGAAGCGCAACGGCACGTGGTGTGCCGCCAGCCAGGCGGGAGCAGCGGCGCTGAGCACGCCGGACGTCGAGAACTCGGCGTACGTGGCGGTCGCGGAGATCAGTGCGAGAACGGCGGCGACCGCGGCGTACCCGACGACCACCGACCCGACCGCGGCGGCGACGAGCACGCGAAGGCGTTCGGACCGCGAGAACTCCGGTGGGCGCACGGTGTTGACCTCACTGGTCACATCGCGTTGCAGCACGGGCACTTCTCCACTGTGTCAGGCCGCCTGGGCCATTCGGGGCAGGCACGCCGGGTCATACGACAGGGGTGGTGCCGGAGAACCCGGCACCACCCCTGAGGTCGAACGGTGAGCGGACCTTACTGCTGCGGTCCGCCGAAGCCACCGGGCGGCGTGCCCGGCGAGCCGAACTGGCCAGGCTGCGGCATGAAGCTGGTCTGCTGCGGCGGCTGACCCGGCTGGGCGGGCTGCTGCGGCTGCTGACCGAACTGCTGCTGCTGGCCGAACTGCTGTTGCTGAGCGGGCGCCTGCTGCTGCGGGGCCTGCTGCTGGTGCTGCTGGTGCTGGCCCTGCTGCGGGAACGCGCCCGACTGCGGGTTCCAGCCACCCGGCTGCCCCTGCGGCTGACCCGCGTACGGGTTCGCCGGCTTCGGCTCGAACTTCACGATGCCCTCGGCGAGCAGGAACGCGAGCACGACCGCGGCCGTCTCGAGCAGCGCGACGATGAGCAGCACGATGTCGAGGCCCTGCACGGACGGCGACTTGATGATGACCTGCAACTGCAGCAGGGTCTGCACCGACGCCAGGATCGCGGCGACCGGCACGAAGCCCTTCGGGGTGCTCGGGAGCACCGAGAGGCCGGCGAGCAGACCAGCCGCGAGCAGGTACGTCACGCTGCCGCTGCTGACGTCGTCCGCGAACGCGATGAAGTAGGCCACGAGACCGAGACCCGCCGCGACCAGCGGGAGGATCAGGGTCAGGTTGATGTTGTTGGCACCGGGGGCCCCAGAGGCCGGCGGCGCTGCCTGGTGCTGTGCCGGACCCGGCGGCTGCTGTTGGGGTGCGCCGTAAGGCACGGACATGTCGAGGTCTCCTCCTCAAACCAGGGTGCGTCGAGTGACGCTAGCAGTGCTCTGCACCCGCTACTAAGACGATGGACCGATCATGCCGGTTCCGCCATACGAGCAAGGGCCGGACTCCGAAAGTACTCGGAATCCGGCCCCTCGTTGCTCTCAGTGGCTGAGATCAGAGACTCAGCAACCTCAGGAGCGGCGTTCACTTGCTGGTCAAACGGGCGTCGCCTGTTCGACCAGCAGGCTCAGAGCGCCTGCATGATCTCGCGCATCAGCGAGGCGGTCTCGGACGGCGTCTTGCCGACCTTGACGCCGGCGGCCTCGAGGGCCTCCTTCTTCGCCTGCGCGGTGCCCGCCGAGCCCGAGACGATGGCGCCGGCGTGGCCCATGGTCTTGCCCTCGGGGGCGGTGAAGCCCGCGACGTAGCCGACGACCGGCTTGGTCACGTTCTCCTTGATGTACGCGGCCGCGCGCTCCTCGGCGTCGCCACCGATCTCACCGATCATCACGATCGCGACGGTCTCCTCGTCGGCCTCGAAGGCCTCCAGGGCGTCGATGTGCGTGGTGCCGATGATCGGGTCGCCGCCGATGCCGATCGCGGTGGAGAAACCGAAGTCCCGCAGCTCGTGCATCATCTGGTAGGTCAGCGTGCCCGACTTCGACACGAGGCCGATCTTGCCGCTGCCCGCGATGTTCGCGGGGATGATGCCGGCGTTCGACTTGCCGGGGCTGATGATGCCGGGGCAGTTCGGGCCGATGATGCGGGTCTTGTGGCCCGTCGCGACGGCGTGCGCCCAGAAGTAGGCGGTGTCGTGCACCGGGATGCCCTCGGTGATGACGACGGCCAGCTCGATCTCGGCGTCGATCGCCTCGACCACGGCGGCCTTCGAGAAGGCCGGCGGGACGAAGATCACGGTCACGTTCGCGCCGGTGGCCTCCATGGCCTCCTTGACGGTGCCGAAGACCGGGAGGACGGTGCCGTCGAAGTCGACCTTCTCGCCCGCCTTGCGCGGGTTCACGCCACCGACGATGTTCGTGCCGGACGCGAGCATGCGCTTGGTGTGCTTGGTGCCCTCGGCACCGGTCATGCCCTGGACGATGACCTTGCTGTTCTCGTTGAGGAAGATAGCCATCTGACTCAGACCCCCGCAGCCGCGAGCTCGGCGGCCTTGGCGGCCGCGTTGTCCATCGTGTCGACAACGGTCACCAGCGGGTGGTTGGCCTCGGCGAGGATCGCGCGGCCCTCCTCCACGTTGTTGCCGTCCAGGCGGACGACGAGCGGCTTGGTGGCCGAGTCGCCGAGGATCTCCAGCGCCTTCACGATGCCGTTGGCCACGGCGTCGCACGCGGTGATGCCGCCGAAGACGTTGACGAAGACGGAGCGGACGGCCTCGTCGCCGAGGATGACGTCCAGGCCGTTGGCCATGACCTCGGCGGACGCGCCGCCACCGATGTCGAGGAAGTTCGCGGGCTTCACGCCGTACTGCTCACCGGCGTACGCCACGACGTCCAGGGTGGACATCACGAGACCGGCGCCGTTGCCGATGATGCCGACCTCGCCGTCGAGCTTGACGTAGTTGAGGCCCTTCTCCTTGGCCTTCGCCTCAAGAGGGTTCTCGGCGGCCTTGTCGACCAGCTCGGCGTGGGCCGGGTGGCGGAAGTCCGCGTTCTCGTCGAGCGTGACCTTGCCGTCGAGGGCGACGATCTTGCCCTGCGGGTCGCGCACGAGCGGGTTGACCTCGACCAGCGTGGCGTCCTCGGAGACGAAGGTCTCCCAGAGCTTCACGATGGTGTCGACGACCTGGTCCTTGACCTCGGCCGGGAAGTTCGCGGCGTCGGCGATCTCGGTCGCCTTGGCCACGTCGACGCCCTTGATGGCGTCGATGGCGATCTTCGCGAGGGCCTCGGGCTTGGTGACCGCGACCTCTTCGATGTCCATGCCGCCCTCGACGCTCGCCATGGCGAGGAAGGTGCGGTTGGCGCGGTCGAGGAGGAAGGAGAAGTAGTACTCCTCCGCGATGTCGGAGGCGGGCGTCACCAGCACGCGGTGAACGATGTGCCCCTTGATGTCGAGGCCGAGGATGGCGGTCGCCTTCTCCTCGGTCTCCTCCGGGGTGGAAGCGAGCTTCACACCACCGGCCTTGCCGCGGCCGCCGGTCTTGACCTGGGCCTTGACGACGACGGCCTGGCCGAACTTCGCGGCGATGGCCTTGGCGTCGGCGGGGTTGGTGGCCACATCGCCCGGCAGTACCGGGACGCCGTGGGCGGCGAAGAGGTCCTTCGCCTGGTATTCGTACAGGTCCACTCGGGTCTCCTGCGACGTCGGTGTCGGAACACAACACCGCGCCTGGGTGGTCCTCAAGGGGCCAAGCGAACCCACTTGACGCGGCTGGGCCCAGACACTATCGACCTGCGGGTACCGCTCGCACGTCACCACCGGTGAGGTCGGTCTCAACGGCGGTGAGGTCGATCACGCGCACGCGCGCGATACAGAGAAAAGCGCGTGCAAGTCACGTTTCAGCGGGTCGCGCGAGCACTCATCAGTCCGGCCGCGACCAGCAGAGCGGCGACCGACGCCACGGCGAGCCACGTGCCGGGCGCGGCGACGGCGCCCTCCACCCGGTCACCCGTCAGCGGCAGTTCGAGCGCCCTGACACCGAGCAGCACCACGAGACCGGCGAGCGCCGCGGCACCGCGAGCGGGCCTCGACCTGGACACCAGCACGAGAGTGCTGATCAGCACGATGAGAGAGATGAGCAGCGTGTAGGAGACCGCCGGGTCGGTGTCCGGGAGCAGGCTCGGCGACTCGTAGTTCTCGCCGCGCGTGGTCGGCAGCACGAAGGCGCCCACCGCGAAGAGCCCGGCGAGCAGCACGGCGCCCAGCTCGGTCACCGGCAGCTGCTCGCGCTCGGACTCCCCGGCGTTGTCCCGCTCGATCGCGGCCGCGATGCCTCCGCACACCAGCGCCAGCACGCCGAGCGGCAGTTCTACGACCATCAGCCAGAAGCCCGCGCCCGGCTGAGCGACGCCCGCCTGGCTCGCGGCCAGCACGGACTCGGTGGCGCCCGCCGCGGCGAGCTGCATGGCGAAGAACCCGCCCACGACCGCCGGACGCACCACCGCGGCGGTCGACGGCACGAACATGAGGAGACCGATCACGCCGAACGCGAGTCCGGCCACCCACAGCAGGTTCACGGTCGCCAGGTCGGGCGCCGCACCGCCCGTGGTCAGGGTGAGCTGCGGGAGGAGCGCGCCGACGAGCATCGACGCGGCGGCGGCGACGGCGAAGGCACCCGTGATGACGTGCATGCGCCGCAGCGACGGCAGGGCGGGGTCGCGCGTCTCGTCGCGCTCACCGCGAGCCAGCCGCAGGCCGCGGCCGTGAAGGGGCGCGCCGAGCAGCACGATCGCCGCGACCAGCGCGGTCACCGGGCCCGAACTGACGCCGAGCCCCGGCGCGAGGGTGCCCGCCGCGAGCCACGGGACCACGACGGCGAGGAGGGCCAGCGTCACGCCGATCGTGCCGCCCTGGCGGGTGTCGGGGTCGGGCGAGGTGGCCGAGAGAGCGGTGGCCAGCGGGACGGCGACCGCGACCAGCAGGCCGCCGATCAGCCCGAGCACCGGCAGCTCCCACGGACCGCGGTCGAGCTGGAAGGCGTCGGCCGAGGTGAAGGGCTTGCCGAGCAACCCGATCGCGGCCACGGCGGCGATCAGCACGGGGAGGCCCACCAGGGTCGGGGGCTCCGTCTCGTCGGCGGGCAGACCGGCGCGACCGGCCGCGAGCGCTCCGCCGGCGATCACCAGCAGGTGTCCGGCGACCAGCAGCCACACGCCCACCGCCGGCGTGACCGCGACCAGCGTGGTCGGCCGGAAGAGCTCGGGACGCGCCACGTCCATCGGTTCGAAGGCGATCAGCAGGTCGCTCAGGAGCCGGCCCACCGCGAAGACGCCGGCCGCGGCGATCAGCCCCGCCGCCACGAACGGGCGGCCGCGCATCAGCAGCACACCCGCGACGACCGGCGACAACAGCGCCAGCAGGGCGAGCAGCGGCCACGACGTGAAGGCGGGTTCCGCGCCGTCGACCACGCCGAGCAGCGGGCCCAGGGCCAGTAGGAGGGAGCCTGCCGCGGCGAGGGCCCACGACGTGCGCAGCCTGGCGGCCGCAGGGGTCTGGTTCTCGAGCTCGGTGCGAGTCATCGCGGGCGAACCTAGCAATAGAGGAGATGGGTCAGGCGTCCTGTGCGGGACCTACTGAGATGAATTTCGTTCGCATGTGGAAAACATCCGGCGGGTAGTCCTGATGCGTGACTTCATCACTTAACGTCGCTCACATGAGCGACGAAGGCAGGTCGTGGTTCACGCGTCTGACCGACGCCGCCCTCGACCGCGCCGGGTGGGGTGTCCACACCGCCCGTGACGTCGCCGAGGAGGTGAAGGTCGCGCTGCGGGCGATGGCCTCGCCCGGCGGAGTGCGCGGGGTCGCCATGGAAGCGGCCTGGCTGACGGCCCACGCGGTGCTCTACCCGTGGGGCGCGATCACCGAACAGCTGCGCCCGGACGGCCACTACCGGCACTACCGAACCGACGGCCTGCCGCTGGTGCAGCGGGGTCTGGTGGTTTCGGCCATGGAGGCGGCGGGCACCCCGATCGTGTTGGTGCATGGCATCGGGGACAACCGCTCCGCCTTCGCGGTGCTGTCGGGGGCGCTGCGAAGGCGGGGCTTCGGGGTGGTGCACGCCATCAACTACAGCGTGCTGACGGCGTTGACGGGTGACGTCCGCCGGTCGGCGGCGCTGCTCGGGGCGCAGATCGAGCGGATCTGCGAGCAGACCGGTTCCGATCAGGTGCACGTGGTCGGCCATTCACTCGGCGGGCTCATTGCCAGGTACTACGTACAACGACTGCACGGCGACTCACGCGTTCGCACACTCGTAACACTGGGAACGCCCCACAGCGGCACGCTCGCCGCCTATCTGCTGCCGACTCCGCTGACCCGGCAGCTGCGGCCGGGCTCGGAGTTGCTGTCGGAACTCGCCGAACCGTGCCGGCCGTGCCGCACGCGCTTCGTCGTGGTCTGGTCCGAGATGGATCAGATCATCGTGCCTCAGCGCAACGCCCGGCTGGAGCACTCGTCGTTGCTCGTCGAAGAGCACCAGATACGTGATTCAGGTCACCTTTCTTTGCCGGTTGACACGAGGACTCTTCACGTAGTTGTGACGGCCATCACCCGATCGGATGACTTGTCAACTCACCCCATCGCCGCTGGCGGTGAGGCGTTTCGCGCGCCCGGTACGACCGACGGTCACAGTTGACAGTTGAAACTCGCTGGTTGCCGCCCATTGGGAGGACATAACGAACTGGGGTTTGCCCTCCGAGGCTCCCCGCCGTTACTGTCCCCCGGTCCGTTGTCACGGTCTGATCACAGAAGGACACCGAGTCAGAACCCCGAATCCTGACTCACCGGGAATCCCCCGCCCGGCGGTCCACACGATCAGGCTCCCCGAAGGCGGAAGGGCAAGCTTTGAGTCACCACCGCTCCCCCGGCGGCCATGAACGCAGTGCTGCGCTTGAAGAGGCAGTCGACCGCGCGTCAGCGCGCCCGGTCAGCTCGCACCGGCTCCCCCCGCCACCGTCGGCGCTTCGCGGACGCATCGTCGTCGCCGCCGTCGCAGTAGGCGCGTTCGCAGCCGCAGGCGCAGGCCAGCTCGGCCAGGCAGCAGCTGACGACAGCAAGGACGTCCAGCTCGCCAACCACGCAGGCGGCGCCGCCACGTTCGACGGCGTGGGCGGCGACACCGCCCCGGCCCCGCAGATCCTCGCGGTCTCCAAGACCACGGCCGAGGGCTCCGCCGAGGCAGCCAAGCTCCTGCGCAGCCAGCAGCTCACCACCGAGCGCGAGGCCGTCGAGGCCGAGAAGAAGCGCCCGAAGTTCGTCCGCCCCGCCGCCGGCGAGTTCACCTCCGGCTACGGCGGCCGCTGGGGCACCATGCACCTCGGCATCGACATCGCGGGCCCCATCGGCACCCCGATCGTCTCCGCCGCCGACGGCGTCGTTCTCGAAGCGGGCCCCGCGTCCGGCTTCGGCCTCTGGGTCCGCGTGCAGCACGAGGACGGCACCATCACCGTCTACGGCCACATGGACACGTTCAGCGTCCGCGAGGGCCAGCAGGTCAAGGCAGGTCAGCAGATCGCCCGCATGGGCAACCGCGGCTTCTCGACCGGCCCTCACCTGCACTTCGAGGTGTGGAACCCCGGTGGGCAGAAGATCAACCCGCTGACGTGGTTGAACGCTCGCGGCGTGACGGTCTGATCCAGATCGGTTGAACCTCGGTTCGGCTGAGTCCGGATCGGTTGGATCTCGGTTCGGCTGAGTTCAGGTCGACTGGTTCGGTTCGGCTGCATGCGGTCCGACTGAACGCAGTTCGATCGAGTTCGGCTCGGCTGATCTGCTGTTGGGGCCGTTGGCCTTCGTGGTCACCGGCTTTGAGGACCCCGGCCTGAAGTCGCCGGCTTGGGGTCGCTGGGGTTCGTGGTCGCTGATGATTCGCGACCGGTGGCCTTGGCGTTACCGGGTTCGTCGGGCCGCTGAGTTTCGTGGCCGGCTTTGCGCGACGGCTGGCTTGTGGCCGCTGTCCTCACGTTCCGACTTGATCTAGTTCGGCTTTTGCTGAACTACGGCTCAGCAGCTTTCTCCCGAGCGTTCTGCTGCCGGACCACCTCCGGGTGTGGTTCTGATGTTTAGAACGGCTCAGAGGGCCTCACGCGGCCGGGAGACTCCAGCCTCGCTCTAGCGGCGCTCCAGTTCCGGGCGGGCGAAGTACGCGGCCGCTACGCGCCAGACCGAGCACATGTGTCTGCGCCAGCGCGGGCCGCACGCCTTGCAGGCCCCGCTCTCCGTCGGTTCGTGATGGCTGAGCAGGGTGCGCCAGGCCTCGACCAGCTTCGTGGTCTCCGGGGATTCCAGCTGGTTGAGGATTGCGAACACACGTTCGTGCAGGGCGCCGGCCAGTACGTGATCCACTTCGAGCTCTCCCGCCTGAGTTGTGACCTCATGCGGTTGATGATGCTCCGGGGGTCTGACAATTTTTGAACGCAGGCGGGCTGAGCTGCGGCGATCTTCACGGTGGCGGGCTGCGGCGGGCTGTTCCGCGCTGCGTCACGCGGGCATGTGGGGCTGTGCCGTGGAGTTGGCCTGCCTGGGTCGTCCTGAGGAGACGGTCCTGGGCGGATGTACGACGTGTCGAGAACGTCCTGGAAAGACAGCGCGGCCGGACCGCTCTCCCGTTCGGTCCGGCCGCACCTCGCCGCGAAGTTAGGCCCCCGCCGTCCCTTCGCTCCCCTTCGTCTGCAGGCTGCTCGTTGTGCCCGGACCGCCCCGAACGTTCCCTGGCTGTGCTGCTTGCGACACCCACATAGACGCACGTGGTGGCCGACCGTTGCGCCGGATTTCGGGGATTTTTTGAAGTTTTTGGCGAGGTTCTGGCGGGGTGGGGGATGTGCTGGTCAGAGGGGTGCGGTCGTTGGGGGTGGGGACCGGGCTGGGGTCGGGCTCGGGTCGGGCAGGTGGCGCGTCGGTTTTGTGGGGCGTCCCCCTGTTGCGTTGGCGGGCGCCGGTTTGTTGTTCGTAGGGGGTCGCCTTGCTTGCGCGTGCGGCGGTTGCTTCCTGGGGCTCCGCCCCAGACCCCGCCAATCTGATCAAAAACCGGGCCAGCGCCCTCGGCAGGTAGATGGCACGCCTGTTGCTTTTGGCGGCTGCGCGTTGCTTTGTTTGGTTGCGTTTCGTGGGGTGGTTTCGTCACGAGTCGAGCCAAGAGCGGGCCACACCTGAGTAGGGGTGTCAAACCGCCGAAAAGCGTGGCGGTTTGACACCCCTCCTCTGATG
>NZ_JBHXLF010000017.1:0-142658 GCF_042721515.1 Lentzea sp. NPDC058436
TTGTTTTTTTTTTTTTTTTTTTGTTTTTTTTTTTTGTTTTTTTTGTGTCTTTTTAAGATGTATACGTTTCTTGCGACCTCACCCCACCCCTCCTTGCATGTGGCCCGCTCTTGGCTCGACTCGTGACGAAACCACCCCACGGAACGCAACCAACAAAGCAACGCGCAGCCGCCAAAAGCAACAGGCGTGCCATCAACCCGCGAACGGCGCCGGCCCGGTTTTTGATCAGATTGGCGGGGTCTGGGGCGGAGCCCCAGGAAGCAGCCGCCGCTAAAGGACTCAACGCGACCAGCCCGCAAAATCCTCAGGACAGAGTGCGAACCCGCCGAGTCGCCTCAGCCCGAGCCGCCAACTCCGAATCCCCAGGAAAATCCACCCGAACCAAGCTCAACCCATGAGCAGGAGCCACAGCAACCCCAGAAGCCCGCCCCTGCAACGACAACAGGGACGCAGGCCACTCAACGGCCTTCCGCCCCTCCCCCACAGCGAGCAACGCCCCGATCAACGACCGAACCATCGAGTGGCAGAACGCATCAGCGGACACAAAAGCAGTGACAACATCATCAGCAGCCCGCACCAGCTCAAGCCGCTGCAACTCGCGAATGGTCGTAGCACCCTCACGCCGCTTGCAGAACGCACAAAAGTCGTGCTCCCCCAACAACAACCCAGCCGCGACGTTCATAGCGCCAACATCCAGCGGCCGAGGCCAGGCAAGGGTGTCCAACCGCCGCAACGGATGCGCTCCAAACACGGCATCCGAAACCCGGTACTCGTAATGCCGCCGCAACGCCGAAAACCGAGCGTCAAAGGCAGCCGGCACAACACGTGCGGAGAACACACGCACGTCCGTGGGCAACGCACGGGCCAAGCGCTTGGCCAACCCGGCGACATCCACGGAGTCAGGCAGATCAACGTGCGCGACCTGACCGGAGGCGTGCACACCGGCGTCGGTGCGGCCTGCGACGGTCAGCGAGACGTCCTCGCGCAGCACCATCGACATGGTGTCCTCCAGGACGCCGCACACGGTGCGCCGCGAAGGCTGCCGTGCCCAGCCGGAGAACTCCGTGCCGTCGTAACCCAGATCAAGGCGCACACGAACGAGCCCGCCGCCCCCGGAAGCGGGAACGGCGGGCTCGTCAGCGTTCAGACTCAGGACTTGTCCTTGGCGGACTCGTCCTTGGCCTCGGCAGACTCCTCGGCCTCAACGGCCTCAGCGGTCGGCTCGCCGTCAACCTCGACAGCGTCCTCGGCCTTGGTCTCGTCAGCCTCGACGACAGCCGCGGTCTCGGCCGGCTTCTCGTCCTTGGCGAACTTGGTCTTGCGCGCAGCCTCGGCCTCGGTGGAGACGAGCTTCTGCTGCACCAGCTCGATGATGGCCATGGGGGCGTTGTCGCCCTTGCGCGCCAGCGTCTTGGTGATGCGGGTGTAGCCACCGGAACGGTCGCTGAAGAACGGACCGATCTCGGCGATCAGCTTGTGCACGACGTCCTTGTCGCGGATCACCTTCATGATCTCGCGACGGTTGTGCAGGTCGCCGGCCTTGGCCTTCGAGATGATCTTCTCGGCGTACGGACGCAGCCGCTTCGCCTTGGCCTCAGTGGTCTTGATCCGGCCGTGCTGGAACAGCGCCGTCGCCAGGTTGGCGAGCAGCAGCCGCTCGTGCGCCGGAGACCCACCGAGCCGTGGGCCCTTGGTAGGGGTGGGCATCGCTTACTCCTGTAACTGAAAGAGATCCTCTAGCTCTGAATCAGAGCGTCAGAGCTGCTCGGTCTCCGCGTAGTCCTGACCGTCGTCGTGCGGGTCCAGGCCGGCACCGGCGCCCCAGCCCGTGTCACCGGGGTGGTAGTCGGCAGCAGCCGCGGACGGGTCGAACCCAGGAGGCGAGTCCTTCAGGGCGAGGCCGAGGCCGACGAGCTTCATCTTGACCTCGTCGATCGACTTCGCACCGAAGTTGCGGATGTCCAGCAGGTCCGCCTCGCTGCGCGACACGAGCTCGCCGACGGTGTGGATGCCTTCCCGCTTGAGGCAGTTGTAGGACCGGACGGTGAGGTCCAGGTCCTCAATCGGCATCGCGAACGCGGCGATGGTGTCAGCCTCGGCCGGCGACGGGCCGATCTCGATGCCCTCGGCGTCGATGTTCAGCTCGCGAGCGAGGCCGAACAGCTCAACCAGGGTCTTACCCGCGGAGGCAACCGCGTCCCTCGGGGTGATCGAGGGCTTGGTCTCCACGTCGAGGATCAGCTTGTCGAAGTCCGTGCGCTGCTCGACACGAGTGGCCTCGACCTTGTACGTCACCTTGAGAACCGGCGAGTAGATCGAGTCGACGGGGATGCGGCCGATCTCGGCGCCCGCCTGCTTGTTCTGGACAGCCGGGACGTAGCCGCGACCGCGCTCGACGACGAGCTCGATCTCCAGCTTCCCCTTGCCGTTCAGGGTCGCGATGTGCAGGTCGGGGTTGTGCACGGTGACACCGGCCGGAGGCACGATGTCGCCCGCGGTCACCACACCGGGGCCCTGCTTGCGCAGGTACATGGTCACCGGCTCGTCCTCCTCGGACGAGACGACGAGCTCCTTGAGGTTCAGGATGACGTCGGTGACGTCCTCCTTCACCCCGGGAACCGTGGTGAACTCGTGCAGCACGCCGTCGATGCGGATGCTCGTGACAGCAGCACCGGGGATCGACGAGAGCAGCGTGCGGCGGATCGAGTTGCCGAGCGTGTAACCGAAGCCCGGCTCCAGCGGTTCGATGACGAACCGGGAACGGGTCTCGGAGACCGCTTCCTCGCCGAGCGAGGGGCGCTGGGAAATCAGCACTGGGTTCAACCTTTCGACAACGACGCCCGCTATTTGACGCCGTCAACAACAGCCAGCCGCGAGGACCGGCGAACGCACTCGGCACACCCTTCGCGCCGATGCGGGACCCGACCCGAGCCACTGTCCGAAGAGGACAGTGGCTCGGAGAGGATCACTTCGAGTAGAGCTCGACGATGAGCTGCTCGGTGACAGGCGTGTCGATCTGCGCGCGCTCGGGCAACTGGTGCACGAGGATGCGCAGGTTCGAGGGAACGACCTGCAGCCAAGCGGGAATCGGGCGGTCACCGAAGGACGCGCGGGCAGCCTCGAAGGGCAGCGTCGGCATGGACTTCGGCTTCACATCGATGATGTCGAACTTCGACACCTGGTAGCTCGGGATGTTCACCTTGTGGCCGTTGACGATGAAGTGGCCGTGGGCAACCAGCTGGCGAGCCTGGCGACGCGTGCGGGCGAGGCCCGCGCGGTACACCACGTTGTCGAGGCGGGCCTCGAGGATCTGGAGCAGGTTCTCGCCGGTCTTGCCCGGACGGCGAACCGCTTCCTTGTAGTAGCGGACGAACTGACGCTCAAGGACGCCGTAGGTGTAACGAGCCTTCTGCTTCTCCTGGAGCTGCAGCAGGTACTCGGACTCCTTGACCCGGCCACGACCGTGCTGGCCGGGCGGGTACGGACGGCGCTCGAACGCCTGGTCCCCACCAACGAGGTCGACCTTGAGGCGACGCGAGATGCGCGTCGCGGGTCCCGTATAACGAGCCATGAGTTCTTACTCCTCCCCGTTCCTCAGACCCGGCGCCGCTTGGGCGGGCGGCAGCCGTTGTGGGGCTGCGGGGTCACGTCCTGAATGGTGCCGACCTCGAGACCGGCGGCCTGCAGCGAACGGATCGCGGTCTCACGGCCGGAGCCGGGACCCTTCACGAACACGTCCACCTTGCGCATGCCGTGCTCGGCGGCCTTGCGGGCGGCGTTCTCGGCAGCCATCTGCGCCGCGAACGGCGTGGACTTGCGCGAGCCCTTGAAGCCCACGTGGCCGGCGGACGCCCAGCTGATCACGTTGCCCAGCGGGTCCGTGATGGACACGATGGTGTTGTTGAACGTGCTCTTGATGTGCGCCTGGCCGTGCGAGACGTTCTTCTTTTCCTTGCGCCGGACCTTCTTGACCCCGGCGCCCGTGCGGGACTTGGGTGGCAAAACGAACTCCTAAGTTGAGGGCAGTAGACGCGAGGTCTTACTTCTTGCCGGCCTTCTTCTTGCCGGCGACGGTCTTCTTCGGACCCTTGCGGGTACGGGCGTTCGTCTTGGTGCGCTGACCGCGAACGGGCAGGCCGCGACGGTGCCGAAGACCCTCGTAGCAGCCGATCTCCATCTTGCGACGGATGTCGGCCTGAACCTCACGGCGGAGGTCACCCTCGACCTTGTAGTTCGTCTCGATGTGGTCCCGCAGCTTGGCGAGGTCGTCGTCCGTCAGATCCTTCACCCGGAGGTCCGGGGAGATCTCCGTGGCGGCGAGCAGCTCCTTGGAGCGCGTACGACCGATGCCGAAGATGTAGGTGAGCGCGATCTCCATCCGCTTTTCGCGGGGGAGGTCGACGCCAGCGAGTCGTGCCATGTGGCGGTTAACTCCTGTCGATTACTTCCAGGTCTGCTCCTCGTCCAGTTCCGGTGACTGACTCGCTGTGTGTCGTTCCGGCTGCTCTCACAGCCGGTGTCCCGGCCCCGGCCTGGAATCCGGGGGTGTCCGCACGCTGATGAAGCCGCGTGCGGTAGGTACGAGGAGGCTTCTCGTTACTGCGTCATCGAAGAGCCCGACGAGCGCGAGTGGAACTGCTCAGCCCTGGCGCTGCTTGTGGCGCAGGTTCTCGCAGATCACCATGACCCGGCCGTGACGGCGGATCACCTTGCACTTGTCGCAGATCTTCTTGACGCTCGGCTGAACCTTCACGCCTGAGATCTCCTGCTACTGGAGGTCACTTGTAGCGGTAGACGATGCGCCCGCGGGACAGGTCGTAGGGCGAGAGCTCCACGACAACCCGGTCCTCAGGGAGGATGCGGATGTAGTGCTGTCGCATCTTGCCGCTGATGTGCGCGAGTACCTTGTGACCGTTCTCCAACTCGACCCTGAACATCGCGTTGGGGAGCGGCTCGACTACGCGGCCCTCGACCTCAATGGCCCCGTCCTTCTTGCCCATGTCCTCCGCGTTTCGTGACGGTGATAAATACGTTTGGGCGCGTCCCAGCTCGGCTCGATCTCACCTGCGAGGGCATGACAGAACCGGCGCGACAGATGCGCCACCTGACCAGTGTACGCAGTTCACTGCGGCAACCCAAATCGGGTCCGGTCGACGCCCTCGTCGGGCAGCGCGCCCCGCTCGAGCACCGGCCGCAGGCGTGCGATGTCGTTGAGCTCGGACTCGTGCCTGCCGAGCACCGACTTCAACGTCCGCAGGCGTTGAGCCGCGATCCTGCTGCCGTACGCGGTGTCGTCGGAACACCTCTGAGCTGCGTTGTTGAGCGCCGGATCACCGGATCCGACGCCGTAGCTCTCCAGGCTCGGGTCGCCGGGACCCCGCTGGGAGAACCCCGCCCGGTCGAGGCAGTGCAGCAGCGTGGCGGAGGTCGCCCGTGTCTCGGCGGCCTCCGGACCCGACTGGAGCAGGACCTGCCACTCGCGGACGACGACGTCGTGCAGCGCCGTGATGCGACTCACGGCATCGCCGTACTCCCACGGCGCCTCGGCCCGGATCGCGCCCCCGCACCCGCCGTCGACGGGCGTGGGCGGGCTGATGAAGTTCGGACGCCGCACGATCACGTCGCTGAACGGCGGTGAGCAGTGCTCGACCGCCGCGATCGTGTCCGCGAGGAAGAGCCGGTCGGCGATCCGCTCCGCCGGCACGTCCTGGTAGGTGAGATCGGTGGCCGGCTTCGTGGCAGCACAGCCTGCTAGTGGAATCAGAAGGGCGGACAGGACGAAACGGGTTACCCCCACAATGCCCCCAAGCATTGGACTCGCTCGTCACCTCGACCGTAGCGGTGGGCGCAAACGAAATAGCCCCGCTCGCCGGAGGGCGAACGGGGCTACGTCCAAAACCGTGCTCGGGATGCTCAGTCCTCCTCGGGCGCCGTGAGCACCCAGGGACCGTTCTCCGTGATCGCGACGCTGTGCTCCCAGTGCGCGGCACGCGTGCCGTCGAGCGTGGTGACGGTCCAGCCGTCCTCCAGCTCCTGGGAGTCGTCGGTGCCGAGGGTCAGCATCGGCTCGATCGCGATGGCCATGCCGACCTTGAGCTTCGGCCCCTTGCCGGGCTTGCCGTAGTTCGGCAGGAACGGGTCCATGTGCATCTTCGTGCCGATGCCGTGGCCGCCGTAGTCCGCGACGATGCCGTACTCGATGCCGTCGCGCTCCCCCGACTCGATCGCCGAGGACTCGATGGCGAACGAGATGTCCGTCAGCCTGCCGCCGGGCACCGCGGCCGCGATGCCCGCGAGCATCGACAGCCTGGTCGCCTCGGAGAGCCTGTGGTCCGCGGGCGAGAGCTCGCCGACGCCGACCGTGACGGCCGAGTCGCCGTGCCAGTCGTCGAGGATCGCGCCGCAGTCGATGGAGATCAGGTCGCCCTCGGCCAGCACCTGCTGCTTGGTGGGGATGCCGTGGACGATCTGGTCGTTCACCGACGCGCAGATGCTCGCCGGGAAGCCGTGGTAGCCCTTGAACGACGGGATGGCGCCGGCGTCGCGGATGGTCTGCTCGGCGATCTCGTCGAGCTCCCAGGTGGACACACCGGGCTTCACCGCCGCGACGACGTTCTTCAACGCCCTCGCCACCACCAGACCGGCGGCGCGCATCGCCTCGAGCTGGCCGGGCGTCTTGATCTCGATCTTGCTCATGCCTTCACCGAATGACTTGATCGGGCGGGGTCGTCCCCCGGCAAACAATGCGGGCTCCGGCGCGGTCGGCCGAGGGCCGACGAGCACCGAAGCCCGCCTAGTTCAACTACTTCTCGTCGCGCAGGGAGTTCAGCGCGGCCAGTGCCCGCTCGCTGATCTCGTCGATCTCGCCCACCGCGTCGATGGAGATGACCTTCTCCGCGTAGTAGCTCAGCAGCGGCGCGGTCTCGTTGCGGTACACCTGCTGGCGGTGCCGGATGACGTCTTCCTTGTCGTCCGTGCGTCCGCGTGCGAGCAGCCGCTCCACCACGACGTCCTCGTCGACCCGGAACTCCAGCACCGCGTCGAGCGAGTGGCCGCCGACGGCCAGGAACTCGCCCAGCTTGTCGGCCTGCGCGACGTTGCGGGGGAACCCGTCGAGCAGGAACCCGTCCGCCGCGTCGGACTCGGCCAAGCGCTTGCGCACCATCTCGTTCGTGATGGAGTCCGGCACGAGAGCGCCCTCGTCGAGGATGCTCTGCACCTCCAGCCCGAGCTCGGTCTGGTTGCTGATGTGTGACCGGAAGAGGTCGCCCGTCGAGATGTGCGGCACGCCGAGCTTGCGGCTCAGAACTTCGGCCTGGGTGCCCTTGCCCGCACCGGGCGGGCCAACGAGAACGAGTCGCATCTAGCGGAGGAACCCTTCGTAATTGCGCTGCATGAGCTGGCTCTCGATCTGCTTCACGGTGTCGAGACCGACACCGACCATGATCAGAACCGCGGTGCCGCCGAACGGGAAGTTCTGGTTCTGGCCGTCGCCGGTCAGGTCCAGGAACAGGTTCGGCAGGATCGCCACGATGCCGAGGTAGAGCGAACCGGGGAGCGTGATGCGACCCAGGACGAACTTGAGGTACTCGGCGGTGGGGCGACCGGGGCGGATGCCGGGGATGAAGCCACCGAACTTCTTCATCTCGTCAGCGCGCTCGTCCGGGTTGAACGTGATGCCGACGTAGAAGTACGTGAAGAAGACGATGAGCATGAAGTACGAGAGGATGTGCACCCAACTCGACTGCTTGACCAGGTAGGTCTGGACGAAGGTGGAGAACCAGTTCGTCTCGGTCGAGTTGCCCTGGGTCAGGCGCACGATCAGGTCCGGCAGGTACAGCAGCGAAGAGGCGAAGATGACCGGGATGACGCCGGCCTGGTTCACCTTGAGGGGGAGGTACGTCGACGTACCGCCGTACATGCGGCGGCCGATCATGCGCTTGGCGTACTGCACCGGGATGCGGCGCTGGGCCTGCTCGACGTAGATGACGCTCGCGATGATGACGAGGGCGGCGGCGAGGACCAGGAAGAAGGTGACCCGGCTCTCGTCCTTGTCCCAGATGTTCTTGCCCTCGGCCGGGATGCGGGCCGCGATGCCGGTGAAGATCAGCAACGACATGCCGTTGCCGATGCCCTTCTCCGTGATCAGCTCGCCCAGCCACATGATGACCGAGGTACCGGCGGTCATGGTGATGACCAGCACGATGAGGGTGAAGATGCTGTCCTTGTTGGGAATGACGTCCTGGTCGCACTCACCGAACAGCTGGCCGCGGACCGCCAGCGCCACGAGACCGGTCGACTGCAGGATCGCGAGACCGATCGTCAGGTAGCGCGTGTACTGCGTCAGCTTGCCCTGACCGGCCTGTCCTTCCTTCTTCAGCTGCTCGAACCGCGGGATGACCACGGTGAGGAGCTGAATGATGATGCTCGCGGTGATGTAGGGCATGATGCCCAGCGCGAACACGGACAGGTTGAGCAGTGCACCACCGCTGAACAGGTTGATCAGCGAGTAGATGTTCTGGCCCTCGAGCGCTTCTGCACACGCCCGCACGTTCTTGAAGGACACGCCCGGCGCGGGCATGGTCGCTCCAAGCCGGTACACAATGATGATCCCGAGCGTGAAGAGGATCTTCTTGCGTAGATCCGGCGTCGCGAGAGCCGAGCGGAATGCGCCGAGCACGCGAACCTCCTGAGCGTTGCCGACCCCCAGGGACCGGCACATGCGGTAGTTGGCAGGCCGAGGTAGGTAGCCACGACCAAGCAACCCGGAGGACATCCGGGTTCAGCCCGCAACACTAACAGGGCCTCACGACCTGGCCGTACCCAGTGGCCAATCACAGGTTCCTGACGGTTGATCATTCACGTGCCCGGTACGCCATACGGCCGAGCGACCTGCGGGATTCCGTGCTACGGCAGCGATACGCCGAGAGCGAACGCCGCCTCGCTCACTCCTCCGAACGGCCCAGTTGCGCAGCCGGAAATCCCTCCGACCAGCACCGACGACCGGGTGGATTCACGAGAGCCGAACTCGGGTTGTGACGCATTTGCACCTCCCCTACTCTCGGCCGGGGGAACACGAGATGTCCGGAGTGTTCCCCGAAGTGGGAAACATGAGAGCTGGGGGCTCGATCATGCTTTCACGTGCCGCAACAATCCTCGCGTCGCTGCCCTTGCTGCGGGCCGACGGCGAGAGAATCCGCCGTTTAGGCCGGTGAGCCCGGTGCGCACGCCCGCAGTGCTCCCTCACGTGAGCACTCGCCCGGCCTAGCACCGCACATTTCCGCACCAGCGCAGGCAATCCTCGTGGGCGCTCGAAAACGCGTCGCACGAGCCGAGTTCCGGCGCGCCCGTTCGCATTCCCGTCTTCGCCGACGTTCTTTTGGCGACCCCGAAAAACAAAGGAGAGATCACCATGATTCGTCGTCTCGCTTCCCTCGCCCTGGCAACGGGTGCCGCGATGGCAGCCCTGAGCGCACCGGCCGTCGCCACGACGGTGGACTCCATCCCCGCGTCGATCCTGGCCTGCCACACCGCCGACGCCCCCACCTCGGGCGGGGGCTGGGTGCACGGCAAGGGCTGGGGAGACTGCAAGCAGAGCGTCGACGTCTTCGTGCAGCGGTTCGGCTGGACCTGGGAGATCTACGCCGAGGCCCACTACAACGGCCCCGGCAGCGCGGTCGCGTCGTACAACTGCACGGGTACCGGCCACTACAGCTACCGCACGCTCGTCCAGTGGTACGACGGCACCGGCCCCAAGAACGCGATCTCGGACGAGCGCCGCTTCAACTGCTGACCCGATCAACGCGAAGGGCCCCGAGGCGAACGCCTCGGGGCCCTTCGGTGAGTTCTGGGATCAGAACATCAGGACGCGACGGTGGACGAACCACCAGCAGCGGCCAGCTTCTCCACAGCGGACTTGGAGAACTTGTCGGCGGTGACGTCCAGCTTGACGCTGACGTCGCCATCGCCCAGCACCTTGACGAGGTGGCCCTTGCGGACCAGGCCTGCCAGCACCAGCGCGGGAACGTCCACCGTGCCGCCCTCCGGGAAGGAGGCAGCGATGGCGGAGACGTTCACGACCTGGTACTCGGTGCGGAACGGGTTCTTGAAGCCCTTGAGCTTCGGAAGCCGCATGTGCAGCGGCATCTGGCCACCTTCGAAGCGCGGCGAGACGTTCTTGCGAGCGCCCGTGCCCTTCGTACCGCGGCCGGCGGTCTTGCCCTTGGAGCCCTCACCACGACCGACGCGGGTCTTGGCGGTCTTGGCTCCGGGGGCGGGACGCAGGTCGTGAATCTTGATGGTCACGACTGGACCTCCTCAACAACCACCAGGTGACGCACGGCCTTGATCAGGCCGAGGACCTGGGGGGTGTCCTCACGCACGACCGACTTGCGGATCTTGCCGAGCCCGAGGGTCCGGATCGACTCGCGGTGGTTGTGCTTGGTACCGATGGTGCTGCGGACCTGGGTGATCTTGAGCTGAGCCATGATCACACCCCCTGGCCCGCGCGAGCGCGGATCATGCCGGCGGGGGCGACGTCCTCGAGGGGCAGGCCACGACGGGCCGCGACCTCTTCGGGACGCTGCAGGCCCTTGAGGGCCGCCACGGTCGCGTGCACGATGTTGATCGCGTTGTCGGAGCCGAGCGACTTCGACAGCACGTCGTGCACGCCGGCGCACTCGAGGACGGCGCGGACAGCGCCACCCGCGATGACACCGGTACCGGCCGAGGCCGGACGCAGCAGGACCACACCAGCGGCCTTCTCACCCTGAACCGGGTGGGGGATGGTGCCGGCGATGCGGGGAACGCGGAAGAAGTTCTTCTTCGCTTCCTCGACACCCTTGGCGATGGCCGCGGGAACTTCCTTGGCCTTGCCGTAGCCGACGCCGACCATGCCGTCGCCGTCGCCCACCACCACGAGGGCGGTGAAGCTGAAGCGACGACCACCCTTGACCACCTTGGAGACGCGGTTGATCGCAACCACGCGCTCGAGGTGGGGGGTCTTCTCCTGGGCCGCGCCGCCGCGGCCGCCGTCACGACGGTCGCGGCGCTCTCCGCGCTCGCCCCCGCCGCCTTCGCGACGCGTACGTCCTGGCATCAGGCGTCCCTCTCAATTCCGGTGATGATCATTGTCAGAACTCCAGCCCCGCCTCGCGAGCGGCGTCCGCCAGAGCAGCGATCCGGCCGTGGTACGCGTTGCCGCCGCGGTCGAACACGACCGCCGTGACGCCGGCGTCCTTGGCACGGGCCGCGGCCAGCTGGCCGACCTTGGCCGCACGGGCCTTCTTGTCGCCCTCCAGGGAACGGACGTCGGCCTCCATGGAGGAAGCGGACGCGATCGTGTGGCCCTTGAGGTCGTCGATGATCTGCACGGTGATGTGCTTCGACGAACGGTGCACGGCCAGGCGCGGACGCTCGGCGGTGCCGTTGACCTTCTTGCGGAGGCGGAAGTGGCGACGGGTCTTGGCAACACGACGCCTGGTGGAGATGTCCTTGCCCACCGGCTTGCGCTTCGTAACAGTCGACTCGCTCATGTCACTTACCCGTCTTTCCGACCTTGCGACGGATCTTCTCGCCCGAGTAGCGGACGCCCTTGCCCTTGTACGGGTCGGGCTTGCGCAGCTTGCGGATGTTGGCGGCGACCTCACCGACCAGCTGCTTGTCGATACCCGAGACGGAGAAGCGGGTCGGGGTCTCCACCGCGAAGGTGATGCCCGCGGGGGCCTCGACCTTGACGGGGTGGGAGTAACCGAGCGCGAACTCGAGCTCAGAGCCCTTGAGCGCGACGCGGTAACCGACGCCGTGGATTTCCATCTTCTTTTCGTAGCCCTGGGTCACGCCGACGACCATGTTGTGCACGAGCGTGCGCGACAGGCCGTGGAGCGCGCGGTTGCGGCGCTCGTCGTTCGGGCGCTTCACCTCGAGAGTGCCGTCTTCGGCCTTCTCGACGATGATCGGCTCAGCGAGCGTCAGCGTCAGGAGACCCTTGGGGCCCTTGATGCTGACGTCCTGGCCGGCGATGTTCACGTCGACCCCGGAGGGGACAATGATCGGCTGCTTACCGATGCGCGACATGTCTACTCCCCCTTACCAAACGTAGGCGAGGACTTCTCCGCCCACGCCTGCCTTGTTGGCCTGACGGTCGGTCATGAGACCGCCAGAGGTCGAAATGATCGCCACGCCGAGGCCACCGAGAACTCGGGGCAGGCCAGTGGACTTCGCGTACACGCGCAGACCGGGCTTGGACACGCGGCGGAGGCCGGCGATGCTGCGCTCACGGTTCGGGCCGTACTTCAGCTCGACGACCAAGTTCTTGGCCACCTCGCCGTCCTCGTCGCGGTACGAGGCGATGTAGCCCTCGCGCTTGAGGATCTCGGCGATGTTCGCCTTGATCTTGGAGTGCGGCATCACGACCTTGTCGTGGTAAGCCGAGTTCGCGTTCCGCAGACGAGTGAGCATGTCTGCGATGGGATCGGTCATCGTCATGGTGACCTGGTCAACCTTTCTCGCTGCGGTTCACCGGCTCAGGGTCCAGACCAGCCCTCCCCGGAGGGAGGGACTGGACGGTCGTGTGCGGGCCTACAGCGAAGTAATGAAGCTTGGAATTACCAGCTGGACTTGCTGACGCCAGGCAGCTCACCGCGGTGAGCCATCTCGCGCAGGCAGATCCGGCAGAGGCCGAACTTGCGGAACACCGCGTGGGGGCGGCCGCAACGCTGGCACCGGGTGTAACCCCGGACCTTGAACTTCGGCTTCTTCGCGGCCTTGTTGATCAACGCCTTCTTGGCCATCGAGTCAGTTCTCCTTGAACGGGAAGCCCAGGTGCTTCAGCAGCGCCCGGCCCTCCTCGTCGTTCGTGGCGGTGGTGACGACGGTGATGTCCATGCCGCGAGGCCGGTCGATAGCGTCCGGGTCGATCTCGTGGAACATCGACTGCTCGTTCAGACCGAACGTGTAGTTGCCGTTGCCGTCGAACTGCTTGCCCGAGAGGCCGCGGAAGTCGCGGATACGGGGCAGCGCGATCGTCAGCAGACGGTCGAGGAACTCCCACATGCGGTCGCCGCGCAGCGTGACGCGCGCACCGATCGGCATGCCTTCACGCAGCTTGAACTGCGCGATGGACTTGCGGGCCCGACGGACCTCGGGGCGCTGGCCGGTGATGATCGAGAGGTCCTTGACGGCACCCTCGATCAGCTTGCCGTCACGGGCGGCGTCGCCGACACCCATGTTGACGACGACCTTCACGACGCCCGGGATCTGCATGACGTTGGCGAAGGAGAACTGCTTCTGCAGCTCGCCCTTGACCTCGTCGCGGTAGCGCGTCTTGAGCCGCGGGATGATCTTCTCTGCGGTGGTCATGATCAGATGTCCTTCCCGTTACGACGGGAAATGCGGACCCGCTTGCCCTCGTCGTTCGTCCGGTAACCAACACGGGTCGGCTTGCCGTCCGAGTCGACCACCATCACGTTGGAGACGTTGATCGGGGCTTCCTGGGTCACGATGCCACCAGACTGCGCGCCCCGCTGGGTCTGCGTGATCTTGGTGTGCTTCTTGATCCGGTTGACGCCCTCGACCAGGACCTTGCCGTTCTCCGGGTAGGCCTGGATGACCTTGCCCTTGGCGCCCTTGTCCTTGCCGGCGATGACGACGACCGTGTCGCCCTTCTTCACCTTCATGGTCAGAGCACCTCCGGAGCCAGCGAGATGATCTTCATGAACTTCTTGTCGCGCAGCTCACGGCCGACCGGGCCGAAGATGCGGGTACCGCGGGGCTCGTTGTCGTTCTTGATGAGCACGGCGGCGTTCTCGTCGAAGCGGATGTACGAGCCATCCGGACGACGACGCTCCTTGACGGTGCGGACGATGACAGCCTTGACGACGTCACCCTTCTTCACACCGGCACCGGGGATCGCGTCCTTGACGGTCGCGACGATGATGTCGCCGATGCCCGCGTAGCGGCGACCCGAACCACCGAGAACACGGATGCAAAGGATTTCCTTCGCACCGGTGTTGTCGGCGACACGAAGTCGCGACTCCTGCTGAATCACTTACCTGCTCCTTGACCATTCCTGGCCCGCCGGATTTCCGACCCGACGGGCTCGGTCTGTCTAGAAAGGACTTACTTGGCCTTTTCGAGGATCTCGACGAGGCGCCAGCGCTTGGTCGCCGACAGGGGCCGGGTCTCCATGAGCAGGACGCGGTCGCCGATGCCCGCCGCGTTCTCCTCGTCGTGCACCTTCACCTTGGTGGTGGAGCGCATGATCTTGGAGTAACGCGGGTGCTTCTTGCGGTCCTCGAGCGCGACGACGATCGTCTTGTCCATCTTGTCGGACACGACGAGGCCCTCACGGACCTTGCGGTCGTTGCGCTTCTCGGTCTGAACTTCGTTGCTTTCGGTCATGCCGCACCCTCACCAGTGGAATCCGGCGTGACGGAGAGCCCGAGCTCCCGCTCCCGCATCACGGTGTAGATCCGGGCAATGTCGTGCCGGACCGTGCGCAGACGCCGGTTGTTGTCGAGCTGGCCCGTGGCCATCTGGAAGCGAAGGTTGAAGAGCTCTTCCTTCGATTCCTTCAGACGCAGCACGAGCTCTTCCTCGGTGAGCTCACGCAGCTCGGAAGCGGTGGTACCCGCTGCCATCAGAACTCACCACCCTCACGCGTAACGATGCGGCACTTCATCGGGAGCTTGTGGATCGCGCGGCGGAGCGCCTCGCGAGCGACCTGCTCGTTCGGGAACGCCATCTCGAAGAGGACGCGACCCGGCTTGACGTTGGCCACCCACCACTCCGGCGAACCCTTACCGGAACCCATGCGGGTCTCGGCCGGCTTCTTCGTCAGCGGACGGTCCGGGAAGATGTTGATCCAGACCTTGCCGCCACGACGGATGTGGCGCGTGATGGCGATACGAGCGGACTCGATCTGCCTGTTGGTGACGTACGCCGGCTCCAGAGCCTGGATGCCGAACTCACCGAAGGTGACCTTCGTGCCGCCCTTGGCAGCGCCCGACCGCTTGGGGTGGTGCTGCTTGCGGTGCTTGACCCTACGAGGGATGAGCATGACTCAGCTCTCCGTCTTCTCTGCAGCAGCCGGGGCCTCGGCCGACGCCGTGGCGTCAGCTGCGGCACGGCCGGCCTCGGTGCTCGTCGCGGTGGTGCCGCTGGCACCGGAGCGACGGGCCCGGTTCGGACGCTCGCCACGGTCGCGGCGCGGGGCGCGGTCGGCCTGAGCCGGTGCCGCGTCGAGCGCGCGCTTGGCCGAGATGCCACCGACGATGTCGCCCTTGTAGATCCACACCTTCACGCCGATACGGCCGAACGTGGTGCGGGCCTCGAAGAAGCCGTAGTCGATGTTCGCGCGGAGCGTGTGCAGCGGCACGCGGCCGTCGCGGTAGTGCTCCGAGCGGGACATCTCGGCGCCGCCGAGGCGACCGCCGCACTGCACGCGAATGCCCTTGACCTGCGGCGAACGCATGGCCGACTGAATGGCCTTGCGCATCGCGCGCCGGAAGGCGACGCGGTTGGACAGCTGCTCGGCGACACCCTGTGCCACGAGCTGCGCGTCCGACTCGGGGCTCTTGACCTCGAGGATGTTCAGCTGGACCTGCTTCTTGGTGAGCTTCTCCAGCTCACCGCGGATGCGGTCCGCCTCGGCACCACGACGGCCGATGACGATGCCCGGCCGGGCGGTGTGGATGTCGACGCGCACCCGGTCACGGGTCCGCTCGATCTCCACCTTGGAGATGCCGGCACGCTCCATGCCCTTGCTGAGCAGGCGGCGGATCTTGACGTCCTCCGCCACGTACTCGGCGTACTGCTTGTCTGCGTACCAGCGGGACTTCCAGTCGGTGGTGATCCCCAGCCGGAAGCCGTGCGGGTTGATCTTCTGGCCCACTACCGCGTTCCCTTCACGCTGGTCTTCTTGGGACGAGACTCCACCTCGATGGTGATGTGGCTCGTCCGCTTGCGGATCCGGTACGCGCGGCCCTGGGCACGCGGGCGGAAACGCTTGAGGGTCGGACCCTCGTCCACGTAGGCCACCGACACCCAGAGGGTGGAGGGGTCCAGGGACAGGTTGTTCTCGGCGTTGGCCATGGCGCTGGCGAGCACCTTCGCGACCGGCTCAGAGGCGGCCTGGGGCGCGAACTGGAGCACGGCCAGGGCCTCGCTGGCGTTACGACCCTTGATGAGCTCGATGACGCGACGCACCTTCATGGGGGTGTCGCGAACGTAACGAGCCCGAGCCACGGCGCGCGGAAACTCCGCTGCCTCAGCGTCCTTACGGGCGTTCATCGCTGCTTTTCCCTTGCTCTTCTCAGTTCGACGCCTAGCGGCGACGAGACTTCCGGTCGTCCTTGATGTGGCCCTTGAAGGTGCGGGTCGGGGCGAACTCGCCCAACTTGTGCCCGACCATCGCCTCGGTCACGAACACCGGGACGTGCTTGCGACCGTCGTGCACCGCGATGGTGTGGCCGAGCATGTCCGGGATGATCGTGGACCGGCGGGACCACGTCTTGATGACGGTCTTCTTGCCCGCTTCGTTCTGAACGTCCACCTTCTTGAGCAGGTGGTCGTCGACGAAGGGACCCTTCTTAAGGCTGCGAGGCATCCTTCACTCCCTCCCTGCTCAGCGCTTCTTACCGGTGCGACGACGCCGGACGATGAGCTTGTCGCTTGGCTTACGGCGGCGGGTACGACCCTCGGGCTTACCAGCCGGGTTGACCGGGTGGCGACCACCGGAGGTCTTACCCTCACCACCACCATGCGGGTGGTCAACGGGGTTCATGGCGACACCGCGGACGGTGGGCTTCTTGCCCTTCCACCGCATGCGGCCGGCCTTGCCCCAGTTGATGTTCTGGTGCTCCTTGTTGCCGACCTCGCCGAGCGTGGCGCGGCAGCGCACGTCCACGTTGCGGATCTCGCCCGAAGGCATCCGCAGCTGGGCGTACGGGCCGTCCTTCGCCACGAGCTGCACCGAGGCACCGGCGGAGCGGGCGATCTTCGCGCCGCCACCGGGGCGGAGCTCGATCGCGTGGATCACGGAACCGACCGGGATGTTGCGCAGCGGCAGGTTGTTGCCCGGCTTGATGTCGGCCTTGGGGCCGTTCTCAACCGTGTCACCCTGCTTGAGCTTCTCCGGGGCGATGATGTAGCGCTTCTCGCCGTCCGCGTAGTGCAGCAGTGCGATGCGCGCGGTGCGGTTGGGGTCGTACTCGATGTGAGCGACCTTGGCCGGCACGCCGTCCTTGTCGTTGCGACGGAAGTCGATCAGGCGGTAAGCCCGCTTGTGACCGCCACCCTTGTGCCGGGTGGTGATCTTGCCCGAAGCGTTGCGGCCACCCAGCTTGTGCAGCGGGCGGATCAGCGACTTCTCCGGAGTCGACCGAGTGATCTCGGCGAAGTCGGAGACGCTCGCACCGCGACGACCGGGAGTCGTCGGCTTGTACTTGCGAATGCCCATCTCTACGCAGTCCTCGTCATCAGGCGGCAGGGCCGCCGAAGATCTCGATCGCCTTGCTGTCAGCCGACAGCGTCACGATCGCGCGCTTCGTGTCCTTGCGCTTGCCGAACCCGGTGCGGGTGCGCTTGCGCTTGCCCTGCCGGTTGATGGTGTTGACGCTGACGACCTTCACGCCGAAGACCTTCTCCACGGCGATCTTGATCTGGGTCTTGTTCGAACCCGGCGCCACCAGGAAGGTGTACTTGTTCTCCTCGAGCAGCCCGTAGGACTTCTCGGAGATCACGGGCGCGAGCAAGATGTCCCTGTGGTCGGGGATCACTTGGAACCCTCCTCGTCCACGACAGTCGCCGTGGCCTCGGCCGAGCCCGAGCCCGACTGGGCCTTGCTGGCGAGGAACACGTCGAGCGAGTCCTTGGTGAACACCACGTCGTCGTTGACGAGCACGTCGTAGGTGTTGAGCTGGTCGGGCGCGATCACGTGCACGTGCTGCAGGTTGCGCACGCTGACCCACGCGACCTCGTCGGTGCGGTTGAGCACCACGAGAACGCGACGAGCCTGGGTGACCGACTCCAGGACCTTGCGCGCGGTCTTGGTCGACGGGGTGTCCCCGTCCACCAGGCCGGACACGACGTGGACCTGGTTGGCGCGGGCCCGGTCGGAGAGGGCGCCACGCAGAGCGGCGGCCTTCATCTTCTTGGGCGTCCGCTGCGAGTAGTCGCGCGGCTGCGGGCCGTGGACGACGCCACCGCCGGCGAACTGCGGCGCACGCGTCGAACCCTGGCGGGCACGGCCGGTGCCCTTCTGGCGGTAAGGCTTCTTGCCACCGCCGGACACCTCGCCGCGGGTCTTCGTGGAGTGCGTGCCCTGGCGCGCGGCGGCCTGCTGGGCCACGACGACCTGGTGCAGCAGCGCCACGTTGGCCTGCGCGTCGAAGACGGAGGCCGGCAGCTCGACCGAGCCGGCGGACTTGCCGTCCGGGGTGCGGATCTCAACAGTCGACATCAGGCACCGCCCTTCGCAGCAGTCCGGACGAACACCAGACCACCCTTGGGGCCGGGAACAGCGCCCTTGATGAGCAGCAGGCCGTTCTCGGCATCGATCTTGTGCACCTTCAGGTTCTGGGTCGTCACGCGCTCGTGGCCCATGCGGCCAGCCATGCGCAGACCCTTGAAGACGCGACCCGGAGTGGCGCAGCCACCGATGGAACCCGGCGAGCGGTGCTTGCGCTGGGTGCCGTGGCTGGAGCCGAGGCCCCGGAAGTTGTGGCGCTTCATGACACCCGCGGTGCCCTTGCCCTTGCTGGTGCCGGTGATGTCGACAACAGCGCCGGCCTCGAACACCTCAGCGGTGATCTCCTGGCCGACCGTGTACTCGCTGGCGTCGACCGTGCGCAGCTCCACCAGGTGGCGACGGGGCGTGACCCCGGCCTTGGCGAAGTGGCCCGCGACGGGCTTGTTGACCTTGCGCGGGTCAATCGCGCCGGCCGCCAGCTGGACGGCGGTGTAGCCGTCCTTCTCTTCGGTGCGTACCTGGGTCACGACATTGGGCTCAGCCTTGACGACGGTCACCGGGACGACCCGGTTGTTCTCGTCGAAGACCTGAGTCATGCCGAGCTTGGTGCCCAGGATGCCCTTCATCTGCCTGTCAGACATTGGTCCGTTACTCTCCGCGCCCAACGCTTACTGGATGTTGACGTCGACGCTGGCCGGCAGGTCGATGCGCATGAGCGCGTCCACCGTCTTCGGCGTCGGGTCGAGGATGTCGATCAGCCGCTTGTGCGTGCGCATCTCGAAGTGCTCGCGCGAGTCCTTGTACTTGTGCGGCGAGCGGATGACGCAGTACACGTTCTTCTCAGTGGGCAGCGGCACTGGCCCGACAACCCGAGCGCCGGTGCGCGTCACGGTCTCCACGATCTTGCGCGCAGACGCGTCGATCGCTTCGTGGTCGTAGGCCTTGAGCCGGATGCGGATCTTTTGTCCCGCCATGATGGCTTGCCGTTCCTCTGCTTCTCGTAACCGCTGCGGTGCGGTGCCTCGGATGAGGCCTGTTACAGCCTCTTGGCGCGCTCCGCCCCTGTTGAAGTGTCATGGTGCCCGGTCCACGCGGTCGGGCGTGTCGCGCCCGCTACGCATACCGGTCCCACTCAAGGTCTCCCCGGTGGGATTGGGCCTACCACAGCCCATGCACCCTGATGCCCATCTCCGCAAGGAGGCGTTCACTAACAGGGCGCGGACGCTCGATCGAAATACGCGGACACGCACAAGGCGAGCCCGGCCCTTCATCGAGCAACCCGTAAAGGATGCCACACGAGCGCGAGGCGATCCAAATCGGGGTGGGTGAGTTGGAGGCAGATCACGTCGGGATCTTGGCCGGTGAGCGGCGCCGTCCGTCTCTTGTGGAGCGATGAGCGAAACGGTTCCGTTGCCCGGCAACGGATCCCCGCGGCAGGTCTGCCTCCTGCGCGCCTTCGAACAAAACGACGTGAGCTGACGCACACATCGGGTGCTCAACGACGAAGGCCGGGCCAACGAAGATCGTTGGCCCGGCCCGTCGCCGAACTGGGTCGAGCTAGGTCACTTGATGATCTTGGTGACCGAGCCGGCGCCGACGGTGCGGCCACCCTCGCGGATCGCGAAGCGGAGGCCCTCGTCCATGGCGATCGGCTGGATGAGCTTGACGTCCATACCGGTGGTGTCACCCGGCATGACCATCTCGGTGCCCTCGGGGAGCGTCACAACGCCGGTCACGTCCGTCGTCCGGAAGTAGAACTGGGGACGGTAGTTGTTGAAGAACGGCGTGTGGCGGCCACCCTCGTCCTTCGACAGGATGTAGACCTGCGCGGTGAACTCGGTGTGCGGGGTCGTGGTGCCCGGCTTCACGATGACCATGCCGCGCTCCACCTCCTCGCGCTTGATGCCGCGGAGCAGCAGCGCGGCGTTGTCGCCCGCGCGGCCCTCGTCGAGGAACTTCTTGAACATCTCGATCGAGGTGACCGTCGTCTTCTTCGACGTCTCCTTGATACCGACGATCTCGATCTCGGAGTTCACGTTGATGATGCCGCGCTCGATGCGACCGGTCACCACGGTGCCGCGACCGGTGATCGTGAAGACGTCCTCGACGGGCATGAGGAACGGCTTCTCGGTGTCGCGCTCCGGCTCCGGGATCGCCGTGTCAACGGCGGCCATGAGCTCGAGAACGGACTTGCCCCACTGCTCGTCGCCCTCGAGCGCCTTCAGCGCCGAGACGCGCACGACCGGCAGGTCGTCGCCCGGGAACTCGTACTCGGAGAGCAGCTCGCGGACCTCGAGCTCGACGAGCTCCAGGATCTCCTCGTCGTCCACCATGTCGGCCTTGTTCAGGGCGACAACGATGTAGGGGACGCCGACCTGGCGGGCCAGGAGGACGTGCTCCTTCGTCTGCGGCATGGGACCGTCGGTCGCCGCCACGACCAGGATGGCGCCGTCCATCTGCGCCGCACCGGTGATCATGTTCTTGATGTAGTCGGCGTGCCCGGGGCAGTCGACGTGCGCGTAGTGACGGTTCTCCGTCTGGTACTCGATGTGCGCGATCGAGATCGTGATGCCGCGCTGCTTCTCTTCCGGCGCCTTGTCGATCTGGTCGAACGCGAACGAGGCGTTCACATCGGGGTACGCGTCGTGCAGAACCTTGGAGATCGCCGCGGTCAGCGTGGTCTTGCCATGGTCGATGTGACCGATGGTGCCGATGTTGACGTGCGGCTTCGTCCGCTCGAACTTCGCCTTGGCCACTGGATTGTCCTCCTGGACTTCTTTTTGCTGGTCCGGCGGGCATCTGTGGCCACCCGCCGGACTTACACGTCAGGGTCTGAAAGTAGCGGACCCCAGGGATTCACCCCCGGAGAGCCCGCGGTCGAACTGCGGTGCTCCGGTTGGGGAATTACTCCCCGGTCGCCTTCGCGATGATCTCCTTCGAGACGTTCGCGGGAACCTCTGCGTAGGAGTCGAACACCATCGAGTAGTTGGCACGACCCTGGGTCTTGGACCGCAGGTCACCCACGTACCCGAACATTTCCGACAGCGGAACCAGTGCCTTGACGACACGGACGCCGCTGCGCTCCTCCATGGCCTGGATCTGGCCACGGCGGGAGTTCAGGTCGCCGATCACGTCGCCCATGTACTCCTCGGGCGTCGTGACCTCGACGGCCATCAGAGGCTCGAGGATCGCGGGAGACGCCTGACGGGCGGCTTCCTTGAGGGCCATCGAACCAGCGATCTTGAACGCCATTTCCGAGGAGTCGACCTCGTGGTAGGCGCCGTCGAGCAGAGTCACCTTCACGCCGACCAGCGGGTAACCCGCCAGCACGCCGTACTGCAGCGCGTCCTGCGCACCCGCGTCGACCGACGGGATGTACTCGCGGGGGATGCGACCACCGGTGACGGCGTTGACGAACTCGTAGAGCGCGCCGTCTTCCTTCTTCTCCAGCGGCTCGACGGTGACGAGCACCTTCGCGAACTGGCCGGAGCCACCGGTCTGCTTCTTGTGGGTGTAGGAGTACTTCTCCACCGCCTTGCGGATGGTCTCCCGGTACGCCACCTGAGGCTTGCCGATGTTGGCCTCGACCTTGAACTCGCGGCGCATGCGGTCCACCAGGATGTCCAGGTGGAGCTCGCCCATGCCGGCGATGATGGTCTGGCCCGTCTCCTGGTCGAGGTTGACCCGGAACGTCGGGTCCTCCTCGGCCAGCTTCTGGATCGCGGTGCCGAGCTTCTCCTGGTCCGCCTTCGTCTTGGGCTCGATGGCCACCTGGATGACGGGCTCGGGGAAGGTCATCGACTCGAGCACGATGGGGTGCTGCGGGTCGGCGAGGGTCTCACCGGTCGTGGTGTCCTTCAGACCGATCACGGCGTAGATGTGGCCCGCGATGGCCTCGGTGACCGGGTTCTCCTTGTTGGCGTGCATCTGGAAGATCTTCCCGATGCGCTCCTTGCGGTCCTTGGTCGCGTTGACGACCTGGGTGCCGGAGGCGACCTTGCCCGAGTAGACCCGGATGTAGGTCAGCTTGCCGAAGAACGGGTGCACGGCGATCTTGAACGCCAGCGCCGAGAAGGGCTCGTCGGACGAGGCCTTGCGCGACACGACGGTCTCGCCGTCCTGCAGCGTGCCCTCGACCGGCGGGAGGTCCAGCGGCGACGGCAGCAGGTCGATGACCGCGTCGAGCATGGGCTGGACGCCCTTGTTCTTGAACGCGGAACCGCAGAGGACCGGGTACGCGGTGCCCTCGGAGACGATCTTGCGGAGGCCGGCCTTGATCTCCTCGACGGAGAGGTCGCCCTGCTCGAAGAACTTCTCGGTCAGGTCGTCGTCGGTCTCCGCGACGGCCTCCAGGAGCGCCTCGCGGTACTCCTGCGCCTTCTCGACGAGATCCGCGGGGATCTCCTCGATCGCGTAGTCCTCGCCCTTCTGGACTTCGCCACGCCACGTCAGGGCGCGCATCTCGACCAGGTCGACGACGCCGATGAAGTCGCTCTCGGCACCGATCGGCAGCTGGATCGGGATCGGCCTGGCGCCGAGCCGGTCCTGAATGGTCTTGATGGTGAAGTAGAAGTCCGCGCCGAGCTTGTCCATCTTGTTGACGAAGCAGATGCGCGGGACGTCGTACTTGGTCGCCTGCCGCCAGACCTGCTCGGACTGCGGCTCGACGCCCTCCTTGCCGTCGAAGACGGCAACGGCGCCGTCGAGGACGCGCAGGTTGCGCTCGACCTCGACGGTGAAGTCGACGTGGCCGGGCGTGTCGATCAGGTTGATCTGGTGGTTCTTCCAGTAGCAGGTCGTCGCGGCCGACGTGATCGTGATGCCGCGCTCCTGCTCCTGCTCCATCCAGTCCATCACGGCAGCGCCGTCGTGAACCTCGCCGATCTTGTAGCTGATCCCCGTGTAGAAGAGGATCCGCTCAGTCGTCGTGGTCTTGCCCGCGTCGATGTGGGCCATGATCCCGATGTTGCGGACCTTGGCAAGATCAGTGAGCACGTCCTGTGCCACGGGTCTTTCCCCTGTCTTGAGCTTGTGAGCTCACTGGGGCTGGGAGAGCCCGACCTCTGCAGGCCGGGCGTCAGATCACCAGCGGTAGTGAGCGAAGGCCTTGTTCGACTCGGCCATCTTGTGCGTGTCCTCGCGACGCTTGACGCTGGCACCGAGGCCGTTGCTCGCATCGAGCAGCTCGTTCATCAGACGCTCGACCATGGTCTTCTCACGGCGCTGCCGGGAGAAGGTGATCAGCCAACGGAGCGCCAGCGTGGTGGAACGACCGGGCTTGACCTCGATCGGCACCTGGTAGGTCGCACCACCGACGCGGCGGCTCTTGACCTCCAGCGACGGCTTCACGTTGTCGAGCGCGCGCTTCAGCGTGACGACCGGGTCCGTGCCGGTCTTCTCGCGAGCACCTTCGAGCGCTTCGTAGACGATCTTCTCGGCCACCGAGCGCTTGCCGTCGACGAGCACCTTGTTGATGAGCTGCGTCACGAGAGGCGAGCTGTAGACCGGGTCAGAGATAAGCGGCCGCTTCGGGGCCGGTCCCTTGCGGGGCATTAGCTCTTCTCCTTCTTCGCGCCGTAGCGGCTGCGAGCCTGCTTGCGGTTCTTGACACCCTGCGTGTCGAGAGAGCCACGGATGATCTTGTAGCGAACACCCGGCAGGTCCTTCACACGACCACCGCGGACGAGCACCATCGAGTGCTCCTGGAGGTTGTGACCCTCACCGGGGATGTAGGCCGTGACCTCGATACCGCTGGTCAGCTTCACGCGAGCGACCTTGCGCAGTGCGGAGTTCGGCTTCTTGGGGGTGGTGGTGTAAACGCGGGTGCACACACCGCGCCGCTGCGGCGAACCCTTGAGGGCCGCCGTCTTCTGCTTCGCCACCTTGTCCTGGCGGCCCTTGCGGACCAGCTGCTGGATCGTTGGCATTCGCCGGCTACTTCTTCCGTCTTCGTGGGATTCCCTTGCGGTTCACCCTCGTGTTTCTTGATCCCTCTCTGCACCCGAGGTCGGGCGTGTCGCCCGCTCCCAAGGTCCGCAAGCAACAGTTCAACTGCCACTGCGAGTGGAGGACACCACGGCCTCACGGGCACGCGGAGCGGCCCGACATGGGTCGGGCACGAGTAGCAAAGATACCCGCCCACGTCTACCCGGGTCAAAACGGGGGTACCTCACCCGCACCTGCAGTAGACATGGGGCCCTGGAACCAGGCTACTCGTGTGACGGAGAACGCACTGTGCAGGTCAAGCCGAGGACCGTCGCCCTGATCGCCTCACTGCTCCTGCTGACGTCCGGGTGCTCCGGGTGGCACGAGCAGGCGGGCGTCGGCGAGTGCGCGAAGCAGGTCGACCTCAACGACACGACCGTCGAGATGGCCGAGGTGGACTGCGCGTCTCCCGAGGCCATGTACCGCGTGTCCTCCCGTGAGCGCCGCACGATGTGCCCTGAGGGCGACTACCTGACCGAGTCGTCCGGCCGTTCGAGGACCAACGGCAAGACGCGCCTCTGCTACGTCCTCAACGTCAAGGAGGGCGACTGCCTCAAGGCGGTCAACCAGTACTTCGAACGTGTGGCGTGCGGCACAGGCACGCGCAGGGTCACGAAGGTCGTCGACGGCCGGTCGGACCGCGCGCTGTGCGACGGGGACGACGCGAAGACGTACCCGCAGCCGGTGAAGACGATCTGCATCGCCAACTGATCCGTGCGGCCTGATTCACTGTGCGCGTGGACGACCTGATCGCGGCAATGGCCTCGTTGACCGGCTCCTCCGCCGACCCCGAGGTGCTCGGCGGCGACCGCGGCGACGTCGTGGTCGTGCGCGTCGGTGACGTGGTGGCCAAGGCGATGCCCGCGGACACCGACGTCGAGGCCTTGGAGCAGAGGCTGGAGATCGCGGCGGCGCACCCCGAGTTGTTCGTACCGCCTTTGGCGCCCCTGCAGTTCGTGGACGACCGGCCGGTGACGGTGTGGCCGTACGGGACGCCGGTGAGTCAGGACGACGCCGACGCCGCGCCGTGGGAGGAGAGTGCGGCACTACTGGCGAAGCTGCACTCTTTGCCCGTGCCCGTGCGCGGGCCTGTGGCCGGTGCGCCGGAACGGATTGTGCGGGCAATTCGGGCGTTGCCGCCGGAGTTGCCGTATGCCGATGTCGTGTTGCGGGCGTATGAGGTCCTGCCGTCGCTCGACTTGAGCGGGCGTGCGCTGATCCACGGTGATTGGCACCTCGGGCAACTGGTGCACCGGGGTGGCTGGCGACTCATCGACGTGGACGATCTCGGGGTCGGCGATCCGGTGTGGGACCTGGCGCGACCTGCTGCTTTGTTCGCCGCGGGGGTGCTGCCCGACGATCTTTGGGCGCGGTTCCTGAACACCTACCGTGAAACGGGTGGTGTGGCGCTGACGACATCGGAATGGGATGTCCTCAACATTCCGGCTCAGGCGTACGTTGTGCAGATGGCGGCCCGGGCACTAGTGACCGGGCTGCAGGCAGTGGAACCGCTGGTTGAAGCCTGTCGTCGGATCGTCACGACGCACGAGAGCAGTGACCGCGGCTAATATCGTATTTGTCCGGTCCCACCGCAGGAGGCTCACCACGATGCAGTGTCCCAAGTGTCATGCGAACATGCGCACGTTCGACCGCATGGGCGTCCACATCGAGCAGTGCGACGGCTGCCGCGGGGTCTTCCTCGACTACGGCGAGCTCGAGTCGATCACGCGCCTCGAAGCCCAGATGCAGGCTCCGCCGCCGGTGGCCGCTCCGCCGCCCGCCGCCTACCCCGCTCCGGCCCAGCCCGCGTGGGGCGCCCAGCCGCAGCAGATCCACCACCACCACGGCGGCCACGCCGGCTACGGCTACGGCCACCGCAAGCACCGCGGTCTCGGCGGGCTCTTCTTCTCCTCCTGATGTGCGCGACGGCCCCGGATCCCTGCTCCGGGGCCGTTGACGACTACCGAAAAACAGGTGGATAATCGGTAGTCAACGGGAGGAGTAGCCATGTCTGTCGCGACCGAGGCCGCCCAGATCCGCGACCTCTTCGACACGATCGAAGAGCTGGAAGCCGTCGCATCGTCGATGTCGGAAGACGACGAACGCCGCCGCCGCCTCGACGGCGTGGTGGCCAAGACCCTCCGCCAGGCCCCACCGGTACGTCCCGTGGTGGCGGGCGAGTTGCTCGACCTCACCGAGAAGACCGTGAAGGCCTGGGCCCGCGAGGGCGTGCTGGCCATCCACAGCCAGCAACCCAGGATGCTGCTCGACACCGTGCGCCTGCACGAGGTCCTCCACCTGGTCTCCGACCTCCGCCGCGCGGGCAAGACCCGCGGCCTCATCGACGAAGTCCACCGCCGCCTGAGCGACCAGTCACTGCTGGACCGCCAGGACCTCGCCAACTCGCTGGACGAGATGCGCAGCGGCAGAGGACGCGTGGTCCGCCCGGTTTGATCCAGGTAGTAGAGACCCCCACCGCACACGCCCAGGCCAACGGCCTGCGCGGCCGCGCCCGCGTGGCCTACGAACGCTTCCTCGACGAGCTCGCCCACTCCGGCTGCGCCGCCCTCGGCTACCGGGTCACCGGCCCCGAGCCGCTGCCCCGCCTCTGCGTGAAGCACCTCCGGGGCGCCGACCGCGTGGTGGTCGCCTTCCCCTCCCCCGACGTCGTGTGGGTGCTCCTGGTGGGCCCGCACGACGACGATCCCGGCCTCGACCTCTACGAGGCCCTGTACGAGATGGCCGGCGTCCGCCCCCGGCTCTCGGAGAAGCGCACCAAACCGCGCTGCTGCACCGACGAGTCCGGCGTGCCACCGCTGGTCGACGAGCACCTGGTGGACGACCTGGTCATCCGCGCCCGAGCCCTGGCCCGCGCCCGCCGCCGCTAGCCCCGCAACGGACTCAAAATCCGTCCAGTGTGCGTGCCAGCCGTTCACCGACAAATTTTCTTGTCAAGACAGCGCGAGTTGTCCTACGCTCTGGTCACCAGACGAACGGAGACGACGATGTCCTTCCAGGCCTACCTCGACGGCGCGGAGAAGAAGACCGGCAAGACCCCCGCCGAACTGCTGGCGGCCGCCACCGAACGCGGGTACGACGGCACGACGAAGGCCGGCGTGTTCCTGGAGTGGCTGAAGACCGACTACGACCTGGGCCGCGGCCACGGCATGGCGCTGTTCCACGTGCTCAAGAACGGCGCGCAGATCAGCGACAAGCACGTCGGCACCAACGGCAGCCACCGCGACGAGTCCACGACGCTCCGCCTGGACGGCATCGCCAACCGCTAGACGCCGAGGCCTCGCCGATCTGGGTGATGATCGGCGTCAGCCGCTCCGGGGCGGGGCGGCCGTGTTCGGCGTACCAGCGCAGGACCGTCGTGGTGACGGTGCCGCCGCGCGGGTCGAACCCCTTGCCGTACAACGCTTCCGCCGGCTCCGGGTAGCGCGCGCGTTCGATGACCTGCCACCTGCAGTCCGTCGTGTTCGCGGAAGTCTTGCGCCGCAACGACAAGCAGGGACCGGCCGAGACGCTGCTGCACAGGCTCACCTACCGGTGAAACGGGAACGGCCCCCGGAGCGGGAGGCTCCGGGGGCCGTTCCAAGACAACCGACTAGCGGTAGTCGCGACCGAAGTCGTAGTCGTCCAGCGGCACCGCGGCACCAGTGCCCGTGCCGAAGACGTCGGGGGTGTAGTACCCGTCGTCGTACGAGGGGATCGCGTACGCAGCGGCACGCGCCTCCTCGGTCGGCTGGACCTGGATGTTGCGGTAGCGGTTGATGCCCGTACCAGCCGGGATCAACTTACCGATGATGACGTTCTCCTTCAGACCGATGAGCTTGTCCGAACGCCCGTTGATGGCGGCGTCGGTCAGCACACGCGTGGTCTCCTGGAACGACGCGGCGGAGAGCCACGAGTCGGTCGCCAGCGAGGCCTTCGTGATACCCATCAGCACCGGACGTCCGGCCGCCGGCTCGCCACCCTCGGCGACGACGGCGCGGTTGCCCGACTCGAAGTCCGCGCGCTCGACCAGCGAGCCCGGGAGGAACTCCGTCGCACCCGAGTCGATGATCGTGACCCGGCGGAGCATCTGCCGGACGATGACCTCGATGTGCTTGTCGTGGATCGCCACACCCTGGGCGCGGTACACCTTCTGCACTTCCTGCACCAGGTGCAGCTGGGCCTCACGCGGGCCCATGACGCGCAGGACCTCGTGCGGGTCCGGAGTACCTTCCAGCAGCTGCTGGCCGACGGACACGTGGTCGCCGTCCTGCAGCGGGCCGGTGGCCGTGTTGGCGAGACGCTGACGCTTGGACAGCTTCTCGAACACGATCTCCTCGGAGCCGTCGTCCGGGATCAGCGTGATCTTCCAGAAGCGGTCGCCGTCCTCGATGCGCACGCGGCCATCGACGTCGGCGATCGGCGCCTTGCCCTTCGGGACGCGGGCCTCGAAGAGCTCCTGGACACGGGGCAGACCGGTCGTGATGTCGTCACCGGCCACACCACCCTGGTGGAACGTGCGCATCGTCAGCTGCGTGCCGGGCTCACCGATCGACTGGGCGGCGACGATGCCGACGGCCTCGCCGACGTCGACCAGCTGGCCGGTGGCCATGGAGCGGCCGTAGCAGGACGCGCACACACCGACCGCGGACTCACAGGTCAGCACCGAGCGGACCTTGACGCGGACCACGCCGGCCTCGACCAGCGACGCGAGCGCCGGGTCGCCGAGGTCGTCGCCGCGGTTCAGGACCAGGTTGCCCTTGGCGTCGTTGATGTCGTCCGCGACCGTGCGGGCGTAGACCGAGGTCTGCGCGAACTCGTGCAGGCCGACCTTATCGCCCAGCTGCTCGCCGACGGTCATCTGCACACCACGGGTGGTGCCGCAGTCGACCTCGCGGATGATGACGTCCTGCGACACGTCCACCAGACGACGGGTCAGGTAACCCGAGTCGGCGGTACGAAGCGCGGTGTCGGCCAGACCCTTGCGGGCACCGTGCGTCGCGATGAAGTACTCGAGCACCGACAAGCCCTCGCGGAACGAGTTCTTGATCGGGCGCGGGATGTACTCACCCTTCGGGTTGGTGACCAGACCACGCATACCCGCGAGCGAACGGACCTGCGTCATGTTGCCGGCGGCGCCGGACTGCACGATGACGCGGATCGAGTTGTCCTCGGGGAAGTTGTCTTCCATGATCTCGTGGACCTGCTCGGTGGCCTTCGTCCACACCTTGACCAGCTCGGAGTTGCGCTCCTCGTGGGAGAGCTGACCGCGCTGGTAGCGCTTCTCGACGGCGTCCGCGAGGCGCTCGTGCTCCTCGAGGATGTCCTGCTTCGCCGCCGGGACGAGGACGTCCGAGATCGCGACCGTGACACCGGAGCGGGTGGCCCAGTGGAAACCGGCGTCCTTCAGCTTGTCCAGCGTCCGGGCGACGGTGACCATCGGGTAGCGCTCGGCCAGGTCGTTGATGATCACGGCCTGCCGCTTCTTGGGCATGACCTCGTTGATGAAGGCGTAGTCCTGCGGCAGGATCTCGTTGAACAGCACGCGACCCAGCGTGGTCTCCGCGAGCCACGGCTGACCGGGCTCCCAGCCCTCGGGCTCCTGGCCCTTGGGCGGGTTCTTGTCGGAGACGCGGATCTTCACCATCGACTGCAGGCCCAGGACCTTGCGGTCGAACGCCATCAGCGCCTCGGCGGGCGACGAGTACGAGTGGCCCTCGCCCAGGTCGCCGACCTTGTGCCGGGTCAGGTGGTACAGGCCCGTGACCATGTCCAGACGCGGCATGGCCAGCGGCTTGCCGGACGCCGGCGACAGGATGTTGTTCGACGACAGCATCAGGACGCGGGCCTCGGCCTGCGCCTCGGCGGACAGCGGCAGGTGGACTGCCATCTGGTCACCGTCGAAGTCGGCGTTGAACGCTTCACAGACCAGCGGGTGCAGCTGGATGGCCTTGCCCTCGACCAGCTGGGGCTCGAAGGCCTGGATGCCGAGGCGGTGCAGCGTGGGTGCGCGGTTGAGCAGCACCGGGTGCTCGGTGATGACCTCTTCCAGCACGTCCCACACGGCCGGGCGCGCACGCTCGACCATCCGCTTGGCGGACTTGATGTTCTGCGCGTGGTTGAGGTCCACGAGCCGCTTCATCACGAACGGCTTGAAGAGCTCCAGGGCCATCTGCTTGGGCAGACCGCACTGGTGCAGCTTGAGCTGCGGGCCGACCACGATGACCGAACGGCCGGAGTAGTCGACGCGCTTGCCGAGCAGGTTCTGGCGGAACCGGCCCTGCTTGCCCTTCAGCAGGTCGGACAGCGACTTCAGCGGGCGGTTACCGGGACCGGTGACCGGCCGGCCGCGACGGCCGTTGTCGAACAGCGCGTCGACGGCCTCCTGCAGCATCCGCTTCTCGTTGTTGACGATGATCTCGGGCGCGCCGAGGTCGATCAGTCGCTTGAGGCGGTTGTTGCGGTTGATCACGCGGCGGTACAGGTCGTTCAGGTCGGACGTCGCGAAACGGCCACCGTCGAGCTGCACCATCGGGCGCAGGTCCGGCGGGATGACCGGGACGCAGTCCAGGACCATGCCCTGCGGGTTGTTGCGGGTCGCCTGGAAGGCGGCAACGACCTTGAGGCGCTTGAGCGCACGCAGCTTCTTCTGGCCCTTGCCGCTGCGGATCGTCTCGCGCAGGATCTCGGACTCGGCGTCGACGTCGTAGTCACCCAGGAGCTTCTGGATGGCCTCCGCGCCCATGGCACCGGTGAAGTAGTCGCCGTAGCGGTCGTACAGCTCGCGGTAGAGCAGCTCGTCCGCGATCAGCTGGGCCTTGTCCAGCTTGGTGAACGTGGACCAGATCTCGTCGAGGCGGTCCAGCTCGCGCTGGGCGCGGTCGCGGAGCTGGCGCATCTCACGTTCGCCACCCTCCTTGACCTTGCGGCGCACGTCGGACTTGGCGCCCTCGGCTTCGAGCTCGGCCAGGTCGGCCTCGAGCTTCTGGGCGCGGGCCTCCACGTCGGCGTCGCGACGGTTCTCGACGCGCTTGCGCTCGACCTGCATCTCGCTCTCGAGCGTCGGCAGGTCGTTGTGGCGCAGCTCCGCGTTCACGCCCACGATGACGTAGGCGGCGAAGTAGATGATCTTCTCGAGGTCCTTGGGGGCCAGGTCGAGCAGGTAGCCCAACCGGCTGGGGACGCCCTTGAAGTACCAGATGTGCGTGACCGGAGCGGCGAGCTCGATGTGGCCCATGCGCTCACGACGCACCTTCGCACGGGTCACCTCGACGCCGCAGCGCTCACAGATGATGCCCTTGAAGCGCACGCGCTTGTACTTGCCGCAGTAGCACTCCCAGTCCCTGGTGGGACCGAAGATCTTCTCGCAGAACAAGCCGTCCTTCTCTGGCTTGAGCGTGCGGTAGTTGATGGTCTCGGGCTTCTTGACCTCGCCAAAAGACCACTGGCGGATGTCGTCCGCGGTCGCGAGACCGATGCGGAGCTCATCGAAGAAGTTGACGTCGAGCACGTCTACTCTCTTCCCCTTTTTAGATCGGTGGCAAAGGAGCTGGTCGGAGGGCCGGAGGAGGGCGACGCGGGAGGCATTGCCCTCCCCCGACCGGCGAGGTGACTAGTTGACGACGTCGTCCACGGAGGGCGACTCGGACCTCGACAGGTTGATGCCGAGGTTCGCGGCCGCGCGCTCCAGGTCCTCGTCGTCGCCGTCGCGCATCTCGATCGCGGCACCGTCCGAAGACAGGACCTCGACGTTGAGGCAGAGCGACTGCAGCTCCTTGAGCAGCACCTTGAAGGACTCCGGGATACCGGGTTCCGGGATGTTCTCGCCCTTGACGATGGCCTCGTAGACCTTCACGCGGCCGAGCACGTCGTCGGACTTGATGGTGAGCAGCTCCTGCAGGGTGTATGCGGCGCCGTACGCCTGCATCGCCCAGCACTCCATCTCACCGAAGCGCTGACCACCGAACTGCGCCTTACCACCCAGCGGCTGCTGCGTGATCATCGAGTACGGGCCGGTCGAACGCGCGTGGATCTTGTCGTCCACCAGGTGCAGCAGCTTCAGGATGTACATGTAGCCGACCGACACCGGGAACGGGTACGGCTCACCGGAGCGACCGTCGAAGAGCTGCGCCTTGCCGTTCTGCTTGACCATCCGCTCACCGTCGCGGTTCGGGATGGTCGAGCCGAGCAGGCCCGTGATCTCCTCTTCCTTCGCACCGTCGAACACCGGGGTGGCGGTCTTGGTGCCGGGGTCGACGTCGTACAGCTCTTCCGGCAGGTTCTTCGCCCAGTCCGGGTCGCCGTTGACGCTCCAGCCCTGCTTGGCGATCCACCCGAGGTGGGTCTCCAGCACCTGGCCGATGTTCATACGACGCGGCACACCGTGGGTGTTCAGGATGATGTCGACCGGCGTGCCGTCCTCGAGGAACGGCATGTCCTCCGCGGGGAGGATCTTGCCGATGACGCCCTTGTTGCCGTGGCGGCCGGCGAGCTTGTCACCGTCCTGGATCTTGCGCTTCTGGGCCACGTAGACGCGGACGAGCTCGTTGACGCCCGGAGGCAGCTCGTCGTCGTCCTCACGCGAGAAGACGCGGATGCCGATGACCTTGCCGTACTCGCCGTGCGGCACCTTGAGCGAGGTGTCGCGGACCTCGCGCGCCTTCTCACCGAAGATCGCGCGGAGCAGGCGCTCCTCCGGCGTCAGCTCGGTCTCGCCCTTGGGCGTGACCTTGCCGACGAGGATGTCGCCAGGCTGCACCTCGGCACCGATGCGGATGATGCCGCGCTCGTCGAGGTCGGCCAGGACCTCCTCGGAGACGTTCGGGATGTCCCGGGTGATCTCCTCGGCGCCGAGCTTCGTGTCGCGGGCGTCGATCTCGTGCTCCTCGATGTGGATCGAGGTGAGAACGTCGTCCTGCACGAGGCGCTGCGACAGGATGATCGCGTCCTCGTAGTTGTGGCCTTCCCACGGCATGATCGCCACGAGCAGGTTCTTGCCGAGCGCCATCTCACCGTTCTCGGTGCACGGCCCGTCGGCCAGGACCTGGCCCTCCTGCACCCGGTCGCCCTCGTTGACGATGGGCTTCTGGTTGATGCAGGTGCCCTGGTTCGAGCGACGGAACTTGTGCAGCGCGTAGGTGTTGCGCGCACCGTCGTCGGCCATGACGGTGATGTAGTCGGCGGAGACCTCCTCGACGACACCCGTCTTCTTCGCGACGACGACGTCACCGGCGTCCACCGCGGCGCGCAGCTCCATGCCGGTGCCGACGAGCGGCGACTCGGAGCGGAGCAGCGGCACGGCCTGACGCTGCATGTTCGCACCCATCAGGGCGCGGTTCGCGTCGTCGTGCTCGAGGAACGGGATCATGGCCGTCGCGGCCGACACCATCTGGCGCGGCGAGACGTCCATGTAGTCGACGTCGGTCGGGTCGATGAACTCGACCTCGCCGCCCTTCTTGCGGACCAGGACGCGGTCGTCGGTGAAGTTGCCCTCGTCGTCGGTCGGCGAGTTCGCCTGCGCCTTGACGAAGCGGTCTTCCTCGTCCGCGGTCAGGTAGTCGATCTGGTCGGTGACCCGGCCGTCGGTGACCTTGCGGTACGGCGTCTCGATGAAGCCGAACGGGTTGACCCGCGCGTAGCTCGAGAGCGAACCGATCAGGCCGATGTTCGGGCCTTCCGGCGTCTCGATCGGGCACATGCGGCCGTAGTGCGACGGGTGGACGTCGCGGACCTCCATGCCGGCGCGCTCACGGGACAGACCACCGGGACCCAGCGCCGACAGGCGGCGCTTGTGGGTCAGACCCGCGAGCGGGTTGGTCTGGTCCATGAACTGCGAGAGCTGCGAGGTGCCGAAGAACTCCTTGATCGCTGCCACGACGGGACGGATGTTGATCAGGGTCTGCGGCGTGATGGCCTCGACGTCCTGCGTGGTCATGCGCTCGCGGACGACGCGCTCCATGCGGGACAGGCCGACGCGGATCTGGTTCTGGATCAGCTCGCCCACGGTGCGCAGACGACGGTTGCCGAAGTGGTCGATGTCGTCGACCTCGACGGGCACGTCGCCACCGGCGGCGGCGTCCATCAGCGTCTCACCGGCGTGCAGGCGGACGAGGTACTCGATCGTCGTGACGATGTCGTCCTCGGTCAGGACACCCGTGTTGATCTCGGTGTCCAGGCCCAGCTTCTTGTTGACCTTGTAGCGGCCAACCTTCGCCAGGTCGTAGCGCTTGTCCTTGAAGAACAGGTTCTCCAGCAGGGCCTGCGCCGACTCCTTCGTCGGGGGCTCGCCCGGACGCAGCTTGCGGTAGATGTCGAGCAACGCCTCGTCGGTACCCGCGGTGTGGTCCTTCTCGAGCGTGGTCAGCAACGTCTCGCTGAACGCGAACCGCTCGCGAATCTGCTCCGTGCTCCAGCCCAGAGCCTTCAACAGCACCGTCACCGGCTGGCGACGCTTCCGGTCGATGCGGACACCGACGGTGTCGCGCTTGTCGACGTCGAACTCCAGCCAAGCACCCCGGGACGGGATGATCTTGACGCTGAAGACGTCCTTGTCGGTCGTCTTGTCGACCGCGGTGTCGTAGTACACACCGGGCGAACGCACGAGCTGAGAGACCACCACGCGCTCGGTGCCGTTGATGATGAACGTGCCCTTGTTCGTCATCATCGGGAAGTCACCCATGAACACCGTCTGGCTCTTGATCTCGCCAGTGGTGTGGTTGGTGAACTCCGCCGTGACGAACAGAGGTGCCGCGTACGTCATGTCCTTGTCCTTGCACTCCTCGGTCGAGGCCTTGACCTCGTCGAAGCGCGGGTCGGAGAAGGACAGTGACATGGAGCCGGAGAAGTCCTCGATCGGCGAGATCTCGTTGAGGACCTCTTCGAGGCCGCCCGTCGGAGTCTCGTCGCCGGCGTCGACGCGGCGCTGGAACCACGCCTCGTCGCCGGTGAGCCATTCAAAGGACTGGATCTGCAGGTCAAGCAGGTTGGGCGTCGAAAGCGGCTCGTGAATCTTCGCGAACGAGACCCGCTTCGGCGCTCCAGGGATCCCCGACGTGGAGTTGGTCGCAGCAGTGGCCTTGGTCGCGCGAGAGATCGCCAAGATGCGTCCTTCCAGGGACAAATAGCTGGCTAGAGCGAACTAGCACGGCTGTCAAGGGTGCGGCGCTGCTCGACTAATCCACGCTCTCGGCGAAGGGCAAGCGGAAAATGGGCAGCGCAAAGGGGCAGTCTAGCCACGCGCACGGCGACTGTCGAGAGGCACCTGGAAGGACCCTCCTCTTGCTCACCGACAGAGTGACCCTGCATGAGCGCGCAGTCAAGATGTTGCGGGCCGATCCACCCTCTGGATGGAGCGCCTTTTACTTCCTTTCACCCATTCAACCTGCACAAACACGTGTGCGGCCGGTTTGGTGGGAAGTTGGCGGCTTCAAGCGGGGTTGCAGAGCGCCACGAGAATTCCTGTGACGGAGATCACGCGTGTCGGGGCTGGCAGAGGGGGTCTCATCGGTGCTTCTGGGGGTGGTGGGACGTCCTCACGCCGGAAGTTGATCTTAGGGGACGTGGGGTGGGTGCCCGGCGGAGGGCCGGGCCAAACGATCGGGCGCGATCTTGGGGTGGTGGGTGCGCGAGGTGAGGCGCTGGTGGGTGGGGTGGCCGGGTGCGGGTGAGGCGCTGAGTGGGCGCAGGGGTGCGGGGGCTGAGTCGCTGTGCAGGCCGCGAGGAAGGGGCGCGAGACCTGGGAGCTGAGGCGCCGGGTGGAGCCACGAGGCACGCCAGCGACTCCTCAGGGCGGCGCGCCTGCGTGAGGCGTGAGGCGTGAGGCGTGAGGCGTGAGGCGTGAGGCGTGAGGCGTGAGGCGTGAGGCGAGCGTTGCGGATGCCGTGGTCGGGCCGCAGCCCTCGGCATCCGCAGCGAACGCGGCGGCAGGAGTGACACCGCTCGCCGGCTTCTCGCGGCGGCACGGTTCGCACCGCTCGCCCGGCCCCTCGTGGTGGGTCAGCAGCCCTGGAGTTGGCGGTTCTGGTCTGCCGTGGCCCCGAACATCTCCATGTTGTCGATCTTCCACCGGCCGCCGTCGTCGATCGCGCTCACGCGGAGCATGGCGGTGCCGCCGCCCGACTGGTTGTCGGTGGTGCGGGTGGTGACCTGGTCGGCGAAGACGAGCACGGTGGCGCGGTCGTCCTTGAGCGACGACACGGCCGAGGACACCACGCGAACGGTCACCACCAGCTTCTGCTGCGGCGCGACCTCCTTCACCGGGCCGAACACGGCGTTGTACTGGCACAGGGCCTTGCCGGTGAGGAGTTCCCTGGCGGCCTTCTCGGTGGACTCGACGTCGGCGAAGTTGTACGAGAACGACTTCTCGACCGCCTCGCGGACCTGGCCGTTCACCTCCGAGGTGGTGGCCGAGTCGACCAGGGCGGCGTCGTAGGACACCGAGCGCGACTTCACCAGGAAGAACGTGCCCAGGCCGCCCAGCAGCACCGCCACCAGCAGGAGTGCCGCGGGGAGCAGCCAGCCCGGCCGGGAAGGCGGTGACGACGGCTCGGCGACCTTCTCCGCCGAGGCGGAGGACGGGGCCTTCTTCGGGGTGGTCTTCAGGGGCTTCTTCGAGGGCTTCGGGGTCTCCTCGACCTCATCCACGGCCGCCGGCTCCGGCTCGACGTCCGTCTTCGCGTCCTCGACAACGTCCCCGGCGACGTCCTCGACCGCAGGCTCGACCACCGCAGGCTCGACGACCGGCTCGACCACCGGCTCAGCGAGGACCTCAGGCTCAACAGGCGCGGCGGCCTGGCGTCGGTTCAGGCCGGCCACCCTGGGGCGGCCTCCTGCCGGGGGCGTGGGGACGGGGCGGCGGCGGGGTGGAGGCACGTGCACTCGTTCCAATCAGCTCTGGCCGAATCAGACGCCTGCCCGCAGGGGGCCGAGCTGCGAGAGCTTCCAGCCGTCCTCGGTGCGGGTGAGCTTGGTCAGGTACCGGTTGATCTTGGTGACCTTCTGGCCGCCGTCGGGGGTCACGGTGCTCTCGACCACGGCGATCATGGACGCGCTGCCCGCGCGGTCGTCGAGCTCGGTGACGGCCGCGTCGAGGACCTTCGACGTCGTCACGGACTTGGCGTCGACGAGCTGCTTCTTGCGCGAGTCCTTGTCCTTGTCGATCTCGGCGCGCAGGTCTCCGGTGGACGAGTTGAGCCAGCGCTGCAGGTCCTCGTCGACCTTCTTGTAGTCCAGGGTCAGGAAGTTCGCGACGCCCACCTGGCCGGAGCGCAGGGCCTCGTCGCGCGTGGAGGCGAACGACGACTCCGACGAGTTCGACGCCGAGTACCAGGCCACGCCCGCGTATGCGGCGTAGCCGAACGTCAGCACCGCCAGGACCGCGGCGATCACCGTGAAGATCCGCACTACTTCTTCTCCTCAGCAGGCAGGCCCAGCAGCTGGCCCAGCGACGTCAGCAACGGCACCTCCGGCGTGGCGGCCTGGCCCGTCGGCTCCTGGCCGGGCTGCGAGGTCGCGTCGCCGACCGGCGTGGTCGGCGTTCCACCGTACGGAGCGTTCTGCGAGCCTCGCACCGACGTCGCCGACCCGCGCGCGAGAGCGCAGTACGCCTGCGTGTTCAGCGGTGCGGCCGAGGTGTCGCCGCCCGGACGGATGGTCGTGCCCTCGTAGCCGACGGTGCACGGCATCGGGTCGAACACGTTCAGGGCCAGCCCGAAGTGCGCCGTCCCGTCGCCCGGCGCCACGGAGAAGCCGCCACCCACGGCGATGGGGTACGTCACGGCGATCTGTTCCAAACCGTCGCGCCTGGTCACGAGGATGTTCGACGTGGTCAGCAGGTTCGCGAAGACCACCCCGAGGTTCGGGCCGCTCTCCTTCAGCAACGCCGACACCTGCTCGGACGCCGGCGGCACCGCCACGATCAACCGCCGCAGGTCGCCGTCGGAGGCCTTGAGCTGCTCGGCGAGCAACCGCAGGTCACCGCTGAACGACCGGATGGCACCACCGGAGGCGGCCTGCGTGGCCAGCACGATCCGCCCGTCCTGCAACAACTGCGTCGTCTGCGGCAGGTGTTCCTTAGCTGCCGCCGTGAACGCCGCGGTGTTGTCGATCAGCACCTGCAGGTCGCCACCGGTCCCGCTGAACGCCGTGTGCAGCTCGTCCACCACGGTCCGCAGGGAGTCGGTCGGCACCGACGAGGCGAAAGCGTCCAAATTGGACAGCAGCCCGTCGACCGGCGGCGGCGTGCGCGTCGACGTGCGCGGGATGACCGACCCCGCCTCCAGGTACGGCCCGTCGTCGCTCTTCGGCCGCAGGTCCACGTACTGCTCACCCACGGCCGAACGGTTCGCCACCACGGCCTCCAGAGCGGACGGCACGCGCGGGGCGTCCGCGTCCAGCTCCAGGTCGACCTCGATGCCGTCCGAGGTCAGCCGCAGCTGTCCGACCCGGCCGATCGTCACGCCGCGGTAGGTCACCTCGGCGTTGGAGAAGATGCCGCCGGAGTCGGCGAGCTGCATCGTCACGACCGTCGAGGACGACTTGAACAGGCCGATGTAGGTCGCGCTGACGTAGGAGACGCCCAGCAACGCGACCAGCACGAACGCGCCGATCTTGAGCTTCGTCGACCGCAGGATCACTTGCGAACACCTCCCAGCAGCCCGCCGAGCAGGTCACCCAGTCCGGACCCGGTGCCCGGCACGAGGTTCGGCAGCGGGATGTTCGGCATCGGCAACGGCGTCCCCTGCGACGGGATCAGCGAGTCGATCGGCGACTGCCGCGACCGGCCGAGGTTGTCGAGCACGTTGCCGAGGTTCAGGTCGAGGTCGATGAACGCGTTGGTGTAGTCGCCCTTGATGCCGTCGACCGCCTCGTCCGGGAACGGGTAGGTCAGCAGCAGTTCCAACGACTTCGGCAGGTTCTGCCCCGACTCGGCGAGCTTCGTCAGCGTCGGCTGCAACGCCTTCAGCGATGCCACGACGTCGTCACGGCTCCTGTTCACCGTGTCGGTCGCGACGTCCGAGAGCCTGTCCAGCGACTGCAGCAGCGTCACGAGCTGCGTGCGCTGCTCGGCCAGCACCTTCAGGCCGGGCTCCAGGTCGGTCAGCGCGACGGCGATCTTCTCCCGCTGCTGCGCGAGCGTCCCGGAGAGCCGGTTGAGGGAGTCGAGCGCGCGGACGATCTCCGCCTTGTGCTTGTCGAGCTCCCCGACGAACGTGTTGAGGTTGCCCAGCAACGAGCGGATCTCCTGCTCGTTGCCCGACATGGCCGCGTTGAGCTCCTTGGTGATGTTCTGCAGCTGCGCGACACCACCGCCGTTGAGCAGCATCGACAACGCGCCGAAGACCTCTTCGACCTCGGGGTTGCGGTTGGTCTTGTCCAACGGGATCACGGCGTTGTCGGCGAGGCGGCCGGACGCGTCCTTGGGCTTGCCCAGCTCCACGAACTTCTCGCCCAGCAACGCGGACTGGCGCAGCTTCGCGAACGCGTTGGCCGGCAGCTGCACGTCGCCGTTGACCAGCATGGTCACCTCGGCGGTCCAGCCGTCGGAGCCCAGGTCGATCTTCTCGACCCTCCCGACCGGCACGTCGTTGACCTTCACGCCGGCCTGCGGCACCAGGTCGAGCACGTCCTTGAACTGCGCCGTCACGCGGTACGGGTGGTCACCGACGTCGGCGCCGCCGGGCAGCGGCATGTTGTAGACGCCGTCGAAGCCACCGGAGCCGCAACCGGCCAGCACCAGCGCGGAGAGGACCACGGCCAGCTTCCTCACTGGGGCACCCCCGCGAGCGGAAGGGGCAGCGGCAGCCTGCCCGCGTTCAGGTCGCCCAGCACCTCGGCCGGCGACTTCAACGGGATCGCGCCGGTCAGCAACGGCTCCAGCTGCCGGCACGTGTCCGCGAGGATCGGCGGCACGTTGTTCGGCGTCGCCTGCTGGACCAGCTTGCAGACCAGGACGATCGGCGGCTGGTTCAGCTCGTTGATGTTCGCGCGGGTGTCGAGCGTGCCGGACGCCGCGTTGTAGGAGTTCTGCAGGTTGCCCAGTGCCAGCGGGGCGACGTCCAACGTCTCCGCCAGCGCGGCCCGCTGGTTCACCAGCACCTGCGTGATCGAGGCGAGTTTGTCCACATTGGACTTGAGTGCCTCGCGGTTGTCCTTGATGAACCCCTGCACCAGCCCCAGCGCGGTCGCGAGCTCCGAGAGCGCCGCACCGAGATCCCCGCGTTCGTCGGCGAGCATCTTCGACACGTCCGCGAGCTGCTTGTTGAAGTCGCGCACCTGGCTGTCGTTCGCCGCCAGCATCGCCGTGAACTTCTGCAGGTTGTCGACGGTCGCGAACAGGTCCTCCTTGGACCCCGACAGCGTCCGCGTGGCCTGGCCGAGGTTCTTCAACGTGTCGTTGAGCGCCTGGCCGTTGCCTTCGAGGTTGCGAGCCGCCGAGTTCAGCAGGTCCGCCAACGCCCCGTCGGCGTTCGCGCCGTTGGGCCCCAACGCGGTCGTGAGCTTGTCGAGCGACGAGTACAGCTCGTCGAGCTCTACCGGCGTCGCGGTGCGCTCGCGCGGGATCACGGCGTTGTCGCCCAGCACCGGACCGCCGGTGTAGGCGGGCGCGAGCTGCACGTACCGGTCGGAGACCACGCTCGGCGAGACCACGACGGCCTGCGCGTTCTCCGGCACCCGCACGTCGCGGTCGACGGTGAACACGACCTTCACGGTCTTGCCCTCGGGCGTGACCTCGTCGATCGTGCCGACCTTCACGCCGAGCACCCGCACGTCACCGCCGGGGTAGACGCCGACGGCCGCCGCGAAGTGCGCGGTGACCTTGCGCCCGTTCATCCCGGCGAAGACCCACCACAGCGCGGCTGTCACGACCAGCGCCAGCACGCACGCGATCGCGATGAACCGGCCGACCTTGCTCTGTGCCACGTCAGTCATCGCTGCACCCCCGGAGGCAGGCAGCCTTCCTCGTTGAACCCGACGACGCCGAGGTTCACCGCGGGCGGCAGCAGACCGCAGATGTAGGTGTCGAACCAGCGCCCGTTGCCGAGGGTGTTCGCGAACACCCGGTAGAACGGCGCCATCAGCGCGAGGCTGCGGTCGAGGTTCTCCTGGTTGCGCTCCAGGATCGTGGTGACCCTGCCGAGCTGCTCCAGCGCCGGCTTGAGCTGGCTCTGGTTGTCGTTGACCAGCCCGCTCAGCTCGCGGGCCAGGTCGCGCGTGCCGGTCAGCAGGGCGCTGATCGACTCGCGGCGCTTGCGAAGCTCGCCGAGCAGCAGGTTGCCGTCCGACAGCAGCTTCTCGAACTCGGCGTTGCGGTCGGCCAGCGTCTTGGACAGCTGCCTGGTGTTGTCCAGGAGCTTCGCCAGCTGCTCGTCGCGCGAGGAGATCGTCTTCGACAGCGCGGACAGGCCGTCGAGGGCTCCCCTGACGTGCTCCGGCGAGTTCTTGAAGGTGTCGGACAAGACCGTGAAGCTGTCCGCGAGCTGCTTGGTGTCGATCTGCCCGACGGTCGTCGCGAGCCCGTTGAACGCCTCGTTCACGTCGTACGGCGCGAGCGTGCGCTCCTTCGGGATCGGGTCGCCTGGCGAGAGCGGCTGGCTGCCCTGCGGGTCCAGCGCCACGAACTTCTGGCCCAGCAACGTCTTGATGCGGATCATCGCGGTCGTCCGGTCGCCCACCCAGGCGTCCTTGACCTTGAACGTCACCCGCACCCTGTCGCCGTTGAGCTTGACCTTGGTGACCTTGCCGACCTTCACGCCGGCGACGCGGACCTCGTTGCCCGGCACCAGTCCCGCGGCCTCGCTGAAGTCCGCGGCGTAGCTGGTGCCGCCGCCGACGATCGGCAGGTCGTCGGAGTAGAACGCGGCCAGCAGCAGCAGGGCGATCAACGTCAGGCTGATCGCGCCCGTCCTGATCGGGTTCGAGGTCTTCATCGGCGGCACCTCTGCTGTGTCACCGGCAACGCCGTGATCGGGATCGGGTTGGTGATGACCGGCGGCACGGCGACCTGGCCGCTGGCCTCGCACAGGTAGAAGTTGAACCACGAGCCGTAGGTCGCGGTCCGCGTGATCGTCTCCAGCTTGTTGGGCATCCGCTGCAGCACCTGGTCGACCATCGCCTCGTTGTCGCCCAGCGTCTTCGAGACGATGCCGAGCTGCGCGATGTCGTTCCTGAGCGGCTCGCGGCCCTGCTCCAGCAGGCCGGACGTGGCCTGCGTCAGGTCGCCGAGCGCGGTGATCGCCTCACCGATCGGCTGGCGGTCCTGCGCGAGCCCGGAGACCAGCGTCTGCAACGTGATCACGAGGTTGTTGAAGTCCTCGTCGCGCGAGTTCACGGTCTCCAGCGCGGTGTTGAGGTTGTCGACGACCTCGCCGATCACCTTGTCCTTGCTCGCCAGCGTGCTGGTCAGCGAGGCCGTGCGCTGCAGCAGGCTGTCGATCGTGCTGCCTTCTCCCTGCAGCACCTGGATGATCTCGAACGACAGCTTGTTCACGTCGTCGGGCGAGAGCGCCTGGAAGAGCGGCTTGAAGCCGTTGAACAGCACGGTGAGGTCGAGTGCGGCCTTCGTGCGCTCCAAGGGGATGGTGCCGCCCTCGGGCAGCACCGCCGCGGTGTCACCGGTGCCGGACTCCAGTGCGATGTACCGCTGCCCCACCAGGTTGCGGTACTTGATGGTCGCGGTCACGGCCTCGGGCAGCTTGCGGTCGCCGTCGATCGAGAACGACACCTCGGCGGTCTTGCGGTCGACGACCTGGATCTCGTCGACCTGCCCGACGCGGACGCCGGCGATGCGGATGTCGTCACCCTCGTTGAGCGCGGTGACGTCGGTGAACCGGGCCTTGTAGTCGGTGGCGCTGGCCAGGTTCACGTTGGCGATGGTGACCGCGAGCAGCGAGGTGGCGAGGATCGTGACCACCGCGAACGCGATCAGCTTGAGCAGCGGGGCGAGCAGTCCCTTCACTCGACCGTCACCTCCGTTCCGCGGACGAGCGGGCCGAGCAGCAGGCTCGACCAGCCGGGCATGTCCTGCGGGTCGACGCCGACGCGCGGTCCGAACAGCGCCGCGATCAACCGGGCCTCCTCCGGGGAGTTGGCGAGCCGCAGCACGTCAGCGGACTGCGGCACGGTCGTGTTGCCGGCCGTGGCCGGCGGCAGGATCCCGTCGTTCGCGACGCGGGCGGGCGGCGGTGAGCTCGACCCGTCCTGCACCGGACCCTCCGGCGGGTACTGCGGGAACGGGTCCGGCCTCGGGATGATGTCGTAGCAACGAGGTCCGCGCTTGTCCCTGTACTCGGGCTCGTCGAGGTTCGGCTTGTACTTGCCGCGGTTCTGCGTGATCTCCAGCGTGAGGTGCAGGCCGGGCTTGTCGGTGCCGGCGCCGAACGCCTTGCTGATGATCGGCTCGAACTCCGCGAGTCCCTTGAGCAGACAGGGGTACTCGGGCGCGTACTTCGCGAGCAGTTCGAGCGTCGGCCTTCCGGTGTCGGCGAGCGCGATGATGTTGTTCTTGTTGACCGTGACGAAGCTGGTGAGGTCCTGCGACGTCGTGGTCAGCGTCCCGTAGAGCGCGAGCAGGTTGTCGCGCTGCTCGACGACGGTCTTGGTCGTCGTGGTCATGTCGTTGAGCGCCTGCAACAGGTCCGGCGCCGCGTCCGCGTAGACGTTCGAGACGTCCGCGAGCTTGGAGATGTTCTCCTTCAACGCAGACAGCTGCGGGTTGAGCTCGCCGAGGTAGGCGTCCAGCGACACCAGCGTCTCGCCGAGCGGCTTGCCCCGTCCGTCGAGCGCCTGCGACAGCGCCGTCAACGTGGTGGCGAGCTTCTCCGGCTGGACCGCCTGCAACACCGGCATCAGGTTGTCCAGCACGCGTTCGAGCTCGATCGCGCTGCTGGTGCGGTCCTGCTCGATGACCGCGCCCTGCGCGATGGCCGCGCTCTTCTGCTGCGGCAGCACGAGGTTCACGTACCGCTCGCCGAACAACGTCTTGGGCAGCAACCGCGCGCTGACGTTGGACGGGATCTGGCCGACCTTGTCCGGCTCCAGCGCCAGCTCCAGCTCGGCGCCGTCACCGCTGGTGCGCACGGCCTTCACCGAACCGACGATCAGCCCGCGCACCTTGACGTCGCTCGCGGTCTGCAGCTGGTTGCCGATGTGGTCGGTCTTGAGCGTGACCAACACGTAGTCGCTGAAGGCGTCCTTGTAGAGCGCCACCGTGAGCGACAGGAACATGGCGATCGCGAGGAGAAAGGCGATGCCCAGCACGCGTTTCCTCATCCGGCGATCCTCACCGTCGTGGTCGCGCCCCAGATGGCGAGGCTGAGGAAGAAGTCGAGCAGTGCCGTCGTGACGATCGCGGTCCGCACCGCGCGCCCGACCGCGACACCGACGCCGGCAGGACCGCCGGACGCGCGGTAACCGTAGTAGCAGTGGGTCATGATGATCACGACCGCGAAGACCAGCACCTTGCCGAACGACCAGAGCACGTCGATCGGCGGCAGGAACAGGTTGAAGTAGTGGTCGTACGTGCCCGCCGACTGCCCGTAGAACTCCACGGTGATCGTTCTCGCGGCCAGGTAGCTGGTCAGCAGGCCGATCACGTACAGCGGGATGATCGCGACGAACCCGGCGATGATCCGCGTCGTCACCAGGAACGGCAGGCTGGGGATGCCCATGACCTCCAGCGCGTCGATCTCCTCGGAGATCCGCATCGCGCCGAGCTGGGCCGTGAAGCCACTTCCGACCGTGGCGGACAACGCGAGCCCGGCGACCAGCGGTGCGATCTCACGCGTGTTGAAGTAGGCCGACACGAACCCGGCGAACGCCGACGTGCCGATCTGGTTGAGGGCCGTGAAGCCCTGCAGGCCGACGACGGTGCCGGTGAACACGGACAGCCCGACCATCACGCCGATCGTGCCGCCGATGACCGCGAGCGCACCGCTGCCGAAGCTGACCTCGGCCAGCAGCCGCATCGTCTCCTTGGAGTACCGCTTGAGCGCGCGGGGCGTCCAGGCCAGCGCCTTGATGTAGAACGACAGCTGGTCGCCGAACCCGTCGAGGGTGGAGAGCACCTTGTTCGCCATCAGCTCCCCTTCGCGGGCACGACCTGCAGGTAGATCGTGGTGAGGACGAAGTTGACGAAGAACAGCAGCAGGAACGTGATGACCACGGCCTGGTTGACCGCGTCCCCCACGCCCTTGGGTCCGCCGGCGGGGTTGAGGCCCCGGTACGCGGCGACGATGCCCGCGATGAACCCGAAGATCAGCGCCTTCAGCTCGCTGATCCACAGGTCGGGCAGCTGGGCCAGCGCGCTGAAGCTCGCGAGGTAGGCGCCCGGTGTGCCGTCCTGCATGACCACGTTGAAGAAGTAGCCGCCCATCACGCCGACGACGCTCACCATGCCGTTGAGCAGCACGGACACGAGCATCGCTGCCAGCACCCGCGGCACGACGAGCCGGTGGATGGGGCTGACGCCGAGCACTTCCATCGCGTCGATCTCTTCACGGATCTTGCGCGACCCGAGGTCCGCGCAGATGGCGCTGCCACCCGCACCCGCGATGAGCAGCGCCGTCACGATCGGACTGGCCTGCTGGATGATCGCGAGCACGCTGGCCGCGCCCGTGAACGACTGCGCGCCGATCTGCCGCGTGAGAGAGCCCAGCTGCAGTGCGATGACGGCACCGAACGGAATGCTGACGAGCGCCGTCGGCAGGACCGTCACGCTGACGATGAACCAGCTCTGCTGGATGAACTCGCGGAACTGGAACGGCCGCCGGAACGTCGTCCGCACGACGTCGATCCCGAGTTGGCAGAGCTTTCCGGTCTCCCGCAGCGCACCGGCGCCGGGGAACGACGTCTGCGTGGTCACAGCACACCGCCCTGCCGAGGCCAGGGGCTGGGCGAAGGCGCCACCGCCGGCACCCCGGCGTGCACGCCGTACCGCACCTGCTCCTCGGCCGTCAGACTCTCGACGATCCCCTGCTGGGCCTGGTGCGGCAGCTGGTGGATGATCGACATGACCCGGTCCTTGCGCCTGCGCACGGCGTCGCGGAAGGGCAGCCCGGGAGTCGGCTCGATCTGCGGGATGATCCCCCGGACGTCCTCCGACGTGGACCCGTCGGAGTGCCCTGCGTCGGCATGGGCCTGCTCGGCCGCCATCGTGGCCGTGTCCTTCTCCTCGGACATCCCGATGGGCCCGAGCCGGCGGCCGTTCAGGAACTGCTCGACCACGGGCTCGTCGCTGGTCAGCAACACCTCGCGAGGCCCGAACATGACCAGTTCGCGCCGGAACAGCATGCCGAGGTTGTCCGGCACGGTCCGCGCGATGTTGATGTTGTGCGTGACGATGAGGATGGTCGCGTCGATCTGGGCGTTCAGGTCGATCAGCAACTGGCTCAGGTACGCGGTCCTGACCGGGTCCAGGCCGGAGTCGGGCTCGTCGCACAGGATGATCTCGGGGTCGAGCACCAGCGCGCGGGCGAGCCCCGCCCGCTTGCGCATGCCGCCGGAGATCTCACCGGGCAGCTTCTTCTCCGCCCCGACGAGACCGACCATCTCCATCTTCTCGAGAACGATCCGCCGAACCTCGGCCTCCGTCTTGCGGGTGTGCTCCCGCAGCGGAAACGCGATGTTGTCGTACAGGTTCATCGAGCCGAACAACGCGCCGTCCTGGAACAGCACGCCGAACATCTTCCGGATCTCGTACAGCCGGTGCTCGGAACACCGCACCAGGTCGGTCCCGTTGATGATGATCTTGCCCTGCTCGGGCTTGAGCAACCCGACCAACGACTTCAGGAACACGCTCTTGCCCGTGCCCGACGGCCCGAGCATCACGCTGACCTCACCCGGCGGCAACGTGAGAGTGACGTCCTGCCAGATGGTCTGTTTGCCGAAGGACTTGGTCAGACCCTCGACGACCACCTCGACACCCATCCACGCACCTCCGCACACGCCCGAGGACGCCGCAGCGATCGGCGTCACACCTGGGCAACGAGTTCGTTCGCGGGAGGTTACTCACCAGTTGGCCTAACGGCGGTTGCGTTCGGATAACAGCACGCTGCGTGACCTCGCAAAACGGTCACCACGGGCCGGACCACCGCCTGCCGACCGGGATTTTCGAGACTGACGTGACCCCGAACACAAAAGCCTGTTCGGAAGTGACCCGCACCACGGACTGACCGTTTGACCAATCTGGTCAGTACGTTTGAAGCATGAGCGAAGTGAAGCGAGTTCTGGTCGTCGGGATGGGCATCAGCGGCATCGCCACGGCGGCGCGCCTCCACAGGGCGGGGTGGACGCCGGTGATCGTCGAGCGGGCGGCGGGCAGGCGGGACGGCGGGTACTTCGTGGCGCTGTTCGGTGCCGGTCAGGCGGCGGCGCGACGACTGGGCGTCCTCGGGCACCTGCACGACCGCACCTCGGCGACGCCCGGTGTCACCATCGACCGTGCCGGACGCAAACGCGTCGGCATGAAGTACGCGGACCTGCCCAGCCAACCGTGGATGATGCTGCGCGGCGACGTCGAGCGGGCGGCGTTCGAGACGCTCCCGGACGACGTGGAGGTGCGGTACTCCACCGTGCCGACGGCCGTCGAGCAGGACTCCGGCGGGGTCGACGTGACCTTGCTGAACACCTCGGCGGGCACGTCGGTGACCGAGCGGTTCGACCTCGTCGTGGGTGCGGACGGGCTGCGCTCGACCGTGCGCTCGCTGGTGTTCGGCCCGCACGACCGCTACCTCAAACGGCTGGGCTTCATGATCGCCGCGTTCGGACTTCCCGGCACTCCCGCCGGACTGGAGCCGGGCGAGGCCGCCACGTTGCTCGAACCGGACCGTTCGATGTGGGTGTTCGCCTTCGCCGACCACGATCCGACGATCCTGCTCAGCTACCGGACCGACGACGTGGACGCGGAGTTCACCAGGTCGCCGGCGGAGAGCGTGCGCGCCGCGTTCGGCCCGCAGGACCCCGGCAGCACGCTCGGCTCGGCGCTGGACGCGTTGGAGAACACCGACGCGCTGCTGTTCGACTCGGTCGAGCAGGTGCGCCTCGACACCTGGCACAAGGGCAGGGTCGTGCTGGTCGGCGACTCGGCGTGGTGCGTGACGCTCTACGCCGGGATGGGCGTGTCGTCCGGGCTGGCCGGTGCCGACCTCCTGGGTGCCGCGCTCGAACGGCACCCGGACGACGTCGAGACGGCGCTGGACGAGTGGGAACGCGGGCTGCGCCCGTACGTCGAGCACTACCAGGACGGCGCTCCCGACGACCGCCGGATCTTCGTGCCGGACAACAGGGTCCAGATCCTGCTGCGGAGGGTCCTCCCCGTCCTCGGCAGGACCCGGCTCGGCAAGCGCCTGGCCGACCGGATCATGAGGTTCGACGAGATCGTCAAGTACAAGGGAGCGGATATCGTGGGCGAGATCCTGCGCGACCAGCCCACCCGCCCGAGGGAGACATCCGTTGTCTGACCAGCCCGGACACGGTTCGCCCAAGGCGGCACGCATCCTCGCCGCCGCGGGCGAACTGCTGCTCGGCCGCGGCAGCAAGGGCGTCACGATCGCCGAGGTGGCGCAGAGGTCCCACGTCGGCAAGGGCACCGTCTACCTGTACTGGAAGACCAAGGAAGACCTGCTGCTCGACCTCGTCTGCCGCGACTTCCTCGCCATGGCCGACGAGGTCGTCGCCGCGGTCACCGCCGACCCCGGACTGGCCAGGCCCAGTCGCCTGTGCCCGGCCATGCTGCGCAACATGGCCGCGCACCCGTACGTCGGGGCGTTGAAGAGCGACGACTCCAGCCTGCTCGGCGCGCTGGCCGACGACCCCCGTTCGGCCCGGTTGCTCGACATCCTCGGCCCCGACGCGGTGATGCGCGACATCGTGCCGATCTGGCGTGACAACGCACTGGCCAGGACCGACTGGACCGTCGAGGACCAGGCGTTCGCACTGCGCGCCCTCGTCACGGGGTTCCTGAAGTCGACCTCCGGCACCGGTGACTCGATCCCGGTCGCCGATCCGGAACGGGTGCTCGCCGCCGCCGTCACCGCGCTCCTCGGACCCGAGCACGCCACCGCCGAACAGGTGCGGGCCGCGGCCGACGCGGGCATCCGCGACCTCACCGCGAAACGCGCTGCCGCACTGGACCTGATCAGCCTGCCGCAAGCGGCACCGAGTCCGCACTGAGACGCAAAAACGGGCGCGCACCAAGAGGTGCACGCCCGTTCAGGCACTGCGAGACAGACGCAAGCCCCCGGAGGGGCTCAGATCACTTGAGGGTGATCTTGGCGCCGGCAGCCTCGAGCTTCTCCTTGGCAGCGTCGGCGACGTCCTTCGCCACGCCCTCGAGGATCGCCTTCGGAGCGGACTCGACGAGCTCCTTGGCCTCCTTCAGGCCCAGGCCCGAGACGACCTCGCGGACGACCTTGATGACCTGGATCTTCTTGTCGCCGGCCGACTCGAGGACGACGTTGAAGTCCGTCTGCTCCTCGACCTCGGCGGCTGCGCCACCGGCGGCGGGGGCGGCGGCAACGGCGACGGGCGCCGCGGCGGTGACCTCGAAGGTCTCCTCGAACTGCTTGACGAACTCGGACAGCTCCAGGAGGGTCATCTCCTTGAAAGCGTCGAGCAGCTCGTCGGTGCTGAGCTTCGCCATGATCGGCGGTCCTTTCTAATCTCCCGCGCGAAAGCGCCGGGCGTGTCTTCGGGTGATCAGCTTTCGGCGGGAGCGTCGGCCTCGGCGGCGGGAGCCGCAGCGGCCTTCTTCTCCTGCAGGGCAGCAGCCAGGCGAGCGACCTGGGAAGCCGGGGCGTTGAACAGACCCGCGGCCTTGGCCAGGTTGCCCTTCATCGCGCCCGCGAGCTTCGCGAGCAGCACCTCACGGCTGTCGAGGTCCGCGATGGCGGAGACCTCGTCGACCGAGAGCGGGCGGCCATCCATGTAGCCGCCCTTGATGACCAGGGCCTTGTTGTCCTTCGCGAAGTCGCGGATCGCCTTGGCGGCGTCGACGGGCTCGCCCTCGACGAACGCGATGGCGGTCGGACCGGAAAGAAGGGCCTCGAGGCCCTCCACACCGGCGTCCGCGGCAGCCAGCTTGACCAGCGTGTTCTTCGCAACGGTGTACTTGGTGCCCGCGCCGAGAGCGCGACGCAGCGTGGTGAGCTGCGCCATGGAGAGGCCACGGTACTCGGTGACAACAGCTGCCGAGCTGCTGCGGAACTGGTCCGCGAGCTCAGCGACCGCCGTAACCTTCGTGGGCTTCGCCATGATCGCCTCCTCTCTGGGCTGGGTTAGACCGCCGATCAGAGAAGGCTCCGAAACAACAAAAACGCCCTCGCGCACAAGCAGCACGGGGCGTCACAAGAAGCTGGGCCTCGTCCTCCCTGCGCGGGCCGCCCGTGTTGCAACGGGGCCTTCGTTCTCCTCGCGGAGAAAACCTGCGGTCTTCGGTAGAACCACGGAAGAGACTACGCGAGTCGTATCCGCAGCTCCAAATCGGCATGATGTGACCTGTGACCGACGAGCCCGGCAAGGACCTCGCGCCCCGCCAGCCGCAGCCACCGCAGCCGCCCGCGCCGCAGGTGGATCCTGAGCAGCTGCGGCAGTTCCAGGAGTTCCAACGCTTCCAGGAGTTCCAGCGCTACCAGGAGGCGACGGGCCAGGCACCCCAGGCCCCGAAGCAGCCCGGCGGCAGGCGCTGGTGGCTGGTCGTGCTCGGCAGCGGCCTCTTCTGGCGCGCGCTGTTCTTCCTCCTCGTCGTGTTCAGCGCGGTGTGGGCCTACAACCACTTCTTCGGCGTGGACGACCCCGGCGACGTCGCGCAGGACAGCGGCGGCGTCACCGGACCGGCCCAGGGCCTGTCCGCACCGGCCGGGCTGCAGGGCACGGTCGGCATGTTCTACAAGCACGTGTCGTTCGCCGACACGACCCGCGCCTGCACGCTCTTCCTGCGCGACGACACCCGCCAGAAGTTCGCGAACGCTTACGGCGCAAGCGATTGCGCGGGTGCGGTCACCACCCTGAAGGGCCAGGTGACGAGTGTCGACAGGTACCAGCAGGTCATGTTCCCTCCGGAGATGCTCAAGACCCCGACGACCACCAAGGTCACCATCGACTCGTGCGCTCTGACGGTCGAGGGCGGCCCGCGCCTCGGCTCGTTCGTCGTCGAGAAGGTCAAGAGCGGCTGGGTGATCACCGACTGGAACCCCAGCACCTGTGGTTGATTGGGGTGCATGCCAAATGCACTGGGGGTACCGAGCCCCGACAAGGTCGCGTACCTGGCGGACATCGCGGACCTGGGCCGGGACTACAAGCACCAACTGCTGGTCTCGCTCGACCTGAGGCACGGCGACACGGTTCTCGACGTGGGCTGCGGCCCCGGCACGGACTTACCCGTCATGGCCGACGCGGTCACGGCGTCGGGCCGCGTCATCGGTGTCGACGTGGACCCGACGATGGTGGCCGCGGCCAGGAGCTTCTCCCACTTCTACCCGCAGATCGACATCCGGCTCGGTGACGCGCACGCGCTGCCCGTCGACCCCGGGACAGCCGACCGGGCCCGCATGGACCGCGCGTTGCAGCACGTCGAGAACCCCGCCGGGGTCCTCGCCGAGCTCCACAAGGCGCTCAAGCCCGGCGGTCTGCTGCGCATCGCCGAACCCGACTGGGACGCACTGGTCGTCGACGGCGACCTGGAGATGAACAGGGCGTTCAACCGGTTCGTCTGCTCGACCATGGTCCGCAACGCCACGATCGGCCGCGAACTCCCCCGCCTCGCGGGAGAAGCGGGGTTCGAGGTCGAGAACGTCCGCGTGGCGGCGACGGTCCTGCGCGACTTCGCCAGGGCCGACCACGCCCTCGCCCTGACCCGCAACACCGAACGGGCGATCCGGGCGGGAGCGATCGAGCGCGCCGACGGTGAGCGCTGGCTCGCCGAACTGCGGGAGGGCGACTTCCTGGCGTCGGCGACGATCTTCCTGCTGTCAGCCCGCAAACCGTTGTGACGCAACGCTGAACGACTCGACGGCGCGGGCGAGACTCTCCTCCCCGCGCCCGTCGGCGACCTGCCGGTCCACCAACGCCTTGACGGCGTCGAGTCCAGCGAACGGCACGCCCTGCGCTCCCGCGGCGCGGATGAGCGTGGCCAGCCCCGACTGGTTCATCGCCAGGCTCGACTCGCCGCCGGAGTAGCTCCCGCCGTCGATCTCCTCGGCGAACGTCGTCAACGCAGGCTGGAGATCGGTCAGCCAGGACACCAGCATCGGCGTGAGCTCGGCCGCCTTGATCCCGTTGACACGCGCCAGCGCCGACGCGTGCAGGAAACCGCCGAGCAGCCCGTACATCCCGGACAGGATCGCCACGTCGTACGCGGACGCGCGACCGGCGTCGGAGCCCAGGAACGTGACCTTCCCCAGCAGTTCCAACGACTTCCGCTCGGCCACCGGGGCCGAGCCGCTGTAGATGATCGACGACGCGTCGGTGCCGATCGTCTGGGGCACCGCGTACACAGCGCCGTGCAGGTACTCGGCGCCGTTCGCGGCAGCCCACCCGGCCAGTTCGCGCGCCTCGTCGGGAGTGCCGGAGGTGAGGTTCACCAGCGCACGCCCGCGCACGTCCACGCCGTGCAGAACCTGTTGTGCCGCTTGGTGGTCCAGCACGGCGACGACCACGAGCCCGCTCGCCGCCACCGCCTCGGCCGGGGTGCCCGCGACGGTCGCCGCCAGCCCAGAAGCCTTTGCCGCGGAACGGTTCCAGACCGTGACGGGGTGACCTGCCCGCACGAACGCCTCCGCCAGCGCGCGTCCGAGGTTGCCCAGGCCCAGCACGGTGATCGCTTCAGATGTCATGCGTCCAGCTTCGCCACGGGTGATCATCGCGACCAGTGACCGGAATGACCCCTGTCACCAAATTCCTGCCATAGGCTGGATCCCATGAGCGCTGGATCGGTCGCCCTCATCGTGCCCGGCGACTTCGGCGTCGCGGACCTCTACGAGCTGGGCATCCCCGCCGCCGTCTTCGGCACGCCGCAGCCCGACCTCGCCGACCCCTGGTACGAGTTGTGGTTGTGCGGCACCGGAACCCGCACGCGCGACACCAACCCCGGCTTCACGCTGCACAGCACGCACGGACTGGAAGACGTCGTGCGCGCGGACACCGTCATCGTGTCGTGGGTGCCGGACGAGGTCATCGAGGACAACGCGCCCGTTCCACCCGAACTGGTCTCGGCACTGCGCCGGGCCCACGCCAACGGGGCGCGCATCGTGTCCGCGTGCGTCGGCGCCTACGCGTTGGCCGAAGCAGGCCTGTTGGACGGCAAGAGGGCCACGGCGCACTGGATGCACACCGCCCTGCTGGCCGAGCGCTACCCGAAGGTCCAGGTCGACGACTCGCAGCTCTACGTCGACGAGGGCGACGTGCTGACCAGCGCCGGCATGTCCGCCGGTCTCGACGTCTGCCTGCACCTGGTGCGCCGCGACCTGGGCGCCCACGTCGCCAACCAGCTCGCCCGCCGGATGGTGGTGCCGGGACACCGGCCGGGCCACCTCGGCCAGTACGTCGACCTGTCCGTGCCCGCGAGCGACGACCAGGGCCTGGCGCCGGTGCTCGACTGGGCGCGCGCCCGCCTGGACGAGCCGCTGACGATCGAGGACCTGGCGCGCAGGGCCTCGATGAGCCCGCGGACGTTCTACCGCAGGCTGCACGCCACCACCGGCACGACGCCGTTGCAGTGGCTGCTCAACGAACGCATCACCAGAGCGCAGGTGCTGCTGGAGTCCACCGACCTGCCGATGGAGAAGATCGCGGCGCTCAGCGGCATCGGCACGGCCAACAACCTCCGCCACCACTTCCTCAAGCAGGTGGGGAGCTCTCCCGGCGACTACCGCCGGAACCGTCGTTGAACAGCAGAAAGGCCCCCGGCGGACCGGGGGCCTTTCTGAGATCTAGCTAGAACCGGGAGGCTCAGGCCTCGTCCACCAGCATGTTGCGGGTGCGGTTCGGGTCGACCGGGATGCCAGGGCCCATCGTCGTGGAGACGGTGACCTTCTTGACGTACCGGCCCTTGGCCGCGGACGGCTTGGCGCGGAGGATCTCGTCCAGCGCGGCCGCGTAGTTCTCGACCAGCTTCTCGTGGTCGAACGACACCTTGCCGATGACGAAGTGCAGGTTGGCCTGCTTGTCAACGCGGAAGTTGATCTTTCCGCCCTTGATGTCGTTGACCGCCTTCGAGACCTCGGGGGTCACGGTGCCGGTCTTCGGGTTCGGCATCAGGCCACGCGGGCCCAGGATGCGGGCGATGCGGCCGACCTTCGCCATCTGGTCGGGGGTCGCGATCGCGGCGTCGAAGTCGAGCCAGCCACCCTGGATGCGCTCGATCAGGTCCTCGGAGCCAACGGCGTCCGCACCGGCGGCCTCGGCCTCAGCGGCCTTGTCACCGGTTGCGAAGACGATCACGCGGGCGGTCTTGCCCGTACCGTGCGGCAGATTCACGGTGCCGCGGACCATCTGGTCGGCCTTGCGAGGGTCGACGCCGAGGCGAATCGCGACCTCGACGGTGGCGTCGAGCTTCACCTTGGACGTTTCCTTGGCGAGCTTGGCGGCCTCCAGCGGCGAGTACAGCCGCTCCCGGTCCACCAGCTCTGCGGAGGCCTTGTAGGCCTTGCTGCGCTTCATTACGACTGTCCTTAATTCAGAGATCAGTTCGTGGTTCGTGAGCCGCGCTCGGCTCTCCCACGCTTTCTAAGGGGGTGCGATCAGCCTTCGACCGTGATGCCCATGGAACGGGCGGTGCCGGCGATGATCTTCGCGGCCTGGTCGATGTCGTTCGCGTTCAGGTCGACCATCTTGACCTGGGCGATGCTGCGGACCTGCTCCATGGTCACCTTGGCGACCTTGACGCGGTGCGGCTCGCCGCTGCCCTTGTCCACACCAGCGGCGGCGAGGATGAGTCGCGCGGCCGGCGGGGTCTTGAGCTTGAAGTCGAACGAACGGTCTTCGTACACGGAGATCTCAACCGGCACGACCTGACCGCGCTGCGACTCGGTCGCGGCGTTGTAGGCCTTGCAGAACTCCATGATGTTGACGCCGTGCTGACCCAGCGCGGGACCAACGGGCGGCGCCGGGTTGGCGGCACCAGCCTTGATCTGCAGCTTGATGATCGCTGACAGCTTCTTCTTCTTGGGAGGCATTGTCCGTACTTCCTGTTATTGCAGTGTCCGCGCGCGGCTCTGCCAGCCGCAGCGTGGCCGATCGGTCTTCCGGTGAGGGAAAACCGCTCAGATCTTGGAGACCTGGCTGAACGACAGCTCGACCGGCGTCTCCCGGCCGAAGATCGACACCAGGACCTTCAGCTTCTGGCCGTCCGCGTTGACCTCGCTGATCGTGGCGGGCAACGTCGCGAACGGGCCGTCCATGACGGTGACCGACTCGCCGACCTCGAAGTCGACCTCGATCGTCGGCTTCGACACGGTGGTGGAAGCGGCCTTCTTGCCCTCGGCCGGCTTCTGCTCCTGCTGCGGGAGCAGGAACTTCAGCACCTCGTCGATCGTGAGGGGCGAGGGCTTCGAGGTGGCTCCGACGAACCCGGTCACGCCCGGCGTGTTGCGGACGGCGCTCCAGGACGCGTCGGTGAGCTCCATGCGGACCAGGATGTAGCCGGGCAGCACCTTGCGCTGCACCAGCTTGCGCTGGCCGTTCTTGATCTCGGTGACCTCTTCGGTCGGCACCTCGACCTGGAAGATGTAGTCCTCCATGTCGAGCGTGTGGATACGAGTCTCGAGGTTCGCCTTGACCTTGTTCTCGTAACCGGCGTACGAGTGCACGACGTACCAGTCGCCGGGCGCGTGGCGCAGGGCCTGTCGCAGCTCTTCGGCGGGGTCGGCGATCTCTTCGTCGATCGGGGTCTCGTCGATCGCGAGAACGTCCACGTCGGCGTCGGCCTCGTCAGCCTCGTCGGCGTCCACAGCCTCCGACTCGACCGTCTCGTCGGCCGCGGTGTCCTCGGACACCTCGTCGTCGATGAGGTCGGTCTTCTCCTGGGCGTCAACGCCGTTGTCGGAGCTCACTGTGGATCTCGCTTCCTTATTGCAGCGGCAGCTGTCCGGCTCAGCCGAACAACTCGAAAACAGCCGCGCCGAAGCCGAGGTCGAGAGCCCACACCAGCGCAACCATGAAGACCACGAACACCATGACCACGCCGGTGTACGTGATGAGCTGCTTGCGCGTCGGCCAGATCACCTTGCGGAGTTCGCTGACGACCTCGCGGATGTAGCGGAAGCCACGCCCGATCAGCGAAGGGCGCTTCTCCTGCCCCTCACGAGTCTTGGTCGGGCGACCCTTCTTCACGTCCTCGTCCGACTCGTCGGACTTGGCGACGCTCTTCTTCGACTCAGCGCTGCTGCCGTCCTTGCGGGCGGCCGGGCGAGAGGAGGCACGACGTTCACGCCGCGCCGCAGCGTTGGACGGCCGGACAGCGCCTTCGCGCTCCTCCGGCTGGTCCTGCTCGCGGCCCTCGCTCATGCCGTGCCTCCACTCCACCCATGACGCGCTTCGACAGCAGGGGCGACAGGACTTGAACCTGCAACCTGCGGTTTTGGAGACCGCTGCTCTGCCAGTTGAGCTACACCCCTTTGAGATCCCGGATGGGGACCCCCTGGCCAAGCAGGAAGTGTACGGGAGCCTGTCCCGTCCATTCCAACCAGACCGCTCAAGCACTTGCCGAGCGGCCTGTCGCACAGCCTACCCATAGGCAGGCCGAGAACACGAATCAGGGTCCTTCTACCGAACCGCGAACCGGACCCGAATCTCGCGTGAGCACCGCAAACACCACCGGACCGTGTCGTCCGGTGGTGTTCTTGATCACAAGATCAGCCGACGCGCACGCGGGCGAAAGCGCCTGTCAACACCGACTTGCCGTCAAAAGCCGCGTTGATGTTGACCTTCACAGTTCCGTCCTCGAAGTCCTTGGTGACCTTCGCGGACACCTCGACGAGCGCGCCCTCGTCGTCGTCGGGCACCACGACGGGCCGCCCGAACCGGCAGCCGTACTCGACGATCGCACCGGGATCCCCGATCCACTCCGCGACGATCCGCGAGGCCACGGCCATGGTCAGCATGCCGTGCGCGATCACGTCCGGCAGGCCGACGTCCTTGGCCGTCCTCTCGTTCCAGTGGATGGGGTTGAAGTCCAGCGAGGCGCCCGCGTAGCGCACCAGGTCGGCGCGCTTGAGGCGCACGGACAGCGCCGGCAGTTCGGTACCCACGGCCGTGTTCGTCACGCGTCTTCTCCCCTCACGACGAGCATCGACTTGGCGGTGGTGACGAGCTCGCCGTCCACCGTGCTGATCTCGGTCCGCACGGTCACCATGTCGTTGCCCATGCGGGACGTGATGGCGTCGATGTGCGCCACGCAGACGAGCTGGTCGCCCGCGGTCACGGGGCGGTGGTGCGTGAAGTTCTGGTCGCCGTGCACGACGCGGCTGTAGTCGAACTTCAGCTCGGGGTCGAACATGACCGTCTCGTTCGTCTTCATCGACACGACGATCGCGAACGTCGGGGGCGCGATGACGTCCCTGTGCCCCAACGCCTTCGCGGCCTCGGCGTCGAAGTAGGCCGGGCTGGTGGCGCCGATCGCCTCGGCGAACTCGCGGATCTTCTCGCGGCTCACGTCGTACGGCTGCGACGGCGGATAACTGCGTCCGATGAAGGCGGGGTCAAGAGGCACTTGAAGAGCCTATATGCGACGAGGCCCGCCCCACGTGTGGGACGGGCCTCGGTCGAAAGCCGCTACGCGCTCAGCGGGTTTCCTTGTGCGCGCGGTGCGTCTTGCAGTTCGGGCAGAACTTCTTGATCTCCAGGCGGTCCGGGTCGTTGCGCCGGTTCTTCCTGGTGATGTAGTTCCGGTGCTTGCACTCCTCGCACGCGAGGGTGATCTTCGGGCGTACGTCGGTTGCAGCCACGGTCCTTGCCTTCCTGAGAGCACACGAGACCCCGAGAAACCCAGTCCGGGCTTACCGTCTGGCGGGGTGGGCAACGAGGGTTGCTGCCCGGGGGTGTGGGGGCTTGGCCCCCAAAATCATGCGGAGCGAGGAAGGTCGGCGCTTTCCGCCGACACACCCCACCCACTCGCGTAGCGGTGGCCGGACTTGAACCGGCGACACAGCGATTATGAGCCGCTTGCTCTACCAACTGAGCTACACCGCTTTACACAACTCAAGCCGCAGCGCTCAGCACTGCGGCCAGTTGTAGAGCCCCTTTACGGAATCGAACCGTAGACCTTCTCCTTACCATGGAGACGCTCTGCCGACTGAGCTAAAGGGGCCAGCTCTTCGTTCCTGCTGACACGTAGAACTCTACAACACGCCTCAACCAAGAACGAAATCCGGGGGTCCCCTCAGTGCACGAGCGTGAGCACCGTCTCATCGCGAGCACCCCTGACCTGCACGGTTCGCGCCCGCAGCCACGCCTCGAAGCGATCTTCGGACAGCGGCCGGGAGATCAAGTATCCCTGCGCGACATCGCAGCCCATGCCGACCAACTGGTCGCGCGCGGCGTCGTCCTCCACGCCCTCGGCCACGACCACGAGACCGAGCGAGTGCCCGAGCTCCACGATCGACCGGACCACGGCCATGTCGCCGAGATCCGTGCCCATCCCGAGCACGAACGACTTGTCGATCTTCACCTCGTCGACCGGCAGCTGGCGCAGGTACGCCAGCGACGAGTACCCGGTGCCGAAGTCGTCGACCGCCAGCACGACACCGATCGCGTGCAGGCGCCGCAGCACCGGCAGAGCGCGTTCGGGGTCGGCCATGACGCCCGACTCGGTGAGCTCGAAGGTGAGCAGACCCGAGGGCACGTCGTGGCGTTCCAGCGCGGCTTCCACGCGGTTCGGGAAGTCCTCGTCGCCGAGCGTCCGCACCGACAGGTTGACCGCGATGGACATCCGCAGGCCGCGGTCGAGCCAGCGGCGCACGCGTTCGAGAGCGCGGTCCATCACGAAGTCCGTGAGCACGTCCACGAGCCCGGTGGCCTCGACGGCCGGCACGAACTCGTCCGGGTCGACGCGGCCGAACTCCGGATGCGTCCAGCGCACCAACGCCTCCGCGCCCACGACCTGACGTGACGGCAGGGCGACCTTCGGCTGGTAGTGCACCGAGATCTGGCCCGTCTCGACGGCCTGGCGGAACTGCGTCACGAGCTGGAAGCGGCGCAGGAACAGGTGGCCCATCGACGGCGCGTAGGCCTTCACCGGTGTGCCCTCGGACGTCGCGCGCACGGCGACGTCCGCCCGCTGCAGCAACACGTCCGGGTCCGGGTCCTCGGTCTCGGAGTCCGCTTTGGACGCGTAACCCACGACCGCGGAGGCCTCGACGGTCAGGCGGTCGACCGGGTACGGCACGGAAAGCCCGGCGCGCAGGCGTTCCGCGGTCTCGTGGGCGGTCGCAGCGCGTTCGTCGTCGAGGTACGCGGCGAACGCGCCACCCTCAAGTCGTGCGAGCGGAACGTCGGGACCAAGCGCGTCGCGCAGGCGGCGTCCGGCGGCGACGACCATGCGGTTGCCCCAGGCCTGGCCCAGCGCGTCGGAGACCGTCGACAGGATGTCGAGGTCGATGCGCAGCACCACGCCCCTCGTGGACTCGCGGAGCTGGTCGGCGCACGTCTCGCGGAGGCCCGCGCGGTTCAGCAGCCCGGTCAGCGGGTCGTGGTAGGCGTCGTGCCGCAGCCGCGCCAGCAGGCGGCGGTTGTCGACGGCCGTCGCGAGGTGCGAGGCCAGCGTGCGCAGCAGCTGGATGTCCGCCTTGCCGAAACCGCGCCAGCGCGACAGCCGGTCGTGGGCCTCGACGGCGCCGAGCAGCTGGGTCGCGCCGCGCAACGGGACGACGAGCGCCTCCTGGGCGTCGCGGCGCAGCAGGGCCTCGGTGACGTCCTCGGTCGCGTCGGCCACGCGGTAGTAGCGGACGTGCGTGCCGGGCAGCTGGAGAACGGGGTCTTCGCGCACGGCCCGCGGGTCCGTCGCGGTCATCTCCTCGGGCAGCGGTTCGCCGGCGACGAGGGTGATCATGGCTTCCTGCGGGTCGGTGCGCAGGCGCAGCACGACCCTGTTCGCGTTGAGCTGCTCGCGGATGCGTTCCGCGATGAGCTGCCACTCGTCCTCTTCGACGCCCGTGGTGAGGTCGTCGTCGGGCTGACGCGGGCCGGTGCCGTGCTGTCCCGACCTCGCGACGCGCAGGCTGACCTCGCTCAACGCCTCCAGGTCGCGCTGTTCGCGCAGCAGTCCGGAGTAGGCGAGGTAGGTGGCGACGATGCCCGCGAGCACCAGGATGATCAGGACGCCGCCCCACTCGGTGGTGGCGACGATCTGGTAGGCGACGAGGCCGATCGACGTGTTCAGCAGCGCCACGACGAGCGTCTGCAGCACGAGACGAAGGCTGTTGCCGACGCGCATCGACTTGCCCATGAGGCGCAGCGCGCACAGGCCCAGCACGCTCGCGAGCATGGGGACGGTGATCGTGCCGACGAACGCGCCCGCCCAGAACGGACCGCCCGCGCCGATCATGCGGTTCACGGCCTCCGCGGCGGCGAACGCCACGGAGATCTCCATGAACATGAGGCCCGCGTTGTAGACGGCGCGGTCGAGGATCCGCCTGCCGAGCAACGTGCCCACGCCGGCGACCACGTGCGCGGCGAGCACGATCTCGAACGGGGCCACGAGCAGGCCCAGCACCAGCGGGATCTCGGTGAAGGAGATCGTCCACGCGACGCCGCTGCGGACGTCGACGTTGATCGCGAGCTGTTCCGCCAGCAGGAAGCCGACGACGAGAAGGGGGCCGATCCAGAAGAGGGAGGTCGTCTCCCTCTCCGGAAGCCATGCCGCGACCATGCCCGCGCAGACGACGCCTGCCACCAGGAGGGTGACGGCGAACGCGCTGAACGCGCGGTTGGTCGACTTGGCCGACCAGGCGGCCGAGTCCGACACGGGGGCCGACGCTCGGTCGGACATCCAGCCTCCTCGTCGGCCTGGGTGAGGGAACCTCTAGGCGTGACTGAGGGGTCCCGCACTTGGCGATCAGGACCCCTCCAGGGGCACCAATGTACCCCGCTCGGGGGACGAAATGGCAGGTCGAGCACGTTTGGTGACGTCGATTCACCCAGACGTGGTTAGACGTTGAGCCGTCCCCGGAGCACCGTCACGGCCCGCCCGGAGAGCAGCACGCGATCTTGGGCGAGGGTGGCCCTGACGAACCCGCCGCGCGGCGACGCCTGCTCCGCGAGCAGGTCAGCGCGCTGGAGCCGAGGCACCCAATAGGACGCAAGGGTGCAGTGGGCCGATCCGGTGACGGGGTCCTCCGGGATGCCGACCGCCGGGTAGAAGCACCGGCTGACGATGTCCGCATCACCGTCGCCGACGGCCGTCACGATTACTCCGCGTGACGGAAATTGTGTCAGTCCTTGGACATCAGGGCGCACGGAACGGACCTCCGCGGCACTCCCCAACTCGATCAGGAAGTCGAAGCGCCCACGCGACACGGACTTGATCGTCGCATGTGGCAGCGCTTCCGCTAGACCGATTGGCGGGTCAATCAACTCTGGAGGGTCCGCTGGGAAGTCCATCCGAACCCATCCATCGTCATTTGCGCATGTGAGCACGCCACTACGCGTGGTGAACGCCTGCTCGCCGCCCAGCACGTGGGCGGTGGCGAGCGTGGCGTGCCCGCAGAGGTCCACCTCGACCTCCGGCGTGAACCAGCGGAGGTGGTTGTCAGGGGTGACGAAGGCCGTCTCGGCGTGCTTCATCTCGGCCGCGACGGCCTGCATCCAGGCGTCTTCACGCGGTTCGGTGAGCAGCACGACCCCGGCGGGGTTGCCCGCGAAGGGCCGGTCGGTGAACGAATCCACGACGTAGATCTCCACAACGCCGACCCTGCCATGGTCGGATGGGGCGTGGCCGAGATCTTTTCCTTCACCGAGACGGATCCGGATTCGCTGGGGGCGACCTGGGGAGCGCTGCGCCTGCACCGGCTGGCCTGGCAACCCGGCTGCGACCTGCCCGCGTTGCTCGACGAGTGGGAGCCCAGGCTCACCCACCCCGACGACCCCGACACCGCGGCGATGGTGACGTTGCCGAGCCACGCCGACGTGCTGCCGTTGATCCACCGCGGCTTCGCACCCCTCACCGTGGTCGCCGAGCGCCTCGCCGGCCGTTCGCCCGCGCCGAGGCCGTCCACCGTGAGCGTGCGGACCGCGACCCGTGCCGACCTGGACGTCGCCGTCGAACTGAACATGCACACGGTTCGGTACGACAGCGGGTTCGGCATGGTCACCGAACGCCCGAACACCGCGGAGCACCTGCGGTCGGCGTTGGCCGAGGTGCTCGACCGCGACCACGAGGCGATGTGGCTCGCGGTCGACGGCGACACGCCCGTCGGCATGATCTACGTCGACATGCCGCAGGACGCGGGGTGGATGGAGCGGTTCGCCACCGCGCGTCCGTTCGCGTATCTCGGCCATCTCGGCGTACGGCCCGATGTACGCGGCACGGGCGCAGGCACCGCTCTCGTCGCACACGCGCACTCGGTGCTGGACGAGGCCGGGGTCGCGTCGACGCTGCTCCACCACGCCTTGCCGAACCCGCGCTCGACGCCGTTCTGGTACTCGAACGGCTACCGGCCGCGCTGGACGCTGTGGGTCCGCCGCCCCGCGTTGCGCTCGTCCCCCGGCGTGTCTTCGCAACCCGATCGGCCTAGTGGGACATGATCTACCCGTTCACACAAGCGAAGAACCCGAACGAACCCGTACTTGTGGAACGAATCCGGCCTCTATTTCGACAAAGGGGTAAGTGATTCGGACACCACTCCTGGGGGGTCGAGATGGAACTCAGCGGAAGAGCGAGATCGATGCTGCGGGCTGTCGCCGCGGGACGTGCCGAGGTGACAGGGGGCGCGGAGCCCGACCTGTACGTCGACGGACTGCCCTGCTGCGACCGCACGGCGACGCACGACCTCGTGCACGCGGGACTGCTGCGCCCCTCGCAGCCGACGAGCTTCGGCCTTCGCGTCTGCGCTGAACTGACCGATGACGGCCGGGCGGCACTCGCCGCCAGTTGACCGGCGCGCCGATCGACCGATGATCGAACATTTGTTCGACATGGGGTAGGCTGCGCGCTGAAGCCGGCACGCAAGAGAGAGGAAGCTCTTGCGCGCCGGCTTCAACCTCGTTCAGGCGACCTTCTGCCCCGTGGCCACGTTGAGGCGGTTCCAGACGTTGATCGCGGAGATCGCGATCGTGAGCCCGGCGAGCTGCTCCTCGCCCCAGTGCTTCGCGGCCTCGCTCCACACGGCGTCGCTGACGTGCACGTGCGTCATCTCCTCGGCGAGCGCGAACGCCGCCTTCTCCGCGTCCGTGTAGTACGGCACGTCCCGCCAGCCGGCCACGGAGTGCACGCGCTCGTCGGTCTCGTTCGCCTTGCGCAGCAGCTTGCTGTGGTAGTCGATGCAGACACCGCAGCTGTTGATCAGGCTGACCCTGAGGTAGACCAGCTCCAGGAAGTTCTTGTCCAGCCCGGTCTTCTCCGCGGCCTCGGACAGCCCCAGCAGCGCCTGCATCGCGCCGGGCACCGACATCATCGGGTTGGCGATCCTCATCTTCGTTCTCCTTCGTCCGTTTCCCACTCGACCCGGCGGGCGACGAAGGTGTGACAGGTTCGCCGAAGATTTATCCGAGACCACCGTCCACGGGCAGGTCGGCCCCGGTGGTGAAGGTGGCCTCGAACGCGAGGAAGAGCACCGCGTCGGCGACCTCGTCCATGGTGCCGTGGCGCTTGAGCGGCGTCGTTCGGTCACCCTCCTCCTTGAACTGCTGGAGGACCTCGTCCGGCAGCCCGGTCACGCCCATCGACGGCGTGTCGATGAAGCCGGGACTCACGACGTTGACCCGCACGTTCCGCGGCGCCAACTCGGCCGCGAACGACCTGCCGAACGACCGCACCGCGGCCTTGGCCCCGGAGTAGACGCTCATGCCCACCGCTCCGCCGGTCTGCGCGACCGACGTCGTGAAGACGATCGACCCGCCCTCGTTGATCAGCGGCGCCAGCTTCTGCGCGGTGAAGAACGCTCCCCTGGTGTTCACGGCGAACGTGCGGTCGTAGTCGTCGGCGGTGACGTCCCCGATCTCTGCCAGCGTCGCGTAACCGACGTTGATGAAGAGCAGGTCGATGGCGCCCAGACGTTCGCGCACCTCCCGCTCAAGCTCAACGACGTCGCCGAGGTTCGCCGCGTCGGACGCCACGGCGTGCGCCTTGATGCCCTCGGCCTTCTCCGTCGTGCGCCCCGTGAGCAACACCTCGGCGCCCTGCTCGATCAGCTTGTCGACCGTGGCGCGCCCCATGCCGTGCGTGCCGCCCGTGACGACGGCCTTCTTCCCCAGGTACTTCACTTCCGGATCTCCTCGATGACGCTCGCGATGCTGTGGTTGCCGTGGCCGTTGCGCTGGGCGCGTTCGAACAGGTCGTGCAGGGCCCGCGGAATGGTGGTGTCGAGGCCCTGTTCCCTGTTGGCCTCGGCGAGCAGGCGCAGGCCGGAGACGTTGATGTCCAGCGCGGACACGTCGGTCTCGTACTTGCGCGTGTGCGTCTCCTCGCCCATCTCGGGCAGGAGGGTGCTCATCTCGTTCAACCAGCTCGTGGCCATGGGCGTGAACTTCTCCGGCGTGATGCCCTCGCTGCCCACCAGCGCGACCGCCTGGAGGTAGCCGCCGAACGTGGCCCACATGATGCCGAGCAGCGCGAGGTCGTACAGCGCGGCGAGCCCCGCGTCCTCCCCGACGTGCACCGGCTCGCCGAACGCGTGCAGCACGTGGTGGTTCTCGTTGCCGCTGAAGAGGATTTTCGATTGTGGCGTGCCGATCTGTTGTGGCACAGCCATGATGACGCCGTCGACGTACTCGACCCCGTTGTCCTTGGCCCACCGCGCGGTCCTGCGCGCCTCTTCGGGCGTGCCGGACGTCAGGTTGACGAGCGTCCTGATCTCGTTGGTGAGCAACGGTTGTTGGACGTCGTACGTGGACAGGCAGGTGACGACGACGTCGCTCTTGAACGCTTCTTGTGGCGTGGCAACGCTTCTGGTGTTTTCTATGGTTTTCGACGTGCGGTTCCACACGGTCACTTCGTAGCCCTCTTGCACGAGGGCGTTCGCGAGCGCGCTGCCCATCCGGCCGAGGCCGAGCACGCTCACGGTCTTCTTGTTCCCCATGGCCCAAATGGTTGTTGGGGTGCTGACTTCTCGACAAGTACCTACTATTTTGTCAGGTACCCACCTTTTGGTAAGGATCCTGATGAAGCCACGTAATTACGTCTGCGGCCTCGACGCGGCGATCGACGTGATCGGCGGCCGCTGGAAGGCCCTGATCCTGTGGGCGCTGCACGAGGGCCCGGTGCGCACGGGCGAACTGCGCCGGTCCGTCTCCGGCATCAGCGAGAAGATGCTGATCCAGGTGCTGCGGGAGATGGAGGCGGACGAGATCGTGCACCGCGAGGTGTTCCACGAGGTGCCGCCCCGCGTCGAGTACTCGCTGACACCGCTGGGGGTGCGGCTGAACGAGGCGCTGCTGCCGTTGGGCGACTGGGGCGAGGACAACATGACCGCCATCGCCCGCCGCCGTGGCGTGGAGCCGGCTCCTAGGCATTGAGCAGCAGGCGTTCCGCCCACTGCGGCACTTCGTAGCCTTTCGCCTGCGCCGCCTGCCTGATCCGCGCCCTGATCGGCTTGGGCAGCCTGGCCACGTCCATGCGCTGCTTGACGCGCGACTTCTCGACGAGCAGGATCCGCGCCGCCCCGGCGTCGTGCCGTTCGTCGGCCTCCGGGCTTTCGAGCGCCTGGACGATCTCCGCGATCGGCGTCTCCCGCAGGATCAGCCCCGGAACGTCCTCGTACGGCGGCGTCTTGGTCGCGTTGCCCATGCCGGCCGCACACCACCGCAACACCTGCAACACACCCTCCAGGCCGTCCACCCGCTTGCGCGCCTCGACGATCCGCTTGGAGTCGACCGGCGTCGGCCAGTGCCCGACCAGATCCCCGGTGTGCTCGGCCAACGCCGGCGGCATGGCAGCGATCCACGCAAGCCGCTCAGGCCGTTCGTGACTGCCCAGCAACGCCCCCGGCAGCCCGTTGTCGGCGAGCCAGCGCAACAACTCCGCGCCGTCCTTGAGCTCCCCGTGCCCGCTGTCCCACTGCCAGGCGAGCGAAACCCCGTGGTGCAGCCTGAAGGTGGTGATCCGCTCGCCCTGCCCGTCCAGGAACTCGAACCACACCTGCCCGATGCACGCACACACGTAGCCGGGCAACGAGCTGATCTCAAGTGCCGCCCGCAACCCGTCGAGCGTCGCGGGAATCGTCAGATCGACGACGACCTCGCGGTACCACTCGACTTCCGAGATCCGCACGCTCGACGCCGTGCTGACGACGGCATCGAGCGCTCTGACGTCGGTCGTCACCGGTCGAGGTAGACGACGGTGGCGTCGTCCGAGATCTTCTTCCGCGGCCAGTCCACGGCCTTGGCGTCTTCCTTCTCCACGGCCCGCATCCTGCGAATGAGGTCGTCCGGCCCGTTGGCGGCCATCAGTTCCAACGCCTGTCGCCAGTCGAAGAGGTTGAACAGGTCAACCGCCCGCGCCGCCCCGTCAGACAGGACGGCCACCCGGCGCACGTCCTGAAGCGCCACTTCACCGGTCAGCGCGTGCTCGACGTCCTCGGCCTTCGCCCCGGCCGTCCGCTGCGTCTTCGTGTCACTCACGACGCGCAACTCCTGTTTGGTGTCCACCACCACCGTGGCGTCCCCGAGAACCAGATACCGCAGCACGTCGTCCTTGATCTGCACCACCGCGATCGCCACCGACGGCGAGTCGGGATGATCGAGGTCGCAGGTGCCCGCGTGCAACTCGGCGGCCTGTTCGACGGCCGTCTTGAGCGCATCCGCAGGATCCAGGTGAGCGGCCCGCAGGATCTCCGCGGCCAACTGGTCGGCGAACCACCCGACGCCGTGCGCGCACCCGTTCTCGGGCTTGGCCGTGACGCCGTCGAGCACCGCCAGGAGGTTCGGCCCGACCAACGCGCGGTCCTCGCTCGGCGCCGTCGTCCTACCGGCCTCCGTGGCCATCTGCGTACGCACTGAGATCCCCCTCGTCCGGCCTCACAAGGCTGCGCGCGAACGCTATCAACCAGTCAGCCGGCGTGGTTGGCGATGACGAGTTCGGCGACGAGGTCGTCCCGCAACGCGAACCGGTAGTCGAGTTCTGCGACGCCTCCCGGAAAGTTGCCCTCCAGCCGCACGGTCACCACCCAGTGGGCGTCGTCGACGCGGCGAGCGCCGATCTGTTCGGTCGTGTACTCGAACTCGGACGCGGCGTCCCGCAGGAACGCGTGGACCTCCTCGCGGCCGCGGAAGGTCTCGTCCTGGTCGACGACCACCACGTCCTCGGTGAGGAACGACGAAGCGGTGTCGGCGTCGCGAACGACGTGGGCGGCGAAGAACTCGCGCACGGTGGCCGGGATCAGATCGGTGTGCTGTGTCATGAGCCCACCGTGTGACCTCACGGCGCGGGAGGGTCAAGCCTTGGACTCTCCCCCAGGGGGAGACTCCACAATGAACAGGTGCTGACCATCGGGGAGTTCTCGCGCCTGACCCACTTGAGCGTGCGAACTCTTCGTCGCTATCACGAGGCGGCCCTGCTGGAACCCGCCGTGGTGGACGAGTTCACCGGCTACCGCTACTACGGCGTCGACCAGATCCCGACCGCACAGGTCATCCACCGACTCCGCGAGCTCGACGTCCCCCTGAGCGACGTGCAGCGAATCCTGCGGACCCCCGACCCCGACGTCCGCGCGGCCCTGGTCGCGGACCACCTGCAACGCCTCGAAGACGTGCTCGACCGCACCAGGGCCGCGGTCGTGTCGCTGCGGCGCCTGCTCCGGCCCGACCCCGCACCCATCGACGTCGAGTTGCGTGCGGAACCCGCCAGGACGGTCGCGGCAGTGGAGGCCGTGGTCGAGCACGGCGACGTAGAGGCGTGGTTCGCGGGAGCGGTGGCCGAGCTGGAGGCGGCCGTCGGCGCCGCCGCGACCGGCCCCCTGGGTGGCAACTACGACAACGCTCTTTTCGAACAGGAGAGGGGTCACGCGCTCGTCTACCTGCCGACCGCCGCGCCACCTCGCACCGGACGCGTGCACCCCGTGGTTCTCCCAGCCGCAGAACTGGCCGTCACGACCCACGTCGGCGAGCACAACAGCGTCGAGGTCACGTACGGCGCACTCGGAACTTGGGTGGTGGAGAACGCGATGTCGGTGGCCGGGCCGGTGCGGGAGGTCTACCTCGCCGGACCCCGTGACTCGAGCGATCCTGCCGCGTGGCGCACCGAGATCGGCTGGCCGGTCTTCCGCGTCGGCTGAAGCCGCCGGAAACGCCGGAATCGACCGGGCACAACAGAAAGGTCCCTGTGATCAGCTCGCGCTGGTCACAGGGACCTTTCTGGCTATGTGGCGGGTAGAGGATTCGAACCTCTGTAGCTTTCGCGACGGATTTACAGTCCGCTCCCATTGGCCGCTCGGGCAACCCGCCCCACACCGTCGTAACGGTGCGGGCAGAACGATACATAACCCCTTCGGGGCGCCCCAAATCGGGGTACCCCAGTAGCATCGACGCTGGCTGTGACCCCGAGATCGTTGAGGAGTGAAGTCGTGGCGGACCCGTCGTTCGACGTGGTGAGCAAGGTGGACCGGCAGGAGGTCGACAACGCGCTCAACCAGGCCTCCAAGGAGCTGAGCACGCGCTTCGACTTCCGCGGTACCAACACCACCGTGGCCTGGGCCGGCGAGGAGGCGATCACCTTCACCTCCGAGACCGAGGAGCGCTGCAAGGCGGCGATCGACGTCTTCCAGGAGAAGCTGGTCAAGCGCAACATCTCGATGAAGGCGTTCGAGGTGGGTGAACCCGCGATCTCCGGGAAGGTGTTCAAGGTCACGGGAAATCTCGTGCAGGGCATCACTTCGGAGAAGGCCAAGGAGATCGCCAAGAAGATCCGCGACGAGGCCCCCAAGGGCGTTCAGGCGCAGATCCAGGGTGACCAGTTGCGGGTGTCCGGCAAGAAGAAGGACCACCTGCAGGACGTCATCTCACTGCTGAAGGGCTCCGACTTCGGCATCGCCCTCCAGTTCACCAACTACCGGTGAAGGGCATCGTCCTCGCCGGTGGCAGCGGGACGCGCCTGCACCCGATCACGCAGGCCGTCTCCAAGCAGCTGCTGCCGGTGTACGACAAGCCGATGATCTACTACCCGCTGTCGGTGCTCATGCTGGCCGGCATCCGGGAAGTGCTGATCATCAGCACCCCGACCGACTTACCGCTGTTCCGGCGGCTGCTCGGCGACGGGTCGCAGTGGGGCATGTCGTTCGAGTACGCCGAGCAGGCCGCCCCGAACGGGCTCGCGGAGGCGTTCGTCATCGGGGCTGACTTCGTCGGTGACGACGACGTGGCGCTGGTGCTGGGCGACAACATCTTCTACGGCCAGGGCTTCTCCACCACGCTGCAGCACCACGCGTCCACTTTGGACGGCTGCGTGCTGTTCGGCTACCAGGTGAAGGACCCCGAGCGGTACGGCGTGGGCGAGGTCGACGCGACGGGCAGGCTGCTGTCCATCGAGGAGAAGCCCGCGAAGCCGAAGTCGAACAGGGCCATCACCGGGCTCTACTTCTACGACAACGGTGTGGTCGACATCGCGCGGAACCTCAAGCCGTCGCCCCGCGGCGAGCTGGAGATCACCGACGTCAACCTGCACTACCTGCGCGACGGGCGGGCGCAGCTCGTGGACCTGAGCCGCGGGTTCGCGTGGCTCGACACCGGCACGCACGACTCGCTGCTCGAAGCCGGGCAGTTCGTGCAGGTGCTGGAGCACCGGACGGGCGTGCGCATCGCGTGTCCCGAGGAGATCGCGCTGCGCATGGGCTTCATCTCCGCGCAGGAGTGCTACGCGCTCGGCGAGAAGCTCGGCAAGTCCGGGTACGGCGAGTACCTCATGGCCGTGGCGACGGCAGGTCGTTAGCGCCGGGCCATCTCTTCGAGCCTGCGGATGCGGTCGGCGATCGGCGGGTGGGTCGAGAACCACTTGGCGAACTGTTCCCCCGAGCGGAACGGGTTCGCGATCATCAGGTGGCTCTGCGACACCACCTCCGGTTCCGGCGCGAGCGGCGCCGCCCGCGTCCCCAGCTCGATCTTGCGCAGTGCCGAGGCCAGCGCCAGCGGGTCGCCGGTGAGCTCGGAGCCGGACTGGTCCGCCTGGAACTCGCGCGAGCGGCTCACGGCCAGGCGCACGACGGTGGCCGCCACCGGGCCGAGCAGCGCGATCAGCAGCAGCCCCAGCGGTCCTGGGCCCTCGTCGTCCGAGTCGCCGCCACCGAAGATGCTCGCGAACATGGCCAGGTTGGCCAGCATCGTGATCACACCGGCCAGCGCGCCGGCCACGCAGCTGATCAGGATGTCGCGGTTGTAGACGTGCGCGAGCTCGTGGCCGAGCACGGCGCGCAGCTCGCGTTCGTCGAGCAGGTCCAGGATGCCCGTGGTGCAGCACACGGCGGCGTTGCGCGGGTTGCGGCCCGTCGCGAACGCGTTGGGTGCCGCCGTCGGGCTCAGGAAGAGCCTGGGCATGGGCTGGCGCGCCTTCTGCGACAGCTCGCGCACTATCGCGTAGAGCACGGGTTGCTCCACTTGCGACACGGGCATCGCCCGCATCGCCCGCAGCGCGAGCTTGTCCGAGTTGAAGTACGCGTAGGCGTTCACGCCCAAGGCCAACATCAGGCCGATGACCAGTGCCGTGCGACCGAACAGGCTGCTGACCAGCACGATCAGCCCGCTCATCCCGCCGAGCAGCACGGCCGTCTTCAACCCGTTGAAGTGCTTGTGCACGGTTCCGCCTCCGGGTTTTACGTCCTACCCCTCAACGAACCAGGCCGCCGTCCGGTTCCGGTGGCGGTTTCGGGCGCGGCCTCCGCGGCCGGGTCGAGCGCCGGTGGCGGCGGCACCTTCTCGACCCACGTGGACAGCACGTCCCGTTCGTGGACGAGCTCCGCCACAGCGCCCTCGCCGTCGATCGAACCCGTGCCCGGATAGCCGAACTCCGGCGCCCAGTGCAGTGCGTCGAACGGGCAGACCTCGACGCAGATCCCGCAGTAGAGACACTGGCCGTAGTCGATCGCGAACCGGTCGAGCACGTTGCGGCTGCGCGGGCGGGCGCTGCCGGGCTGTTCTTCGACCTCGGTGTGCGACGTGATGTGGATGCACCAGTCGGGGCACTCGCGCGCGCAGATCATGCAGACCGTGCAGTTCGCCTCCAACAGCGCGATGACGCCCCTCGTGCGCGGGGGAAGGTTCGTCACGACTGCGGCTCCTCTTCACGGCGCGGGCCCCACGACGGGTCCGGCACTCCGGGTGGTGCGGTGCGGCGGCGGCTCGGGGAGCTCGTGTTGTCCTCGCCCGGTTCCAGACGGCCCGGCCACGGACGCACGACGCGTGCGGCGAGCACGAAGTCCTTGCGCAGCGGGTGGCCCTGGAAGCTGTCGGGCAGCAGCAGGTGCTCGGTCTCGCTGTCCACGGTGACGCCGAACATCTCGGCGGCCTCGCGCTCGTGCCAGCCGGCGCCCTTCCACAGGTGCGCGACGCTCGGCAGCGCTTCCCCGGACCCGATCTCCGTCCGCAGCATCACGCCCTCGCGCGTCCGCGGGTCGATCACGTGCAGGAAGACGGCGTGACGCTGACCTGCTGCGCCCGGACGGCCCGCGTCCTCGACGCCGAGCCAGTCGAACATGACGAAGCCGTCGGCGTGCCGACCCGCGGCGGTCGTGACCCAGTCGGCGAGCTCCACGTGGTGGATCGTCTGGCCGAACGCCGTCTTCGGGGTGGTCACGCGTTCACCAGCCCGTGCAGCGCCTTGAGGCCTTCGAGCAGCGCTTCCGGCCGCGGCGGACAGCCGGGAACGGCGACGTGGACCGGCAGGGCCTGGTCGATCCCCTTGGTGACGCTGTAGGAATCCCAGTACGGGCCGCCGGTGTTGCTGCAGGCGCCCACGGAGATCACGTAACGGGGTTCGGGCATGGCCTCGTAACTGCGGAGGACAGCAGGCAACATGACGTCCGTGACGGTGCCGGAGACGACGAGAACGTGCGCCTCGCCCGCGCCGTCGACCGGCGTGACGCCGAGGTCGGGAAGGCGGTCGAGAGCTGCCATCACTTCGACTCCGCAGCAGGCGAGTCCGAGTTCGAGCACGGTGACCTGGTAGGTGGTGCCCCAGTCCAGGCGAGCGGAAGCCGTCACAACGGCTGAGGGTAATACTTGGGGGCCCGCGGGCTTGCGCCCGGCGGACCCCCACCCCCCAATGATTCCCCCCGGAATCGGCTCCCACGCGTGGTCGCCGGAGATAGCTTTGTACACCCCGCGATAAGTGTCCAGGGATTTGCCGACAGGATCTGCAGATAATTTGTCGGTGAAATGCGGTCAAGTTCAGTTCAACTGATCGGTAGAACATCAGAGAGGGTTCCGATGTCCGGCTCGTCCCAGTTGGTGCTTCCCACCAGCACCTCGCTGCACCGCCTGCTGAACATGCCCGGTGCACTACTGGATACCACGATGGACCAGCTCAGGACCCTGTTGACCGTTCACGAGACCCGTTCGGCCCTACGAGCCGCGCGCGCGTTGGGACGAGAGCAGTCGAGCGTGCAGAAGCAGCTAGACACGTTGAACAGGAACTTCCTGGAACTGTGCGGCGAAGCGCTCGTGGTGAAGCAGGGGCGCGGAAAAGACGTGCTGTTCACGCCTACTGGTGAGTCGATCGTCGAATTGGCGAGGGAGACGCTCGCGGAGTGGCTCGACGGAATTCACGAGTGCCGCCGCAAGCTCGGCACGACCGTCACCGTGGGCACGACGCGATACATGCTGGACACGCTCGCGAAGGCGTGGCACCACGTCGCGGACGAGTTCCGCGAGCGCGACGTGGACCTCAAGGTCGTGCACATCCGCACCAAGGACATCTGGACGAAGCTGGAGACGCAGGAGGTCGACGTCGTGTGCGGCAGCGTCGTGACCAAGTCCGGCGCCGGCTGGGAGCGGCCCGAGTTCGACGTCATCGAGTGGCGGCGCGGCGGGCTCGCGTTGCTGACGAACCTGCCCGAGACGATTGTGGGCGACCGCGTGCGGGTACCTCAGTTGAGATCGGTCCCGTTGGTCGTGCCGGGGGCGGGCCTGATCGCCGAGTTCCTGCGGGGCTGGTTCGGGGCCGACTACCGCCAGGGGCTCGACATCGCGGCGGAGATCGACGAGATCCAGTACGGCATCTCGCTGCTGCGCTCGAACCTCGTCCAGGGAGCCATGATCGTGACGTCTGGTTTGGGCGTGGTGGCGTCGAACAACGAGCTCCGGGAGGGAGGCGGCCTCCGGGTCGTCGAGCTCGCAGATGACTCACTGGAGCGGCTTGTGGGCGTTTTCGCCCGAACGGACGAGCTGTCGAAGCATCCGGCCGATCACCCGCTCAACCTGCTGTGGTCGGCCTTCCAAGCAGAAGCGCCCCGGCCGTAGCCGAGGCGCTGGTGCTTGGTGCTTCTACTTCTTCGCGGGTGTCATGGCGTCGTGCTCAGGCGTGCGTTGCTCGACTTTGGGACGATGCTGGGCTTTGGCCATCTTGGCCAGCCAACTCGTCGCCTCAGAGCGGACCTTCGCCAGCTCGTCGTCGCGTGCCTGTTGCTCGTTCATCGGCCACTCCCTGCGTTCGGGGATCGCGTTCGATGGGAGCACTACCGGGCGTGTGCCCGCTAGGGCCGCCATGCTTGTGGGTGAACCTGATTGACAGCATCGCCTGTCGTTGGGCTTCCCGCACCCCGACGAGGCACTTCTAGTACCCCAGGTACCCGCCGCCCAGGTTCATGTTGACCAGACCCGGGTGGTTGTGGAAGCCGCCGTAGCGCGCGTAGGTGTAGCGAACGCCCGCGATGATGTTGTCGACCGGCGCGAGGATGTTGTCGTAGCCGGCCAGCTTGTAGGCGCGGAACGTCGGGTCGATGCACTGCATGAGGCCCTTGGACGGCGTGCCCCGCATCGCGTTGGAGTCCCAGTTGTTGACGGCGTTGGGGTTGCCGTTCGACTCCTTGATGATGATCGTGTAGATCTCGTCGACGCTGCTGTTGTCGATGTTGGTGCCGTTGGCCTGCAGGATCTTGATGGCGTCCTTGATCCAGCCCTCGATCTCGCGCTGCTTCGCGGGCTTGCGCATCTCGATCTGACGCTCGGCCTCGGCCTTGGCGGCCGCCTCGCGCTGGGCGTGCGAGTCCGCGGCGAGCTTCGAGGCCTGCTCGAAGGTCTGCTGCGCGTACATCTGCTGCATCTGCAGGATCTGGCTGACCTTGGTGCCCGGATTGACGTTGTGCACCGTCTGGATGTTCTGGACCTGCTGGTCGGGAATCGCACCCAACTCGGCCGCACCCGCCGCGAGCTCGGTCGCCGGGCCGCTGGTGGCGGCGTTGGCGATGGCCGCGGTGCCGGCGGCGACACCTGCTGCGACGACGATCGCGCTCACGCGGTGAGCAAGCGGAACCTTGTCGTCCTCGACGCGGTGAGCGCCGGGCTTGACTTCTTGTCTGGGCACGACCGTGTACACGGTTCGGCCATCGGCCTTGCTGTGCCGGGCCAAGGGGGAGCCTCCTGCGTCGGGGAGCTTGGTCTCCGGCAAACCCAGGCGGGGGACTCTGGGCGGACAAAGGGCCCTACTGGCTACAGCTCCTGTGTCCTGCCGGTGACCAAACCGTTATCGGCGGGCGAGAACGTAACCTCGCGTCACGAGCGCAGGCAAGCCTGGGCGCCCATTGGGTGACTCTCGTCACGTTTCCGATGAGTCGGGCTATCGCGTGCTGACAGACAGTCAGTGAGGCGTGTTCGCTTTTCGTAAGCTCATCGTTGCCTCCTGACGAACTGACGGAGCTGTCTGTTAGTTCGCTGCTAGTCCGGCTCTCGTTATGGGTTACGTCCACGACCACGCGATCGAGTGATCCGATCACGCTTCGTGCTGGTTTCGGGGTGTGGGAGCGCTGACCTGCGGGGACTTGATAGCTGGACAGCGTGTTTCTGGGGTCTGCAGAGGGGTACGGAGAGAACGCCTCTTCGGTTCACCGGAGGAGTGAAAATCGATTGGGTGATCACTTCGAGACGATCCGGGCTCTACGGATGGCGAATCAGGCCATCCACGACGACCGGTGCCCCAGCAGGTCGCCAGAACACGTCAGTCTTGATCCACATCGATGTCGCCTGGACGAAGTGGTCGCTCAGCGCGTCGCGCAACGGCGTCTTGTCCTCGGGAACCTGCAGCGGCCGTCCGGCCAGGGCGGCGTACGCCCGGTAGACGCGCAGCCTGGGGTCGACCACGACGGTGAGGGTCTCCGGATCCACAGCGATCATGCCGGCGTCGAACAACTGGTGGATGTCAGCACGAAGGAGCGCGCCTTCTTCCGCCACATGGCGACCGTGCTTGGCAAAGGCCCTCAGATGCGCAGCGTGCAGGGCCTCCTGCGGATTGGGACCGGTGATCAGGCAGACCAGGCCGTACCGCTCGAACAACGCCTTGCGGAACTGGTCCTGTCCCTTGCGCACTGTCACCAGTTGCTTGGTCTTACCTGCGGCGATGGGCTTCGCGGGCGCGTTGCTCGTCGCGCCTGAGACAGGCGGATCCGGCACTTCAGCGGCGTTCAGCAACTCCTGAACAGCGGCGAGGTCGAGTGGCCTGATGGCGTTCTGCCTAGCGCTGTTGTTCGTCACCCGCTCCATCTCAGCAACGCTGATGACATCGCCAATGGCTCGCCAAGTGCCTTTGTAGATCGCCTTGAAACCGGTGACCGGCTCCTGAACCACCAGCGGCTCGTCAAACCCCTTGCCGCACTCATCACGGCCGCACATGTAGTGAGGGACGTCGTTCTGGCGGTAGTTGAACCTCGTCTTCTTGCAGTGAGGACACCTGCGCCGAGTCTTGAGAACGTTCTCCGTCCTCTCGACTTCCTCCACGACTGCTACGCCCAGCGCGCCCTTGCCAGTTCGCAGCACGACGAGATCGCCTTCTCGGACATGGCGGTGGTTGGGCACACCGGAGTCGTACAGGTAGTACTCCTCAACGACGTCGGCGTACCCGTCGTTGCCTTGGAAGCTCCGCTTGTCGTGAGCAACGAGAAACGACCACGCCTGCAAGTGACACCGCCTTGGATCGCGAACAAGAACCAGCGTCGCTCACATCGCGGGCGATCGCGAACGAGTTACTGATCTCGGGGCCGCTTCTGCGCGAGCGCCTTGAGCACCCAGTCGGGGCTGTCGCCGGCGCTGTCGTTGAAGGCGATCGCCGTCCCCGGCTGATGCCAGTGCACCTCGTTGACGACAGCTTGGAAGAGCTCCAAGAGCCCAGGCCCCTTTCGGATACCACCGCCGACCACGACCACGTCGTACTGCTTGGTGGTGAGCTTCTCGGCGAGCTTGGCCTGGGCGCGGCCGTCCAGTTCGTCGAAGTCGATGAGGAAGAGGTCCTCGGCGAGACCGAGCTCGGCGAACCGCCTGCTGCCCTGCTCGATGGCGGCGGCGACCGGTTCGGGGTCGAAGCCGGGGATGGTGTGCGGGTCGAAGCCGATCACGAGGACGTCGGTCATCTCGTGACGCTACTGCTCGTGCCAGAGGCCGGCGACGAGGCGTTCGAGGAGGTCCAGGACCCTCGGCGTGTCGAAGGGGAGGTCTGCGATCAGGTGCGACGCCTCGCGCACCTCGCACTCGGCTTGGAGCGTCCGGAGGGGCATCTTCGTCTCATCGGCGATGAGAGCAAGCACGGCGTGCATGTGCGGGCCGCTGAACCTGGCCAGGAAGAACCAGTCGTCGAGCGGGTCGCCGAAGCGGGCCCACTCGAAGTCCAGCAGGCCCGTGAGCTCGGTGCCGTTCGCGAGCCAGTTGTCCCAGTAGCAGTCCGCGTGGACGGGGACGGTGGACCGCGCGTGCAGTGGAGCGCGTGACGCTATTTCTTGCAGTCCGTCCAACACCCTCTGCGGGATGTGGCCCGCCGTGTTCTCGATCGCTTTGACGAGCGCGTCCCTGCCGGTGAAGCCGCCGTGGTCCAGGACCTCGGCCAGGACCTGCCGCGCGGGTTCCGGGGGCGTCCAGGAGTGCAGTGCGTTCAGCCGCTCGATCGCCTGCCGCGCCAGGCCAAGCGCTTCCCGTTCAGTGTGGAGATCCATCCGCGGTGGAGAGCCGGTGACGCGGGAGTAGCAGGCGTAGCGAATGTCGTGTCGGCGTCCGCTCGCCAGCAGTGGAGCCGTGATGCCCGGCGGCAGGTGCGGTGCGAGTGCGATCTCCCGGTCCAGCCGCGTGTGACCGTCTGCGGCGATGAGCTTCACCACGACGTCGGCGCCGACGTGCACCTCGTGCGAACGGCTGTGCACCGGCGTCAGCGGGCCCGGATCGCGGCCGAGGGCTTCCTCGGTGATGGCGCGAGCATCCATGCGCTTGAGGCTTCCATCGAAATCGGAGGGACAGGTGCGGGACACGTCGCTCACATGACGGTCGCTCGCCCTCGATGACACCCGGACGTCGGCCGAGCTGTTGAACTAGATCGAGCCCGCAGACAAGATTGGCTCGTCGATCCCTACGCGGATCTGGACGCGCGAACGTCGCCGTCTTCGACAGCCCGCACTGTTCCACGATCAGACGCGCCAGGCGCAGTCGTGTCCGTGGCGTGAGGGTGGGCACGAAGGCCTGAACATTCGGCACAGTCAACGGAATCGCCAGCGTGGTGGACGTTGTAGATGTTGACCGTGTGTGCCTGGGTGAGCGTCCCGGAAACGCCACCCGCGACCCCGTTGAACACCTCGGTCTCCGCAGGCGCACGACGACGAGCCACACGGATCGCAAAAGCAATGCTCAACGAAATGACGAGCGCCGACGGCCCAAGCAGGAAGGCGAGTTGGAGTCCGATCCGGAGGGCTTCTCCCGGTTTTTGGGCAGCCTCAGCCAGTAAGGGTGTTCGTAATAAAAAGGTTCAGGACGGTGAGACCTGTTCGTCTCATCGATCATCCCTCCCCTTCTGCTGCTCGTGCGTCCGCAGACGCAGAACCCTTCAACGCCAGGATACTGGAAGCCCCGACAGGACGAAGGCCCCCGGCTTCGTTGACGGGGGCCTTCAAGCGACTGCGCGGCGCGAGGTCTAGCCGCGCAGTTCCATCGTGCAGCACTTCGGGCCGCCGCCCGACTTGCGCAACTCCGAGATGTCCACGAACACGGGCTCGAACCCACGACGAGCCACCTGCTCGGCAAGGTGCACGGCCTCGACGGGCATGACGACATGCTTGCCGTCCGACACGGCGTTCAAACCGAGACACACGGCGTCGTCGTCATTGGCGATCACGGCGTCCGGGAACAGGCGCCGGAGCACCTGCTGCGACCCAGGAGAGAAGGCCTCCGGGTAGTAAGCGACCAGAGGCGAAGAAGACTGGTCGTCGAGCATGAAGAGGGCGACGTCGAGGTGGTAGAAGCGCGGGTCGACGAGCTGCAGCGACACCACGGGGACGCCCAGCACCTCCTGCGCCTCGGAGTGCGCAAGAGGATCCGTGCGGAAGCCCGTGCCGGCCAGCAGCAGGGAGCCGGTCCACGTGAAGTCGCCCTCTGCCTCGTTCACGGCGGTGGGCATGACGACCGACTTGTAGCCCGAGCCCAGGAACCAGCGGCGGAAGTGGTCCGCCTCGGCTGAGCGCTGGGAGGCGCGGAAGCGGGAGCCCAGGACCCTGCCGTCGATGACGGTCCCGCTGTTGGCCGAGAAGACCATGTCCGGCAGGCCCGGGATCGGCTCGATGACCTCCACCTGATGACCCAGGCGCTCGTAGGTCTCGCGAAGGGCCGTCCACTGCTCCACGGCCAGCGACGTGCTGGTGGGCTGGGTCGGGTCCATCCACGGGTTGATGGCGTACTCCACCGTGAAGTACGTCGGCGGGCACATCAGGTACCGACGGGAGGTCGGCACGCGCGTCGGCGTGAGGGGCTGCGCGATGTCGAGCGTGATCGGCTCGCCGGGCCCGGAGATGGAGACGGTCATGGATCGAAATGTAAAGGGCGGTTGGACCATCGAACAACGCCGCGACATTGCGTTGATTAGGGCAGAATGTTGCGTGTGGACAGCATCGACCAGCGAATCATTTCGTGCCTGATGGCCAACGCCCGTTCCAGCTACGCGGAGATCGGCAAGGAGGTCGGGCTGAGTGCTCCCGCGGTGAAGCGGCGGGTCGACAAACTGCTGGACACGGGGGTGTTGAGGGGGTTCACGGCGGTGGTGGACCCCGAGGCGCTCGGGTGGGGCACCGAGGCGTTCGTCGAGGTGCACTGCAGGGGGAACGTCGCGCCGCACGACATCCAGCACCGGCTTGAGCCGATGGCCGAGGTGAGCGCTGCCTACACGGTGTCGGGGGCGGCGGACGCGATCGTGCACCTGCGGGCCGCGGACATCCACCACCTCGAGACGGCGCTGGAGCGGTTGCGGGCCGTCGAGATCATCGACCGGACCGTGTCCACGGTCGTGCTGTCCCGGCTCCTGGACCGGCCGATCGCGCCCTAGGGTGCGGGGCATGGCTGAGGTTCTGCTGGAGCACAACGACTCCGTCGCCGTCATCACGATCAACGATCCGGACCGGCGCAACGCACTGACGATCGACCTGTCCCAGCAGCTCGCGGACAAGGTCGCGGAGGCGGAGAGCAGTGCCAACGCGCTGATCGTCACGGGCGCCCCGCCCGCGTTCTGCGCCGGCGCGGACCTCACCCAGCTCGGCAGCTCCAAGGACGAGGGGCTCAAGAACATCTACAAGGGCTTCCTCGCCGTGGCGAACGCCACCATCCCGACGATCGCCGCGGTCAACGGTGCCGCGGTCGGCGCCGGGCTCAACCTCGCGCTGGCCGCAGACGTGCGGATCGCCGGGCCGAAGGCGCGGTTCGACGCGCGGTTCCTGCAGCTCGGGATCCACCCCGGTGGCGGCATGACGTGGATGTTGCAGCGCCTCACGAACCCCCAGACGGCCACGGCGATGACCTTGCTTGGTCAGATCCTCGACGCGGACGAGGCCGTGCGCCTCGGGCTCGCCTACGCGAAGGCCGACGACCCACTGGCAGTGGCGAAAGAGCTGGCGAGGGCGTCCGCCGAGGCTCCGGCGGAACTCGTCCGGACCATCAAGGCGACCATGCGGCTGACCGATGCAATGCACGACCACGCGGAGGCGGTCGAGACCGAGCTGCGCCCACAGGTCGTTTCGATCGACACTCCAGAGTTCGCTGCGAGGCTTGCCGCGATGAAGGCTCGGATCAGCGGGCGGTAGGTGTTACCTTGGGTAACAGGTAACGAGGGTGACGTCTGCCGCATTCGGGTATTCGCTGGTAGTGCTGTGCTTACCGTTGAGTTAAGGACCCGTTGCGGCAGATGGGACAGTTCGTCTCGCCTGGTGGTACACGGCCCGTCTCGCGGGCGGTCCTGGCGACTACCCTCGTGGTGGGGCACGGCCACCCTTGGAGAGAGGTATCGGCGTAGGAATGAGCACTGAGACCCGCAAGCTGGATCGCGTTGTGATCCGCTTCGCCGGCGACTCCGGTGACGGCATGCAGCTCACCGGAGACCGGTTCACGTCGGAAGCGGCGGCGTTCGGCAACGACCTCGCCACGCAGCCCAACTTCCCCGCCGAGATCCGCGCACCACAGGGCACGCTGCCCGGTGTGTCGTCGTTCCAGCTGCACTTCGCCGACTACGACATCCTGACGCCCGGCGACCGTCCCGACGTCCTCGTCGCGATGAACCCCGCCGCGCTCAAGGCGAACGTCGGCGAACTGCCGGACGGCGGCATCCTCATCGTCAACACCGACGAGTTCTCGAAGCGGAACCTGACCAAGGTCGGCTACGCCTCGAACCCGCTGGAGGACGACTCGCTCGAGAAGTTCCAGGTCCACAAGATCGCCATGGCGACGCTGACCATCGGCGCCCTGGAGGAGACCGGCCTCGGCAAGAAGGACGCCGAGCGCGCGAAGAACATGTTCGCGCTCGGTCTGCTGTCGTGGATGTACCACCGGCCCACCGAAGGCACGGAACGGTTCCTGCGCGAGAAGTTCGCGAAGAAGCCCGACATCGCCGAGGCCAACGTCCTGGCGTTCCGCGCCGGCTGGAACTACGGCGAGACGACCGAGGCCTTCGCCGTCACCTACGAGGTGGCGCCCGCGAAGCTGAACGTCGGCACGTACCGCCAGATCACCGGCAACACGGCGACGGCGTACGGCATCGTCGCGGCCGCGCAGCTGTCGAAGCTGCCCGTTGTGCTCGGCACGTACCCGATCACGCCGGCGTCGGACATCCTGCACGAACTGAGCAAGCACAAGAACTTCGACATCACCACGGTGCAGGCCGAGGACGAGATCGCGGGCATCGGCATCGCCCTCGGCGCGTCCTACGGCGGTGCGATCGGCGTGACGTCGACGTCGGGTCCCGGCATCGCGCTGAAGTCGGAGACCATCGGCCTCGGCGTGATGACCGAGCTGCCGCTGCTCGTGATCGACGTGCAGCGCGGTGGCCCGTCCACCGGTCTGCCGACGAAGACCGAGCAGGCCGACCTGCTGCAGGCGATGTTCGGCCGCAACGGCGAGTCGCCCGTGCCGATCGTGGCGCCGCAGTCCCCCTCGGACTGCTTCGACGCCGTGGTCGACGCGACCAGGATCGCGCTCAAGTACCGCACGCCCGTGCTGTTCCTGTCGGACGGCGCGATCGCGAACGGCTCCGAGCCGTGGATGATCCCGGACGTCGAGACGCTGCCGGACCTCACGGTCGAGTTCGCGACGGACCCGGAGAACTTCCAGCCGTACTCCCGTGATCCGGAGACGCTGGCCCGTCCGTGGGCCGTGCCGGGCACGCCTGGTCTGCAGCACCGCATCGGCGGCCTGGAGAAGCAGGACATCACCGGCAACATCTCGTACGACCCCGAGAACCACGACAAGATGGTCCGCCTGCGCCAGGCGAAGATCGACGGCATCGAGGTGCCGGACGTCGTGGTCGAGGACCCGGACGGCACCGCGAAGGTCCTGGTCGTCGGCTGGGGTTCGTCGTACGGCCCGATCGGCGCGGCGGCACGCCGGGTCCGCAAGCTCGGCCTCCCGGTCGCGCACGCGCACCTGCGGCACCTCAACCCGTTCCCCAAGAACCTGGGTGACGTGCTGAAGTCGTACGAGAAGGTCATCGTGCCGGAAATGAACCTGGGGCAGCTGGCGATGCTGCTCAGGGCTAAGTACCTGGTGGACGCCGTGTCGTACACCAAGGTGCAGGGTCTTCCGTTCAAGGCGGAAGAGCTCCAGGACGTGCTCGCTGACGTGATCAAGGGGGTGTCGGCGTGACCGCTATCGACATCGGACTCCCCGGCTTGACCGGAGTCCCGACCACCGACGAGAAGCAGTCGGCCAGGGACTACAAGTCGGACCAGGAAGTGCGCTGGTGCCCCGGCTGTGGCGACTACATCGTGCTTAACACGATGCAGTCGTTCCTGCCGACGCTGGGTCTCAAGCGCGAGAACATCGTGTTCGTCTCGGGCATCGGGTGCTCCTCCCGCTTCCCGTACTACATGAACACGTACGGCATGCACTCCATCCACGGCCGTGCGCCGGCCATCGCCACGGGTCTCGCCGTGGCGCGTCCGGACCTGAGCGTGTGGGTGGTGACCGGTGACGGCGACGCGCTGTCCATCGGCGGCAACCACCTGATCCACACGTTGCGGCGCAACGTGAACCTCAAGATCCTGCTGTTCAACAACAGGATCTACGGCCTCACCAAGGGCCAGTACTCGCCGACCTCGGAGCCGGGCAAGGTCACCAAGTCGACGCCGATCGGCTCGGTCGACCACCCGTTCAACCCGGTGTCGCTGGCGCTGGGCGCGGAGGCCTCGTTCGTCGGTCGCGCGATGGACTCGGACAAGGCCGGTCTCACCTCGGTGCTGCGCCAGGCCGCGGAACACCGCGGTTCGGCGCTCGTGGAGATCTACCAGAACTGCCCCATCTTCAACGACGGCGCGTTCGACGTGCTGAAGGACGCGGACGAGGCAGAGCGGCGGATCATCAACGTCGTCGACGGCGAGCCGATCCGGTTCGGCCGTGAGGGCGAGTACTGCGTGGTGCGCGAGGGCTTCGGGCTCGCGGTCGCCAAGTCGGCGGACGTGGACGCCTCGGACATCGTGGTGCACGACGCGTCGGACCTGAACCTGTCGTTCGCGCTCTCGCGGCTGTCGACGCAGGACCTCACGCACACCGTCACGGGCGTTTTCCGGCGTGCGGATCGCGCGACGTACGACGACGGCGTGCGCGCGCAGGTCAGCGAGGCCAAGGCTTCGAAGGCGGCGGACCTGAGCAAGCTGTTGCACGGCAAGGACACCTGGACCGTGGTCGGCTGACCACGGAACACGAAAGGGCCCCCACCGCGTTCGGTGGGGGCCCTTTTCAGTGCTTCTGCGGTCAGGGAGCCGGGCGGAAGCCCGCCTTCTCCGCGTCCGCCTCCGTGCGGAACCACACGTCGGCGCGGGTGTCGCCGAAGTTCGCCGACCCCTCGCTGTAGTAGCGGCGGCCGGTCAGCGTGGCCTTCACCGCGAAGTCCGCGGCCGGCGCGTGGCCGTCCGACTTCGGCAGCACCGAGCCCGGGCCGAACGGCGAGCGCGGGTTGAAGCCCTCCGGCTGCTGGAACCTGGCGGGCGCACCCGAGGGGGTGCCGTTCGGGCGGCCGCCGGTGGACGGCGAGAAGCCGACCGGGCGTGGGCGTTGCGGTAGTGCCGCGGGTGCGGCCGGGGCATCCGGCTTCGGGGACTCGAAGGCCGCGAACGCCGGGAAGCTCTGCTGGCGTTGCTGGGTGGTGGAGCGCCGGGCCTCGCGGATCGGCAGGCCCGCCTCGGTGTGCCGCTGTTCGAACGGGACCGGCTCCGGTTCGGGCTCCGGCGGTGCGGCCAGCAGGGGTTCGTCGCTCGGCACGAACTTCGGGACGAACGGCTGGTCGTTCGACGTGTCCGGGAGCGTGCGGGTCTGGCCCAGTGCGGGCAGCGGCTCGTCGGCGTCGAGCAGCGGCTCGAACAGCGAGCGCGGCCGTTCGGCCACGGGCGCGGGCGGGGCGGGCGGGGTTTCCGTGCCGTGGGAGAAGGCGGCGCCGACGGCGCGCGGTGTGCGCTCCGGGGGCTCCTCGCTCTCCACTCGCGGCTCGAAGGCCGAGAACGGTGCTGGGGGCGGGGCTCCCGGCGTTGAGAACGGCTGGGTGAAGAGCCCCGTGTACTCGGGCTCGACGAACTCCTCGTAGACCGGCTCGTCGCGCGTCTCCGGCTCGTCACGCAGCGCGTGCGTGGGCTCCGGCTCGTCACGCAACGAGTGCGTCGGCTCCGGCTCCTCGTCCCACGCGTGCGCGGACTCCGGCTCCTCGTGCTCCGGTTCCTGCTCCTCGGCCAGCGTCGACTCGAAGACGCCGTTGCGGACGCTCGGCGCGTCCAGGTCGGCGGGCTCGTCGGTGATCGGCTCGATCAGGCCGGTCTGCTCGGCTGGGGACTCCGGCTCGACCTCGTGGTCCGGCTCGGTGAAGCCGTCCAGCTGGCCGGAGAGCTCGTCGCGCAGGGCGGGGTACTCGCCGGTGAGGTCGTTGTCCGGCCAGCTGCTCTCCTCGACGGCGATGAACGTCGTCTGCTCGGAGCGGGTGCCCGCCGGCTCGTCCTCCTGCTCGGCGGCCTCGTCGATGTACGACTCGGGCTCGTCCTGGGCCCACACCTCGCGCGGCTGGTAGATGAAGTCGTCGGGATGCCCGTCGACCTCGGGACCGGCGGTCGGCCGCGGCGTCGGCACGCCGGGCTCGGCGACCGGCTCGACCGTCGGCACGTACGACGTCTGCTCGGCCGGGAGCTCCGGGTCGTCGTCGAAGTCCGCGGCTCCGAGGCCCGACTGCGACAGGACCGTCGTCTGCTCCGCCGGGGTCTCCGGCGGGACCTCGTCCGGCGCCAGGCGCTCGAACAGCGACCGCGGGCGGTCGTCCTCGGCGTCGGCCAGTGCCTTCTGCTCCGCCAGCTGCTCCTCGAAGCGGCGCTGGGCCTCTTCCGGCTCCAGGTACTGGCGGACCGGCGCGGACGGCTGCTCGTCGATCTCGGGCCTGGCTTCGAGGACCGCGGTCTCGTAGGGCGCGGGCTCGTGAGGAGCGGGCTCCTCGACGACCGGCGCCGGCGGGACCGGGGCCTGCACCGGCTCGCCGAAGTAGGCGGGCGGCTCGACGTACGGCGCCGGCGGCAGCGCCGCGACGGGTGCCGGCGGTGTCAGCACGTCGTCGCTCAGCGACCTCGGCGGCGTGTTGTCCCAGTCGTCGACCACGAAGTCGTCGACCGGGACGGGCGCCGGTGTCGGCGTCGCCGTCCTGCGCGCTTCGAGAAGTTGATCATCGAGGTCGGCGATCTGCTTGCGTGCGGGGCGCACATACACCAACCAGGTGATCAGCGCTCCCGCAACGAAGGACAGCAGGCTCCACAGCCAGACCTGCCCGAAGATGTTCACGGGTAAGCCCCTTCTACGACCACACTCCGACCCCACTCACTCAGACGGGTGAGCATGGCCAAACTACAGTGCCTTTGATGATGCTCCGTCACTACGCCGTTCAGCGCAAATAACGGGTCGAAAGCCCAGCGTAGAGTGGGATTTTGTGCCCCCTCTGACTACCTCGGCCATCACTTCGCCAGAAGTTCACACCCAGGGGCGAGGGATCACCTACGGCGCACTCGCCTACGTCCTTTGGGGCTTGTTCCCGGCGTACTGGCCACTCCTCGTACCCGCCCAGCCGGTCGAGGTGCTCGCACACCGGATCGTCTGGTCGTTCGTCACCCTCGCCGTCGTCGTCGGTGTCCTCCGGCGGTGGCGGCCCTTCCTCGAACTGTCGGGGAAGGGCTGGCTGATCGTTACCGCAGCGGCCGTCCTGATCACGGTCAACTGGGGCACCTACATCTACGCCGTGAACAGCCATCATGTCGTCGAGGCCGCCCTCGGGTACTTCATCAACCCGTTGGTGAGCGTGGCACTAGGCATGATCTTCCTCAAGGAACGATTGCGCATCACCCAGGTGGCCGCCATCTGCGTCGCCGTGGTCGCTGTGATCGTGCTCACCCTCGACTACGGACGCCTGCCGGTGATCTCGCTGATCCTGGCCTGTTCGTTCGGCGTCTACGGGTTGCTGAAGAAGAAGGTGCCGCTGGACGCGATCTCCAGCCTCACCGCCGAGAACGCCGTCATCGCGCCGATCGCGTTGGTCTACCTGTTCACGCTGGGCGGCGCGAACACCTTCGGCGCGGCCGGCGCCGGCCACGTCCTGCTGCTCCTCAGCACCGGGATTGTGACGGTGATCCCTTTGCTGCTGTTCGGCGCGGGTGCTCGCCTGATCCCGCTGAGCACCATGGGAATGCTGCAGTACATCGCGCCGATCCTGCAGTTCGCGTGGGGCGTGTTCGTCGTGCACGAGTCGATGCCGGCCAGCCGGTGGATCGGGTTCAGCCTGGTGTGGCTGGCACTGGCGATCTTCACGTTCGACGCGCTGAGGAACCGGCGCAAGCAGGCGCTCGCGCCGGTCAGTTAGAACTCAGCGAGAGCGCTCCACCACGTACGTGGCCAGCTCCTCCAACGCGTCCCGCGCGGCGCACGGCGGCAGCTTGCCCAGCTCCGTGCGGGCCCGGTCCGCGTAGTCGTCGAGGACCTCGCGTGAACGGTCCATGCCGGAGGACTTGCGCAGCAGGAGCAGCGCCTCCTCCACCAGCTCGTCATCGGTGATCGGACCGGCCAGCAGCTCGGCGAGCCGCGTCTCGGACGGGTCCGCGAGCGCGTAGAGCATCGGCAGCGTCTTCACGCCTTCACGCAGGTCGGTGCCGGGGGTCTTGCCCGACTCCACGGACGGCGAGGCGATGTCGATGACGTCGTCGGAGATCTGGAACGCGGCACCGATCACGTCGGCGTACCGGCGCAGCGCGTCGATCTGCTCGTCGGTCGCGTCGGAGAACATGCCGCCGAACCTCGCCGCGGTGGCGATCAGGACGCCGGTCTTCTCCTCGATCACCTTGAGGTAGTGGGAGATCGCGTCCTCGCCGGGCTGCGGGCCGACGGTCTCGCGCATCTGACCGGTCACCAGGACCGAGAAGGTCTCCGCGATGATCCGCGCCGCGTCGGTGCCCAGGTCGGCCGTGAGCCGGGACGCGTGGGCGAACAGGAAGTCGCCCGTCAGGATCGCGATGCTGTTGTCCCACTTGACGTTCGCGGAGACCGCTCCGCGCCGCATGGTCGCCTCGTCCATGACGTCGTCGTGGTAGAGCGTCGCGAGGTGGGTGAGCTCGACCACAGTGGCCGCCTTGACGACCTTCTCGCGGTCCCAGTCTGTGCCGAACTGCGACGCGAGCAGTGTGAAGAGCGGGCGGATCCGCTTCCCGCCCGCCTCCACGAGGTGGAGCGAGGTCTCCGTCACCGGGGCGAACTCGCTCTGCACGACATCGTGCAGAGCGCGCTCCACCTCGGCCAGGCCGTCCTGGACTAGCTCGGTGAGCACGGGGTCCACCATCGCGAACCCCGGCCCCAACTGCTCGCTACTGGTCACACCAGCAGCGTACGTACACCTAGCTGAGGAAGGTGCCGGTACCCGCCCAATCGAGCACGAAGGTGGGCCACAAACCGAGCACCAGGGTCACGACGGCACCCAACGTGATCGCGATCGTGGTGAACGCGCCGGGCACCGTGACGGTCGGGCCGTCCGGGGCCGGGTCGCTGAAGTACATCAGCACGATCACCCGCAGGTAGAAGAACGCCGCCACGGCCGAGGCCACGAGAGCGATCACCACGAGCGGCGTGAGGCCGGCGTCGATCGCCGCGCTGAACACGACGAACTTGCCGATGAAGCCGGACGTCAGCGGGATGCCGGCCAGGGCCAGCAGCAGGAACGTGAAGGTGGCCGCCACGATCGGCGACCGCTTCGCGAGGCCCGCCCACTGCGACAGGTGCGTCGCCTCGCCGTCCGAGTTGCGGACCAGCGACACGATGCCGAACGCGGCGATCGTGGTGAAGCCGTACGCCAGCAGGTAGAACATGGTCGCGCTCACACCGGGGGCGTCGCCCTCCGGCGTCAGCGCGATCGAGCCGATCAGCAGGAAGCCCGCGTGCGCCACCGAGGAGTACGCGATCATGCGCTTCACGTCGGTCTGGGTGAGGCCCAGGATCGCGCCGATCACCATCGACACGACCGCGACGCCGTAGAGCACGCCGCGCCATTCCCACTGCGTGTTCTCGAACGCCACCGTGAGCACGCGCAGGATGCCGCCGAACGCGGCGACCTTGGTGCACGCCGCCATGAACGCCGTCACCGGCGTCGGCGCGCCCTGGTACACGTCCGGGGTCCAGGCGTGGAACGGGCCGACGGCGGCCTTGAACAGCAGGCCCACCACCAGCAGGCCGAAGCCCGCGAACAGCAGCGTGTCGGAACGGTCGGTGCCGCCCGCGGCGGTCGCGATGGCCGAGAGCTTCACCGAACCCGCGTAGCCGTACAGCAGAGCCACGCCGTACAGGAAGAACGCGGAGGCGAACGCGCCGAGCAGGAAGTACTTCACGGCCGCTTCCTGCGAGAGCAGGCGACGGCGGCGAGCCAGGCCGCACAGCAGGTACAGCGGCAGCGACAGGACTTCCAGCGCGATGAACATCGTCAGCAGGTCGTTCGCCGCGACGAACGTCATCATGCCGCCGAGCGCGAACAGCGTGAGCGGGAAGACCTCGGTCTGCATGCCGGTCTTCGTCGCCTGCGCGCGGTCCTGAATAGTGCCCGGGCGGATCGCGGCCTGGGCCACGAACGCGCCGCCGGGCTCCACCGAGCGGTCGGCGATCAGCAGCACCGAGCCGAAGCCCAGCACCAGCAACGTGGCCCACAGGAAGAGCGACGGCGAGTCGACCGCGATCGCCCCCGACAGCGTCGACACACCCTGCTCCGGGCGCTCCGACGTCGCGTAGAGGATCAGCGAGCCGACGGCTCCGACCAGCGTCACGAGCGTGAGCACGAGCTGCACGGCCCACCGCTGGTGCTTGGGCAGCAACGCTTCCAGCAGCACGCTGACGCACGCCGCGCCGAGCACGATCAGCAGCGGCGCGATGGCGCCGTAATCGATCTCCGGCGCCTCGATCGTCTGCGCCTGAGCGACGAGAAGGTTCACGTCACTTGCCTTCCTGCACGGTGACCGGGTCGGTCACGCCGACCTCGGTCAGCGTCGCCCCAACGGTCGGGGTGATGACGTCGAGCACCGGCTGCGGGTAGAACCCGAGTGCCAGCACGATGACAACGAGCGGTGCCAGGATCGCGATCTCGCGCTTGTCGAGGTCGCCGATCGTGGTCTTCTTCTCCGGGTCGCCGACGGCACCGGGACCCGCGGCCGCACCGAGGAGGGCGTCGCCGCGCAGCGGGCCGGTCATGACCCGCTGGTAGAGCCACAGCACGTAGAGCGCCGCGAGCACCATGCCGACCGTCGCGATGATCGTGAACACCGGCTGCGTCGGGAACGAGCCGATCAGCACGAGGAACTCCGAGACGAACGAGTTCGTGCCCGGCAGCGACAGCGTGGTGAGACCCGCCAGCAGCAGCATGCCCGCGAGCAGCGGAGCCACCTTCGACATGCCGCCGTAGTCGGAGATCAGCGACGAACCACCGCGCGCGATCACCATGCCGACCACGAGGATCAGCATGCCGGTCGAGATCGAGTGGTTGAGCATGTACGACACCGAGCCCACGCCGGCCTGCGACGTGAACGAGAAGATGCCGAGCGCGATGAAGCCGAAGTGCGCGATCGAGACGTACGCGAGGAACCGCTTCATGTCCCGCTGGCCCGTGGCGAGCAGCGATCCGTAAAGGACACCGGCGACCGCGAGCACGAGCACGAACGGCGCCAGGTTCTTCGACGCCTCGGGGAACATCGGCAGCAGGTAGCGCAGCATGCCGAACGTGCCGACCTTGTCCAGGATGCCGACGACGATCACCGTGACGCCGATGGGCGCCTCGGCCGCTGCGTCGGGCAGCCAGGTGTGGAACGGCACGAGCGGTGCCTTGATCGCGAACGCCAGGAAGAAGCCGAGGAACAGCCAGGTCTGCGTCGTCGAGTCGGCGTCGCTGACCACCTTCACGAGCGTGGCCCAGTCGAACGTGCCCTTGCCCAGCTCGTCCGACGCCATCGCGTAGGCGCCGATCGCGGAGGCCAGCATGATCAGGCCGCCGAGGAACGAGTACAGGAAGAACTTGACCGCCGCGTACTGCCTGCGCGCGCCGCCGTAGCCGCCGATCAGGAAGTACATCGGGATCAGCATGACCTCGAAGAGGACGTAGAACAGGAAGACGTCGGTGGCGGCGAACACCGCGACCGTCACGGCCTCCTGGATCAGGATCAGCGAGAGGTACCCGCCCTGCGAACGGCCGGCGGGCAGCTTCTCCGTCCAGCCGGCACCGATCACCAGCGGGATCAGCAGCGCGATGACCGCGATCATCACCAGCGCGATGCCGTCGATGCCGAACTGCAGCCGCACGCCGAACGCCGGGATCCAGTCCACGCCGGTGGCGAGCTGGATGCGGTCGCCGTCCGGGTCGTAGGCGGCCCACAGCAGAACGGCGAGCACGAGCTCGACGAGCGAGAACGCCAGCGCGACGAGCTTGGCCTTCTTGTCGTCCTTGCGCAGGAACGCCACCACCAGCGCGCCGACCAGCGGCACCACCAGCAGTGCGATCAGAACCCAGGTCACGAGAACCTCACCACCAGGAGCGCCCCGAGCACGAAGATCGAGCCCAGCAGCATGGACAGTGCGTAGGAGCGGACGAACCCGGTCTGCAGCCTGCGCAACCGGCCCGAGCTACCGCCGAGCAGCGCCGCGGTGCCGTTGACCAGACCGTCGACGCCCTTCAGGTCGAGGAACACCAGCGCGCGGGTGAGCCAGGTGCCCGGCCGCGCGAAGAGGGCCTCGTTCAGTGCGTTGCCGTAGAGGTCCGCACGGGCCGCGCGCACCGGGAACGACACGCGCTCCGGACGCTCGACCGGCTGCTTGCCGCGCAGGAAGAGCAGGCACGCGAGGCCGACGCCGAGCAGCGACAGCGCGACGGTCAGGATCCCGACCATGCCGTGCGAGATGACGCCGTGCGACTCCTGCAGCTCACCGAGCGACGGCTCCAGCCAGCCGGCCAGACGTCCACCGGAGGAGAGGAACCAGCCGCCCGCCACGGAACCGACCGCCAGGATGATCATCGGAACGGTCATCGTCAGCGGGGACTCGTGCGGGTGGTAGTCCTTGCCGTTGTCCGCCTTCAGTTCCTTCCAGCGGGGCTTGCCCAGGAAGACCAGGATCAGCAGGCGCGTCATGTAGAACGCGGTCAGCGCGGCACCGAGCAGTGCGACACCGCCGAAGACGTACCCGCGCCAGCCCTCCGCGCCGAACGCCGCCGCGATGATGGCGTCCTTCGAGAAGTAGCCGGCGAACGGCGGGATGCCGATCAGCGCGAGGTAGCCGAGCGTCCACGTGACGAAGGTGATCGGCAGGAACTTGTAGAGCCCGCCCATCCGGCGGATGTTGCCCTCGTCGTTCATGCCGTGCATGACCGAACCGGCACCGAGGAAGAGACCGGCCTTGAAGAAGCCGTGCGTCAGCAGGTGCATGATGCCGAGCGCGTAACCGATCGGGCCGAGGCCCACGGCGAGGATCATGTAACCGATCTGCGAGACCGTCGAGTACGCCAGGACCTTCTTGAAGTCGTCGTAGGCGCAACCGATGATGCAACCGATCAGCAGCGTGACGCCACCGATGATCATGACGACCAGGCGGCCGTCCTCGCTCAGGTTGTAGAGCGGGTTCGAGCGGGCGATGAGGTACACGCCCGCGGTGACCATCGTCGCCGCGTGGATCAGGGCCGAGACGGGGGTCGGGCCTGCCATCGCGTCCGGCAACCAGGCCTGGAGCGGGAACTGACCCGACTTGCCGCAGGCGCCCAGGAGCAGCAGCAGCGTGATCGCGAGGACCTCGGCAGAGGAGAACTCGCCGACGCGGCTGAAGACCTCGGTGTACTGCGTCGTCCCGAGCTTGTTGAACATCAGGAAGATCGCGATGGCGAGGCCCAGGTCACCGACGCGGTTCATCAGGAAGGCCTTCTTGGCCGCCGACGCCGCTTCCGGCTTGTACTGGTACCAGCCGATCAGCAGGTACGAGGCGAGACCGACGCCCTCCCAGCCGAAGTACAGGGTCACGAAACCGTTGCCCAGCACCAGCAGGAGCATCGCCGAGACGAAGAGGTTCAGGTAGGCGAAGAACTTCCGCCTGCCTTCCTCGTGCGCCATGTAGCCGATCGAGTAGATGTGGATCAGCGAGCCCACACCGGTGATCAGCAGCACGAACGTCAGCGACAGCGGGTCGAGCCGCAGTCCGAACTCGACGGTCAGCGCGTTGACGTCGATCCAGTCCCACAGGTGCAGGTTCTGCACCCGCTCCTCGGGGTTCGAGACACCGAGCGTGGAGAAGAACAGCGCGAGCGCGTACGCGAACGACGCCAGCAGGGTGGCGCTGCCGAGCAGGTGGCCCCACTTGTCGGCGCGCTTGCCGCTGACCAACAGCACCGCCGCACCGAGAGCGGGCAGCGCGAGCAACAACCAGGCGAAGCTCGCGACCCCGCTGGCGACAACAGGTTCCGTCACCGGTGACCCCTCAGTACTTCAGCAGGTTCGAGTCGTCGACCGAGGCCGAGCGACGCGTCCGGAAGATGGACATGATGATCGCGAGGCCGACGACGACCTCCGCCGCGGCGACGACCATCACGAAGAACGCCATCACCTGACCGTCGAGCGAGCCGTTGATCCGCGCGAACGTCACGAGGCTCAGGTTGACCGCGTTGAGCATGAGCTCGACGCACATGAAGACCACGATGGCGTTGCGGCGCACCAGGACGCCGACGGCGCCGATGCTGAACAGCAGTGCCGACAGCAACAGGTAGTACGTGGGGGTCACGACTCACTTCCCTTGAGCGCGTGCGCGTCGGGCTCGTGCGCGGTGCCGGCCACCTCGGCGACGTCGTCCGAGAGCTTGGACCTGTCGGTCGCCTCGATGACGTCGAACAGCGACTCCTCCGCGACCGTGCCGTCGGGCAGCAGTGCGGGGGTGGCCACCGAGTTGGCGGTGGCGAAGACGCCGGGGCCGGGCAGCGAGCCGACCCGCTTGCCGTCCTGGAAGCGCTCCTCGACGAGTTCCTTCTGCGTCTTCTTGGCGGGCTTCCCGTCGCGGCCGACGAAGGCCAGGATCATCGCGCCGAGGGCGGCGGTGATCAGCAGGGCCGACGTGAGCTCGAACGCGAACAGGTACTCCGTGAAGAGCTTCGAGCCGATGTTGCCGACGTTGCCGCCGTTGGTGGTGTTCACCTCGGCGAGGCCGCGGGCGTCGACGCCGGTCAGCGCGCGGCCGACCGAACCGACCAGCAGCACGGCGAACCCGATGCCGAGCAGCGCGGCCGCGAGTCGCTGGCCGCGGATGACCTCGACGACCGAGTCCGAACTGTCGCGGCCGACCATCATCAGCACGAACAGGAACAGCATCATGATCGCGCCGGTGTAGACGATGATCTGCACGAAGCCGAGGAACGGCGCTTGCTGGATCATGTACAGCACACCGAGGCTGAGCATCGTCAGCACGAGCCACAGCGCGGAGTGCACGGCGTTGCGCGCGAACAGCATGCCGAGCGCGCCGGCCAGTGCCAGCGGGCCGAGGATCCAGAACGAGATCGCCTCACCGGTGGTGACGGTGTCGACCACGCGCTGCACCGGTTCCGGCTGCTGCTGGGCGAGGAACGTCAGGAGGCTCACTGCTGAGCCTCCTTGGCCAGGCGCGGGCCGTTCACGTAGTAGTCCTGCTCGTTGTCGCCCAGCCGCATCGGGTGCGGCGGCTGCTCCATGCCGGGCAGCAGCGGGGCGAGCAGGTCCTCCTTCGTGAAGATCAGGTCCTGGCGGTTGTCGTCGGCGAGCTCGTACTCGTTCGTCATCGTGAGCGAACGGGTCGGGCACGCCTCGATGCACAGGCCGCAGCCGATGCAGCGCAGGTAGTTGATCTGGTAGTCGGCGCCGAAGCGCTCACCGGGCGAGTAACGCGCCTCGTCGGTGTTGTCGCCGCCCTCGACGAAGATCGCGTCCGCGGGGCAGGCCCACGCGCACAGCTCGCAGCCGACGCACTTCTCCAGGCCGTCCGGGTGCCGGTTCAGCTGGTGACGGCCGTGGAACCGCGGCGCGGTCACCTTCTTGACCTCGGGGTACTCCTCCGTCACCACCTTCTTGAACATGGTGCCGAAGGTGACGCCGAAGCCTTTCAGGGACTCGAACATCCCTACTCAGCCTCCTTACCGGTGGTGACGGCTGCCTTGTCCGCGGGGATGTTGGCGACCTTGACCTTGCGCTTGGGCACTGACTTGGGGACCGCGAGGTCGAGCGGCGGGACGGGGAAGCCCGAACCCGCGAGCGGAACGCCCTTGGTGTCCTGGACCTTCTTGTCCGGCAGCAGGAACGAGACCAGCAGCACGAGACCGACGACCACACCGAGCGCGATGAGGCGCTGGGCCGTGGAGAGCTGCTGGATCGCGCCGGTGCGGATGACCGCGACGGCCATGATCCAGACGAGGCTGGTCGGGACCAGCACCTTCCAGCCCAGCTTCATGAACTGGTCGTAGCGCGTGCGGGGAAGCGTGCCGCGCAGCCAGATGAAGATGAACAGGAAGCCCAGCGTCTTGATGATGAACCAGAGCAGGCCCCACCAGCCGGTGTTCATGAACTCGCCGCTCCACGGGGCGTGGTAGCCGCCGAGGAAGAGCGTGGTCGCGAGCGCCGAGACGGTCACCATGTTCACGTACTCGGCGAGGAAGAACAGCGCGAACTTCAGCGAGCTGTACTCCGTGTGGAAACCACCGACGAGCTCCGACTCGGCCTCGGGGAGGTCGAACGGGGCGCGGTTGGTCTCACCGACCATCGACACGACGTAGATCGCGAAGCTGGGGAACAGCAGGAAGCCGAACCAGCCGGGTGCGAACCCGAGCACCGTGGTCGCCTGCGCTCCGACGATGTCACCGGTCGACATCGAGCCGGTGAACATGATCACCGCGACGATCGACAGGCCCATCGCGATCTCGTAGGAGATCACCTGCGCGGCCGAGCGCAGCGCGGCGAGCAGCGGGTACGGCGAGCCGGACGACCAGCCGGCCAGCACGATGCCGTAGACGCCGATCGAGGAGCAGGCCAGCACCACGAGCACGCCGACCGGCAGGTCGACGAGCTGCAGCGCGGTCTGCTCGCCGAACAGGTTGACCTCACCCGCGAGCGGGATCACCGAGAACGCGAGGAACGCGGGGATGCAGGAGATCACCGGGGCGAGGAAGAAGACCCACTTGTCCGCGAGGACGGGGCGGATGTCCTCCTTGAACGCGAGCTTCAGACCGTCCGCGAGCGACTGGAGCCAGCCGTTCGGGCCGACGCGGTTGGGGCCGGGACGCTGCTGCATCCGCGCCACGACCTTGCGCTCCCAGTTGATCATGAACAGGGTCATGACCACGAGGAACGCGAAGATCGCGACGACCTTCACCAGGATCAGCCAGAACGGGTCGTCCGCGAGGAGCTTGGCGGTCTCGCCGATCTCCGCTGCGTGGACGTGCTGGGTCATGACTTCCCTCCGCTGACGGAGACGATCGAACCGTGGCCCGCGCCGAGCGTGCGGCGCACGGTCACGTCACCCGAGTTGGTGGGCAGCCAGATGACGCCCTCGGGCAGGTCGTCGGTCTCGACCGGGAGCGTGATCGCGCCGCGGTCGGTGGACACGGTGACCTGACCGCCGGAGGTCAGCCCGAACTGCCGCGCGGTGGCCTCGGCGACCTTCGCGACGACCGGGCGGGCCGTACCGGCCAGGTTCGGCTCGTCGACCTGCAGCGAGCCGTTGCCGATCAGGCGGTGCCACGTGGCGAGCACGGCCTTGCCGGGACCGGCCGGGGACACCAGCGGCGCGGCGACGTTGAGCGACGAACCGCTCGGTGCGCCTTCGCCGAGGCGGGCCAGGTCGGAGGCCGAGGCCGCGGGCGTCTGCGTGAACAGGTCCGCGTCCATCTCCACCGCGAGGGTGTCGAGCACGCGGCAGTCCGGCAGCGCGCCCGTGCCTTCGAGGGTGGTGCCGAACACGCGGTGGCGGCCCTCCCAGTTGAGGTAGCTGCCTGCCTTCTCGACCGCGGGGGCGATCGGGAGCACGACGTCGGCGTACGCGGTGACCCCGCTCGGCCGCAGTTCGAGGCTCACGATGAAACCGGCCCCCGCCAACGCCTTCTCCGCGAGCCGCGGGTCGGGCAGGTCGAACGGGTCGACGCCACCGACCACCAGGCCGGACAGCTGACCGCTCGCGGCGGCTTCGAGGATGCCCGTGGTGTCGCGGCCGGGCGTCGCGGGCAGCGAGCCCTCCTCGACGCCCCAGGTGCGCTCGACCTCGGTGCGGGCGGCGGCGTTCGCGACGTGGCGACCGCCGGGCAGCAGGTTCGGCGTGGCACCGACCGCGAGCGCGCCGCGCTCACCGGCACGGCGGGGAATCCACGCGACCTGGGCACCCGTGCGCTCGGCCAGCCGGGCGACCGCGGTGAACGCGCCGGGGATCACGGCGGCACGTTCGCCGACCAGGATCACCGCGCCGGGCTTGGACAGCAGCTCGACGACGTCGGAGGCGTGCTCCGGCAACGCGTTGATGGCGTTCGCCTCGGCACCGGGCACGCAGGCGAGCAGCGTGCCGAACGTCTTCTCCACGGCCGGGGTCGTGAACTGGCCGAGGTGGAAGACCTTCGTGCCCTTGCGGGCGGCCTTGCGCAGGCGCAGGAAGACGATCGGCGCCTCTTCCTCCGGCTCGAACGCGACCAGCAGCGCGGCCGGTGCCTTCTCGATGCCCTGGAAGGTGACGCCGTTGTCCGGGTTGGTGAACACCGCGGTGCCGGACAGGAACTCCAGCTCCTCGGCGCTGTGCGGCCGGGCGCGGAAGTCGATGTCGTTGGTGTGCAACGCGATCCGGGCGAACTTCGAGTACGCGTAGGCGTCCTCGACGGTCAGCCGGCCTCCGGGGAGGACACCGACGCCCTTCGCGTCGCGGGCCGCCGTCAGACCGGCCGCCGCGACCTGCAGCGCCTCGGTCCAGGACGACTCGCGCAGCTCGCCGCTCTCCTTGTCACGGATCAGAGGCCGCTTGATGCGGTCACCGGTCGTGGCGTAGCGGAAGGCGAACCGGCCCTTGTCGCAGATCCACTCCTCGTTGACCTGCGGGTCGTCGCCGGCGAGCTTGCGCTGCACCTTGCCCCGCCGGTAGTCGGTGCGCTCGGCACAACCGGAGGAGCAGTGCTCGCACACGCCGGGCGCCGACACGAGGTCGAACGGCCGGGCGCGGAAGCGGTACGCGGCGCTGGTGAGAGCACCGACCGGGCAGATCTGGATGGTGTTGCCGGAGAAGTAGCTCTGGAAGGGCTTCTCCTCGGCGATGCCGATCTGCTGGTGCGCACCGCGTTCGAGCAGCTCGATGAACGGGTCGCCGGCGATCTGCGCGGAGAACCGCGTGCAGCGCTGGCAGAGCACGCAACGCTCGCGGTCGAGCAACACCTGCGTGGAGATGTTGATCGGCTTCGGGAACGTCCGCTTGTGCTCGTGGAAGCGGGAGTCGCTGCGGCCGTGGGCGATCGCCTGGTTCTGCAGCGGGCACTCACCGCCCTTGTCGCAGATCGGGCAGTCCAGCGGGTGGTTGATGAGCAGCAGCTCCATCACACCCTGCTGGGCCTTGTCCGCGACCGGCGAGGTCAGCTGGGTCTTCACGACCATGCCGTCCGCGACCGTCATCGTGCAGGAGGCCTGCGGCTTCGGCATCGGCCGGCCGCCCATCTCGACCTCGACGAGGCACTGGCGGCAGGCGCCCGCGGGCTCCAGCAGCGGGTGGTCGCAGAAGCGCGGGATGACCGTGCCGAGGCGCTCCGCCGTGCGGATGAGCAGCTCACCCTTGGGCGCGACAACGGTTTCGCCGTCGATGACGAGCTTGACGTGACCCTCGGGTACGACAACCTCGGCTTCGGTGGGCTTGTCAGGCGCGATGGTCATGCGTTCGCTCCAGCCAGGACCTTGGAGTTCTGGTCGCACAGGGCGAGGAACTCGTCCTTGAAGTACTTGATGCCACTGGTGATCGGGCTGACGGCACCGTCACCCAGCGCGCAGAAGGAACGGCCGAGGATGTTGTCGCAGACGTCGAGCAACGTGTCGATGTCGCTCGCCGTGCCGTTGCCCGCCACCATCCGCTGCAGGATCTGCACGAGCCAGTACGTGCCCTCGCGGCACGGCGTGCACTTGCCGCACGACTCGTGCTTGTAGAACTCCGTCCACTTCATGACGGCCCACGGCACGGACACGGTCTCGTTGAAGATCTGCAGGGCGGTGGTGCCCAGCATCGAACCGGCCTCGGCGGCGCCCTCGAAGTCCAGCGGCACGTCGAGGTGCTCCGCCGTGAACAGCGGGGTGGACGAGCCGCCCGGCGTCCAGAACTTGATCGGGATGCCGTCCTTCATGCCGCCGGCCATCTCCAGCAGCTGCCGGAGCGTGGTGCCCATCGGCGCCTCGTACTGGCCGGGCCTCGTGACGTGGCCGGACAGCGAGTAGATCTTCGGACCGGGCGACCGGTCGCGACCCATCTCGCGGAACCAGTCAGCGCCACCGTTGACGATGAAGGGAACCGACGCGATGGTCTCTACGTTGTTCACCACGGTGGGCGACGCGTAGAGACCGGAGGTCGCGGGGAACGGGGGCTTGAGCCGCGGCTGGCCGCGACGGCCCTCCAGCGAGTCGAGCAGCGCCGTCTCCTCGCCGCAGATGTACGCGCCGGCGCCGGCGTGGATCACGACGTCGAGGTCGAACCCGCTGCCGAGGATGTTCTTGCCCAGGTAGCCCTTGGCGTACGCCTCGCGCACCGCCGCGTTGAGGCGGCGGATGCAGTGCAGGACCTCACCGCGGACGTAGATCGCCGCGAAGTTCGCGCGGATCGCGTACGACGTGATGATCACGCCCTCGATCAGCGAGTGCGGGTCCGCCATCATCAGCGGGATGTCCTTGCAGGTGCCCGGCTCGCCCTCGTCGGCGTTGATGACGAGGTAGTGCGGCTTGCCGTCGCCCTGCGGGATGAAGCCCCACTTCATGCCGGTGGGGAACCCCGCGCCGCCGCGGCCGCGCAGTCCGGAGTCCTTGCACTGCTGGATGAGCTGGTCCGGGTGGGCCTTCAGCGCCTTGGGCAGGGCGGTGTAGCCGTCGGTGCGCTCGTAGGTCTCGATGGTCCAGGACCTGGGCTCGGTCCAGCGCTTGGTGAGAACAGGAGTCAGCGGGTCAACCATGGTCCCCTACTTCTTTTCCGGCAGGGCAGGGAATTCGGCGTTCGACGGCATCGCGGGCGCGTCCCAGCCTCGGTCCTTGGCGATCTGCGCACCGGCGAGCGTCTCCGGCGCCGCCGACGGGCCGTCGAGGTCGGCGTCGCGACCCTCGAAGAACCCGGCGAGCTGGAGCTCGGCCTGCTTGAAGTCGGTGAGCGGGGCGCCGCGCGTCGGGGCGGGCTTCTCCCCCGACTGCAACGCCTTCACGAGTCCCAGCGCCTTCTCCGGCGTCTGGTTGTCGTAGAACTCGTAGTTGACCTGGAGCACCGGCCCGAGGTCGCACGCGGCGAGGCACTCGGCGTGCTCCAGCGTGATCGAACCCGGCGTGCCCGGCTCGCCCGCGGTCTCCTCGTGGCCCACACCGAGGTGGTCCTTGAGGGACTTGTAGATGGCGTCGCCGCCCAGTGCCGCGCACAGCGTGTTGGTGCAGACGCTCACGAGGTGCTCACCGCACGGGCGGCGCTTGTACATCGTGTAGAACGTCGCGACCGCGCTGACCTCGGCCTCGGTCAGGTCGAGCTGCCCGGCGCAGAACCGGATGCCCTCCTGTGAGACGTGGCCCTCCACCGACTGCACGAGGTGCAGCATCGGCAGCAGTGCGCTGCGAGACTGCGGGTAGCGGGCGATGATCGCCTGCGCCCTGTCCACGGTGGACTGGTCGAAGGTCTGTTCTGGAGCCTGGGTCATCGGTCACAACCACCCATCACCGGGTCGATCGAGGCGACGGACGCGATCACGTCGGCGACCATGCCGCCCTCGCACATCGCGGGCATCGACTGGAGGTTCACGAAGCTCGGTTCGCGCAGGTGCACGCGCATCGGGCGGGTGCCGCCGTCGGAGACGACGTGGTAGCCCAGCTCGCCGCGCGGCGACTCGACGGGCACGTACACCTGGCCCGCCGGAACCTTGAAGCCCTCGGTCACCAGCTTGAAGTGGTGGATGAGGGACTCCATGGACTGGCCCATGATCTTGCGGACGTGCTCGAGCGAGTTGCCCATGCCGTCGCTGCCGATCGTGAGCTGCGCGGGCCACGCGACCTTCGCGTCCTCGACCATCACCGGACCGGTCGGCAGGCTCTTCACGACCTGCTTGACGATCTTGAGCGACTGGTGGATCTCCTCGAGCCGCAGCAGGTACCGCCCGAAGCAGTCCGCCGCGTTCGAGGTCGGCACGTCGAAGTTGTAGTTCTCGTAACCGCTGTACGGCTCGATCTTGCGCAGGTCCCAGGCGAGGCCCGCGGACCGCAGGATCGGGCCGGTGATGCCGAGCGCGAGGCACGCATCGACGGGCAGGTAGCCCACGCCCGCGAGGCGGTTGCGCCAGATCGGCTGACCGGTGAGCAGCTTGTCGTAGTCCGGCAGCCGCTTTTCCATGATCTTGACGAACGAGGTGATCTTCTCGACCGCGTCGTCCGGCAGGTCCTGCGCGAGACCGCCGGGACGGATGAACGCGTGGTTCATCCGCAGACCGGTGAGGTGCTCCAGCAGGTGCAGGACCTCTTCGCGCTCGCGGAAGCCCGCGGTCATGCCGGTGAGGGCACCGAGCTCCATGCCGCCGGTGGCGAGCGCGACGAGGTGCGAGCTGATCCGGTTGAGCTCCATCAGCAGCACGCGGACGGCCTGCGCCTTGTCCGGCACCGTGATGCCGAGCAGCTTCTCGACGCTCATGCAGTACGCGGCTTCGTGGTGCAGCGGCGCGAGGTAGTCGGTGCGCGTGATGAAGGTGACGCCCTGGACCCAGTTCCGGTACTCGAGGTTCTTCTCGATGCCCGTGTGCAGGTAGCCGATGACGCTGCGCGCGTGCGTGACCGTCTCGCCCTCCAGCTCCAGGACCAGGCGGAGCACGCCGTGCGTCGAGGGGTGCTGCGGGCCGAGGTTCATGACGATGCGCTCGTCGTGGACGGCGTCCGCGAGCACCTCGTCCCAGTCGCCGCCGGTCACCGTGTAGACGGTGCCCTCGGTCGTCCGGCGCGACTCCGCGACATCGGTGTCGACGCTGGTGCGGGTGGTGACGTCGTCCGTGCTGTCGCTACCGGTCGCGCTGGTGTTCGTCCCGGTGGTGACGTCCGAAAGCCGCTCGGTCATGAGTACGACCGCCTCTGGTCCGGCGGAGGAATCTCCGCGCCCTTGTACTCGACCGGAATGCCGCCCAGCGGGTAGTCCTTGCGCTGCGGGTGGCCGTCCCAGTCGTCCGGCATGAGGATGCGGGTCAGTCCGGGGTGGCCGTCGTAGACGATCCCGAACATGTCCCAGGTCTCGCGCTCCTGCCAGTCCGCCGTCGGGTAGACCTCGACGAGGCTCGGCACGTGCGGGTGCTCGACGTCGACGGCGACTTCCAGCCGCACGCGGCGGCGGTACGTCATCGACGTGAGGTGGGTGACCGAGTGCAGGCGCTGCGGCACGTCGGCGCCGTAGTCCACACCGGACACCGAGCTGCAGAGCTCGAAGCGCAGCGACGGGGTGTCGCGGAAGATCCGCGCGACCTCCAGCAGCGTGTCCGGGCGGAGGTAGAAGGTGATCTCACCGCGGTCGACCGTCACCTGCTGCACCGTGTCGGCGGGCAGGTCCTTGTCGCCGATGGCGGCGAACAGCTCGTCCGCGACCTCGTCGAACCAGCCGCCGTACGGGCGCTCGGACGGAGCGGCCACGTGGGCGGGCAGGCGCAGGCCACCGAAGCCGGACGTGTCACCGGAGCCGGTGACGCCGAACAGGCCCTTGCGCTCCTTGCCCGCGAGGATCGGAGCCTTCGCCCTGGCCTCAGTCGGGTTGGTCTTCTCGAGGTCCTCTCCCGCGCGGTTGACGCTGGAGTGCTCTCCCCCTGGCTCGGTCACTTCTTCCTCGCAAAACGCTCGGACGACGGGATGAGATCGGTGCGGTAGCCCGAGTCGGCGAGCGCCTTGGCGCGCACGGCGTTGAGCGGCTCGTCCATGATCTTGGCGTGGATCTTGAGGATCGCGTCCATCAGCATCTCCGGCCGCGGCGGGCAGCCCGGCAGGTACATGTCGACGGGCACGACGTGGTCGACGCCCTGCACCACCGCGTAGTTGTTGAACATGCCGCCACTGCTGGCGCACACGCCCATGGCCAGCACCCAGCGCGGCTCGGGCATCTGGTCGTAGATCTGCCGCAGGACCGGCGCCATCTTGTTGGTGACGCGGCCGGCCACGATCATCAGGTCCGCCTGGCGCGGTGAGGCCCGGAAGACCTCCATGCCGAAGCGGGCCAGGTCGTAGCGCGGCGCACCCGTCGTCATCATCTCGATGGCGCAGCAGGCCAGGCCGAAGGTGGCAGGCCAGAGCGAGGACTTGCGGGTCCAGTTGACCAGCTTCTCGACGCTGACCAGCAGGATGCCGTTCGGGAGCTTCTCCTCGAGACCCATGACTTCCTCAGTTCCAGTCGAGGCCGCCGCGACGCCACACGTAGACGTACGCGAAGCCGACCGTGGCGACGAACAGGACGATCTCCACCAGCCCGAACAGGCCGAGCTTGTCGGCCGCTACGGCGAACGGGTAGAGGAAGACCATTTCGATGTCGAACAGGATGAACAGCATCGCCGTCAGGTAGTAGGCGACGGGCATGCGCCCACCACCGACCACCGGCTGCGGGCTCGGCTCGATGCCGCACTCGTACGCGTCGAGCTTCGCCTTGTTGTAGCGGCGGGGTCCGATGTACGGCGCTGCGGTCACCGAGAACAGTGCGAACGCCCCGGCGAGCGCGAACATCAATACGAGGGGGAGGTAAGGGTCAAGCACGCTCCGTCGTCCTTTCCTCGCGGTCGACCGCACCCTAAGGGTGTTGTTCTCCGACTCGTTTGTTAGGCGAACCTAACAAACGCTTGTGAAACACTTCACAAGCTTGTTCACACTGTTGTGAAGTGATTCACAAGGTCGTCCGCCAGTGTAGAACGCCTGTAAATGACCTACGTCACAGGGTCTGACCTGGGGCTTTAACTTGACGGACACAAACGAAACGGCACCGGCTCGTATTGAGCCGGTGCCGTCACCTATTCGGAGTAATTTACGCGGTCGGAGCGAGCTTCGTGGCGGCCACGATCAGCTTGTCCATTGCGTCGCCGTCCTTGGGGTCGTAGAGGCCCGCGAGCAGCTTGAGCACGAGTTTCATCAGGCGTTTGCGCGGCATTCCGTACTTCGTTGCGGTCCGCATGATCGCCGGGTTACCGATGAGCTTCGAGAAGACGTTCCCGAGCCGGTAGTAACTGCCGAGCGCCTCTTCGATCCGGACGGGGTAGCCGTGCAGCGCCCGTTCACGGTTGACGCCGGTCCGCGCAAGCGCCTGGACGATGCTCTCGGACGCGATCTTCGCCGACTCCATGGCGTAGCCGATGCCCTCGCCGTTGAACGGGTTGACCATGCCGCCGGCGTCGCCGACGAGGACCATGCCCGCGCGGTAGTGCGGCTTGCGGTTGAGGCCCATGGGCAGCGCGGCGCCGCCGATGCGGCTGGTCGCGTTCTCCTCGCGGAAGCCCCACTCCTCCGGCGTGCCGTCCAGCCAGCTGCGCAGGAGCTGGCGGTAGTCGGTGGTGCCGTAGGCCTTCGACGTGCTGAGGATGCCCAGACCGACGTTCACGCTGCCGTCGCCCATGCCGAAGATCCAGCCGTAGCCCGGCAGGAGCTGGCCGTCCGGCGCCCACAGCTCCAGGTGGCTTTCGAGGTAGTCGTCCTTGGTGCGCGGGCTGTTGTAGTAGCGGCGGACCGCCACGCCCATCGGCTTCGCGTCGTCCTTCTGCAGGCCGATGCTGAGGGCGAGCCTCGCTGACACGCCGTCGCAGCCGACGACGATCGGGGCCCTGTAGGTGACCGGGTTCTTCTCCGGCCCCTGCTTGGCCTCGACGCCGACCACGCGGCCGTTCTCGACGATGGCCTTGGTGACCGTCGTGTGCTCGTGCATGCGCGCGCCGGCAGCCTTCGCGGCGTTCGCGAGCATCTCGTCGAAGTCCATGCGCGGCCGCACGACGCCGTAGTTCGGGAACGTGGCCAGGTCCGGCCAGTCGAGCTCCATCGTGACGCCGCCACCGACCACGCGCAGGCCCTTGTTGTGCAGCCAGCCGTTGCTCTCGCGGGTGTCGATGCCCAGGTCGATGAGCTGCTTGACGCCTCGCGGGGTCAGGCCGTCGCCGCAGACCTTCTCCCGCGGGAAGGTGCTCTTCTCCAGGAGGAGGACGTCGAGGCCCGCCCTGGCGAGGTAGGTGGCCGCGGTCGAGCCCGCCGGTCCAGCGCCCACGACGATGACGTCGGCGTCCTCGTTGATCCCGCGCCTGCTCATCCAGACTCCCTGCGTGTACCGGTTGCAGCTTCTGTTTCTGACTCTAACCGGACGTTGCTGAGGGTCTTGGGCGCCTCAGGCCTCGGCGGGCTCGGCGGCCTTCGGCTTCGGCTTGGTGGCGCGGTGCAGCGCGACCATGCCGCCGGTCAGGTTGAACCAGGCCACGTCCTCCCAGCCCGCCTGCGAGATGAGCTCGCCCAGGGTGCGCTGGTCCGGCCACGACGCCATGGATTCGGCCAGGTAGGAGTACGCGACCGGGTTCGAGGACACGAACTTCGCGATGAGGGGCAGGAGCTTGAGCAGGTACCGCATGTAGACGAAGCGGAACGGCCTGAAGACCGGGGTCGAGACCTCGCAGATGACCATGCGGCCGCCCGGCTTCGTGACGCGGGCCATCTCACGCAGCGCGACGACCGTGTCGTTGAAGTTGCGGATGCCGAAGGAGACCGTGACCGCGTCGAACGAGTCGTCCTTGAAAGGCAGGCGGAGCGCGTCCGCCGCGACCTTCGGGACCCGGCGGTGCGAACCCGAGGCGAGCATGCCCACGGAGAAGTCCGCCGCCACGCACCAGGCGCCAGAGGCGGCGTACTCGACGGTGGAGACGGCGGTGCCCGCGGCCAGGTCGAGGACCTTCTCGCCGGGGCGCGCGTCGAGCACGCGGCGGCTCCACTCCCGCCAGCGGCGGTCGAAGCCCAGCGTCATGACCGAGTTCGTGCGGTCGTAGCCCTCGGCCACGCCGTCGAACATCTCGGCTACCTCGCGGGGGTTCTTGTCCAGGCCGGCTCGCGACATGACTAGAGACTAAGTCAGGTGCGCTGAGATCTTCTTCAGGGCACCTTCAGGGCCGTGAGCATGCCGGTCACCGCCGCGTGCCACGGGTACTCCTCGGCGCGGGCCCGTGCGGCCTCCCGGGAGCCCGACGCCAGGAGGTGCCTGGCCGCCGACGCGAAGGCTTCCGCGTGGTCGTCGACGGCCGCGCCGCAGGACGGTTGGACGATCTCCTTCAGCGCGCTGCTCTGGCTGACCACGACCGGGGTGCCGCTGGCCAGGGCTTCGAGGGCGGCCAGGCCGAACGTCTCGTGCGGGCCCGGTGCCAGGGAGAGGTCCGCCGAGGCCAGGAGGGATGCCACGTCCAGACGTGACTTGACGAAGCCCAGGAACGTCACCGGCAGGCCTGCCGCGCGCTTCTCCAGGGACGCCCGCCTGGGGCCGTCGCCCGCGATCACCAGACGGGCGGAGTGGCCCTGCTCGTGGAGTTCGGCGAGGGTGTCGACGGAGCGTTCGACGTGCTTCTCCGGCGACAGGCGTCCACAGTGGATCAGCAGGTTCTGCTTGCCCCGCAACAGGTCGTGGCGGAGATCCGCGGAGTGCCTGCTCGGGGTGAACGTGGCGAGGTCGACGCCGAGCGGGACCTGCGTGACGTTCGTGGCGCCGATCCGGTCGAACTCCTCGCGGGCGAAACCCGTCGTGCAGACGACCGTGTCGTAGGAGGCGGCCATGCGGCGGTTCGCCCAGTCCGCGCCTCGTTCGGCGGGTGCGGGAGGGAGCACGAACTGGAGCAGGCGGTCCAGGCGTTCGTGGGAGATGACCACGTTCGGGATGCCGCGCTCGCTCGCCCAGGCGCCCATGCCCCGCAGGGTCAGGCGGTCGGAGACCTCCAGCCGGTCTGGCCTCAGGTCGTCCATCAGCGACTTCACCCGCCACGGGTCGACCACGCGGTAGCCGCCCGTGTACGGGATCTTGAGCGCGGGCAGGGTGACGCGCCGGACGCCGCCGGGCAGTTCCTCGTCCGCGTGGGCAGGACCCGGCACGACCAGCACCACCTCGTGGCCCAGCTGCGCGTAGCCGGTGCCGAGGTGGTGCAGTGCCGTGCGGAGGCCGCCGGACTTCGGGCCGTAGAAGTTGGCGAGCTGGACGATCCTCAAGCGGCCGCCTGGTGGGTGAGTCCCATGACTGCCGCGTAGTGCCCCATCAGCTGGTCGCAGACCGCCGGCCAGGTGCGGGTGAGCACCGACTTGCGGGCGGCCAGGCCGAAGCGCCTGCGCCGCAGCGGGTCGCGCAGCAGGTCGACGTACTGGGCGATGTCCGCCTCGAACAGGTACCCGGTGCGGCCGTGGTCGACCAGGTCACGGGGGCCGCCGGCGTTCGGCGCGAGGACCGGCAGGCCGGTCGCCAGTGCTTCCTGGACGGCCTGGCAGAACGTCTCGTGCGGGCCGGTGTGGATGAAGACGTCGAGCGACGCGTAGGCCTCGGCGAGCTCGTTGCCGGTGCGGAAGCCCAGGAACTCGGCGTCCGGCATGTCCTTCTCGAGCTGCTCGCGGTCCGGCCCGTCGCCGACGATGCGGAGCTTCACGCCCGGCAGGTCGTGCAGTTCGCGCAGCCGCTGTACCTGCTTCTCCGGGGCCAGGCGGCCGACGTAGCCGATGGTCAGCTCGTCGTTGCTCCTGGGACGCGGGTGGAAGAGATCGATGTCGACGCCACGGCCCCAGCGGTGCACGCGGGGCACGCCGTGCTCTTCCAGCGCCTCCACCGCCGAGCTCGACGGGGCGAGCGTGCGGTCGGCGAGCGTGTGCAGGCGCTTGGTCCACCTCCACGCGGCGCGCTTGGTGAGGCCGAGGCCGTAGTTGCCCGCGAACCCGGCGACGTCGGTCTGGTAGACCGCGACCGTGGGCACGTCGAGCTTGCGCGCGGCTCTGAGGCCGTAGGCGCCGAGCACGAACGGTGAGGCGAGGTGCACGACGTCGGGCCGGAAGTCGGAGAGCGCGTGCAGCACTCTCGGGCCCGGCACACCGATGGGGAGGCTCGTCACCAGCGGCACGTCGACGGTGGGGACTCTGACGACGGGCGTGCCGTGGTGTTCGTCAGCGCCGGCGCCGGGCGCGACGACGAGCGCCTGGTGGCCGCCCCGGCGCAGGTGCTCCAGCACTCTGAGCACGGAGTTGGTGACGCCGTTCACCTGAGGCAGGAAGCTCTCGGTCACGATCGCTACTCGCACAGGCATACCTTGAGCTGCCCGCATGAAGTCCGCGTGACGCGGGATTTGACGTGGACGGAACACCTCACGTCGTGGCCAGGTGATCGTCGATTCGTCACCTGCGCTTCGGTTTCCGGACACACGACGCGGTGAAACTAGGCCAGCATGACCGTCTTGTCGTCCCGCCCCGCGCACCCGGTTGACCCCGGACTGGTGTCCGTCGCGCTGGAAGTGGCCGGTCGCCTGGCGAACGACGCCTCGGACGTCATCATGGCCACCGCCGGCCGCGGCGTGCGTCCCGACTCCGACGAGTCGCCGTTCGACTGGGTGACCGACACCGACCGCACCCTGGAACGCCACACCCGGCGCGTGCTCACCGCCGAGTTCCCCTCGATACCGGTGTTCTGCGAGAACTCCGACGACGTGACCGGCGACTCCGAGTTCCGCTGGGTCGTCGACCCGGTCGACGGCACCGCGAACTACACGGCGGGCATGCCGTGGTGCGCCTACAGCCTCGCGCTGGTGGACCGCTGGGGCCCGGTCGTCGGCGTGGTCGCCGACCCGTACCGCTCGCAGATCTACGCCGCCGCCCGAGGCCGTGGCATGCGCGCGAACGGCACCCCGGTCCGCCTGGCCGAACGACAAGGCGACTCTCTGGTCGTGTGCACCGAGATGACGCGCACAGGCCCGTGGCCGGGCATGGGCGAGTTCATCTCCACGGCAGCGATAGCAGGCACGGGCGTGCGCGTCCTCGGCTCAAAATGCCTGGCCGTCGCACAAGTGGCACTGGGACACGTGGCCGCCGCCGTGCTGCACGGCTACCACGAGTGGGACGTCGCCGGTGCGGTGTCACTGGCCGTGGAGTCGGGTGCGGTCGTGCTCGACAGACGCGGCGAGGGCGCCCAACTACCCGTGGACGGACTCCTGGTGGCCGCGCCCGACGCGGCCGACGAGGTGCTGAGCTGGTGGCAGTCGGCGCTTCAGGTCGACAGCTGAGGGAGCTGCTTCTCCAGCACCTCGAGGTGCGTGCGCGCCTCGTCCAGCTCGGGGTGGTCGAACATCTGCAACGCCACCCGCCCCACCTCGTTCTCGAACTGGTGGAAGTCGTGCGTGGCCTTGAGCAGCCGCTGGTACACGGGGTGCTGCCGGTCCACGGCCCCCAGCGCCCGCCCGAGCTGCGCGATGCCGCGCACGTCGTCAAGCTCAGTGACGAGCTTCTCGCTGATCCGCTCCAGCCACTCCTTGGCGGGCGAGTTCGGCACCGTCCGCACCGCCGCCGCCACCCGGCGCGTCGACTCGGCGCACCGTTCGGCCAGGTCGGACCACATGTCGAAGGGCTGCTGCGGGACCGGCGGGTGGTACATCGGCGGCGGCACGTGGCGCGGCCGCTGGACCGAGTTGCGGATGACGCCCACGACCGTCCCGATGACGGCCCCCGGGATGCCGCCGAACAGGAAGGAGACGAAGCCGATCGCGATGAAGGTGATGAAGACCGACGACTGGGTCTCGCTCGGCGTGGACACGTCGATGACCGTGGTGAGGGCGCCCATGAGCAGGGTGCCGATCAGGGCACCCCAGAGGGCTGAACGGACGACCACCATGCTTGCGATCGTGCCACGTTCATCGGCCGTTCGTGGTGTTGTCTGAGATCACGGGTTGTGTATCTCAGCGAAGCGCGAGCCGCTCAGGCGTCGAAGTCGACAGTCACGCTCTCACTGGTCGGCAGCGCCTGGCAGGTGAGCACGAACCCCGCCGCCACCTCCGACGCGTCCAGCGCGTAGTTGCGCCGCATCTCGACGGCACCGTCGGTGACCAGCGCCCGGCACGTACCGCACACCCCGCCCTTGCAAGCGAACGGCAAATCGGCGCGGACCCGCTGGGCCGCGTCCAGGATCGGTTCCCCAGCAGGCAACGGCAGGGTGGTCGACTTGCCGTCCAGCACGACCGTGACCGACGCGGCAGCGTCGATGACGGCCTCCGCACGACGTGGCGGGGGCGGCGGCTCGTCGACGTAGAAGAGCTCGTGGTGCACGCGGTCTGGAGCAACGCCGCGATCGCGCAGCACGGCTGTGGCGTCCTGCACCATCTCGTAGGGGCCGCACAGCCACCACTCGTCGATGGCGTCGAACGGCACGACGCTGCCGAACAGGGCCGTCAGCTTCGTGGCGGTCAGGCGGCCGGTGAAGAGCTCCACGTCGCGCGGTTCGCGGGACAGGACGTGGATCAGCTGGAACGTCGCCGGGTAGCGGTCCTTCAGGTCGGCTAGCTCGTCGGCGAACATCACCGTGTTGGTGCTTCGGTTGCCGTACAACAACGTCACGCGCGCGCCGGTCGCGAGGACCGTGGCGGCGATCGACAGGGCCGGGGTGATGCCCGAGCCCGCGACGACCAGGCCGTGGTGGGTGCCGGAGCCGGTGGGCGTGAACTTGCCGAGTGGCGGCAGGACTTCGAGGACGTCGCCTGGAGCCACGCGGTCGACCAGCCACGTCGAGAACTGGCCGCCGTCCACGCGCCGCACGCCGATGCGCGGGGCGGCGCCGGTGGGGGCGCAGATCGAGTACGAGCGGCGTTCGTCGCCCTGGCGCAGCGTCAGGTACTGGCCCGCGGTGAAGGCGAACTCGTCCGAGAGGCCCGCCGGCACGGTGAACGTGACGGCCACGGCGTCGTCGCAGAGGCGGTCGACGCTCGCGACCGTCAGCTTGTGGAAGGCAGCGCGGCGAGCCACTCAGATCTCCTTGACGTGCTCGAACGGTTCGGCGCAGGCGTGGCAGCGGCGCAGGGCCTTGCACGCGGTCGAGCCGAACCGTGAAATCTCCGAGGTGTTCAGCGAGCCGCACTGCGGGCACGCGACCTGGCGGGACGGCGGGACCAGGTTCAGCGGGACCGGGCCCGCGGCGACCGGGCCGATGCGGGACGGGGGCGCGATGCCTGCCTCCGCCAGCTTCGAACGGCCCTCGTCGCTGATCCAGTCCGTGGTCCAGGCCGGGGAGAGCGACAGGCGCACCTCGACGTCCTCGAAGCCCGCGCTGACGAGCGATCGGCGCAGGTCGGCGCCCATCTCGTCGATCGCGGGGCAGCCCGAGTAGGTCGGGGTGATGGTGACGACGACGCGACCGTCCACTTCGGACACCTCGCGCAGCACGCCGAGGTCCGCCAGCGTGAGGACCGGGAGTTCCGGGTCCCTCACTGCCGACGCGACCTCCAGCGCGGTCGTCACCAGACGGCTCCCGGCAGCGAGCGGTGCAGGTGCTGCATCTCGGCGAGCAGGTAGCCCATGGCCTCGGTGTGCACGCCGTCGCGACCCGCCATGCCCGCGACACGGGCGGCCTTCGTGTCGGTGGGGCGCGTCAGGCCGGCAGCGTCGAGAACCGCCTCCAGCACACCGTCCACTTCGGACCGAAGTGACGCCGGGTCGACGGCGACGCCCTGCAGCGCGACTTCCACGCGGTGCGTCGCGAACAGCTCGTCCACGAACGGCCACACGCGGTCGAGCCCCGCCTGCATGCGGCGGTGCGACTCGTCGGTGCCGTCGCCCAGGCGGACGGTCCACTGGGCGGCGTGGTCGCGGTGGTACGCCAGCTCCTTCAGGCCCTTCTCGGCGATCGCCTTGAGCACCGGGTCCGCCGAGCCGCGCAGCCGCGAGAAGAGCGCGAGCCGCCACGACGAGAACACCAGCAGGCGCGCGATGGTCGTCGCGAAGTCACCGCCGGGGCCGGGACCGCAGTCGATCTCGGCCAGGTGCACGTTGCGGAACTCGCGTTCGTCGCGCAGGTAGGCGAGCTCGTCCTCGTCCTTGCCCAGCACCTCGCCGGCGCGCGTGAGCAGCATGCGGGCCTGGCCGAGCAGGTCCAGGGCGATGTTGGCGAGCGCGATGTCCTCTTCCAGCTCGGGAGCGCGCGAGCTCCACTCCGAGAGCCGCTGCGAGTAGATCAACGCGTCGTCGCCGAGCATCAGGCAGTACGCGGCGAGGGCGTCCTTGTCGACGCCGGCGGAGAACTCGCGGTCGACGCCGGAAAGGGCCTCCGAGAAGCCCGTTCCGAACGCCCAATGCGCGTCCTCGCCCCCGAGCAGGGACTCGTAGGCGTTGTCGAAGCTCATGAGGTTGCCCAATCCAGGGGCGAGGCGTTGTCACTGTGTTCTGCGGGACACCCGCACCCGAGTTTCATAGGTGCGGCACGTCCTCGGGAATCGCGTAGAACGTCGGGTGCCGGTAGACCTTGTCCCCCGCGGGCGCGAAGAACGGGTCCTTCTCGTCCGGCGAGGAGGCGGTGATCTCCGTGGCGGGCACGACCCAGATCGACACGCCCTCGTTGCGGCGCGTGTAGACGTCACGGGCGTTGCGCAGCGCCATTTCGGCGTCCGGCGCGTGCAGCGAACCGACGTGCACGTGGTTCAGGCCGCGCTTGCCGCGCACGAACACTTCCCACAGCGGCCACGACGTGCTCACGCGGCACCTTCCTTACGTGCGTGCTTAGCGGCGTGCGCGGCGGCGGCCTCACGGACCCATGCGCCGTCCTCGTGCGCCTTGCGGCGGTGGGCGATGCGCTGCTCGTTGCAGACGCCACCACCCTTGACGACCTGCCAGAACTCGTCCCAGTCGGGTGCGCCGAAGTCGTACTCGCCGCGCTCGGAGTTCCACTTCAGCTCGGGGTCGGGGAACGTCACGCCGAGAGCCTCGGCCTGCGGCATGCTCATGTTCACGAACTTCTGCCGCAGCTCGTCGTTGGTGTCGCGCTTGATCCGCCACGCCATGGACTGCTCGGTGTTCGTCGACTCGGCGTCCGGCGGGCCGAACATCATCAGCGCCGGCCACCACCAGCGGTTCACCGAGTCCTGGACCATGTCCTTCTGCTGCTGCGTGCCGCGCATCATCGTCATGAGGAGCTCGTAGCCCTGACGCTGGTGGAACGACTCCTCCTTGCAGATGCGGATCATGGCGCGCGCGTACGGCCCGTAGGACGTGCGGCACAGCGGCACCTGGTTGCAGATCGCGGCGCCGTCGACGAGCCAGCCGATGACACCGACGTCGGCGAACGTGAGCGTCGGGTAGTTGAAGATCGAGGAGTACTTCTGGCGGCCCTCGATGAGCTTGGTCGTCAGGTCCTCGCGGTCGGCGCCGAGCGTCTCCGTCGCCGAGTAGAGGTACAGGCCGTGGCCCGCCTCGTCCTGCACCTTCGCCAGCAGGATCGCCTTGCGGCGCAGCGAGGGCGCGCGGCTGATCCAGTTGCCCTCCGGCTGCATCCCGATGATCTCGGAGTGCGCGTGCTGGGCGATCTGCCTGATCAGAGTCTTGCGGTAGCCGTCGGGCATCCAGTCGCGCGGCTCGATGCGCGATTCGGCCTGCACGGTGCGCTCGAAGCGCAGCTCCAGGTCATCCGCCATACACCGATGTTACATCCGGACGCCGAACCTGCGTAGAACTGTCACAACAGCCGCGATGACGATCCAGACGGACACGAGGAACGTTCCGACGGGCAGCAGGCTGAGCACCGCCGTCCGCCCGGCGACGCGCGCCAGTTCGGGGTTCGTCTGGTCGTACTCGACCCGCACGTTGTCCCCGACCTTGAGCCCGTCGGGGTAGAGCACGCCCTGGGACGGGATGATCACGCGCCCGTCGGGTGTGGCGTAGCGCACAACCGTCCGGTTGAAGGAGACGGAGTCGACCTGCGCGACCGCCTGCCCCATCGACTTCTCGATGGCCACGTCGTCACGCCAGCACGCAATGGGCAGAAGCACGCACACGAGCGTGATCACGCCACCGACGACGAACAACACTCTGCTGGCCGCACGGCGGACGCGCACACCGCGGGGCGTCTTGGTCACTGCGTCCTCCACCACAACTGAGAAGTCTAGAGCCGGGCGGATGCCGCGCTTTCAGGTTGATGTCCATACAGTCGGACTGTGACCTCTGCACCGACATCGCGAGCACGGCAGCGAATCCGCGTCCGGTCGAAGCGGGACACCGCCGGTGACCTGCTCGGACTGCTGCCGGACCCGGAGCGCGCGCTCGCCTGGGTGCGCGACGGTTCCGGCCTGGTCGGCTGGGGAGAGGCCGCTCGTTTCGAGGTCAGCGGCCCCGACCGGTTCGCGCAGGCCGACAGGTGGTGGCAGGAGTTCTGCGCCCACCTCGACGTGGACGACGAGCTGGGCGTGCCGGGCAGCGGTCCCGTGGCGTTCGTCTCGATGGCGTTCGCCGACTCACCGGGCGACTCGGTGCTGATCGTGCCCGAGGTGGTCGTCGGCCGCCGCAACGGCGAGCAGTGGGTCACCACGATCGGCGCCTCCGACCCGGCTCCTTTCGTCGCGCCTCTCTCGCGTCCGTCCTCGGTCCGGTACGCCGACGGACAGCTGCCGGTCACGCGTTACCGCGAGGTCGTGCGCTCCGCTGTCGCCCGGATGCGTGCCGGCGACCTGGACAAGGTCGTGCTCGCCCACGACCTCATGGCCGTGACCGACCGGCGCCTCGACCAGCGGTTCGTGCTGCAGGGCCTGGCGCGGCGCTACCCGGAGTGCTGGGCCTACGCCGTGGACGGCCTGGTCGGCGCCACACCGGAACTGCTGCTGCGGCGGTCCGGTTCGGTCGTCGACTCGCGTGTCCTGGCCGGCACGACCTGGCCGCACGACGGCATCTCGAACGAGGAACTCGCCGCGGCACTGATGTCGTCCGAGAAGAACCTCGAAGAACACGACTACGCGATCCGCTCTCTCGCGGACACCCTCCGGCCGTTCTGCACGACCATGTCGGTAGAGGGACCATCCGTGCTGCGGCTGCCCAACGTGTCACACCTGTCGTCCGACGTGATCGGCACGCTGGAGTCGCCGGTCTCGCTGCTGCGCCTCGGCGAGGCCGTGCACCCGACCGCCGCCGTGGGCGGAACGCCGCGCCTGGAGGCCACCTGGCTGATCTCGCAGCTGGAGGGCATGGACCGCGGCCGCTACGCCGGGCCCGTCGGGTGGATCGACGGGAACGGCGACGGGGAGCTCGGGATCGCGTTGCGGTGCGCGCAGATCTCCGGGTCGACGGCTCGGCTGTTCGCCGGGTGCGGGCTGGTGGCGGACTCGGATCCGGACATCGAGGTGCAGGAGGCGCACGCCAAGATGCGGCCTATGCGTGAGGCGCTCGAAGGGCTTTAGCCACGTCGTGGACGAACGAACGCCAGGCGAAGGTGCTGAACGCCAGCACCTCCCCGGCGGAGTTCTTCGAGTCGCGGACGCGGGCATCGTGGGCGAGCGAGATCTCGACGCACTCGCCCTCCGGCGTGCCGTTGCTGTAGCTGCTCTTACGCCAAGCGCGGTCCTGGGGCATCAAGATCCTCTCGCGGCAGGTTGACGTACTCCGCCAGCTTCCTCCGCGATTGTTCCTCATCCAAGGCGACCTCAGCCAGATGGTCGAAGATCAACCTGGTCCGTGCGATGGCCCCTCGGTCCTGCACGAACACCTGGGTCAGATCGGTTTCGGCGTAAGCGATCGGCATTGTTTTCGCGTACTCCCAGAGCAGGATTCCGGCCGAGTTCACGAGCACGTCCGCAGGTACGACCCGAACCATGTGCGCGTTGAAGAACAGCTGGAGGTACTGATCCGCCATGACCTGGTCGTCGCCGAACCGCTGTCGCAACGCCAACTCGTGGACGTAGAACAGGCAGTCGGGCCGATCGTGTTTCCTCAGGATCGCCTGGCGGTCCATCCTGGCCCGCACCAACGGTGATATCTGCTCCTCGACCGTCATCCCGGCCGCCCGGCAGAGGCACTCGGCGTAGCTCGACGTCTGCAGGAGTCCTGGCACCGTCAGCGTGTTGTAGCTGAAGATCTTCGTGGCCGTGGACTCGGCCATCGCGACGGTGCGCAGATTGCCCGGCAACTGCACGATGTACTCGTCGAAAGCGTTGCGGTAGCGGCGTTTGAAGTCCTCGAAGTAGTCGAGGTCCTTGCCGCACATGGTGAGGAACTGGACCAGGTCGATCTCGCTCGGCCGGGCTTTGCCGTGCTCGATGGTCGAGACCTTGCTGGGGTCCCAGCCGAGGCGGGCGGCCACCTCGTGGCCTTTGAGGTCGGTGCAGAGCTCGCGCAGCCGGCGGAGTTCGTCACCGAGATCCCGGCTGTACGCGGTGGATGGAGTGCTGTGGGCCATCCACCGACGCTATGACTTGGACTTGTTCCACGATACGGGCTCGTTCGGGTGAAAACAGTGTCGCGTCAGCCGTGAGGTCCGCCGCTGACGTAGATGACCTGACCGGTCACGTAGTCGGCGTCTTCGGCCGTGAAGAACAGCACGGCGCGCGCGATGTCGTGCGGCGTGCCGACGCGGCCGCGCGGGATCGACTTCCGCTGCGCCTCGACGTGCTCGTCGAGCGTGCGCCCGGCGCGGGCCGCGGACACCTTGGTCATCTCGGTCACGACCACGCCGGGGCCGATCGCGTTGACGGTGATGCCGAACGGCGCCAGGTCCAGTGCCGTGGCGCGGGTGAAGCCCTCCAGGCCTGCCTTGGCGGCGACGTAGTTGGCGCGGTCGTCGTCCACGAGAGCGGAGATGCTGGAGATGTTGACGACGCGGCCCCACCCGGCGTCGCGCATCGCGGGCCCGACGGCCTTGAGCAGCAGGAAGCTGCCTCGCAGGTGGGTGGCCATCACGGCGTCCCAGTCGGACAGCGGCATGTCGAGGACCATGTTGTCCCTGGCGAAACCGGCGTTGTTGACGAGGATCTCCACCGGGCCGAGGTTCGCCACGACCTCGTTGACGGCGTTGGTGACGGCGTCGGGGTCGCTGATGTCCGCGAGCACCGCCATCGCCGTTCCGCCGGACGCGGTGATCTCGTCGGCCACGACGTGCGCGCCGTCGGACCGATCGACCACAGCTACCCGATTTCCTTGGGCTGCCAGGGCTTTCGCTGTTCCGGCGCCGATTCCGGAGCCTGCGCCGGTGACGAGCGCGACACGAGAGTTCACTCGCTGATCGTGCCCGCCGCCGGCGTTGTGGGCCACCGAGTTACCGGGGTCAGCCGCCGATCACGGGCGGCGCGACCATGCGGTCGTCGTCGAAGTACTCGTCCGTGGGGACGAGGTAGTTCGACTTGTGCTCCTTGTCTTCCTCGCCGTTGCCCGCACCGGCTCCTGCGCCGCCCGCGCCAGCACCGGCCGCACCTTGCCTGCCCGTGCCGCCTGCCGCGTTGGCACCGCCGCGTGCGGTTCCTTCCGGGCCGTGGGCGACTCCGGCGCTGCCGCCGGGGTTGGACGGGCCGAAGCTGCCGCGGCCGGCCATCGAACCGGCGCCTCCTGCACCGAATCCGCCCGCCCCGCGGCCACCACCACCTGCTGCGCCACCACCACGTGCGCCGCCGCCACCTGGACCGCCACGACCGGCACCGCTACCGCGTGGGTCATTCGGGTTCGGCCTGAAGCCGGGTGGGAACGGGCCGGGGCCTGGGAGCGGTTTGCGGTCGTTCGGGTTGCCGCCGTTGGGGAGTTGGTTGTTGCCCTGCGGGTTGGGCTGCGTGACCGGCGGCGCGACCCACGACGGGTTCGTGGTGCCGTTGCCGGGGTTGTTGAGGCCGGGGTTGCCGAGGGACGGGGTGCCCACGGCGGGGTTGCCTATGGAGGGAGTGCCGAAGGACGAGCTGCTGATGCCGGTGTTTACCAGCTGCGAGGACGGATTCACCGAGTTCGTGGTGTGCGCGTACGTCGTGCTGCTGGTCGTCGTGACGCCCTGGTCGCCGTTGGGCAACTGAGGGGCCTCGTCGAACGTAGGCATCGTCGCGGCGGCCGCGGCGAGCGAGTTGTCCCGCTCCTGCATGACCCGCTCGGCCTCCTGCTTGGCGGCCTGCGACTTCTCGCGCTGCGCGAGCATCTCGAACGGCGCGGCCGCCATCTTGAGCGGGTTGAAGCTGGTCGCCGCGTCCTTCAGCATCTGCTGAGGGTTGTACGGGACCTCCGGCGGGAACTTGTTCTTCGTCGCTTCCGCGGCCTCGACCTGGCGGTTGATGACGCCACTGGTCGCCGAGAACGACGCGGAGAGCTGGTCGGTGAAGTTGCCGACCTTGGTCAGCGCTTGAGAGGCCGCGGCGCCCGCGGTGCCGGTCCAGCCCGCACGCAGGCCGTTGACGACGGTGTTGAGCCCGACGGCCACGTTGACGAGGTCGCTTGAGAGTGACTTCCACTCGGCCGCGATCTTGCCGGCCTCACTCGGCTCGTTGCCGTCCATCGCCTGCCGGTGCATGGCGGAGTGGCTGTGCCCCGGATAGTTGGCGGTCGGCTGCGGAACCTGCGGTCTCTCGTATGCCATCGGTCAACCCCTCGAACTCTGACTCAGGACAACTTGCCCGCGACGAAGTCGGCGGACTTCTTGGCCATCTCGCAGGCCTTCGCCGTGTCGGTGGTTGCGGCACCGGCACTTGCGATGATCTGAACGCTCGACGACGAACTGATCGAGATCACCGCGTGGCACGTGTAAACGGCCTTGTCAGGAGCGGCGACCGTGAAGCCGTCGTAGGCCCCGAACTTGGAGGGGGTCTTGACAGCTCCTTCGTAGTTGAAGCTGTCAGCTCCCTGCTTCGTCTCAAGCGCGACCGTGAGACCGCCAGTGCCCACGCCGTCCCACTCGCAGGTCTCTGCACCGAGGGACTGATCGGGTGTCGGCGACTTGATGCCGATGTCGGTGGCCTCGGTGGCGCTGATCAGTTCGCAGGGCTTCGCAGAAGCGAGCTTGGGGTCGCCTGCCGCAGCGGACGAGGCGCTGGTCGGACTGGCATCGGTGCTGCCAGGCTTGGCTTCACCTGTGGTCGCTCCGCTCGTGCAGGCAGTGGCGAGCAGAGCGAGTCCGACAATGGCGATACGCGCGTGCTTCATGAGTTCCTGTCACAGTCGATTCATCGTGCCGGACGTGCTCTCTTCCACGTTCCGGTAGGACTTGCGGCTCTTGTCCAACTGGGCCTTCAGTTCAGCGATCGCCTTGACCAGGTCCGGAATGACTTCGGACTTGGCGGCCTGGCCGATTTCCCTGTTGAGCTGGCCGATCTGCTCGGCGTAGCCCCCGCCCAACGGGGTCTTGGTCACGAGGCGGTCCGATCTGCGGACCATCTTCTCCAACACGGCCGCGAACTCGTCCAGCTTCTTGATCGCCGAATCGACGGCCTCAGGGTCGTGCTGGAGCGCGCCCGCCTCGGCAGCGGCTTCCACCGACTTGGCCGCGGCCAGGATCGTACTGACGCCGCCCGACATGAAGCCCATCAAGGGGCCGCCGGACTGCGCGTAGTAGCGCTCCATCGCGTACGCCTGCGCGCTTTCCTGCGCACTGCTCTGACCAGTCACAGGTTCACTCCCCCACGTGCACTGCGATCTATCGTTTGAAGGTAAAGCAAATGGGGTCGTCGGCGGATCAGTACGACTACTTACACCCGTTCGAACTAACGCAAGGCACCCGATTCAGGGGTATACGTCACGAGCCGTGCAGGCCACGGAAGTGGTCTGCACGGCTCGTTGTGAAAGCGGACTTACTTGTGGGCGTCCAACAGTTCGTGCGTCAGCTGGATCTTGGCGCGCGACTTCGGGGCGGAAGCGACCGAGAGGGACTTCGCGGCCACGTCCGAGGCGCGGCCCGGGGCCTCGGCCGGCTTGCCCTTCGTGAAGAGCCACGTCTGGAAGAGCTGGTCGAGTTGCTGACCCGAGACGCGCTCGGCGAGAGCGATGAACTCCTCGACGGTGGCGTCCGAGTACTTCTTCTCGGCCACCCAGGTGCGGAGGATCTCGAAGAACTTCTCGTCGCCCACGGCCACGCGCAGCGCGTGCACGGCCAGGGCGCCGCGGTCGTAGACGGCGCCGTCGAAGACCGCACCGGCACCGGGGTCGCCGGGCAGGACGTTCCAGAACGCGCTGTCGGCCGGGTACGAGTCGTAGGTGAAGTCGGCGTTCTCCTGGGCCGTGCCCTCACCGATGTGCTCGGACCACAGGAACTCCGCGTAGGAGGCGAAGCCCTCGTTCAGCCAGATGTCGCGCCAGTGGTGCACCGACACGGAGTCGCCGAACCACTGGTGGCCCAGTTCGTGCGCGACGACGTAGGTGTTGGCGCCGCGGCGGAAGAAGCCCGTGTCGTAGGTCGGGCGGGTCTGGTTCTCCAGCGCGTAGCCGAGGTTCGGGGTGACGACGCCGCCCTGCGCCTCGAACGGGTACGGGCCGAAGTTCTCCGACAGGAACTCGATGACCTCGGGCGTGCGCTCGATGCTGGCCTTCGCGGCGTCCGCGTTCTCGCCGAGGCGCTCGGAGTACGCGTTGACGTACGGCTGGCCCGACGGGGTGGTGCCCTGGCGGAGCTCGAACTGGCCGATGGTCAGGAAGGTCAGGTACGTCGCCTGCGGCTTGGTGCTGCGCCAGTTCCAGCGCGTGTAGCCGTTGATCTGGCGGGTCTGGCCGACGAACGTGCCGTTCGAGATCGCCTCGACGCCGTTCGGGACGGCGACGTTGACGTCGAAGGTGGCCTTGTCGGTCGGGTGGTCGTTGGACGGGAACCACCACGAGGCGATCTCCGGCTCACCGATGGCCAGGGCGCCGTCGACGGTCTTCGTCCACGCCGTGAAACCGTTGCGGTCCTTCACGGTGGACGGGCTGTCGGCGTACGTGACGACGATCGTCAGGTCCTGGCCCTTGCGGACGCCGCCGCGCGGGGTGAGCGTGAGCTCGCCCTGGTCCGAGACGAACGACGTCGGCACGTTGTTCACCCTGACCGACTTCACCTTGAGCAGGAAGTCGAGGTTGAACTGCGTGAGGTCCTCGGTCGCCCTGGCCAGGATCGTCGTCGTGCCGGAGAGCTGGTCGCCGGTCGGGTTGTAGTTGAGCCTGATGTCGTAGTGGGAGACGTCGTACCCGCCGTTGCCGTACGTCGGGAAGTACGGGTCTCCGGCGCCGGGAGCACCCGGAGACGCCGCCAGCGCCGTCCCCGCGAAAAAGGTCATCGCGGCCGCGGACGCCACCGCGGCCGTCGCCTTGGATCTGATCGACATGCGGCGGACGCTATCCAGACGATCATGAGCGAACCACCGACTTACGTATGTTTCCTACCTGGTGAAAACGTTTGACACAGTCGCCTTGAGACGCGTGTGCAGTGCGCGCAGTTCGTCGCGTTTTGCCTGCACTTCGACCACTTGGAGGCCCTTCGGCGACGCAATCGCGCTACGGAACTCCTCCTGGTCGTCCACTGTGGAGTGCTGAATTCGGTAGCCCGCGCACAAAGCGGTCAGATCAGTCCCGTGCGGAGTTCCGAAAATCCTCTCGAAACTCGCGCCGTACTCCGGAGCGCCTTGTTCCAGCAATGAGAAGATCCCGCCGCCGTCGTCGTTCAGCACGACGATCGTGAGGTCCGGGAGGCGGTCGGCGAGCAGTCCGTTGCTGTCGTGCAGGAACGTCAGGTCGCCCATCAGCGCGTACGCGGGCCCGTCGTGCTGCAACGCCAGCCCGATCGCCGTGGACACGCTCCCATCGATGCCCGCCGCGCCCCGGTTGGCGTGCACGGCCACGTCCGAACGGCGTTCGGCCGCGAAGTCGACGTCGCGGATCGGGTTGGACGAGCCCACGAACAGCAGGGCGCCCGAAGGCATCGCCTGCACCAGGTCCCGCGCGACGTGCAGGCCGGTCGGCCACGGCGCGGCGTCCAGCAGGTCGTCGACGGCCACGCTGACGTTCTTCACCGCGCTCTGCCACGCCTGCGTCCACTCGCCGTCGAGCGCGGCGGGTTCCGGCAGCCAGGTCGACGCGCGGGTCGCGGTGAACTGGACGTCCGGCCACTGCGCCTGGTCACCCACGGCGTGGACGATTGGAGTCGCTCCAAGCAGCGCCTGCTGACCCCTCGACAGGGTGACGCGCCCCACGACGAGCACCGCGTCGGGCCGCAGGTGCTCCGGCAGGCCCGCGTTCAGCAGCAACGACCCGTGACGCAGCCCACCGGGCGCGGTCGGCTCCGCGATCACCGGCCAGCCGAGCCGCGAGGCCGCCAGCAACCTCTCCGGGCGGTCGTCGCCGAGCAGCACCAGCGTGCGGGAGGGCAGGTCCGAGGGACGGGTCTCGACGGTGAACGTGCGATCCGTCTCAGTCCACGCGCCGCGATCCGACGACGGCCAGAGGTCGTCGGAAGGCGTGAGAGGCGGCCGGAAAGGCACGTTGACGTGCGACGGACCGTCCATGGCGATGGCGCGGCAGATCAACGACCGCGTCACCTCCTCGGCAGCGCCCTCCGGCAGGTGCAGCGTCGGCAGGCCGAGCACGTCGTGCTGGTTGATCGTCTGGCTCGCACCGGTGCGGTAGAGGTCGACCGGGCGGTCGGCGGTCAGCGCGATCAACGGCACGTTCGTGAGCTGCGCCTCGATCACGGCCGGGTGCAGGTTCGCGACGGCGGTGCCGCTGGTGCACGTCACGACGGCCGGCTCACCGGTCTTCGCGAGGCCCAGCGCGAGGAATCCGCCGCTGCGCTCGTCGATGCGCACATGCACCGTGAGCAGGCCTTTTTGCTCGGCCTGGTGCAGCGCGAACGACAGCGGGGCGTTGCGCGAACCGGGGCACAGAACGACGTGACGCACGCCGTTGCGCACCAGTTCGTCGACGATCACCCTCGCCTGCGTCGTGGACGGGTTCATCCCCCAATTGTCACCGGCCCCGGCTGAGAGTCGCCCGCTGGTCTCGGCACGCGGCGCTTAGAGTCTTGCCCGTGGCAGATCAGGAGCTCTTCGACCCGTCGTTGTGGAAGCCGATCGAGGGCTTCGACTTCACCGACATCACGTACCACCGCGCGCTCGACCAGGGCACCGTGCGCATCGCGTTCAACCGGCCCGAGGTGCGCAACGCGTTCCGGCCGCACACGGTGGACGAGCTGTACCGGGCGCTGGACCACGCGCGGATGTCGTCGGATGTCGGGTGCGTGCTGCTGACCGGCAACGGCCCGAGCCCTCGCGACGGTGGCTGGGCGTTCTGCAGTGGTGGTGACCAGCGGATCCGCGGGCGCAGCGGCTACCAGTACGCCTCCGGTGAGACGGCCGAGAGCGTCGACCCCGCACGCGCGGGCCGGCTGCACATCCTGGAGTGCCAGCGGCTGATCCGGTTCATGCCCAAGGTCGTCATCGCCGTGGTCCCGGGGTGGGCCGCGGGCGGCGGGCACAGCCTGCACGTGGTGTGCGATCTCACCATCGCCAGCGCCGAGCACGCGAAGTTCAAGCAGACCGACGCCGACGTCGGCTCGTTCGACGGCGGCTACGGCTCGGCGTACCTGGCCCGGCAGGTCGGGCAGAAGTTCGCGCGCGAGATCTTCTTCCTCGGTCGCACCTACTCGGCCGAGGACATGTTCAAGATGGGCGCGGTCAACGAGGTCGTGCCGCACGCCGAACTCGAAACGACGGCGCTGCAGTGGGCGCGGGAGATCAACGGCAAGTCGCCGACCGCCCAGCGGATGCTCAAGTACGCGTTCAACCTGATCGACGACGGCCTGGTCGGCCAGCAGATCTTCGCCGGCGAGACGACCCGGCTCGCGTACATGACCGACGAGGCCGTCGAGGGCCGCGACAGCTTCCTGGAGAAGCGCGACCCCGACTGGTCGAACTACCCGTACTACTTCTGAGCAGGTGCCCATGCTCGACGAACTGCGCGCGGCCCTCAGCGGCGGCGAACCCCTGGTCGACGGCCCGCTCGACGGCTGGGAAAAACGCGCCGTGCTCGGCGTGCCCACCTCCGGGTCGACCGGCGAACCCAAGACCGTGCTGCTCGACGCGGACGCGCTCACCGCCTCCGCCGAGGCGACGTACGAGCGGCTGGGCGGGCCCGGCACGTGGCTGCTGGCGCTGCCCACCGGCCACATCGCCGGGGTGCAGGTGCTGGTCCGGTCGATCATCGCCGGCACCACGCCCGGCGTGCTCGACCTGTCCGACGGCTTCCGCGCCATGGGCTTCGCGCAGGCCGCCCGGCCCGTGCTCGCCGAGCCCGGACCCCACTACACCGCCCTCGTGCCCACGCAGCTGTCCCGGCTCGTCGTGGGTGAGGGGCCGGGGCTGGAGGCGCTGCGGCAGTTCGACGGCGTGCTCATCGGTGGCGCCGCCACCCCTCCGAAGCTGCTGCAGCAGGCACGCGCTCTGGGCGTGCAGGTCGTCACGACGTACGGCATGAGCGAGACCGCAGGCGGGTGCGTCTACGACGGCGAACCGCTGCGGGACGTGTCGGTGCGCACCGACGACGTCATCTCGATCAGCGGGCCGGTGTTGGCGCTCGGGTACCGCGGCAACCCCGAACCGTTCGGTGACTGGTTCCGCACCGGCGACCTCGGGCGGCTGCGCGACGGGCGGCTGGAGGTGCTGGGGCGCGCTGACGACGTGATCGTCACCGGTGGCGAGAAAGTGCCCCCGGTGCTGGTCGAACGGGCTCTGGCGACCGTTGAGGGCGTCCTGGAGGCGTGCGTAGTGGGCGTGCCCGACGACGAGTGGGGCCAGGTCGTGGCCGCTGCGGTCGTGACGCATGACGAGGAACCGTCGATCGAGGAGCTGAAGGCTGTCGTGGCTGAAGCGGTGGGGCGAGCGGCGACCCCGAAGCTGGTGCGGTTCGTGCACGAACTGCCGTTGCGCGGGCCCGGCAAGGTCGACCGGACCGCGGTGGCCGACGCTTTTAGGTCATGAACTCGCAGCAGGAAGGAACAGGCGAATCGCATCTGTTCCCCGGCTTCGAGGGCCAACAGGCTTGCTGCTTCCGCCCTGACCGGCTGTCAGGGGAGGCGCTGCGTTCGGACGCATGACTTCGCCCCAGTTCACTGCACCGCGTGTTGCGATGTTGAGTGCGGCATTGTGGTCGGCGTGCCCAACGAAGCCGCACCGACCACAGACGTACGACGCTTGAGAGCGCCGGTTCTTCTTGTCGATCACATCGCAGTCGCTGCATTGCTGTGAAGTGTGAGCGGGATCGACCTGTACGAAGGCCAGACCTGCTTGCGCGGCCTTGTAGGCGAGGAATCGGCCGAGCTGGCCGAACGCCCAGGAGTGCACCTTGGCCCGTTGGGGCTTGCGAAGCCGTACCCGGTTGCGAATCCCCGCCAACTGCTCGACGGCGATGCCACGTCCGGTGCGTTCAGCCTCGGCCACGATGCGCTTGCTGATCTGGTGGTTCACGTCGGCTGCGAACCGCTTCTCCTTGTGGCGGCGCTGCTTCAACAACCTTCGTGCAGAGGCTGTCTTCTTGGCTTGCAACCGACGGCGGAGGCGCTGCTGGCGCCGGCGATAGCGATTCAGACGAGCACCGGACATCCGATTGCCGTCAGAGGTGGTCGCAAGGTTCACGATCCCCATGTCAATTCCGAGGAAGCCGTTCACCGGCTCCTTCCGAGGCGCCTCAGGGCTGTCCACGGAAGCGTGCAACAGCCATTTGCCGCCGCGGTGAATGAGATCGGCCTCTCCGATTGGTCTGGAGCGCAGCAACGAGAGCTGGCCGGAGTGCCCGATGATCCGCACGTTGCGGAGACGACCACCGACGCTCCAGATCGACACGGTTCCCTCACGACCGGCCTCGCCCAACTGCCATGACAAGCAGCGCGCGTCGAACGGCTGACCGCCATCGGCACGGAACACGATCGGTCTGGACTCGACCTTCAGACGCCGGGCCGATCCCGGAGGCCCGTAGTTCCCGGCCCCGAGGTTGGCACGCAAGACCGTGTACGCGTCCACGGTCTTGCCGATCACCCGGATCGTTGGCTGCGCAGCAAGCCCGAACCGCTCCCGCAGTTCAGCGTAGAAGCGCTTCTGCACGTCGAACCGTCGGAACTCACCAACGGCATGCATCTGCGCGGACAGCCACGACGCGGCCGCATTGCAGCCACGCACAGTCGCCAGCAGCGCCGCTGCCTGCTCAGGCGTCGGCAGCAACCGCACCTGCACCGACTGCTTCACGTCGGCCAGCATGGCACTGTCCGGTGCCGTCAAAAGGGCCGATCAACGTTGCTGGGGATCACTGATTTAGGTGAACCTTTACCGCTGAGGAAGACCCTCGCCGCGAAGCGTGCGGAACTTGGCCGTGCGCGTTAGCGATGGGGGCTTCTTCATGCGCTACCTGTTACCGCTGGTCACCGGCGCCACGTTGGTGGTCGGGCTGGCGTCTCCCGCCCAGGCGGCGGCTCCGGCGAACGAGTGGACCGCTGACGTGAGCGGCCGCGCCGTCACGTGGGGCGGTTCGCCGCGCACGGGCCTGATCGAGCTCGGCACGCACAGACTGGCCCAGCCCGCCAACGCGGTCACGGCGGCGGTGACCGGCGATGGTGTCGTCGACGTGCGCGGTCTCCGCGCGGACGGCCAGTGGACCGAGTGGCTGGAGGCGCCGGCGACGCTGCCGGTGACCACGTCCACCATCGAGACGCGCGTGGTTTTGAGCAGTGGCAAGGCTTCCAAGGTGAAGCTGACGGCGTCGCAGGCGCCCGCGACCGTGGCCGCGGACGACATTTCCGTTGCTGCGGCTGGACGTGCGTACCGCGTCTACGCGACGCGTGAGGGACTTGTCGGTGGCACGACGGCGAACGGGCACGTGATCCGGTCGCGCGACCACTTCGTGGCGCTGCCGTCGCGGCGTGGCCTGGCCAACAAGAACTCCGGCAACTACAGCGTGCAGGTGTGCGCGTCGAACGGCCGTTGCGAGTGGGCGCCCGTGTGGGACGTCGGCCCGTGGAACACCAAGGACGACTACTGGAACCCGTCCTCCACCCGTGAAATGTGGAAGGACCTGCCGCAGGGCAAGCCCGAGGCCCAGGCCGCGTACGAGGACGGCTACAACGGCGGCAAGGACCAGTTCGGCCGCAAGCCCGCGAACCCGGCCGGCATCGACCTCGCCGACGGCACGTTCTGGGACGGCCTCAAGCTCACCAACAACGCGTGGGTGACCGTGACGTACCTGTGGACCGGTTCCGGTCCTGTCGGGACGGTCCGCACCGCTGACGCCGCCGGCACGGTGAACGTCCGCAGCGGCGCGACCTCCACGGCCTCGCAGGTCGGTCTCGCGGCGAACTACGCGCAGGTCAGGGTCACGTGCCAGCTCACCGGCCAGTCGGTGACGGGCACGCAGGGCACCTCGAACGTCTGGTACCGCATCGCGTCCGGCAAGCACATCGCCAAGGCGTACGTGGCCGGGGTCTCAGGCGCCACTGCCTGCTGATACACCCCTTCGGCGGGTCCTCGGGAGCTATGTCGGAGGATAGGGGCATGGCCTCAGTCGTCCAGTGGATCCAGGGGACCCGCCCGCGCACGCTGCCGAACTCGATCGCCCCGGTGGTCGTCGGAGCGGCTGCGGCGCACCACATCGACGAGTTCAACGCGCTCTACACGGCGCTCGCGCTCGTCGTCTCGGTGGCGTTCCAGATCGGCGTGAACTACGCGAACGACTACTCGGACGGCATCCGCGGCACCGACGACAACCGGGTGGGGCCGTTCCGGCTCACCGGGTCGGGTGCGGCCGAGCCGTCGAAGGTGCGGCTGGCGGCGTTCATCTCGCTCGGCGTCGGCGCGGTGGCCGGGCTCGCGCTGGTGGTGTTGTCCGGGTTCTGGTGGCTGCTCGCGTTCGGTGCCGTGTGCATGCTCGGCGCGTGGTTCTACACGGGCGGCAAGCGTCCGTACGGCTACGCGGGCCTCGGCGAGATCGCGGTGTTCCTCTTCTTCGGCCCGGCCGCGGTGCTGGGCACGCTGTACGTGCAGACCGGCGAGATCACCGGCATCGGCATCGGGTCGTCCATCGCGATGGGCGCGATCTCGGCGGCGGTGCTGGTGGCGAACAACCTGCGCGACATCCCGACGGACGCGGTGTCGGGCAAGCGGACGCTGGCCGTGGTGCTGGGCGACAAGGACACGCGCAGGCTCTACCTGGCGTTGGTGGCGGTGCCGTTCCTGATCGCGCTGGGCATGGTCGTGCGGGTGCCTTACGCGCTGCTCGGGTTCCTCGCGGCGCCCGTGCTGCTGCCCGCCGTGCGTCGCGTGGCCGCCGGACGTGGTGGCAAGGACCTGATCCCGGTGCTGCAGTTCACCGGGATCGCCATGCTGGCGTGGGCCGTGCTGGTCAGCGTCGCCCTGGTGCTGGACTGAGCTACCAGGCGTCCTCGGTGAACTGCAGGGGCTCGTCGTCGTCCGTTCGCGCGGGCTTGCGCGGGGGTGGCGGCGGTGCCGTCTCACCCTTGATCAGCTCGTCCAGCTTCGCGCGGTCGGCGTCGAGTGCCTGGCGCACCAACGGGTCGTGGCCCGCCTCGCCGGTGAGGACCTGACGCCAGCTCAGACCGGCGCCGCGCGCGATGCGGTCCGCGAGCTGGCGCATCGCCGGTGAGGCCTCGCTCGACTTGGCGAACTGCATGACCCTGCGGATGTCCTCAGTGGACGGTTCCTTGCCCTTGAGGTTCTGCTGGGCCGTCCGCATCGCGCGCTCCGCGTCGGCGACGGCGCTCGTCAGGAAGTCCTCCGCCGCAAGGACGTCCGGTGTCCGCCAGGCCGTCATCACCACTTGTCCTCCGTGAAGATGTCGGGGTCGAGCTGGTCACCGTCGTCGTCACGCCCCCTGCGCGGCCGCTGGGCCTCCATGATCTCTTCGGCGGTCATGCCCTCCTGGAGCATCTGGAAGGCCTGCTTCATCTTGTTGACGTTCTCCTGCTGCATGGCCTGCACGTCCGGGTCCTGCGCGGCCTTGCCGGAGACGACGTCCTCCCAGGTGAACTCGCCCGCGTCCACCTTGCGCTTCAACGCCTTGAGCTGCTCGGGCGCGTCCCGTTCCTGCGCGGCCCGCTCGACCTGCTGGGCGATCGCCTTGAAGTCGACCGGCGGCACGGGCGGCAGCGGCGTCTCCTTGAGGCGGTTCGCGAGGTCCTGCGCCTCCTTGAAACGCGCGTCGACCTGCGCCTCGGCCGCCCGGAGTTCGGCGGGCTTCCAGCTGTCGTTCGGGGTGGTCATCTCTAGTTCTCCCTGCCGAAGAGCCCGCGCCTGATCGGCCTGGCGTCACCGCGGATGTCGCTCACCTCGGCGCGGTCGGCGACGGTGCGCCACTGCCGGAAGTCCACTTCGGACAGACCGAGTTCCTGCGCCGTCTCGTAGTTCTCGCCGAGGAAGTGCAGCACGGCCTGGTCGCCCAGGACACCGATGATCTCGAACTCCGCGCCCCGGTACGTGCAGACCGTGCGGACGAGCTGGAGGTCCTCAACGACCGCGTCCGGCACCTCGAGGACTCCCTCGACGAAGTCCGGCGGCGCGGGGTGGCCGGCGAGCGGGTGCAGGAGGACGCTGCCGGGCGTCGGCCCGAAGTCGACGTCGAAGTCCTGGTCCCGGTAGCGGCCGATCAGTCCACGACGGACGGTCGGGCGGTGCGGAACCGGTGCCTGCCAGTACCTTCCGGGACCGAAGCCGACGTCCGACGTGGGAATCCAGCCGATCTGGCGGTGGAGGTACTTGCCGACGCTGCGCCCGGTGCCGTCCGGGTCGAAACGCCAGAGTTCGGTGCCCGCGGGAAGCTCGGCGAGCTCCATGACGTACTCGGGGACGGGGTTCGCGCTCGGCGTGTAGCCGGTGCCGGTGAACGGGACCGGGTAGACGCGGGTCGTGCCCATCTTCTGCGCGCCGTCGAGCGTCGGGCCGCCGAAGCTCGTGTCGAAGAGCTCGGTGGTGTGGGCGAGGAAGCGCAGCAGGTACTGCGTGCCCCGCGGCCAGTCCGCGACCTTGTCGACGCCGAACGCCTCGGCGAACTGGTCGCTCGTGCCCTGCGGGAAGTCCTGCCCGCGCGTCACGAACCCGGCCGCGCGGTGCGGCTCGAACTTGCCGGGCACCACGACGTTGCCCAGGTAGAGCTGCGCGATCGCGGGGTGGACGATCTTCTGCAGGATCGTCTCCGGCCCGATGCCGGCCGCCTTGCGCACGGCCTGTGGGGTGCTCATCCCGCGTTCTTCTCCTTCCACCGCGCCAGGAAGTCGGTGCGGTCGACCTGCACGTTCTCCAGCTCGCTCTCGTCGAGCGTGGCCGTGTAGCCGTTGTACTGGTCGCCTTCGAGCCCGTTCTGCTGAGCCCAGACGTACTCGCCACCCGCGTAGCCGGCCTCGGCCTTGCCGTTGTGCGTCACGACGACGTTGAACGGCTGACCGCGCCAGGTGGCCTTGCACGTGTCGCGGTACCAGGCGTCGAGTTCTTTCGTGGCGACCGTTTTGAGCTCACGGTCGCCGTACGTCTGGAACCCTTCGGCGTGCTCGTAGGACACGCCTGGGACCTTGCGGATCCAGACGTGGTCCGGGCCTTCCTGACCGGCGAAGAACGTCTCGCCCCGGTACTCGGCCATCTCCTGGGAGTACTGGGTCATCAGAGCTTCGTCCAGCCGAACTTGCGGTCGTACACGGCGTGCAGTTTCTCAGAGCCGTCCGCGTTCACCTGCCAGATCTCGGCACGATCGGGCAACGGTGTGCCGCCGTCGACGCGCCACTCCGGCATGCCGCCCATCGTGGAGCCCGTACCGGTGAACGGGTCGTAGCCGTCGTACGGCTTCGTCGCACCGCCGGCCGCCGCCATCTGCTGCTGCGACGCCTCGTAGTGCGCCTTCTCCTGCGGCGACTGGTACTCGTTCGCCCCGTACGGCCCGGGCTGGGTGAAGTCCGGCGTGTCCTTCTTCGGCCCGCCGAACGGCACGTTGTGCGCCGCTTCGTTCTGGGGGGTGACCTCGTACCGGAGCTGCATCGCCTCCTGCGCGCCCGCGGGGATCGGGGTCCAGCCCTGGCCCTTGTCGTCGAGGGCGAGGCCGTCCCGCAGCCCCTGCGGGGTGTTGACGTCGACCACGTCCTGGCCGCGGGCGATCGAGCCGCCCATCTGGTTCTGCCAGGTCTCCTTCTGGCTGCCCGGCGCGTGCGGGGTGTCGGGCAGGTAGGTGCTGAGCGCGCCCTGGTTGAGGGCCTTGGTGACGATGTCGCCGCTGCCGACCGTGATCTGGTTGCGGACGTCGGCGACGTGCTGGGCCTCCTGCGGGCTCAGGTTCGTCGAGAGTTCCTGGCTGAGCGCGACGTAGCGGTCGCGGTCGGCCTGGTTGGGCAGGATCTGCTCCAGCTGGTGCTGGTAGCCCTGGCCCTGCGCGGACATGGCGGCGGCGTCGAAGTGGCCCTTGAGGTCGGGGCCGGTGGGCGGCGGGGGGTTGCCGCCGTTGTCGCCGTCGCCGGTGTGGCCGGGGGTGGCGTCCTCGTTGCCGGGCTTGGGGTCCGTGTCGTGGGCGGGCGGGGCCGGGTCGTGGTCCGGCTGGGTGTCGTGCGGCCTCGCGTCCTCGGCACCGCTCGCGTCGGTGTCGTGGGGCTTGCCGTCGTCCGTGCGCGCGTCGCCGTCGTGGGGCTTGGTGTCGGAGTCGTGGGGACGCGGGTCGGTGTCGTGGGGCTTGGTGCCGGAGTCGTGGGGACGCGGGTCGCCGTCGTGAGGCTTGGTGCCGGAGTCGTGAGGCTTCGGGTCGCCGTCATGAGGCCTGGCGTCCGTGTCGTGAGGCTTCGGGTCGCCGGCGTGAGGCGTCGTGTCGGTGTCGTGGGGGCGCGGGTCGCTGCCGTGGGACTGGCCGTCGGTGTCGTGGGGCCTCGGGCCGGAGTCGTGGGGCTTGGGGTCGGCCGCTCCGCCGGACGGGTTCGTGTCGTGCGGGCGCGGGGCCGTCGAGTCGTGCGGCGTGGTGCCGGACGGCGTCGGGTGGTCCGTGGTGGGGCTGGGGTGTCCGGGAGGTGAGGGCAGGCCGCCGCCCGCGCTCGGGGTCGGGTGTCCGGGAGGCGACGGAAGGCCGCCGCCCGAGTGGGACGGCGCCGGTGCGGTCGCGGTGCCCGAGCTGGCGCTCGGGTGTTCTGGAGGCGTGGGGAGGCCGCTGCCCGGCGTCGGGTGCGTGCCGGAGTTCGGCGGGGTCGGCAGGCCGCTGCCCGAGCCGGGCGTGTGGCCGCCTGTGTTCGGAGGCGTCGGCAGACCGCTGCCGGGCGCGTGGCCGCCCGTGTTCGGAGGCGTCGGCAGGCCAGAGCCCGAGCCCGGCGTCCGGTGAGAGTCCGGGTGCGTACCTGCCGAGCCGGGCGTGGAGTGCGTGCCGGGGCCCGACGGGGGCGTGGGCAGCCCGGTGGACGGCCTGCTGCCGGACGTCGGAGTGCCGGAGCCCTGGCTGGGCGGGGTCGGGAGGCCCGCGCCGTGGCCGGGAGGCGTGGGCAGGCCGGAGGGCTTCGGGGTGCCGGTGGGAGCACCCGCCGACGGGAACGCCGGCACGCCGCCCGCGCCTGGGCGTGAGCCCGAACTGCGGGTCTGGTCGCCGCCGCCTGCTCCTGGCGCCATCGGGGCGCCCATCGGCATCGCGCCGCCCATCGGGGTCTGGTGCGTGCCCGTGGGGGCGGCTGCTGGGGCCGCGGCCGCCGCGTGCGTGGTGTCCGGGCGGGGGATGGTGTGGGCGCCGGAAGGGGCACCGCCGCCTGAGCCTCCGCCGGTGTGGCCGGTCGGCACGGTGCCCACGGGGGCGCCACCGCCGCCTCCTCCGCCTAGTGACGGCGGGGCTGAGGCGGCTGGGCCCGTGGCCGCTGCCGCGTGGGTCGTGGTGGGGGCGTCGGTGCCGCCGTGCAGGGTCGGTGGGGCTGCCGCGGGGGCGCCGCCGGGTGCTACCGAGGAGACGGCGGCCGGCTTCGTGTCTTCCGAACCGCCTGGTGGGGTGTAGATCTCGCGGACCTGCGAGCCGACGTCGCGGCCTCGGTCGGCGATCTCCGTGGCCGACTCCTTGATGTTCGAGAAGTCGTCGTGGATGTCGTTGACGGCGTTGCGGACGTCGCGACCGGCCTCGGCCACCTCCTGGGTGGCGTTCATGGCCTCGGCGAGGGAGTCGGCGTCCTTCAGCTTGCCGATGGCGGAGAAGACGCGGCCGACGGCGTCGAACAGGGCTTTGACGTCCGAGATGAGCTTCTGGACCGTCTCGATGATGTCCATGATGCGCCGGTAGATCTGGTACGCGTTCCAGACCATCTCGGCGGCCTTGATCCAGCCCGCGACCGGGATCCAGACGGTGGCGGCGGCTTCGAGGAGCTTGTTGACCAGGTAGTCCAGCAGGCGCGCTGCCTGCTTGCCGAGGGCCTCGGCGCCGGACGCGACCGTGTCGAAGCCCTTCGCGATCAGCTGGGCGACGCCCATCTCGGCGAGCAGGCCCGCCTTCCAGCCGAGGGCGATGTACTTCTCGTGGGCCTTGGCCGCGTCGCCGTCCCAGTGGCCGCGCACCTTGCCCACGGCGTCCGTGAGGTTGTACGAGACGTCGTTCATGGCGTTGCCGACCATGCGCCACGCGTCGCCGTCCGCGCGGATCTTCGACCAGTCGCCGGTGATCGGCGTGATGATCGTGGAGACCAGCGACTCGCCGGTCACCGCCTCGAACACCCAGTTGACGGCCTGGACGCCCCAGCCCTGGTCGCGCAGGACGTCGTTCAGGGACGCCGTGTCGATGTCGGGCTGCTTCAGGGAGGCCGCGACGGGACGCACGGCGTGGTAGGAGGTCGTCACTTCAGCAGCCCCTCGAAGATCCGCCGCTGCAGGGCGTCGATGTCCTCGTAGGTCTTCGCCGTCGCGTCCACCGCCGTGGCCGTGCCCTCCAGCTTCGACTTGCCGAAGTCGAGCGTCTCGTCGAACAGCGCGCGCACGATGTCGACGCCCGGCTGCAGCAACGACAGCAGGCCGGTGAAGCCCGCCTTGTCGCACGCCGTGGCGTGGACGTACTTGCGGATCGTCTCGAACTCTTTGGCCTCGGTGCGCAGGTACTCGGCGTACGCGCGCATCTCGGCCGCGTCGGTGAACAGCGACGACACAGCGTCCCCCCTGCGGACTCGGTGCTCAGGTCACGCTGTGACGCACAACCCTCGTCACCAGTTCCCCGTGCGGTGGAAGTTGTTCAGGCGTTCTAGGCGCGGGTCGAGGTGCATGCCCTGTGCCGCTACCCATGTGTCGTCGTAATAGGTGTTCGCGTAACGCTCGCCGCCGTCGCAGAGCAAAGTCACCACGCTCCCGCGCGCACGGGACTGCCGCATCTCGGCGACGATCTGGAACGCGCCCCAGAGGTTCGTGCCGGTCGAGCCGCCGACGCGCCGTCCGAGCAGGTCCTCGACGTACCGGATGGTCGCGACGGACGCCGCGTCCGGCACCTTGATCATGCGGTCGATGACCTCGCCGATGAACGACGGCTCCACCCGCGGCCGACCGATGCCCTCGATGCCCGACCCGCGGGTCGCCACCAGGTCGCGGTTGCCGTCGCGCCAGGCGTCGAAGAAGACCGAGTGCTCGGGGTCGACGACGGCGAGGCGCGTGTTGAGCTTCTGGTAGTGGATGTACCGGCCGATCGTGGCCGACGTGCCGCCCGTGCCTGCGCCGACGACGATCCAGTCGGGTTCCGGCGACGGCTCCAGCTTCATCTGCTCGAAGATCGACTCGGCGATGTTGTTGTTGCCCCGCCAGTCCGTGGCGCGCTCGGCGTGCGTGAACTGGTCCATGAAGTGGCCGCCGAGCTCAGCGGCCAGTCGCCGCGACTCGTCGTAGAGGGCCGAGGGCTCGTCGATGAAGTGGCACCGGCCGCCCTGGCGCTCGATCAGCGCGACCTTCTCCGCCGAGGTCGAGCGGGGCATCACCGCGATGAATGGCAGCCCCAGCAGCCGCGCGAAGTACGCCTCGGACACCGCCGTCGAACCGGAGGAGGCCTCGATCACGGGCGTGCCACCGGTGATCCAGCCGTTGCAGATCGCGTAGAGGAACAACGAACGGGCCAGCCGGTGCTTCAACGAACCCGTGGGGTGCGTCGACTCGTCCTTCAGGTAGAGGTCGATGCCCCATTCGAGCGGCAACGGGTACCGCAGGAGGTGCGTGTCCGCGCTGCGGTTCGCATCCGCCTCGATGATCCCGACGGCCTCGCACACCCAGTGCCTGGTCCTGCTGCAAACGCGGTCAACGGAGGTACTCACAGCCCGCACGATAACCGGGCAGACGTCCTACGCCTGGGTGAGAGGACCTTCGTCACCACGCAGTTCGGAGCGCAGCTTGTCGCGCTCGGCCCTGCGCGACGCCTGGTGGGCGTCGAGGCCTGCCGCCACCCGCTGCCGCAGTCCCTTGAAGATGAACAACGACGCCGGCAGCGCCACGACCACACCGACGGCCAGCGCGGGCAGCAAAGGAACCTTGAACAAGATGAGCGCGCCCGTCACCACCGCGACGAGGCCGAGGCGGGCGAGGACGTAGAGCGTCACATCACGAGCGAGCACCCGTTCAGGTTACGTCGCCTTCCTCGTCACCGGTGTTCGGGCGTCCCTCGAACCGCGTGGAGAGCACCACAGTGGTGCGTGTGCGGGCCACGCCGTGGATGCGTCGCAACCGCCCGAGCGCGCGCTCCAGGTCGTCGACCGTCGCCACCCTGACCTTGACGATGAACGACTCGTCGCCCGCCACCCGGTAGCAGGACTCGACCTCGTTGAGCTCGGCCAACGCGACCGCGACCTCGTTGTCGTCCGCGATGTCGGTGGGGTGGATGCCGATCAGCGCGGTCACGCCCAGGCCGACGGCGCTGGGGTCGACGACCGCGTGATAGCCGACGATGACGCCGCTGGACTCGAGCTTGCCGACCCGCTCGTGCACGGCGGACGCGGACAGGCCGACCTGCCTGCCGAGGTCGGCGTACGTGGCCCGTCCGTTGGTGCGCAGTGCGGCGATGATCTGTCGATCAAGAGCATCCACCCGGAACACCCTATGCCCCACGCGTGCACTCACGTAGCAGCGGTCACAGAGGAGGGCCGTCACCTGTGTCCGGTTCGCGCCTCTCGTCCCTTACTACCTCTTTACCAAAAAACAAGCGTTCGAGTACCTGATGGGTCAGATGCCACGATCAGACCAGAACGTCTGATCTGAGGAGGACGAGTGACTGCAGCCACCGAGCGGCTCTTGACGCCTGGGGAAGTCGCCAATCTGTTCCGGGTCGACCCGAAGACCGTGACCCGATGGGCCACCGCAGGTCGCATCGGCTCGATCCGCACCCCTGGAGGACATCGCAGGTTCCGTGAGACCGAGGTGAAGCAGCTTCTTTCGGAGCTGACGACCGAGGCGACTGAACCCGTCCGCCACTGAAACCGTAGTAACCCCTGTGCCGCGGGTAATCTCGGGGCAAAGGGAGGTGGCGACACGATGATCTACCTGTTGGCGGTGATCGGTGCGCTCACCGTGGCTGTGCTCGTGTGGCGAGCGTTCGCCCCGCAGCACTCGGAGTACACCCCAGGCCGCAAGGTGATCGCGCCCGACGACGACCCGGAGTTCCTGCGCAAGCTCGACGAGCAGCGCAAGCGCGACGAGTGAACGGAAAAGGGGCCCTGATCCCAGGACCCCTTTCCGCCAGTGACGCAGGCCCGCTCAGTTGTGCGGGAAGTCGTCCGCGACCACCGCGGCGAGTTCCAGCAACGCGAGGCGGGTCTCCGGCGCGAGCTGGTCCAGCGCGATCTCGGCGCCCTCTTCGAGGTGCTCGTCGAACGGCAGGCGGACCACGGCACGGCATCGCTGCTGGAAGTGGGCGGCGAGCTTGTCGAGGTCGACCTTGCCCGACTTCGGGCGCACCGAGTTGATGACGCACACGGACTTCGCGACCAGTTCGCGGTAGCCGTGCGCCTCCAGCCAGTCCAGCGTCGCGGCTGACGTCTGCGCGCCGTCGACCGAACCGGAAGACACGAGGACCAGCAGGTCCGCCTCGTCCAGCACGCCCTTCATCGCGGAGTGCATCAGGCCGGTGCCGCAGTCGGTGAGCACGATGTTGTAGAAGTGCTCCAGCAACGCCACCGTGCGCCGGTAGTCCTCTTCGCTGAACGCCTCCGACACGGCCGGGTCCTGCTCGGACGCCAGCACCTCAAGACGTGCCGGCGACTGCGAGGTGTACGCGCGCACGTCGCTGTACTTCGTGATCCGCGGTGCGTCGCGCAGCAGGTGACGCACGGTCGCCGTGGTCTCGCGCGGGATCTTCAACGCCAGCGTGCCGCGGTCGGGGTTCGCGTCGACGGCGATCACCCTGTCACCGCGCAGCGACGAGAACGTCGAGCCCAGCGTCGTGGTCGTCGTGGTCTTGCCGACACCGCCCTTGAGGGACAGCATCGCGATCTTGTAGCACCCGCGCAGCGGCTGGTTGATCCGCGCGATCAGCTCGCGTCGCCGCACGTCGGCGGGGCTCTCACCGAGGTTGATGGCGCCGCCGGTGATCGAGTGCAGCGACTTGCGCCAGCCGGACGTCGGCGGCCGCTTGTCCTTCTTGATCAGCTGCTGCGACGACACCTGCTCGGCCTGCGAGCGGTACTCCTGCTGCGGGAAGTTGTTCGGGAACGGCTGGCCGGCGAACTGCCCGTACTGCGCCGGGTTCTGGGCCGGGTTCTGGGGCGTGCTGTGCGGGCCGGACTGGCCGCCGCCGACCGGATAACCGCCCGACTGGCCGCCGCCCACCTGGTGCGGGCCGGACTGCGAACCGGGCGCCGGGTAGGGACCGGACGCGTTGCCGGGCACCGCGTAGGGGCCCGAGGCGTTGCCGGGGACCTGGTAGGGACCGGAGGCGTTGCCCGGCACCTGGTACGGGCCTGAAGCGTTGCCGGGGACCTGGTACGGGCCGGAGGCGTTGCCGGGCACCTGGTACGCCCCCGACTGGTTGCCGCCCACGTTGTACGGGCCTGATTGGCTGCCGCCGACGTGCTGCGGGCCGGATTGCTGCGGGTCGAGGTAGGCCGCCGCCTGCGGGTCGACGTACTGCGGGCCGGAGCCCTGTTCCTCACCCGGTGACTGCCAGTTCACCGCTGTGGCCCTCCCTGAGCAAGAGAGACCGAGACTTCCCCGACCCCCGGGTTGCGACGGTACGCAACCGCCGACGGTTCCATCGACGTGGGGGCTTAACTCGTTAGAGACCTGCGTACGAATGCAACCCACTAGTAACCAAGTTGATGAAGAACAGGTTGAAGACGTTGAGCGCGAAGCCCGCGATGTTGATCCATGCGGCCCCACGGCCACGCCAACCGGCCGTCGCGCGTGCGTGGAGATACGCCGCGTAGACCACCCACGAGACGAACGCGACCGTCTCCTTGGGGTCCCAGCCCCAGAACCGGCCCCACGCCGCTTCCGCCCAGATCGCACCGCAGATGATCCCGGCCGTGAACAGCGGGAACGCGAGCACCGTGGTCCGGTACGACATGCGGTCGAGCACGTCGGCGGACGGCAGCTTCGGGAAGCGGTCGGACTTCGAGTCCTTGAGCAGGTAGAGGATCGACGTCACGCCGGGGATCAGCAGCACGCCGGACGAGATCGAGATCACCGAGACGTGGATCACCAGCCAGTACGACCGCAGCGCAGGCTGGACGGGCGCGGACTCGGCGTACAGGACGGTGCCGCCGAGGAACAGCAGGATCAGGATCGGCGTCAGCACGAACGCGCCGAGGCGGCGGATCGGGAACTTGGCCATCAGCACGATCCACGTCACCACGGCCGCGAGGCACAGCAGCGACATGTACTCGTACATGTTGCCCCAGGGCGCGCGCCCGGCGGACAGACCGCGCATGACCAGCGACCCGAGGTGCAGCACCGCGCCGAGGACGGTCAGCGCCGCGCCCATGCGACCGAGGCGTTCGGCCCTGGTCGGCTCGCTCTTCGGCTCGTCGACGAGCACGTCCGGCCCGCCGGCGCCGACCAGCGCCTTGCGCGGAGCACGGGCGAACGCCTGCTCCACCGCGTACAGGAAGATCGCGAAGAGGTAGACGCCCAGCGCACTGCGGTACAGCCAGTCGCTGTAGGTCGCAAGGGTCTCGTTGACCGGCATCAGGACTTCTCCTCGTTCAGCACCGCGCGGGCGAGCCGCGTGAACTCCTCGCCGTATCCCGCCTGGTCAGTGCGGGCGAGCCCGCCGACCTCGACCAACGTACGCCCGTCGTCCAGACGGGTCGCACGCACCCACACCCTGCGGCGCTTGACGGTCAGCGAGACCCCCAGGCCGAGGATGATCAGCACGGCGAAGGCGAGCACGTAAACCTGTGTCGGGTCGTGCGACACCTGCAACGACACCCAGTCGTTCACGGAGTCGAAGCGCACCTTGGTGCCGTCGTCGAGCACGATCTCCTCGCCCACCGCGAGGTTCTTGCGCGCGACCTTGGCCAGACGCCCCTGGTCGACCATCTTCTGGTCGATCGAGAAGATCGACTGCCCGCGCCCGTCGTCCACGCCGAGGTCGCCGCGGTACACGTCGACGGCGACCATCGGTTCGTTGAGCGCGGGGTACTTCGAGGTCAGGATGCCGCCGTGCAGCAACGGCGTCGGCGCCAGCAGCCCCGTCACGGCGATCTGGTTCTTGCGGCGGGTCTCGGAGTCCGTGATGCCCGGCGGGTCGAACTTGGTCGCGCCCTCGGAGGCGAGCGTGAGCTGGTCGGCGGGCAGCCACTGGATGCCCTGCGTGCGCTTCTCGCCGTTGGGGAACGTCACCGTGAACGTCGGCGTGTACCCGTGGCCGAGCAGGTAGAGGCGGTCGCCCTCGGTGCGCAGCGGGTGGTTGACCTGCAGCGTGTACGGCTTCCAGGTGTTCGACGCGAGGTCGTCGCCCGACTGGTAGCGGATGTCGGCCTGGTAGCCGACGGGCTGGCCGTTCTCGAGGTAGTCAGCGGAGAACTTGCCGATCTCGACGCAGAACGGCGTGAGGTCGGTGCCGTCGACGCGCAGCCCAGGCCGGAACTGGTCGTAGTTGAAGATGCCGCCGTTGCAGAACTGGCCACCGTTGGCCTGGACGATGATCTGGCCCTCGTAGTTGAACATCTTGCCCAGCGCGAACGACACGAGCAGGCCCAGCAGCGCGAAGTGGAAGACCAGGTTGCCGGTCTCGCGCAGGAACCCGCGTTCGGCGCTGACCGTGCCCTCACCGGTCTCCATCCGCCAGCCGCGCATGGCCTTCTTGGCCTTGCCGACCGCTTCCTCCGGCGTGATGTCGAGCTCGGCCTGCGCGTGGTGCGGCATGCGCGAGAGATTGCGCGGCGTCAGCACCGGCTTCGCGCGCATCTGCTTGAAGTACTCCCACGTGCGGGGAAGCAGGCACCCGACGAGGGACGTGAACAGCAGCAGGTAGATCGCCGCGAACCACGGCGTCGCGTAGACCTCGAAGAACCCGAGCTTCTGGAGCAGCTCGCCCCACCAGCCCTTGGCCGCGACGTACTCGTCGACCTTCCTCGCGTTGAGCGAGAGCTGCGGCAGCAACGCGCCGGGCAGCGCCGCGAGCGCGAGCAGGAACAGCAGTGTCAGCGCGGTCCTCATCGACGTGAGGCCGCGCCACGTGTTGCGCAGGAAGGCGATCACTAGAGCGGCAACTCCACGACGTCGACGAACGAGTAGCGCAGCCACCCGACGAACTCACCCCAGAGCCCGGTGACCAGCGCGATCCCGACCAGGATCAGCAGCACGCCGCCGAAGATCTGCACCTGCCGGGCGTGCGTGCGCAGCCACTTCGTCACACCCAGCGCCCACCGCGCCCCGAGCGCAAGCACCACGAACGGCAACCCAAGACCCAGGCAGTACGCAAGCACCAACACAGCCCCACGAGCCGTGGACGACCCGATCTCCGTGCTGCGCGCCACGGCGAGCACGCCAGCAAGCGTCGGCCCGAGACAGGGCGTCCACCCGAGCGCGAACACGGCCCCGAGCACCGGCGCCCCGAACAACCCGGCCTGCGGCTTCGTGTGGAACCGCACGTCCTTCTGCAGTGCCGGAACGAGCCCGAGGAACACCAGTCCCATCAGGATCGTGACGACACCACCGATGCGCTGGAACAGATCAGCGTTGAGCAACAACGCGTCCGACGCCCCGAGAATCGCCATCGACGCCAACGCGAACACGACCGTGAACCCGAGCACGAACAACAAGGAGGCCCCGGCAACACGCCAACGCCCCTGCTTGGCGGGTTCGTTGGCCTCGACCCGAGGCGCCTCGGCACCGACCAGTCCGGCCAGGTAGGCCAGATAGCCGGGCACGAGCGGCACCACGCAGGGCGACGCGAAGGAGATGAAACCAGCGAGCAGGGCAACCCCGGTGGCCAGCAGCAGCGGCCCGGAGATCGCCAGATCGGTGGGATTCACAACCCTCAGAGTAGGTAGTTGCCCAGATCACGCGACGACCGGTGTCCGTTTCAGACCCAAGACAATCCTTGGGCCAAAAGTGCCAACTATTGCCGCTTGTGGGTGACGTCACGGTTGCTTAGCGTCAACACATGCATCGTTCGCGGCTGCTACTCCCAGCACTGACCGTCACCGCCCTCGCCCTCTTCGCGCAGGTACCGGCCGGCGGCGCGGCCCCGGCGATGGAATGGCGCGAGGTCTTCAGCGAGGACGGCTCCATAACCCAGGCCCTAACCCCGAAGCCCCCGGCGGAAAAAGCAGCGGACTTCCGCACCCTCGCCGAGGCCGACGTGATCCCGGTCCAGGTGACCGGCGACTCGGCAGAGCGCTTCGACCTGGTCTTCGTGGGCGACGGCTACACAGCCGACGACCTCACGACCTACACCGCGAACGTGAAGAGCAAGTGGGAAGAGCTCTCCGCAGTAGAACCCTTCGCCACCTACAAGCAGTACTTCAACGTCTGGCAGGTCAACGTCGTCTCCCCGGAGTCCGGCGTGGACCACGACCCGACCAAGGGCATCCTGAAGAACACCGCCCTGGACATGGGCTTCTGGTGCCAGGGCCGAGACGCGAACACAGAGCGCCTCCTCTGCGTGAACGAGACGAAGGCCAAGCAGTTCGCAGCCCAAGCCCCCCAGGCCGACCAGGTGATCGCCCTCGGCAACACCACGAAGTACGGCGGCGCAGGCGGCTCAGTGGCCACCGCCTCAGGTTCCAACGCCCAAGCGGGCCAGATCGCGATCCACGAACTGGGCCACTCGATCGGCGGCCTGGCAGACGAGTACGACTACCCGTACGTCAACTACACGGGCACCGAACCACGCGAGATCAACGTGACCAAGGACCCAACGGGCGCGAAGTGGGGCGACTACCTGGGCCAGCCGTCCCCGGACGGCGGCGTGATCGCGCCGGTCGAGGGTGCGCGCTACTACAAGACGGGCCTGTACCGCCCCACGGCCAACTCGATCATGCGAACCCTGGGCAAGGAGTTCAACTCGATCGGCAGGGACGCGATGGTGAAGGCGTTCAAGGCGAAGATCCCGTCGCTGAACGAGCCGGTGACCCCGCCCGCGAGGTAGCGGGGCTGGGCGCCCGCGAGGTAGCAGAGCTGGGCAGCGGGACTGGGTGGCACGCGGGTAGGCAGGGCAGCGCAAGGCAGGGGAACACCTGATCGCCGCGATGCCGAAGGCGAGCCGGTTGATCGGTGCGACGCCGAAGGCGAGCCGTCCTTAGCAAAGAGGAACCGGCGGTGGGGTCCCATCACGAGTCGCGCCATAGCTCTTGCTGCATGTGAGTAGGGGTGTCAACTCGACACGCTTTTCGT
>NZ_JBHXLF010000018.1:0-141165 GCF_042721515.1 Lentzea sp. NPDC058436
ACGATCGGCACGAACACGGCGGAGACCCGGTCCGCCAGCCGCTGCGCCACGGCCTTGCCGTTCTGCGCCTCCTCGACCAGCGTCCCCATATCGGGTCATATGGGGGCGTGGGGCCGACACCACGAGGTGCCCTGCTGAGCGCCGCAGGACGCGGTGAGGGGCCGTGACCACCGCACTCGATACCCTGCGGCCATGCCCACGAACGGCGGAGCCGTGACTCCGGAGAGCGACCTCTTGAACGGCCGGGAGCGTCGCCAGCTGGACATCGTGCGTCGCTGGGGCACCATCGGCGCGCTCCTCCTGACCGTGGGGTCTCTGGGCGGCGGCGCCGCCCCCATCTACTCCCCTCTCTACGGCGTACCCGTTCTGGGCCTCTTCTCCCGGATGCCGAGCGTCGCGATGGGCGTCGTGTGGACCGGCATCTTCATGATCGTGTCGGCCTGGCTGGCGCTGGGGCGGTTCGTCAAGCCCGGCAGGCCCCGGCTGATCTCGCGCGGCCAGATGGACCGCACGCTGCTGATGTGGACCGTTCCGCTGGTCTTCTGCGTGCCGATGTTCTCCCGCGACGTGTACTCCTACCTGGCGCAGAGCGAGATCGCGGCGCGCGGCCAGGACCCGTACGAGCTGGGCCCGGCCACGGCGCTGGGCGTCGACCACGTGCTGACGCGCGGTGTGCCGAACATCTGGCGGGAGACGCCGGCGCCGTACGGGCCGCTGTTCCTCGCGTTCGGCCGGTTGACGGCGATGCTGACCGGCGACCACGTGGTGTCCGGCGTGTTCGTGCACCGGCTGCTGGTGCTGGTCGGCCTGGGGATGATCGTGTGGGCGCTGCCCCGCCTCGCGGCCCGGTTCGGGGTGCCGCCGGTCGGCGCGCTGTGGCTGGGCGCGCTGAACCCGCTGGTGCTGTTCCACATCGTCATCGGCGTGCACAACGACGGCCTGGCGCTCGGCCTGATGCTGGTCGGCCTCGAACTGGCGATGCGCGGGCTGGAACCTTTGAAGTGGTCGTGGATCGTCCTGGGATCCGGGGTCATCGTGTGCGGCGCGATGGTGAAGATCCCCGCGATGGCCGCGCTCGGGTTCCTCGGCGTGCTGGTGGCGCGCAAGCTCGGCGGTCAGCTCAAGCACCTCGCGTTGGTGGCCGGGATCATGGCGGTGATAGCGGCCGTCGGGGTGGTGGTGATCTGCCTCGGCACCGGGTTCGGGTTCGGCTGGGTCGAGACGCTGAACGTCGCGTCGACCGTGAAGTCGTGGATGTCGCCGCCGACCGCGCTGGGCTTCCTGGGCGCGGGCACGGGCATCCTGCTCGGCCTCGGCAACCACACCGAGGCGATGATCTCGCTGACGCGCCTGTTGGGGCAGGCGGTGTCCGTGGTGATCACGGTCGTGCTGCTGTGGCGCAGCTTCAAGGGCCGGATCAAGGCGATGAACGGCCTGGGCGCGGCGCTCGGCGCGATCCTGGTGCTCGGGCCGGTGCTGCAGCCCTGGTACGTGCTGTGGGCGGCGCTGCCGCTGGCCACGGCGGTGGTCGGGCCGAAGTTCCGGATGTTCGCCATGGTGACGTCGGCGATCATCGCGATCATCCTGCCGCCGACCGGGTCCGCGTTCGACGGGCGCGCGTACACCGTGCCGCAGGCCGTCGCGGGTGCGGTGATCACGTTCGCGGTGTGCGTGCTGATCGCGCGCAAGAGGGTGGGGCCGTTCCTCAAGTCCGACCCTGCCGGTGGCGGGCACGTCTGATCTCGTAACCCTGAAACCCCGGCAGACGAGTACCTCTTCAGAGGAAGATCGTCGCCGGAGGGGGTGACGTGGCATGTCCGAACAACCCATGTCGCGCGAAGAGGTCCGGTTCGCCGTCGTGCTCAACGGGGGCGTGAGCCTCGCCGTCTGGATGGGCGGCGTCGTGCTGGAGCTCGACCGGCTGACCAGGCCCGGATCGGTGTACCAGCCGCTGCTCGACCTCGTCGGCTGCACGGCGAGGGCGGACGTCATCGCGGGCACGTCGGCGGGCGGCATCAACGGCGCCGCACTGGCGTTGTCGCAGGTCAACAAGCACGCCGACCTGACCCGCCTGCGAGATCTCTGGGCCGAGCAGGGCCGGATGGAACAGCTGCTGCGGACGCCGTTCCGCGGCTCGCCGGCGTCGCTGCTCAAGGGTGACGAGTTCTTCCTGCCCCGGTTGCAGGAGGCGCTGGCCCGGCTCACCGCGGACTTCGAGCCGACCGAGCCCACCGAGCGCCCGATCGACCTGCGGATCACCACCACTCTGCTCGGTGGCGTTCCCACGGTCACCTACGACGACCTGGGCCAGCCGCTCTCGCAGTCGGTGCACCAGGGTTCGTTCTCGTTCCGCCGCGACCCCTACGACTGGGTGTCCGGGGACACGCGTGACGACTTCACGCCCGACGTGCTGAACGACCGGGTGCTGCAGCTCGCCCTGGCGGCGCGGTCGAGCGCCAGCTTCCCGTTCGCGTTCGAGCCGAGCTTCATCCCCGTCGGCGGGCAGGCCACGCCGGACCGCCCGGACATGGCCGACGTCGCCAGCTGGGCCAACGGCGGCGACCGCAGCCGGTTCGCGGTCGACGGCGGTGTCCTCGTGAACACGCCGACGAAGGAGGCGCTGGAGGCCATCGACCGGATGCCCGCGGACGGGCCGGTGCGGCGCGTGATGCTGCTGGTCTTCCCGCACGCCGAGCCGCTGGGCTCCGAGCCGGTCGCCGACATGCCCGGCAAGGGCCTCACGACCGTGGGGTCCGGCGGCAAGCTGCTGGGTGCGATGTCCAGCCAGGCCAACAGGACCTACGTCGAGAAGATCGAGGAGCACAACCGGCGGGCCGCGAGCAGCAGGGGCGGCCGGATGGCGTTGCTCGAACGTCTGCACTCCGGCGGCGAGGACGTCGTCGGCGAGGTGTACTCGTTGGCGGACAAGCTCTTCGGCCACTACGAGGACGTCGAGATCCGGCTCGCGGCTCGGCAGGTGACGGCGCAGCAGTTCGCGCTGCCCAAGGGGAATCCGGCGAACTGGTCGTTCGAACGGGCGCGCAGGGCCGCCGAGACCGCGCAGCGCAAGTGGAAGAAGCTGCACGGCGTCCTGCCGTACGTGCCGGGCGTGCGGCTGCCGGCCGTCGTGTGCCGCGAGGACATCGGCTGGGAGTGGGGCATCACGATGGCCGAACGCCTCGGGGCGTCGGCACTCGACCTGCTCAAGCGGCTCGTGTGGGTGGTGCCGGAGGGGCAGGCCGAGGAGATCGCGAAGGCCCGCCGCGAGCTCCACCAGGTCCGCGCGGAGCTGCGCCGGCTGCGGGAGGAGCTGTTCGACTGGAAGCCGTCCGACTCGCTCGGCGAGACCTACTGGACCGGCAGGCTCGCGAGCTACCACGAGCACATGATCGACGGGCACGTCGGCCTGGAGGTCAGGGCGCAGGTCGCCGAAGTCGGCCGGATCGTCGGCGAGGCCCGGCGGGTGATCGGCGGGCTGGACGAGCACCGGATGAAGCTCGGCGGCCTCGTCTGCTGGCACGCCCTGCTCGGCGCGCCCGCCGACCCCGCGGAGGCCGGGCTCGGGGACGCCGACCGGTGGCTCTCGCGGATGCTGGCCCTGGAGATCGCCGGCACGTGCCTGTCCGACGACTCCTCGACCGGCCTGGACACGCCCGTCGAACTGGTGCAGGTGTCGCTGCAGACGCGCAACGCGTTCGCGCGGCAGTCGATCACGGCCGACGACAAGGCGGGCGGGGCCTCGCTGTCGCGGTTCTCCGGTTTCCTGAAGCGGTCGTGGCGGGTCAACGACTGGATCTGGGGCCGCCTCGACGGCGCGACGATGCTGTGCCGCGTGCTGTTCGACCCGCGACGGTTGCGGCGCATGGACCTGCTGGGACGCCCGGCCGGTGACACGCGCACGGCCGATGAGCGCGCACGGGCTGTGGTCGACGAGGTCGTGAGGACCATGTTCGGGCTGGAGCTGCCGGTGCAGGTGGCCGCGTGCGCCGAGGAGGCCCGCCTGGAGCTGGCCGGCATCTACGAGACCGAGAACGAGCTGTCGCCGTCGTCGATGAAGCTCGCCGAGCTGGCCGCGTGGGGCCTGCACTGGCGGATCATCTGCGAGGAGCTCCCCCGGCTGCGCGCCGCGATCATCGCCGACCGCGGCGACGGCGCGGACAAGCGGTCGCGAGGTGAGCTGTTCCTGGAGGAGCACGCGGACCTGTTGCGACGCCTGGAAAATCCGGCCGAGCACACGGTCACGCTGGGCATGAGCGCGTTGAACGCCTTCGACCGCGCGGGCATCGGCCGCGAGCCGCTCACCCAGGAGGCGGCGTCGGACCAGATGATCCGCACCGCCGCCACCGCCGCGGCCGTCGCCGTGACGGTCGCCGACTCCGAACGTTCGGGGCTCGCCGCCGTCCGTCCCGTGACGCGCGTGGTGCGCGGCGCGGCCCTGCTCCCCTACTGGACGATCACCGGCCTGACGCGCGGTGGCCAGCTGGCGCAGTTCCTGGGCCTGCTGGGACTCGCGGTCGGCGGCGCGCTGGTCGTGATGGCGTTGTTCGGGATGCTGCCGACGTGGGCGGCCGGTCCTGGCGCGGCGCTGGGCGCGGCCAGCCTGCTCGGCGCTTTCGGTTACGCGGCTTTGAGAAGCGGCACGATGCTGCACGGGCTGGTGTTGCTGTCACCCGTGATCCCGTTGGTGGCCACAGCGGTCGACCGGTTGCCAGAAGACCGTTCGGAGATCACGACCGGCACGATCACGGTGGCCGGGGTGGCGTTCGTCGTGGCGGCGCTGCTCGTCCTGGGGTCGTTGCCCTCACCGATCCGCACACCGTTGGCGGTGCTGGCCGACTTCCGGCCGCTGGAGATCGTCCGGCGCCGCTGGAAGCAGGCGGCGGTGGTGCTCGTGGTGGCGGCGATGGTCTGGTCGGTGTGGCGGTTCGGGCTGCACACCAAACCGTGGCTGGTGATTCCGGCTTCGGTCCTCTGTGGAGCGTTCGGGGTGTGGATGGCGCTGACCGGCGGCAAGTCGCTGCAGAGGTGGCGCCGGGTCGAGGGCGTGTGGGGCACGGAACGCGCCGAGCCTCCCGCCGCCGCGACCGCCGGGTGGGCCGTCATCTACGGCATCGGGTACCTCGCCGTCGCCGACGTGTTGCTGGTCATCGGACCTGGTGGGTGGGGCTGGCAGGCGGTGATCGGCACGGCGCTGGCGTTCGGCCTGACGTTGCTGCTGATCACGCCCTGGTACGTGCCGCGCATCGAACGCCGCCGGTTGCGCGACCAGTTGGTGGACGAGGCGATCCCCGCTGTTTATCCGCCTGGGTGCGATGTGGCGGCGACGTTGCGGGAGCGGTTGGAGGGGCACGCTTCGCTGTACCGGTTCCTGGTGGAGGGTGAGGGTGAGCACCCGGAGGAGTTGCGGTTGTCGCAGGCAGGGCTCGTGGTGGCGCGGCGGATCGAGGCCAAGCTGGGGTAAGGGCGCTCCGGACCGTCGCGGCACCACGACAGTGCCGGTCCGGCCGCGTGACGCGACCGGACCGGCGTTCCCCCGCAACTCCCCCGACAGCTCCCCCTCGGCGACTCCCCCGCCGCCGTTCAGGCCCCCGCCGATCAGCCCCCGCCGATCAGCCCCCGCCGATCAGGCGGCCAGCGCGATGACCGGGACCGGCTTCCCCATCGCCCGCGAGTACAGCGCCTCGAACCGCTCCAGCGTCGTGGCCAGCGCGTGGTGCGAGATGATCTCGCTGCTGGCCGCGCCCATCCGCGCCCGCATCGGCTCGTCGTGCACCAGCGTGTGCAGGCGCTGCGCCAGCTGGTTCACGTCGCCGGGCTCGAACAGCCAGCCGTTGCGGCCCGGCTTCACCAGGTGCGGCAGTGCCATGGCGTTCGCGGCGATGACCGGCTTGCCCGCGGCCATGGCCTCCATGGTGGCGAGGCTCTGCAGTTCGGCGACGCCGGGCATGACGAACAGGTCGCAGCGGGCGTAGGCGTCGAGCAGGTCGTCCTCGGACACGAAGCCGTGGAAACGCACGCGGTCGGTGATGCCGAGGTCGCGGGCCAGCAGTTCCCACTCGGACTTGCAGGTGCCGTCGCCGACGATCTCGCCGAACGCGCCGGGCACGCGGGCCAGGGCGCGCAGGAACTCGTCGACGCGCTTCTCCTCGTCCAGGCGGCCGACGAACAACGCGGTCGGGCGGTCGTTGTGCGTCACCGAACGCTGGTAGCGGGAGATGTCGATGCCGCACGACACGGGCACGGCGGTCTGCGGGAAACCGCTGTCGTGCAACAGCTGCACGGCGCGCGGGGTCGGGGCGGTCACCACGTCGGCGCGGCCGAAGACGCGGGCCAGGTCGCGGTAGGCCCACTTGCGGGAGAGGCCCTGCAGGAACGCCGGGACGTGGGCGTGGCTGAACAGGTTCTCCGGCATGAAGTGGTTCGTGGCGAGCGTGGGGATGCCGGCGGCGACCGCCGCGTTCAGGACGAACCGGCCCACGACGAAGTGCGCCTGCACGTGCACGACGTCCGGGTTCAGGGCCTTGACCAGCTCGGTGGCCTCGCGGGAGGCCTGCCACGGCAGGCAGAAGCGGAAGTCCGGGTAGAACGGCAGCCGGTGCGACCTGAGCCGGTGGACTGTCACACCGGGGATCTCCGTGGCGCGGGGCGAGTCCGGGGCGATGACGTGGACGTCGTGTCCCCGCGAGGCGAGGCCGACCGCCAGACGCTGCGCGAAGCGCGCGGCGCCGTTGACGTCCGGCGGGAACGTGTCGGCGGCGATGACCACGCGCAGCGCGCTGGAGGTGTTCACGGGAAGCTCCGTTCGGATGTTTTCACGAGGTTGACGAGCGAGTGCGAACACGCCGCAAACGGCGGCGAGAGCGCAGGCGAACAGCACGACACCGGTCAAAGGAGACAAATGGGCTGCCTCGCCGAGCAGGAACGTGCCGAGGCCCACGGCGACCAGCGGGTCCACCACGGTCAGGCAGGCGACGGCGAGATGCGGAGGGCCGCCCGCGTAGGCGTGCTGGACGAGCCAGCCGCCGACGGCGAGCGAGAGGGCGATGCCGAGCACGGACGCGAGGTGCGAAAGCCCGAAACCGCCTTGCTGCACGGACTGGGAGACGGCGCGCATCAGCACGGACACGTAGCCGTACGCGACGCCACCGGCTGATGCGAACGCCACAGCGCGGATGCGTGCGTTGGACGTAAGGGCCGCGACGACGCCGGGGATCGCGATCAGGCCGAGAGTGACGAGTCCTGCCGTGAGTTCGACGTCCGGCACGACCTTCGTGGCGGTCGCACTGCCCGAGGCGAAGAACACGAACGCACCGACGCCCACGGTCGTGAGCAGGATCGCCGGCAACTCGCGGAAGCGGCGGTCCATCAGCGCGGTCATGCCGATCGCGAGCACACCGATCGGCTGCACCACGGTCAGCGGCGCCATGCCGAGAGCGGCGGCGTGCACCCCGGCACCGGCGACGAGCAGCGCGAGACCGCCCAGCCAGCGGGGTTGCCGCAGGACGCTGGCGCGGGCGCCGTTCGAGGCGATCGCGTCGTGTTGCAGGCGGGCCGCGAGGGCGAAGCACACGGCGCCGAGCACGGCGAGCGTGATGGCGAGCAGAGTCATGACTTGCGCCTCACCTGTAGTGCCGCGATGGCGAAAAGGAGTACGTAAAGAGATGCGAACAAAACGCGTTCCGTAAGTCCGCGAGCCTCGAAACCGCCGAAGGAAACGTGGCTGACGAGAAACGCCGCACTGGAGATGGTCGCCGTTGTTGCGATACCGAGCAGGGCCGGAAACTGACGGGCGATGAGCACTCCGGCGGCGGGCAGGGCCACGAACATGACCGCGCCGGCGTACCGGTGGATGTAGCCCGACATCGTGGTCGGCGCTCCCGTCGGGTCGGTCGGGAAGATCGTGGCCACGGTCAGCCCTGCCGACCAGATGCCGATCAACCACTGCGCTGACCTGACTACACCCCGCAGGTTGACGGCGAGCAACGCCGAAACGGCGGCGAGACTAAGAGACGTCGCCGCGAGCCAGCCGGTGCCGTTGTCCACGAACACGTAGTCGCTGATCACGTCCGAGATCGGGTCGAGCTGCCCCGCCGACACGACATGCAGGTAGAGAATCGGGACCAGTGAGAACACCAGTCCCCCGAGCACCAGGCCCCGTCTTTTCGCCCCCGCTTCGATCACGAGAAAAGTCTCTTGTGAACGCGGTGATCAACCAATGGGGAACTCCCCCGAGGGGACCCTGAGGTGTCCCTGACTCACCGGGGTAGGGCTAGCCCCACCTTTTTCAGCTCCGCTTCAGGAATGGGCCGAATGACCCAACTGCGTGCGGATCGCCAGGACCGCCTAGGCTGCGTGCCTGTGAGCCCGAATCCCCAGCCTGCGGTGGAAGTGTCGGGGCTGGTCAAGAGGTACGGCTCGAAGACCGCCGTCGACGGCCTCGATCTCGTTCAGCAGCCCGGCACCGTGTTGGCCCTGCTCGGGCCCAACGGCGCGGGCAAGACGACGACGGTCGAGATCTGCGAGGGTTTCCGGCAGGCCGACGACGGTTCGGTGCGCGTGCTCGGCATGGCGCCCGGCTCCGAGGAACTGCGTCCGCGCATCGGCGTGATGCCGCAGGGCGGTGGCGGGTATCCCGGCATCCGCGCCGAGGAGATGCTGAACCTCGTGGCGGCGTGCGCCGCCAACCCGCTCGACCCCAAGTGGCTGATCGAGGTCCTCGGGCTCGGCGGCGCGGTCCGCACCCCGTACAAGAGGCTCTCCGGCGGCCAGCAGCAGCGGCTCTCGCTCGCGTGCGCGTTGATCGGACGGCCGGAGCTCGTGTTCCTGGACGAGCCGACCGCGGGCATGGACCCGCAGGCGCGCCGTCTGGTGTGGGACCTCGTGGGCGCGTTGAAGGACGACGGCGTGGCCGTGCTGCTGACGACGCACCTCATGGACGAGGCCGAGGCGCTGGCAGACGACGTCGTGATCATCGACGAGGGTCGTGTGGTCGCGCAGGGCTCGCCCGCCGAACTGACCGCGCACCGCGCCGACGACCAGCAGCTGCGGTTCCGCGCGCGGCCGGGTCTCGACACGACGTTGCTGTCCGCCGCACTGCCCGAGGGGCTGAAGGTGCGCGAGGCGACGAAGGGCGCGTACGTCGTGGAGGGGTTGATCGACCCGCAGGTCGTGTCGACCGTCACGTCGTGGTGCGCGCAGCAGGGTGTGCTGGCCGAGGAGCTGACGGTGGCCAAGCGCAGCCTCGAAGACGTTTTCCTGGAGCTGACCGGCAGGGAGCTGCGCTCGTGACCACCTTCGCTCCTGGCACGTTCAAGCCCGCGCCCGGCCGCGGTTCGTTGCCGCGCATGCTCTTCGTGCACGCGCGCACCGAGGCGATGCTGACGTTGCGCAACGGCGAGCAGATCCTGCTCACCGTGATCATCCCGCTGGCGCTGCTGGTGGCGTTGTCGCTGATGTCGGTGATCCCGATGCCGGAGCCCCGCGTGGGTTCGGCGACGGCGCGGATCTTCGCGCTGGCGATCATCTCCAGCGCGTTCACCGGGCAGGCGATCGCTCTCGGCTTCGACCGGCGTTACGGGGTGCTGAAGCGGCTTTCCGCCTCGGCACTGCCCCGGTGGCTGCTGGTGGCGGGACGGGTGTGCGGCGCGCTGGTCGTGGTGGCGCTCCAGATCGCGCTTCTCGCGGTCACCGCGTTGATCCTGGGCTGGCGCTTTCCGTTGAGCGGCCTGCCGTGGGTGGTGTTGCTGATCGTCCTGGGCACGCTGACGTTCGGTGCTCTGGGTGTGCTGCTGGGTGGGGCTCTGCGCGCGGACATCGTGCTGGCGCTGGCGAACATCATCTGGTTCGTGCTGCTGATGGTCGGCGGGGTGGCGTTGTCCGTGCCGGTCGGGTTCGTGCACCTGCTGCCGTCCGCCGCGCTGGCCCAGGCCCTGGAAACCTCTGTGGTGCACGGCACCGCTCCGGGTGTGGGCCCCGTCGCAGTGCTCGTGGCCTGGGGTGTTGTCGCGGGTGCGTTGGCGACCCGGACGACTCGTCTCACCTGACGACACCTACCATCGTTGGCGTGTCGAAGCTGACCGCCTTCCTCGTGTCCTGGCAGCGCGCTTTCGCGATTGCCGTCGTCATCGCGCAGGCCGGAATCGCGGTCACCGGGTCGATCGTCCGCGTGACCGGCTCGGGCCTCGGCTGCCCGACGTGGCCGCAGTGCGTCGAGGGCAGCGTCGTCCCGGTGGAGCACCCTGAGGTCGCGGCCCTGCACCAGTGGGTCGAGTTCGGCAACCGCACGCTGACGGGTGTCGTCGGCATCATCGCGGGCCTGTGCGTGCTGGCCGCGTGGTTCCACCTGCCGCGCCGCCGCCGGGTGCTGGTGCTCTCGCTCGTGCAGCTCGTCGGTGTGGCCGTGCAGGCGGTCGTCGGCGGCATCACGGTGCTGACGGGCCTCGCCTGGTACACCGTGTCGATCCACTTCATGATCTCGATGGGTCTCGTGTGGATGGCCGTGCTCCTCGTGAGCTCGCTGTCCGAGGGCGACGGTCCCGCCAGGCTGAAGGTGCCGGCGCCGTTGATGAGGCTCCAGGTCGTCATGGCCGTCGTGCTGGGCGCTCTGCTGCTCGCGGGCACGTGGGTGACGGCCGCAGGGCCGCACGCCGGTGACGCGTCGACGCCGCGCCTGGGCGTCGAGGTGGCGACGCTCGCGCAGATCCACGCGGACCTGCTGTTCCTGTTCCTGGGCCTGCTGATCGCGGTCGGGTTCTTCACCCGCACCCGCACCTACTGGACGCTGGTCGGTGTCGTGCTCGCCCAGGGCGCGCTCGGCATGGTCCAGTACTGGACCGGTGTGCCCGAGGTGCTCGTGTCGATCCACGTGCTCGGCGCCGGCGCAGTTGTCGTTGCCACGGCGGCACTGTGGACGTCCTCACGCGAACGCACGCACGAGGTCGAGGTGCCTTCCGACGACGATCAGGCGCTCAGCAAGGCCTGAGCCTCGCCCTGGTCGTTGTGGCCGGCCCAGTTCGCGGGCGTGGCCTCGAAGTTGACGTCGGTGATCGTCCTGTCGGCACCCGCGTCGAGCAGGGTCCTGATCACCGGCAGGTGGCCTCGTTCGGCCGCGAGGTGCAGCGCCGTCACGCCCTCGCCGTGCATCGGGCCGCCAAAAGTCGTGCGCTGGTTGGGGTTCGCGCCGAGGTCGAGCAACGTGCGCGTCGTGTTCTCCAGCCCGCACCAGGCCGCCCAGGCGAGCGCGGTGCCGCGGTAGACGTCGGCGTCGATCCTGGCGCCGCGCTTGAGCAGGTCACCCAGGACCTCGGTGCGGTCGTTGCGCGCGGCCCACGACAGGGCCTCGTCGAGCACCTCCTGCGGGTCGTTCGTCGGCCACCAGCGCGGAAAACCGCTGTGCGGCCGGTAATAGCCTCTTCTGGCCTCCGGTTCGGTGGCCAGGTCCAGGTCGCCCAGGCCGGCCGCGGTGCGCAGGTTCGGCGGGAGGACTCCGTGCCGTGCCAGGAGTTCGGCGGCTTCGACGTTGCCCCAGAACAACGCGACCGTGAGCGGCGTGCCGCCCTCACCCCGTGCGTCCAGGTCGGTGCGGGCGCCCTTGGCGAGCAGCAGCTCGGCCAGGTTCGGCAGGTTCGAGTACGCCGCCTGGTGCAACGCCGTCCAGCCGTGGACGTTCTGGTGGTCGATGTCCGCACCGTCGTTGAGCAGCACCTCGACCAGGCGTTCGTCGCACTTGGCCGTGGCCAGCCCGAGCAGGTCGTTCCCGTTGGTGCCACTGGCTTTCACGAGCCACGGGTCGCGCGTGATGATCGCCTTGAGCTCACCGGGGTTCTGCATCTCGATGGCCTGGTAGGCGCGGGCGAACGGGCGCGGTTTGCGGATGTTCGCCTTCAGCGCCCGCCAGTCCTCGCACCCGTGGGCCTGGGCCAGCACGATGTGCGCGCCCTCGTCCGTCAGCGGAACGTCGTCGAAGACCTCCAGCGCACCCGGCACGCCGTCCCACGCGGAGGCGAGCAGACCGTGCGCTCGCTCCTCGTAGTACTCGATGTCATCGCGAAACGGGTGCCACATGGCACCACGCTACTTCGGTGAGGCGGGCCTGCGCTCCCACAAAGCGGGGAGTTCCTCCGAGAGCCAACCGTAGAGGTTGTCGACGGCCTTGAGCCGCTGCGCGCGCTCGGGGTCACCGCTGAGCAACCGCATGCCGTCGTCGGTGAGGATCTGGACGCTGGCGATGGCGTTGAACTTGCGCTGGATGAAGTCCGTCCAGGCCTTCTCGTTGATCCGGTACTCGGCCGCCTGCCGCCCACGCCGCGTCCGCTTGGTCACCAGGCCGACGTTGACCAGGTACTTGAGGTTCGTGCTGATCGACCCGCTGCTCGCCTCCAGCTCCTGGGAGAGCTCCGCGGCGGTGCGCTCGACCGGCTGGCACACCAGCAGGTACCCGAGGATGCGGCCACCGATCAGCGGGATGCCCTCCTCGGCGAAGTGGGCCGCGAACCGCTCGATCCAGGCGGACAGCCTGGTCTCCCGCCCGATGCTCATCTCAGTGATCCCTTTCGGTCGACACTGAAATCATCGTAGCGATCTTGTCCACGTCAGTCGAGCACGTGGGGTTCAGCGGGTCACGGCTGCGGCTTCACCTGGGTCAGGACTCCGGGCCGACACGGGCAGGCGCGCGGCGGGGGTCCTTGCTGTCCCGGACGCCGCGGCACAGGACGTTCGACTCTCTTTGGGCATGGCCGAAAAGAGAAGAGGAAAACGTCCTCGGCTTCTGTCGTTTCAGCTCAAAAAGGCCTGAAAGAGGCCTGCTTGGAGAATGTCCACGCCACCAGACAGCCGCGGGCTCTCGCTCAGCGCCGCCCTCTGGTGAGATCAGCGGGATCGAACGTGACGGACACCGTGCTGGTGACGGCCGCCGTACCTGTGGCGCCGGCCGACAACGTCACTGCAAGCGAGTAAGCACCCGCGTCCAACTGATAGCAATAAATGGTCGGACCTTCTGCACCGGCCGTCTCCACACGCCAGTAGCGCTCCACTCCGGCAGCGGCGAACGCAGCCGGCTTCTCGAGCCTGTCATTCTTCTTCGTCGACGGGCTCACCACCTCGACGACCAGCACCACGTTCCGAACGTCGACAGAGCCGGTGTCGAGGAACTCGGACGTCACCACGACATCGGGGATGTAACCGAGGTTTCTGTTGACGCGGACTCCGATCGCGGTCAACGCTTCCATGCCTTCACGAGCTACTGCCGCGTCGAGCAGGGTCTGGAGCCGGTCCGCCACCCGCTGATGCCTCATCGCGAGAGCAGCGTTCACGACGAACCGTCCATCGACGAGCTCGATGCGACGGCCTTCTTGAGGGGCGAGACCTTCCCAGTCGTCCAGGGTGTATCCGCCTGGACGCCGCGTGGTGATCACGTGACCACCCTGAAGGCGAACGGCCCCCGGCGCCAGGCACCGGGGGCCGAACAACCACAACGAGCTAAGCCTTGGACCTGCTCCAACTCAACAGACGGGCGCGAGCGGCGTGGTCTCGTCAGGCCCTGGACGCCGGCGCCACCGGTCCAGCTTCGCGTGCTCGGTCAGCGAGATCAGCGCCTCCCGGACGGACAGCTTCACCCGCGGGTCGCAGTCCATCACCGGCACGTCGGGCGAGATGCCCATGCCGTGGATGATCGCTTTCACGTCCTGCCGGACGGAGGCGTGCACGTTGTTGAGCGCCAGCACGTACGGGATGTTGTGGTCCTCGAAGTACCGCATCGCGTCCACGGAGTCCGCCGGGCGCATGATGTCGAACAGCACGACGGCTCCCACGGCACCGCGCACCACGTCGCCCCAGCCCGTGCGCGTGTCCTGCCACTGCGGCGCCACGAACAGGTGCAGTGCGAGGCCCGGATCGAGCCACACGCGTCCGAACTGGATGCGGACCAGTTCCGTCACGCCGCCCGCTCGTTCGGGCGGGAGTGCGCTCATCGTCAGGAGATCGCTCTCCACGATGGACCTGATGAAAGTGCTCTTGCCCACGCCGAAGCCGCCGGCGACGACAATCTTGGCCGAGGTCAGCTCCCGACCGGGCGGCCCAGGGGGCCCGAATTCGGGAAATCTAGAGCCGACGTAGTCCACTAAGCACTCTCTCCATCAACCCGAGGTCCGGCGTGTCACCGCCTGCGGAAGCGGTCTGGTGCACGTCCACCAGACCTCGTTCCGCCATGTCGCCGAGCAACACCTTCACGACTCCCAGCGGGAGTCGCATCAGTGCCGCCACTTCCGCGACGGATCGCGGGGTGTGGCAGAGCTCGACGACGCGTTGGTGCTCAGCCTGCAAGATACCTGCCGACTGCCGACTCTGATCATTGGCGGAGACAAGTGTCTCGATCTCGAGGTTGATGTTCGACCGAGTGCGCCCGCCCGTCCAGGCATATGCACGAACGATCGAGGCGTCGGACGGCTCCGCGAAGACGGAGTCGAACGACGGAACTTCGGCCCGCGGGACCTCGGGGGCCGCTTCCCGTGCGGGCGCCTCGTCGGGCGTGCGCGTGCGCTTGCGGCCCGAATCCAGGGAGAACCCGTTCATCAGGTCGGCGAACGTCTGCTCCGCGGGCGTCTCGGCCCGCCTCCGTCGTCGGGGCGCGTCAGAGGACGAACTCATGGGATCACCTCACGCTGTGCAGCTGCGCTCGCAGTTCGGGGGTGAGGATCTGGCCCACCTGGTCGACGACCACGGTCATCTCGTAGGCCACTTGACCGACATCGCTGTCGGGGGCGGCGAGAACCGCCAGACAAGACCCGTCTCGAATGGACATGAGGAGCATGATCCCGTAGTCCATCTCGATCACGGTGCGCAACACTCCGCCACCTTCGAAGCAACGTGACGCACTCAGCGTGAGCGCCACGACACCAGAGGCGATGGCGGACAACTGGTCTGCTCGCTCGGGCGGCAGAGCCGTCGACTTGGTGAGCAGCAGGCCGTCCACCGAGATCACGATGGCGTGGGCGACACCGGCCACGCGATCGGTGAAGTTCGTGATCAACCAGCCGAACTGGTCGACCTGGCGCGACTGAGGCGTGCTCATGCCTTCTCCCCGTTGTACTGGCCGTTCCCCTGGCCGTTTCCGTTCCCGTTGCCTCCGAGCGGCGCCTGGCGCAGGCCCGTCTGGTAGCTGGCGAGAAAGCCCCTTGCTCGTTCCGGATCGCGCTTCGGGCCCGCCGTGGGACGTGCGCCGTTGCCGGGCCGTTCCGCGAGATCGGGGAGCAGGTTCTTGCGCGGTGCCCGTTTCGGCAGCCCCGCGTCGGTCTCCCCGTCGTCCGTGACGGGATCTCCTGCCTGCTCCCACACCGTCCCGCCGGGCTTCTTGCCGAACCAGGATGCCACTACTGACGGTGACGACGTTGGGGAGGGTCCGAGGTCGGGTCGTGCCGACGAATGATCACCGTTGACCGATTCGTCCGAGACCCCGCTGCCCGCGAACCAGGAGGACGTCGTCTCGTTGGGAGACTCGGGCGGCACGCCGTTGTGCTCGGCGACCACGCCGTTGTACTCGGCCGCGGCGGGACGGGGGGTGCGCTGCGGGAGCGACTCGTCGATGGCGGCGCCGCGGAACGACGTCCACTCGGCCGACTCGCGCGGCTGGTCGATGGCCGGGGCGGGCACGGGTGGCGGCGCCAGGTTCGGCGTCTTCACCACGACGTGGGGCTGCTTCGCGATGGCGGGCTTCGGCTGGGGCAGCGCGGCGTGGCGCGGCTGCGACGGCGCCGGGGCCGCCTCGTGCGACCGGACGAGCTCCGCGGGCACGAGCACGAACGCGCGCAGGCCCTCACGGCCCTCTCCCGCGCCGCGCAGCCGCACGGTGATGCCGTGACGGCCCGCCAGCCTGCCGACGACGAACAGGCCCATCTGGCGCGACACGGGCACGTCGTCCTCGGTGCCGGACGACAGCCGCTCGTTGGCCTCGGTCAGCTCGGCAGGGCCCATGCCGATGCCCTGGTCCGCGACCTCGACCAGCACGGCGCCCTGCTGGTCCATCCGCGAGCCGATCACGACCTGGGTGGTGGGCGCGGAGAACGCGGTGGCGTTGTCCAGCAGCTCCGCGACCAGGCGCACGAGGTCGCTGGCCGCGTAGCCGACGATCTCGACCGACGGCGTCGACTTCACCACGACGCGCTGGTAGTGCTCGATCTCCGACGCGGCGGCGCGCAGCACGTCCGCGAGCGGCACGGGCTGGCTGAACCGGCGGGCCATGTCCGTGCCGGACAGCACCATCAGGTTCTCGTTGTTGCGGCGCATGCGCGTCGCGAGGTGGTCGAGCTTGAACAGGTTCGCGAGCTGCTCGGGGTTCTCCTCGTGGCGCTCCAGCTCCTCCATGAGCTTGAGCTGGCGCTCGACGAGGCCCTGCGAGCGGCGCGACAGGTTGACGAAGATGTTCTTCATCCCCGACCGCAGCGACGACTGCTCGACGGCGGAGCGGATGGCCTGCTCGTGCACGGCGTCGAACGCGCGGGCCAGCTGGCCGAACTCCTCGACGGAGTGCACGGGCACCGGTTCGATCTCGGTGTCCGGCTTGCGGTCGGCGCGGATGGCGGCGACGACCTCGGGGAGGTGGTGGTGCGCCACGTCGAGGGCCGAGCGGCGCAGCTCGGACAGCGAGCGCAGCAGGTAGCGGCCGATGACGAAGCCGAGCGTGCCGGCGATGAGCAGCATCGCGAGCAGCACGACCGCGGCGGCGCCTGCCTTGTTGGACGTGTCGTCCTGCAGCGCGGCGGCGGTGTTCGCGAGCTCGTCCTGCAGTCCGCGGCCGACCTGTTCCATCAGCCGCGCGGTGGTGCCGGACGACTTGTTCCAGTCGTCGACGGCGATGCCGAACTCCGGCGGCGGCTTGGGCTGGCCCGGTCGCGTGGCGGGAGCCGGGGTGCCTTCCGGCTGGGTGAGCGCGCGCTCCACAAACGCCGTGCGCAGCGCCACGCCGGCGCCGGTCACTGTCTGGTCGTAGGCACGGCGCTGCTCGGTGGTGCCGATGGCCTGGAAGTCGTTGAGGCGGTCCTGCAGGCGGATGTCCGACTGCTCCAGAGCGCGGATCTCGGGGCCGAGCAGCTTGCCGCGGCCGATCCCGGCCAGCACGATGGCGTGCTGCAGCGAGACCTGCTCCTGCGCGGTGACCATGTGGTGCAGGGCCTGCGCGGTGCCCGAGATGGCGTCGTCGTTGAACTGGCCGATGAGCGCCTGTTCGAAGTCCAGCAACGACTTCACGACCGCGGTGTAGCCGGTGGTGCCGCCGGACGGGTCGCCGCCGTCGCCGCCCTGCACGACCTTCTCGCGCAGGTTCTTGAGGATCTCCAGCTGGGCACCGAGCTCGGTGAAGCGCTGACGCGAGACGTCGCTGATCCCGTCGGTGCGGTCGATGCGGCGGCGCACGGTCGACGCGGCGTTGTCGGTGGCCCTGATCTGGTTCTGGTAGGCGCCGACACCGGAACCGCTGGTGGAGCTCTGCGCGGCGAGCGTGCGCTCCTGCTGGACGCTGGAGATCAGAGGCGCGAGATCCGCCCGCAGACGAACCATGCCCTGCATCTGCACGTAGTTGTTGGACCGGTCGACGTAACCGGAGATCTGCAACGCTCCCGCGCCGACCGCGACGGCCACCGGGACGAGCAGCACGACGCCGAGCTTGACGGGCAGGCGCCAGTTGCGCCAGTCGCTGATCTTTCTCCACTCGACATTCACGAAATGATCCCCAAGGCGCGGTCGAAGTGCCCCACTATCGGCTACCTCCTGGCCTGGCGAATCCCCGCGAGTCGATGTCCCCGCAGCTCGATATCTCCATCAGCCGTATCGGGTGCTAGCGGATAGTAGGCCAGAGAGCGTGACGCTACAACGACCTGGGGCGTGCACGATCGATCACCCAGTGTGACGGGCGACCTTTTGGGGTGGTCATGCGGCTTCAGGGGATTGACTCGCCGCCACGCGTGGTTACGCTTGCGCCTCCCACCCCCGGACCGGACGCGCTGAGTGCGCGGAGCCTCGCCGGGCACTCCCCGTAACGAATGCGAGCGGTTGATGACGAAGGCGCTGCCCTCCGTGTCACGCCCGGCCACGCCCGGATTCGCGACCTTTGAAGAAGAGCGTCCTCACTCATTGCTGTTGGACGGTGACGGTGAGCCTGATTTCGGCGCCATCCAAACGAGTGAGGATTTCCTCGACCTGAAGAGACGGGTGAAGCGTTTTATTCTCCCGGCAACACTGGCGTTCCTGGCTTGGTACATCACGTTCGTATTGCTTTCCGCTTACGCCGCCGGCTTCATGAGCACTCCGCTGTTCGGCACGGTGAACGTCGGCTTGACGATGGGATTCCTCCAGATCGTCACCACCATCATCATCACCATGGCGTACGCGCGGTACTCCAAGAGGAAGCTCGACCCCCAGGTCGACAAGGTGCGCGCACTCGTGGAAACCGACGAGGAGCTCGCGTGACCGGGGCGAACACCGCGATCAACCTGTCCGTCTTCGGCGTCTTCGTCCTGCTGACGCTCTACATCGTGTACCGGGCGTCCACGCGGAACGTCAGCGCGTCGGACTACTACGCGGCGGGCAGCAGCTTCACGGGCACGCAGAACGGCATCGCGCTCTCGGGCGACTTCCTGTCCGCGGCGTCGTTCCTGGGCATCTCCGGCGCGATCGCCGTGAACGGCTACGACGGCTTCATGTACTCGATCGGCTGGGTCGTCGCCTGGCTGATCGGCCTGATGCTGATCTCGGAGCGGCTGCGCAACACCGGCCGCTTCACGATGGGCGACGTGATGGCGTTCCGCATGCGCCAGCGCCCCGTGCGCGCGGCCGCGGCGAACGCGACCCTGGTCATCTCGATCTTCTACATGATCGCGCAGATGGCGGGCGCCGGCGGCCTGATGGCGTTGCTGCTGGACGTGCACAGCAAGGTCGGCCAGGCCATCATCATCGCGGTCGTGGGCATCGTCATGGTGCTGTACGTGCTGGTCGGCGGCATGAAGGGCACCACGTGGGTGCAGATCATCAAGGCCGTGCTGCTGATCCTGTCCGTGTCCATGCTGACGATCTTCCTGATCGGCAAGTTCGGCTTCGACCTCTCCTCGATGCTCGACCGCGCGACGCAGCGCTCCCCTCTCGGCGAGGCCGTGCTGTCGCCGGGCGTGAAGTACGGCGCCTCGGACCTGTCCAAAATCGACTTCATCTCTCTCGCGCTGGCTCTCGTGCTCGGCACCGCGTCACTGCCGCACGTGCTGATGCGCTTCTACACGGTGCCGAACGCCCGTGAAGCGCGTAAGTCCGTCGTGTGGGCCACGTGGATGATGGCGATCTTCTACTCGTGCGTGCTCATCATCGGTTTCGGCGCGATGGCACTGGTCGGCACGGACAAGATCACCAGCGCCCCCGGCGGCGAGAACTCGGCGGCACCGCTGCTGGCGTTCCAGGTCGGCGGCACGGTGCTGCTGGGCATCGTGTGCGCCGTGGCGTTCGCGACGATCCTCGCGGTCGTCGCCGGCCTGACGCTGACGGCCTCGGCCTCGTTCGCCCACGACGTCTACGCGAACGTGATCAAGCACGGCGAGGCCGACCCGCGCGACGAGGTGCGCGTCGCCAGGATCACCGCGGTCTGCGTGGGCGTGCTGGCGATCGTCGGCGGCATCGCGGCGAACGGCCAGAACATCGCCTTCCTGGTCGCGCTGGCATTCGCCCTGGCCGCCTCCGCGAACCTGCCGACGCTGCTGTACTCGTTGTTCTGGAAGCGTTTCAACACCCGCGGCACGCTGTGGAGCATCTACGGCGGCCTCACGTCGTGCGTGCTGCTCATCATCTTCTCCCCCGCGATCTCCGGCTCGAAGTCGTCGGTGTTCCCGGACGTCGACTTCGCGTTCTTCCCGCTGTCGAACCCCGGGATCGTGTCGATCCCGCTGTCGTTCCTGGCCGGGTTCCTGGGCACGGTGCTGGGCGGGGAGAAGGCGGACCCGGACAAGCAGGCGGAGATGGAGGTGCGGGGGTTGACCGGCATCGGGTCAGGCCTTCGCTAGCAACTCCTCCACGGCCTTGTTGAACACCTCGGGGCGTTCCAGGTTCGGCATGTGCGCCGCACCGTCGACCACGACCAGCGTCGAACCTGGAACCCGCGAGCTCATGTACTCGGCGTCGCCGACGGGCGTGAACTCGTCGTCGCTGCCGACGATCACCAGCGTGGGCACGGTGATCGTGCTCAGGGTCGCTGTGTAGTCGGGTCGTTCCGCGCGGCCCCGCAACGCCGCCGCGGCGCCTTCCGGTGGCGCGGCGTGCATGAGCTCGGCGACGAACTCGCCGGCGGCCGGGTTCTGCGGCGCCACCATCTTCCACTGCACTTCGGTGGCGTAGCCGGACATTCCCTCGCGCAGCAGGCGGTCGGCCATGTCGTTGCGGGTGCGGCGGCCCTCCTCGGTCTCCGGCTGGGCGAAGGTGTCGGCGAGGACCAGGCCGCGCAGGCGGCCGGGGAACGTCCGCGCGCACTCCAGGACGATCTGGCCGCCCATCGAGAGGCCGCCGAGCACGAACCGCCCGACGCCGAGGTGGTCGAGCAGCGCTTCGATGTCGGACGCGAAGGTGGCGAGCGGTGTGATGCCGGGAACCACGGTGGTCTCGCCGTAGCCGCGGAGGTCCGCGGCGATCACGCGCCATCCCAGATCGCTGAAGTGCTCGACCTGCGGGTGCCACATCGTGCGGTCGAACGGGTGGCCGTGCACCAGCACCAGCACGTCGTCGCCGGAGCCCTCGTCGTCGTAGCCGATGGTGATGCCGTTGACGGTCGCGGTGGTCATGGAACCGACCGTAACCAGCGGTTGTGCTCGGTACAATCGAAACATTGCTCTCGGTGCAATGGGGGTGCGGTGGACGACTACCGGCGGATCGCCGACGCCGTGGCCGCGGAAATCGCTGCTGGGCGGTTGCGGCCCGGTGACCGGCTGCCTCCGCAACGCGCGTTCGCCCGGCGGCGGCGCATCGCCTCGTCCACCGCTGCTCGGGTGTACGGCGAACTGGCGCGGCGCGGGCTGGTCGTCGGTGAGGTCGGGCGGGGGACGTTCGTGCGCGCGGCGGTGCAGGAGCCCGCTCTCGCCGATCCCGGCGGCGCGCCCGTCGACCTCCAGCTGAACTTCCCGGTGCTGCCCGAGCAGGCCGCGCTGCTGTCGGCGAGTCTGGCCTCGATGCTGCGCCCGGACGTGCTGGCGGAGGCGTTGCGGCCGGGTGGGGTGACGGGGACCGCGGCCGCGAGGACCGCTGCCGCCGAGCTGCTCCACCGCACCGGGTGGCGGCCCTCGCCGTCGCGGATCCTGTTCACCGGCAACGGGAAGCAGTCGCTGGCGGCGACGATCGCGGCGCTGGTCCCCGTGGGCGGGCGGCTCGGGGTCGAGGCGCTCACGTACCCGGTGGTGCGCACGATCTGCGCCCGGCTCGGGATCACGCTGGTACCGCTGGAGATGGACGAGCACGGCGTCGTGCCGGACTCGCTGCGGGCGGCGGCGGTGCGGGCGGTCTACCTCCAGCCCGTGCTGCACAACCCGCTGGGCGTCACGATGCCCGCACACCGGCGCGAGGAAGTCGTTGCGGTGGCGGAGGAACTGGACGTCCCGATCATCGAAGACGCCGTCTACACGTTCCTGGCCGACGAACCCCCGCTGGCCGCGCTCGCCCCGGACCGCACGGTGCTGGTCGACAGCCTGTCCAAGCGGATCGCGCCGGGACTGACGCTCGGCTTCGTCGTGCCGCCGGACCGGCTCTTCGACGACGTCGCCGCGGCCGTGCGGGGTGGCGGGTGGACGGCCTCCCGGTTCGCCACGGACGTTGCCGCGCACCACATCGCGGACGGCACGGCCGCCGTCGTGCAGCGGGCCAAGCGCGCGGACGCGATGGCACGCCAGCGGCTCGTCGCCGGGAAGCTGGACGTGCGGGCCGATCCGCGTGCCTACCACTGCTGGTGGGAGCTGCCGCCGCCGTGGCGGGCCGACACGTTCGTCGCCGCGGCGGCACGCGAGGGGATCGCCGTCACGCCCGCGGCGGCGTTCGCGGTCGGTGCCGCGCCGAACGCCGTGCGGCTCGCGCTCGCCTCTCCGCCGATCGAGCAGCTGGGCGCGGCGCTGGACGTGCTGGCGCGCATCGCCCGCGGCACACCCGAGCTAGGCGCCTGAAGCGGCCGCCTGGATCACCTTGCTGAACCGCGACGCGGCGTCGTCGGTCGTGAGCTTGAAGCCCAGCGACGGCTCGGTCAGCTCCAGTTCGAGCAGCAACGGTTCGCCCGCGGGGCCGGTGACGACGTCCACGCGGGCGTAAAGAAAGTCACTGCGCCGCAACGAAAGCAGCGAGGCGGTCACGTCGAGCACCTGGTTCGCGAGCTCGACCTCCCGCGCGGACGGTTCGATGCTGCCCAGCCGTTCCTCGACGTAGAGGCCGGACTCCGCCTCGGCGAGGCCCTGCGCCAGCATCGGTCCTTTGTGGAACGAGTGGGAGTACTCGCCGGCGAAGAACACCAGCGCCGTCTCGCCATGGGCGTCCACACTGGACTGGTAGGGCTGCACGAGAGCCTTCACGCCCAGGGCTTCCAGGTGCGCACGGGCCTCGGCGTGGTCGGTGAACCGTCCGGCGCCGCGCGACCCCGCGCCCACCGCCGGCTTCACCACGAACTCACCAGAGGGGAACACCGGCTCCTCCCCCGGCCGCACGACGGCGGTGGGGACGACGGCGACGCCGTGCGCGGCGAGTTCGGCCATGTAGGACTTGTCGATGTTCCAGCGGATCACCGGCAACGGGTTCGCGAGCGCCGCAACACCGGTGCACCACGTCAGGAACTCGTCCAGGTGGTCCGGGTAGTCCCAGGTGGTGCGCAGGACCACGAGATCGGCCTCGACCTCACCGCCCCACGGCTGCCAGACGACGTCCACGCCGTCGCGCTCCAGAGCGGCCACGAGACCTTCCTCGTCGCCGTCTCCTTCCGGCAGCCGTGAGCAGGAGGCGAGCACGACCCTCATGACTGCATCTTGGCCATCTTGCGGCGGTGGCCGGGGCCGATCTTGGTGGCGGCGGTGGTCTCGCGGTCCCATTCGGACTGCTCGACGTCGTCCGCGGCCTCGACGGCGTTGGTGGCGGACTCGACGTCCTTCGTCATCACGTCGCCCATGGCGCCGTCCGCGCCGACCAGCACGATCCGCGCGCCGGCCCGGCCGATCGGCTCGATCACGGCCCTGACCGGCGTGTCCTTCTTGCCGTGGGCCTTCACGAACTCGGCGATGCGCTTCTGAATGGTTTGATCAGACACCCCCACACTGTAAAACCAGCGGGTAACTTCAGCCGGGTGACCACCGACACGCTGACGACGTTCCTCTCGTGGTACTTCGACCACCATCCCGCGCACGCCGCGGGAGTCGGCTCGCTCCCGCACTACTCGACGTTCGGGGACTTCTCCTCGGCCGCGTACGAGCAGCGGGCCAGGGAGAAGGAGGGCTGGCTCACGCGGCTGGAGGCGCTGCCCGGCTCGGTGGACCGCGACCTCGCCGTGTCGGTGCTGCGCGGGGCCTCGGCGGCGGAGACGTGGCCGAGCTGGCGGCGCGACCCCCACGAGTACTCCGGCGTGATCTTCTTCGGGCTGCTGGGGCCGTTCCTGCACGGGTTGCTGCCCGAGGCCGACCTCGTCACGTCGACCGTCGCCAAGCTGCGCGAGGTGCCGTCGGTCCTCGCGGCAGCCGAGGCGAACCTCGACCCGTCCCTGGCGTCGTCGCTGGTCGTGCTGCGCACGCTCGGCCAGGTGCGGACGGGCCGCGCGTTCCTGCTGGAGCAGCTGCCGTTGCAGGTGTCGACCCCCGAACGGCGCGCGACGCTCGTCGAGGCGGCCGGACCCGCTGCGGACGCGTTCGACCGGCACGCGGTGTTCCTGGAGGACCTGGCGCTGCGGGCGTCCGGCGACTGGCGGATGGGCGAGAAGCTCTACTCGGCCGTGTTGCAGGACAAGGAGTTGCTCGGCTACGGCGCGCCGGAGCTGCACCAGCGCGGGCAGGACGCCTACGCGGCGCTGGAGGCCGAGCTGGTCGAGCTCGCGGGCACGCGGGACTGGCGCGCGGTGATGACCTCGTTGCAGGACGACCACCCGCCGACGCTGGAGGCGATGCGCGCCGAGTACGAGGCGGAGACGTCCAGGGCGCGCGCCGCGCTGATCGAGCACTCGCTGGTCACGATGCCCGAGGGCGAGGACTGCCGGGTGGTGCCGTCGCCGCCGTTCCAGCGAGCCGTCATGTCGGTGGCGAGCTACCTCGGCCCGGCACCGATGACCTCGAAGCGGACCGGCTACTTCTTCGTGCCGTTCACCCCGGACGGCGCGACGGACGAACAGGTCACGCACCGCCTGCGCACCAACGCGCGCTCGCAACTGCCGACGATCTCGGTGCACGAGGCCTACCCCGGCCACCACTGGCACTCGGCGTGGCTGGCGGCGCAGGGCGACGCGCACCCGCTGCGCAAGGTGTTCAGGACGTCGTACTTCTCCGAGGGCTGGGCGCTGTACTCGGAGAAGCTGCTGCGCACGGTCGGCTACTACACGACCAAGGGCGCGTTGATGGGCCACGTCGAGGCGCGGCTGTTCCGGGCGGCGCGGATGATCGTCGACACGGCGCTGCACTGCGGCGACATGACCCCGGCGGAGGCCGAGGAGTTCATGGTGGCGCGCACGGCACTGACGCCGGGCACGGCCGCGGGCGAGGTGAGGCGGTACTGCGCGTGGCCGACACAGGCGCCGTCGTACCTGACCGGGGCGTTGGAGATCGACCTGATCCGCGAGGAGTACCTGGCGGCGGGGCTGGGGTCGTTGCGCGACTTCCACGACAGGATCGCGGGGTCCGGCGCGCTGCCGCTGGGGCTCGCGCGCCGGGTCGCGCTGGGCGAGGACTAGCCGGGTGTGGTCGGGGAAGTCGCCGGCGTTCCCCGACCACACCGTCAAGCGGCTCGGTAGGCGTTGCCCGCCGCCGTCAGAGCCGTGCCGGTGGACAGTCCCGTGGGGCTGGTCTTCGTGGACAGGGTGAACCACGAGTACCGCTCCACGAAGGACAGTCCGTCGAGCATCCTGGTCGACGCCGTGATGAACGCGGTCTGCTGTTGCTGGCTCGGGTAGACGGCGCGGCCGGAGCGCCAGTCGATCAACGCGTACTCGGTGAGCCAGATGGGTTTCTTGTAGCGGTTGTAGACGTTGCGGAGGTAGGACTCCAGGTGTCCGGTGGCCGCCGAGGAGAAGTCCTGGCCGTACCAGTGGATCGGGATGAAGTCGACGCGGAGGTTGCGCGCCTTCGCCCCGGCCATGAACCGGTCGAGCCAGCCGCCCGCGACGTCACCGCCGAACGCGACGCCGGGCGCGCCGAGCCTCAGGCCGGTGCTCTGCAGGCGCGGCCACAGGTCGAGGGCGCGTTCGACGGTCATGTTCGCCTGGCCCGCCATGTCCGGTTCGTTGAACCCGAGCAGCTGGCGGCCGTTGGCCTTCGCCTTGTTCAGGTCGGCGTCGGTGACGTTGCCCGCGCCCCAGATCATCGGGACGAACTCGGCGTTGCTCTGGATCCCCCGGCGGTCCGAGGCCCAGGTGTAGTACCAGCGGGAGTCCAGGGCGGTCATGGCGGCGCCGGCGGGGCCGGGGTCGTCGGCCGCGTTCACGCCCTTCTTGGCGGAGGCGGCGTGGGATGGAACCGCTCCCATGAGGAGCAGACATGCGATCAGCAGCAGGGTCGTTTTTCGCATGGTTCGGTCGTAGCAGCGGCCTGCGCGCCGTGTCGCTACGGGAACACCGCAAGTGACGAGCGGGACCGGTCGAACGCGCCCATGCTGGAGCTGTTCCCAGTCGCTGGAACGGGGAACATCGGGGTCGCGGCCGGGGTTGAGCACGGTTGAGTCGATCAAGGAGGACAGATGCCCAAGGCAGTGGTGGTGCGTTCGACCGGCGGTCCGGAGGTGCTGGAGCACACCGACGTCCCGTCGCCCGTGCCCGGTGACGGCGAACTGCTGGTGAAGGTGGCCGCGGCGGGCGTCAACTACATCGACACGTACCAGCGCAGCGGCCTCTACCCGATCCCGCAGCCCTTCACCCTCGGGCTGGAGGGCGCGGGCGAGGTCGTCGTCAGCAACTCCCCCGAGTTCGCCGCCGGGGACAAGGTCGCGTGGATGTCCGTGCTCGGCAGCTACGCGTCCGAGGCCGTGGTGCCGGCCGCCGCGGCCGTGCGGGTGCCGGACGGGCTGGACGTCGAGCTCGCCGCCGCCTCGCTGCTGCAGGGCATCACCGCGCACTACCTGATCCACTCGACGTACGTCGTGAAGGAGGGCGACCGGGTGCTGGTGCACGCGGCCGCCGGTGGTGTCGGGTTGCTGCTGACGCAGTGGGCGAAGTCCAAGGGCGCCACGGTCATCGCCACAGTGTCTACGGACGAGAAGGAGGCGCTGGCCCGCGAGGCCGGTGCCGACCAGGTGCTGCGGTACGGCGACTTCGCCTCGCAGATCGAGAAGGTCGACGTCGTGTACGACGGCGTGGGCGCCGACACGTTCGACCAGTCGCTGGCGTCGCTGAAGCCGCGCGGCCTGCTGGCGCTGTTCGGTGCCTCGTCCGGGCCGGTGCCGCCGGTCGACCCGCAGCGGCTCAACGCGGCCGGGTCGGTGTTCCTGACGCGGCCGGCGACCGGCTGGTACACGCTCACCCGCGAGGAGTTCGAGGGGCGGGCCACCGACCTGTTCACCGCGATCGCGTCCGGGGAGCTCAACATCCGGATCGGTGGCCGGTACAAGCTGGAGGAGGCGGCTCAGGCGCACACGGACCTGCAGTCGCGGAAGACGACCGGCAAGCTGCTGCTCCTGCCGTGAGAACGGCCCCGCGAGCCGCTCCCGCCGCATGAGAAACGCCCCCGACCGGATGCGGTCGGGGGCGTTGTCGTGTCACGGGATCAGGCGGCGGGGGTGACCTTCACGCCGTCGATGACGAAGACGAGCGTCTCGTTCGCCTTGATGCCCTGACCGCCCTGGCCGTAGCCCTTGGCAGGCGGCACCACCAGCAGGCGGCGGCCCTTCTCCTTGAGCCCGACGATGCCCTCGTTCCAGCCGTCGATGACCGGCGCCTGGCCGACGTTCTCGACGTCGAACGGCGCGCCGCGCTCGAACGAGCTGTCGAGGATCTTCTTGTCGGAGAACGTGGTGAGCTGGTAGTTGACGGTGGCCGTCGTGCCCGCCGTCACCTCGGCGCCGCTGCCGGGCACCAGGTCCTTGACGATCAGCTCGTCGGTGGGCTTGCAGGCGGGGATCTCGACCTTGGGCGCCGCACCGAAGTCGCCGGTGACCTTGAAGTCCTCGGCCTTGCAGGGGGTGGTGGGCGCGGTCGACGACCCGCCCGCCGAGGGCTGGGCCGAGCCCGCGCAGCCGGTGAGGCCGGTGGCCGCCGCGAGCGCGACGGAAGCGATGAGCAGGACGTTACGCATGGTGGGTGAGCGTATTCGGACGGGTGTGAGCGGCGTGTAGCAGGCCGCCTGACAGCTCGGCCTGGCGGACCAGCGCGGTGACCGGCCGAGCGGAGCAAGTGGGTGCGTTCGGGTGGGTGGGTCACCCTCATCCGACTCGTCGGCGGGTGTCGGCGACAGGGCGTCACCGAAGCGCACGAGTGCGGTCCGGCCACTGGTCTCAAGGGCGCTTATTCCGGTCGTGAATGTCGCACGAATAGCAGCTTCCTTATCTTTTGACCGACGCGTACAGTAACTCCGCGCACTTGATCGGACACCGACCGCATTCGTCCGTTCGGGTAGCGACCAATCTGGTGACCCAGGAGGTGGGGACACGTGTCCGCGGAGGCCGGAGGCATCCGCAGCAACCTGATCCAGGAGTTGTTCTGGACTCGGACCGGGTTGCTCCTCCTCATACTCGTCGTGACGTCGGGTGCGTCGCTGGCCATTTCCAGTCAAATGGATTCCGGTGCAGCGAGAAACCTGCTGACCGCACTGGGTACGGGCACGCTCATTTCGGCGGTGGTGAGCTTCACGCAGACGCTCATCACGTCGAAAGCCGCGCAGAAGGCGTTGCTCGCCCCGGTCATCGAGGAGAGCCGCAAGGCCCTCAAAGAGCTGACCGAGGAGTATCGGGCGCTCGACCGCGAGTTCTTCCCCAGTCACGTGTTCGAGCCGACGGCCAAGCCGGACCCCGAGTTCAACCAGCTGATGATGCAGGACCTGGAACGGACGCGGCTGTACTGCTTCCGCGGGTTCGCCGGGCGCTACGCCGCGGGAAGAGTGCTGCTCAGCCAGACGGAGTGCGAGCTCAGGGCCGTGCTGGCCGACCCGCGCGACGACAACGCGATCAGCGGCCGGGCGCGGTACCTCCTGCGCAACGAGGGCGCGGACGGCGACTACGAGCAGATCCAGGAACGGCTCAAGGAACAGATCGGCATAGGGCTCGTCGGCCTCTTCGCCGCGCGCAGCCGATGCACGCGGATCGACGTCACCATCGTTTCGGATCCGCCGCTCGACCGCCTTGAGTTGTTCGACGACTCGGCGTGGCTCACGCTCTACAGCAACACCGCGGGAGTGCTCAGGCCCTATCCGCGCACGCTCAGGTTCACCGAGAGTTCGTTCCTTTACGCGATGGAACGCGCGGAGTTCCTGCGCATCAGCAATTCCAGGGCCGGCTACCACTTCGCCATCACGCCGGCCACCACTCGCGACGACTTCCTGGCGTTGTTCGAGAAGATCACGGGCGAGGTGCTCTCCCCTGACGGTTTCACGGAACTCGAAGGCAAGTTCCACGCATTCCGTCGCGAATTCTCCGCATCCGCTCAGTTGAGGAGCTGATCGATCTTGCTAGCCGAGTTCACCGGGTTGTCCGCGCTCGAGGAGCTCGCCGCCCGGGTGAAGCGCGCCGAATTCCCCGTGGTCGACCACTGGGCCGACGTCGGCACGTGGTTCACCGACTGGGCGGCCAGGCCCGAGCTGCGCAAAGAACTGCGCGCGCACATCGACGGCCTCACACCCCAGGAAGCGACCTGGGTGATCTCGCGCTCGCGCGAGACGACGACGCACTTCGCGTGGTGCCTGAGAGACGAGGCGAACGAGCCGTTCACGTTCTGGCTGCACGAGTACAAGCCGCTGGCCGACTGGCGCGCGGGCTACGCGGACTCGGTGCACAACCACCGCTACCACTTCTGCACCACCATCCTGAGCGGCGCCTACCTGCACGAACGCTTCGACGCCCGGCTCGGCATCGGTGGCCGCACGATCGTCGGCACGGAGCTCACGAACCGCACCCAGTGCGCCGAGGGCACCACCGGCACGTTGCTCGCGCACGAGTTCCACCGCATCCCGCGCGCGGCGGACGGGACCAAGACGTTCCTGGTCAAGTCCCGTGCCGTGAACCCGTGGAGCCTCAGCTACGACCCCGACACCGGCATCAGCCACCGGCACGTGCCCGTCGAGGACAGGCTGGAGGAACTCACGAACCACCTCTAAAGCCTCCGCGGCACGCCTACCATCAGCCCACCTGTCCGGGAGGGCTGATGATGCGCACGCGCACAAGGATTCCGAGGTCTGTCATAGCGGACGTGGAGCACCGGGTGAAGCGGCTCTGCGAGGACCTGGCCGCCAAGCTGCAGTTCCACGGCTGGCACCACGTGAGCTTCGTCCGCGACAAGTCCGTGCACTTCGCCGAACGCAACGGCGCCGCACGCGACGTCGTGGAGGTCGCGGCACTGGTGCACGACCTGAACTACATGGTCCGCCGCAACTCGCTGCCGACGGACGGCGCGGCCCTGCGCCGCAAGACCCTCTTCGTCGCCGGCGTCTCGCTGGGCGACATCGAGTGGGTCGAACGGATCGTGCTCGAAGCCGAGATGCGCACCCGCTCGCGCGACATCTCGCTGGAGGCGCAGGCGCTGTCCGACGCGGACACGCTGTTCAAGGCACTTCCGGTCACACCGGTCGTCCTCGCGCACAAGTACCTGCAGGAGAACGGCATCACGTTGCGCGAGCTCGCGCACAAGATCGTGGGCGAGCAGGTGGGCAAAGCCGACGAGGGCTACTACTTCTACGACGCCGAGGCCGCCGCGACCTACACGAAGTGGGCCGAGACGAACCTCCTGCTGTGGAAGTGCATCGTCGAGTCGCTCGACGACCCGTGCGTCGAGGACCTGCTGACCAAGGTGGCGTTCTGAGCACGTCTGTCCAAAGGTCTACCTGAGGCGCAGGTCGGCACCGGCGTGCACCGCCAGCGCCAGTCCCAGCACGTTGCCGCGGCCGAGCATCTCCCAGCGCGTGCGCCGCACCGCCTCGCCCACGGGCATGCCCCCGGCGAGCCTGGCCAGCAGCATGCCGCTGACCCACCCCGCCATGCCCTGGTCGACGGCCACCTCCGGGCAGAGGACGCCCGCGGCGCCCGCCTCGTTCACGAACGCGTCCACGAGGTGCGCGGCCGGGAACGTCGTCACGACCAACGGCCGGTGGGGCCAGCCGGTGATCTCCACGGCCTCCAGGGCGCCCTCGCCGTAGACGAGGTGCATGACGTCCGCACGCTCCTCCGCCAACGCGCGCGCGAGCTCTGACGGGCTGAGGTAGGCGGACGAGAACATGTGCGGCGGCAGGAACGACATCAGCTCGGCCACGTGCCGCTGGGTGAGCGTCCGGTCCAGGTCGGGATCAACGGCCACGGCGACCCCGACCTGCCGGTCGGCCGGCGCGACCTGCCACGCGAGCGGTCCCGCCGGCTGTTCCAGCACCCGCGACAGGCCCCAGAACCCGAAGGGGCACAACACGTTCCCGCTGTGGTCCGGTTCCGGGCACAGCGGCGGCACCTCTCCCCCGGCACCGAACGGACCGAACCGCGACACGGACGCGCACAGCCGGTACGGGCCGTCGGCGAACGGCAGCTCGTAGACCTGCGCCCACGGCACGCGCGCCGGGCCCACCACCGCGACCGCCCCGCCGCGCCGGATCACCGGGCCGTCCCCGAACAGCAGCCCGTGCAGCGCGGCACCCCGGACGGCGAACGTGGCGAGGTCCTCGCAGTACGCCGGGAAACCCTTGCCGTACCAGGGATCCAGGCCGGTCACGGGAGGCAGCGCTGCGCCGTCCGGAAGGCTCGTCCACCACGGGGCGCCGCCCGCGCAGACCAGCGCCCGCTCGCCGAGCACCAGAACCGACCCCGCCCGTGACGACAACGGCCCGAGGTCGGCGAACGTCCGGGACAGCCGCACCCTCGGCCGCACCCGCGACTCGCCGCCCCCGACCGGCAGCACGACCTGCTGCACGTGCACCGGCACGGCCCCGCGGTAGACGACCAGCTCACCGGTCCACGGCACGGCCGCGTAGGGCGTCGTCACCGGGAAGCTCACCCACGGCGACGCCCCGTCGGCGGGCAGCACGAACGACTCCGACTGCACGTCACGGCCGTTCATCGCGAGAACGACCCGCAGCTCCAGGTCGGCGGGCAGCACCGGACCGGGCCCGACGCGCGTCCACACCTCGTACTCGCCGCCGGGCCGCAGCGCCCCGGCGATGCCCTCGGTCGCACCGGGATGCGCGACCAGGACGGTCACGGTCCGGTCCACGACCACGGGAGGCGGCGCGGGCAGCGCGGTGTAGGTCATCGCCCGGCGCCGCTCCAGCTCCCGGAACTGCCAGACGGCGTCCTCGACGCGCACCGAGCCCGCGCCGCGCGGCACGGCGAGCACCGCGTGCGGTGAGCTCCAGCCGATCAGCACCGACGCGGTGTCCACACCGGACACCCACGTGTGGATGGCGGTGAAGAGGACGAGCGGCCGTCCGAGGCCGCGCAACGACGCGACCACCGGTGCCGAGTCCCAGGCCCGCGTGTCGTGCAACGCCACCACGTCGCCGGGCACGTCCGCGAGCGAGGGCAGCGAGGAGGCCGACGGGAAGTGCCGGAGGTCGAGGACGGCGCACCGCAGCACCCGCACCTGGGTCGGCACCGCCGAAGCCCCGGCCGCGGCGACCGGCAGGCCCGCGCTGACCTGCGCCCAGCCACCAGGATCGGTGATCACGACCAGCGAGGTGGCGGGCGTCAGGGCCGCGACGAAGTCCAGTGGCGAACCTTCACCACCGGTGACGGTGAACTCAACGGGCGCCACAGCCGTACGCCTGGAGGTGCAGCTAGAACGGCCAGCCAAGCACCGGCAACCCGACCACGGCGTCCACGGCGAGACCGCAGAACACGAGCATCAGGTAGAGGTTCGACATGTGGAAGAACTTCATGGTGTTCGTGGAGCCGCCACGACGCACGACGTTGTGCAACTTGTGCGCGAAGACGGCGAACCACACGCCGGACAGCGCGGCGATCGCCACGTAGATCCACGAGGTGACCGGGGCCAGGGCGAGCGTGCAGACGACGGTGATCCAGCTGTAGATCACGATCTGCCGCGTCACCTGCTGAGCTGTGGCCACCACGGGCAGCATCGGCACGCCTGCTCGGGCGTAGTCCTCCTTGAACTTCATCGCGAGGGCCCAGGTGTGCGGCGGCGTCCAGAAGAAGATGACGCCGAACATGACCAGCGCCGGCCACTCGACGGTGCCCGTCACCGCGCTCCAGCCGATGATGACCGGCATGCAGCCCGCCATGCCGCCCCAGATGATGTTCTGGGAGGTGCGGCGCTTGAGCACCAGCGTGTAGACGAAGATGTAGAAGAGGATCGTCGCGACGGCGAACACGGCCGACATCAGGTTGACGAAGATCCACAGGAACGCGAACGAGACGATTCCGAGCACCACGCCGAAGATCAGGGCGTTGCGCGGGGGAATGGCGTTGTGCGCGAGCGGGCGGGACGCCGTGCGCTTCATGACCGAGTCGATGTCGGCGTCCACGAAGCAGTTGAGGGCGTTTGCCGACCCCGCGGCGAGGGTACCGCCGGTGAGAGTGCACGCGATCAGCCACAGAGGCGGCAGGCCGTGCTGGGCGAGGAGCATCGCGGGGATCGTGGTGATCAGCAGGAGCTCGATGACCCGCGGCTTGGTGAGTGCCACATAGGCGCCAACAACCTGACGAGGCGACCGCTGAGGGGCCTCGAGGACGGCACTCATCGCGTGAACGCTCCTCGTGTTGCAAGTGGTGGGAAAACCAGCGACTGATGGTAACCACGGGAAGAATTCACAGCCCGTTCGGGTGCTGGTGTGCCCCGCCACACATGTGCCTGGGAGCTTTGGGAGCACCATCTGAATCTTCCGGGACTAGGCTGGCCGGAGGACGTGGGAGAGACGCGGGTGAGGCTCTTCGGGATCGATTCCGAACGGGTTTCGCACCCGCCCTAGTGACAAAGTTTGGAGCTGTCAGTCCGTGACCGTCACCGACGACATCAGCCGGCTCACCAAGGCCGATCTGCCCGACGACTGGACCGAGCTCGACAAGCGCGCCGTCGACACCGCGCGCGTGCTCGCGGCGGACGCCGTGCAGAACGTCGGCAACGGGCATCCCGGCACGGCGATGAGCCTCGCCCCGCTCGCGTACACGCTGTTCCAGCGCGTCATGCGGCACGACCCCGCCGACGCGGACTGGATCGGCCGCGACCGGTTCGTGCTCTCCGCGGGCCACTCCAGCCTCACGCTCTACATCCAGCTGTTCCTCTCGGGGTACGGCCTGGAGCTCGACGACCTCAAGACGCTGCGCAAGTGGGGCTCGAAGACGCCGGGTCACCCCGAGCACGGCCACACCAGGGGCGTCGAGATCACCACCGGCCCGCTGGGCTCCGGTCTGGCCTCCGCGGTCGGCATGGCCATGGCCGCCCGCCGCGAGCGCGGCCTGTTCGACCCGTCGGCCGCGCAGGGCGAGAGCCCGTTCGACCACCACATCTACGTGATCGCCTCCGACGGTGACATCGAGGAGGGCGTCACCTCCGAGGCCTCGTCGCTCGCGGGCACGCAGCAGCTGGGCAACCTGGTCGTCTTCTACGACGACAACAAGATCTCCATCGAGGACGACACGACGATCGCGCTGTCCGAGGACACCGCGGCGCGCTACGAGGCCTACGGCTGGCACGTCCAGGTCGTGGAGTCCGGCGAGAACGTCAAGGGCATCCTCGACGCCGTCGAGAAGGCCAAGGCCGTCACCGACAAGCCGTCGTTCATCCTGCTGCGCACGATCATCGGCTTCCCCGCGCCGAACAAGCAGAACACCGGTGCCGCGCACGGTGCCGCGCTCGGCGTGGACGAGGTCAAGGCCACCAAGGAGGTCCTCGGCTTCGACCCCGAGCAGACCTTCGAGGTCGCCGACGAGGTCCTCGCGCACGCCCGTGAGGTCGTGAAGCGCGGCGAGCACGCCAAGGCCGAGTGGCAGAAGTCCTTCGACGCGTGGGCCTCGGCCAACGCCGAGAGCAAGACGCTGCTGGACCGCCTGGTCGCGCGCGAGCTGCCGGCCGGCTGGGACGCCGACCTCCCCGTCTACGAGGTGGGCGGCAAGGAGGTCCCGACCCGCAAGGCCTCCGGTGAGGTCATCAACGCGCTGGCGAAGCACCTGCCGGAGCTGTGGGGCGGTTCGGCCGACCTGGCCGAGTCCAACCTGACGACCATCAAGGGCGCGAAGTCCTTCGGTCCCGCGGAGATCTCCACGGGCATGTGGAGCGCCGACCCGTACGGCCGCGTGCTGCACTTCGGTGTCCGCGAGAACGCCATGGGCATGATCCTCAACGGCATCGCGCTGCACGGCCCGACCCGTCCGTTCGGTGGCACGTTCCTCGTGTTCTCCGACTACATGCGTCCCGCCGTGCGCCTGGCCGCGATCATGCAGGCCGCCGTCACGTACGTGTGGACGCACGACTCCATCGGCCTGGGCGAGGACGGCCCGACGCACCAGCCGATCGAGCACCTCGCCGCCCTGCGCGCGATCCCGGACTTCTCGGTGGTCCGCCCCGGCGACGCCAACGAGACGGCGTTCGCGTGGAAGGCCGTCATCGAGCAGACCGGCCCGGTGGGCCTCGCGCTCTCCCGCCAGAACCTCCCGATCCTCGAGGGGACGAACGCCGAGGGCGTCAAGCGCGGCGGGTACGTGCTCTTCGGTGACGACAACCCCGAGGTTGTGATCATCGGCACGGGCTCGGAGCTGCAGATGGCGGCCGAGGCCGGAAAGGTTCTGCAGGGCGAGGGCGTTGCAGTGCGCGTGGTGTCCATGCCGTCGCTCGACTGGTTCGAGAAGCAGGACGCGGAGTACCGCCAGTCGGTCATCCCGTCCTCGGTCAAGGCGCGCGTCGCGGTCGAGGCCGGCATCGCGCAGCCGTGGTATCGCCACGTCGGCGACGCCGGCGAGATCGTGTCGATCGAGCACTTCGGTGCCTCGGCCGACTACCAGGTCCTGTTCAAGGAGTTCGGCTTCACGACGGAGAACGTCGTCGCCGCCGCCCGCCGTTCCCTTGACAACGTGAGGGGTAACAAGTGAGCAAGCCCAACCTCGACGCCCTGTCCGGCGCCGGCGTTTCCATCTGGCTCGACGACCTGTCGCGTGAGCGGCTCACCAGCGGCAACCTGGACGAGCTGATCCGCGACTGGAACGTCGTCGGCGTGACGACGAACCCGACGATCTTCGCGGGCGCCCTGTCGAAGGGCGAGTCCTACGACGAGCAGGTGCGCGAGCTGTCGTCGCGCGGTGCCGACGTCGAGGCGACCATCCGCGAGGTCACGACGACGGACGTGCGCAACGCGTGCGACAAGTTCCGCGACATCTACAACTCGACGGGCGGTGTGGACGGCCGCGTCTCCATCGAGGTCGACCCGCGCCTGGCGTTCGACACGGACAAGACCGTGGCCGAGGCGCAGGACCTGTGGAAGACCGTGGACCGGCCGAACCTGCTGGTGAAGATCCCGGCGACCGAGGCGGGCATCCCGGCCATCACGAAGGTGATCGCCGAGGGCATCTCCGTCAACGTCACGCTGATCTTCTCGGTCGAGCGCTACGAGGCCGTCATGCAGGCCTACGTCGCGGGCCTGGAGCAGGCCAAGGCGAACGGCCACGACCTGCGTTCGATCCACTCGGTCGCCTCGTTCTTCGTGTCCCGCGTGGACTCCGAGATCGACAAGCGCCTGAAGGCGATCGGCACGGACGAGGCCACCGCCCTGCTGGGCAAGGCCGCGCTCGCCAACGCGTACATCGCCTACGGAGCGTTCGAGAAGACGTTCCAGGGCGAGCGCTGGGAGGCCCTCAAGGCGGACGGCGCGCACGCGCAGCGTCCCCTGTGGGCGTCGACCGGCGTGAAGGACCCGAGCTACTCCCCCACGCTCTACGTCGACCAGCTCGTCGTGAACGACGTCGTGAACACGATGCCGGAGAAGACGCTGCAGGCCGTCGCCGACGCGGGCAAGATCACGGGTGACACGGTCACCGGTCGTGCCGCAGAGGGCCAGGAAGTGTTCGACCAGCTCGCCGCCGTGGGAATCGACCTCCAGGACGTGTTCGTCGCGCTGGAGACCGAGGGCGTCGAGAAGTTCGAGAAGTCCTGGGAAGAGTTGCTCGAGACGGTGAAGAACCAACTGGCTCAACTGAAGGGCTGATCACGAAGTGACCTCCGTCGAAATCGTGAGGTCACCGAACGCCGACCAGGTCAGCACGATCGCTGCTGACCTGGTCGCGGATTCGGTGCCGAGCAAGCTGACCGCGCAGGACCCGACCCTGTGGGGGGCGGAAGCCGAGTCCGAGGCGGGCATCCGCCTCTCGTGGACGACGTTGCACGAGACGTCCCGAGCGCTGCTCCCGGATCTCGTCGCGCTGCGCTCCGAACTGCACGCCGAGGGCGTCGACCGCGTCGTCCTCGCTGGAATGGGTGGCTCGTCGCTGGCCCCCGAGGTGATCACGCGGACCGCGGGCGTGCCGCTGGTCGTGCTGGACACCACCGATCCCGCCCAGGTCGCCGACGCTCTCGCCGGTGATCTCGAGCGCACGGTGATCGTGGTGTCGTCCAAGTCCGGTGGGACGGTCGAGACCGACAGCCACCGCCGGATCTTCGAGAAGGCCTTCACCGACGCGGGCATCAACGCCGCGTCGCGCATCGTGGTCGTCACCGACCCCGGCTCGCCGCTGCAGAAGGCGTCCGAGGAGGCGGGCTACCGCAAGGTGTTCCTGGCCGACCCGAACGTCGGTGGCCGGTACTCGGCGCTGACGGCGTTCGGCCTGGTGCCGTCGTACCTCGCGGGTGCGAACGTCGAGGAACTGCTCGACGACGCGGCCGAGGTCGCGAAGCTGGTGTCGCAGGACAACGTCGAGAACCCCGCCGTCGTGCTCGCCGGGATCTTCGGCGCCGCGCACGCGCACGGTGCCGAGAAGATCGTCTTCGCCGACACGGGCTCGGGCATCAAGGGCTTCGGCGACTGGGCCGAGCAGCTCATCGCCGAGTCGACGGGCAAGAACGGCACCGGCCTGCTGCCGGTCGTCGTCGAGGGCCCCGGCGCTCCCGGTTTCGTGGACGCGCGTTCCGATGCCACGACCGTCGCGATCGGACCGGCCACCGGTTCGGCGCACGTCGCCGTCGAGGGCAAGCTGGGCGCGCAGTTCCTGCTGTGGGAGTACGCGACCGCGCTCGTGGGCAGGGTGCTCGGGATCAACCCGTTCGACCAGCCCGACGTCGAGGCCGCGAAGAAGGCCTCCCGCGCGCTGCTCGACGCGCCGGCCGTCGCCGCGACCGTCCCGTCCTTCGTGGACGGACCGGTCGAGGGTCACGGCACGGACTGGGCGCCGCGCAAGGTCCACACCGTCGCGGAAGCGCTTGCGGCGATCGTTGAAGTGGCGCCCGACCACGGCTACATCTCGGTTCAGGCGTACTTGGACAGGATCGACGACGCGTCGTTCGAGCTGCTCCGTGCGGAGATCGCGAAGAAGACGCACCTGCAGACCACGTTCGGCTGGGGTCCGCGCTTCCTGCACTCGACCGGCCAGTACCACAAGGGCGGTCACCAGAACGGCGTGTTCATCCAGATCACCGGCGAGTCCGGTGACGACCTGGAGGTGCCCGGCCGTCCCTACACGCTGGCGCAGCTCCAGCTCGCGCAGGCGCTCGGCGACGGTCAGGTGCTGGCCGAACACGGTCGCCCGGTGCTGCGTCTCCACCTGGAGGACCGCATCGCCGGACTGGCCCAGCTCGTCGAGGCAGTCCAGGAGGACGGCTCGTGACCACTTCCGCCAAGTGGAACAACCCGCTGCGGGATCCGCGCGACAAGCGCATGCCCCGCATCGCGGGCCCGAGCGCGCTGGTCATCTTCGGTGTCACCGGTGACCTCTCGCGCAAGAAGCTCATGCCGGCGATCTACGACCTCGCGAACCGGGGTCTGCTGCCGCCGGGCTTCGGTCTCGTCGGGTTCGCCCGCCGTGACTGGGCCGACCAGGACTTCATGAAGGTCGTGCACGACGCCGTCAAGGAGCACGCGCGCACGCCGTTCAACGAGGCCGTGTGGCAGCAGCTCGCCGAAGGCATCCGGTTCGTGCAGGGCACGTTCGACGACGACCAGTCGTTCGACAACCTCGCGTCGTGTCTGGCCGCACTGGACACGGAGCGCGGCACGGGCGGCAACCACGCGTTCTACCTGTCGATCCCGCCGGGCGCGTTCCCGACGGTGGTCAACCAGCTCAAGCGCGCGGGTCTCGCCCAGACGGCACCGGACCAGTGGCGTCGCGTCGTCATCGAGAAGCCGTTCGGTCACGACCTGAAGTCCGCCAAGGAGCTCAACCGCACGGTCAACGAGGTCTTCCCCGAGGAGTCGGTGTTCCGCATCGACCACTACCTCGGCAAGGAGACCGTGCAGAACATCCTGGCGCTGCGGTTCGCGAACCAGCTGTACGAACCCATCTGGAACTCGAACTACGTCGACCACGTGCAGATCACCATGGCCGAGGACATCGGTCTCGGTGGCCGCGCCGGGTACTACGACGGCATCGGCGCGACGCGCGACGTCATCCAGAACCACCTGCTGCAGCTGCTCGCGCTGATCGCGATGGAGGAGCCGGTCTCGTTCAAGCCGGCCGACCTCCGCGCGGAGAAGGTGAAGATCCTCTCGGCCACGCGTCCCGCGGAGCCGTTCGAGGAGACCACCGCGCGCGGCCAGTACACCGGTGGCTGGCAGGGCGGCCAGAAGGTCCCGGGTCTGCTGGAGGAGGGCGGTTTCTCGCCCGAGTCGAAGACCGAGACGTTCGGCGCGATCACCTGCGAGGTCAACACCCGTCGCTGGGCCGGGGTGCCGTTCTACCTGCGCACCGGCAAGCGCCTGGGCCGTCGTGTCACCGAGGTGGCCGTCGTGTTCAAGCGGGCGCCGCACCTGCCGTTCGACGACACGGCGACCGAGGAGCTGGGCCAGAACGCCCTGGTGGTCCGGGTTCAGCCGGACGAGGGCGTGACGATCCGGTTCGGGTCGAAGGTGCCGGGCAACACGATGGAGGTCCGCGACGTCACGATGGACTTCGGCTACGGCCACTCGTTCACCGAGTCGTCGCCGGAGGCCTACGAGCGGCTGCTGCTGGACGTGCTGCTCGGTGAGCCGTCGCTGTTCCCGAAGAACGACGAGGTCGAGCTCTCCTGGGAGATCCTCGACCCGGTGCTGGAGTTCTGGGCGCGCAAGGACGAGCCCGCTCTGGAGAAGTACAAGGCCGGTACGTGGGGCCCGCCGTCGGCCGACGCGATGACCGCTCGCACCGGAAGGCACTGGAGGCGTCCGTGATCATCGACCTGCCCTCGACCACCACCTCCCAGATCAACTCGCGGCTCGTCCGGCTGCGGGACGAGGGCGGTGCGACGACCCTCGGTCGCGTGCTGACCCTCGTGATCGTGACCGAGGACGGCCAGCGCACCGACGCCGCGATCGACGCGGCCAACGACGCTTCGCGCGAGCACCCGTGTCGCGTGATCGTCGTGGCGCGCGGTGCCCGTCAGGCGGCTCCCCGCCTGGACGCGCAGATCCGCGTCGGTGGCGACGCCGGAGCCTCGGAGGTCGTTGTTCTTCGTCTGTACGGAGAACTGGCCAAGGAAGGCGCCTCGTGCGTCATGCCGCTGCTGCTGCCGGACACCCCGGTCGTGGCGTGGTGGCCGTTCGACGCGCCGGTGTCGCCGTCGAAGGACCCGATCGGTCAGCTCGCGCAGCGCCGCATCACCGACGCGGCCGCCGAGAAGAACCCGATCAAGGCCCTGGAGACCCGGCGGGCGCACTACGCGCCGGGTGACACGGACCTGGCGTGGACGCGGCTGACGCTGTGGCGCGCCATGCTCGCCTCCTCGCTGGACCTGCCGCCGTACGAGAAGGTCCTGGAGGCGGAGGTGACCGGCGAGTCCGACTCGCCGTCGACGGACCTGCTGGCCGCGTGGCTGTCCGACCGGCTGAAGGTCGCGGCGAAGCGCTTCAAGGCGACGTCGGGTGAAGGCATCGTGGAGGTGCGGCTCATCCGCCCGTCCGGTGATGTCGACCTGCTCCGCCCGGACGGCAAGACCGGCACGCTGTCGCAGCCGGGCCAGCCCGAGCGGCGGGTCGCGCTGCAGCGTCGTTCGGTGCGCGACTGCCTCGCCGAGGAGCTGCGCCGTCTCGACCCGGACGAGGTCTACGCGGCGGCGCTGAAGTCGCTGGCGAAGGTCTCGAAGGGCCGTGCGCACGCTCCGAAGGCCGACGAGCCGGCAGCGGAGTCGTCGAACGGCGAGGCCGCTCCGGTCGCGAAGAAGTCCAAGGCGAAGGCGAGTTCGTGAGCAATGCGCAAGTAGTGGTGCACCGCGACGGCGACCTGCTGGCCGCCGCCGCGGCGGCCCGCCTGGTCACCAGCATCGTCGACGCGCAGGCCGCCCGCGGCCACGCGTCCGTCGTGCTGACCGGCGGCCGCACCGGCACCGCCGTCCTGGAACACCTGAACCGCAACGCCGCGCGGGACGCCGTGGACTGGTCGCGCGTCGACCTGTTCTGGGGCGACGAGCGGTTCCTGCCCTCGGGTCACCCCGACCGCAACGAGACGCAGGCCCGTGCCGCGCTGCTGGACCACGTTGCGCTGGACCCGTCGCGGGTGCACGTGATGGAGCCGTCGGACGGCAGGTTCGGCGACGACCCCGAGGCGGCGGCCGCGGCCTACGCCGAGGTGCTGGCCTCCCTGGCTAGCCAGGAGGACGACGGCGTGCCCGCGTTCGACGTCTGCATGCTGGGCGTCGGCGAGGAGGGGCACGTGGCGTCGGTGTTCCCGGATTCGCCTGCCGTGCACGAGAAGGAGCGCACGGTCGTGGCCGTGCGCGACTGCCCGAAGCCGCCTCCCACCCGTGTCTCGCTGACGTTGTCGTCGGTGCGGCACGCGCGGGAGGTCTGGCTGATGACGACGGGCGAGGCCAAGGCCGACGCGGTGGCCACGGCCCTGTCCGGTGCCGACGAGGTGGAGCTGCCCGCGGCCGGTGCGACCGGTCAGCGCCGGACGTTGTGGCTGCTGGACACGGCGGCCTCGGCGAAGGTTCCGGCGTCGTTCACGCCGTAGCGGCTTGAGTTGTTCGTGGCCCCCAGGCTTCACGGCCTGGGGGCCATTTTGTTGTGCAGCCTTTCGTGGCTCCCAGCCTTCACGATCTGGAGGCCTTCTTGTCGTGCAGCCTGCTGATGCGTTGCGCGCACGACGGGTGCGAGGCCAGCATCCGCGCCCTGATCCCAGCCCTGGCCCGCCGCTCGTCGTGCCCCTGCTTCACCCACCGCTGCAACACTTCGAGCAGCATCGGCCCGTACCCCAGCTCGGCCGAGATCCGGTCCGCGTACAGCTCCGACCGCCTGCTCGACAACGCCAGCAGCGGCGCGATCACCGGCACCAGCAGCACCCACGGACTGGCCACCACCGCCACCGCCGCCAGCGCCACGATCAGCAGGACGCTCGCGACGAAGGCCGTCTTCGTGCCGATCTTCCGCCCGCCCAGGTAGATCCCCAGCGCCACGACCAGGGCGAGCCGGACCGCTGCCCGCGCCGGCAGCTCGTACCACCACCGCAGCAACGAGATCCGCGTGTGCCCGGCGAGGTGGTGCCCGACCTCGTGCGCCAGCACCGCCTCAAGATGTCTGGCGGGCAACGCGAGCGCCGCCGTCGACACCGCGACGACGTGCCCGCCGACCGCCATCGCGTTGATCTCCTTGGAGTTCTCGATCCGCAGCCAGTACCGCTGCGGTGCCACCCCGGCCGCACCGCACACCTCTTCGAGCAACGGCTCCAGCACGGCGCGTTCCCTGTTCGTGGGCCCGCGGAGGTTGAGCGCGAGGACGGCGAGCACCCTGTCCATCGCCGGCACGAACACGATCGCGCCGGACACCAGCCACACCACCGGGAACAGCCACAGCTGGTGCGGCACGAAGGCCCTGCCGACGAGACCGACGAGCAGCAGGCTGCTCAGCACCGTCGGCACCCCGAGCAGCAACTCGAACACGGCGGACAGGTCGAAGCGTCGTCGGCGCACCGTCATCACCTCGCCGCACGAGCGTTCCAGCCGCCTCCCGTTTGTGTCCAGCCGATTCGCCCGTCCCGCCCAGTGTGGTTGGGTGGTGAGGTCAACCGAGGGGGTCGAGTTGCACATCCGCGAGGTGCTGGCCGACGACGCGCCGGCGATCCACCGCATCAACCACGAGGCGCTGGGGTACGACTTCCCGCTGCCGGACACGCTCGCGCAGGTGGAGCGCATCATCAAGGCGCCCAACGTGGTGCTGCTCGTGGCCGTCGACGGGGCTGAGGTGCTCGGGTACGTCCAGCTCAGCGACTACGAGAACACCTACCACCGCCCGTTGAAGAACCTCATCACCCTGGCCACCTCACCCCGGCACCAGCGCCGGGGCGTCGGCAGGGCCCTGCTCGCCGCCGGCGAGGAGTGGGCCCGTGCCGACGGTGCGTCCGGGGTCCGGCTGGTCACCGGGGCGAACCGGGTTCAGGCCCGGGAGTTCTACGCTGCCAACGGGTACGCGGTCCGCAAGGAGCAGACGAACCTCATCAAGTGGTGGGACTGAGCGCCACCAAGCGCTCCATCACGGGCACCGGCAACGACGGGTTCGAGGCTGCGGCACGAGCCGTGAACTCGTCGGCCAGCAACGCGACGAGCTCGTCGGCCGGCAGGTTCGGGTGCCCGGCGGCGAGGTACCTGGCCTGCGCATCTCCCAGGCACAGCACCAAAGTCGCGCCGGAGGTGTGCGGATGCCGCGCGATGGCACGGAGGACCGGACCCGCCGAGGAAGCCCTCGAAGCCATGTGGTGCAACAACTCGGGCGGGCACAACGGGTTCCGCGCGACCCGGGCGAACAACCGGGGCCCGTGCAGCGACACCAGGTCCCACAGCTGCTCCACCGTCACCAGCGGGCCGGCGGTGACCGCGTCGGCGACACCGTGATCGGGATCGGCCACCAGCCCGGCGACCACGTCGGCAGGCAGATCAGGATGCGCCGCCACCATCATCCGCACCTGCGCCACCGGCGAGGCGGCCAGCTCCCGGAGCTCGGCGACGGAGGCGGAAGCGATGCGCGGCAACGGTTCCGGGCCGATGCGGGCGGCCGGGGCCAGGTCGAGCAGCAGGGGCAGCGGGATCGCCGGGTTGCGCAGCAGCACGTGGCGCAACGCGCGGGTGTCGGTGAGCCGGCGCAGGACGTGCGCGGGCACGGCGGGATTCGCCGCGAGCTCGGTGAGGATGCCGGGTTCGAACTCCGACGCGAGCTGCTCGTACACCTCCGCGGGCAGGTCGGTGCGCGAGGCGAGGAAGTAGCGGGAGGCGTGGTGGCGCAACAGGTCCGCCGCGATCGCGGGTGGTGTGGAGGGGTTCGAGGCCAGCTCGCGGGCGAGGGCGTCCTCGGAGCTCAGGGCCACCAGCACCGAGGCCGGCGTCCTGCTGCCGGCGGCCAGCGCACGCCGCACGGTGACGCTCGGGTGGCGGCTCAGCGACTCGGCCACCGGCAGGGGCACCGCGTGGAACGTGACGAGTTCGGCGACCACCTCGGCGACGTCGTCGAGGGCTAGCCGCTCGATCACGTCGGTGGGCAGCGAACAAGCCCGTTCCGCGAGGCTCGCCCGCACTGCGGGGTCCGGGTGGAACGCGAGCGCGCGGGTCAGCGAGGGGTCGGTGTCCGGGTGGCCGGTCAGCACGAGAGCGACCGATTCGTCGGTGACGGGGACGTCCGCCGGACGGACCACTCCCTTCTGCAGCAGGACGTACACGGCTGAGGGGTCGCCGTGAGAGAGCAATGTGCGCACGTGCGATGTCGACAGGTCAGCGCGTTCGGCCAGTTCCGGAGCCAACGACGGCATCGCGGCCAAACGGTCGAGCAGGGTGCCGGGTAGCGCCGGGTTCGACGCCAGGCCCTCCAGTGCAGCGTTCACCAATCTCCCTGGTAACAAGGCAGGCATTCCCCCCGACAACGCGTATCATCCCCAATCGCGTTGAGTAGCGGGGGTTTTGTGGCTAACGGCAGTGCGAGGCGACGTCCCACGATCGGGATGATCACCGCTGGACCGCTCATCGAGCTCGCGGGTGAGCAGTGGCGCGGTGTGAGTGACGGCGCTCGGCACCACGGGTGTGACCTGGTCTGCTTCGTCGGCAGCGAGCTGGACCACCCGGATCCGCACAAGCGGCGGGCCAACACCGTCTACGACCTCATTTCGCCGAACCGCATCGATGCACTCGTGGTGTGGACTACGCGCGTAGGCCAGCTCATCGGCTCCGACGGCATGCAGGAGTACGTGAAGCAGTACACGCCGATGCCGATCGTGAGTGTGGAGACGCCTCTCGCGCAATGGCCCACCATCCTGATGGACAACCGCAATGGGATGAAACAGGCCGTGGACCACCTCATCGAGGTGCACGGCAAACGCAGGATCGCGTTCATCAGGGGTCCGCAAACGCATGCGGGCGCCCAAGAGCGGTTCTGGGGATACGCGGACTCGTTGCGCAACCACGGGATCGCGTTCGATCCGGCCCTCGTGAGCATGCCCGGTTCGCTGATCTGGGAACCGAACCGCGCCGCCGACACCGTGCGCAGGCTGCTCTCCCGCGTCGCGGAGCCGCCGGACGCCATCGCCGCGGCGAACGACGACTACGCGATCGGTGCCGTGTCCGCGCTGGAGGAGCTGGGGTTCCGCACTCCGGAGCAGATCGCCGTCGTCGGGTACGACAACCACACCAACGTCCGCACGAACGACCTCACCACCGTGCGCGCGCCGTTCCGCGAAATGGGCTTCCGCGCGGTGGAACTGGCCGTGGCGCTGGTGAAGGGCGAGCCGGCGCGGCAACGCCAAACGATGCCGACCGAGCTGATCGTGCGCCGGTCGTGCGGGTGCCTGCCGTCCGGGCTGGGCGACCACGCCCCCGCGCACGACCGGCTCACCATCAACGAGTCCGCGACGGCGTCCACGGTGGCCGACCACCTGCGCGACTCGCTCGGCAAGGCCTCCGGGTCGCTGCCGGACGGCTGGGCGGAGCAGCTCGTCGTCGAGCTGATGGCGGCGGGACGCGGTGAGGTCGAGGGCGCGGAGTTCCTCAAGCTGCTGGCCGAGTACATCCGCTGGGGCGCGCGCGTCGGATGTGAACCGTCGCAGTGGTGGCCACCGCTGTTCGACCTGCATCGGTTCGTGACGGCACGTATCAGTGACGCGACGATCATCAACGACCTGTGGATGCGCGTGCAGTTGCTTCTGGGCGATGCGTTCGCGATGGACGCACGCTTCAAGTACCTGTCGCACGAGCGTCACGATCAGACGGTGCGTGAAGCAGGACAGAGGCTCATCGCGTCGAGGGGCGTCGACGAGCTGACGAAGGCTCTCGCCGAGGAACTCCCCCGCCTCGCCATCCCTGGCTGTCACGTCATGGCGTACGACACCTCAGGCACAGCGCGCACACTCGTCCGGTACGAGAACGGCGAGCTGAAGCCGCCGCCGGCCACCCCGTTCCCCACCATCAACCTGACGCCGTACCCGTTCCGGCGCGCCGCCCCGTTCAGCGCGCTCGTCGCCCCGCTCTACACCGACGAGGACCACCTCGGGTACGTGATCTTCGAGGAGGGCCCGCAGCCGGGCTGGGTCTACGAGGCTGTGCAGCAGCAGCTCAGCAGCGCGTTGCGCAGCATCAGGCTGATGCAGGAACTGAAGGACGCGCGCGCACGGCTCGAAGAACGCGTCGGCGAAACGGAAGCGCAGCTGCGGCACGCGCAGAAGATGGAGGCCATCGGCCGGTTGACCGGTGGCATCGCGCACGACTTCAACAACATCCTCACGGTCGTGAACGGCAACAGCGAGATGCTGCTGCGACGCACCCTTCAGGACGATCCGAGACGCACGGCGATCGAGGACATCAGGCACGCGGGCGAACGGGCCGCGAACCTGACGAGGCAGCTGCTCGCGTTCACCCGCCAGCAGGTCCTGCACCCGGAGTCCCTGGACCTGCGGCACAACCTCACCAAGGTCCACTCGATGCTGCGCACGCTCGTCGGCGACCACATCGAACTGGAGATGCACCTGCCGGAGGGCGTGGCGCAGGTGTGGGCGGACGCGGGCCAGGTCGAGCAGATCCTGTTCAACCTCGCCGTCAACTCCCGCGACGCCATGCCTGCAGGCGGCATCCTCAGGATCGAGATCGCGAACCGGGCCCTGCGCGGCGACGACACCGGCCGGATCGTCGGTGTGCGGCCGGGCCAGTACGTCGTGATGCGCGTCCAGGACACCGGCGCGGGCATGGCCCCGGACGTGCAGGCGCAGGTGTTCGAGCCGTACTTCACGACCAAACCGGTCGGCAAGGGCACCGGGCTCGGCCTGTCCACGGTGTTCGGCATCGTGCAGCAGTCCGGCGGCCAGATCGAGCTGATCAGCGCCCCCGGCGAGGGCACGACCGTGGAGGTCTACCTGCCGGTGCCGATCGAACGCAACGGCACGCCGGAAGCACCGTGCGCGCGTCGCCTCACCACGCACCAAGGCGCGGGCACGGTGCTCCTCGTGGAGGACGACGCCCAGGTGCGGGTCATGACCAGGCGCTCGCTGGAGACCGCGGGCTACGCGGTGATCGAGGCGGGCGACGGCCAGGAGGCGCTGCAGTTCGCGACGGCGCACCGCAGCACCATCGACCTCGTGCTGACCGACGTCGTGATGCCGAAGATGGGCGGCCCGGAGCTGGTCAGGCTGCTGCGCTCGGCCGGTGCCGCGCCCGCCGTGATCTACGTGTCCGGCTACACGACCGACGAGGTCCTCGACGACGAGGTGCTGATCACCAAGCCGTACGTGGAGTCGGACCTGCTCGAACGCGTGCGGCAGGTGCTGGCGCGCTGAGTCAGGAGGCCTGGGCGCGCCCGGACACGGCGAGGCGGACCGTCTCGTCCAGCGTCTCGATGCGGAACGGCTTCTGCAGGTACCCGGCGATGTCGTGCCCCGCGAACCGCCGCTCCAGCGACGCGCGGTCGTAGCCGCTGGTCAGCACGACCGGCACGGAGAGGCCCTCGCGCTCCAGTTCGGCGAGCACCTGCTCGCCGGACAGGCCGGGCATGCTGTGGTCGAGCAGCATCGCGCTGATCTCGGCCGACCGCTCTCTCAGCACCGCGATCGCCTCGACGCCGTCGGTGGCCTGCAGAACGGTGAAGCCCAGCTCCTCGAGCAGGCTCACGGTGTACCTCCGCACGGGGTCCTCGTCCTCGACCACGAGCACCAGCCCAGCCAGCGACATGCGGGCAAGTATGCCTGAAACCATTCGTTCTCTCAGCACCAGGTGACCGACTATTTTTGGGAATTCTTCACGAACTGCTCCATCAGGATGACATGGGCCGTTTGGATCACACCATTGGTTGAGGGTCTGCGCTAACCTTCGCGGCACCGCTGCCGCTCCTCGCCGAGAAAGAGGCACCAGGAAAGGCCAACTTCATGCGCAAAGCGACGGCAGCAGCCGCTCTGGCCGTGCTGTTCACATTGTCGTCAGCACCCGCGCACGCTTCGGCGATTCCTTCGGAGCGCGTGACGATCGACGTGGTGACGGTGAACGGTTCCGGGTGCAAGCAGGGCACCGCCGAAGTGGTCGTGGCACCGGACAACACCTCGTTCTGGGTGATGTACAGCGACTACCTGGCCCAGGCGGGCAAGGGAGCCGGCGCGACCGACTTCCGCAAGAACTGCCAGCTGACTCTGCAGGTCAACGTGCCGCAGGGCTTCTCGTACGGCATCGCGGAAGCGACCTACGCGGGCTACGGCTACCTCAGGCCCGGCGCCTCAGGGCACCAGTCGGTGAATTACTACTTCCAGGGTCAGTCGGCCACCACGACGTGGAAGCACTCGTTCAACGGGCCGTTCGACGACAACTGGTCGATCACTCATCGAACCGAGTTCTCGGAGATCGTCTACTCACCGTGCGGAGAGAAGAAGAATCTCAACGTCAACAGCTCACTGCGCGTCGACAAAGGTACCTCCGACGCCAATACGAATAGCTTCATGACGATGGACTACCAACGCGGAGAAGTGCGCACCCTGCATCACTTCTCGTGGAAGCGTTGCTGATTCTTCACTGAGGCCGCCGCCACCGAAGTCCAACCGCCGCCACACCCTGCAAGTTGCGTTGGAAAGGTGCCCTCATGCTCAACGCGGTTGCCGCTGCCCTGCTGGCCTCGGCCATCGTCATCCCGCCCGGCGCGCCGAACGAGACGCCGCCGCCCGACCACATCACCATCGACATCGTCACGGTCAACGGCTCCGGCTGCCCGGCCGGCACGGCGGCCGTCGCGGTCTCGGAGGACAACAAGGCGTTCACCGTCACCTACAGCGACTACCTGGCCCAGGTCGGCGTCGGTGCGCGGCCGACGGACTTCCGCAAGAACTGCCAGCTCAACCTCAGGGTCAACGTCCCGCAGGGCTTCACCTACGGCATCGCCCAGGCCGACTACAGAGGCTTCGCGCACCTGGAGAGAGGCGCGTACGCGATCCAGAAGGCCAACTACTACTTCCAGGGCATGTCGCAGAACGACTCGGCGCAGCACCGCTACAACGGCCCGCACAGCGACGACTGGCAGGCCACCGACACGACCGACGTCGCCGCGATCGTCTACTCGCCGTGCGGCGAGAAGCGGAACTTCAACATCAACACCGAGCTCCGCGTGTACCCGGGCTCGTCCAACACGGCCACGACGACGAGTTTCGTGTCGATGGACTCCACGGACGGCGCGATCGACACGACCTACCGGTTCAGCTGGAAGACCTGCCCGTAGCGGCCCCTCAGTAGTGCTGTGACTACCGCACGCGCTCGCACGAGCGTGTGCGGTAGCACATATGTGAGTCAACAGCCGTACAGATTCGCGTGTGCGGGCGTCTTACCCCCTGACGGGGCAGGTCGGGGTAAAGGGGCAGCCAATGCCATCCGCCGCATACGCGCAGTACGGTGAGGGTCAGAAGGCTCACAGGGGAGGTCGGATCCTGACCACGACGCTGCTCCCGGCCAGACGGTCGGAGGAGACCGCGGCCGGTTCGCGCTGGCCGCTGAGTGGTGACTACCGGCAGGTCCTCGCCGACCTGGCGTTGATCTTCTTCGCCGTGCTCGACGTCTGGCTGTACGGGCTGTGGCTGGAAGCCGACCCGATCACGGACCTCCCGCCGGTCGAGAACTACCAGCTGTGGCTGAACTGGCTCGCGGTGGGCGCGCTGGTGCTGCGCCGCCGGTTCCCGTTCCTCACGCTCGTGCTGACCATCCCCGGTTTCTTCGTCGGCTGGTCGCAGCTCGCCGCGATGATCGCCCTCTACTCGGTCGCCCGCCGGTACGTCGGCGGCTGGCAGACGGGCCTCGCGGCCGCGCTGGTGTGGCTGTGCCGGTTCGTCGCCTGGCCGTTCGAGGAGCTGATCGAACGACCGGCGTCGGGGCACTTCCACTCGGCGATCTACGGCTTCCTGGTCTCGGGCCTGCCGATCGCGATCGGCCTGCTGGTGCACGTCCGCCAGCAGCTGTCGGACCGCATCTCCGAGCTGGCCGAGTCACGCGAGAGAGAGCGTGTGCTGCACGCGCACGCCATCCGTGCCGACGAACGGGCGAAGCTGGCCCGCGAGATGCACGACGTCGTGTCGCACCAGGTCAGCCTCATCGCCATGCAGGCCGGCGCGCTGCGCATGGCCGTCGCCGACGCCGAGCACAAGCAGGTCGCCGGCACCATCCGCACGTTGTCGACGCGCACTCTCGACGAGCTCCGCACGCTCGTGTCCGTCCTGCGGACCACGGACGACATCCAGCCGGGTGTCGACGAGCTGCCGGACCTGGCGGCCGACGCGGGCTTCGAGGTGACCATCCAGCTCAAGGGCCCGGTCGAGGACCTGGCCGCACCGGTGTCCGGCGCCGTCTACCGGACCGTGCAGGAAGCGCTGACCAACATCCGCAAGCACGCCGCCGGGGCGAGCGCGACGGTGTTCATCGACGCGCAGTACGACGACAACGTGCAGGTCGAGGTGCGCAACACGGCCTCGTCCAGCCCGTCGTCGTCGCTGCCCAGCGGAGGCCACGGCCTGGTCGGCCTGCGCGAGCGCGCCACGTTGCTCGGCGGCGAGTTCTCGGCAGGGCCGACCGAGGACGGCGGCTTCCTGGTGACGGCGTCGTTCCCGAGGGAACGCGTGATCAGCGATTGAAGCGCTGAAAGGCGTGGAACGACTTCTTGGGCTCCAACCGGTAGGGCGAGTTGTCGTCGTCGAACCGCTCACGGATCGTGCGCAGCAGGCTGTACGAGGCCATGTCGTAGTCGCGATCGCGGCACGTCGGGTTGTGCGGTGCGTCCGGCGAGATGACCGAGTACAGGTGTGATCCCTCGACGTCGGGCTGTGCGGCGAACACGCGCAGCATGCGTGCGATGTGGTCGGCCTGTTCGCGTTCGTTCCGCTCGTGGCCGGGCTTGATCACGGGCGGGTCGGCCTCGTAGTCGACGACGTCCCAGCCCATCCCGCCGGCCTGCGCGGCGCCGGTGAACGTGCAGCAGCCGTACTCCAGGACCATCAGCGGCCTGCCCCAGCGCCGGTACCGGTCGAGGTCGGTCGTGTACTCGGCGTCGGTCGCGAAGTGCGTGTAGTAGTCGAGCCCGACGAGGTCGAACAACGACCAGTCGGTCCATTCGGCGTCGGCGCCCGCGGCCGCGCCGTAGGTGATGCGGCCGCGGAACTCCCGGCGCGTCACCTCGACGGCCTTCGCCATGAACTCGCGGAAGCGCCGGACGACCTGCGGCCACTCCGACTGCGGGAGTTCGGCGATGGCCGCGATCCGGTCGAGGAACGTGTCTCCGGGGATGATGCCGGGCGTGAACAGGAAGTGCTCGCAGCCGGTCACGAACGTGATGTCGTCGCCGTGGCGCTTGCGCTCGGCCGTGCGCGCGGCCTCGGCCATGTGCTCCAGGACCTGTTCCTGAGGGTGGTCGTAGAGCCTCGGTTGCACGAAGACCCGCAGGCCGTGCCGCAGCGCCACGTCCGTCGTCTCGGCGAGGCGGCCGAGGTCGGTGCCGAACGCCGTGATCGACGGGCAGCGCAGGTCGCTGATCAGGCCGATCTCCCGTTCGAGCTGGCGGCGGCTCCAGCGCACGCGGCTCAACGGGTCCCCCACCGCGTGCAGGACGCCGGTGTCGTAGCAGACGCCGCCGCGCTTCTTCGGCGCCGCCGACGCCACTCCCCCGGCGCTCATCAGGGCCGCGGCACCGGCGACCGACTTCAGGAACACCTTTCGACTGATCATCGTTTCCCCCGACTAGTTGCTCAACTAGGATGCTGTTCATGCAACCAGAAAATCGGTCGGGCGACCAGAAGCGCAGCTTCATCGAGGACGCTCGGCGAGGTCAGATCGTGGCCGCGACCATCGCGACGATCACCGAGCTCGGGTACGCGAAGGCGTCGTTCGTGCAGATCGCGCAGCGTGCGGAGATCAGCCCGGGCCTCATCACGTACCACTTCGCCAAGCGCGAGGAGCTGATGAAGCAGGTCATGCTGACCGTGCACGACTCGATGGACCGCGCACTGACCGCGTACACCGAGAGCGCCACCGACCACGTCACGGCGTTACGGCAACTCATCAAGGGCTTCGTGCACTACTGCGCCGAGCACCCCGCAGAACTCATCGCGATCTCCCAGATCGCGGCCGCCGCACGCGACGCCGAAGCCGCACGGGCGTGGGCGGAGGCGCAGAACACGGCCACGCTGGACGAGTTGGAGGACATGTTCCGCGAGGGTCAGGCGCTCGGCGAACTGCGGGCGTTCTCGCCGCGCGTGATGGCCGTGTCGGTGCTCGCCGCGATGGAGGCGGCGCCGGCCGAGCTCATGGCCCGGCCGGACACCGACGTCTCCGCGTACGCGAGCGAGCTCGCGGACTTGTTCGAACGAGCGGTCAGGGCCGCTTAGAGGCGAGCGACGCGCTCAACGCCGCCGCCGCGCCCAGCACACCGCACGTGAGCCCGATCGACATGGTCGGCTCGCGCGTGAGCAACACCGAGACCAGCAGCCACACCGCGAGTCCCAGCACGAGACCGAGCGGCACCGACGCGATGATCGCCGCCATGCCGGTCTGCCTGCGCCGCAACGCCCGCAGGTTCGACTCCAGGTACGCGAACGCGAAGAGCAGCAACAGCACCGAACCGGTCCCCATGAGACTCAGCCACGGCGTCTGGCTCGACACCAGCAGGAACGGCGGCTGCTCGTCGACCTGGGCCCGGACGGCGCCGCCGACGATCCAGCGCGTGACACCGGGCAGCACGAACCCCTCAGGCGTGCGCTCCGGCACGTCCGCGATCGGGATCCCCGCCGCCGTCACGACGAGATGCGTGCCCTCGGCGTTCACCGGATTCGCGAGGTCCTGCGTGACCGACGTCGTGAGCGTGTTGGCCGTCGCCACGAACGGCACCACGGCCATCGCGATCAACGCCAGCGCAGCCACCAGCCACAGCGCCCACGGCGTCGACGGCGGCTTGATCACCTGTGCCGCCGGCACGAGCGTGCTGCTGCCGCTCAGCCGTGCGGCCGGAACGGGGTCCACGAGCGTGGCGCGGATGCGTTGCCCGGTGAGCGTCACGGTGTCGCGTTCGGGCACGGGCCGCAGTGACGGACGCGTTGATGACGCCGACACCTGCGGTGCGAGGTGCACGGGCATGCCGAGGCGCACGAGCCAGTCCGGACCGAACAGGTGGCCCGCCGCGGCCGCCAGGTCGATCGCGAACGTCTCGGCGTTGCGGTAGCGCGCCGCGGGCTCCCGCGCGATGCTGCGCATCACCACGCCCGCAAGGGGTTCCGGTACCTTCGGCAACTGCCGCGGCTCCTGGAACACCCGCTTCTGGATCATCGCGATCGGGCCGCCGCCGCGTTCGAACGGCAGGTCGCCGCACAGCAGTTCGTAGAGCATCGTGCCGGTCGCGTAGACGTCCGCCGCGGGCGAGAGCGGGTTGCCCATCGCCTGTTCCGGCGCGATGTACGCGGGCGTGCCGAGCACCGCGCCACCGTGCGTCACGAGCGTCGCGCCCTCCGACACCACCTGCGAGATGCCGAAGTCCGCCACCTTCACCACGCCGTTCGAGGTGAAGAGTAGGTTCTTGGGCTTCACGTCGAGGTGCAGCACCCCGGCCTCGTGCGCGGCGTGCAGCCCGGACAGCGCCGCCAGCACGATGCCGCACGACTGCTGCGCGGTCAGGCCGTCTCCCGCGAACCGCGACCAGACCGTGCCGCCGTCGAGCCGTTCCATCACCAGCAGGTGCTCGCCCTGCTGCCGGACGTAGTCGTAGACGGGCACGATGTGCGGGTGGTCGAGGCGGGCCAGCAGCCGTGCCTCGTGCTCGAAGCGCTCGCTCATCCGCGGGTCCTCGGCCACGGCGTGCGGCAGCCGTTTGATCGCCACGGGACGACCCAGCTGACGGTGCACACCGCCGTAGACGACGCCCATGCCGCCCTCGCCGATCTGCTCACCGACGGCGTACTGCGGCAGGGCGGCGACCACACTGGACTGGTTCACAGGCGGAACCTCACGGTCTCCGCATCCACAGAGGACGGTTGAGTTTCACCCGGATGCGGTGTCACATAGCCAAGAATGAACGCCGCCGCGGCGGCGCCCACGATGAACGGGATCTCGGCCGTGGGCGACGGCGCCACCAGTCGCAGCACCGACAGCGAGATCACCGCGATCAGCCCCGTCCCGATGCCGGCGGGCAGGAACCGCATGGCGCGTTGCCACCGGTTCGCGGGCAGGCGCCGGCGGGCCAGCGCGATCAGCGCGCCCGCCCACGACAACGCCGTCAGCACGAGCACGCCCAGACCGAACGCCCCGTAGACGGACCAGAGCGACCCCTTGACGTCGCCGGTCGTCTCGACGGAGGCGATGCTCTCGCGTTGGACGTCGATGACCTCAACCGTTACCGGAAGGAGACCGATCGCCTGCGAGCCCAGATCGGTCGGCTCCAGCGGGAACGAGCGGGTCTCCGACGACCGCGCAGGCACGTCGAACGGAACCGTTGTGTCGTAAGCGAAGAAGGTCAACGCGAGCGCGGTGCCGCTGATCCGCACGGTCTTGACGCGCTGCACGGTGTTCGAGTTGTTGCGGACCGTGATGGAGACCTTGGCGGTCCGCGACGGGTCCAGCACCAGGTTCCCTACTCCGACCGGCCTACCGTCCACATCGGCCTCGAGGATCACCGACCCGCCCTGTGCGGACGCTGTTGAGGGAAGCAGCATAATTCCGCACCACAGCAGTAAACCTGCACCGGCCATGCGACGTCTCACTAGCGCACCTTAGGTTCTGATCCGGGGAGAGGGAATGCGGTCTTTAGGCTTACTCGTGGCCATCATGGCCGGTGTTACGGTGCTGAGCACCACACCGGCCACGGCCCAGCAGCCGCCCTCACTGAGTGCGGCGCCGCAGCCTGCCACAGCGGGCGGCCCCGTGACCATGACCTGGGGCGGTTTCGTGACGTGTCGTGCCGTCAGCATCATCTTCACGCTGGACGGCATCCAGATCGCGACGGCCGGCTCGGCGTCGAGCGGCTCGGTCGGAGCGACCGTCCCGGCGGGCACGAGCGCCGGCAGCCACAAGCTCGAAGCCCGGTCGACGAACACGAAGTGCGGCGTGGCCGGCACCGTGCTGCGCGTCGTCGTGCCGCCGCCGCCCGTCACCACGACGCGACCGCCGGTCACCACGCAGCCTCCCGTCACCAACCCGCCGGTGACCAACCCGCCCGTGACGACGCGTCCGCCGGTCGTCACCACCACGACTCCCCCGGTCACCACGACGACGACCACGACCACCACGGACTCGTCGGCGCCGTCGTCCTCCACGACCGACGCGCTGACCAACCCCGGTGACGGCGTTCTCCTGCTGGACAAGGACAACATCCAGCCCGGCGACGACCTGACCGCGACCGGCACCGGCTGCCCCAAGGGCGCGAACGTGACGCTGAAGTCGCTCGGCCAGGACGTCGGCAAGACCACGGCCGACGAGAACGGCACGTTCAAGTCGCCGGTGCGGTTCGCGAACATCGAGCCCGGCCGCCACAAGGTGCGCGCGGAGTGCGGCATCGTGCTCGTGGGCAACGTGGACGTGACGCTGTCGAGCTCGTCCGGCGGCACGACCAGCACGCTCGTGGTGCTGCTGTTCTTCCTGCTCGTCGGAGCCGCGATGCTGCGCCGCCAGTTCTCCGGTCTCAGGCGATAAAGCAACGAACGCGAAAGGCCCCCTCTCCGCAGTAGAGGGGGCCTTTCGCGTTGTTCGGAAACTACCGAGCCAGGTTTACGGCTCTTCGCGCTGACGGCGCAGCTTGGCGAGAGCCTCTTCGAGGATCGCCTCGCCGTCCGCGTCGGAGCGCCGCTCCTTCACGTACGCAAGGTGCGTCTTGTAGGGCTCGTTGCGCGGAGGCGCGGGTGGCGTCTGCTCGTCACGACCTGCGGGCAGGCCGCAGCGCGGGCAGTCCCAGTTCTCCGGAACGTCCGCGTCGACCGCGAAGGAAGGCCGGGACTCGTGACCGTTCGCGCACCAGTACGACACCCGACGACGAGGCGCGGACTCGCCGCGCTCCGATTCGCCCATCGGGCCTGCGCCGACGCGGGTACCGCGAATCGCGTTACCACCGGACATCGACCGTTACACCCCCACCAAGTGGTTACCCCAAGCCCCTGAGGGCTTCTGCCGCTGAACGGAAGATCAGGCTCCGGGGAGCTTGATCAGCAGCCCGATGCCCACGATGGCGATGACCCAGATCGCGCCGACGAACAGCGTCAGGCGGTCGAGGTTCTTCTCGACAACGGAGGAACCGGACAGACTCGACTGCATACCGCCGCCGAACAGCGAGGAAAGGCCGCCACCACGGCCGCGGTGCAACAGCACGAGCAGCACCAGCAGCACGCTGGAGACGATCAACAGGATCTGCAGGAACAGGATCATTTCTTCCTCGCTGTCAGGCAGCCGACGCCACAGAGTACCTGTTCGACTGCCGAACGTGTGCAACCAGTGGGGTTATGGGTTTAACCAGATCAACTTAGGGTAGAGGCCCGCCGGCGGCCAATGCGCACAGCTTGGTGAATTCGTCCGCCTGAAGGCTGGCACCGCCGACGAGAGCGCCGTCGATGTCCTTCTGCTGGATCAGTTCACCGATGTTCGACGACTTCACCGAACCGCCGTACAGCACGCGGACGACGGCCGCGGTCTCCTCGCCGTACTTCTCCGCCACGAACGAGCGGACCAGCGAGCACACCTCCTGCGCGTCGGCCGAGGAGGCGGTGCGACCGGTGCCGATGGCCCACACGGGCTCGTAGGCGAACACGATCTTGGCGACCTGCTCGGCCGTGAAGCCCTTCAGGCCGTCCTCCAGCTGCTGGCGCACCAGCTCCAGGTGACCCTTGGCCTCGCGGACGTCGAGCTTCTCGCCGAAGCAGAAGATCGGGGTGACCTCGACCTTCAGCGCCGCCTTGATCTTGGCGTTGACGATGGCGTCCGTCTCGCCGTGGTACTCGCGGCGCTCGGAGTGCCCGACGACCACGTAGTGGCAGCCGAGCTTCGCGAGCATCCCGCCCGACACCTCACCGGTGTAGGCACCGGAGTCGTGCTGCGAGATGTCCTGCGCGCCGTACTTGAGGAGCAGCTTGTCGCCGTCGACCAGCGTCTGGATGCTGCGGATGTCGACGAACGGGGGAAGAACGGCGACCTCGACCTTGGCGAAGTACTTCTCCGGGAGGGAGAAGGCGATCTTCTGCACGAGGCCGATGGCCTCCAGGTGGTTGAGGTTCAACTTCCAGTTGCCCGCGATGAGCGGGAGCCGGGCTGCCATCAGGACTCCAAAACGCTGATGCCGGGGAGTTCCTTGCCCTCCAGGAACTCCAGGGACGCGCCACCACCGGTGGAGATGTGCGAGAAGCCGTCTTCGGGCAGACCCAGCGCACGCACCGCGGCGGCCGAGTCGCCACCACCGACGACGGTGAACGCCTCGGACTTGACCAGGGCCTCCGCGACGGCACGGGTGCCACCGGAGTAGGTCTCGATCTCGAACACGCCCATCGGGCCGTTCCAGAACACGGTCCTGGCGTCGGCGAGCTTGGACGCGAACAGCTCGCGGGACTTCGGGCCGATGTCGAGGCCCATCTTGTCCGCGGGGATCGCGTCGGTGCCGACGACGTCGTGCTCGACGTTGCCGAACTCGGCCGTGACCAGCACGTCGACCGGCAGCACGAGCTCGACGCCGCGCTTCTCGGCCTCCGCGAGGAAGCCCTTCACCTGGTCGAGCTGGTCTTCCTGCAGCAGCGACGTGCCGACCTCGTGGCCCTGGGCCTTGAGGAACGTGTACGCCATGCCGCCGCCGATGAGCAGCCGGTCGACCTTGGCCAGCAGGTTCGCGATGACGCCGAGCTTGTCGGACACCTTCGCGCCGCCGAGCACCACGACGTACGGGCGCTCCAGGTCGTCGGTGAGCTTCTTGAGGACCTTCAGCTCGGCCTCGACGAGACCGCCGACGTACGCGGGCAGCTTCTGCGCGACGTCGTAGACCGAGGCCTGCTTGCGGTGCACGACGCCGAAGCCGTCGGACACGAACGCGTCGGCGAACGAGGCCAGCTCGTCCGCGAGCTCCGCGCGTTCCGCGTCGGCCTTCGAGGTCTCGCGGGCGTCGAAGCGGACGTTCTCCAGCATCACGACGCCACCGTCGGTCAGCGCGCCGACCACGGACGTGGCGGACGGGCCGACGAGGTCGGACGCGAGCGCGACCTCGGTGCCGAGCAGCTCACCGAGGCGAGCGGCGGCCGGGGCCAGGGAGAACTTCGGGTCCGGCTCGCCCTTGGGGCGGCCGAGGTGAGCGGTGACGATCACGCGGGCACCGGCGTCGGCCAGCGCCTTGATCGTCGGGACCGACGCGCGGACGCGGCCGTCGTCGGTGATCTTGTCTCCGTCGAGGGGGACGTTCAGGTCGGCGCGCACCAGGACGCGCCGACCCGCGACACCCTCGGCGAGCAGGTCGCTGAGAGTCTTCACTGACTTTTCGCCCCTGCTCAGATCTTGGAGGCGACGAGCTTGACCAGGTCCGCGAGGCGGTTGGAGTAGCCCCACTCGTTGTCGTACCAGCCGACGACCTTGACCTGGTTGCCGATGACCTTGGTCAGCGGCGCGTCGTAGATGCACGAGTGCGGGTCGGTGACGATGTCGGCCGACACGATCGGGTCCGTCGAGTACTTGAGGATGCCGGCCAGGGGGCCCTCGGCGGCGGCCTTGTACGCGGCGTTGACCTCTTCGACGGTGACCTCGCGCTTGAGCGTGACGGTCAGGTCGGTGGCCGAGCCGGTGGGGATCGGCACGCGCAGCGCGTAGCCGTCGAGCTTGCCCTTGAGCTCCGGCAGCACGAGGCCGATGGCCTTCGCGGCACCCGTGGAGGTCGGGACGATGTTCAGCGCGGCGGCGCGGGCACGGCGGAGGTCGCTGTGCGGCGCGTCCTGCAGGTTCTGGTCCTGCGTGTACGCGTGGATCGTGGTCATGAGGCCCTGCTCGACGCCGAAGCTGTCGTTGAGGACCTTGGCCAGCGGCGCGAGGCAGTTCGTGGTGCAGGACGCGTTCGAGATGATCGTCTGCGAACCGTCGAACTTCTCCTCGTTGGCGCCGATGACGACCGTCAGGTCCTCGTTCTTGGCCGGCGCGGAGATGATGACCTTCTTGGCGCCACCCTCGTCGACGTGCGCGCGGGCCTTGGTGGCGTCGGTGAAGAAGCCGGTCGACTCGACGACGACGTCGACGCCGAGGTCCTTCCAGGGCAGCTTGCCCGGGTCGCGCTCGGCGAGGGCCTTGATGACCTTGCCGTCGACGGAGATGCCCTCGTCGGTGACCTGCACGTCGGCGTCCAGACGACCGAGGATGCTGTCGTACTTCAGCAGGTGCGCCATCGTGGCGACGTCACCGAGGTCGTTGAACGCGACGATCTCGATGTCGTGGCCGCCGGCCCTCACGGCGCGGAAGAAGTTGCGCCCGATCCGACCGAAACCGTTGACACCTACACGAACCGTCACGACTGACTCCTTGCGTTCAGCTTTGGCAGGAACGAGCCCACCCTATCTGCCGAACTGCGTCCCTGGTCACAGGGATAGTCAGTATCTCTGTATCGAGCCAGAAAAAGGGGTCCTGATTAGGCCGTTCGGCGGCGGAGCGCGCGGAGCATCCAGAGGTAGGCGCTCAGCTCCTCCGCGGCCTCCGCGGCGGTGCGGCAGGCCTCCGGACTCGTCTCCTGGGCGCCTCGTCCGACGACGGCGTGGATCCGCGCGAGCCACTCGTCGACGACGGGACGGTCCTGGGGCGGCACGAGCGGGCCTTCCGATCTGGTCTGCGCTGTCATCCCTGGATGGTCCCGGCGCCCCGGCGGCCCCTTCAATACCCGAAAGAGCGGCTGTTACGGGCCGTTACGCGCCCGGTACGGTCAGGGGTCATGACGGCCCCCGCCACATGCGTGACGTGTGGAAACCCCCTCGCCGAGGCGGTCACGGGCCGGCGCTACTGCTCCAACGCGTGCCGTCAGCGCGCCTATCGTGAGCGCGCTTCCACGCGCGACGAGACGGACCGTCTCGTCTCGTTGGTGCCCACTCCCCTCGACAGCTTCGTGGGCCGCCGCGAGGAGCTCGCCGCGCTGACCCGCAACGAGACGGACCGTCTCGTCTCGTTGGTGGGTCCAGCGGGCGCGGGCAAGACGAGGCTGGCGGTCCAGCACGTGAGCAAACGCGCTGATCAGGTGTGGTGGGCCGCGCTCGCGCCCGCGTCCGACGCGGTGCAGGCGATCCACGCGGCGGTCGGCGCGCACCCGTTGCCGAACAGGCCCGCGCGCGACGCGGTCGTCGCCGAGGTCGAGCGGCACCGGCGGCCGTTGCTCGTGCTCGACAACTGCGAGCACCTGCTGTTCGACGTCGCGGACGTGGTGGCGGACCTGCTGGCCCGCTGCCCGCGGCTGCGCGTCCTGGTGACGTCGCGCGAGCCGCTGCGCCTCGCCGGTGAGCAGGTCTTCGCGGTCGGCGAGCTGGAGCTGCCGCCCGCGGACGCCGATCTCACCGAGGCGCTGCGGCACGACGCCGTGGCGCTGTTCCGCGACCGTGCCGCGTCGGTGGACCGCTCGTTCGAGGTGGACGCCGCGAACGTGGCCGACGTCGTCGCCGTGTGCCGCGCGCTGGACGGCATGCCGCTCGCCATCGAGCTGGCCGCGAGGCGCATCACCGTGCTCTCCCCCGCCGACGTCCTCGCCCGGCTGGGCGACCGGCTCGCGTTGCTGACCGGGCCGCGCGCCGCCGACGACCGCCACCGCACGCTGCGGACCGCGATCGGCTGGAGCTACGACCTGCTGACCGAGGACGAACAGGCCGCGTCACGCAGGCTCGCCGTGCTGGGCGTGCCGTTCGACCTCGGGGTGGCGAGCGCGGTCTGCGGCGTTCCGGACGCCCTGGAGCTGCTGAGCAGCCTCGAACAGAAGTCGCTGCTGGTCGTCGACCGCGTCGGCGGGCACACGACGTTCCGGCAGCTCGAGTCGATCCGCCTCTACTGCCACGAACGCGCCATCGCGCACGGCGACCTCTCTCTTGTGGCCGACCGTCTGGTCGAGTGGGTGTGTTCGGTCGTGGAGCCGGAGATCTCGTCGTTCTTCCCGTCGCCGTCCCTCGTGCTGCGCCTGGACCGCAACGTGGGCCTGCTGGAGCTGGCCGCCGCGAGAACGGCGGAGACCGCTGACTGGTCGCGGCACGCCCTCACGATCGTCGCCATGGCCTGGACGTCGACCCCGCGCGCACCTCGCGGCGCCCCCACCGAGTTGCTGCACCAGGCGCTGTCGCAGCCGATGCCGCAGGAGTACCGCAGCGTCCTCGCCGTGCTGGCGGCGATGCACCACCGCACGCGGGGCGGCTGGCACGCGACCAGGCGGTTCGCCGAGGAGTCGCTGGCGATCGAACGCGCCGACGGCCGCCACCCCGGCACGACGGCCCGCGCGCTGGAGGTGCTCGCCTCCGCCGAGGCCCACACCGGCGACCCGGCACTGGCCTGGCAGCTCTTCGACGAGGCCGCCGCGTTGCTGCGCGACTCCGACGACAAGCTGGCGCGCGCCATCGTCCTGAACTCCCACGGCTGGACGTTGCTGCAGCACGGCTTCGCCGACCGCGCGGCCCCGCTGGTCCGCGAGGCGCTGACGCTGACGCGCCTGATCGGCCTGCCGCACATGCTGAACCCGGTGCTGCACAGCGCGGGCGCGATCGCGTTGGCGCGCAAGGACCACCCCGACGCCGTCGAGCTGTTCCGGGAGAGCCTGGAGGTCGGCTCAGAGCACCCGATGGACCAGTACTACGACCTGGAGGGCCTAGCACTGGGCCTGCTCGGCGTGGGTTCGGACGACGAACGCGCGCTCTCGCTCCTGACGTCGGCCGCCGTCGTCCGCACCCGCTACGACTTCCGCCCCGAGCCGTACTGGCAGGCCCTGCTGGACGACGCGCGGGCCGTCTGCCGCGACCGCCTCAGCGCGGGCCGGCTGCGGGCCGCGGAGTCGACGGGCGAGCGGATGTCGTTGGCACAGGCCATTTCCTACGCGCTGACCGCACAACCGCTCGCCGACTCCGACGGGGTGATCTCCGCCCGTGAGCTGCACGTGGCGACGCTGGTGGCGGAGGGGCTGACGAACCGGCAGATCGGGCAGCGGCTCGGCATCTCACCGCACACCGTCGCCCGGCACGTCACGCACGCCCGGTCGAAGCTGGGGCTGCGTTCACGGGCGCAGCTCGCGGTGTGGGCGGGGCGGCAGACGCCTTAGGCCGCCAGCGAGGGGCTCTGCTGTCGGGCAGCGCGGCCCCTCAGACCTCGGCTTCGAGCATCTCCGCCGTGACCGCCGACTCCGTGTCCGGCAGCCCCAGGTCCTTGGCCCGCTTGTCCGCCATGGCCAGCAGACGCCTTATACGGCCTGCCACCGCGTCCTTGGTCATCTGCGGGTCGGACAGCTGCCCGAGCTCCTCCAGCGACGCCTGCCGGTGCGCGAGCCGCAGCTGACCGGCTGCGGCCAGGTGGTCAGGCGCCTCCGGCCCGAGGATCTCCAACGCGCGCGCCACCCGTGCGGCCGCCGCGACGGCCGCGCGGGCCGAGCGGCGCAGGTTCGCGTCGTCGAAGTTCGCCAGCCTGTTCGCGGTGGCGCGGACCTCACGCCGCATCCGGCGCTCTTCCCACGCCATCACGCTGTCGTGCGCGCCGAGCTTGGTCAGCATCGCCCCGATGGCGTCGCCGTCCCTTATCACCACGCGCTCGGCCCCGCGGACCTCGCGCGACTTCGACGAGATGCCCATCCTGCGTGCCGCGCCGACCAGGGCGAGCGCGGCCTCCGGGCCTGGGCAGGTGATCTCCAGCGACGAGCTGCGACCCGGTTCGGTCAGCGAGCCGTGCGCCAGGAAGGCACCGCGCCACGCGGCTTCCGCGTCGCACACGCCACCCGACACCACCGGCGCGGGCAGGCCGCGCACCGGGCGGCCGCGCGGGTCGAGCAGACCGGTCTGGCGGGCCAGCCCCTCGCCGTCCTTGACGACGCGGACGACGTAGCGGGTGCCCTTGCGCAGGCCGTTCGACTGGATGGTGAAGACCTCGGCGTGGTGGCCGTAGAGCGCCTGGATCTCCTTGAGCAGCCTGCGGGCCGCGGAACCCAGGTCGAGCTCGGCCTCGACGACGACCCGGCCGGACACGATGTGCAGCCCGCCCGCGAACCTGAGCAGCGAGGACACCTCCGCGCGGCGGCAACAGGTCTTGGATACCGCGAGCCTGCTCAGCTCGTCCTTGACCGCCGACGTCATCGCCACGGGCTCGTCCCTCCCACTCCGGTCTCCTCGACCACTTGCCTCAGGCAACCGGCAAGCGCCTCCGGATCATGCCTTTCAGCGGCGTCCGGTGCGGCGATCTTCGCCAGATGCGTACGCGCGCCCAGTGCCGAGGCGGCTCGCGTCAGCCGGTCCGGGGTGGGGACCGAGTCGACGTCGGCGATCACCGCGTCCACCTTCAGCTCGGGTGCGTGTTCGCAGACTACGTCCAAATGCCGCTCCGGAGAGAAACCAGCAGTTTCACCCGGTTGGGGGACGAGATTCAGCACCAGAACCTTCTTGGCCCGCGTGCGCACGAGCGCGTCGTGCAGTTCGGGCACCAGCAGATGCGGCAACACGCTGGTGAACCACGATCCGGGGCCGAGTAGCACGAGATCAGCCTCAAGTACAGCCTGTACTGCTTCCGGGCAGCCGGCAGGTCGCCCGTTCGGGGCAGTCAGCCGGATGCGCTGCACGAGCCCGGGGGTGGTCGCGATGGCGACCTGGCCCCGGATGCGCCGCACGTCCGTCACGTCCTCGTCGAGGCCCGTGACGTCGGCCTCGATGTCGAGCGGGTCGTTCGACATCGGCAGCACCCTGCCCCGGACGCCGAGCAACCTGCTCGTGAGGTCGAGCACCGCGACCGGGTCGCCGAGCTGCTCGAGCAGCCCGGCGATCACCAGGTTGCCGACCGCGTGCCCGGCGAGGGCCCCCGTGCCGCCGAACCGGTGCTTGAACAGCGACGTCCAGCGCTGGCTGGCCTCGTCCTCGCCCGCCAGCGCCGCCATGGCCTTGCGCAGGTCACCGGGCGGCAGCAGGTCCTGCAGCTCACGCCTTAGACGTCCCGAGGAACCCCCGTCGTCCGCGACGGTCACCACGGCCGTCACGTCGTCGGTGACCTTCCTCAGCGCGGTCAGCGTCGCGTGCAGCCCGTGCCCGCCACCCAAAGCAACAGCTTTCAACTTCGTCACTCACGTCCCAGATCCCTGTGCACGACCTTCACGGCCGTGCCGTCCTCGCTCGCCAGCCTCCCGGCCAGCTCTTCGCTCAGGGCCACACTGCGGTGCTTGCCACCGGTGCAGCCGATCGCGAGCGTCAGGTAGCGCTTGCCCTCACGCCGGTACCCGGCCCCGATGAGCCTGAGGAGTTCGTGGTACCGATCAAGGAACTCGTCAGCGCCCTCCTGGGACAGCACGTAGTTGCGCACCTCACCATCCAGACCCGTCTGCTCGCGCAGCTCCGGGATCCAGAACGGGTTGGGCAGGAACCGCACGTCCATGACGAGGTCGGCGTCCATCGGCAGCCCGTACTTGTAGCCGAAGCTCAGCACGGTGACACGGGTCCTGGTCGCGGCCTCGGTGCCGAACGTGTCCTCGATCTTGGCCCGCAACTGGTGGATGCTCAGCGCGGACGTGTCGACCACGAGGTCCGCTTCCTGCTTCAGCGGCGTGAGCAGGATCCGCTCGGCCTCGATGCCGTCCTGCAGCCGCCCGTCCCCCTGCATCGGGTGACCGCGGCGCACCGCCTCGAACCGCCGGATCAGCACGGCGTCCGTGGCTTCGAGGAAGAGCACGCGCGGCTTGTACCCGCGCGCGTCGAGGTCCTTGATGATGGAGGCCAGGTCCTCGGTGAACGCGCGGCTGCGCACGTCCATGACGACGGCGACCCTGGTGATCGCCCCGCGCGCCTGGGCGCCCAGCTCGACCATGGTGGCGATGAGTTCCGGGGGCAGGTTGTCGACGACGAACCAGCCGAGGTCCTCCAGGCACTTGGCCGCGGTGCTGCGGCCCGCACCGGACAGCCCGGTCACCACGGCGACTTCGATGCCGGACTTCTCCGCGTTCACGACTACGACTCCGTTACCTGTTCATGAGCACGGCTGAGGTGCTCTCGTTTGGGACAGCTCGGTGTTGGGCCACGCCACTCGGCTGGACGAGCCCTGCCCGAGTCTCCCCTGGAACGGCTCCGGCGTGCGGCAGGTTGGGCAGTTGAGACGGGCGCGTCGTGGCCGCGATCACGATCCTCGCCCGGTCTGCGGGGTGGGCGCTGGGCGAGCGTGGCCGGTGCGGAGGGTGGGGCGGATGTGGGGCTTGCGGCGGGTGGGGTCGGCGGGGGTGGTGCGGCGGGTGGCCGGGTTGGTGGGGAGGTGCCGCACGGAGGTTGGGGCGGGAGGGGCGGAGGTCGCGCGACGGGTGGGACCGGCGTAGGCCGTGCGGCGGCCGGCCGGATCGGTGGGGAGGTGCCGCGCGGACGCTGGGACGGGTGGGACGGAGGTCGCGCGACGGGCGGCTGAGGTCGTGCGGCGGCTGGCCGATTCGGTGGGGAAACGCCATGCAGAGGCCGGACCGGGTGGGGCGAGAGTCGTGCGGCGGGCGGCCGGGTCTTCGGGGAGGCGCCGCGCAGAGGCTGGGCCGAGTGGCGCGGAGTGCGGCTGGCAGGAGCCTGCGCCGCGTGGAAGGGGTGCGGCGGACTGGTGCCGGAGGTGGGCGGAGCCGGGTGCGGCGGGCTGGCGTCGGAGGGCGGAGTCGGGTGCGGCGGGCAGGGTTGGACCGCGTGGAACGGGTGCGGTGGGCAGACGCGGCGCGCCGCTGCCGGAGATTTCCGGGAGCGGGTGCGGAGAGCCCTTGCTGGAGCAGGCTGGAAGGGGGTGCTCGGGCCAGTGCCGAGGACAGCAGTGCCGTAGACAGCAGTCGCTGCCTGCCGCAAAACTCCCAGCCCGCAACGGATCCGCGGTCGGCGAGAGGTTCTCACATGCTGCGGCCAAGCCGACTGGCTCGGCCGAACCGACCACCGCAGCAAAGCCAGCCGGCACGGCGACACCTGCAGGCGCGGCACAGCCGGCCCGCGGGCCAGACCGGCGGGCAAAGGCGGTGCGCATCAGGCCTTCCCGCCTGGCGAGGCCAGCGTCGCCACCACCGCCTCGGCGGTGCGACGGCCCACGCCCGGCACGTCGCTGATCTCGTCCACTGTGGCCTGTCGTAGCTTCTTCACCGAGCCGAAGTGCTTGAGCAGCGCGGCTTTGCGCGTCTCCCCCAACCCCGGGACCTCGTCGAGCTCCGAGGTGGTCATGCGCTTCGAGCGCTTCTGGCGGTGGTAGGCGATGGCGAAGCGGTGCGCCTCGTCGCGGACTCGTTGCAGTAGGTAGAGGGCGTCGCTGGTGCGCGGGAGGATCAGCGGGTCGGCCTCGCCGGGGACCCAGACCTCTTCGAGGCGTTTGGCCAGGCCCACCACGGCCACGTCGGTGATGCCCAGTTCTGCCAGGACGTCGGAGGCCGCTGCGGCTTGGGGGCCCGCGCCGTCGACCACCAGGAGGTTGGGCGGGTAGGCGAACTTGCGGGGTTTGCCGGTGTCCGGGTCTATGCCCGGGTTGGGGCCGCCCGAGGCGGTCTCGCGCAGCATCGCCTGGAAGCGGCGGCGGACCACCTCGGCGATCGACGCCACGTCGCCCTCGGTGGCCGCCTCCCTGATGGCGAAGCGGCGGTACTCGGACTTGCGGGCCAGGCCGTCCTCGAAGACGACCAGGGAGGCGACCACGTCGGTGCCCTGGACGTGGCTGATGTCGATGCACTCGATGCGCAGCGGGGCGGTGTCCAGGGCCAGCGCGTCCTGGATCTCCTGCAACGCCGCCGAGCGGGCGGTGAGGTCGCCGGCGCGGCGGAGTTTGTGTTGTGCGAAGGCTTCGGAGGCGTTGCGCGCCACCGTTTCCATCAACGCGCGCTTGTCTCCGCGTTGTGGGACGCGCAGGGCTACGCGGGAGCCTCGTTGTTCGGAGAGCAGGTCTTCCAGGGCCTGCGCGTCGTCCGGGAGCACCGGCACGAGCACCTCGCGCGGGGTGCTCTCCGTGTTGTCGCCGTAGAACTGCATGATGAACTGGTCGACGATCGCGCCGTCGTCGACCGCCTCGACCTTGTCCAGCACCCAGCCGCGCTGGCCGCGCACCCGGCCGCCGCGCACGTGGAACACCTGGACCGAGACCTCGAGCTCGTCCTGCGAGAACGCCATCACGTCGGCGTCCGTGCCGTCGCCGAGCACGACGGCCTGCTTCTCCATCGCGCGGCGCAACGCGCCCAGGTCGTCGCGGAGACGGGCCGCGCGTTCGAACTCCAGTTCCTCGGACGCCTGGAGCATCTCGCGTTCGAGGCGGCGGACCATGTGGTCCGTCTTGCCCGCCAGGAAGTCGCAGAAGTCGAGCACGATGTCGCGGTGCTCGTCGGCCGACACCTTGCCGACGCACGGCGCCGAGCACTTGTCGATGTACCCGAGCAGGCACGGGCGGCCGATCTGGTTGTGCCGCTTGAAGACGCCCGCCGAGCACGTGCGCGCGGGGAACACCCGCAGCAGCAGGTCCAGCGTCTCGCGGATGGCCCACGCGTGGGCGAATGGCCCGAAGTACCGCACGCCTTTCTTGCGCGGACCCCGGTACACATGCAGCCGCGGGTAGTCCTCGTGCAGCGTCACGGCCAGCACCGGATACGACTTGTCGTCGCGGTACCGGACGTTGAAGCGCGGGTCGAACTCCTTGATCCAGTTGTACTCGAGCTGCAGCGCCTCGACCTCGGTGCCGACCACGGTCCACTCGACGGAGGCCGCCGTGGTCACCATCTGGCGCGTGCGCGGGTGCAGACCGGCCAGATCCGCGAAGTACGAGTTCAGCCTGCTGCGCAAGCTCTTCGCCTTGCCGACGTACACGACCCGGCCACCGGCGTCGCGGAACTTGTAGACGCCGGGAGCCTCAGGAATCGTGCCCACAGCAGGGCGATACGTCGAGGGATCTGCCACGCCGTCCAGACTATCGACGCGGTCTGACAAAAACAGAAAGGGTCAGGTCAGGACCACCTGGTCACCGTCGACCTTCACCCCGACCGCCTTCAGACCGGTCGTCGCCGGCCCCTTCTTCACGGCGCCGTCGGAAGCACCGAACTGGCTTCCGTGCGAAGGGCAGGTGATGGTGCCGCCGGAAGGCTCCGCGACCATCGAACCCTGGTGCGGGCACGTCGCGTCATAGGCCTTCACCTCGGTCGCCGAGATGCGCGCGACGACGATCTTCTTGCCGCCGGGGGCGTCGACGACGGCCCCTCCGCCTTCGGGCACGTCAGCCAGTGCGACCAGCGAGGTTCCGGCGGAACCCGCGGAACCCGTCGGTTCCGATCCCCCCTGCGTGGGTGTGGAGTTTCCAGAACCGGCCGGGGTGGAACTGCTGCACGCCGTCACGAGTCCGCTGGGAACAGCGAGGGCAACCGCGATTCCGCACAGCGCCGCCCGCCTGCTGACCAGGCTTTCGGTGTTCACGACCGATCCTCCGTGGTGGTGGGTGTTCGGGCTCACACCACAGCATTACGCGAACAGATCGGCCAAAGTTCAGCGAGAAGCACGATGCACAGCAAATGCACAGGTCTCACGCGAGCACCAAATCATCGCCCGAACGGGAAATCGCGACCTCCGCCAACCCGGAAGTCGCAGGTCCTTTGCGGACTTCTCCTGTGGACGGGTCGAAAGTGCTCCCGTGCAACGGGCACGTGATCGCGCCACCGGCAGGTGGGTTCACCAACGAACCGACGTGCGGGCACGAGGGATTGAACGCACGGAATTCACCCGATCGAGGCTGCACGACCAACAGCTGGGCGTTTCCCGGCATGTCCACGAGCAGTCCGGACTTCTCCGGCACCGAGGAGACGGCGACGACCCGATCCCCCGGCCGGGCGGTCCCGACACCGCCCGTATTGCGAGGAGCGGGCTCGCCACAGGCGCTCAAAGCGGCGGCGAGCCCACACAACAACACCGTTCGACGATCCACGAGCACCGATTATCGGCGCTGGTCCTCCGCGGCCGCCGTCCGGGCCAGCGCGAGCACGGCGGTGAACGGCGGGAACCAGTGCCGCGAGTGCGACGGCGGGTTCGCCCACCGCAGCGATCCGTACCTGGTCATCGTGGGCGGGAGCGCGATCCGGTGCGGCGAGCGCACGAACTGGACCTCCGGCGGCGCCTTCAGGTGCGTGGGCAGCAGCGCCACCAGCTCCGCGAGGAAGATCCAGTGTTCGCGGGGGCCGGGGATGACCGTGACCGGCCCGGCGAGCATGCGCGACTTCAGATCGGCCAGGACTCGCGACCCGATCCGCGCCGGCATGGCCAGAGCGGTCGTGGCGGGGCCCAGGGGTAGGAACACGCCCTGCTCGGTGACGCTCACCTGCCAGCCGAGCAACCGGTAGCCGGCGACGGCCTCGCCGATCGCGCGTGCGTGTCCTCTGTTCTGTGGGATCCCGGCACTCCCGGTACCGGTCTCCGCGGTCGTGAGGCTCATCGGCGGTTGTCCTCCCCGTTGGTGGGTGGCACTGGCCACGGCCACGGGGATCGACCCGCAGCCTGACGTTGTGCAGGGTGCTTCTCAGTTCCCGCCAACACCACTCGCGTGATGCATGCACCTCATGCATCACGCGTATGAAGCTCATCCGCCGCACGGGGGCACCAGGACTGCGACACGCGAATCCATTACGTCTTATGCATGAGATGGATGGACTGACGATCACACCTCCGTACACTGGGGAAACGCTCAGTGACGGGGGCGAGGCCGATGGATGCAGCGAGACCCACATCCAGACGCGCTTGCCCTTGCGGGGCGTTCATCGCCGCCGACAACCCCGATCGGCTGTGTCACCGGTGCCGCCGCAACGCTCGTGCGGACGTGCACGGACCACCTGAGGTCCCGAACGACTTCTGGGACCACCCCGCGATCGCCGCCGCGTGCACGGACCGCGACATGGGTGCGCTGATCTCGGCGTACCGGCACCACCCCCAGCACTTGAGCCGGGTCACCCAGGACCGCATGGCCGGGTGGCTCGGCATCAGCCAGGCGCAGCTCTCCCGCTACGAGTCGGGCGAGAACCAGATCGACCGCCTCGACCGGCTGCGCCACTTCGCGCAAGTGCTCGGTGTACCTGGCGAACGACTGTGGTTCGACCGAGTCGTCATCCCAGCTCAGGTGGGCTCCCCCGAATCGGGCCCGCCAGACGTGCTCGCCGCCCCCTGGGAGGCGACGAGCATCGCACGTTCGGTCGAGGAGACGGCGAGGAGCGACTTGGCGATCAGCAGACGAGCGGCGCTCACAGGAGCCGCCGCGGTGACGGTGGGGTCCGCACTGGTCGAGCCGCTGCAGCGGTGGTTGCACCCCCTGCAGAACCTGTCGAAGTGGTCGTCGCACTCGGCGATCAGCGAGGAGGAGCTCTTCGCGTTGCAGCGCGTGGCCGACGGCCTGCGCGGCTGGGGCGGCCGCGGTGGCTACGGACTGGCCCGCAAGGCCGTCCTCGGTCAGCTCGACGAGCTGGCGGAACGCCTGGGCAGGGCCCCGTCCGGCCCGACGACGGAACGCGCGTTCTTCATCGGCGCCGAACTGTCGAAGGTGGCGGCGAGCATGTCGTTCGACGCCGGGCTGCACAACGCGGCCCAGCGCTACTACGTGCTGGCCATCCGCATGGCCAAGGCCGGCCACAACGACGGCTTCGCGGCCCTCTGCCTCGCCGCCATGGCCAGGCAGATGTTCGACCTGGGCCGCCCCGAGGACGGCTTGGAGCTCGTCCAACTGGGCCAGTACGGCACCCGCCGGACCGGCACGCCGACGTTGAAGGCCCTGCTGCTGACCCGCGAGGCCTGGGCCTACGCGAGCATGGGCAAGACGCGCGAGTTCCACCAGGCGGTGGGCATGGCGCAGGACAGCTTCGCCCAGCGGGACGCGGACAACGAGCCGCGCTACCTGCACAGCTTCGACGAGGCCGAGCTGGAGGGCGTCATCGGCGCCCGCTGCCGCGACCTCGCGATGCACGACCCCACCCAGGCCGTCTTCGCCGAACGGCACATCCGGCGGGCCCTGGAACTACGTGATCCGTCCAAGGTGCGCAACCGCGCCTTCGACGTGATCGGACTGGCGCGCACCAAGATGGTCGCGGGAGACCCGGAGGCAGCGTGCGGCTTGATCAACGAGGTGCTGCCGACGGCGGCGAAGCTCTCCTCGGGGCGCGTTCTCCGCAAGCTGGAGGACTTCGCGAAGGAAGCGGCACGACACCGCCACATCCCCGCCGTGCAGGACACCAGGGACGCGATCAGAGCGATACGGACAGCGTGATGCGGGTGGGCATCACCGGCCACAGCAACCTGGTCCCCGAGTGCGTCCCCGCCGTCCAGGCGGCGATCACGGAGACCCTGGAACGGCTGGGCGGCTCGCTGGTGGGCGTGACGTGCCTGGCACCGGGCGCGGACCAGGTCTTCGCCCGCGCCGTCCTGGCGCTGGGCGGCGAGGTTGAGGTGGTCCTGCCGGCCCTGGACTACCGCGATCGCCTGAAACCGCACCAGGTGGCCGACTACGACGAGCTGCGCGCCGCCGCCACGGTGGTCAGCGTCCTGCCGCACATGTCGAGCGGACGCCTGGCCTACGTGGCGGCCAACGAGCGCATGCTCGCCTCCGTCGAGGTGCTCGTGGCGGTGTGGGACGGCGTGCCGGCCCAGGGCAAGGGCGGCACGGCGGACGTGGTCGAGCAGGCGCGTGCCTCCGGTGTACCGATCGAGGTCGTGTGGCCTCCGGAGGCCCGCAGGAGGTCATGACGGGTCAGGCGGCTTCCAGCACGAAGAAGATGAAGCTCAGGAACGCGCCGGAGGGGAACCTCGCCATGTCCTCGGGGAAGAGGTCGTGGGCTTCCGGCGCCGGAGGCGGTTCGCTGATGACGGCCGTGCGGAAACCGGCGGCGGTGAAGGCGTCCGTCATCGCGTGCAACGGCCGGTGCCAGTAGGTGAGCACGGCCTTCTGACCGTTGAAGTCGTACTCGTCGGTCCACTTGGCGGTCGTGAAGTAGTCGGTCTCGCGATGGATGAGCTTGAGCAGCACGGGGTGGTTGACGACCACGATCAGCCGCCCGCCGGGCTTCAGCACCCTCCGCAGCTCGGACAGCGGTGCGGTCCAGTCCTCCAGGTAGTGCAGCACCAGCGCCGCGACGGCGTCGTCGAACGCGCCGTCGGCGTACGGCAGCGGGGCGGTGATGTCGGCGACCCGCAGGTCCGCGTCGGCACCGAGGCGCTGCCGGGCCAGCTCGACCATCTTGGCGCTGCGGTCGAAGCCTGCCACGACGGCGCCGCGGTCGCGCAGCGCCTCGGACACGGGACCGGCGCCGCACCCGGCGTCGAGGATCCGCCTGCCCGCCACGTCCCCGGCCAGGTCCACGATCGCGGGCCGGGTGTAGTAGGCGTTGATGAGGCTGGTCTCGTTCTCGGCCGTGTACGCCTCGGCGAAGAGGTCGTAGTCGTTCTCCAGGGCCACGTCGGCGGAACTTCCGTGATCGGCAGGCATGATCCCCATACTGCCGAGTGATCGATCCGCGTGCCACGACGGTATTAGGCCGAGTGAGGGAAGTTCGTCGGCAACCGGACCAACTCCCCTCCCAGCCCTAGCCCCGCCCAGCCGCCTTGATCACGATTTCGGGGCATGGCAGCCGATCCGTTCGCCCGCCTGGCCGACCGCCAGCAGTCCCTGCGAACAGCCCTGCGAGCCCTCCAAGCGGCCGGCCCCGGCAGCCCCGACTTCCCCACCCTCCTGAGCACCACGAACGACGAGGTCGAGGCGGTGATGCAGGCCCGCAGGGACGTGGAGGCGGCCAGGCTGACCACCCCGAACCGCGCGATCGCGGCGGCCACCACGGCGGCGGCCCTGATCGTCGCCGTCGGCTGGTTCGACGCCTGGTCCCTGCTCTCCCTGCTGCTCGCGGTCGCCACGGCCGCCTCGGTCCTGGTCGACCCGGCGGGCCGCAGGACCTGGGAACCCAGGGCCAGGACCGCCGCCATCACCGCCGCGCTGACGGCCACCCTCCTGACCCCGTTGCTCAACGGCTGGGCGACACTCATCACCGCGGCGGGCATCGCCTGGTGGGCCTGGAGGACGCTCAAGTGAACATCGACCCGGTCAAGGCGTTGGAAGGCAAGGTCGAGCGCCTCAGGAAGGACCTGAAGACGCTGGAGACCCGCCTCGACCACGCCCAGACCGACGCGGCGCACGAGCAGCTCAGCCAGACCAACCAGCTCAAGGACACGACCCGCAAGCTGACCAGGACCAACGACCGGGTCACCGAACTGGCGGAGAGCGTGCACCGGCTGGAACGCCTTCTGGTGGCGCTCAACAGGAAGGTCCGGGCCGGCGAGACCCGCAGGGCCGACTTCGAGAGCTGGCCGGAGATCGAGACCGACGCGATCGCCAGGATCTTCCAGGGCCAGGAGGCCTACGCGCGCAGGACGTTCACGCCGCAGGAGGCCAAGGACACCCGCAAGGCCATCGCCGAGTACGACCGGAAGGCGCACGAGGCGATCGAGGCCGCCGAGTCGTTGACGCACCTCCCCGCCAACGCGGAGTCGTTGTGGCGCAAGCACTACAAGCAGTGGCACGCCATCAGCGCACGCCAACGCCCGGAAGCGCCGGACGACGACACGCACGCCAGGGACACCGCTGCCAAGTCGGCCGGCAACGAGGCCATCAAGCGCACGCGTCAGCAGATCCGCGCCCGCATCGAGGACGCGGTCGCGAACGATCTGCTGTTCCCGGCGTGGTTCGAGAACGCGATGGGGCCGGCCGCGCCACCCGGCAGGGCGGACGATTGGCTTTACACCGCAACGGATGTGGTGTTGTACCGGCTGCTGCACGACATCACGAGTCCCGCGGACGCGCTGGGACCGGCACCCGTCGAGGACGGGCACCGCAAGACCCTGCACAACCGCCTGACCGGCGAGTGCGCGGAATATCGCAGGTCGTGAGATGGCCCGGGCAGGGCGCCTCTGCCCGAGCACTCACGTCACGCCAGCTCCAGGCTGAAGCGCTGCTGCTCGACGTCCACCGCGAGCACCTTCACCTGCACGGAGGCACCGACCTCGGCCTGGCGGCCGTGCAGGAGCCCGTGTGCACCGGCGGGGTGCTCGACGAAGGAACCGAAGGGAACGGTCGAGACGACCTTTCCCGAGAAGACATCACCAACGTTGGGAAGCATTGCGCATCACCTCCTCTCCCGTGCGCGTGTCCCAGAGGTGGACAGGCGCGGGATGGAGGGGCCCTGATCAAGTCAGGGCCTGGCAACCGTTCCGCTCACGGCACAAGGCCGACCCGGCAGTCATGAGCGCAACCCTAACCACCGCAGGCCGTTGTCCGCAATGGAATCTAGAATCCGTCCCATGCTGGAGACGTCCGCACGGCTGCTGAAGCTGCTGTCCCTGTTGCAGGTGCGGCGCGACTGGACGGGCCCGGAGCTCGCGGACAGGCTGAGCGTGGACGTCCGCACGATTCGCCGTGACGTCGACAAGCTGCGCAGCCTCGGGTACCCCGTCACGTCGCTGCCCGGCGCGGCCGGCGGCTACCAGCTCGGCGCGGGCGCGGAACTGCCCCCACTGCTGCTCGACGACGACGAGGCGGTCGCCGTCGCGGTGGGGCTCAGGACGGCGGCGAACGGCAGCGTCGCGGGCATCGAGGAGACGTCGGTCCGCGCCCTCACCAAGCTCGAACAGGTTCTGCCGTCCCGTCTTCGCCGCCGCGTGCAGGCACTTCAGACGCACACCACTCCCCTGATGACCGCGGGCCCGACCGTCGACCCGGAGACGCTCACGATCATCGCCGCCGCCTGCCGCGACCACCAGCAGCTGCGGTTCACCTACGCCTCGACGCGCGGCGAGCCCTCGACGCGGCTCGCGGAACCGCAGGGCCTCGTGCACACCGGCCGCCGGTGGTACCTGGTCGCGTGGGACGTGTCCAAAGAGGACTGGCGGACGTTCAGGGTCGACCGCGTCACCGCGCAGCCCGCTCTCGCCGCCCGCTTCACGCCGCGCGAACCACCGGCGGAGTCGTTGGGGAAGTTCGTCTCCCGCCAGATCTCGTCCAACGTCTACACCTACCAGGCCGTGCTCAGGATCCACGCTCCGCTGCAGGTGGTCGCGGAACGCACGTCGCCGATGTCGGTGTCGCTGGAACCGATCGACGACACGTCCTGCCTGATGCGCACGGGCGCCGAGGCGCTCGACCGGATCGTGTTCTACTTGCTGTACCTGGACCTCGACTTCGAGATCCACGAGCCGCAACGGCTCAAGGACCACGTGGGAACGCTCATCACCCGGCTGCGGAAGTCGATCGGAGCTCAGGCATGACAGTGGACTTCGAGACCGTCGCGGACCCGTTCAGACGGGAGCTCCTCGCGCACTGCTACCGGATGCTCGGCTCGCTGCACGACGCCGAGGACCTGGTGCAGGAGACGTACCTGCGCGCGTGGAAGTCCTACGACCGGTTCGAGGGCCGTTCGTCGGTGCGCACCTGGCTGTACCGGATCGCGACGAACGCCTGCCTCACCGCGCTCGACGGGAAGTCCAGGCGCCCCTTGCCGTTCGGGCTCGGCACCCAGGGCTCCACCGAGGACGACCCGCTCACGCAGGACCACGAGGTCCCGTGGCTGGAGCCGTTCCCGACCGACCCGGCCGCGATCGTCACCGAACGGGAGTCCACCCGGCTGGCGTTCGTCGCGGCCCTGCAACACCTGCCGCCGAGGCAACGAGCGGTGCTGGTGCTGCGCGACGTCCTGAGGCTGAGCGCCGCCGAGACCGCCGACGAGCTGGAGATGACGGTCGCGGCCGTCAACAGCGCCCTGCAACGGGCGCACGCGCAGCTCAAGGACCTCACCGAGGACGAGGTGGTCGAGCCGGCGGACGCCAAGGCGCTGCTCGACCGGTGGGTGAAGGCGTTCGAGGCCAAGGACATCCCGGCGATCATCGGCATGTTCGCCGAGGACGTCGTCTGGGAGATGCCGCCGTTCCCGCAGTTCTACCGCGGCCCGGCCATGGTCGCGTGGCACCTCGCCCACCAGTGCCCGGCGGTCCCGCACGGCGCCAGGATGGTCGCGACGGAGGCGAACGGCCAGCCCGCCTTCGGCCTCTACCTGCGCGCGGAGGACGGCGTGTTCCGGCCGTTCAACCTCCAGGTGCTGGAGGTCGACGGAGACCGGATCACGCGCGTCACGTCGTTCTTCGACCTCAGTCTGTTCCCGCGGTTCGGGCTGCCCTCGACCGCATGAACTCGGAACGGTCCAGGGCGCGGTTCACGATCCGCAGGTCGCCGAGCCGGCCGTGCAACGACTTCTCCACGACCCCGTTGTACGCGTAGGCGCCGACCAGCCACGGGTCACCGGCGGTCGAGATGCCGCGCGCGGGCGTGGAAGGGTTGCGCAGCAAGGGAGATCCGTCGACGTACAGCGTGGTGTGCGTGCCGTCGTTGACGACGGCGACGTGCCACCACGTCTCGTAAGTCATCTCGTGGCCCCAGTTCGTGGAGATGCCCGCCTGATTGCGCGGGAACACCGCCCACTGCAGCTGACCGCCGCCAGCCACGTTCAGCGTCGCGATCGGCTCGCTCGGGTCGTCACCGGTCCTGCCGGCCGCCGAGCCGGGCGCGAGCTTGGTGAGCAGACCGCACCACGGGTGGTCGAACCCGTTGGGCAGCTTGAGGAAGACCTCGATCGTGTACCCGCGTTCGAACGTCTCGCGGTTCAGCGGCGCGGACTCCGCGGTGGACAGGTGGCCGTCCTTGCCGAAGTGCAGCGACCGGTGCGACGGCGCGAACCGGTGGTGGTCGTCCGAGGCCGTCAGCGTGCCGGTCTGCCGGAGGTCGTTCCCGTTGCCCGACAGGTCTTTCAGCCCTTCACCGAGCCGCCAGTACGCGACGGTCCCGCGCACCAGCACGTCCCGCGCGGGCTGTGCGGGAGGCAGGACCGGCGGGTCGAACCGGGCGAACCGCTGCTCGAAGTCGATCGGCACGCTGAACCGGTCGGCCGGTCCGGTCAGCTCGGTCTCCCCGCGCTCCAACGGGTTGAGCGACTTCTTGCCGAGCAGCCACGGCGAGATCGTGCGGACGTCGATCGTCCGGCGGTCCAGGTCGAAGTGGTAGAGGCGAATCATCGCGCCGCCGCCGTAGTAGCGGTCCTGGTAGTTCGTGATGTGCACGTGCACGTCGTTGCCGAAGGAGTTCTTCATCGTCGTGCGCGCCGGCGGCCAGAAGTGTCCGTTCAGCGTCAGGAAGACCTGGTCGTCGTCCTTGATCAGCTCGTTCCAGAGCCTGCGGCCGTAGTCGGACATCGCCGCGGCGCCGTCACCGCCGTCGAACGCCAGCTCGTGCGTGGTGAGGACGACGGGCAGCTTCGGGTGCTGCTTCAGCACCGAGCGCGCCCACTCGAACCCCTTCGCGGACATGCGCCAGTCCAGTGCGAGCACCAGCCACTCGCGACCGGCCGCGCGGAAGACGTGGAACGAGTTGTAGCCGTCGGCGCTGGAACCGCGGTACGTCGGCGAGGTGCGGAACCGCGGCGGCCCGAACCGGTCGAGGTACGGCGTGCGGCCGCGCTGGTCGTCGAGCCGCGAGTCGGGCACGTCGTGGTTGCCCGCGAGCACGCTGTACCCGATCCGGCGGCGGTCGAGCACCTCGAACCGCTCGCTGATGTCGTCGATCTCGCTCTGGCGCGCGTTCTCGACGAGGTCGCCGAGGTGGCTGATGAAGACGATGTTCTCGGACTTCCGGTGCTCGACCAGGTACTGCAGCGTCGCCTTCAACGGCGCGGAGTCGCCGCGGTCGAGGTCGAACATGTACTGCGTGTCCGGGATCACGGCGAGCGTGAACCGGCGCGCCTCGGGGTCGGGCCTGCCGTACCCGACAGCGTTGTCAGCGGCCGCGGAACCGGGCGTGACCAGCGCGGCAGCGGCGGCGGTCGCACCGGAGCCGAGCAGGAAGGAACGGCGAGACGCACTCATGGCGCGGAGCGTAGGTGCGCTGGGCGAACACCAGGCGAACACAGGTCGATAGCATCGCTAACCATGTCCTGGGGGTTGCTGGCGGTCGCCGGCGTGGTCGTCGCGTTCGGAGGGCTGTTGCAGGGCCTGATCGGCTTCGGCCTGGCCTTGGTCGCAGTCCCGCTGCTCGCACTGCTCGACCCGTCGCTGCTGCCGGTGCCGATCCTGATGACCGCCGCCGCACACGCGTCGATGGCGCTGGCCAGGGAGTTCCGGCACGTCGACTGGCGCGGTGTCGGCTGGGCGATGCTCGGCCGCCTGCCCGGCACGGTCCTCGGCATCTGGATCGTCGACGCGCTCGACCCGAAGGGCTTCGGACTCGTCGTGGGCGGCTCGGTGCTGGCGTGCGTGCTGCTGTCGATCACGGCGTGGCGCCCGGAACCTCGCCCGAGGTCGCTGGTCACGGCCGGGTTCGCGAGCGGCTCGTTCGGCACGGCGACGGCGGTGGGCGGGCCGATGGTGGGGCTGCTCTACCAGAACCAGGCGGGGCCGCAGGTGCGGGCGACGCTCGCGGCGTTCTTCGTGCTGGGCTCCGGCGCGTCCATCCTCGGGCTCGTCACGGCCGGTCAGGTGCACGCGCACCAGCTGTGGACCGGGCTCGCGCTGATCCCGTTCCTGGTGGCCGGGTTCCTGCTGTCGGGGCCGTTGCGCACGCGGTTCGACGCCAAGGGGATCCGGACGCCGATGCTCGTGGTCGCGGGGGCGAGCGCGGTGGTGCTGATCGTGAGGAGCCTGCTGTCGTGAGGATTCCGTCGTGGGTCGTGCTGGGCGTCGGCACGATCGCCGCGCTGATGGCCTGCGTGTACGCGCCGGTCCGGGAGCTGAAGGGCCTGGAGAACGTGTGCTCGCAGCCTGGAGCGCGGTGCGGCAGCCAGCCGGACTGGTACACCGGCCAGGAGAGCTACGAGACGCTGAGCGCGGTGGAGATGAGCGCCCGGCTTCCCGGAGTCGAGGTGGTCTACGACTACCGGCCGTTCTGGCTGGTCACGGCGGTGGTGCTGGTGCTGGCCGCGGTGGCGGCGCTGCTGGAGCACCGCCACCGCGTCCGACGGAGGGATCAGGCGAACGGCTGAACGTTCGGCTGGAACACCTGCCCATCCGCCGGCGCCACCAGGTCCACGAGGTACCGGGCGACCGCCGCGTCCGTGTCCGCCGAGCGGCCCAGGATGCAGTGCCCGAACGCGTCCACGCTGATCAGCCGCGCGTTGCCGAGCTGCTTCGCCATGCGCTGCGCGAAGAGGTACTGCGTGGCGGGGTCGTAGTAGTTGCCCACGACGACGATCGGGTTCTTCGTCTTCTTGTTCCACGGCCCGATCCAGCGGTCCGGGTTCCGCGTCGGCCACGTGGCACACGTCAGCAGGTCCGACGCGGCCTGGTAACGGCCGAACGTCGGCGACTCCTTCTCCCACTTCGACGCCGTGGCGGCCCACGTGCGGGTGGTGCGGGAGAACGGCTTGTCGATGCAGTTCACGCCGTAGTACGAGTCGTCCGCCGTGTACGGGGTGTCGGGCAGCGGGTCGACGTCGTAGCGGCCGGCACCGTTGTTCAGCGGCGCCACGAGCTCCACAGTGGACTGGACGCTGAACCCGAGAGACGGGTTCAGCGCGTTGTGAATGCTCTGCAGCCACGCGGCCAGCGGCGCGATCCGGGCGATCGAGTACAGGTCGCCCGCGACCCGGCCCACGACGTCGGACAACGTGACCTTCGTGCCGTTCGGCAGCGTTGCCGGGCCCTTGGCCAGCGCGACCTTGAGCGCCTCGAACTTGGCGCGGGCGTCGCCGGCGAACGCGCACTTGGCGACACCGGCGGAGTCGCAGCGCTTCAGCATGGCGTCCAACGCGATCTCGAAGCCACGGGCGCGCTCGCGGTCGTACTGCGCGCCGTCGGTCAGCCGCAGCCGCGGGTCGACGTTGCCGTCGATCACCATCGCACGGGTGCGTGACGGGAAGATGTTCGCGTACGTCGAGCCGAGCAGGGTGCCGTACGAGAAGCCGACGAAGTTGAGCTGGGCGTCGCCCACGGCCTCGCGCATGACGTCGAGGTCGCGCGCGACGGCCTCGGTCGACATGTGGTTGAGCAGCGGACCCGCGTTGATCTTGCAGTAGTCCGTGTAGGCCTTGGACTGCTTGATGGAGCTCGCGATCTCGGCCTGCGTGATGGGCAGCGAGAACCAGCCGTCGTTGACGGCGGCGGCCTCCTCCTGCGTGCGGAAGCAGCGCATCGGCGCGCTGCGGGCGACGCCGCGCGGGTCGAAGCCGACGACGTCGAACCGGTCCAGCACCGAGGGCTGGAAGTAGTTCTTCGCGATGGCGCCGCGGATCAGGCCGGAACCGCCGGGACCACCGGGGTTGAGGAAGATCGAGCCGATCTTGCGCGCCGGGTCGTTGGCGGGGCGCTTCATCATGGCGATGCCGGTCTTCTCACCGCGCGGGCGCGAGTGGTCGACGGGCACTTCCTGCACCGCGCACGTGAGCTTCGCCCGCTCCTCGGGCGTCACGGTCGACGGAAGGGTGGCGAGCACGTCGTCCGCGCACTGCCCCCAGGCAGCGGGTCTGACGGAGGGTGCGGGCCCGGCCGAGGCCGAACCCGCACCGGAGACGATGGTGCCGAGCACGAGCGCGCTCGCGAGCACCACACGCAAAGAAGAAGATGACGTCACGGATGCACCTCATCACCGAGCGTGCACCGTTTGTACCCGCCTATCGTCGGGTGTCCGGCGACAGGCGGGTACAACATCAGAACGGTTGCGCGTTCGGCTGGAACACCTGGCCGTTGGCCGGCGCGGTCAGGTCGACGAGGTACCGGGTCACCGCCGCGTCGGCACCGGCCGAGTCACCGAGGATGCAGTGCCCGAACGAGTCGACGCTGATCAGCCGCGCGTTGCCGAGCTGCTTGGCCATGCGCTGCGAGAACAGGTACTGCGTCGCCGGGTCGTAGTAGTTGCCCACCACGACGACCGGGTTCTTCGTCTTCTTGTTCCACGGCCCGATCCAGCGGTCCGGGTTGCGGGTCGGCCACGTCGGGCACGTGAGCAGGTCGGACGCGGCCTGGTAGCGGCCGAACGTCTTCGACTCCTTCTCCCACCTGTCGGCCGTGGAGGCCCAGTTGCGGTTCGTGCGTGCGAACGGCTTGTCGATGCAGTTCACGGCGTAGTACGAGTCGTCGCTCGTGTACGGCGTCTCGGGCAGCGCCCGCACGTCGGCACGGCCACCGAGGTTGTTCACCACCGGAACGTCCACAACGGACTGAACACCCAGGACACCGGGGTTCTGCGCGGCGTGGATCGACTGCAGCCACGCGGTGAGCGCCTTGAACGTCGTCGGGCTGTACAGGTTGCTCGCCGTGCGGCCGACGACGTCGGTCAGCGTCACCTGGGTGCCGTTGGGCAACGTCGTGGGGCCCTTGCGCAGCGAGTCGCGGAGCGCGTCGAACTTCTTGCGCGCGTCACCGGCGAACGCGCACCGCTCGACACCCACGGAGTCGCAGCGCTTCAGCATGGCGTCCAGCGCGATCTCGAAACCACGGGCGCGCTCGCGGTCGTACTGCGCGCCGTCGGTCAGCCGCAGCCGCGGGTCGACGTTGCCGTCCAGCACCAGCGCACGCGACTTGGTGGGGAAGATGTTCGCGTAGGTCGCGCCGAGCAGCGTGCCGTACGAGAACCCGACGTACGTGAGCTGCCTGTCCCCCACCGCCTCGCGCATCACGTCGAGGTCGCGCGCGACGGCCTCGGTCGACATGTGGTTGAGCAGCGGACCGGCGTTGATCTTGCAGTAGTCCGTGTACGCCTTCGACTGCCGGATCGAGCTGGCGATCTCGTCCTTGGTGATCGGCAGCGCGTACCAGCCGACGTTGACCGCGTCGGCCTCCTCCTGGGTGCGGAAGCAGCGCAGCGGCGCGCTGCGGCCGACACCGCGCGGGTCGAACCCGATGAGGTCGAACTTCTCCAGGATCTCCGGCGTGAAGAAGCTGGACCCGTACGCGCTGTAGATCAGGCCTGCGCCACCGGGACCGCCGGGGTTGATGAACAGCGAGCCGATCTTCTTCGCCGGGTCGCCGGCGGGCCGCTTCATCATGACGATGCCCGTCGAGTCCCCGCGCGGGCGCGAGTGGTCGACGGGCACCACCTGAACGGCACAGCTGACCTTCGTGCGCTCGGCCGCGGGGATCTCGGCGAGCACGTCCGCCGCGCACGGACCCCATTGCGCAGGTCTGGCGGCGGAAGCGGTTTCGGGCTGGGCGGACGCGCTGCCCAGGCCGGTGATGACGGTGCCGAGCGCGAGCGCACTGGCCAGCGCCACGCGCACGGCACGCGTAGATGCGGAAGTCATCGTTGCAGCCCATCACCGGGCGTGCACCGTGTGTACCCGCCTATCGGAGGGTTGTGACCCCGCTTACACGGCTTGGGCGAGCGAGACCGCGAACCTGCCCTTCGAGTCGGTCCACCAGCGGTGCAGCGCGAAGCCGCCCTCCTCCAGCTCCCGCTTCACGCCGTCCTCGCGGAACTTGGCCGAGACCTCGGTCCGCAGCTCCTCGCCCTCGCGGAACTCGGCGGTCAGGCCGAGCTCGGCGATCGTGACGGTCATCGCCCGCTTCGCCCGCAGGCGCATCTCGATCCACTCCTGCTCGGCGTTCCACAGCGCCACGTGCTCGAACGCGTCGACGTCGAAGTCGCCGCCGACCTCGCGGTTGAGCACGTTCAGCACGTTGCGGTTGAACTCCGCCGTCACGCCCTGTGCGTCGTCGTACGCGCGCACCAGCGTGCCGGGATCCTTCACCAGGTCGGTGCCGAGCAGCAGCCACTCCCCCGGCTCCAGCACGTCGCGAACGGTCCGGAAGAACTTCTCGCGCTCCTCGGGAATGAGGTTGCCGATCGTGCCGCCGAGGAACGCGACCACGCGCGGCGACTCACCGGGGAGCAGGGCGAGGTGCTGGGTGAAGTCGCCGACCACGCCGTGCACGCGCAGGCCGGGGTAGTCCGCGATGATCGCGTGCGCGGCCTCGGTGAGCGCCGACACCGACACGTCCTGCGGCACGAACTCCCGCAGCGTCCCGTGCTCGCGCAGGGCGCTCAGCAGCAGCCTGGTCTTCTCCGACGAGCCGGAACCCAGCTCCACCAGCGAGTGCGCGCCCGTGGTCGCCGCGATCTCGCCCGCCCGCTCGGCGAGCACCTCGCGTTCGGCACGGGTCGGGTAGTACTCGGGCAGTCGCGTGATGTCCTCGAACAACGCGCTGCCGACGGCGTCGTAGAACCACTTCGGCGAGACCCACTTCGGGTCCGCGGTCAGTCCGGCCCGCACGTCGGCACGTAGCGCGTGTGCGGCGTCCTCCGGCTTGAGATGAACGTCCAGCACCGGCTCGGTCATATCGGTCGAACCTCCACAGTGGATGGATCCGCGGTGACCACGTGCCGGTCGGGGATCTCCCGCCAGCCCGGGTCGTCGTCCAGCGGTTCGGACGCGATGGTCACGCCCTGGCCCTTCTGCAGCACCCACAGGGCGTGTGTCCACGTCGTCCCCGCGAGCACCTTTCCGTTGGTCAGCAGGAAGTTCAGCCGCGACTTCGGAGCCGCGTCCGCCACCTCCCGCACCAGCTCGGCGAGCGCCCCCGCCGGGTCCGTCCCCGTCTCCAGACGACGCCTCAGCACCGTCCACAGCAGGGCGGAGTCGGTCGGGGCGTCCATCGTGAGCAGGTCGGTCACGTCGAGCGTTTTCGCGAGCCCCGCCGCGGTGTGCGGCCAGCCGTCGACACGTCCGTTGTGGCTGAACAGCCACGTGCCGTCGGTGAACGGCGCGCACGCCGCGTCCGTCACCGGCATGCCCGTGGTCGCCGACCGCACCGCCGCCAGGAACGCCGTCGACTCCACCTGCGCCAGCTGGCGCAGGTTGGGGTCGCTCCACAACGTCCCGGCGCGCCGGTACCGCACCGGGCCGGGGAACCAGCCGACGCCGTAGCCGTCGACGTTCACGGTTCCCCCGGCCCGCATGTCGGCGGGCGCGTAGGACTGGTGCTCCAACGAGTGCGGTGCGTCGTAGAGCAGGCTGGCGACGGGCACGGCGGCGCCCAGGTAAGCCAGGTGGCGGCACATCGGCCTAGGCGTCCCTGGCGCAGCGGAAGCCGGCGAAGATCTGCCGTCGGATCGGATAGTCCCAGTTGCGGAACGTCGCGCGGACCGCGGACTGGTCGGTGCCGAACGAACCGCCCCGCAGCACCTTGTAGTCCGGACCGAAGAAGACCTCGGAGTACTCCTTGTACGGGAACACCTCGAAGCCGGGGTACGGACCGAAGTCGCTGGAGGTCCACTCCCAGACGTCGCCGATCAGCTGGTGCACCCCGGCGGGCGATGCGCCCTCCGGGTAGGCGCCGACCGGGGCCGGCCGCAGGTGGCGCTGGCCGAGGTTCGCGTGCGCCTCGGTCGGTTCCTCGTCACCCCACGGGTAGCGGCGGGTCTTGCCGGTCGCGGTGTCGAACCGGGCCGCCTTCTCCCACTCGGCCTCCGTCGGCAGACGCTTGCCCGCCCACCGTGCGTACGCCTGCGCCTCGTGGAAGCACACGTGCACAACGGGCTCGTCCGGCACGATCGGCTCGGTCACGCCGAACGCCGTGCGCACGAACGAGTTCTCCTCGCGCTGCCAGAACCTCGGCGCCACGAGCTTGGCCGTCGTCCGGTGTTCCCAGCCCTCGTCCGTCCACAAACGACGGTCGTCGTACCCTCCGGCGAGGATGAACTGGGCGTACTCGGCGTTGGTGACCGGGGTGGTGTCGATGAAGAACGAGTCGACGTGCACGCCGTGCGCAGGCCGTTCGTTGTCCAGCGCCCACGGTTCGTCCGAAGTGCCCATTTCGAACGGTCCGCCCGGAATGAACACTTCCGTTGTGGGAACAAGACTTCCTGCGGGCGGTGCCGGCGCGTGCAGCACCGGGTCGCCCTTGCGCAGCTGGTGCGTCGCGAGCATCGTCTCGTCGTGCTGCTGCTCGTGCTGCACGATCATGCCGAACGCGAAGGCGTTCTCGACGAGCCTGCGGCCTTCCAGCCGCACCTTCTCCAGCACGTCGAACACCTTGCCGCGCACGTCGCCGACGTACTGGCGGGTCTCACGCGGGTTCAGCAGCGGCAGCTCGGGCCGCACGCTGCGGGAGAACTTGAACGCGTCGTAGTACTCGTCGATGTCGCTGCGCACCGGTTCGCGTCCGCCGACGTCGCGAACGAGCCACAGCTCTTCCTGGTTGCCGATGTGCGCCAGGTCCCAGACCAGCGGCGACATCAGTTTCGAGTGCTGCCGGACGAGGTCGTGCTCGTCGACGGCGTCGGTCAGGGCGGTGGAACGCGCGCGCGAGCGCAACAGTTCCTCCGCCACCTGCTCGCGGAGTTGTTCGGTCACAGCTTCCCCTCAAGCTCACGGCTGATGGCGCTGATCTGGTCGTGGGAGAGACCCGTACGGGGCAAGGCTTCGATGCCCAGGGCCACAACGTCTTTCGCGGCACGCGCGATGCGTTCGTCCGCCAACCCGTGCCGTGCGGCCACAAGCCACCGCCCGGCAGCCCGTTCCGTCGCCGCCAGCACACCGTCCACAACGGACGGATCGCTGAACAGCGCGACGAGCAGCGCACTCGGCGCGATCCACCCGCCGGGAGCGGGCGTGTCGAGGTACCTGATCTCCATGTACCCGCGCGGCCGCACCGGCGGGAACATCAACGACATGTGGTAGTCGAGGTCGTCGCTGGTGGGGGCACGATCGTGTGCCCCGTTCACCCACTGCGCAAACGTGAACGGGCGCTCCGGGATCCAGTTGGAACCGGAACCGCGCACCACGATGACGGGGGTGTCGACGACTCTTCTAGCGTAGGCGGCGGCCGGATCGGCGCACACGGCGCTGGGTCTGGTGCGCACGGGATCACAGCCGTAGAGCGCCCGCATGCGCGCGGACGCCCAGTCCCGGTGCATGCCTCCGATGCTCGGCGAGTTCGCGAACAACGCGATCATCACCGGCCCGAGCTGGTGCACCGCGGCCCACCGGTCCTGCACGTGCTTCTGCTCGCCGAAGTCGATGCACACCTGCAGGCCCGCGGTGTTGCACATCATCGAGATGCCGTCGTCGCCGAGCGGGGCGAACGCGTGCTCCATCGCCGCGTAGCGGGGCACCTGCAGCATCCTGGTAGGACGTCGGTGCACGTCAGCGCCCTTGTCGCCGAGCACGAGACCGTGGTCGGCGAGCATCGCGGTGAGCTGGGCTATGTCCTGGGAGACCGTCCGGAAGAGGTCCGGGAGGCTGGTGCAGGGAGGTGTGGAGATCTCGACCTGCCCGCCCGGTTCGACGGTCAGCGGTGTGCCGCTGGGAAGCGGCCGCTGGGGGCTGTCCGGAACGAGAGTGGGTGGTGCGTGGTCGCCGAGTGCCGCGGCGAGCCTATGTCGATCGAGGACCTGAGCAGGGTCTTCGGCGTGGTGAACGGTCCATTCGAGCTCGACGCCGAAGAGCCTCGGAGGTCCGTGCTTGAAACAGACCGAGGCCACATAAGCCTCGGCCTCGGCGCGATCGGCGAATCTCGCCGGCGCCCTTTTGCTACGCAACGCAGTCACGCTGCCACACTCCCCGTGATCGTCTGGCCCGTTCGACGCTACACGCGGGGTCTGACACTCGCAGCTCTCGAATCCTTACGAAATAAGTGATGCTGCCCGTATGCACGCGTGCATACGGGCAGCCGTCCCACTGGTTGGCGAGACGTCTTACGTCCTGGCATTCGCGGGCACGCGCCCGCCCTCGTAGACGACGTCGATGTGGAGGATCCGGTCGTTTCCGGCCGACCCGTCCTTGTCGGTCGTCGTCGTCAGCCAGATGTCGCCCTCCTGGTCCACCTCGACCGTCCGCAGGCGGTTGTAGGTGCCCTGGAAGTAGATCTGCTGGTCGACGAGGTTGCCGTTCGCGTCGATGCGCATCCGGTAGATCCGCTGGCCGACGGTGGTCGCGACGAACACGTGGTCGTTGATGATCGTCAGACCCGAGGGCGACGCCTGCGAGGTCGGCCACGTCTTCTTGGGCGCGACGGTGCCGGCGCAGTTGCCGATCGTGCCCTCGCACGGTTCCCAGCCGTAGTTGCCGCCCTTGGTGATCAGGTTCACCTCGTCCTGCTGGGAGTTGCCGAACTCCGACGCCCACAGCCTGCCCTGCGAGTCGAAGTCGAGGCCCTGCACGTTGCGGTGCCCGTAGCTCCAGATCGCCTTGCCGGGGAACGGGTTGTCGGACGGGATGGAGCCGTCCGCGTTGAGGCGAAGGATCTTGCCGGCGTTGGTGTTGAGGTTCTGCGCGTTGTTGCCGTTCTGCGCGTCACCGGTCGAGACGAACAGGTACCGGCCGTCCGGACTGAACCGCAGCCGTCCGCCGTTGTGATAGCGGTTCTTCGGCACGCCGTCGAGCAACGTCGTCCAGCCGGTGAGTTGCGAGCCGTCGAACTGGGCCCTGACCAGCCGGTTTCCGCCGCTGTAGGTGTGGTAGACGTAGACGAACCGGTCACTGGCGAAGTTCTTCGACACCTCGATGCCGAGCACACCGCCCTCACCGTTCGTGCCCATCGCGCCGGGCACCTTGCCGATCGTCGTCCTGGCACCGGCCTCGGTCACGCGCAGCACGTTGAACGTCTCGCGCTCGGTCACCAGCGCCGACCCGTCGGGCAGGAACGCGAGCCCCCACGCCACGTCGACACCGGCCACGATCTGCTTGACCGCGCCGGGGTTCGGCACCCCGCTGCCACCGCCGGCCGTCGGCCGGACGGAGATCTCGCCGGAGAACGCCGACAGGTTGCCCGCCGCGTCCTTGGCCCGCACCTTGGCCACGTAGGTCTGGCCGGTGGTGAGCCCCGCGACGGTCGCCGACGTGGCCGACCCGTCCGCGGTCTGCTTCAGCGCCCCGTCGAAGTGGATCTCGTACCCGGTGACGCCGACGTTGTCGGTCGACGCGCTCCACGCGAGGGACACGCTGGTGGACGTCGTGCCGGTCGACCGCAGGGTGCCCGGAGTCGTCGGCGCCTGGTTGTCGACGGGCGCGGGCTTGGTGCGGCCGGGCACGTTGTTCGAGGCCTGCGAGACGTTGCCGGCGCGGTCCTTCGCGAACACGGTCCAGTCGTACTCGACGTCGGGCCGCAGCCCGGTGGCCGTGGCCTCCAGCACGTTGCCGACACTCGTGACGAGCTGCCCGTGCTGATAGACGTCGTACCCGGTGACGCCGACGTTGTCGGTGGCCGCCTCCCACTTCAACGACACAGAGTTGTGCGTGGAGCTCACGAACTGCAGGTTGCGCGGCGGCGTGGGCGCCTCGTCGTCGGGCGGCCCGACCAGCACGGCCGTCAGCTTGTCCGCGTTGGGCCCGCCGTTGGCGGTGGTGGCGGTCGCCTTGATCCGGTTGGCACCGGCGTGCAACGTCGCCTTGACCGTCCGCGTCTGCCACGTGGTCCACGCCCCGGTCCCGGGGAACGACACGACCTGCGCGCCACCCCCGTCCACCGTCACCGACACGGGCCGGTCGACGGTAGTCCCGTTGGCGTACCGGAACGTGAGGTCGTGCTCGCCCCCGGACTCGGCGTTGATCGTGTACTCGACCGACGACCCGATGACGTTGTCGTAGTTGACGAACCCGCGCCCGGAGAACCCGGCCCAGTTCGACTCGACGACCCCTTGCCCGACGACCGCGTCCTCGGCCTCCTGCTCCAGCGCCGCCTGCTCGACCTCCAGGAAGTCGAGGTTCGGCCCACCGGTAGCGCCCGTGGAGGTCACCTTGATCTTGTTCACGCCGGCGTTGAGGGTCACCGAGTTCTCAGCCGACACCCACGTAGTCCACGCACCGGTACCCGCGAAGGCCCGCTCGTCCACGGCCAACGCCCCGTTGACACTGACATCGGCAGGCCGGTTGTCCGCGGTCCCGTTGGCGTACCGGAAGACCAGCCGCGCCGGCCCCGCCTTCGCCGCGGTGACGGTGAACTCGACGGAGCTGCCCACGACGTTGTCGACGTTGACGAACCCGGCCCCGGAGAACCCGGCGTGGTTGGACTCCACCACGCCCTGCGAGATGGTCGCGTTCTCGGCCTCGTACCGCACCGGCGCCGCGAGGGCGGACTCCGGTACCGACATCACGGCGATGGCCGTTGCGCAGGCAACACCCAACGCACCGAACGCACGCGACGTCCGGCCTCTTCTCGGTGCCACTGTTGTGCCTCCCACAGGACAGGGTCGGGGGATCACGACGGGAGCGGCGGCGGGATTCAGTTGTTCAGACAGGAAACTTTCCTAATTGTTGCGCAGATCACACCACTGCGAGGCGCCTGAGTCAACCCCGGTTGGGGGGTGCGGGAAAGCGCTTACCGAGAACCCGAGACGGATCCCGGTCGGTGGGTGGGGCGGTTGCGGGGTGGGGCGGTTGTGGGGTGGGGCGGGCTTGCCGGGGGCAGGGGGTGCGGGGGCGAGAGAGGTTGGGTGCGCGTGTGAGGCGGCGCGAGAGAGGTGGGCACGCGAGAGAGGCGGACGCGCGAGAGGTGGGTGCGCACGAGAGACAGGTACGCGAGAGAGACGGGTGCACACGAGAGAGAAGCGGGCGCGAGAGAAGCGGAGCACACGAGAGAGAGGCGAGCGCACGAGACGTAAGTGGGCGAGAGGTGAGTGCGCAAGAGGTGAGTACGCGCGACAGGTAGGTGCGCGAGAGAGGCGGAGCCCGCACCAAAGAAGCAGGCGCGAGAGAGCCCGAGCGCACACGAGGGAAGCAGGCGCAAGAGAGGGCGCCGCGCAAGAGAGAAGCAGGCGACCGAGCGGACGCGAGAGAGGCGCAACCAACCAAGCAAACCAGGCGCCGAACCGCCAGCCCCCTCACCGCTCCCGGTTCTCAGCAACCGCCGCAATCAAATCCGAAACACGACGAGCAACCAGCAAATCCACCACATGGACGCCAACGGACTCCCGCCGCCGCCATCCCAGGCGCTCCACCAGCGCCGACAGCGTGACGATCTCCTGCGTCTCCATGAGCCGAGACAATAGGACGAACCCGCACCCACCCGGCACACCCCAGCACATCCCAGCCGCATGATCCACTCGAAAGGATCACACGTTCAATCCGTACGTACGGATTGGATTTCCCACCCTCCCCCTGCCACCATCTACCAGTGCCCAGGGTGAGTCAGGACCACCTCGACGCCCGCCGCCGTCAGATCCTCGACGGCGCGCGTGCCTGTTTCGCGCGACACGGCTACGAGGGTGCCACCGTACGCCGTCTCGAAGAGGCCACAAGTCTCTCCCGCGGTGCGATCTTCCACCACTTCCGCGACAAGGAGTCGCTCTTCCTCGCGCTGGCCGAGGACGACGCCCTCCGGATGGCGGACGTGGTGGCCGAGCAGGGCCTGGTCCAGGTCATGCGCGACCTCCTCGACGAGCCCGAGAAGCGGACCGGGGAGCACGCGGCCGACTGGCTCGGCACGCGCCTCGAAGTGTCGCGGAGGCTCCGCACCGATCCGGACTTCCGCGCGCGGTGGGCCGAAAGAAGCGAGCAGCTCACCGCCGCCACCCGCCAGCGCCTCATCCGCCAGCGCGAGGCCGGCAACCTGCGCGACGACGTCGACGTGACGGTGCTGACGAACTTCCTCGAACTGGTCCTGGAAGGCCTCGTCTCGCACCTCGCGATGGGCCTGCCCGCCGACGACATGGAACCGGTGCTCGACCTGGTCGAGGAAACCGTGCGCAGGCACCGCCGCAGCTCTTGAGTCTTAAAGCTCGAAACCTCACTGTGGACCCATGTCCACGCTGAAGACCACCGCCCAGTTCTTCGCGCTGCGCACGCTCGTCCGCGGGTATGCGCTCCTGGGCGACCCGTACGCGGGCGTCATGGCCTCGCCGCCGGACCGCGACCCGTACCCGATGTACGAGAAGGTGCGCGCGAAGGGCGACATGGTGCGCAGCCGCATGGGCGCGTACGTCACGCCGAGCCGCGCGATCTGCGATTCGGTGTTGCGGGACAGCAGGTTCGTCACCGCCACGTTCGACGAGGCGTCGATGGTGCCGATCACGCTGGTCCAGAACGGCGAGAAGATCGTCAACCCCGTGCAGGACTCGTTCCTGATGAAGAACCCGCCTGACCACACGCGCCTGCGCAAGCTCGTGCAGCCGTTCTTCACGCCCCGCGCGCTCAAGGACTGCACCGAGTCCATCAAGAAGATCGTCACCGGCTACCTCGACCGGCTGGACGACCGGTTCGACGTCGTCGCCGAGTTCGCGTCGCAGGTGCCGATCCAGGTGATCGCGGACCTGCTGGGCGTGCCGGACGAGAACAAGGCGCTCTTCGCGCGGTGGGGCAGTTCGCTGGCCGAGACGCTCGACGGCGTGTGGTCGCACAAGCAGCTCAAGAACCTGCACGCCACGATCGTCGAGTACAACGACTTCATCGACGTCCTGATCGACGAGCGCCGCCGCGACCCGAAGGACGACATCGTCAGCCACCTCGTCGCGCAGCACGACGACCTGAGCCGCGAGGATCTCGTCGCCACGACCGGTCTGCTGCTGTTCGCCGGGTTCGAGACGACGGTGAACCTGATCAGCAACGGCGTGCTGAAGGCGTTCGAGAACCCGCACACCGTCGCGCCGCTGTCCCAGAGCCCCGAGTACGCCGAGGGGTTCGTGGAGGAGGTGCTGCGGCTCGACCCGCCCGTGCAGTACACGATCCGCTGGCCCGGCGAACGCCTGGAGCTGGCCGGGGTCTCGTTGCCGAAGGGCATGCCGGTGATGCTGATGCTGGCCGCGGCGAACCGCGATCCCCGGATCTTCAAGGACCCGCTGAAGTTCGACCCGACACGGTCCAACGCGCGCGAGCACCTCGCGTTCAGCGCGGGGATCCACTACTGCATCGGCGCGGGACTGAGCCGCATCGAGGGCTCCATCGCGTTGCACGAGCTGTTCAAGCGCTTCCCGAACCTCGTCGCGGACGGACCCGTGACGCGCAGGAAGTCGAAGTTGATCCGGGGCGCGTTGCGACTTCCGGTTCGAGCGAACGAAACCAAACGGTCACTGGTGGTGAAGTAACGCTGACCTGGGGCGAAATTTGTTGCGACGAGTGCTCGACTTCACCCGGCTGGAGCAATGTTCGTGCCCCAATGACACATCTCCGTAAGGCATGCTTGAAGGCGAGAGGGAGACCCGCCGCACCGCCGCCGCGACGGGCCTTCCTCTCACCTATCTCTCAAGCGGTCACTCGACGCCCGCCATCAGCTTCTTGATGGCCGGGGCCGCGATCGCCAGCGCGATGCCGAGCACCACGGCCGCGCCGCCCAGCGTGAAGAAGTACGCCGACGGGCTCGTCGTGTAGAACTTCACGAGCTGCGCCGCCACACCGGTACCGGCCGAGACGGCGAGGAACCACAGGCTCATCGTCTGCGACGCGAACGCCTTGGGCGCCAGCTTCGTCGTCACCGACAGGCCGACCGGCGAGAGCATGAGCTCACCCGCGGTCATGATCAGGAACATCACCACGAGCCACAGCGGCGTCACCTTGCCGTCGGCGGCCGAGTTGCTCGCGAAGTACATGAGCACGAACGACAGGCCGACGAGCACGAGGGCGCCCGCGAACTTGCGCGGGGTCGACGGCGCGCGGGTGCCGAGCTTCAGCCACAGCCACGCGAACACCGGCGCCAGCGCGATGATCATGATCGGGTTGATCGACTGGAACCAGGCGACCGGGAACTCCCAGCCGAACACGTGGTTGTCGACGTGCGAGTCGGCGAACTCCGCGATGACCGACGCGCTCTGCTCGAAGATCAGCCAGAACATCGCCGCCGCGACGAACAGCGGGATGTACGCGAGCACGCGCGGCTTCTCCTGCGGCAGCGTCTTCTTGCTGCGGTACATGACGGTGAAGTACGTGATCGGCAGGATGATCGACATGACGCTGATCATCAGGATGACGCCCTCGACGCCACCGAGCAGGTACGAGATGACACCGACCACGCCGATCGCGACCGCGATGGCGCCGATGAGGCCGTAGACGCGGCCCTTCTCGTTGGGGTGCAACGGGTTGGGCGCCACGGCGGCCGAGCCGCGCAGGTGCTTGCGGCCCATGCGGTACTGGACCAGGCCGAGCGCCATGCCGACCGCGGCGACGGCGAACCCGGCGTGGAAGCCGATGCCGTCCGCGAGCGCGCCGGTGATCAGCGGCGACACGAAGCCACCGATGTTGATCGCCATGTAGAAGACGGTGAAGCCGGCGTCACGACGCGAGTCGTCGCGGTCGTAGAGGCCGCCGACGACGGTCGAGATGTTCGGCTTGAGCAGGCCGGTGCCGAAGACGATGAAGATCAGGCCGAGGTAGACGCCCGTGATGCCGATCGGGATCGCCAGCGCGATGTGACCGCACATGATCAGCACGCCGCCGTAGAACGTCGAGCGCTGCCCGCCCCAGACCCGGTCGGCGAGCCAGCCGCCCGCCACACCGGACATGTAGACCGCTGTGCCGTAGATGGCGACGACGGACAGGGCGAGCGCCTTGTCGACGCCCAGGCCGCCCTCGGACACGGCTGTCCACAGGTAGAGGCCGAGGATGGCCTTCATCCCGTAGAACGAGAACCGTTCCCAGAGTTCGGTGAAGAACAGCGTGGACAGGCCTCGGGGGTGCCCGAAGAATCCCTTGTCCTGCGCGGAGATGCTGGCGCCAGGAGCGCTCACAGTCATCGTCCTCTCGTGTCAACGATGTCACGGCGGATCCGGTCGAGATTACGCCGAACGCGTGTACTGCTGGCAAATCAGGTTGCGCCCGAGTGGCCCAGCTCTCACGCCGGGGTGCGGGTTCGGCCAGGATTTGATGCACTGCTGGGATGGACTTGATCCAGGCGCACGGCGTGGCGATGACGGAGTTCGACCGGAGGGTGCGGGAGATCGCACCGGACCAGTGGACCCTGGGCACCCCCTGCCGGGAGTGGTCGGTCAGAGACCTCGTCGGCCACCTCGTGCACGAGCAGCTCTGGGCGCCGGAACTGCTCGCCGGCTGCACGGTGGAACAGGTCGGGGACCGGTTCGACCACGACAACCTGGGCGACGACCCGCTCGTGTCCTGGGTGGTGGCCGCCGCGGCGGCCCGCGAGGCGTGGCTGGAGCCGTCCGCGCTGGGCAAGTCCGTGAGCGTGTCGAGCGGCACGATGGACGGCGAGGAGTACTGCTGGCAGATGACCGCGGATCTCGCGGTCCACGCCTGGGACCTGGCCCGTTCGATCGGGGCGGACGAACGGATCGACCCCGCTCTCGCCTCGGCCGTCCTGTCCTACGTGGAGGGCAACATCGACGACTGGAGCGGTTCGTCGATGTTCGACTCACCTGTCCCCGTTTCTCCTGACGCCGACGACCAGACGCGGCTGATCGGACTTCTGGGACGCAAGCCGTAGCCCGCCGCGCCGTGAAGCACCCCGCAACGCATCCCCCTGTGCCTCCCGCGTTGCGGGGCGCTCCTCCCCCGGTCGCGGCCTCGGATCCCCCCGGACCGGCCGCACCGCCTTTCTACAGGGAGATCGTTGTCCGGTGTCGCCGCCCGAAAAGTGGACAACGACCTCCTGACAACGTTTTGGTCTCCCCGAAAACACGACGCTGCCCCCGGCGCCGGATGCGCCGGGGGCAGCGGGTGCCGGACGGATCAGCCGACGTGTGATCGACGTCCGCACCGGTGGTTGGTCGTGGGTGGACCGCTCAAGAGCGTGCCAGCCGCTCGTGACCGGCCCCTGAACGTCAGATGACCTTCTGCTCCAGGGTGACGCACCGGATGCCGACGGCGTCGAGGTGCTCGCTGACCCGGACGAACCCGGCGCTCTCGTAGAACCGGATGTTCCCGTCGCTCTCGGCCCCGGTGAACAGCCAGACCGTGTCCACGGCCTCCGGCGCCCCCTCGCTGATCGCCGCCAGCAGCCTGCGCCCGACCCCGCCGCCCTGGACGTCCGGCGCGACGGACAGCCGCGCGACCTCCATGCGGTCACCGTCGACCCGGCTGCGCACCGACCCGACGAGCCGAGGCCCGTCGAACGCCCCGAACGCGGGCGTGCCGTCGGTGAGGTGGGCGCGGATCTCCGCCAGCGTCTCGACGAGCGGCGGCAGGTCCCAGGCCCCGTACCGGCGCGCCTCCTGGAGGTACGCGGCGCGCTGGATCGTCATGACCTCACCGGCGTGCGCGGCGGTCAGCGGTCCGATGTGGACGGTCACGGCCCGGTGATCCCCGGCGTCCAGCTCTCCGGCAGACCGCTCTCGGTGAGGATCATCTGGTGGTCGTGGAACCCCTCCGGCGCGTCCGGCTGCCACGGCCACTGCCCCTGCGGCGTGGGCACGATGATCTGCAGCGCGGCGAAGTCCGACCCGTCGTAGAGCAGGTAGGCGCTCCCGAAGAACTCGGGGTAGAACCCCTTGTAGACCCGCTCGAACGCGACCGGCACGCCCTCGAAGAAGTCGTCGTAGAGCTTGCCCGGCTGGAACCGCTCACCACCGCTGGCCCGCTTCACGTACATGTTGACCAGGTTCTCGCCCATGCCCTGCGGCAGCCCGATCACGACGGCCTCCGCCACGCCGAACCGCCGCCAGGCCCCCACCGAGAACACGTACCCCGGGCCCTCGGCGTCCGGGTTCACGACGATGTTGGTGTGGCCGTGCCGGTCGGCCGCGGACAGCAGCCGCGCCCGCAGTTCGATGTCTTCGTCGGAAAGCACGGCACCCAGCCTACGGCACCCCCGAAGCGCCTTATGCCTGCTTGGAGCTGTTCCAACGCTCCCACCTTCAGGCAGATTTGACGCGAAACGATAGAGCTTTCGCGCTCGTCGGCCCTACCTTCCGGGGATGCCCAAGAGATCGTCCAGCGTGGTGGGCCGCGAGTTCGGCAACGGCGTCCGCGCCGCCGTCGAGAGCACCGGACTGACCCAGCGCCAGCTCGCCGAACTGCTCGGCTGGCAGGAGGCCAAGCTCTCCGACATGTTGTCCGGCAAGGGCGGCGTCACCGAGCTGGAAGTCGCCACCCTGCTCGCCTACTGCCGCGTGCCGCTCGTCGAGCGCGAACGCCTGCTCGCCCTGTTCCGCGAGGTCGGCAGCTTCTACGTGCAGATTCCGGAAGACGGCCTGCCCGACCAGGCCCGCACGCTGATCAACCAGGAGAGGGAAGCCAACGAGATCACCGATTGGTCGATGATCGTCGTGCCGGGCCTGATCCAGATTCGGGAGTACATCGAAGCCGTCACCGCCAAAGCGCGCACGGTCCCGCCGGAGAAGATCCCGGCGACCGTCGAGGCGAGGGTCGCGCGAGCGGAGATTCTCGAATACAGCCGGACCTTCACCTTCTACCTGCACGAGCAGGCGTTGTTGCTCCCGGTCGGCGGCGAGGAGGTGTGGAGAGAGCAACTCGCCCACCTGCTGCGGCTGTCCGTGCGGAAGTACATCACCATCCGGATCGTCCCGAGGTCAGCAGGCATGCACGCGGGCGCGGCAGGCGACTTCCGGCTGATGAGGTTCCCGAAGTACCCACCGGTCGTCTACATCGAGAGCGTCAAGTGCGGGCTGTTCTTCGACGACAAGGAGACCGTCGAGGTCTACGAGAACATCCTGAAGGACCTCGCTGCCATCGCCCTGGATGAGGAAGAATCGAGGGCGGTGATCAACAGCATCTTGGAGGACCTCCAATGACCAAGTGGCGCAAGAGTTCCTACACCGGCGATGGCAACAACTGCGTCGAGGTCGGCCAGGGCGTTGGCATCCGGGACAGCAAGGCACCGGCCACCCACCTGCCCGTGAGCGCAGCGGCGTGGTCGGCCTTCCTGCGACTGACCTCAGCCGAGGTAGCGGCACCCGTCGAGCAGTAGTCCGATGGCGAACCGCGCGTCGTAGTCGGGGCCGGCTCCCTCTGCCCCCGCGCAGATGTCGCCGATGGCGCGCAACAGGTGCAGGGGCGGGATGTCCGCCCTGATCTCGCCGGCCTCGCGCGCCGCGTCCAGGATCTCCGCCAGCACCGGCAGCAGCCTGTCGAGGAAGAGCCCGTGCAGGCTCGCAAACCCGTCGGGGTCGGTGCGCATCGCGGCGCCGAGGCCGTGCTTGGTCACGAGGAAGTTCACGAAGAGGTCCACCCAGTCCCGCAGCGCGGCGAACGGCGACTCCGCCGACGCGAGCAGCGCGGGACCGGCCTCGGCGCACGCGTCGATCTGGTGCCGGTACACGGCCACGACGAGGTCCGCGCGCGTCGGGAAGTGCCGGTAGATCGTCCCCATGCCCACGCCCGCCTCGGCGGCGATCCGGCGCACCGGCGCGTCCACCCCGTCACTCACGAACACCGCGGCGGCGGCGTCGAGCAACGCCTTCTCGTTGCGCCGCGCGTCCGCGCGCTTCGCGGCCACCGGCTCCCCTGCACCCACGCGACAGCTCCTCTCCACGCTTGCCAAGCGGAGCACTGCTCCGTATATTCGGAACCACGCTCCGGTTAGGAGCCTATCAGCTTCCCCTCGGCACCCAGAGGAACTTTGTCATGCCTGTGACCAGCACCGCGCTGCCCACCTTCACCACGCCCTTCATCAGCGTCAAACCGGTAGTCCTGCCTGCGCCGGACCGCGGCGACGACCTCCAGGTGCGCGTGACCGCACCGGCGTCCGGCACCGGCCTCCCGATCGTCGTGCTGGCCCACGGCTTCAGCGGGTCGATGTCGGCCTACGACCCGCTCGTGGACTTCTGGGCGGGCAACGGTCTCGTCGTCGTCCAACCGACGTTCCTCGACTCGCTCACCCTCGGCCTCACCCCGGCCGACCCCCGCTACGCCGACATCTGGCGGTTCCGCGTCCAGGACGTCCAGCGCGTGCTCGACGACCTCGACCAGGTCCTGGCCGCCGTTCCGGGGTTGGCCGGCCGCACCTCCCCCGACCGCATCGCCGTAGCGGGCCACTCGTGGGGCGCGCAGACGGTGGGCATGCTCCTGGGCGCCCGCGTGATCGGCGCGGACGGCCCAGGCCCGAACCTGCGCGACCCGCGTGTGAAGGCAGGCGTGCTCTTCGCCGCGACGGGCCACGGCGGCGACGACCTGACCCCGTTCGCGCAGGAGAACTTCGGCGCGTTCATGTCCCCCGACTTCACCGAGCTCACGACGCCGATCCTCACCGTCGCGGGCGACCACGACCAGTCGCTGCTCGGCACCCGCGGCCCCGACTGGTTCACCGACGTGCACCACCACAGCCCCGGTGCCCGCGCGCTGCTGACCCTGTTCGGCGGCGAGCACTCGCTCGGCGGCATCCACGGCTACAACGCCACGGACACGACCGACGAGAGCCCCGCGCGCGTCGCGTTGATCCGGCGGGCGTCCGCCGCGTTCCTGCACGACGTGCTGGGTGGCGACGACCTGGCGTGGAAGCGGCTGCAGGCGGAGGACCTCGACCCGGTCGGTCGGCTCGACGTGAAGTGACCACCTGATCGTGTGTGTGTGTGTGTGGCTTGGAGCTCTTCCAAGCCACACACTGCGTTCGGGGGGCGGGATGTCGTTCGCTGGTGTCACGGCTGTGCTCAGCCGAGTTGTGGGGTTGGCTGAGCAGGCGGTTCAGGCGTTGCGGCAGGCCTCTGACAGCGCCGAGGACTGCAGGCAGTTGGTCGCTGACGCGCGGAGTCGACCAGATCAGGGCCAGGTTCGAGGTCGGTACGGCGCCAGAGCCGACCTGGGTAGAGCAGCGGCGAAGAGACCTTCCGTCTTACATCACCAGCGGCTTCTACCTCGACCCCGATGGTTGCGGTCACTTGAGACACGCGGAAAGGAAGCTCGGTGAGCCTCACCCTGGAGTTTTGGTACTACGCCGGCATGAACCGTGCCGACGAACCAGTCCTGGCGAGGTCGGAGTCGGACCTCGATCGTGTGCTGGCAGACCTGCTCCAACAGGGTGTTCAGCCTCACCCCACGCAGATCGCGGCCCAAGAGCTGCCCACGTTCGGGATCCTGGACCTGCCCGACCGGATGTTCAAGATGGACCTCGACCCCGAAAGCACCATCGGAGCGCTGCACTACTACGGGCCTGACCCGAACAGCGAAACCGGCGAGTCCTGGTCCTGGGCATCGGTCTCGAACGAAGAGATCACCCTCTGGCCGCCGGTCCTGTACATCGACAAGCAGAACCCGACACTCTTCCCGCCCAGATCAGCCCTCACCCTGGAAACCATCAAGAAAGCGCTGCACGAGTTCCACCAAACCGGAACTCGGCCGACGTGCATCCAGTGGCAGGACACAGGCGGCATCGCCTGAGAACACGAAAAACGCCGACCACGCACAAAGCGCGACCGGCGTTCCCGTCGAATCCGGATCAGCCGACCTCGGCCATGACCTCGTCCGACACGTCGAAGTTCGCGAAGACGTTCTGCACGTCGTCGCAGTCCTCCAGCGCGTCGATCAGCTTGAAGATCTTCTTCGCGCCCTCGGCCTCCAGCTGCACCGACACCGACGGCAGGAAGCTCGACTCCGCCGACTCGTAGTCGATGCCTGCCTCCTGCAGCGCCTTGCGGACCGGGATCAGGTCGCCCGCCTCGGACACGACCTCGAAGGCCTCGCCCAGGTCGTTGACCTCCTCGGCACCCGCTTCGAGGACCGACATCATCACGTCGTCCTCGGTCGTGCCCTGCTTCGGCACGATCACGACGCCCTTGCGGCTGAACATGTACGACACCGAACCGGGGTCGGCCATCGAACCGCCGTTGCGCGTCATCGCCGTGCGGACCTCGGTGGCTGCGCGGTTGCGGTTGTCGGTGAGGCACTCGATGAGCACCGCGACACCGTTGGGGCCGTAGCCCTCGTACATGATGGTCTGCCAGTCGGCGCCGCCGGCCTCTTCACCGCCACCGCGCTTGCGGGCGCGTTCGATGTTGTCCAGCGGCACCGAGTTCTTCCGGGCCTTCTGGATGGCGTCGAACAGCGTCGGGTTGCCGTCGGGGTCCCCACCACCGGTGCGGGCCGCCACCTCGATGTTCTTGATCAGCCGCGCGAAGAGCTTGCCGCGCTTGGCGTCGATGGCGGCCTTCTTGTGCTTGGTGGTCGCCCACTTGGAGTGGCCGCTCATTTCTCCTCCGAACCAGTCAAACCACGAACCATGTCCACGAACAGGCGATGGACGCGCTCATCCCCCGTGAGCTCCGGATGAAACGCCGTGGCCAGCACGTTGCCCTGCCTGACCGCGACGATCCTACCGGCGGCATCGCCCGCCTCAGCCGTAACGGGCACCGTAGCGAGCACCTCGACGTCACCGTTCACCGCCTCCACCCACGGCGCACGGATGAACACCGCGTGCACGGTCTCCCCCGCGAGGTCGAGGTCGGTCTCGAACGAGTCGACCTGCCGCCCGAACGCGTTCCGGCGCACCGTGATGTCCAGGCCGCCGAGCTGGTGCTGGTCCTCGCGCCCGTCGAGCACGTCGTCGGCCAGCAGGATCATGCCCGCGCACGACCCGTACGCCGGGAAGCCCGCCTTGATCTTCGTCCGCAACGGCTCCAGCAGCCCGAAGTTGTCGAGCAGCTTGCTCATGGTCGTCGACTCGCCGCCGGGGATGACGATCCCGTCCAGTTCGTCCAGCTCTTCAACGCGACGCACGGGCCGTGCGGTGACATCGCACTTGGCGAGCGACACGAGATGTTCCTGGACATCACCCTGGAGGGCGAGCACGCCGATGACGGGAGGAGCAGCGACAACCATGCTCACCAGCTTATTCGAGCCGGATCAGGGGTTGTAGAAGACCTGGGCGAAGGCGCGGTCGAAGCGTCGCGCGGCCAGGTCGTCGCGCTGGATCCCCCAGTGGACGGTGGCGCTCTCCCAGCCGCTGACGTCCGCCCCGGCGTACCAGTCGGCCAGGAGCACCCAGTCGGCGACGTCCTCGGACACAGGTCCGTCCCACTTGCCCTTCTCCACCGCCCACTTGGCGCGGCGCACGACGGCGTCGAGCGGGTCGGTGTAGATGGCCTCCTCGTCCGCGTAACCACCGATCTGAAGCGTCGCGTCGGCGTTGATGATGCCTTCGCGGGTGTCCTGCCAGGCGTCGACGAGGGCCTCCGCGCGCGGGTGCCCGGGGATGGGGCCCGCCCTGCGCTCCCCGAGGGGCTGGAACGCGTGGTGGTTGGGCAGGGACACGTCGGCCGTCGCGCGAAGTGGGCCCTGCGGGAACTCCTTGAACATCGTGTCGTAGTCGTCGATGTCCCACTCGTTCCAGGCGTTGAGGTCCCGTTCCTCCACGTCCGCGCCGATGGGGACGTAGACCACGCTGCCCATGCTCACGGGATCGCCCTCGTCCTCGGGGAACGCGAACAGGAGCAACTGGCCGTCGGCAGGCAGGTCGAGGTCGGTGATGCCGGCGGGCAGGGCGGCGAGGTCGAGGGAGCCGACGTACGGGTGGGCGGGCACCGGGACGTCCGCCGGGAGCAGCAGCGGGCCGCCGAACCGGCCCACCACCGGTCCGTCCCCGGCCTGCGTGAGCGTCGCGCAGGGGCGGGTGAGCGTTAACCAGTTGTCGACGTCTTCCGAGGGGATTCCCCGCTCGATCGCCTTGTCGCGAAAGGGGGTCATCCGGTTGCCGAAGTCAAAAGTCATGGAGGAACAATAGGGGGTACGAAAAGGCCTCCCCGTCCTGGGACGAGGAGGCCATTCGAGACGGGCAGGTCAGTCGACGCTGACGAGCTCGTTCTGCTGCGCCTCACGCGACTTCACGAAACGCCATCCGAGGAACAACACGAGTGCGAGCACCGGAATCGACCAGAACGCGATCTTCTCGGCCGTTCCCGCGAACGCCATCTGCCCGATCACCAGTGCGAGGAACGCCAGCGTGCCGTACGAGGTGTAAGGGGCGCCCGGCATCCGATAAGAGGGCCGCTGGATCTCACCGGCCATGGCCTTCTTGCGCAGTCGCAGCTGGCAGATGATCAACGTGGCCCAGGTCGACACGACACCCAGCGACGCCACGGCGATCGCGATGTCGAACGCCTCCTTCGGCACGATGTAGTTGAGCACCACGCCGAAGAGGTACGCGACACCGGTGAACAGGATGCCGCCGTACGGCACGTGCCGGGAGTTCATCCGGCCGGTGACCGCGGGCGCCTCGCCCTTCTGCGCCAGCGACCTCAGGATGCGGCCGGTCGAGTAGAGACCGGAGTTGCAGGAGGACAGCGCGGCGGTCAGCACGACGGCGTTCATGATGTCGCCGACCACCGGGATGCCCAGCGCCGAGAACACGGTCACGAACGGCGACTCGGTGCCGGTGAAGTGGTCCCACGGCAACAACATCGTCAGCAGCAGCACCGAACCGACGTAGAAGATCGCGATGCGGTACACAACGCCGTTGATGGCGCGCGGCATGACCTTCTCGGGGTCCTTGGTCTCACCTGCGGCGATGCCGACGAGCTCGATGGCGGCGTAGGCGAAGACGACGGCCTGCAACGTCATGAGGGCGATGCCGACGCCCGCCGGGAACAGGCCGCCGTGGCCGAGGGTGTTCGAGACCGAGGCCGTCGTTCCGCCGATGTCCGCGTTGCCGATGACCAGGCCGGCGCCCACCACCAGGAACACGACGATTGCAGTCACCTTGATGACGGAGAACCAGAACTCCAGCTCACCGAAGAGCTTCACCGACAGCAGGTTGATGGCCACGAGGACCACCAGCGCCACGAGAGCGGTGATCCACTGCGGCAGGTCCGGGAACCACTTGTGCATGTAGATCGCGATGGCGGTGATCTCGGCGATGCCCGTCATCGCCCAGTTCAGCCAGTAGAGCCAGCCCGACGTGAAGCCGGCCCACGGGCCGATGAACTCGCGGGCGTACTCGACGAAGCTGCCCGACACGGGGCGATGCAGCACCAGTTCGCCCAGCGCGCGCATGACGAAGAACGCCGCGAGACCGCACACCGCGTACGACAGGATCAGCGACGGCCCCGCTGTGGCGAGACGTCCGCCCGCACCGAGAAAGAGGCCGACGCCGATCGCGCCACCGATTGCGATCATCTGCACCTGACGCTTGCTCAGCGCCTTGGTGTAGCCGTCCGCATCAGTTTCCACAGAACTCACGAGGAGGTTCCTTCCGAAAACGGAAAAATGCTCGCGTCGGAACCTCCCGCGCCCCGACGCGCTGAATGCGGGGAACCCTAGCGAGTGGCCGTCATCACCAAGAAATCACCTGGGGAAGACTTAACGTAAGCGACGTCACACAGCGCTGCGTTTAGGTCATCCCAAATGTCTTCGACGTGCTCCAGGCCCACGGAAATGCGCAGCAAATTGTCCGGAACGCCGGATGCCCGCAGTTCTTCTCCCGGAACCAGGCGATGCGTCAAAGCCGAGGGATGCTCAATCAACGTGTCGACGGAACCCAATGAGACGGCGGGCGTGATGAGACGGAGACGGCGCACGACTTCGACGGGATCGCCGTGCACACCGAACGCGATCATCGCGCCTGTACCGCGCATCTGCCGTGACATGGACGGGTAGCGCACGAACTCCACGGCGTCGTGCTCGGCCAGCCGCGAGGCCAGCACCGCGGCCGACCGGGAGGCCGCCTCGACGCGCAACGGCAGCGTGGCCAGGCCGCGGTGCAGCAGGTAGCCGCCCAACGGGTGCAGCACGGCGCCCGTGATGATCCTGACCTGCCGCAACGCCGCCGCGAGCTCCTCGGAGCAGGCCACCACGCCGCCCAGGACGTCGCCGTGCCCGCCCAGGTACTTGGTGCCGGAGTGCAGGACGTACGAGGCGCCGTGCAGCGCCGGGTTCTGCAGGATCGGCGTCGCGAAGGTGTTGTCGACCATGACCGGCACGGCACCGGCCTGGCGCACGACGTGCTCGATGTCGACGAGGTCGAGGTTGGGGTTCGCCGGGGTCTCGACGACGACGAGCCCGGTGTCCGGCCGGATCGCGGAGGCCACCAGGCCCGCCTCGACGTACGTGGTCGTGACGCCCAGGAGACCGGACGACAGCAGGTGGTCGGTGCCGCCGTACAGCGGCCGCACGGCCACGACGTGCGGTTTTCCGGCCATCACGCAGGCGGCCTGGACGACGGCGGTCACCGCGGCCATGCCGCTGCCGAACGCGACGGACGTCTCGGTGTGCTCAAGAGCCGCGAGCGCCTGCTCGAAACGGGCCACCGTCGGGTTGTGCAGCCGCGCGTAGACGGGCGAGGTGGCCCGCGCGGCGCCGGTGGCCCAGTCCCCCAGCGCCTCCCCGCCGAGCGCCTGGTCGGGCACGGGGTAGGTGGTGGACAGGTCGATGGGAGGAGCGTGCACGCCGAGCTCCGCGAGGTCGTCGCGGCCGCCGTGCACTGCGATGGTCTCGATGCGCGTCATGGCCCGAATGGTGGAGACTTCCTCGGCAGGATGGGCACAACACCGCAGGCGATTCGGTGGAACGGAGAAGAGCCGTGCTGGATTCGATCGACGAGGCCATCGTGCGGGAGCTGCGGAAGGACGCGCGGCTGCAGAACAAGGACCTGGCCGAACGCGTCAACGTCGCGCAGTCGACGGCGGTCGTGCGGCACCGGGCGTTGCGGGAGCGCGGCGTGATCACCGGCTACCACGCCGAGATCGATCCCGGCGCCGTCGGGCAGCACGTGCAGGCGATGCTCGCGGTGAAGATCCGCCCGCACACCAAGGAGATCGTCGACCCGTTCATGGCCTACGTGCTGTCGCTCCCCGAAACGCTCGCGCTCTCCCACGTGACGGGTCCGGAGGATTTCCTGGTGCACGTGGCCGTGTCCGACGTCGGCCATCTCCAACGGCTCGTGCTCGACAAGTTCACGAGCCGCCGGGAGGTGACGGAGGTTCACACGAACCTCCTTTTCTCCCACGTCAGAAAGCATTAGGCCACGCCGAGGAACCTCAGTCCCGCGGTCGTCGCCGCGGCCACGACAATAATTGCGACAAAAGGCAGTTTGCGCCACGCCGCGAGTCCGCCCACGGCGACGCCGATCGCGAGCGCCCATCCGCCGAACTGCTTGCCGTTCGTCAACGCCGAGACGGCCACCAGAGCGAGCAGCAACACCGTGGCGGAGGCGGACAGCAGTTCGCGGACTTTCTCGGGCAGAGTGACTCGGTCGCGCAGCAACGGTCCGGCGAACCGGATGGCGAAGGTGCCGGCGGCCAGGATCAGGACTGCGGTGACGGGCACGGCTCCTCCTTCTTCTTCGTGGTGCGGAAAGCGAAAAGGCCGGCCAGCGCGAGCAGCACGGGCACACCGGCGGGCAGGAACGGCGTCGTCGCGAGCGCGATCGCCGCACCGGTCAGCGCCGCGTTGCGCGTCGCCGCGTCCTTCAGCGCCGGGAGTGTGAGGGCCAGCAGCGCCGCCGGGAACGCCGCGTCCAGGCCGAAAGTCATCGGGTCGCCGATCGCCTGCCCCACGAGCGCACCGATGAGCACGCCCGTGTTCCAGCTGAAGAACAACGACACGCCACACGCCCAGTAGGCCGCACGCGCTCTCGCGGGATCCCTCTGCGCCATCGCGAACGCCGTCGACTCGTCGATCAGCAGGTGGCTGCCGACGATCCTGGCGAGCGGGCTCTTGCCGAGCACGTCCCCGACCGCGAGACCGAACGGCAGGTGCCGCGCGTTGAGCACCAGACCGGCCAGCACGGCGGCCGCAGGGCTGCCACCTGCGGCGACAACACCTACAGCCATGAACTGCGAGCCACCCGCGAAGATCACCAGCGACATCAGCACCGGCATCCACCACGGCAGGCCGGAGCCGACGGAGATCGCGCCGAAGCTCGCACCGGTCACCGCGGCCCCCAGTGCCACTGCGGCGACGTCACGCAGGAGCACAGCATCAAGAGTTCGCCAAATCGAACGCACCACCCATTAAGATGAACACCTGGGATCGGTGTTCGTCAAGACGAACGGATGGACTTCTGTGTCGAACGCACCACTCGACCTCATCGCGGCCAACCTCCGGCGTGAGCGCGATCGCACCGGCATGTCGCTGTCCGAGGTCGCCAAGAAGGCCGGCGTCGCGAAGTCGACGCTCTCCCAGCTGGAGTCCGGCTCGGGAAACCCCAGCGTGGAGACCCTGTGGGCACTCGGCGTGGCGCTCGGCGTCCCGTTCAGCCAGCTCGTCGAACCCGCCGTGCCGCGCGTGCAGGTGATCCGCGCGGGTGAGGGCCCCGTCATCCACTCCGAGCGCGCGCACTACTCCGCGACGCTGCTGGCCGCGTGCCGTCCTGGCACCAAGCACGACATCTACTGGCTGGCCCTCGAACCGGGCGGCGCCCGCGAGTCGCTGCCGCACGTGCCGGGCAGCGTCGAGCACATGATCGTGGCGTCCGGCCGGTGCCTCGCGGGGCTCGCCGACGACCCGATCGAGCTCGGACCGGGCGACTACATCGTGTATCCGGGCGACCTGCCGCACGTCTGCAAGGCGCTGGAGCCGGGCACGACGGCGATGATGGTCATGGAGCACACGGTCTAGCTGAGGCGGCTGTGCAGGGTGCGCAGCCACGGCTCGGCGAGCGCGGGTTCGCCCTGGATGGCGCGGGCGATCATCCGCCGGACCTCCTCGGTGCGACCCAGTTCCACGAGTTTCACGGCCTCCGCGAGCGCCTCGCGGGTGCGTTCGTCCCGCTTGGTCTCCAGAGGACCGCTCACCCAGCGCTTAGGCGGGTGCGAACGCGTCAGCTTGACCTGGTGGTCACCGAAGTACGACCAGACGTACGGGTGGAGCGACACGTTGACCACGGACGACGCCGGCAGGCGGCGCGTCCAGTCGGCGTGCTGCTGCCAGCGCCACTTCTTCGGGGTGGGTCCCGCTCGCTCGTGATCCCCACGAAGCGGAGCTTCAGCCGGATCGCGGGCCACGTCTCCCGTTCCTCGGCGGTCCAGTCGTCCAGCAGGGTGAACAGCTGCCCGAACGTCGAGCCCGAGGACACCACGTCGACGAACGTCACCGGCCGCGTGCGCCGCGCGAGCGCGTGCGGTGTGATCCCGAGGTTCTCCGCCGCTTCCCGCGCCGCCAGGACTTCGAGCCGCGTGAACGGTCCCCGCAACGACAGCGGCAGCCTGGCGAGACCGCGGCCCGTTCCCTCCAGCGCGCCGCCGAGCAGGTCGAACATCGAGTCGAGCGACCGTCCCACGAAGACCAGGTCGCCGTCACCGCTGCGGGCGAGCACCTTGCCCGCGCACCGGGACAGCTCTGCGAGGTAGGTCACCTCGGGGATCGCGACGCCGTCGAGCAGCGACCCGAGCCGGTCGGGCTTCACGAGGTCCCAGCGGAAAGGCACGTTCACCTGGCCATGATGACCAGCGACGCCTCGTCCGCGCCAACGAAAAACGGGCCGGGTCGCGCGTGCGACCGGCCCGTTCTTCCATTCAAACGTATAGCAGAGAGGGGGCCTTGCCACAAGACCCCGTCCATCGTTCACACTCATCGCCTCAAGCAACAAAACCAGGCGCACTGGGGAGCACGTGGGTTACGAAGAAGAACTGCAGTCCGAGCGCGACTACGTGGCCGGTCTCTACGCACGGCTTGATGGCGAACGCGCGCGCGTGAAGGCCGCGTACCAGTCCGCGCTGGGTGGCACCGGCGAGACCGCGATGGAACGCGACAACGAGGTGCGCGCCCGGCACCGCGAGATGAAGCGCCTGAACGTGGCCGACTACGGCCTGTGCTTCGGCCGCCTGGACAGCGCCGGTGGGGACGTCTCCTACATCGGCAGGATCGGCCTGTTCGACGAGTTCGACGACTTCGAGCCGTTGCTGCTGGACTGGCGTGCACCGGCGGCGCGGCCGTTCTACACCGCCACCGGCGCGACCCCCGAGGGCATGCGCCGGCGCCGCCAGTTCCTCACCCGCCGCCGCGACGTGGCCGGGTTCACCGACGAGGTGTTCGGCAAGCTCGGCGAGGAGCGGGGCGACGTGGCCCTGCTGGAGGCGCTGAACGCGCCGCGCGGCGCGGGCATGCGCGACATCGTGGCGACCATCCAGTCCGAACAGGACGCGATCATCCGGCTCGACCACCCCGGCGTGCTGGTGATCGAGGGCGGTCCCGGCACCGGCAAGACGGTCGTGGCGCTGCACCGCGTCGCCTATCTGATGTACACGCAACGAGAGCGCATGGAGCGGCACGGCGTTCTCGTCGTCGGCCCGAACCCGGCGTTCTTGAACCACATCGGCCGCGTGCTGCCGTCGCTGGGCGAGTCGGACGTCGTGTTCTCGACCGCCGGCAGCCTGCTGCCCGGTCTGCTCGCGACCGCCGAGGACACCCCGGACGTCGCGCGGCTCAAGGGTTCGCGCGCGATGGTCGACGTGCTGAAGGCGGCCGTCGCGGCCCGTCAGCGCGTTCCGGAGGACCCGATCCCGATCGGGATGAAGGACGTCGTCGTCCACGTAGGACCGGACGTCGCCGAGTGGGCCCGGCAGGAGGCGCGCGACAGCGGCCTGCCGCACAACGAGGCCCGCGCGGTGTTCCGCGAGATCGTCACGTACGTCCTGACCGAGCGCGCCATCGGCCGCATCGGCAAGGGCTGGATGAACCGGTCCGACAAGCAGGCCTGGGAGGACATGCGCTCCGGCCTGGTCAAGGACCTGGACGACGACGACGCGTTCATCGCGGCGCTCGACGCCCTGTGGCCGATCATGACGCCGTTCGAGCTGCTGGGCGCGCTGTACTCGTCGCCGGAGCAGCTCGCGGCGGCAGGCGCGGACCCGTCGCTGCACCGCACCGAAGGCGAGGCGTGGACCGTCTCGGACGTGCCGCTGCTCGACGAGCTGCACGACCTGCTGGGCAAGGACGGCACCGAGCAGGCCGAGGACCAGGCCGCGGCGGCCGAACGCGCCTCCGAGGCCCGGTACGCGGCCGAGGTGCTCGACAGCATGGTCGGCCGCTTCGACCACATGGACGACGAGGACCACCTCTTCGCCTCGGACATGCTGGAGGCCAACGATCTGGCCGAGCGCTTCGAGGACCACGACCAGCGCACGCTCGTCGAGCGGGCGATGGCCGACCGCGCCTGGACCTACCGGCACGTGGTGGTGGACGAGGCGCAGGAACTGTCCGAAATGGACTGGCGAGTGCTGATGCGCCGCTGCCCCGGCCGTTCCTTCACGGTGGTGGGCGATCTGGCGCAGCGCCGTGCCGCGGCGGGCGCCACCTCGTGGGGCCAGATGCTCGACCCGTACGTGCCGGGCCGCTGGGAGTACCGCTCCCTGACGGTCAACTACCGCACGCCGGCCGAGATCATGGCCGTCGCCGCCCAGGTGCTAGCAGAGTTCGCACCGGACGTCGTGGCCCCGGAGTCGGTGCGCGCCAACGGTGTCCAGCCGTGGGCACGGCAGCTGACCGAGGACGAGCTGCCGGCCGCCCTCGACGAGTTCACCAAGCTGGAGGCCGACCTCGAAGGCACCAGCGTCGTGATCGGCCCGCCCGGCGTGCCCGGCACCGTGCCCGCCGCGGAGACCAAGGGCCTGGAGTACGACTCGGTGCTCGTCGTGGCGCCGGAACGGATCCTGGCCGACGGACCGAGGGGCGCGGCGGAGCTGTACGTGGCGCTGACCCGTGCCACACAACGGCTCGGCGTGCTGCACCACGACCCGCTGCCGGCCGCGCTGTCCGGCCTGGTCGAGACGGTGCGCACAACGGGCTGATTCGGCCGGTTACGACCGAAGGCGCACCGCACGAAGCGATGCGCCTTCGGTCACGATTCCCTACCAGCCGCGCTCGGCCAGGCGGTGCGGCTCCGGCACGTCCTCGACGTTGATGCCGACCATGGCCTCGCCCAGGCCGCGCGACACCTTGGCAATGACGTCGGGGTCGTCGTGGAAGGTGGTGGCCTTCACGATGGCCTCGGCGCGCTGGGCCGGGTTGCCGGACTTGAAGATGCCCGAACCGACGAACACGCCCTCGGCACCGAGCTGCATCATCATCGCGGCGTCGGCCGGGGTCGCGATGCCGCCGGCGGTGAACAGCACCACGGGGAGCTTGCCGTTCTGCGCGACCTCCTTGACCAGCTCGTACGGCGCCTGGAGCTCCTTGGCGGCGACGTAGAGCTCGTCCTCGGGGAGGTTCTGCAGGCGGCGGATCTCCTGGCGGATCTTGCGCATGTGCGTGGTGGCGTTCGAGACGTCACCGGTGCCGGCCTCGCCCTTGGAGCGGATCATGGCCGCGCCCTCGGTGATGCGGCGCAGGGCCTCGCCCAGGTTCGTGGCACCGCAGACGAAGGGGACGGTGAACGCCCACTTGTCGATGTGGTTCGCGTAGTCGGCCGGGGTGAGCACCTCGGACTCGTCGATGTAGTCGACGCCGAGCGACGCGAGGACCTGGGCCTCGACGAAGTGGCCGATGCGGGCCTTCGCCATGACCGGGATCGAGACGGCCTCGATGATCCCGTCGATCAGGTCGGGGTCGCTCATGCGGGCGACGCCGCCCTGGGCGCGGATGTCGGCGGGAACGCGCTCGAGCGCCATGACGGCGACGGCGCCGGCGTCCTCCGCGATCTTCGCCTGGGTGGCGTCGACCACGTCCATGATCACGCCACCCTTGAGCATCTCGGCCATGCCGCGCTTGACGCGGGCGGTACCCGTGACCTGATCAGTGCTCACCTGGGCAACCTTTCACGAGGGGAAGTCTTGGTGAATTCACGGTACGTCCGGTGTGGCCCCCTCGCCCAAGCCACTGGCGCCGCGATTCAGAAGGCCACTTGGCGATCAACCGCAGGTCGTGACCGTGCTCACTGCCGCTCCTCCGGAGCGGCGGCTCGGTCGCCGGGAAGTCGGTCGTCCGGCCGAATCGCTCGCACCGAACTGGGCTCCGCCGAGTTCGGCACGAGCGGTTGACCGGACGACCGACGCGACCTCGCGACCCGCGTGCCGGCTTCTTGACCGAAACCGCTCTCAACCAAGCGGGTTGCGCGGGGTTGTACCGGAACGTCAACGGGTGTGAGATCGAACACTACGACTTGACGGAGGTCGCCATGGGAAGCAAGCACTCCGACAACGGCACATCGGCAGGCGCGGTCGCTGTAGATGACCCGGCCAAGGTCCGCAACGTCGTGCTCGTGGGCCCGTCCGGCGCGGGCAAGACGACGCTCACCGAGGCCCTGCTCGCCGCCACCGGCGTGCTGACCCGCGCGGGATCGGTCACCGAGGGCACCACGGTCTGCGACCACGACCCGGCCGCCGTGCGACAACAACGCTCGGTAGGCCTCGCGGTGGCCCCGATCCAGCACGGGGACATCAAGATCAACCTGATCGACACCCCCGGCTACGTCGACTTCGTGGGTGAGCTCAGGGCAGGACTTCGGGCCGCGGACGCGGCCCTTTTTGTTGTCAACGCCTTCGAGGGCGTTGATGCGGCCACCATCGCGTTGTGGGAGGAGTGCGCTCTCGTCGGCATGCCTCGCGCCGTGGTCATCACACGCACCGACCACCACCGTGCGAACTTCGGCAACGAGGTCATCGAGTGCCAGGCCGCGTTCGGCGCGGGCGTCGTGCCGTTGTACATGCAGGAGGGCGACGCGCTGGTAGGCCTGTTGACGTCCGGTGAGAACTACCCGGACGAACAGGCGGCGCTGATCGAGGGGATCATCGCCGAGAGCGAGGACGAGACCCTCATGGACCGCTACCTGGCGGGCGAGGAGATCGACCAGGACACCCTGATCGCCGACCTGGAGACCGCCGTCTCGCGCGGCTCGTTCCACCCCGTGATGCCCGTGTGCGCCGCCACCGGCATGGGTCTCACGGAGCTGTTGGACGGCATCGCGCGCGCGTTCCCGTCACCGCTGGAGCACGAGGTTCCCGCCGTGACATCGGTGGAGGGCATCCCGCAGCCCCGCATGGCCGCCGACCCGGACGGGCCACTCGTCGCCGAGGTGGTCCGCACAGCAGTGGACTCCTACGTCGGCCGCGTGTCGTTGGTCCGCGTCTTCTCCGGCACACTGCGCCCCGAACGCCCCGTGCACGTCTCCGGTCACGGCATGGCCGACCGCGGCCACGAGGACCACGACGCGGACGAACGCGTCGCCCACATCTACTCGCCGCTGGGCTCGTCCCTGCGCGAGGTGCCGTACTGCGTGGCCGGCGACCTGTGCGCGCTCACGAAGCTCACCACGGCCGAGACCGGTGACACCGTGTCCGCGCCCGAACAGCCGTTGCTCATGGCGCCGTGGGACATGCCAGAACCGTTGCTGCCCATAGCCGTCGTGCCACGCACACGCAGCGACGAGGACAACCTGGCCCGCAACCTCAACCGCCTCGTCGCGAGCGACCCGACGCTCCGCCTGGACCGCAACGCCGAGACGCACCAGATGGTGCTGTGGTGCATGGGCGAGGCGCACGCCGACGTCGTGCTGGCCCGCCTGCGAGCCGGCGGCGCGGAGATCGACACCGAACCGGTGCGCGTGCCGTTCCGCGAAACCTTTGCGGGGTCCGCGAAAGGCCACGGCCGGCACGTCAAGCAATCTGGAGGTCACGGCCAGTACGCGGTGTGCGACATCATGGTCGAACCGCTCCCCCGCGGCTCCGGCTTCGAGTTCGTCGACAAGATCGTCGGCGGCTCGGTCCCCCACCAGTTCATCCCGTCCGTCGAGAAGGGTGTGCGCGCACAGCTGGAACGAGGCCTGCGCGACGGCACACCGGTCGTGGACGTGCGGGTGACCCTGGTCGACGGCAAAGCGCACTCGGTCGACTCGTCGGACGCCGCGTTCCAGACGGCAGGAGCGCTGGCGTTGAAGGAGGCCGCGGCCGCCGCCCGCACCCAGCTGCTGGAACCGATGGACGAGCTCGCGATCCGGTTGCCCGACGAGCACCTCGGCACCGTGCTCGGCGACCTGTCCGGACGGCGCGGCCGCGTGCTCGGCACCGAGGCCGACGAGGGCGGGCGCACGGTGATCCGCGCCGAGGTGCCGTCGTCGGAGCTGCTCCGGTACGCGATCGAGCTGCGGTCGCTGACGTCGGGCACCGGCACGTTCACGCGCCGGTTCTCCCGCTACGACCCGCTGCCGGACGCGCTGGCGGCACGCGCGAGGTAGCGCGAGCAGGGGCGGGCCGACGCCGACCCGCCCCGCTCGGCTAGGTGTTCTGCGGGAACCCCAGGTTCACGCCACCGTGCGACGGATCCAGCCACCGCGACGTGACGACCTTCGACCGCGTGAAGAAGTGCACGCCGTGCGGCCCGTACGCGTGCGCGTCACCGAACAGCGATTCCTTCCAGCCACCGAACGAGTAGTAGGCGACCGGCACGGGGATCGGCACGTTCACGCCGACCATGCCCACCTCGATCTCGTTCTGGAACCGGCGGGCCGCGCCCCCGTCGTTGGTGAAGATCGCGGTGCCGTTGCCGTACCGGTTCGAGTTCACCATCTCGACGGCGTCCTCGTAGGTGTCGCAGCGGACGACCGACAGCACCGGGCCGAAGATCTCGTCGGTGTAGACCGTCATGTCCGTGCCGACGTGGTCGAAGAGCGTCGGGCCGAGCCAGAACCCGCCGTCGTCGCCATTGATCGGGTGGTCGCGGCCGTCGACCGCCAGCACGGCTCCCTCCGCCACGCCGGCGTCCAAATAGGACGTGACCTTGTCGCGGTGCACGCCGGTGACCAGAGGCCCCATCTCGCACGACGCGCCGGAGCCGACCTGCACCTCGGCGATCCGCGACTTGATCCGGTCGACCAGCGAGTCGCCGACCTCGCCCACGGCGACGACGACCGAGATCGCCATGCAGCGCTCCCCCGCCGAGCCGAAGCCTGCCGAGACGGCGGCGTCCGCTGCCAGGTCCAGGTCGGCGTCAGGTAGGACGACCATGTGGTTCTTGGCGCCGCCCAACGCCTGCACGCGCTTGCCGTGTGAGGTGCCGGTCTCGTAGACGTACCGGGCGATCGGGGTGGAGCCGACGAACGAGATCGCCTTCACGGTCGGGTGCCCGAGCAGCCGGTCGACGGCCACCTTGTCGCCGTGCACGACGTTCAGGACGCCGTCCGGCAGGCCCGCCTCGGCGAAGAGCTCGGCTAGGAAGACCGACGCCGAAGGGTCCTTTTCGGACGGTTTCAGCACCACGGTGTTGCCGCAAGCGATTGCGGTCGGCACGAACCACAGCGGGACCATGGCGGGGAAGTTGAACGGCGAGATCACGCCGACCACGCCGACGGGCTGCTGGATCGAGTAGACGTCCACGCGGGTGGACGCGTTCTCGCTGAAGCCGCCCTTCAGCAGCTGCGGGATCCCGCACGCGTACTCGACCGATTCGAGCGCGCGCTGGATCTCGCCGCCCGCGTCCGACACGACCTTGCCGTGTTCCGCCGAGACGATCTTCGCGAGGTCGCCCTTGCGGTCGTTGAGCAGTTCGCGGAACTTGAACATCACGGTCGTGCGCTGCGCCAGAGAGGCGTTTCGCCAGGACGCAAACGCTTCCGCGGCAGCGGACACCGCCGCGTCCACTTCGGACACCGAGGCGAAGGCGACCTGCTGGGCCACCTTGCCGGTCGTCGGGTCGTAGACGTCGCCGAGGCGTTCCGGGGCGTCGTCCCAGGGCTTGCCGTTGATCCAGTGCTTGATCACGCCTTCTCCACCGCCTGCGCCAGGATTCCCAGAGCCTCTTCGAGTTCGTCCTCGGTCAGGGTCATCGGCGGGGCCAGTCGGATCACGTTGCCGTACAGGCCGCCCTTGCCGACCAGCAGACCGCGCGCCTTCGCCTCGGCCAGCACGACCCCGGCAGCGGCGGCGCTCGGTTCGCCCTCGGGGCCGACGAACTCGACGCCGACCATCAGGCCCTTGCCGCGCACGTCCCCGATCACCGGGTACTTCTCGGCCAGCGAGCGCAGGCCGCCGAGCAGCCGCGAGCCGAGCTTGGCCGCGTTGGCCTGCAGGTCGTGGTCCAGCAGGTAGTTCACGGTGGCCAGCGCGCCGACCGTGGAGACAGGGTTGCCGCCGAACGTGGAGATCGAGTTGGCGCTGATCGTGTCCATCAGGTCGCCGCGCGCGACCACGCCGCCGATCGCCAGGCCGTTGCCGAGGCCCTTGGCGAACGTCATCGCGTCCGGCACCACGTCGTGCGCCTGGATGCCCCAGAAGTGCTCGCCGGTGCGGCCCCAGCCCGTCTGCACCTCGTCGGAGATGAACAGGATCCCGTACTCGTCGAGCACGTCCTTGAACGCGCGGAACAGGCCGTCGGGCGGGGACGTGAAGCCGCCGACGCCCTGGATCGGCTCGGCGATCATGCACGCGACGTCGCCGGACGTGGTGGTCTCGATGATCTCGCGCAGGTCGTCGACGCACGCCTTGACGTAGTCGGCATCGGAGAACGTCTTGAACGGCGAGCGGTAGCGGTAACCGCCGTGCACCCAGCTGACCTTGATCGGCGACAGCGCGGACGCCGACCAGCCGCGGTTGCCCGTGATGGCGATCGTGGCGAACGCACGGCCGTGGTAGCTGTTGCGCAGCGCCAGCACCTGCTCGCTGCGCCGCGCCTGGGTGGCGAGCATCAGCGCGGTCTCGTTGGCCTCGGTGCCGGAGTTGGTGAAGAACACCTTGGCGTCCGGGATTCCGCTGAGCTCCGCGATCTTCTCCGCGAGCTCGACCTGCGACTTGATCAGGTAGAGCGTGGAGCTGTGCAGCACGCCGGTGTCGAGCTGCGACCGGATCGCGTCGCTGATCTCCGCGACGTCGTAGCCGATGGCGTTGGTCAGGATGCCCGCGAAGAAGTCCAGGTAGGTCGTGCCCTCGCGGTCGGTCACCCGGCGCCCGGAAGCGCTCGCGATCTCGATGGGCTCGTCGTAGTAGAGGGCCAGCCACTTCGGCATCACCGCGCGGTGACGTGCCAGCAGCTCCTTGTGGGCCATCTCGCCTCCAGGGTTTCCGCACCTGACCTCGGAGTCTGCTGGCGCGAGCGGTCTGCCGCCATGCACAACCTGTACCCGGATCGGCTGGTTGGCATTACGTTGTGTCCATGTACCCGACGGTCGCCGAAGTCGTCGCCCTCCCGGTGATCCGGCAGGGGAAACCGCGGCTCGTGGCCGGGTCGGCGGGCCTCAGTCGCAGGGTCCGCTGGGTGCACGTGGCGGAGATAGCGGACATCGCGCCGTTGCTGCGCGGCGGCGAGCTGGTGCTCACGACCGGTGTGATGCTGCCCGAGTCCGGCCTCGCCCGGTACGTCGAGGAACTGGCCGCGGTGGGCTGCGCCGGACTGGTCGTCGAACTGGGCCGGCGGTGGCGCGACGACGTGCCCGCGGCGCTGGTCACCGAGGCCGAACGGCACGGGTTACCGCTGGTCACGCTCACCGAGGAGACCAAGTACGTCGCCGTGACCGAAGCCGTCGTCGGGCTGATCGTGGACGCCCAGCTCGCGGAGCTGCGGGCCGCGGAACAGGTGCATGAGACGTTCACAGCGCTCACGGTCGCGGGCGCCGAGCCGTCCGAGGTGCTGCGCGAGGTGGCGCGGACGTCCGGGCTGTCGGTCGTGCTGGAAACGCTCGGCCACGAGGTGCTCGCCTACGACGCGGCGGGCAACGACCCCGTGACGCTGCTGGACGACTGGGCGGCGCGCTCGCGGGCCGTCACGGTGACCGAGCGGACCGCCTACGACCCGGCGTCCGGCTGGTTGATCACGATCGTCGGCGCGCGCGGCGCGGACTGGGGCCGGCTCGTGATGGTCTCGCCCGAGGCTCCCCCGCACCGGCACGTCGTGGTCGCCGAACGTGCCGCGTCGGCGTTGGCCGTGCATCGGCTCGTGGCGCGCGACCGGGAGTCGCTGGAACGCCAGACGCACCGGACGTTGCTGGCCCAGCTGCTCGGCCAGTCGCAGCAGTCACCGGACCTGGGCGCGCGGGCGGCGGCGCTGGGAGTGCCGCTGGAACGACGGCAGCTCATCGGCGTGGCGGTCCGGCCGGTGTCCGTGCTGCAGGGGCAAACGCTTGCCACGCAGGAGGTCCTGCGTGATCTCGCCGAGGCGACGGCACTGGCGGGCCGGCGGGTGACGGTCGCGGCACTGGTCGGCGTCGTGGACGACACGTCGGTGCGGGCGCTGCTGTCGGTGCCGATGACCGTTGGTGTGGAAGGAGTTCTGCGCAAGGTCGCGCGTGAGATCCACCGCACGGCGGCGTCGGAGGTCGTGATCGCCGTCGGCACGACCGTGACGTCCACTTCGGACGTTCGCCGGTCGTTGGGCGAGGCCGCGCACGTGGCGGGGGCGGCGTTGCGAGCGCCCGGATCCCAGCTCTACCACCGGCTTGACGACGTGCGGCTGCGCGGCCTGCTGCACCTGCTGCGCGAGGACGAGCGGGTGCGGGCGTTCGCGGACCGCGAGCTCGGGCCGTTGCTGGCACGGGACGCGGCCCAGGGTTCGAGGCTCGTCGAGCTGCTGCGGTGCCTGTGCGAGAACGGCGGCAACAAGTCGGCGGCGGCCGCGGCGGCGCACCTGTCGCGCACGGCCTACTACCAGCAGCTGGGGCGGATCGAGCAGGTCCTCGGCGTCTCGCTGGAGGACCCGGAGTCCGTGCTCTCGCTTTATGTCGCCCTGCTGGTGCACGAAATGGGCCCGTGAGCGCGCACGGGCCCATTTTCGACGTGCGAACTCAGCCGTTGATCGTCGGCAGAACGCCGGAGAGCACGGTCGGGTTCGGCACGGCGCCTTCGGTGGGCAGGCCGGACGGAACCGGTGCCTGCACGGAGCCGAGGTGGGTGTTGCCACCGTGGGCCTCGGGGGTGTTCAGCTCGGGCAGGCCGCCCAGGTCGGGCGCGACCGGGCTCGGCAGCGAGCGCTCGTGAGCGGCGCCCGGGAGGGCGGGGACGGGCAGGCCGGCGACGGGCAGGTCGGAGGCCACGGGCGCGCCGACGTGCGGCAGCTGCACGGCCGAGGCCGCCTCGAGCGGGTTGGCGAGCTGGGAGGCGCCGGCCAGCTGGTCCGCACCGACCTCGGGAAGACCGGAGCCCAGCTGCGGGAGCTCGGCGGCGGTGGCGGAACCCGCGGCGAGCAGCGGGGCCGCGCTGGCGGCGAGCAGAGCGGCGGCACGGAACAGTCCGGAACGAGACACAGTTTTCCTCAATCTGGTTTTGGGGACCGATCTTCGATTTCATCGGCGCGTTCGGTTCGAGAATTAACCCGCTCGATCGGGTGTTCAGGGCTTGAACCTGACGCCACGGGAGGTCCTACGGTCGTGGTGTGACCCGCTGGAGCATCGGTGACCTGGCCAAAGCGAGCGGACTGACCGTCCGCACGCTGCACCACTACGACGAGATCGGACTGGTGGTCGCCTCCGAGCGAACGCCCTCCGGTCACCGTCGGTACACACCGGACGACGTTCGCCGCCTCTATCAGGTGAGATCGCTGCGTCAGCTCGGGCTGTCGCTGGAGGAGGTCCGCTCGGCACTGTCCCGTTCGGACTCGCTGCGGCCGCTCTTCGAAGCCCAGCTCGCTTCCTTGACAGCGCAAGCACAACAGGTCGAGGCACTGCGCTCGCGCCTCACCGCGTTGCTCGACGGGCACACCACCGAGTCCCTTCTGTCCACTTTGGAGATGATGTCCGTGCACGAGAGCTACTTCACCGCCGACCAGTTGGGTGACCTCCGATCGCGTGCGGCGGCGATGGGCCCGGAGGCCGTGGAAGGACTGAAGGCGTCGTGGCTGGAGCTGGTGGGCGAACTGCGCCGGCACATGACCGACGGCACGCCTGCTTCGGACCCGCGCGTCGTCGAGCTGGCCCGGCAGTGGGACGAACTGGGCGCCAAGTTCACCGGCGGCGACCCGGCGGTCCAGGCCGCGGCGCAGCGGTCGTGGGAGGAGAACAAGGCGTCGATCAGTTCGCAGATCGGCTGGCCCGCGGACGACGGCCTGGTGGACTACGTGGGTCAGGCGCGCGCCGCCCGCTGATCCGCCGAAACCGGTCTCACGACGGAGGCCGTCCCACTAGGGTCGCGACGCGTGAGCCGTCCGTCGTCAGACGACCAGCCGAACGTCCGCAACCGCGTCGAGAACAGCACCGTGAACGGCCAGGTCGTCCAGGCCGGGTCGATCTCCGGCGGCGTGCACCACCACACGACGAACGTGGGTTCGCAGCACATCACGGTGAACATGGGCGCTCCTGGCCACCCCGCGCGCGGTCCGGGGACCGCCGCGCGGCAGACCTGGGCCAACGTGGTGCTCCTCGCCAAGTTCGCGGCGGCCATGGCACCGCCGTTCCTCTTCTCCCTGGTGGTCGTCGGTGCCGTCAGAGCAGTCACTCCCGAAGCGCATTTCGGCGTGCAACTGTTCCTCGTCGTGGTGGTGCTGGCGCTGGTGATGGCGGCGATCGCCCCGTGGCGGGTGCTGCGCGAGCGCGGACTCGCCGGATTGCTGGTGGCGACGCTCGACAGGACGATCCCGCGCTTCATGGCGGCACAGCCCATGAGCGCGCTGGTCCAGTACTGCCTCTACCTCGCGGCCTGGGCGGCGTTGTGGGTGTACGTGCTGGTCAGGGGACCGTCGGCGAACTCGGACCCTCCGGAAGGCGCCACCTCGATCTTCGTGTTCACCTTCATCACCCTGTTCGGCGCCCAGACCGCGCGAGTGATCGCACGGCGCCGCCGAGTTGGGTAGAAGTAGGTCATGTCCGCTGATGACGACGCCCGCCGCCTTCAAGCCGCGGATCCGACAGGCTGGTTCGAGAAGCTCTACGCGGAGGCCACCGCCGGCACGGCCGCCGTTCCGTGGGACGTCCCGACCCCGCAACCGCACCTCGTCGAGTGGGCGGACGGCGTCGTCGGCACCGGCCGGCGCGCGCTGGTCGTGGGCTGCGGCTACGGCCGTGACGCCGAGTTCCTGGCCACGCTGGGGTTCGAGGTGACCGCGTTCGACATCTCCCCCACCGCCGTCGCGGCCGTCCGGGAGCGCCACCCCGGCTCGTCCGTCTCCTACGTGGTCGCCGACCTGCTGAACCCGCCCGCCGAGTGGCACCGCGCGTTCGACCTCGTCGTGGAGAACATGACGGTGCAGGCGCTGCCCGTCGGCCTGCACGCCGAGGCGTCGAAGCAGGTGTCGGCGCTGACGGGCTCCGAACTGCTCGTGCTCGCCGTGGCGCGCGACGAGGGTCCCGATCCGGACGGTCCGCCGTGGCCGCTCACGCCCGCCGAGGTCGAGGCGTTCGCGGGCGACGGTCTCACCCCGCGTTCGATCAGGCGCGACAACGGCCGGTGGGTGGCGGAGTTCGTTCGACAAGTGGCCATGAACTGACCACTTATGACGGACTTCTGCCGCTTAGCGTGAATCATGCTCGTTCGTCGGCTGCTCGCCCGTCTGCTCGACTGGCTCCTGGTGCTGGTCGTGGCGTGGCCGTTGGTCCACGAACCGGTGCTGGTGGTTCTGTGCGCGGTGGCGTACGACTTCCTGCTGCTTCGGCTCAACACCCTCGGCAAGGCCCTCACGGGGTTGCGCGTGGTGGGCCCCGCGTCCGGCCTGAGCCTCAGGCGAGCGCTGACCCGCACGCTCATCACGACCGCGTTGCCCGGGACGGGGCTGGTGCTCGTGCTGACCGGTCTGGGCTGGCGGGAGCCCGCGCTGATGGCGGGCCTCGGCTGGCAGCAGCCTTGGGTCGTCATCGGCGAACACGTCGCCATCGGGTCGGCGGGCTGGCTCGCCTCGTTGCTACTAGTAGGTGGGTTCGCGCTGCTCTCGCTCTCCGTTGTGGAGGCTTTGGACCTGCGGGGCACGCGGACGTGGCACGACCGCAAGGCGGGCACGGCCGTGGTGCGGCTCAAAGTCGCCGCTCGATGAACCTCAGCGCGTCCGGCAGCACCCGGCGCCAGTAGCCCTCGCCGTGCTCACCGTGCTCGAACGAACCCTCCGCGCCCACCGCCTCCGCGAGCTCCCGCGCCGGGTCGTGGAACGGATCCTCGCGCCCGCACCACACGCCGACCGGTGACGTGATCCTCTCGCTGTGCCGCAACGGTTCGTGCGCCTCCCACACCTCACGCGACGCGAACCCGTCGATCCGCTCGGCGTCCTCCCACGACGGGAACAGCGCCGGGCTGATCGCGGCCACGGCCTTCAACGGCCGGCGGGACGCGATGTCGAGCACGCCGAACCCGCCCATCGACACGCCCAGCGCGGCCTCGAACGGCACGGGCGGCGTGAGGTTCACCCAGTAGTCCTCGCCGCCGTTGACCACCGCGCACCGCAACGCGCTCCCGTTGAGGAACCTCGGCAGCCCCAGTGCCTCCCACCAGCCGACGCCGCCGCCACGGCCGTGCAGCACGAGCACCGTCGGACCGGCCGTGCCCATCCACGCGCCCCACGGTGTGGGCTGAACGGGTACAGGTGCGACGTCCGGCACCACCCCGTCGGGGCCCGTCCAGCCGAGCAGCCGGCGGCCGCGCGGGGTGAGCGCGGCGTACGTCCCCGCTGCTCCTGCCAGCCCCACGCCCCCGAGCAGGACGGCGCGGCGAGAGATCCCCATGACCCCAAGTGGAACACAATGTGCGCCGATCATGACAAGCGTGGACACTCTGACACTGCCAGACCTGCACCGGCGGACCCAGGATTCCGGGATGGAATCAGACCGGGTTGGCGTTGTTTCAGCAGCGTAACAGGGGGTTGAACGATGGCAGTCGAGTCCTCACCGCCCCAGGTCACACCTGATGGCCGCGTCGAACTGAGCGACGTGGGTCCCATCAAGGACAGCAGGTTCTTCAACCCCGAACTCGCACCCGTGCCCGTCGAGCAGCGGACATGGACGACGTACAACTTCTTCGCGCTGTGGATGGGCATGGCGCACAACATCCCCAGCTACACGCTCGCGGCGTCGTTGATCGCGATCGGCATGGACTGGGTGCAGGCCTTCCTCACGATCACACTGGGCAACCTGATCGTGCTGGTCCCCATGCTGCTCAACAGCCACGCGGGCACGAAGTACGGCATCCCGTTCCCCGTGTTCGCCCGCGCCTTCTACGGCATCCGCGGCGCGAACCTGGTGGCGTTGCTGAGGGCGTTCATCGCGTGCGCCTGGTTCGGCATCCAGACGTGGGTCGGCGGCAAGGCGCTGCACGTGATCATCGGCCGGCTCGCCGGTGACGGGTGGACCAAGGCGTCGTCGATCGGCGGTCAGCCGTGGACGTTGTGGTTGTGCTTCTTCGGTTTCTGGGTCGTGCAGATGCTGGTGATCTGGCGCGGCATGGAGGCGATCCGGCGGTTCGAGAACTGGACGGCGCCGCTGGTCAGCGTCGGGTTCCTGATCCTGCTGGGCTACGTGCTGGTGAAGGCGGGCGGCTTCGGGCCGATCCTCGACGCGCCCAGCAAGCTCGGCTGGGGACCGGAGTTCTGGAAGCTCTTCTTCCCCGCGCTGATGGGCATGATCGCGTTCTGGTCGACGCTGTCGCTGAACATGCCGGACTTCACGCGGTTCGGCGGGTCGCAGAAGAAGCAGGTCACCGGGCAGATCCTCGGCCTGCCGACCACCATGTCGTTCATCGCGATCGTCGCGATCCTGACCACGTCGGGCGCGCAGGCGCTGTACGGCGAGGCGATCTGGGACCCTGCCGACCTCGCGTCGCGCTTCGACAGCACGTTCCTGGTGATCGTCGCGCTGATCTCGCTGGTGCTGGCCACGATCTCGGCGAACCTCGCGGCGAACGTCGTCAGCCCGTCCTACGACTTCTCGAACGCCTTCCCCAAGCGCATCACGTTCGCGGTCGGCGGCCTGATCACCGGTGTCGTCGGCATCGTGATCCAGCCGTGGCGGCTGATCTCCGACCCGAACATCTACATCTTCGCGTGGCTCGGGTTCTACGGCGGTCTGCTGGCGTCGGTGGCCGGTGTGTTCGTCGCCGGGTACTGGGTGATCAAGAAGACGCACCTGGAGCTCGCGGACCTCTACGCCGACGGCAGGGGCGCGTACTGGTTCAACGGCGGCTGGAACTGGCGTGCCGTGGTGGCGACGCTCGTGGGCTCGCTGCTCGCGGTCGGCGGCGCCCACGGCGGGCCGTTCCCGGCCGACGGGCTGATCCCGTTCCTCAAGCCCCTCTACGACTACAACTGGGTCGTCGGCTTCGCGGCCGGCTTCCTGGTCTTCCTCGCTCTGAAGGACAACACGGCAAAGGAGACGACCAGGTGAGCAACATCATCCGGGCGGCGCTCGTCCAGCAGAAGTGGACGGGCGACAAGGAGTCGATGATCGCGAACGCGGTCGAGCACATCCGCGCCGCCGCCTCCCAGGGCGCGCAGGTGCTGTGCCTCCAGGAGCTCTTCTACGGCCCGTACTTCTGCCAGGTCCAGGACGCCGACTTCTACTCCTACACCGAGTCCATTCCGGACGGACCGACCACGCAGCTGATGCAGGAAGTGGCCGCGCAGAACAATATCGTGCTGATCGTGCCGATGTACGAGGTCGAGCAGCCCGGCGTCTACTACAACACCGCGGCCGTGATCGACGCCGACGGCACGTACCTCGGCAAGTACCGCAAGAACCACATCCCGCAGGTGAAGGGGTTCTGGGAGAAGTTCTACTTCAAGCCCGGCAACCTCGGGTACCCGGTGTTCGACACCGCGGTCGGGCGGATCGGCGTCTACATCTGCTACGAGCGCCACTTCCCCGAGGGCTGGCGTGCACTGGGCCTGGCGGGCGCGAAGATCGTGTTCAACCCGTCGGCGACCTCTCGTTCGTTGAGCGAGTACCTGTGGAAGCTGGAGCAGCCCGCCGCGGCCGTCGCGAACGAGTACTTCGTCGGCGCGATCAACCGGGTGGGCGTGGAACCGCTGGGTGACAACGAGTTCTACGGCCAGACGTACTTCGTCTCGCCGCGCGGGCAGCTCGTCGGCGACGCGGCGTCGGACACCGAGGAAGAGCTCGTGGTGCGCGACCTCGACCTGGACCTGCTGACCGAGGTCCGCGACACGTGGGCGTTCTACCGCGACCGCCGCCCGGACACCTACGAGGGCCTGGTGAACCCGTGAGCACTCTCATCAAGAACGGCCTGGTGATCAACGCGACGGGCTCGCACGCCGCCGACGTGCTCATCGACGGCGAGCACATCGCGGCGCTGGTCACGCCGGGCTTCTCCGTGCAGGCGGACGAGGTGATCGACGCGGCGGGGAAGTACGTCATCCCCGGCGGCATCGACGCGCACACGCACATGGAGATGCCGTTCGGCGGGACCCAGTCTGCGGACACCTTCGAGACCGGCACTGTTGCGGCGGCGTGGGGCGGTACCACCACGATCGTCGACTTCGCCGTGCAGCCGAAGGGTTCGTCCCTGCTGTCCACTCTGGACAAGTGGCACAGCAAGGCGGACGGCAACTGCGCGGTCGACTACGGCTTCCACATGATCATCTCCGACGTGACCGACGAGTCGCTCAAGGAGATGGAGTCGTGCATCGCGGCCGGCGTGAACAGCTTCAAGATGTTCATGGCCTACCCCGGCGTGTTCTACGCGACGGACGGCGAGATCCTGCGCGCCATGCAGAAGGCGCGCGAGACCGGCGCCACGATCATGATGCACGCCGAGAACGGCATCGCGATCGACCAGCTCGTCGCGCAGGCGCTCGCGTCGGGCCTGGGCGACCCGGTGCAGCACGGCCTGACCCGGCCGCCGGAGCTGGAGGGCGAGGCGACGTCCCGCGCGATCCAGCTGGCTCGCGTGACCGGTTCTCCGCTGTACATCGTGCACCTGTCGGCGTCGCAAGCGCTTGACGCCGTGACGGCCGCGCGCGACACGGGTCAGAACGTGTTCGCCGAGACGTGCCCGCAGTACCTCTACCTGTCGCTGGAGGACCTGGCCAAGCCCGGTTTCGAGGGCGCGAAGTACGTGGCCTCGCCTCCGTTGCGCCCCAAGGAACACCAGTCGTCGTTGTGGCGCGGCCTGCGGACGAACGACCTGTCCGTGGTGAGCACCGACCACTGCCCGTTCTGCTTCAAGGACCAGAAGCAGCTGGGGCTGGGCGACTTCTCGAAGATCCCGAACGGCATGCCCGGCGTCGAGCACCGCGTCGACCTGCTGCACCAGGGCGTCGTGAAGGGCGAGATCACCCGCGAGCGCTGGGTCGAGATCGTCTCCACGACCCCGGCGCGCATGTTCGGCATGTACCCGCGCAAGGGCGTGATCGCACCGGGAGCCGACGCGGACGTGGTGGTCTACGACCCGTCGGCCACGCAGACGATCTCCGCCGAGACCCACCACATGGCCGTGGACTACTCGGCCTACGAGGGCTTCGAGGTCACCGGCCGCGTCGACACGGTGTTCTCGCGGGGCCGCAAGGTGATCGCGGACGGCGCGTACCACGGCTCGACCGGTCACGGCCGCTTCGTGCAGCGCGATCTCAACCAGTACCTCGTCTGAGAGGAGGTCCACTGTGGACTTCGGTGTAGTGCTGCAGACCGACCCGCCGGCACGGGACGTGGTGGAGGGCCTCCGCGCGGCCGAGGACTGCGGCTTCCGCTACGGCTGGACGTTCGACTCCTGCGTGCTGTGGCAGGAGCCGTTCGTCATCTACTCGCAGGTGCTCTCCGCCACCCGCGACCTGGTCATCGGCCCGATGGTGACCAACCCGTCGACCCGCGACTGGTCGGTCACGGCGTCGTTGTTCGCGACGCTGAACGACATGTTCGGCAACCGCACGGTCTGCGGCATCGGCCGCGGCGACTCGGCGCGTCGCGTGATCGGCCAGAAACCGGCGTCGCTCGCGACACTGGGCTCCGCGATGCACGTGATCAAGGAGCTGGCGGAGGGACGGGAGGTCGAGCACCACGGCACACCGGTCCAGATCCCGTGGGTGCGCAACGGAAAGCTGGAGATGTGGATGGCCGCGTACGGGCCTCGCGCGTTGAAGATGGTCGGTGAGCAGGCCGACGGCTTCATCCTGCAGACCGCGGACCCGGACATCGCCCGCTGGACGATCGGCTCGGTCCGCGAGGCCGCTGAGGCCGCCGGGCGTGACCCGTCGGCGATCACGATGTGCGTGGCGGCACCGGCCTACGTGGGCACGGACCTCGCGCACCAGCGCGACCAGCTGCGGTGGTTCGGCGGCATGGTCGGCAACCACGTCGCGGACCTCGTCGCGCGGTACGGGGACTCGGGCGTCGTGCCCAAGGCCCTGACCGACTACATCAAGGACCGCGAGGGCTACGACTACGCCCACCACGGCAAGGCGGGCAACCGTTCCACGGACTTCGTGCCGGACGCGATCGTGGACCGCTTCTGCCTGGTCGGACCCGAGTCGGCGCACGTGGAACGGTTGCAGGAGCTCAAGGAGATCGGGGTCGACAACTTCGCGCTGTACCTGATGCACGACGAGAAGGACAAGACGCGGGACGCCTACGGGTCTGCTGTCATCCCCGCTGTCTAGCCGGTCAGCGGACCGTGCGGGTCTCCCCGTCCCAGGGCTGGCCGAGCGTCGGCATGAGCTCGGCCAGCTGCAGCGGGTACACGGTGTCCTCCGCGGCTTCCAACTCCGCGGCACTCCACCACCGGTGCGCGGTGATCGAGGTTTCCTCGACGTCGTTGAACCCCGACGTGTCTACGGTCAGGTCGCCGTCCACGGAGGCGTAGAAGAACCATTCCTCCGCGTCGAACGTCTCCCCACCGAAGCTGAACACAGCACGCCTGCGCCACACGGGCCCGATCAGCTGGTCGGGCGTCAGCGTCAGGCCGGTCTCCTCGAAGGCCTCGCGCAGCGCCGTGTCCCGCAGCTCCTCGCCCTCCTCGACACCGCCGCCGACCGTGAACCAGAACGACTCCTGCGGGCGGGCGGGGTCGAAGCCCTGGAACAGCAGCACACGGCCGGCCGAGTCCGTCAGCACCACTCGCGCGGACGGGCGGGGCCGCAGCATCACGGCGTCGGACGGGGCGGTGGGTTCGGCGATCTCGAAGTACGACGGTTGCGGGGCGGTGCCGGCCAGCCGCAGCCAGCGGACAACCCGGCGTCGGCGCAGCAGGAGGGTGTCGCGGACGGCGTCGTTGTGGACCCGGCGGGCCAGCACGACCCGTTCCTCGGCGTCGGCGAGCTCAAAAGCCATTGCTGGAGCCAAAGTCCTGCGGTCCAGGGCGCCCAGCAGACCCGAGAGCTCGTTCTCGGTCTGTTCGCGGTCGGCACGCGACGCCGACTCGGCACGGGAGGCCGCGGCGGACAGCGCGGGATCGAGCAGGGCGCGGACGACGACCGCGCGGCGGGCCAGCGCGGCGTCCACGGCGGCCCAGGCCGCGTCGGTGCGGACGTGGAGGCGGTCGAGGCGGTTCGCGATCGACAGGATCCAGACGGCGAGCAGCGACGCCACCAGAACGACGATCAGGCCGGTGGTCATGCTTCGCTCACCCGGCGCGGGTCGGCGGCGATGGCGGTCTCGTAGACGCGCAGCACCTGGCTCGCGACGACGGACCAGTCGAAGGCCTGCACCCGTTGCGACGCGAGGTCGACGTACTCGGCGCGCAACGCCGAGTCGCGCAGCACCGAGCGCAGCGCGTCGGCCAGTGCGGACGCGTCGCCCACCGGGAACAGCACGCCCGCCTTGCCGTCGTCCAGCACGCGCCGGAACGCGTCCAGGTCCGACGCCACCACGGCGGTGCCGGCGGACATGGCCTCGGTCAGGATGATGCCGAACGACTCGCCGCCGGTGTTCGGGGCGACGTAGACGTCCAGCGAGCGCAGCATGCGGGCCTTGTCCTCGTCGCTGACCTGGCCCAGCAGGTCGACCCTGGACGCGTGGGGCCCGTCGAACGGGTTCTCGCCGCGGCCCACGACCAGCAGGCGCAGGTCGGGGAACTCGTCGGCGATCAGGCCGAACGCCTCCCACAGGATCGGCATGCCCTTGCGCGGCTCGTCGTAGCGGCCGACGAAACCGATCGTGCCGCCGGACCGCGGGTAGTCGTCCAAAGTGGACGCGGAGGCGAAGAAGTCGACGTCGACGCCGTTCGGGATCTCCACCGCGTCGCCGCCGAGGTGCTCGACCTGGACGCGCCGTGCCAGCGCCGACACGGCGATGCGGGCCGTGACCTTCTCCAGGAACGGCTGCAGCACGCCCTGGAACGCCGACAGCATCTTGGAGCGCGGCGTCGAGGTGTGGAAGGTGGCGACGATCGGCCCGTCGGCGACCACCAGCGCCAGGAACGACAGCGAGGGCGCCGTCGGTTCGTGCAGGTGCAGGACGTCGAACTGGTGCTCGTCGATCCAGCGGCGCACCCGCGCGTACGAGACGGGGCCGAAGCTCAGACGTGCCACCGAACCGTTGTAGGGGATGCCGACCGCACGGCCGGCGGAGGTGACGAACTCCGGCAGCTTCTGGTCGTCGTCGGCCGGCGCGAGCACGTTCACCTCGTGGCCCAGGCCGATCAGGGCGCGGGCGAGGTCGACGACGTGCGCCTGCACTCCCCCTGGCACGTCGAGAGAGTAAGGGCAGACGATGCCTACCTTCACCGCGCGAGCCTCCTGGCCAGCGCGGCGCGGCGGCCCTCCGGCAGGTCGGAGAGCCAGAGCTTCTGCAGCATGTGCCAGTCGGCGGGGTGCGCGGCGATGTCGGCGGCGAACACGTCCGCGACGGCCTGCGTGGCGGTCTGGACGTTGCTCACCTTGATCGGCGGGTGGATGCGGAAGTGCCAGCCGTCCTCGGTGAACCAGCACCCGACCGGCAGCAGCGCGGCCCCCGTCGTCGACGCGAGGTGGGCGGGGCCCGCAGGCATCAGCGTCTGCTCGCCGAAGAACGTCACGGGCACACCGGACGTCGTCAGGTCCCTGTCGGCCAGCAGGCACACGACCTTGTTGTCGCGCAGGCGTTCGGCCAGCACCGTCGCGGGTGGACGGTCGCCGCCGTTGAGCGGCAGCACCTCGAAGCCGAGCGTCTCGCGGAAGTCCAGGAACTTGCGGTACAGCGACTCGGGCTTGAGCCGCTCGGCGACCGTCGTGAACGTGCCGGAGTGGCCGACGAGCCAGACGCCCGCCATGTCCCAGTTGCCGCTGTGCGGCAGCGCCACGACCGCACCGGTGCCCGCCGCGATGGCGGCGTCGAGGTTCTCCACCCCGGACACCTGCGAGTCGCACTTCTCGTAGGCCGCCTTGAGGTCCATCGACGGCAGCCGGAACGCCTCGCACCAGTACCGCGCATAGGACCGCAGCGAGTCGCGCACCAGTTCGTCGAGCTCGTCCTCACCGGCCCGCGGCACAACGCGGCGGAGGTTCGCGCGCAACTGCGCGACACTCCCCCCACCCCGCTTCGCCGCGTAGTCGGCCCCGGCGCGGAACAACCCGCGCGCCCACGACTCCGGCAGCAGCCGGATCAGCCGCCACCCGGCGCTGTACCCGAGGGTCGCGAGGTTCACGCGGCCTCCCGCGCCGACTTCGCGACGGCGAAGATCCGCTGCAACACCGTGACGACGGTCATCGCCGCCAGCAGCCACAGCGAGATGTCCAGCAGGTACGGCACACCCAGCCCCTGCACGCCGGCGCCGATCAACGCGACGATGAACCGCTCGGCCCGCTCCGCCAGCCCGCCGTCAGCACTGAGCCCGGACGCGTCAGCGCGCGCCTTGACGTAGGAGATGACCTGCGAGGCCACCAGGCAGATGAACCCGGCCGCCGCCGTCCACCGGTTGCCGGTGTCGAACGCGTACCAGGTGAGCGCCGCGAACAGCGCCCCGTCCGCGATGCGGTCACAGGTGGCGTCGAGCACGGCACCGAACTTCGTGGGCCCCTGCGCGCGGGCCATGGCACCGTCGATGAGGTCGAGCAGCACGAAGAACGTCACCAGCGCACAGCCCAGGAAGAGCTGACCGCGGGGGATGAACCACAGCGCGCTCGCCACGGCACCGATCGTGCCGACCACGGTCACGGCGTTGGGCGTGAGGCCACGCGCCAGCAGCCACGCCCCGATCGGATCGGTGACGCGCGAGACGGACGCGCGAGCGAAGATGTTCAGCATGGCAGCCGCAGCCTAGCTGGACTGGTGAAACGCACGTGCCGCGGGTAAGCGCGGGAGTGGGACGGCCCTGGAGGCGGGGGCGATCGCGTTCGGCAGGGACGTGGGAGGTGGGGGTGCGGGCGGTGGGGGTGCGGGCGGTGGGGGTGCGGGCGGTGGGGGCGGGGGCGGCGGGGAGGCGCCGCGGGGGCAGGTGCTCGGGACGGTGGGGGCGCCGCAGAGACGGGTGCTCGGGACGGTGGGTGGCGCCGCGCGGATGGGGCGGTCAGGCGGTGGGTCGGCGAGCCGGGCACAGGGCTCACGTGCATGCGGAGCCTGGCAGCCGCGGAGCCCTTGGGGAGGCTCGGGCCGTGCGCGAGACACGGGCCCGTGGGCGCGTCGGCAAGTCACGCGTGTAAAGCGGGCCGTGCGCGGGGTGCGCGCCATGCGCGCGACGCAGGCCATGCACGAAGTGCGGGCGAAGGCGCACCGTGCGCAAGACGCAAGCCGTGCGCGCGACGCAGGCCAGGCGCGCGAGGTGCGGGCCGTGCGCGCGAAGGTGCGCCGTGCGCGAGGTACAAACCATGCGCGCGTGAGGCGGGCCGCGCACAAACGCGGTCCGTGCGCGAGGTGCGGTCCGTGCGCGAAGTGCGGTCCGTGCGCGAAGTGCGGTCCGTGCGCGAAGTGCGGTCCGTGCACGCGAACATATGCCGTGCTTGGGGTGCGAGCCGTGCGCGCGAGAGGCGGGCCGTGCGCGGGGTGCGCGCGAAGCCGCGCTGTGCGCGAGGTGCGAGCCGTGCGCGAGACGCAGGCTGTGCGGGCCGTGCGCGGGGTGCGCGCGAAGGCGCGCCGTGCGCGAGACGCAGGCCGTGCGCGAGGAGCGGGCCGTGCGAGCGCCGTCTCGTCCCCTCGACAGCACCCGCGAACAGCCCGTCCAACCCCCTCGCTACAACCCCCTCGTCAAAATCCCTGGCCAAAATCCCTGGCCAACAACCCCTCAACCAACGCCCCACCGCGGACCGGCCCGCCGGCCAGGCAGTTCAAGTTCAGCCCAGCCGGCGGTGGTCCTCGGCGATGCGCTTCAACAACCCCTGCAACTCCTCCCCTCGCACCGCCAGCCGCTCCAGCCGGCTGAACAACCCGAGGTACTCGCGCACGTCCAGCGGGTCGGTGATGGTGGCGTTGCCGGTCAGCACGCTGACCGTGACGACGCGCTCGTCGTAGATGTGGAAACCGTGCAGGGCGACGACGTTCGCGTCGGCCGACCACGGCACCACGCCGAGGCGCACGTTCGGGCGGCGCTGCATGGCGATCAGGTGTTCCACCTGTTCCGCCATGAGTTCGGCCGAGCCCATCCGCCAGCGCAGCGCGCTCTCGGACAGCACGAACACGAACTGCTTCGCCAGGTCGTCCATACGGGAACGACGGGTGCGCAGGGCGGCCACCGCGGCCTCCTGCTCCGAATGCGGCATCGTCCCCAGCACGATCCTCAGGTAGGACTCGGACTGCAGCAGCGAGGGGACCAGGTTGACCTGGAAGAACCTCGACGTCGCGGCCCGCGCCTCCACGCGGCTGATCGTCTGCTGGTGGCGGTGCGCTCCTCGGTGCAGCACGACGCGGCGGGTTTCCGCCTCCGCGTGCAGCGACCTGGCGAGTTCGACCAGTTCGATGCGCGTCTCTCTCGCGGCGGCCAGTTCCGCCACGAGACGCTCCACATCCGTCACGGACGGGAGCAGCATGCCGTTCTCGATCTTCGACAGCTTTGACTGGCTCATCCCGGTGGCACGGGCGGTGGCCGTGCCGGTCATCTTCGCCTCGGTGCGCAACCGGCGTAGTTCACGCGAAAGCCGCTCTCTCGCTAATCGCGAACGCTCAGGTGCGGTCATGTTCGCACCGTAACCATTCGCACACGGTGAGACGATCGGCCATAGGCGGGGACTTGACTCGCAGTTGACACCTCCAGGTGGGTGATCTCACGCACCTGGAATCGCTTTGTGCTGGCGTTACGTCTCGATCAGAGCGAGAAATGCACCCGAAAGAAGTAATCTAAAGTCATTCCCGGTCACGTGGAAACGAGAACGATTGTCCAGTGGAGACAAGTCCAGTGGGTTTTGTCACTCTTTTGTCCATGAATTCGTACGGATTTCAAACACGCCGCCCGACTAAACGCGCCGTTTAGTCCGCAAAACGGCTCGAACACCGAGCCCGATGGCCCCGAAAATCAGCACGAAACCGATGAGACCCAGACCGGGGGCGTCGTCGTGGTGCGCGTACGTGATCGCGCCGACGCCGAGCGCGGCGACCGCGACACAACCCACCAGGAGCAGCAGCAAGCGAGGCATGGCTCAGACCATGCCTCGCAGATCTATCGAAAGTCAACAGATAGCTGCCGGAAAACGATCAGTCGACGGCCTTCCAGCCGTCGGCCAGCAGCTGGCGGGTCTCCCCCAGCAGCTGCGGCAGGACCTTCGTGTGCCCGATGACCGGCATGAAGTTCGCGTCCCCGCCCCACCGCGGCACCAGGTGCTGGTGCAGGTGGGCGGCGATCCCGGCGCCGGCGACCACGCCCTGGTTCATGCCGATGTTGAACCCGTGCGGCGCCGCCACGTGCCGCGCGACCGTCATGGCCTTCTGCGTGAACGCCGCGAGCTCCGCGGTCTCCGAGCCCGTCAGCTCGGTGTAGTCCGCCACGTGCCGGTACGGCAGCACCATCAGGTGGCCGGGGTTGTACGGGTACAGGTTCAGCAGCGCGAAGACCTCGGCCCCGCGCGCGACGATCAGACCGTCCTCGTCGGACAGTTCCACGACACGGCAGAACGGGCAGCCGGCGGGCTCGTCGCCCTCCGCCTTGCCCGCGCCCTGCACGTAGGACAGGCGGTGCGGGGTCCACAGGCGCTGCAACGCGTCCGGGACCCCCACACCGTCCTGAGAGGAGTACTCCGTCGTCACGAGAGCAGTTCCGCCGTGGGCGAGGCGTTCTCACGGCGCTGCACCCACTCGACGATCTGCTCGACGGCCCGCTCCACCGGCACGCCGTTGATCTGCGTGCCGTCGCGGAACCGGAACGACACCGCGTTCGCCTCCACGTCCTTGGCACCGGCCAGGAGCATGAACGGCACCTTCTGCATGGTGTGGTTGCGGATCTTCTTCTGCATGCGGTCGTCCGAGGCGTCCACGTCGACCCGGATGCCCTTCTTGCGCAGCACCTCGCGCACGGCGAACAGGTGGTCGGCGTTCTCGGACGTCACCGGGATGCCCATCACCTGGACCGGCGCGAGCCACGCCGGGAACGCGCCCGCGTAGTGCTCGGTCATCACGCCGAAGAAGCGCTCCACCGACCCGAACAGCGCGCGGTGGATCATGACCGGACGCACGCGCGAGCCGTCCGGGCCCGTGTACTCCAGTTCGAACCGCTCGGGCAGGTTGAAGTCGAGCTGGATGGTCGACATCTGCCAGGTGCGGCCGAGCGCGTCACGGCACTGCACCGAGATCTTCGGGCCGTAGAACGCGGCGCCACCGGGGTCGGGCACGAGCTCCAGGCCGGACTCCTGGGCGACCGACGCCAGGGTCTCCGTCGCCTCCTCCCAGATCTCGTCCGCACCCACGTACTTCTCGGGGTTCTTGGTCGAGAGCTCCAGGTAGAAGTCGTCGAGGCCGTAGTCGCGCAGCAGGTCGAGCACGAACGTCAGCAGCGACTTCAGCTCGTCGCGCACCTGGTCGCGGGTGCAGAAGATGTGCGCGTCGTCCTGCGTCATGCCGCGCACGCGGGTCAGGCCGTGCACCACACCGGACTTCTCGTACCGGTAGACGCCGCCGAACTCGAACATGCGCAGCGGAAGCTCGCGGTACGAACGGCCGCGCGACTTGAAGATCAGGTCGTGGAACGGGCAGTTCATCGGCTTCAGGTAGTAGTCCTGGCCCGGCTTGCGGACGGTGCCGTCCTCGTTCAGCTCGGCGTCGAGGTGCATCGCCGGGTACATGCCGTCCTTGTACCAGTCGAGGTGGCCGGAGACCTCGAACAGGTTGCCCTTGGTGATGTGGGGCGAGTAGACGAACTCGTAGCCCTCTTCGGTGTGCCGCTGGCGGGAGTAGTCCTCCATCGCCTTGCGGATGATGCCGCCCTTGGGGTGGAACACCGCGAGGCCGGAACCGATCTCGTCCGGGAACGAGAACAGGTCGAGCTCCACGCCCAGCTTGCGGTGGTCGCGGCGCTCGGCCTCGGCCAGGCGCTCCAGGTACGCGTCCTGCGCCTCCTGCGACTCCCACGCGGTGCCGTAGATGCGCTGCAGCTGCGGGTTGTTCTCGTTGCCGCGCCAGTACGCGGCGGCCACGCGGGTCAGCTTGAACGCCGGGATGTGCTTGGTGGTCGGCACGTGCGGGCCGCGGCACAGGTCGCCCCAGACCTGCTCACCGGAGCGCGGGTCGAGGTTGTCGTAGATCGTCAGCTCGCCGCCGCCGACCTCCATGACCTCGCTGGTGTCGACGTCGCTCTTGATGTCGACGAGCTCCAGCTTGAACGGCTCGGAGGCGAGCTCGGTCTTCGCGGAGTCGATCGACTCGACGACGCGGCGCGAGAACCGCTGCGAGGACTTGATGATCTGCTTCATGCGCTTCTCCAGCGCCTGCAGGTCCTCGGGCGTGAAGGGCTTCTCGACCTGGAAGTCGTAGTAGAAGCCGTCCTTCACGGGCGGGCCGATGCCGAGCTTGGCGTCGGGGAACTGCTGCTGCACGGCCTGCGCCAGCACGTGCGCCGCGGAGTGGCGCACGACGCTGCGGCCGTCCTCGGTGTCCGCGGCGACGGCCTCGACCTCGACGTCGACCTGCGGGGTCCACGACAGGTCGCGCAGGTGGCCCTCGGCGTCGCGCACGACGACGATCGCGTCGGAACCCTTGCCCGGCAGACCGGCCTCGCGCACGGCCGTGCCCGCCGTCGTCCCAGCCGGAACCACCACGCGCGGCGGGTTCTGGGCGACTGCTGGGCGCGACTCGGACACGGTGACTCCTAGTTCGGTGAATTGGGGTGTTCGGATCAGATGTTATCGGTGCTCAAGATGGACATGACGATCGCGTCGTGGAAGACGCCGTCCCAGAGCAGGGCGTCCCTCAACCGGCCCTCCTGGCGGAAGCCCAGTTTCTCGTAGACGTGGATCGCCCGTTCGTTGAAGTCGTACACCTCCAGGTCCACCCGGTGGAGGTCGCGCTCGTGGAACGCGTGGTCGAGGACGTGCTTGATCGCGATCGTCCCGTAGCCCTTGCCGAAACCGTCCCACATGGCGATCCGCAGGCCCGCGGAGCGGTTGTGCGGATCGATGGTGAGAACGACCTCGCCGAGGAACTCGCCGTCCTCGGTCATCGCACGCGTGTAGCGGTTCGGGTCGTTCAAGGTCCGCTCGATGTAGGCCTCGTAGTCCGCCAGCTCGAACGTCGCGTGCGTACCGGTGAGGCGGTCGACCTCGGCGTCGTTCGGACGGCTCGCGGCCATCGCCTGCGCGAACTCCCTGCGGAGCGGTACGAGTTCCATGGGTCCGATTGAAGCGCGCGGCCGCAACCGCTTTCTCTACGCACCGGCTTCTGAGTGGTTTTTCGGATGCGGTACGGCACCCCGGGCGAGCACCCTGTTGTCTCCCGGCCCGCCGAAAGGAGCACCGCCATGTCCGACCTGGTCGTCGAATGCCCGGTTCGCCTCACCGAGTCCAACCGGGACGAACTGCGACTGCTCTACGCCGACCTGCGCGACCACTACGCCCGCCGCGACGCCCGCAACGGCACGCGCACGACGTTGCACTTCCTGTGGACGGGAGTGCTCGACGACGAGACCTTCGGCGCCACCTACGCCGACCAGCGGCACGTTTTCGCTGGTTCGAGGCCCGTGATGAACTCCAGGCGCGACCAGGACGGGCTTCAGGAAACGAACAGGTGGCTGTCAGCCCCAGCTCAGCCGAGCGGCGCATCGTTGAGGACATGAGCGAGCAGGGACAGACGCCTCCGCCGAAGGAGCCGTCGAGCGACGAACCGCAGGCAGCCCGGCCTGCACCGGACCAGGCGACGACCCCGCTGCCGGCCGGGGCACCGGCCACGCCTGGCCAGCACCCGACCGCGGAGCTTCCAGCGACGGCCGCACCGCAACCGACCACCGAGCAGCCGGCCGCGGCGGCACCGGCAGCCGCTTCGGCGGCCGAACCCCCGCCCTCGGCCGCACAGGCACCCGCGGGACCGCCTCCGGCCGCGACCCCCGCGGCCGCGGTGCCGGCGGGCCGTGGACGGCGTTTCGTGCGCCACCGCGCCACCCAGCTGGTCGCGGTGGGCCTGCTGGGACTGGTCCTCGGCGGCGGCATCGTGGGAGCGGTCGCCGCCAACCGCCACGACCACCGGGGCGGCCCGGGCCAGGTCCGGATGTACGAGCGGGGCGAGCGCGGGCCTGACCGCGGCGGCGACCGCTTCGACCAGCGCGGCCCGTTCGGTGAACGGGGCGACAGGGGTGACCGCTTCGAGCGGTGACCGACCGAGCGCGCGACTCACGTTCCGATCCCCGACGACGTGAGTCGCGCGCTCCCCAAAGCCAGGAACGCGCGTCACCGCCGGATTAGTCCCCCTCGTTCTGCGGTGACGTGCGTTCCGCCCAAAAGCACCAGCGTCTGCGTCGATGTCCGGTCCGCGACACGGGCACCTAGTACGACTGCGGTCCCAGCCGGATCGCCAGCAGCTGGCGCCGCACCACCTTGCCGGTCGCGTTGCGCGGCAGCTGCGGCACGACCACGACCTCGCGCGGCACCTTGTGGCGCGCCAGCCGGGTGCGCACGAACTCGCGCAGCTCGCGCACGTCGATCCGCGTCCCCGCCACCGGCACCACGAACGCGCGCAACCGTTGCCCGTACTCGGGATCCGGCACGCCCAGCACCGCCGCGTCACGCACCCGGTAGTGCGTCATGAGCAGGTTCTCGACCTCGACCGGGTACACGTTCTCGCCGCCGGACACGATCATGTCGTCCTCGCGGCCGTCGAAGTAGAGCCTGCCGCTGGGGTCGAAGTGGCCGAGGTCGCCGGTCGCGACGAGCCCGTCGATCGAGTCCTTCTGCGTGCCGTCGGTGTAGAGGTCGACGGTGAGCGAGCCGCGCACGTAGATGCGGCCCGTCACGAACGACCGGGTGATGCGGGTGCCGTTCTCGTCGTAGATGCGCACGACGCAGTTGTGCGGCGGTAGGCCGACGCTGGACGGCGCGGCCTGGAGGTCCTCCGGCGTGGCGACGGTGGCGACGGCGACTTCCGTTGAGCCGTAGAGGTTGTAGAGCACCGGGCCGAGCACGGACTGGGTGCGTTCGACGAGGTCCGGCGTGATCGGGGCGCCGGACGAGAACACGACGTTCAGGTGCGACAGGTCGAACGAGTCGATCACGTGGCGGTCGAGCTCCATGATCCGCTGCAGCATGGTCGGCACCAGCACCAGCGTCGTGCAGCGCTGGCCCTGCACCGACCACAGCGTCTTGCGCGGGTCGAAACGGCGGTGCAGCACCGCGCGCGAGCCCAGCGACATCGCGAGCGTCAGGTGCGAGTAGCCGACGGAGTGGAAGATCGGCGCGGCGATGAACGTCGACTCGCCCGAGTGCATCGGGATGCGGTCGAGGAAGTCGGACGCGGTCAGCACCGACTTGATCTCGCGGGCCGTGCCCTTCGGGGTGCCGGTGGTGCCGGAGGTCAGCTGGATCACGACGCCCGGTTCGCGCGGCGGTTCCAGTTCGCCGCGCGGCGCCTTGGCCACCAGCTGGTCGAGCGTCGGCGTGCGGCGGTCCAGTCCGTCGCGCGACCACGAGAGCCAGCGCGGGATCGACGGCGGCAGCTGGTGGAACAGCGGGGTGAACTCCTCGTCGTGGATGACGAGGGACGCGCGTTCGCGTTGCAGCAGGTCCATGACTACCGGGGCGCCGAAGCCGGTGTTCACCAGCAGCACGCGCACGCCGAGCTTCGCGCACGCCAGCAGCGACTCGACCATGCCCCGGTGGTTGCGGCACATCAGCGCGACGATGTGGGTGTGCTGCACTCCCAGCGAGCGCAGGCCCTGCGCGATCGCGTTTGAACGTCTGTCCAGCTGGCGGTAGGTGACAGAGCCTCGTTCGTCGACGATCGCGACGCCGTCGGGGTTCAGCCGGACGGACCGGCGCAGCGCCGTCACGTTCGGTCCCCAGACCTTGACCTCCTGCAACGCCTGCATGGACATCTTGATGTTCGTGAGACTGACCATGCCCGCGTCGGACAAGACGCGGAGTGAGTGCACCCGGCCCATGGCGTCGCGAAACACCTTGCGCAACCCTGGCATCAACAGCTCCTCGCGCTGCAAGTCCCCGAGGTATTCGGACGGTAACTGTCCGCAAGGCTCACGCCAAGCCTTGTTCCATGCGGAATTCGCATGACAACAGGACATTTAAGCCTGCAAACGTTTTCAGATTGCCCGCAACCTGCCCGGTCACTGTCTCACACTGCTGCGTTCGCCGGAGTCTGACCGGTCAGACCAGGAAGCCGCGCAACAACGACGCCGTCCCGTCGAGGTGCTCCGCCATCGCCTGGCGGGCCGCCGTGGGGTCTCCGTCCAAAATGGAGGCGATGATGCGCTCGTGCTGGGCGTTGGAGTGCGCGAGGTTCGGTTCGAGCAGCGGGATGTGGTCGAGCAGCTCGTTGGCGCGCATCCGCGACTCGGCGACGGCGGCGGTCAGCGCCGCGGACCCGGTCGCCTCGGCGATCGCGAGGTGCAGCCGCGAGTCCTTGCGCCGATATTCGGCAAGCGTTGAAGTGGACGCTTCTTCCAGACGAGCGCGCAACCCCCGCCGTTCGGCAGGGCCCAGCGACCGTCCCGCCGCCGTCTCCGCGGCTCCGGTCTCCAGCACCTTGCGCAACGTCAGCACGTCGTGGAGGTCGCCGAACTCCTTGCCGGGGGCCGACTTCGGCAGCGCGGTCTTGACGAACGTGCCGCCGTACCGTCCCCTTCGCGACTCGACGTAATGGTTCTCCTGCAACGACCTGATGGCCTCGCGCACGGTCACCCGGCTCACGCCGAGCCGGGTGGCCAGGTCCCGTTCGGACGGCAGCCTCTCCCCCGGCGCGACGACGCCGAGCCGGATGGACTGCATGAGCCGTTCGACGGTCTCCTCGAAGGCGTTGCCCGCCCGCACCGGGCGGAACAACGCCTCCTGCGCGTGCTCCACCATCTAGAGCGGTGTCACGTACGCGCCGGCGATGCCGCCGTCCACGAGGAAGTTCGACGCCGTCATGAACGACGAGTCGTCGGACGCCAGGAACGCGACCGCGGCGGCGATTTCCTCAGGTTCGGCGAACCGGCCGAGCGGCACGTGGACGAGACGCCGTGCCGCGCGCTCCGGGTCCTTCGCGAACAGTTCGCGCAGCAGCGGGGTGTTGACCGGGCCGGGTGACAGGGCGTTGACGCGGATGCCCTCGCGCGCGAACTGCACGCCGAGCTCACGCGACATCGCGAGCACGCCGCCCTTCGACGCCGTGTAGGAGATCTGCGACGTCGCCGCGCCCATCGTCGCGACGAACGACGCGGTGTTGATGATCGAGCCCTTGCCGTTCGCCTGCATGTGCGGGATGGCGTACTTGCAGCACAGGTAGACCGACGTGAGGTTCACCTTCTGGACGCGTTCCCAGGCCTCGATGCCGGTCGTCAGGATCGAGTCGTCGTCGGGCGGCGAGATACCGGCGTTGTTGAAGGCGATGTCCAGCTTGCCGTAAGTGTCCACAGTGGTCTGGAAGAGCGCCTTGACCTGTTCCTCGTCGGTCACGTCGACCTGGACGAACAGCCCGCCGACCTCGTCCGCGACCGCCTTGCCGGTGGCGGGGTCGAGATCGGCGACGACGACCTTCGCGCCCTCGCTCGCGAACCTGCGCGCGGTCGCGAGACCGATGCCGCTGCCGCCACCCGTCACGACGGCCACGCGGCCCTCGAGTCGCTGCACCATCTTGTGTTCTCCTTGCTCGGGTGTGACCGGAAATCAGGTGGCTATGAAGACGTTCTTGACCTCGGTGAAGGCGTCCAGCGCGTCGGGGCCGAGCTCACGGCCGAGCCCGGACTGCTTCACGCCGCCGAACGGCGTCCAGTAGCGGACGGACGAATGCGAGTTCACCGACAGGTTTCCGGCCTCGACGGCACGGGACACCCGGATGGCGCGGCCGACGTCGTTCGTCCAGATCGACCCGGACAGGCCGTACTCGGAGTCGTTCGCGATCCTGATCGCGTCGGCCTCGTCGGTGAACGGCAGCACGACGACGACCGGTCCGAAGATCTCCTCGGTGACCGTCGGGTGGTCCGCGGGAGGCGTCAGGACCGTGGGCGGGAACCAGAAGCCCGGTCCGTCCGGCGCCGTGCCGCGGAACGCCACGTGCTCGTCGTCTGGGACGTAAGACGCGACCTTGCCGAGGTGCGCGGCGGTGATGAGCGGCCCCATCTCGGTCGCCTCGTCGCCGGGCTCACCGACCTTGACGCCCTTGACGGCGGGCTCCAGCAGTTCCATGAACCGGTCGTAGACACTCGCCTGCACGAGGATCCGCGACCGCGCGCAGCAGTCCTGACCGGCGTTGTCGAACACCCCGTACGGCGCGGTGGCGGCCGCCTTCTCCAGGTCGGAGTCCGCGAAGACGATGTTGGCGGACTTGCCGCCCAGTTCCAGGGTCACCCGCTTCACCTGGTCCGCGCAGCCGGCCATGATCTGCTTGCCGACCTCGGTGGAGCCGGTGAAGACGACCTTGCGCACCAACGGGTGCGTGACGAACCGGTTGCCGACGACGCTGCCCTTGCCCGGCAGCACCTGGAACACGCCCTCCGGGATGCCGGCCTCCAGCGCGAGCTCGCCGAGGCGGATCGCGGTCAGGGGCGTCACCTCGGCCGGCTTGAGCACGACCGTGTTGCCCGCGGCCAGCGCGGGCGCGAAACCCCAGCCCGCGATGGGCATCGGGAAGTTCCACGGCACGATCACGCCGACGACGCCGAGCGGTTCGTGGAAGGTGACGTCGAGCCCGCCCGCGACCGGGATCTGCTTGCCGAACTGGCGTTCCGGCGCGGCCGAGTAGTACTGGAGCACGTCGCGGACGTTGCCCGCCTCCCAGCGCGCGTTGCCGATGGTGTGGCCGGAGTTCTCGACCTCCAGCTGTGCCAGCTCCTCGACGTGCGCGTCGACGACCTCCGCGAACTTCCGCAGCAGCCGGGCGCGATCGCCGGGGGCGACGTTCCGCCAGCTCTCGAACGCCTTCTGCGCCCGGCCGATCGCCGCGTCCGTGTCGCCGAGGGTGGTGTGCGGGACGGACCGCACGACCTTCTCGGTGGCGGGGTTGACGACATCAAAGGTCACAGCGCTTCGCTCCTTGCCACGTCTACGAGTG
>NZ_JBHXLF010000019.1:0-46136 GCF_042721515.1 Lentzea sp. NPDC058436
CTCGACACGCTTTTCGTCGAGTTGACACCCCTACTCACATGTGGCCCGCTCTTGGTGCGGCTCGTGATGGGACCCCACCGCCAACGCAACCCTCATACAAAACAGGCAGCCGCTCTACGCAACAGGCGTGCCATCAACCCGCCCCCAGCGCTACCCCCATTTCAGATTGCCGGGGTCTGGGGCAGAGCCCCAGGGGAAGCACGCAACGCAACCAGGCCGCCCGCAACAGCAACCACCACAAAAAGCCGCGCTACTCCTTGGCCAACTCATCCAAAACAACCTGCAAATCCGAAGCCAAAACAGGCACCAAAAAGGCAGCAGCAACCCGATGCTCCTTGTCCACAACAAAAGTGGACGGCACCGAATTAGCCGGAACCCCCTTGAAAACATTGATAAAACTACGAGCAGAAGCATCATAAATAGACGGATAGGTCAAAGACCGATCCTTCATAAAATCCCGAGGATGATCCTTGGAGGTCTCCTTGACATCAACCCCGACAACCTGAGTCCCACCATCAAAGATCTTCTGCATCTCAGGAGCTTCAGTCCGACAGGGCCCACACCAGGCCCCCCAAATGTTGATCACAACAGGCTTCCCCGCGTAATCAGACAGCCGAACGGTCTTGCCGTCTTCGAGCAGGGATTCGCCTTCAAGCCCCTTGAGCTCTTTGCGCTCACCAGGTGCATACCGGATCTCGACCTTCCCCCCAGGAGCAACGAGGTAAAAATCCCCGCCACCAACCTGAGCAGCGTCCTTCCCGGTAGTACACCCAGCCAACAACAACAAAACAACCAAAAACCGCTTCATGCCCCAGTCACCCGAGGATTGGTAGCCCCAACAGGCTCAGAATAAGAAATCCGAACCAACTGCTCACCCTCAAAGATCAACGAGGTGAGAGAAGCCAGCGAACACTCCCGACGACGAGGGTCGTGCCACATCCGCTTCCCCTCCAAAAACCGCCGCACAGTCCAAATCGGCAACTGATGCGAAACGCAAACAGCCTCATGCCCCTCAGCCGCAGCCCGAGCCTTCTGCACAGCGCCAAGCATCCGATGAGCGATCTCGATGTAAGGCTCACCCCAGGAAGGCCGGAACGGGTTGACCAGCTTCGGCCAGTGCTGGGGAGACCGAAGAGCACCATCCCCCACAGCCACCTTCAACCCCTGGAACTGGTTGTCGGCCTCGATCAACCGCTCATCGGTCGCCAACTCCAGCCGATGCGAGTCGGCGATGGGAGAGGCAGTCTGCTGTGCACGGTCCAAAGGCGACGCGACGACGTGCACGATGTCGTGATCGGCCAAGTGTTCGGCGACGGTCAGCGCCTGCTTCTGCCCGCGCTCGGAGAGCTTGAAGCCGGGCAGGCGGCCGTAGAGGATGCCGGTCGGGTTGTGCACCTCACCGTGGCGCAACAGATGAACGACGGTGCGGGTCACTTGCGGGCCTCCTTGGCGGCACGGGCCGCGTGCGGCAGTGCGTCGGCGATCACGGCGAACTCCTCTTCACCCATGGCGGCGTTCACGAACCACGCTTCGAACGCCGACGGCGGGGCGTAGACGCCTCGTTCCAGCAGTGCGTGGAAGAACGGCGGGAAGCGCCACGTCTCGCACGCCTGGGCGCCCGCGTAGTCCTTCACCTCGGTAGAACCGAAGAACACGCTCACCAGGTTCCCGGCGAACTGCACGCGGTGCTCGACACCGGCGTCGGTCAGAGAAGACGTGAACAACGCGCCCAGCCGGGTCGCGTTGCGGTTCAGGGCCGCGTAGACGTCGTCGTCGGCCGCGCGCAACGTGGCGAGACCTGCGGCGACGGCCACGGGGTTACCCGACAACGTGCCGGCCTGGTAGACGGGGCCGGAGGGCGCGAGACGGGCCATCACGTCCGCACGACCGCCAAAAGCAGCCGCCGGCAGGCCGCCCGACATGACCTTGCCGAACGTGTAGAGGTCGCCGCGCACGCGCTCCAGGCCGTACCAGCCGCCGCGTGAGACGCGGAAGCCCGTCATGACCTCGTCCATGATCAGCAACGCGCCGTCGGCGTCGCAGAGCGCGCGCAGCGACTCGTTGAAGTCGGGGGAAGGCGCGACGGCGCCCATGTTGCCCGCCGCGGCCTCGGTGATGATGCACGCGATCTCGCCGGGGTTCTCCTCGAACGCCGCGCGCACCGCCTCGACGTCGTTGTACGGCAGCACGATCGTGTCCTCGGCCTGCGCGCCCGTGACGCCCGGCGAGGAGGGCAGGCCGAGGGTCGCGACGCCGGAGCCCGCCTGGGCGAGCAGCGCGTCGACGTGGCCGTGGTAGCAGCCGGCGAACTTGATGACCTTGCGACGCTCGGTGAAGCCGCGCGCGAGGCGGATCGCGCTCATCGTGGCCTCGGTGCCCGAGTTGACCAGGCGGACCTGGCGGACCGGCTCGACGCGGTCGATGATCTCGGCCGCGAGCTCGATCTCACCCTCGGTCGGCGTGCCGAACGACAGACCGGACTCGGCCGCCTTCTGCACCGCGGAGACCACCGACGGGTGCGCGTGCCCGAGGATCATCGGACCCCACGACGACACCAGGTCGACGTACCGGTTGCCGTCCGCGTCCCACAGGTGCGGGCCCTCGCCCCGAACCATGAAACGCGGGGTGCCGCCGACGGAGTGGAACGCCCGCACCGGAGAGTTGACCCCGCCGGGGGTCAGCGTCGACGCGCGCTCGAACAGGGCCTGGGATCGACTCGCAGTCACGTACCCCAGTCTCACATGTCGGAGTCGGCGGCTTTCTGCGGCCGGGTGCGCACGGCCAGCATGACCTGGCGCACAGCGTCCAGGACGAGCACCGCGGCGAGCGTGGCGGCGCCGACGGCGGTGCCCAGCCAGTTGCCGTGGTAGCGCGTGGAGACCAACGGCTCGCGGCCCTCGAACGGGTACTCCAGCCGCACGACACCGCGGTTCCAGCACCACACGGCGACGATCACCAGCAGGACGATCGCGACGGCCTCGCCCGCGGCGATGAGCCACCGCTTGGGCTGGTGCAGGCCCGGTCCGGCCGGCACCTCCTCGGGCTCCACCACGACGGTCTCCGGCTCGGTCACGGCCTCTGTCACGTCGCTCACCTTCTCACGACCCGCCGCAGCCCGGCGAGCAAGGCTTCCGGATCGCGCGCCCACGCCAGCACCACCGTGCCGTCGACCAGCCGCAACGGCACCGCGGTCGTTCCCTTGGGCACCGACCAGCCGCCACCGAGCACCTTGGCGCCGGTGGGCGCGCCGACGTCGGTGAACGCCTCGATCATCGCGACGGGCAGCTTCTCGCGCCCGAACCGGGCGTCCTCGGCCGTCAGCTCGATGCTGCCGGTCTTCACCCGCAGGTTCACCCACACCACCGCGCAGAGCGTCAGCACGAGCCCCACGATCGTCCACAGCGCCGCGGACGCGGGCCCGGTGATCAGCTCGACCAGGTACCCGCAGACGGCGAACGCCGGCCCCCACAGCAACGGCCACCAGCTGCTGCCGGACTCCCGGTAGAGCACTAGCGGACGTACCTGTTCGACGCGGGCAGGAACTGCAGCACCACGGCCGCGACCGTCAGTCCGATCACGACGACGCAGATCGCCGCACCCGGCTGCCACACCGGCAGCTGCAGTTCGAGCGCCAGCGTCACGATCATCGACAGGATCCCGAGCCCGCCGAGGATGGTCAGCAGGATGCGCGCCCAGTTCTGCCCGTTGCGCAGCACGACGGCGAACGCGATGTACGGCGCGGCCGCCACGAGCATCCCGAAGCCCGACATCACCGCGATGGTCCGCAGCCCGAGCTCACCGGCCCGCCTGCTCTCCTCGGTGATGGTGCGGTCGCCCGCGATCAGGTGGTCGGCGTTGACCAGCAGCAGCACGGGGACCACCGCGACGGACAGCAGCGCGCCCGCGATCCAGATCCACATGGCGGCGGTGATCGTCGGCGGCCGCGGCGGCGCCATCTCCTGCGGCAGCACGGGCGCGAGCGGCGTCATCGCGAAGCTCGCCTGGCCGACGTGGTTCACCTGGTACTGGCCGGTGGGCGGGTACTGCCCGGTGGGTGCCGGAGGGTAGCCGCCGGCCGGGTTCTGCCACTGCACGTCGTTGCCGGGGTTCTGCCACGGGTCCTGCGGATGGGTCACGGCTCACGCACCTCCGCGAGCCACTTTGCCGTACTCGTCTGCCACGTGAAGACGATTGCGGCGCAGAGGAGCAGCAACGTGACCAAGTTCGACGCGCTGATGCCGACGAACAGGATCCAGACCATGTGCGCGATCGCGACGAACGACATCGTGATCCGCGCCCAGTTCTTCCGCTTCAGGAACAGGCGGGTCAGCAGGACGTAGGCCACCACGAAGACCAGCGCGACCGCGGTCAGGGTGGCGAGGAAGCTCGTGACCTGCCCGGACGTCCAGTCCGTCAGCCGCTGCACCTCACCGCGCTGGAACCACAGCCCCGCCGTGGTGAACAGCACGAAGACGGCGGTCGCGAGCCACAAGCCGGTCGCGATGCGGACCGTCCGGGGTGTGTCCTGAGCCTTCACGTCAGCTGCTCGCGCTCGGACAGGTAGTCGGTCGACTGGCGGAAGTAGAACAGCACGAGGCCGGACACGGCGATAAGCGCCGTGACGATGCCGAGCGTGTTGGTGATCATCTGGAAGAACAGCCCGATCAGCAACGTGATCATCAGGCCGGTGCGGCTCTTCCTGATCCCCGACCTGACCTTGCCGGCCAGCCAGATGGCGAGGCCCGCCAGCACCACCGTCACGACCAGCGAGACGATCACCAGGCCGTTCATCGTCGAGGCGATCATGTCCGGCGTGATCTTCTGGTCCGTGTTGGCCCGCACGGCCGCGTCGATCAGCGCCTGCTTGTTCAGCAGCACGAACAACGCGGCCAGCACGCCGAGCGCGGAGCCGGCGGCGACGAGCCAGTAGCCCAGCTTGATCGTGAGAGGGGTGCCCGATTCCTTCGGAGACGTCACGCTCGCGAACCTATGTGCGCAGGAAGTCGCTGTCCACCGCGACCCGCTTCGCGAAGTGCCAGGACACCCGGTACATCAGCACGATCGCGGCCGCGTCCAGCACGGTGGTGACGAAGGTGACGCCCAGGTCGACCGGCCGCATCTCCACGCCGAGCGACGCCGCGACACCACTGGCCCAGGCGACGAGCCGGAACAGTCCAAAAGCGACGGACGCGGCGCCCAGCACCGTCAGCACGATCCTGGCCCAGTTGCGGCCGCGCGCCATCGTGTTGGCCAGCCGCGTGTACGCGACGAGCACGGCGAGGGCGATCACGAGTCCGAAGAGGACACCGCCGTTCACGCCCGCGTCGATCTGGTCCTGGCCCAGCTCCGGGTTCTGCCGCCGCGCCTCGGCCACGAGCGTCTCGCGGTCGAAGAGCTGCGCGACGAACCGCAGCATGCCGACGCACGCGCTGGCGATCCACAGCCAGCGCGCGACGTCGACCAGCTTCGGCGGGCGCTCTACCTGTCCAGCCATCGGGCGGCTTCCACTGCCCAGTAGGTGAGCACGATGTCCGCGCCTGCCCTGCGGATGGAGGTGAGCGACTCCAGGATCGAGCGCTCGCGGTCGATCCAGCCGTTCTGCGCGGCGGCCTCGATCATCGCGTACTCACCCGAGATCTGGTACGCCGCAACGGGAACGTCCGAGACCTCGGCGACCGCGCGCAGCACGTCCAGGTACAGCAGGGCGGGCTTGACCATGACCATGTCCGCGCCCTCGGCGAGGTCCAGCTGCACCTCGCGCATCGCCTCGCGGGCGTTCGCGGGGTCCTGCTGGTAGGTCTTGCGGTCACCCGCGAGCTGCGACTCGACGGCGTCGCGGAACGGGCCGTAGAACGCAGAGGCGTACTTGACCGCGTACGCGAGGATGCCGGTGTCGGCGAAGCCCGCGACGTCGAGTGCGTTGCGGATGAACGCGATCTGGCCGTCCATCATGCCGCTGGGGCCGACGACGTGGGCGCCCGCGCGGGCCTGGGCCACGGCCAGTTCGCCGTACGCCTCCAGGGTCGCGTCGTTGTCCACGGTGCCGTCGGGCGCGAGCACGCCGCAGTGGCCGTGGTCGGTGAACTCGTCGAGGCAGCAGTCCGACATGAGCACGGTGCTGTCGCCCAGCTCCGCGCGCAGGTCGTTCAGCGCGACGTTGAGGACGCCTTCCGGGTCGGTGCCGGCGGAACCGACGGCGTCGCGCTCGGACGGGACGCCGAACAGCATGATGCCGCCGACACCCGCCTGCACGGCCTCGACCGCGGCCTTGCGCAACGAGTCGCGCGTGTGCTGCAGGACGCCCGGCATGCTGCTGATCTCAGCGGGCTCTGCCAGGCCTTCCTTGACGAACATCGGCAGCACGAGCTGACGGGGGCGCACCTCGGTCTCGGAGACCAGGCGGCGCATGGCGGGCGTCGTGCGCAGACGCCGCGGCCGGTGAAGTGGGTACATCTCGCTGACTCCCTGACGGAAGAGAGTCGAAGGGGCCGCTCAAAGGATCTTGAGCGGCCCCGACGGCTTCGTTGACTTAGCTGCGGCGCAGACGCTTGGTCTTGCGCGGAGGAGGCAGCGCTCCCTCGGCGCGCAACCGGGCGGCGTGGGCGGCCAGCGCGTCGACCAGCGCGGGCACGTTCGCCTCCTCGGGCTGCACGTCGACCCGGAGGCCGAACTCCCGCGCCGTCTCGGCGGTCTGCGGGCCGATGCACGCGACGAGCGTGCGGGCGTGCGGCTTGCCCGCGATGCCGACCAGGTTCCTGACCGTGGACGACGAGGTGAAGCACACCGCGTCGAAACCGCCGGACTTGATCATCTCGCGGGTGTCGGCGGGCGGCGGCGCGGCACGCACGGTGCGGTACGCCGTCACGTCGTCGATCTCCCAGCCACGTTCGCGCAGGCCCGCGGCCAGCGTCTCGGTGGCGATGTCGGCCCGCGGCAGCAGCACGCGGTCGACCGGGTCCAGGATGTCGTCGTACGGCGGGAAGTCGTTGAGGAGACCCTCGGACGACTGGTCACCGGACGGCACGAGCTCGGGGATGATGCCGAACGAGCGCACCTTCGCGGCCGTGGCCTCGCCGACGCAGGCGATCTTCACGCCGGAGAACGCGCGGGCGTCCAGGCCGAACTCGCGGAACTTCTCCCACACCGCGCGGACGGCGTTGGTCGAGGTGAAGACGACCCACTGGTAGCGGCCGTCGACGAGACCCTTGACCGAGCGCTCCATCTGCGCGGGGCTGCGGGGCGGCTCGACCGAGATCGTCGGCACCTCGACGGCGATCGCGCCGTGCGAGTGCAGGCGCTCGGACATCGCGCCGGCCTGCTCCTTGGTGCGCGGGACCAGCACTCGCCAGCCGTACAGCGCCCGCGACTCCCACCAGGAGAGCTTCGAACGCGCGGCGGCGGCGGCACCGACGGTGACGACCAGCGGGCCGCCCATCTCACCGGCGTCGGCCGCGACGGCGGCCAGCGTGGTGTCGACGGTGCGCTGCTGGAAGCCCGTGCCCTCGGCGGTCACGGCGACCGGGGTCTGCGGCGCGAGGCCGTTCTCGACCAGGTTCGACGCGGCCTCTGCCAGGTGCGAACCGGTCGCGTGCAGCACCAGCGTGCCGGGCGAGGCGGCGAGGCCCGCCCAGTCCGTCACGGCGCGCACGTCGACCTCGGTGTGCACACCGCCGAGCGCGACGCCCGCGTACGCCGGAACCGCGGTGCCGGAGGGCACACCGGGAACGACGTCGAACGGGATCGTCGACTTGGCGACGGCCTGCGCCTCCTTGACGACCGAGTCGAGCGTCAGCGGGTCACCCGCGACGAGGCGGACGACGGTGAAACCGTTCTTCGCCTCGTTCACCAGGTCCTTGGCCACGTCGGCGGACTCGCCGACAGCGGGGCGGACCTCGACTCCCTCGGCCACGGTCGCGAGGACGTCCGAGGGGACGTCCGGGTCGGTGACCACGATCTCAGCCCTGGTGAGCAAGTCGTGGGCCCGGACCGTGAGCAGCCCGGTGTCGCCGGGGCCGGAGCCCACGAAGGCGACGCGTCCGGGGGTCTTGCGTGCGCGGGTCATCAGGGCACTCCCCATCGATTACGCCTCTGGGCCGCTCAGCACAGCGGCCCCGAGGTCGAGCAACTCGGCGGCCAGCGCCCGGCCGAGTCCCTCAGCTTCGGTCAAGTCACCGGTGGCGGACGCGCGGAGGAGATCGTTCTCCGGCGTCGCTGCGACCCCGCGCAGGGAAAGTCGGTACACGACCTTCCCGTCGTCGTCGAGGTCTTCCACCACATCGGCCAGCGCGCCGACCGGCGCGCTGCAGCCCGCTTCGAGCGCGGCCAGCATGGCGCGCTCAGCGGTCACAGCGGCCCGGCTGGCCGAATCGTCCAGAGTGGACTGGATCAGGTGCTCGGCGTCGACGTCGTCGACCCGGCACTCGACTGCCAACGCACCCTGCGCGGGTGCGGGAAGCATCTGGATGGGCTCCAGCGTCTCGGTGATCTCGGCGACGCGACCGAGGCGCGCGATGCCGGCGCGGGCCAGCACCACCGCGTCGAGCTCGCCGCTGCGGACCTTGCCGATGCGCGTGTCCACGTTGCCGCGCAACGGAACGATGTTCAGCCCGAGGCCCAACGCCTCCAGCTGAGCGGCGCGGCGCGGGGACCCGGTGCCCACAGTGGACCCCGGCAGCAGCTCGCCGAGCGTGAGTCCGTCGCGCGCCACGAGGGCGTCGCGCGGGTCCTCGCGCTGGGGCACCGCCGCGAGCACCAGACGGGGGTCCGGCGCGGTCGGGAGGTCCTTGTAGGAGTGGACGGCGATGTCGATCTCGCCGTTCGCCAGCGCGTCGCGAAGGGCCGACGTGAAGACGCCGATGCCGATCTGCGCGATCGGCGCGTCGGAGAGGTCGCCCGGCGTCTTGATGACGACGATCTCGACCTGAGCTCCGGCAGCCCTGAGCGCCTCGGCGACGGTCCCCGTCTGCGCGAGCGCCAGTGCGCTGCCTCGGGTACCCATCCGTAGGGTGCGGGTCACCGCGTTTCACCATCCACTGAAGACTTGGTCTGACTGACGGCCCCAGGCGTCTGGGGGTCGAGCCCGAACAGCTCGCGGAGAGCCTCCGCGTAGCCGGTACCACCAGGGGCGGAGGCGAGCTCCTTCACCCTGACGGTCGGCGTGTGCAGGAGCTTGTCTACAACGCGGCGCACCGTCTTGGCCAATTCACCGCGTGTCGCGGCGTCCAGTTCGGGAAGTCGCGAATCAAGACGGAGCAGTTCGGCGTCGACCACCTCGGCCGCGCGCTTGCGCAGGGCCGTGACGGTCGGCGTGACCTCGGCGGACCGCTGGCCCGCGAGGTAGGCCTTCACCTCGTCGGCGACCAGCGTGGCCGCGAGGCGGGCGTCCTGGCCGGCTGGCGCGTCGGAGAGACGGCGCTGCAGCGTTTCCAGGTCCACCACACGAACGTTCGGCAGCTCGGCCGCGGCCGGGTCGACGTCCTTGGGCAGCCCGAGGTCGCACATCACGAGCGGCCGCGAGCGCTTGCTGATCATGTCCGCGCGGACCGTCGTGCCGACCGAGCCGGTGCACGCGAAGACGATGTCCGCGAGGTCGATCTCGACGGCCAGCGCGGACAGGTCGACGGCCGTCGCGGGGACGCCCTCGGCCTTCAGCGACGTGGCCAGACGCACACCGTTGGCCTGCGTCCTGTTCGCGATGACGACCTCGCCGATGCCCGCGCGGCGCAGGTGGGCGGCGGCAAGGCCGCCCATGGCGCCGGCGCCGACGAGCAGCGCGCGCTTGCCGACGAGGGTGCCCAGCTGGGCCTCCGCGTCACCGAGGGCCTCGGACACGACCGACGCGCCCGCGTGGTCGATGCCGGTCTCGGTGTGCACGCGCTTGCCGACGCGCAGCGCGTTCTGCGTGAGTTCGTGGACGGTCTTGCCGACGGTGCCCGCCTCGTCCGCCGCCGCGTACGCACCGCGCAGCTGGCCGAGGATCTGGGACTCGCCGACGACCATCGAGTCGAGGCCGGCCGCGACGGAGAACAGGTGCTCGACGGCAGCGGCGGCGTAGTGCACGTAGAAGTGCTCGTAGAGGGCCTGGGGCTCGATCTGCGCGTGCTGCGCGAGAACCTCGACGACCTCGGACATGCCGCCGTGGAACGACTCGACGACGGCGTAGACCTCGACCCTGTTGCAGGTCGACAGGACCATCGCCTCGGAGACGCTGGACGCGGCGAGCAGCTGACCGAGCACCTTCGGCAGGTTCGGCTCGGCCACCGTGACGCGTTCGAGGACCGGGACCGGGGCGGTGCGGTGCGACAGACCGACTACGAGCACGCTCATGCAGTCATCACCACGTCTGCCGGAGCCGTTTGGCTCTCGCTCACGGGCGAATCACCATCCCGTCCACACCGAGTCCGTTGTTGCCGACCGAGACGCTGGCAGCCTCGTCCGCACGTCGAGCGACGTGGAACGACAGGATCTGCATCTCGACCGCCAAGTCAACCTTGCGCACCTCGACGTTGTCTGGAACCTGAAGGACAACCGGTGCGAAATTAAGAATGCACTGGACGCCCGCAGATACCAAACGGTCGCAAACCGACTGGGCGGCGGGCGGCGGCGTCGCGATGACGCCGATCGACACCTCGCGCTCCAGGCAGACGGCGGTGATCTCGTCGATGTGGTTGACGGGGATGCCCCCAACAGGGATTCCGACGAGATCGGCGTCCACGTCGAAGAGGGCGGTGACCGGGAACCCGCGGCCGGGGAAGCCGCCGTAGTTCGCGAGAGCGTGACCAAGGTTACCGATGCCGACGACGGCCACGGAGTGGTTGCGCGTGAGGCCCAGGATGCGCTCGATGTGGCTGACGAGGACCTCGACGTCGTACCCGACGCCCCTGGTGCCGTAGCTGCCGATGTAGCTCAGGTCCTTGCGGAGCTTCGCCGCGTTGACGCCGGCCGCCTGGCTCAGTTCCTCGCTGGAGACCGCCGTGACGCCCTGGTCGGCCATGCCGGACAGGACGCGGAGGTAGACGGCGAGCCTGGCCACCGCCGCCTCGGGGATCGCACGGGCGCGCTCCCTGTCGGCAGGCTCCGCAGGGGTGGTGGTCGTCTCACCTTCGCCCCGCTGTGATGCCACGCTCTCCGACCTCCGGGTGTGCTTCACCGCAGGAAGTCCGCGGCGCTGGTGATGAACACACCGTACCGCTTGTGAACGCATGCACAAAGTCGGTGATCGGGTGTCACAGCACCGGTGACAGGGCGTGACCAGCGCTTCCTCGGTTCATGATCACTACGGGGTGAGTTCCTACTCGACGGTGAAGGTGACCGAATGCCATCCCGTCGCACCGTCGGGAACCGGGTCGAGGCGCGCCTGGTCCTGGGTCAGGCCGGACTTGTCGGTGGCCCTGCACTCGACCGTGTGACTGCCCTGCCGGAGGTCCACCTCGACCCGCCACATGCGCCAGGTCGTGTCGCTGACGTCGGTTCCGAGCACGGCCTCCTGCCACGGCCCGCCGTCGATGCGCACCTCGACCTTGGCCACGCCCTTGGGCTGCGCCCACGCCGTTCCGGCGATGACCGACTTCCCGGGAACCTTCTGCATCCGCTTGGGGCGGTCGATGCGCGAGGACGCCTTGATCGGCGCCCTGGTCGCCCAGCCGCGCGGGATCCAGTAGCCCTGGTCCTTCGCGAACGTGGTGACGTTGAGGTCGGTGACCCACTTGGTCGCGGACACGTAGCCGTAGAGGCCCGGCACCACGAGCCGCGCCGGGAACCCGTGCTCCGCGGGCAGCGGCTCGCCGTTCATGCCGATCGCGATCAGGCCGTTCTCCAGGACGTAGTCGAGCGGGCTGCCGGCCGTGAAGCCGTCGTCGCTGGTGCTGAACAGCTGGTCGGCGCCCTGCTTGACGCCGGCCTCCCGCAGCACGTCGCCGATCCTGATGCCGACGAAGTTGCCGGTGGAGATGTACGGGCCGCCGACCTCGTTGGAGACGCACGTCAGCGTGACGGTCTCCTCCACCAGGTCCCGTCGGCGGATCTCGTCGAACGTGAGCACCATCGGCCGCTCGACCATGCCGTGCACCCGCAGCGCCCACTCCTCGGCCCGGATCCGCGGAACGCTCAGCGCGGTGTCGATCCGGTAGAAGTCCTTGCCGCTGGTGATGAAGCTCGGGGTGCCGTCCTTCACGAAGTCGGCGCCGAGCGGGATCTCCGGCGCCTTGGTCTTGGGCGTGAGGTCGCCGACGGCCTGCCTGCTGCCCTCGACGTCCGTCCGCGCGCCGAAGACCTGCCCCACGACCCCCGCCGTGACGGCCAGGCCCGCGGTGATCAGGAACCCGCGCCTGCTCTCGCTGTCCTGGGCCTGCACGTGCAGGTAGCGGAACACGTAGACACCCGCGGCGGTGCTGGCCACGGGCGCGAGCAGGGCGAGCTGGCCGACGTCGGGCCTGGTGACGACCGCCGCGAGGCCGGCGAACCCGAGCAGCACGACCACCAGCGTGCCCGGCGCGGGGCTGTTCCTGCTGGCCAGGCCCGCCCCGACGGCGACGCCCACGAGGACTACGGCCATGCCGATGAGCAGCACGAGCTTGTCCGCGGTGCCGAACGTCTCGACCGCGAAGTCCTTCAGCCAGGACGGCGTGAGGTCGATGAACGCGTTGCCCACGGCGAGGTACGGCGAGGCGCTCAGACCCACGAACGCCGCCACCAGGTGCCCGGCCGCGAGGGAGGCGGCGAGCGCGAGCAGTCCGGTGAGGGCGGCCTTGGCGGGCTTCATGCCTCTAATTCGACACCAGTGGGGCGGTGGTTCGCCGAAGTCGTAAGGGGGCGGTAATCAACTTCCGGGGTGGGCGGGGTCCAGTCCTGGCCGCCGGTCCCCGCACGTCTAGGCGAGGGCCGCCCGCAGGCGGTCCTCCTCCACCTTCCAGTACCCGTGCTCGGCCCCGTCCACCAGGAACACCGGCACCCGGTCGCCGTACTCGGCCCGCAGCTCGGGGTCGCTGTCGACGTCCTCGACGGACCAGGTGGCGCCCACCTCCGCGCAGATCCGCTCGATCTCGACGGCGGCCTCCTCGCAGGAGTGGCACGACACCCGGCTCATCAACGTCACGTGGTGGGACATGCCCTCATGCTCCCAGGGGCTTGCGGAGCACCGCACGCGCCAGCTTGCCGGTCGGCGAGTGCGGCAGGGCCGGGGCGAACTCCACGACCGCCGGCACCTTGAACTTGGCCAGGCGGGCGGCGCAGTGGGTGACGACGTCCTCCGTCGACAGCTCCTGGCCGTCGCGCAGGACGATCACGACCTTCACCGACTCGCCGGTCCTCTCGTCCGGCACGCCGACGGCCGCGGCCTCCAGGACCCCGTCCAGCTCGCCGACGACCTGCTCGACCTCGTGCGGGTAGACGTTGAAGCCGTTGACGATGATCAGGTCGCCCGCGCGGTCGACCAGGTGCAGGTCGCCGTCGGCGTCGATGAAGCCGACGTCGCCCGTGCGGAACCAGCCGGAGGAGTCCGGGCCGTGCGCGCCGTCTGGCCAGTAGCCGCTGAACAGGTTGTCGCCCTTGGCCGAGACCAGGCCGGTGCCGGGCTCGTCCTCGTCGATGTCGAGCACCGAGCCGTCGGTGTCGACCAGGCGGATCTCGACGCCCGGCAGCGCCTGGCCCACCGAGCCCGGCTTCGGCACGCCGCCGACCAGCGTGGACGTCAGCACCGGGCCGGTCTCGGTCAGGCCGTAGCCCTCGTAGACCGGGATGCCGATCGCGCCCTTCATCTCCGCGATGACGCCCGCGGGCAGCGGGGCGGCGCCGGAGGTGAACAGGCGGACGGTGGCGAGCTTCTCGCGCAGCAGGTCGACGGGGTGGGCGAGCATCGCCCGGTACATGGGCGGCACGCCGACCATCGTGGTGACGCGGTGCTCCTCGATGACGTCCAGCACGGTGGACGGGTCGAAGCGCTCCAGCAGGACCGCCGTCGCACCCGCGCCCGCCGCCTGGAGCAGGCCGGGGCCGAGGCCGTAGACGTGGAACAGCGGCAGCGCGAGCAGCACCCTGTCGCCCGCCGTCACGGGGGCCGGGCGCAGCGCGGCGCACTGCGTGACGTTCGCGAGCAGCGCGCGGTGGGAGAGCATCGCGCCACGCGGCACGCCGGACGTGCCGGAGGTGTAGCCGAGGACGGCCAGGTCCTCGCCGCCGCGGACGGCCTCGAAGGGCTCGGCGGTGGCCTCGACGTCGGGGACGTCGATCACGGTCGCGTCGGAGCCCTCGCCGTCGCCGACGAGCAGCGCGGCGCCGGAGTCGGCCAGGATGCGCTGGAGCTCACGCGGCGGGTTGCCGGGGCCGGTGGGGACCACGACACCGCCCACGCGGAGAATTCCGAACACGGCGACCACGAACTCGGGGCTCGTGGGCAGCCGTACCGCCACCCGGTCGCCCGATTCGAGTCCGGAATCGGCCAAACGGCGGGCGAAAGCGTCGACCGCGCGGTCGATGGTTTCCCACGTGAGGCTCTTTCCGCTCGCCACGTCGACCAAGGCGACATGGCCTGGTCCCCGCTGTGCCGAGGCACGAACCAGATCTGAGACATTGCGAGCGGAAGTCAACATGGCCTCCTCATGAACAACTGGACGCTTCGAGCAGTCTTCCACGCGTGACGGGCGTCATGAAGTCGCGGTTCGCACGTCTCCACACAGCAAGCCCGTCCGCTACCTACTACGGAGTAACAACACGTATGCTGCCGCCACGGCGACTCTGTGGAGGTGCCGCGAGCCGATGACCGCGCGGGCACGACCGAACACGATCAGGACCACCCGAACCATGACGGGGGGTCAGCACGACGACGCCGACGAGCCGTGGCAGCTCGTCAAGGCCGCCCAGGAGGGTGACACCGGGGCGTTCGGAGTGCTGTACGACAAGTACGTCGACATGGTGTTCCGCTATGTCCTCTTCCGGGTGGGCGGCGATCGCGCGTTCGCCGAGGACGTGACCAGCGAGACGTTCCTGCGCGCGCTGCGGAGCATCGGTTCGGTCAGCTACCAGGGCCGTGACGTGGGCGCGTGGTTCGTCACGATCGCCCGCAACATCGTGTTCGACCACGTGAAGTCGAGCCGCTACCGGCTGGAGGTCACGACCGCCGAGCTCCAGGACAACCGCGAGGAGACGAGCGGTCCCGAGCAGGAGGTCATGACCGAGGCGACCAACGCGGAGCTGCTCCGGTGCGTTTCCCAACTGGGTGACGACCAGCGCGAGTGCATCACGCTGAGGTTCATCGAGGGCAAGTCGGTGTCCGAGGTCGCGCAGCTCATGGACCGCAACGAGGGCGCCGTGAAGGCGTTGCAACACCGGGCCGTACGGCGGCTCGCACAGATCCTCCCGTCCTGGTTGCGGTGATCGCGATCGCAGGGGCGTAACCCAAAGCAGATCAACTTCGTTACTCGGGCTGAGATGGACGGCAAGGGAAGAACACCGCGGTGGCGGCAGACGGAGCACGAGCGATTCGCCCGTGCCGTTGAAGGCGGCCCACAGCCGCTGGGGAACGACGACCTCGCTGAGGACCTCGCGATCGTCGAACTCCTGCGGCGGATGGACGTCGGCCCGGACGCCGAGACACGCGAACGGATGAAACAGCGCATCCTCACCGCGCCACCGCCGGAGAAGCCATTGGTGCTCTCGTCGGTAAGACGCGTGGGAGCGCGCGGGCGGGTGGCGGTCGCGGCAGCCGCGGTCCTCTGCTTGCTGTTGTCCCTCACCGGTATGAGCGTGCTGCTCAGCCGTGACGCGCTCCCGGGAGACCCGCTCTACGGCGTGAAGCGCACCACTGAGAGCGCCTCGCTCGGCCTGACGTTCGACGAGCAGGACCGAGCCCTCAAGCACCTCGAGTTCGCCGCCTCCCGCGTCACCGAGATGGAGACGCTGGCCGAACGCGCATCGGACTCGTCCGCGCAGCTCACGGCCCTGTCCGACCTCGACACGGACGCGGTCGAGGGCTCCCGCCAGCTCACCACGTACGCGACGGCGTCCGACAAGGCCGCGCTGCCGGACCTCCGCGACTGGGCGCTCGGGCAGTACGAGAAGCTCGGCACGCTGAGGCCCCGCCTGCCCGACGACGCGCGGGCCCACGCCGAGACCACGATGTGGCTGCTGGCGAGCATCGCCCAGCGCGCCCACGACCTGGCCGCACGGGCGGGCTGCAACGTCGTGACCAGCGGTTCCTCGGACACGCTCGGCCCGTTGCCTGCCAAGGACGACTGCGTATCGGTCGTCCCCGACCCGAACTCGTCGCCGGGCAGCAGGCCGTCCTCGGTGGCGCCGACCCAGTCGGGCGTGCCGGTTCCGTCCGGCTCGGCGAACCCGTCGGTGCAGCCCACGCAGTCGGTCGCGCCGGGCTCCTCCGCCGCGCCGACGTCGAAGCCGGGCACCTCCACCCAGCCCTCGACCAGCAAGCCGGGGATCACGATCCCGCTGCCCCTCCCGCTGCCGAGCATCTCGCTGCCGCTGCTGCCGGGCATCAGCTTCGGCTGAGCACGGCTCCTCGCAGGATCGCGAGCTCCAGCGGTGACGCCTGCTCGCGCCAGCGGTGGGCGACCGCCGCGTAGGTGGTGACGTCGTGCCAGCGGCCCTGCGTGTGGAACAGCTCGCGCAGGGTCGCCTCGGGTTCGAGGCCGGCTCCGGTCATGACGCCGCTCATCATCGCGTGGTCCGCCCGATGCCCCGCCCACACGCGGTGGATGCCGAGCGGGCCGAACGCGTGCGCGAACAGCAGCCTGCCCGCCTCCGACCCGCAGCCCTTCACGGGCGAGCCGGGAAGGATCACCAGGCCGGTGCACATGGCGTTGCTGCCGTACTCCTCCAGCAGCAGGCCGATCATGCCCGCCATCGTGTCGTCGTCGTGCGTGGTGATCGCGAAGACGAGCTTGCGCGGGGTGGGCGTGTAGAACGAGGCGGTCGCCTTCTCCGGGCTCATCCGGTCGACGCCGAGGTACCGCGTCAGCACCGGGCTGCCGTAGATGCGCTGGTAGACGGGCAGGTCCTCGTCGGAGAGCGGGCGCAGCCGGACGTGGGGGCCGATGAGCACGGTCACGGTGCACCGCCGACGAGCTGTTCGAGGTCGACGTAGTGGCGACCGGACGGCTGGGGCCTGCCGAGGAGGATCCGGCGGGCGGCGTCGGTGACGATCGCGCCGCCGAGCATCGTGCCGGAGGCGAGCTGCGGCCAGCTGCTCAGCGTGCGGCCGATCTCGGTCATCGCCTGCGCGAGCGCGGGACTGATCCGGCTCCCGTCGACCATCTGGACCATGAGCTCCACCATGGCGGCGCGGTCGAGGTGCGCGACCTCGGCCGACGTGACGTCACCGATCCGGCCGTGGAACAGCGGCCGGTCGGGTTCGAGGTCGAACCGCTCGACGTCGAGCAGGCCGCGGTCGTTGGTGTCCATCAGCACGGGGATGCGCCGTTCCCGCGCCTGCTCCCGTGCCGCGATCTTGACCCACGCCGTGTCGCACTCCTCCACGACCAGGTCGACGCCGTCGAAGAACTCACCCGTGGAGTCGCCGGTCAGGCCCTCCCGCCAGATCTCGACGTCCAGGTACGGGTCCAGTTCGAAGAGCTGCCGCGCGCACAGGACCGTCTTCTCGACGCCGAGCTCGTGCACGCCGGTGCGCAGCCGGTTGAAGTTCGAGAGACCGAGGCGGTCGAAGTCGGCGAGCCGGAACGCTCCCCCGACGCCCTCCATCGCGGCGGTGAGCGCGGCGCTGTTGCCGACGGACAACCCGATCACCGCGACGCGCTTGCCGAGGAGCACCTGCTGCTCCTCGCGCGTGATCTTGTTCCGGTTGCGGTCGGTGCGGACGAACCGGAACTCGTCGCGGGGCAGGACGTGCACGAGCCGCCCGCTCCAGGGATAGAACGCCCACGTTCCGTAATCGGCGGGATCGCGCCCCTGGAGCACCTCGGCCTTGGCGGCGGCCCACTCCGCCGGTGTTCTGACCCGGCCCGGCCCGCGGGCCGAGATCAACTCTTCGAGCTGCTCGTCGATGCGGTCGTGCACCGCTGTGACCCGGTGGTTCGCGAACAGGTCGGCGAGCTGGTCCACGTCCAGCAGCTCGGGACGCCAGGACTCGGCGTCGAAGTTCTCGGTTAACCGGGAGGAAGCTGAAACGATCATGGTCATGATCCAAGTAGATCATTCGTGTACGCCGAACGGCGTACACCACTCCGTGGCGAACCGGACACGTGCCGTGACCGACATCGGTGTCCCGACGCGCCCAAGCCGTTCTGCACCAGCTCTGAACAGGTTGGGCCGTCAGATCGCTAGGCTTGCGACATGGCAGGCAAGCGTGACGTGGAGAGCGACCGGCTGGCCGAACTAGCCGGCGAGGCATCGGCAGAGGCGGCGATCCAGGCCGCCGCGATGGCGCCCGAGCTCGAAAACGCGCTGACGGTCCCACCTGACCTGACCGCGGCCGCCTTCTTCGACGTGGACAACACGATGATGATGGGCGCGTCGATCTTCCACTTCGCCCGCGGCCTGGCCGCGCGCAAGTACTTCTCGTCGTCCGACCTCGCGGGCTTCGTCTGGCAGCAGCTGAAGTTCCGCGTCGGCGGCCGCGAGGACCCGGAGTCCGTCAAGGCGTCCCGCGAGCAGGCGCTCTCGTTCGTCTCGGGCCGCAGCGTCGCCGAGCTGGTGTCGCTGGGCGAGGAGATCTACGACGAGCTGATGGCCGACCGCATCTGGAAGGGCACCCAGGCCCTCGCCCAGATGCACCTCGACGCCGGCCAGCGCGTCTGGCTGGTCACCGCCACGCCGGTGGAGCTGGCGCAGATCATCGCCCGCCGCCTGGGCCTGACCGGCGCGCTGGGCACCGTCTCCGAGTCCGAGAACGGCATCTACACGGGCCGTCTGGTGGGCGACCTCCTGCACGGCAAGGCCAAGGCGCAGGCGGTGAGATCGCTCGCCGCCAAGGAGGGCCTCGACCTGCGCCGCTGCACCGCGTACTCGGACTCGTCGAACGACGTCCCGATGCTGTCGGTCGTGGGCACCGCGGTGGCCGTGAACCCGGACTCGCAGCTGCGCGAGGTGTCCCGCCGCAAGGGCTGGGAGATCCGCGACTTCCGCACGGGCCGCAAGGCGGCCAAGATCGGCGTCCCGTCGGTGCTGGGTGCGGGTGCCCTGGCCGGTGCGGTGGCGGCGACGATGGCGTACCGGCGCCGGGTCAAGTAAGCCCGAGGTCCTTCCACCCCTGCTCGCCGGCGGGGGTCAGCACCACCGCGCGACTCGTCCCGATCCGGCGCACCCAGCCTCGTTCGAAGAACACCGAGCAGAGGTGGGCTCCTGCCGCGCCGGCGAGGTGGGGGACGCGCTCGGTCCAGTCGAGGCAGGCCCGGCTGAGCTGGCGCTTCGAGGGCTCGAAGCCGAGTTCTTTGAGCCAGACCATGCCCGGTTCGGTGATGGTGAGTTCGGAGGCGGCGCGATCACCATTGGCCCCCAGCACCCCTGACCTGAGCAACCCCACCTTGAGCGCGATGCCGAGCTTCCCGGCGAGGTGGTCGTAGCAGGTCCGCCCCCGAGCCATCGCCTCCGACACCGAGGCCGCCCGCAACCCGCGCGGCGATGGCTGCGGGCCGGCGAACGCGACCATCGCCTCCAGCAGCTCGGCGACGTGCGGCCCGGCCAGCGCCACGTACCGGTGCCGCCCCTGCCGGTGCTCGGTCAGCAGCCCGCCGTCGACCAGCTTCGTCAGGTGCTCACTGACGGTGGAGGCGGCCACTCCGGCGTGCGAGGCCAGTTCGCCCGCGGTCCAGGCCCGTCCGTCCAGCAGGGCTCCGCAGATCGCGGCACGGGTGGAGTCCGCGAGCAGACCGGCGACCTGGGCGAGTGCTTCCACCCCTCCATTCTGCGACCGGAACGCTTCGGCCGGCACCGAACCGTCCAGCCCCTACCGTCGTCGGGCATGAGCGAAGAGCTGCTGCTGCCGGTCCCGTCGGTCCCGCCAGGAGACACGGGCGTGGCCTGGCTCAGATCGTCGGTGGTCAGGTTCAGCAACGGCCGGGAACACGCCCGCAGACGCGCTCTCACCGAGCGGCTGCTGGACGGCGTGCGGGCGAGCACCCTCGACGAACTGGCCGCCGCGCTCGGCCTGCCAGGCGCGTTGGACGACATCGCGCGAATCGCCCCGAGCTACCAACCCCACGAACCGATCACCCCGGAGGCGGACGCCGCCGTCGAACGCCTGGCCGGTGCGCACGACGAGGAGGCAGCGGCCCGGATCGGCCTGCTCGTCCAGGCCTGGGCCGCCACGAACGCGCTCGCCGAACGCCTCCGCACGGGCGACACGGCCCCACCGGTCCCGATCACCCGCAGGGCCACCGACCGAGGCGTGATCGAGGTCAGCCTCCAGGACCACCCGTTCGGTCACGGCCCGCACGCCTGCCCCGGTAGGCACCTGGCGGCTCGGATCGCCAAGAGCCTGGCGTTCAGGGCCCTGCACCACCAGGCGGAACCGCTGGTCCTCCCCAACGCGTGGGACTACGCCTCCGCCGTCGCCCTGCACGCGGCGGGCTTCGCGGCGGTCGGCACGACGAGCCTCGGCGTGGCCGCCGCGCACGGCATCCCGGACGGCACGGGCCTGGCCGGTGACCAGGCCGTCGCGCTCGCGCGGATGCTCGCGGACCTGCCGTTCCCCGTCACGGCCGACCTGGAGTCCGGGTTCGGCGCACCGCCGGAGGAGGTCGCGGAGCTCGTGGCCGGGCTCGGCGTCGCGGGCGTCAACCTGGAGGACGGCCGCCCGCACGGCCTCGCCGCCCCGCAGGAGCAGGCCGAGCTGATCACCGCCGTCAAGACGCGCACGCCAGGGGTGTTCCTCAACGCCCGCATCGACACCCACTGGCTGGGCAGGGCGAAGGAGGAGACCGAGGACCGGGCCCGCCGCTACGTCGACGCGGGCGCGGACGGGATCTTCGTCGCGGGCCTCACCGAACCACGCGAGATCGCGAAGCTCGCAGAGCTCGCCCCGCTGAACGTGCTGGCCCAGCAGCGCACGCCGAAGGAGCTCGGCGACCTGGGCGTCAAGCGCGTCAGCACCGGATCACTGCTGTTCAGAGCAGCACTCCACCACACCGTCACGACCGCGCGGGCGGTGCTCGACGGTGGGACGGCACCGGCGTTCAGCTACGAGAGCGTGCAGGACCTGATCAGCCGAGGAACACGTTCCGGCGCTGGGTGAGCAGCCGGTACAGGGTCTGCTGGATCGTCTCCCGCACCTGGTCGGTGAGGTTGAAGACGAGCATCGGGTCGTCGGCCGCGTTGTCGCCGAACACGTCCGTCCGGATCGGCTCGCCGAACTCGATGTACCACTTGGACGGCAGCGGGATCGCGCCCAGCGGCCCGAACAGGGGGAAGAACGGCGTCACCGGGAAGTACGGGAAGCCCAGCAACCGGGCGAGCGTCTTGATGTCGCCGATCATCGGGTAGATCTCCTCGGCGCCGACGATCGACACCGGAATGATCGGCACGCCGGTCTTCAGCGCCGCCGACACGAAACCGCCGCGGCCGAAGCGCTGCAGCTTGTAGCGGTCCTTGAACGGCTTGCCGATGCCCTTGAAGCCCTCCGGCCACACGCCGACGAGCTCACCGGACGACAGCAGCCGTTCGGCGTCCGCGTTGCAGGCGAGCGTCTGGCCGCCCTTGCGCGCCAACGCGCCCAGCATCGGCGTGCGGAACACGAGGTCGGCTCCCAGCCCGCGCAACGGCCGGTGTGCAGGGTGCTCGGACGCGATGCCGTACGCCGTCATCAGCGCGTCGAGCGGCACGGTGCCGGAGTGGTTCGCCACGATCAGCGCGCCACCGGCCATCGGGATGTTGTTCAGGCCGATCGTCTCGACGCGGAACCACTTCTCGTACAACGGCTTCAGCGGAGGCATCAGCACGTTCTCGGTGAGGTCCTTGTCGAACCCGAACTCGTCGATCCGGTAGTCGCCCGCGATCCGCCTGCGCGCGAACGACAGCAGGTCGGTCAGCCTGCGTTCCCAGTCCGGTGCGGCGGACTGCTGCTGCTCCGGCTCGGGAACCACCTCGACGTGGCGCGATCTGCGCGCCGCGTCGCGTTCCGGGTCGTGCAGCGGGATAACGCGTGCTCCTGCCACTGCGTTCATCTCCTCATAGCAAAGATCAGCGGAAACGGGCGGCCGCGTCGAGGATTCCCCGTTCCGCGGCGTCGATCGTCTCCGGGTCGATGAGCGGCTTCAGGCCTCGGCCGTTCACGTAGTCGTCGAACGCCTGCTGGGTGGTCCACCGCGGCGTGAACCCGAACTCCTTGCGCAGCAGGGTGGTGTCGACCACGCGCCCCCAGTTGAGGAACCTCATCTGGTCGGGCGAGAAGTCGACGAGCCGGGCGCTCCGGAAGAAGCCTCCGACCGTGGGCACGGCCATGCTGGGCACCGGCAGGTTCAGCCTGCCCGCCCGCCGAATGGCCTGCGACAGCAGCAGCACGCCGTCGCCGCCGACGTTGTAGACACCTGGCAGGTCGTGCAGCGTCGCGCGTTCCAGGACCGCCAACGCGTCCTCGGAGTGCAGCAGCTGCACACGAGCGTCGTAGCCCAGGACGGTGGGCACGACCGGTAGTGCGAAATAGCGCGTCAGCACCGTGTCGATGCGCGGGCCGATGAAGTTCGTGAAGCGCAGCGTCGTGACGTTGACGTCCGGCCTGCGGCGGCCGAACCCGCGCACGTAGCCCTCGACCTCGACCGCGTCCTTGGCGTAGCCGGACGACGGCAGGTCCTTGGGGCCCATGTCCTCGGTGAACACCGCAGGGTCGCGGCTGCTGGACCCGTAGACGGCGCTGGTGGACTTCACGACGAGCTTCTGCACCTTGGGCGACTTCTGGCACGCGGCCAGCAGCTGCATGGTGCCGATGACGTTCATCTCCTTCATCACCGTGCGGCCGGTGGGCCCGGCGGGGCTCGCGGTGACGGAGGCGTGGACGACCGTGTCCACGTTCGCGGTGGAGATGACCTTGCTGATCAGCGGGTTGCGGATGTCGGCGCGCACGAACTCGGCCCTGCCCATGCGGCGCAGCAGGTCGCGTGGCGGCGGCTCGGTGTCCACACCGAGCACGCGCTCGATGTCCGGGTTCGCGGCGAAGCGCGCGGCGAGGTGGCCGCCGAGGAAGCGGCTGACTCCGGTGACGAGGACGACCTTGGGCGTCATGCGACTCCAAGCACGAAGGACGTGGCGATTGGTCGATGCTACAGACCGGATTGAGAACCGCACGGGGCCGGAACGCCGTCTTGACGCAGGTCACGCAGGCTTTACTGCCTAATCACCCGAACGGCGGCCCTCGTTCCCGTGGAAGCTCGGGCCCATCTCACTGGGTGATATCGCGTGACTCCGCAAGCACCCGAACAGGTCCGGAAAAACGCAACCGCCGCCGGCCTCCTCGCGGAGACCGGCGGCGGCAGAGCGCATGCGGGCTTACTTGCCGCGCTTCCTGCGCTGGACCCTGGTCTTGCGCAGCAGCTTGCGGTGCTTCTTCTTCGACATGCGCTTGCGGCGCTTCTTGATGACCGAGCCCATGCGGGTTCCTTAGCTCTAGACGTTGCTTTGACTGGCGCGCCCCAGCCTTGGCCGTGTCAAGCACGGCGCGCCGGTAAGCACGATCGGCCTACCAGTCTACCCGGCGGGGTTCACCAGCCTTCAGCCAGCGTCGAAGTACGCGTTCTCCAGGTAGGCGTGGACTGCCTTCTCGGGCACCCGGAACGACTTCCCCACCCGCACCGCGGGCAGTTCACCGGAGTGCACCAGGCGGTACACGGTCATCTTGGAGACCCGCATCATCGAGGCCACTTCGGCCACGGTCAGGAACTGCACCTGAGCGAGGCCCGTTCGTTCGTTCTCCTTCGCAGGCATAAATCACCGCATCCTTCGACACGTGTCGTGCCGTCGGTCTTCCCCACCGACGGTTCGACACGCACGTGCTGCCCTGAGAGTAGCGGGACTGGTGTGACTCCTGCGACGTCCAAGTGGGGCCGGGCCCTCACTTCGGTCAGTCCTCGTGCTGCCTGCCCAGCTCAACGGACCGGTCACGAGCGCTTTCGATGGCCGCGAGAAGGGCCGCGCGCACGCCGTGCTTCTCCAGCTCGCGGATCGCCATGATGGTCGTGCCGGCGGGCGACGTGACCGCCTCGCGCAGGATCACCGGGTGGTTCGAGCCCTCGTTGAGCATCGTGGCGGCGCCCACCGCGGACTGGATGATGAGCTGCGAGGCCAGGTCGCGCGGGATGCCGAGCAGGATGCCCGCGTCGATCATCGCCTCGACCAGGAAGAAGAAGTACGCGGGACCGGACCCCGACAGCGCCGTCACCGCGTCCTGCTGCGACTCCGGCACCACCGCGACCTTGCCCACGGTCGACAGCAGCTCCTCGACGACCTTGAGGTGCTCGGGCGTGGCGTTGGAACCGCCGGAGACGGCGCTCATCGCCTCACCGACGACCATCGGCGTGTTCGGCATGACCCGCACGACCGGGGTGCCCGCGGGCAGCCTGCGTTCGTACAGGGCGGTCGGAAGGCCCGCGCAGAGCGAGACGATCAGCGTGCCGGGACGCAGCACCGGCGCGAGCTCGGTGAGCAACGGCTCGATGTCCTGCGGCTTGACCGCCACGACCAGCACGCCGGCCTTCGCCGCCGCGCCCTCGACCGTGACGGCCTCGAACCCGTACTGCTCGGTCAGGGCCTTCGCCCGTGACTCGTGCTTCTCGGTGAACAGCAGATCCGAGGCCGCGCGACCACCCTGCAGGAGCCCGGACAGCAGCGCCTCACCGATCTTGCCCGCGCCGAGCACCGCGATCTTCGTCATCGGTCAAGTCTCACACAGCGGGGGTCAGCGCCAACTGCCGTGCCTGGCACACGAGCCGCCCGGCCGAGTCGATCACCGTGGCGTCCTCGTCGAACCACTGCCCGTGCACCGCCTGGCAGGTCACGTGGATGCGCAACCAGCCGGGAGCGGGCCGCGCCCGCAGCAACGCCGTCAGCTGCACCGTCGGTGACCAGCCGAAACGCCCGAGGTTGAACGTCACGGGCATCGACAGGTCCCCTGCGAGCAACGCGAAGTACGGGTCGGGCTGCTCGTCGGTGGGCCGCGCCCACAGCTTGAGCGTCAACGGCCCGTCCGTGCGCCGGTCGAGGAACGTCGCCGACTCGCGGTCCACCCGCAGGTCGCACAGGGCCCCGACCTTGTAGCTCCCGCCGGTCGGGAAGTTCCCGAGCTCCACCGCACCGGGCGGCGGCGCTGCGGGCATCGCCGGCAGGTTCACGTAGTCGGCCCGGTTCTCCGGTATCCGCCCGGTCGTCACCGACGCCTCGACGCACACCTGACCGCGCTGCTCCAGCGACACGGCGATGACCGTGGCCGTCCGCCCGGCCTTGCGCACGTCGGTCCGCACCAGCACCGGCCCGACCTCGGGCGCCCGCAGGAACTGCGCGGACACCACCAGCGGATCCCCGTCGGCGACCTGAGCCGCCGCACGGGTCATCACGGCCAGCAGGAAACCACCGTGGGGCTTCGGCCCGACGGTCCATTCGGCCGGCAGGGACGCGGTGAACGTTCCGTCACCGAGCGACCGCACCGCACTGGACTTCGAGAAGGTCATGAGCGGCTGGCCAGCGACCGCAGGAAAAAGGTCACGTTGGCAGGCCGTTCTGCTAGTCGCCGCATGAGATATCCGTACCACTGCTCACCGTAGGGAACATAAACGCGAGTCCCGAGACGCCTCTGCTCCTCGGTCCGGACGCCGTAGAGCATCTGGTACTCGAAGTCAGTTTTGTCATACCAGCGCGCCCGTTCGCCAATGATTTCGATCAGCCGCGGGTCGTGCGTGGCGAACATCGGGTAACCCTCTCCAGCGAGGAGAACGTTCACACACCGCACGTAGTTCAGATCAACCTCTGATGGATCCTGAACCGCAACCTCGGGAGGCTCCGCGTAGGCCCCCTTGACCAGCCGAACCCTGCTCCCGGCCCCGGCGAGCCGCCGGCAGTCGTCCAGCGTCCGGTGCAGGTAGGACTGCAGCACGGCCCCCACCCACGGCCAGGTGCGGCGCAGCTCGTCCAGCACCCGCAGCGTCGAGTCGGTGGTGGTGTGGTCCTCCATGTCGAGCGTGACCGTGGTCCCGCACTGCTCGGCGGCCGCACAGATCCGGGAGGCATTCGTCAGGGCGAGCGCCTCGTCGAGCGTCTGCCCGACCGCGCTCAGCTTCACGCTGACCTCGGCGTCCTTCGCGAGCCCCGCCGCGTGCAACGCGTCGAGCAGTTCCAGGTACGCCTGCACGGTCTTCTCGGCCTGGGCCTTGTCGGTGGTGTCCTCGCCCAGGTAGTCCAGCGTCACCGGCAACCCGAGGTTCCGCACGACCTCGACCGCGTCGGCTGTGCTCTCGCCCGCGACGAACCGCTTCACGACGTCCCGGCTGATGGGCGCGCCTGCGACGAGGTGGCGGACCGTCTCGTTGCGAGACGCGGCCATGATCAACGCTCGCAGCGGGTTCACACCGGAACCCTAACTCGCCGCGCGACACGCCGACGCCGGGGCGCGCGGTGCCGACCGCGAGCAGCCTCAGCGACCCAGTCCGGGCCGCGCCTTCCCCGACCCGCCCTCGACGGCCCAGTCCAGGTGCAACCGGGCGAACAGCAGCGCCTCGGCCAGCATCTCCCGCCGGGCGTCAGCGGTCCCGGCCCGCCGGGTGTTGACCTCCAGCACCACCTGGCCGTCGAACCCGGACCTGGCCAACGTCTCGCAGAGCTCCGCGCAGGGCTGAGTCCCCCGACCGGGCACCATGTGCTCGTCCTTGGGCGCCCCGGACCCGTCGGCGAGGTGGACGTGCCGCAGCCCGTCCCCCATCCGCTTCGCCAGCTCCAGCGCGTCCATGTGCGCGGCGGCGGAGTGCGACAGGTCCAGCGTGTAGTTCGCGTGCCCCACATCGGTGGGATCCACAGAAGGCTTGAACGCGTTCATCTCCACGGAACGCCCACGTCCGAGCGGACGCTTCACCGGGAACATGTTCTCCACGGCGATGGCGATCCCGCTCTCCGCCTCCAGCGACGAGACCAGCTCGGCGAACCCGTCGGCGTACTTCCGCTGCCACCGGAACGGCGGGTGCAGCACCACGGTGGGCGCGCCGAGGTCGCCGGCCGCCTCGACGGCACGCCGCAACCGCTCGGACGGGTCAGGCGACCACACCCGTTGCGAGATCAGCAGGCAGGGCGCGTGCACGGCGAGCACCGGCATGCCCGATCGGGACGACAGGCGGTCGACCGCCCGGATGTCCTGCGACACCGGGTCGGCCCACACCATCAGCTCGACGCCGTCGTAGCCCAGTTCGGAGGCGATGTCGAACGCCGCTCCGGCGGGCTGCGGGTAGACCGACGCCGTGGAGAGCCCGACCGGGATGCGGGCGGTCAACTCTTCACCAGCAGCATCGCCGCTGGTGAGACGGTCACGATGAGGCCCACGAGCACGGCCAGGACGGTGGTCTGCAGATCGTCCGCGCGGCGGATCTTTCGCACCAGCAACACCAGACCCACGGTAACCGCCAGCGCGACCACCAGTGCGGCGGCGGGCACCGCGCGCCACAGGTAGTTGAACGCCAGCCACAGGCCCGCGCCGCCGAGCACGCCGACGGCGAGCTGGCCGATCATGACCAGCCACTCCTTGCCGGCCGAGCGCGGTTCGGCTTCGGGCTCCTCGTCGACCTCGGCCGCGTCGTCCAGGCCCGCGGGGCCGTCGTCGTCCTCGGCGTCGGCGTCGTCCGCGAGGTAGTCGTCCTCGGCGCGGTAGGCGGCGTACTCCTGCGAGTCGTCGTCGTCCACGTACGGGCCGGGGTGCGCCGCGGTCGACTCCATCGGGGGCATCGACAGGTCGGTGTGGGCGTTGGGGTCGTCGTCGCCGAACCAGGCGTCGGGCTGGTTGCCCGGCAGCGGCTCCGGCAGCCTCGGCGGGGCGGGCGGCACGATCAGCACGGACTCGGTCTCGAGCGCGGCGATCTTGTCGACCGGCGTCTTGGCCGGGATGCGCGGAAGCTGCTCGGTCATCGCCTCGCGGGGCGGACCGGCCGGCATCGGCGGCTTGGGCCGGGCGATGTTCGTGCGCGACGGGTTCGGCGCGGCCGTCGTCGCCTGGTCGAGACGAGCCTCCAGCCGGCCGGGCACCTCCGGGCGCGGCATGTCCGAGCGCGACGGCTGGTCGCGGACCTGCGGCACCTGCCTGGTCTGCTCGGCGGCCGCGGGAGGCGGCATCGGCGCCGCGGGCTTGGGCGCGGCCGGCTTCGGCGGTGCGGGCTTGGGGGCCTGCGGAGCCGGTCTGCGGACCTGCGGCGGCTGGGCCTGCGGCAGCGGCATCTGCTGCGACGGCTGCGGCTTCGGCGGTGCCACCGGCGGTTTCGGCTGGTAGGCGGTGCGCTCGGCCGCTGCGGGAGGCGGTTCCGGTGCGGCGCGACGACCGGGCTGCGGCACGTCGTCGTCGCGGATCGCCATCAGGCGGCCGCTGTCGGACAGCACCCGCTCGATGATCGTCTGGGGTGCGGTCTCCGGCTGCTGGACGTCGTCTTCCTCGTCCGCAGCCCGGCGGCGTCGCCGACGTGGCGCACTCTCTGCGCTGCCCCCGTACTGGGCGAGCAGCTCAGCGACTGTGCGCTGCGTCTGGTCCGATCCGCTCTCTCGACTCATCAACTCCACCGTGCCCCGGTCTGGCCAGTCCGTCCAGTATCGCCCTGGTCGGTGCCGTCAGTGTGGTCCAGCCGCCGGAGGATGACACCTTCCCGGAGTGCCCAGGGGCAAATCTCCAGCTGGGTGAGTGACAGGGCTCGCATTGTGGCCTCCGCGACCAGTGCGCCCGCGACGAGCTGGTGGGCGCGCGAGGTGCTCACGCCCTCCAGTTCCGCGAGGTCACCGGCCGACATCCGGGAAATGAACGCGATCAGCTGCCGGAGCCCGGCGTCGGTGAGCACCCGACGCGCCCTGGGCCCGGCAGACGATGGCGCGGCCCCGGTGAGCCGCGCCAGCGTTCGGAAAGTTTTTGAGGTTGCAACCACCCGATCGGGTTCACCCGCGCGTTTCAGCTTCCGCGCCACGGGCGCGAGCTGCTCGGCGAGCCAGTCGGTGGTCTCGCGGACCTCGGAGCGCCGGGGCGGGTCCTTCTTGAACCGGGTCCTGGTGAGCCTTCCCGCGCCGAGCGGCACGGAGAAGGCCAGGTCCGGGTTCTCGTCTCGGCCGATGGCGAGCTCCAGCGAGCCGCCGCCGATGTCGAGGCTGAGCAACTTCCCCGCGGACCAGCCGTACCAGCGGCGGACCGCGAGGAAGGTGAACTTCGCCTCGTCCTCGCCGGAGAGGACCTTCAGCTCGACCCCGGTCTCGGTGCGGACCCTGTCGAGCACCTCCGCGGAGTTGCCCGCCTCGCGCACCGCCGAGGTCGCGAACGCCATCAGGTCCTCGCAGCCGGACCGCTTGGCCGAGGCCTTGGCGGCGGCGACGGCACGAACGAGCTGGTCAGCGCCCGCTTTGCGGAGCTGACCGGAGTCGTCGAGCTGCTCGGCGAGACGAAGGATCGTCTTCTCCGACGTCATCGGGATGGGGTGGGCACCACGATGCGCGTCCACCACCAGTAGGTGGACGGTGTTGGAACCCACGTCGAGAACGCCCAGGCGCACGCCGGAAACGGTACCTGGTCGTGTCCGTCAGGACTCGAACTTGTAACCCAGACCCCTCACCGTCACCAGGTGACGAGGGGCCGACGGGTCGGGTTCGATCTTGGACCGCAGCCGCTTGACGTGCACGTCCAGCGTTTTCGTGTCGCCCACGTAGTCCGCTCCCCAGACGCGGTCGATCAGCTGTCCACGGGTCAGGACGCGGCCGACGTTGCGCAGCAGGTACTCCAGGAGGTCGAACTCCTTGAGCGGCAGGCTGATGTCCTGGCCGCTGACGGTGACGACGTGGCGTTCCACGTCCATCCGCACCGGGCCGGCCTCCAGGATCTGCGGGAGCAGGTCCTCGGACTCGCCGCCGCGGCGCAGCACCGCGCGGATGCGGGCGATGAGCTCACGGGCCGAGTACGGCTTGGTGACGTAGTCGTCGGCGCCCAGTTCGAGCCCCACGACCTTGTCGATCTCGCTGTCGCGGGCCGTCACCATGATCACGGGGACGGCGGAGCGCTGGCGCAGCTGCTTGCACACGTCCGTGCCGCTCATGCCGGGCAGCATCAGGTCGAGCAGCACGATGTCGGCGCCGTTGCGGTCGAACTCCTCCAGCGCCTCCTGGCCGGTCGCCGCGAGCGCCGCGGTGAACCCCTCCTTGCGCAGCAGGAAGGCGAGCGGATCGGCGAAGGACTCCTCGTCCTCCACGATGAGCACCCTGGTCACAGCTCTCCTCCTGGGTCACCCGTGCCAGCCGGCACGAGAGTCAGATTCGGTTCGGTCGCCGCGGCAGGCAGCCGCAGCGTGAAGGTGGACCCCGTTCCTGGCAGGCTCCACAGCTTCACCTCACCGCCGTGGTTGGCGGCGACGTGCTTGACGATCGCGAGCCCGAGGCCGGTACCCCCGGTGGCCCGCGACCGGGCCTTGTCGACGCGGTAGAACCGCTCGAAGACGCGGACCTGCTGGTCCTCGGCGATGCCGATGCCGCGGTCGGTCACGGCGATCTCGACGTGCCCGTCCACCAGCCGCCGGCTCACGCTGACCGGGCTGCCGGGCGGCGAGTAGGCGACAGCGTTGTCGAGGAGGTTCGTCAGCGCCGTGACCAGCAACGACCGGTCACCCGGCACGACGAACCCGCTCGGTTCGTCGGTGGTGATCGCGATGTTGACGGACTCGGCGGCGAGCTTGGACCGCGACAGCGCCTCGTTGATCACGACGTCGATCTCGGTGTCGGCCAGTTCCGGCAGCTTCTCGGCACCCTGCAGCCGCGACAGCGCGATCAGCTCGGTGACGAGCGCACCGAGGCGGGTCGCCTCCTGCATGATCTTCGCGCTGAACCGGCGGACCTCGTCCTGGTCGTCGCTCGCGTCCAGCACGGCCTCCGCGAGCAGCGCCAACGCCCCGACGGGGGTCTTCAGCTCGTGGCTGACGTTCGCCACGAAGTCGCGCCTGGTCTTCTCCAGCCGCACCGACTCCGACTCGTCCGTGGCGTCCACGACCGTGAAGTCCTCGATGAGCAGCCGGACCTCGGCGTGCACGGCCTCCGGCTGCCGCCCGGTGCGGTAACCGTCCAGCGGCGAGAGGTCGACGTACACGACCTCGTTGCTGTTGCGGACCCCCTCGGCGGCCTTGCGGGCCCGGTCGTCCACGCGGTTGTTGCGGACGATCCCGAGCTCTTCGGCGCGGGGGTTGTGCAGCACGACGTCACCGAAGTGGTTGAGCACCACGATGCCGTCGTGGGAGTCGTGCACGATCTGCTGGATCAGCTCGGCGACGGTGAGGCCGTCCGGCTTCCTGGGCTGCCTTGGTGCGGTGAACCGGCCGATGAAGAAAGCGGCTATCACGCCGATGAGCGCGAGGCCGATCGACACAGCGAGGTAACCCGTTGTGGTCACGAAGCGAATGGTAAGCAGCTCAGAGGTGTCCTGGCCTAGTGCGGAAGCGTGAACCGTGATACCCGCGACACCTCAGTGGACGGTTGTTCTGTAGCTGGTCAGACGCCGTTCACCCAACCGTGTCCTTGGACGCGAAAAGGCGCACCCGAACGCCGGGTGCGCCTTTCTCGGAATGCGGTCAGCGACCCTGGTTCGCGACCGCCGCAATCGCGTCCTTCGCGGCGTCGGGGTCGAGGTACTCGCCGCCCGGCTTGATCGGCTTCAGGTCCTCGTCGAGGTCGTAGCGCAGCGGGATGCCGGTGGGGATGTTGAGCCCGGCGATGGCCTCGTCGGAGATGCCGTCGAGGTGCTTCACGAGGGCGCGCAGCGAGTTGCCGTGCGCGGCCACCAGGACCGTCTTGCCGGTGCGCAGGTCAGGGACGATCTGCTGGTCCCAGTACGGCAGCATGCGCTTCACGACGTCGAGCAGGCACTCGGTCAGCGGCAGGTCGGGGCCGAGGCCCGCGTAGCGCGGGTCGGTGTCCTGGCTGAACTCGCTGCCGGGCTCGATGGGCGGCGGCGGGGTGTCGTAGGACCGGCGCCAGAGCATGAACTGCTCCTCGCCGAACTCCTCCAGCGTCTGCTTCTTGTTCTTGCCCTGCAACGCGCCGTAGTGGCGCTCGTTGAGGCGCCAGTCGCGCTTGACCGGGATCCAGTGCCGGTCGGCGGCGTCGAGCGCCAGGTTGGCGGTCATGATCGCCCGGCGCATGAGGCTCGTGTGCAGGATCTCCGGCAGGACGCCGGCCTCCTTGAGGAGCAGGCCGCCGCGGCGGGCCTCCTTCTCGCCCTTCTCCGACAGGGGAACGTCCACCCAGCCGGTGAAGAGGTTCTCCGCGTTCCACGTGCTCTCGCCGTGGCGGAGCAGGACCAAGGTTCCGACAGACATGGCGGCTAGCCTGCCATGCCGACCCGCCTGCCGTACCCCGGCCGGTCACCGTGATCCACGCCATGTTCCTCGTCGGTGTACAGGTGGATCTCCAGCCCGTCGGGGTCGTTGAAGACCAGCAACCAGCCGATGCTGGCCTCGATCTCCGGCGAGTGCGGGATGCCGAGGCCGTCGAGGTGCGCGATCCAGTCGTTCAGGTCCTTCCTGGTCTCCACGGCCCAGTTGACCGGGTCGAAGCCGGCGATCGCCCTGGCCTTCTCCGGGTTCTCACGCAGGCTGAGCCCTGCGGCGCCGTCGCTCACGTAGCCCGCGACGCCCCTCGTGGTGCCGTCCGCGTCGGTGAACTCCCACTCGGGTTCGAACCCGAAGACTTCGCGGTACCACTCGGTGCTTCTCTTGAGGTCGGTCACCGGGATCTTCACGCCTCTGATGCCTCTGAGCTGCGCCATCTCGGTCGCTCCTTTTGAGTGCATGACCACTGCAACCAATGTGGTTAGACTGCGCTCGATGAAGGACGAAGTCAAGCGTTCGTACAGCTCACCGCTGCGGGAGCAGGCGGCCGCCCAGACGCGCCTGCTCGTGCGCGACGCGGGCCACCGGCTGTTCGCGCGGGACGGGTTCGCGGCGACGTCGATGCGGCGGATCGCTCACGAGGCGGGCGTGTCCGAACGGACCGTGTACACGCACTACCGGAACAAGGTCGAGCTGTTCCAGGACGCGCTGAACGTGGCGATCGCGGGCGACGAGGAGCCCGTGGCGTTGCGGGACAGGCCATCGTTCGCGGAGGTGCTCGCGGTTCCGTCGGCCCGCGAGTTGATCGCGGAACTGGTGCGGCGCAACGGGGTGGTGCTGGAGCGCGCCGGTGCGCTGATCATGGCCGGGATCGAGTCGTCCGGCGCTGATGCCGACATGCGGCGGATCTCGGACGAGGGTGAGCGCGCGATGCGGGCGAACTGCCTGGCGCTCGCGGAGGCGTTGGTGGGGACCGGGGAGGTGCGGCCGGAGTTGGACGCCGCACAGGTCGCGGACGTGCTGGTGACGATGTGCTCGCCGCACGTGCACCAGGTGCTGGGCTGGCCGGCCGATCGCTACCGCGACTGGCTGGCCAGCACCCTCACCGCTTCGTTGCTCAGGCCTGTTCGCGAGCCCTGAGGTCCTTGCGCAGGATCTTGCCCGCGGCCGACTTCGGGATCGCCTCGATGAACTCCACCACGCGCACCTTCTTGTGCGGCGCCACGTGCGAGGCCACGAAAGCCATCACGGCGTCCCCGTCGATCTCGGACCCCGCCTGCCGCACGACGAACGCCTTCGGGATCTCCTCGCCGTCCGCGTCCTTCACGCCGATGACCGCCGCGTCCGCGATCTCCTCGTGGGTGAGGAGCACGGCCTCCAGTTCGGCCGGCGGGACCTGGTAGCCCTTGTACTTGATGAGCTCCTTGACGCGGTCGACGATCGAGACGATGCCGTCGGCGTCGATCACGGCCACGTCGCCGGTGTGCAGCCAGCCCTCGTCGTCGAGGGTGGCGGCGGTGGCCTCGGGGTTGTTGAGGTAGCCCTTCATGATGTTCGGGCCCTTGCACCACAGCTCGCCGCGCTCGTTCACGCCCACGTCGTCGCCGGTGGCCGGGTCGACCAGGCGGCACTCCAGGTTCGGGATGATCACGCCGACGGTGCCCACGGAGATGTCGTCGCGGCTGTCCGGGATGGCGTGGCTGACCGGCGACATCTCGGTCATGCCGTAGCCCTGCGACACGCGGCAGCCGAGGCGCTTGCTCACGGCGGCGGCGAGGTCCACGTCGAGGGGTGCTGCGCCGGAGAAGATCGCCTTCAAAGGCGACAGGTCGTAGTTGTCGACGATCGGGTGCTTGGCGAGGGCGACGGCTACCGGCGGGGCGATGTAGACGCGGTCGGTCCTGTGCTCGGCGATCACCCGCAGGAACTCCGGGAGGTCGAACCTCGGCAGCGTCACGACGGTGGCGCCCACGCGCAGGCCGCCGTTCATCAGCACCTGCATGCCGTAGATGTGGAAGAACGGCAGCACCGCGAGGATCCGGGTCTCCTCGTTCAGCGCGAGCAGCGGCTGGCACTGCTCCAGGTTCGCGACCAGGTTGCGGTGCGTCAGCATCACGCCCTTGGGCAGCGCGGTCGTGCCGGACGAGTAGGGCAGCACCGCGACGTCATTCGCCGGGTCGATGGAGACCTCGGGCACCGGGTGCGAGTTCGCGAGCAGTTCCGGCAGTGACGGGTAGCCCTCGGCTCCGTCCAGGACGACCACGTCGGTCACGCCGGCCTTCGCGGCGCCCGGAGCGGCGTTCGGGAGCAGCACGGACACCGTGAACAGCATCTTCGCGCCCGCGTCGTGCAGCTGGTGCGCGACCTCGTCCGGCGTGTAGAGCGCGTTGATCGTGGTCGCCGTGGCGCCCGCGCGGAGGATGCCGTGGAACACGACGGCGTAGTACGGCGTGTTGGGGCTCAGGATGCCTACGACATCACCTTTGCCAATACCTCGCGCCGCGAGGGCCGCGGCCATCCGGTCGATGGCGCCGGCCAACTGGCCGTAGGTCATCTCCGCGCCGGACATGCCGTCGATCAGCGCAACCCGGTCCGCGCGGTCGGCGATGTCGCCGAACAGCAGCTGGTGCAGCGACACGTCGGGGATCTCGACGTCGGGGAACGGACTGCGAAAGACCATGCGGCGACCTCATTCACATCGCTGTACATCGCTGTACACCCAGCCTGTGGGCACATCGTGATCCAGCCCACTGGGCAGGTCAAGGACAACTCGATCGCTACAGAGCCGTTACTTTGCGCGGCTAAATACACTCGAATGGAGTAATACAAGCACTTGTGATCGCAAGGACGTATCTGAGAAGTTGATACCGCCTCCGCGAGTCGGCTCCCACGCTTACTCGACGAGCGCGAGGCGCATGCGCGGTTCGTCATCCCCCGTCGAATCGCGTGGCCCGCTTGGGATCCGCAGGCTCCCCCCGTCCACGGATCCATGCAGCGGGGACCTTTGACGCGGAACGGCTCGATGCGACTCCCCCTCTCTCCCGAGCCGTTCCGCGCATCATCAAAGACCCACTCTCAGTAGAACTTGATCACCCTGCTTCGTTCATCCGGGTGACGCGGCGCCGACGCCGGAGCAGGTAGACCACCACGAACGCGGGGATCCCGAGCGCCACCACGAACGGCAGCATCGCGCCCAGGCCGATCAGGATCACGCCCGTCACCGCGACCAGCGCGTTCCAGCCGCCGGCCAGGGCTCCCAGGAAGCCGACCTTCTCCTCCTCCGGCGGCGCGATCGGCGTCGTCGCGACGTCCACGGTCAGCGTCGCCATCGCGACCTGGCCCTTCAACGACTCGCTGCGCCGCTGCATCGACTCCAGCTCGGCCTGCCGCTTGGTCAGCTCGCTCTCGACCTGTGCGACCTCGGACGTCGACCCGGCGCGTTCGAACAGCGCGCGCAGCCGCTCGACGCTGGCCTTCTGCGTGGCGATGCGCGACTCGACGTCCACGAGCTGGTCGGTGACGTCCTGGCTCTTCACCTCGCTGCGGGTGACCTCGCCCACGTTCACCAGGTCCTGCACGAGCTTGTCCAGCTCGGCCGACGGCACCCGCACGGTCACGGACCCGGACCTCTTGGTCGAGTTCTCCTGCCCCGCGAACCCGCCCACCGCCCGCGCCCGGTCCTTGACCTGGCCGATGGCCTTCAGCACGTCGTCAGCCCGCAGATCAACGTCCGCCGTGCGCACCAACTGGCGTTCCTGCTGCTGCACCGCCTGCACGGCCGGTGCGTTCTCCTGCTGAGGCGCAACGTTCTGCGCCGCCTGAGGCGGTGCGGCGGCATCCTTCGCCGCCGTGCCCCCGCTGTTCGAACTGCTGCCACACCCTGTTGCAACCAGGGCCAGCAACACCGCTCCCACCCACAGCACTGGTCTACGCATGCCTGTCGGACGGGCGAGGGCGGACCGGGGGTTGCCGGGGAAGCCGAAACGAGTCGGCGGCTAGTCCGAAACGAGATGTTGGAACGCAGCCAGGCTCGCGAGCGACTCGCCGCGCGACACCCGCCACGCCCACTCCCGCCGGATCGCGTCGGCGAACCCGATCTCGAGCAACGGGTTGAAGTCGCCGTCCGCCGCCTCCAGGACCTGCCCGAGCACGCGGTCCAGCTCGTCCACGGTCACGGCGTGCTTGCCGACCCGTCCGACCAGGTAGATGTCACCCTCGGCATCGATCGTGTAGTGCACGCCGTACAGCCGTGCGTTGCGCCGCAGCAGGAACCGGTACACGTCCTCGAACGACTGGTCCGGCCGCCGGCACACGAACGCCTCGACGACCAGCGCGTGCGAGGTCTCGACCAGCCACACGTTGGTCTGGAGCTTCTTGGTGCCCGGCAGCGTCACGAAGAACTTCCCCGGTTCGCGCCGGTCGTACTTCAGCTCCCGCTCGTCCAGGAACTCCTTGATCACACCGTCGACGCTCAAGCGAAAACCTCCCGGCGGAACACCTCTGCCGCCTCTTGATACCCCGCCAGCAGCGCATCAGTCGTGCGGTCCCACGAGAAGCGTCGTGCGTGTCCCACGGCGTTGCTCGCCAGGTGCTCCCGCTGCGGCAGCGCGACCCCGCTGATCGCCGAGGCCCACTCGCCGGGTTCGTGCCCGTGCACGAGCACCCCGGACACCCCGTCGTTGACCGCCACGGGCAGCCCACCGACGGCCGCGGCGACCACGGGCGTCCCGCAGGCCTGGGCCTCCAGCGCCACCAGCCCGAACGACTCGTTGTGGCTCGGCACGGCGACCAGGTCTGCGGCCCGGTAGACCTCCGCCAGCGCCGGTCCCGGCTGCGGCGGCAGGAACCGCACGACGTCCGTGATCTGCAGCTGGGCGGCCAGCTCCTCCAGCGCCTTCGGCCGTTCCGTGCCGGAACCCGAAGGCCCGCCCACGATCAGCACGACCAGCCGCGAGCGCAGCCCGGGATCACGCACGAGCATCTCGGCGGCGGCGCGAAGCAGCACGTCAGGGGCCTTCAGCGGCTGGATCCGGCCGACGAACGCCAGCACGACCGCGTCCTGCGGCACGCCGATCGCGTCACGGGCGGCGCACTGGTCACCGGGCGTGAAGCGGTCGAGGTCGACCCCCGGCGGCACGACGGCAACCTTGGACGGCTCGGCGTCGTAGAGCTTGATCAGCTCGCCGGCCTCGATGTCGGTGTTCGCGACGAGCCGGTCCGACTCGTTCACGACCTGCTCCTCGCCGATCACCCGCATCCGGGGCTCCGGCGCGTCGCCCTCGGCCAGCGCCAGGTTCTTCACCTTGGCGAGCGTGTGCGCGGTGTGCACCAGCGGCACGCCCCACCGTTCGCGGGCGAGCCAGCCGACCTGCCCGGACAGCCAGTAGTGCGAGTGGACCGCGTCGTAGTAGCCGGGCTCGTGGCGTGCTTCCGCCCGTAAGACGCCCGCCGTGAACGCGCAGAGCTGACCGGGCAGCTCCTCCTTGCCCAGGCCCTCGAACGGCCCCGCGGCGACGTTGCGGACGCGCACGCCCGGCGCCAGCTCGACGACCGGCGGCAGCTCCGACGACGTGGCCCGTGTGAAGATCTCCACCTCGACGCCGCGCTGGGCCATCCGCGTGGCCGTCTGCACGATGTAGACGTTCATCCCGCCCGCGTCACCCGTCCCCGGCTGTTCGAGCGGCGAGGTGTGGACTGAGAGCACCGCCACGCGCTTCATCGGGCGACTCGCAGGAGTTCGGCGGCGAACCGCTCCGGCCGTTCGAGGAACGGCGCGTGCGCGGTGTCGGGGTACAGGCTCAACTCGGCTCCGGGGATCAGGGCGGCGGAGTACTCGGCGGCGGCGGGCGCGACCACCTCGTCTTGAGTTCCGTGCACGACCAGGGTCGGCACGTCTACGGCCTTCAACACTTCGGCGCTGCCCACGTCCCGGCGGAACAGCTCACCTCGAACTTTATGGCTGACCGAGGTCGCGGCGGCTGTGAGTTCGCCGACGGTCGAGGCGGGCAGGGCGGGGGCCATGGCCTGGCAGAACGCCGTCAGCACGGCGTCGTCGGTGATCGCGCCGGGCAACGCGGCCCGCATGACCGGCCCGGTCTCGCCTCCTGGGCGACCGCGGCCGATCTCGGTGATGGCGCTCACGAACACCAGCGCGGTGATGCCCGCGGTGCCGTGGAAGCGCAGGTAGTCGGTGGCGACGAGGCCGCCGTAGGACCACCCGACGACGGTCGCGGGGCCGGTGTGGTCGAGCACGGCCTTGAGGTCAGCGGCCCAGTGCGCGGAGTCGCGGTAGTCGCCGAAGTCGTCGGATTCGCCGTGTCCTCGCAGGTCGACGGCGTAGGTGTGGAAGCCGCGCAGGTCCCAGACCGCACCCGTCTGCGCCCAGCCGTGGAGCAGGACCACCGGCGGCGCGTCCGCCGGACCCGATTCGCGAACGGCCAGTCGTCCCCCGCCCGGCGGCGTCACGCGTGTCAGATCCACACACGTTCGAACGACCTGGTCGGGGGACGCATTCCCGCCTGCCCTACTTGACGGCGGACTTGCCCTTCCACTGGTCCCACGAGAGCTGCCAGTCGTACCAGTCGAACTGGGCAGGCAGCGTGGTGATGGAGTTCGTCACCTCGACCGGGTCGCCGACCAGCGCCGAGTCGAAGTACGCCTTCGCGTCGGCCTCCAGCAGGTTCGCGCAGCCGTGCGAGGTGTTGTTCGTGCCGATGTTGCCCGCGTTGTCGTTGTTCTCGTGGATGAACTCGCCGTGGTTCGAGAACCGCACGGCCCACTTCTTCACGACGTTCGTGTAGCCGTAGCGCGGGTTGTCGAACGAGAACGTGTCGTGCTTCGACATGACCACGAAAGTGCCGTTCGGCGTCGTGAGCTCCGGGTCCGCGTCCTTGCCGAACGACGCCGGGTAGTCGGCGGTCTGCTGGCCGTCGCGGAACACCTTGAGCCGGTGGGTCGGGTTGTCGATCTTCACGACCTGGTTGCGGCCGATGGTGAAGTCGCTGGTCACGTCGGCCTTGCCGAACGCGCCGCCGCCGTAGTTGACGCCGTAGAGCTTGGCTTCGACCTTGACCGTGGTGTTCGCGGGCCAGTACTGCTCCGGCCGGTAGTGGACCTCCTGGGCGTTCAGCCACGCCCACGAGCCCTGCACGTTCGCCGAGTTGGTGACCTTGAGCGCCTTCTCGACGGTCGCCTTGTCCTCGACCGGCGCCTCGAACTTGACCATGATCGGCGCCGCGACGCCGACGGTCTGGTTGTCGGACGGCCAGAGGGTCGCGCGGGTCTGCGAGCCGGGCGCGACGGTCGTGAACGAGCCCTTGAGCTCGACCGGCTTGCCGTCGGAGCCGACGACCTTGCCCGAGTAGCTGTACGTCTTGCCGTAGCCCAGCGGCTCGGCGATGGTCCAGCCCGACTTGTCCTCGGTCAGGGTGCCCTTGACGTCCTTGCCCTCCGGCGACTTCACGGCCACGGACTCGATCTTGCCGTCCACGACGGTGACCTGGACCGGGGTCGTGACCTGCACGTCCTTGGTTCCGTCGACCGGGGACAGGGTCACCTTCGCGGCCGGCAGCGAGCTGTCCGCCTTGGGTGAGCCCGCCTCGACACTCGAGCAGCCGGTCAGCAGCGTCAGTCCGGCGACCAGCGCTACAAGTGTTCTCTTCACGGTTTCGACCTCCCACCAAGCAGGACGTCCAGCACGACCGGATGGTGCGGGTGACGTCGGTCACACGCGGGTCGGCCGCCTACGATCGAGGTCGTGAATCGACCTGTCGCAGTAGTGACCGGAGCTAGCGCGGGCATCGGCGAGGCCACCGCGCGGCGGTTGGCCGCCGAGGGCTTCCACGTCGTGCTCGGTGCACGTCGTCTGGACCTCCTCCACGTTATCGCGAAGGAGATCGACGGGACGGCCATCGAGCTGGACGTCACCGACGAGGCCTCCGTCGCCGCCTTCGCGGACCGGGTACCCCAGGCGAACGTGCTCATCAACAACGCGGGCGGTGCTCGCGGGCTGTCGACCGTCGCCGAGGGCGATCCGGCGGAGTGGCGCTGGATGTGGGAGGCGAACGTCCTCGGCACCCTGCTGGTGACCAAGGCGTTCGTGCCGAAGCTGATCACGTCCGGGGACGGGCACATCGTGTCCGTGACGTCCATCGCGGCGTTCGAGGCCTACGACAACGGATCCGGGTACACGAGCGCCAAGCACGCCCAGTCGGCGCTGCACCGCACGTTGCGCGGCGAGCTGCTCGGCCAGCCGGTGCGGATCACCGAGATCCAGCCGGGCATGGTCGAGACGGACTTCTCGGCGAACCGGTTCGGCGGCGACACCGAGCGCGCGGCCAAGGTCTACCAGGGCATCACGCCGCTGGTCGCGGACGACGTGGCGGACGTGATCGCGTTCGCCGTCACCCGGCCCTCGCACGTGAACCTGGACACGATCGTGCTCAAGCCGCGGGCCCAGGCCTCCGCGTCTCGGGCACACCGGGAGTGAGCAGTTCCACGTCGAGCTGACGCAGGACGGGCTCGATCGGGTTCGCGAACCCGGTCGAGCCGCTTCCGGCCACGTACAGGCCGACGACCCGGTTGTCGGCGTCGACCAGCACCGCACCCGAGTCACCGTGGTCGCCGAAGCGTTCGGACGAGTGCACGCGGATCTGGTCGCGCAACGTCCTGACGCCGATCCCGTCGCCGAAGTCGAGCCTGACCGTGGCGTCCGTCGACTCGATCACGCCGTACGTGAGCTCGGTGGTGCGGCCACGTTTGCGCACCGACGAGCCGATCTCCGCCGGCGCGCTGCCGGTGATCGCGCCGATGTCGAGCACCTCCGCGCGGAACGGCCTGGGGCCCATCCGCAGTCCCGCCGCGGACACGGCGCCCGCGAGCGCGGCCCGGTCCAGCACGGCGACCTCGTCCGCGCCGGGCACCCCACCGTCCACTCTGGAAGGATGCACGAACCCGTCGCCCACCGCCCACGAGTCGTCGACACAGCCGACGTGGAAAGTCGTGAGCCCCAACACCTTCCGGTCGTCACGGGTGACCGCGAACGCGCCGAGCGTGCCGGCGATCACGTACTCACCGGCCCGCTCGACCTCGGGCGGCACGACCCGGAACGACCTCGCCGGGCCGATGCCGATGCCTCCGCGCAGGACCGAATGCCGTTCCGCCGCAACGGGATGGTCGTCCGACGCGCGGGTGAGCCGCGCCCGGTGCAGCACGATCGACTCCGCGACCACGTCGGTCGGCACGCCACCGACCTCGACCGGGATCTGCTCCGGGTGGTCAGGCCCCTTGGCGCACACGTAGACCACGATCGCGGCCTTGCCGGTCGGGCGGCCGCCGGTGACCTTCTCGCCGATGTCGACACCGATGACGCCGGGCCTGGCGAGGAACTCGTCTTCGACCATGCGCTTGATCGGCCTGATGACCGCTCGCGCGTTTTCGTCGAGGTAGCTCATAGCGACCTCCGCATCCATCTACGTCAATGAAACACGCCTGGTAGCGGTTGGTCACATAGAGTCACTCGAACAGACCTAGATCTGAACTCCCACGAAGACCGGTTCGGGGTGCAGTTCCACGCCGAACGCCGCCCTCACGCCGTCACGAACCTCGCGCGCGAGATCCAGCAGGTCCTCGGTCGACGCGCCACCGCGGTTGGTCAGGGCCAGCGTGTGCTTGCCGGACAACGACACGCGGCCGCCCGGCCCCTGGTGGCCCTTGCGGAAGCCCGCACGCTCGATCAGCCACGCCGCGGAGAGCTTCTTCTGGCCGTGGCCGGCGGGGTAGCTCGGCACGTCGACGTCCGAGCCGAGGCGTTCGGCGATGCGGATCAGCACGCCGTTGAACGTCGAGTCGTCGATGATCGGGTTGGTGAAGAACGAGCCCGCGCTCCACGTGTCGTGGTCGGTGGGGTCGAGCACCATGCCCTTGCCGCGGCGCAGCTCCAGCACGGCCTTGCGGGCCGCGTCCGCCGGAACGCGGTCACCCTGCGCCACGCCGAGGACGCGCGCCAGCTCGCCGTAGCGGATCGGCGCGGACATGCCGCCGGCCGTGAGCGAGAACCGGGTGCGCAGCACGACGGCGTTGTCCGTGCCCTTGAGGACGCTGGTGCGGTAGTCGAGGCCCAGCTTCGCGGCGGGCACCTGGTGCACCTTGCCGCTGCGGCGGTCCAGCAGGTCGACCGACTGCAGCACCTGGGAGATCTCGACGCCGTACGCGCCGACGTTCTGCACGGGCGTGGCGCCGTTGAGGCCGGGGATGCCGGAGAGGCATTCGAGGCCGCCGAGGCCCTGCGCGACCGCCTCGGCGACGACCGCGTCCCACTCCTCGCCCGCCTCGACGGTGAACTGGACGATGCCGCCGCCCAGCGGGTCGAGCCGGAAGCCCTTGGTGGCGACGTGCACGACGGTGCCGTCGAAGCCGCCGTCGGAGATCACGAGGTTGGACCCGCCGCCCAGCACGAGGACCTTCTCGTCGGCGGCGGCGTCGGCTGTTCGCACGGCTTCGACCAGCTCAGCGGCGGTCGTGGCGTGGACGAACCGCGCGGCCGGGCCACCGAGTCGGAGCGTGGTGCGCTCGGCCAGAGGTACGGACTGCGTGGTGGTCACAGACGTCAACGGTAGCCTCCGCGACATGGCACGCCGCATCGAGCACCACACCACGTCACCCCATTCGGCGGAGAAGGTCTTCGGCGCGATGACCGACGAGACCTATCTGCGGGACAGGCTGGCCGCGATCGGCGGCACGAACTCGGCGCTCATCTCGTTCGACAAGACCGACGAGCGGACGTCGTACCAGCTCAAGCAGGGTGTTCCCGCCGAACACCTGCCGTCGGCGGTCAAGGCCGCTCTCGGCGGCGACCTGGTGATCCAGCGCACCGAGACCTGGGCTGCGGGCGCCGGCACGGTCGAGGTGGCGGTCGGCGGCGTGCCCGGCCGTCTCGAAGGCTCGTTCACCGTCCTGGACAACGGCTCGGGCTCCAAGACCACCCTCACGGGGGAGGTCAAGGTGAGCATCCCGCTGCTGGGCGGCAAGTTGGAGAAGCTGATCGCCGAGCAGGTCGCCGTGCTGCTCGACAAGGAGAGCGAGTTCACGTCCGAATGGCTCGCAAACCGCGGCTAGCCGCCGGCCGGGCCCGCGCGCTCGGCCTGCCGACGCGCGGCACGACCAACCCGAACCGCCTGCGCAGGGTCGACCGGTGGATGACCGGAACGCTCGCCGGATTCCTGCGCGACGCCGCCGACCCGCTAGTGGTCGACCTCGGGTACGGCGCCACGCCGATCACCACCGTCGAGATGGCGGCACGCCTGCGTGTCGTCCGTCCCGACGTGCGCGTGCTCGGGCTGGAGATCGACGCCGACCGGGTCGAGGCGGGCAAGGCCGTGGCCGACCCGCCGTGGCTGGACTTCCGGCGCGGCGGTTTCGAACTGGCCGGGGCGCGGCCGGTGCTGATGCGCGCCTTCAACGTGCTGCGCCAGTACACCGAGGAGCAGTCGTTCGAGGCGTGGGACACCATGCTGTCGCGGATGGCTCCCGGCGGGTTGGTCATCGAGGGCACGTGCGACGAGATCGGCCGCCGGTGCACGTGGGTGACGCTGTCGGCCGAGGGGCCTCGGACGTTCACGCTGGCGGTGAAGCCGTCCGCGATCGAGGTGCCCTCCGACGTGGCCGAGCGGCTGCCCAAGGCGCTGATCCACAAGAACGTGCCCGGCGAGCGCGTGCACGCCCTGCTGGCCGAACTGGACGCCTGCTGGGCCACCGCGGCCCCGTTCGCCCCGTTCGGGCCGCGGGCGCGGTGGGTGGAGTCGGCGCGGCTGCTGACCGAACGCGGCTGGCCGGTGCTGGACGACCGGCGGCGGTGGCGGCTCGGTGAGATCACGCTCGAATGGGCCGCCGTCGCCCCCTAGGGTGGGTTTTGTGGACTACGTCGCGCAGGTTGAGACCCAGGCTTCCGCTCTTCGTTCGGCCGCTGTGAAGGCAGGTGCGGACGCCCCGGTCCCGTCGTGTCCTGAGTGGACTGTTCTCGGCCTCGTGCGGCACATCGCGGAGGTGCACACGTGGGCGGCCGAGGCCGTCGTCACCGCTCCCGAGGACGGCCGGCCGAAGTGGCCGCACGCTCCGAAGGACTTCGACGAGGCGCTTTCCTGGTGGGAGACCGGGCTTTCCACGCTCGCGGAACGGCTGCGCGAGGTACCGGCCGACCGTCCCGCGTGGACGTTCAGCGGCCCGCAGCTCGCCGGTTTCTGGTCGCGCAGGCAGGCGCACGAGACGTCGATCCACCGCCTGGACGCGGAGCTGGCCACCGGTCACGAGCTGCCGGCGCTGGTGTTCGACCCGGAGTTCGCCGCGGACGGCGTCGACGAGTACCTCACCGTCATGGTGGCCCGCAGGATCGAGCTCGGCTTCCCCGTCACGGCCACCGGCAGGCTCCTGCTGCACGCCGCCGACGCGGGCCGCACCTGGCAGCTCGGGCTGACCGCGGGCGAGTCGCTGGTGGTCACCACCGTGCAGGACTCGGCCTTCGAGGAGGACGCCACCCTCGCGGGCACCGCGGACGCGCTCTACCGCGCCGTGTACGCCCGTCCGAGCCACGCGATCGTGACCGGGGACGAGTCGCTGTTGGCGGGTCTGCCCAGGCCGTGAATACTTCAGCGTCGTGTCATCGCCTGAACGCCGCTATGTGATCACCTTCGGCTGCCCTGACCGCACCGGCATCATCGCGAGGATCTCGTCGTTCCTCGCGGAGAACGGCGGCTGGATCGTCGAGGCCGCGTACCACACCGACCCCGAGACGGGCTGGTTCTTCACGCGCCAGGAGGTCCGTGCGGACTCCCTGCCGTTCGGCGTGGACGACCTGCGCGCCCGCTTCGCCGACGTGGCCGCGTCGCTCGGCGCGCAGTCGACGTGGACGGTGACCGACACGGGCTCGCGCAAGCGCGTGGTGATCCTGGTGTCGAAGGAGGGTCACTGCCTCTACGACCTGCTGGCGCGCGTCGCGACCGGTGAGCTGGACGTCGAGGTGTCCGCCGTCATCGGCAACCACCCGGAACTCGGTGACATCACGCGCGCGCACGGCATCCCGTTCCACCACGTGCCGTTCCCGGTCAACGACCCGGAGGGCAAGCAGGCGGCGTTCGCCCAGCTGCGGCTGCTGGTCGAGAAGCACGACCCGCACGCCGTCGTGCTGGCCCGCTTCATGCAGATCCTGCCGCCGGAGCTGTGCGCGGCGTGGAGCGGGAAGACCATCAACATCCACCACAGCTTCCTGCCGTCGTTCATCGGCGCGCGCCCGTACCACCAGGCGCACCGCCGCGGCGTGAAGCTCGTGGGCGCCACCTGCCACTACGTGACGGCCGACCTGGACGCCGGGCCGATCATCGAGCAGGACGTGATGCGCGTGCACCACGGCGACTCGGTGGCGGACATGGTGCGCAAGGGGCGTGACATCGAGAAGGTGGTGCTGGCGCGCGGGTTGCGGTGGCACCTGGAGGACCGCGTGCTGGTGCACGGCAACCAGACGGTGATCTTCTAGTGGCGTGGGGGGGGGGGGGGGGGCGGCGGGCCCCCCCCCCCCCCCCCCCCCCCCCCCGCCCCCCCACGGGTGGTTCGCACCCCCCCCCCCCCACACAAGACACCAACCGCGGACCCCCCCCCCACACCCAC
>NZ_JBHXLF010000019.1:46146-79266 GCF_042721515.1 Lentzea sp. NPDC058436
GGGGGGGTGGGGGGGGTTGGGGTGGCGCGGGGGGGGGGTGCGGGCAACCCTTGGGTTTTTTTTGTGGGGGGGGGGGTCGTTTGGGGGCAAACGTGGCCCCCCACACCACTAGCCCCGCGCCCGCGCGTCAGATCTTGTTCGCCGCCATCCCCACCGCCTCGATCATCCAGCCGGCGTCCTCCGCCGACAGAACGGCGGGCGGGGTGAAGCTGACCGTCCGCCCCCGGAAGTCGGCGAGCACTCGGCGCCGCAGCAGCTCCCCGGTGAACACGTCGGCCGCGCGCTGATCCGGCAGCTCCACGCCGAGCAGCAACCCGCGCCCGGTCGCGTGCGCCTTGCCCGCGACCACGGCCCGCAGCCCGAACAGCAGCTCGTCGCCCAGCAGCTTGGCCCGTTCGACCAGCCCCTCGGAGGCGGTGACGCGCAGGCAGGCGTTCACGGCGGCGGACGCCAGTGGCGACACGGCGTCGGGGCCGCGCCACAACGGGACGTGCACGGCGGCCGAGGCGACGACGGCGGCGATCGGGAGCACGCCGCCGGACAGGCCCTCGCCGACCAGCATGATGTCCGGTGTCACGCCGTCGAGGTCGGCACCCCACCACAGGCCGAGGCGCCCCAGGCCGGAGCGCGTCTCGTCGACCACCAGCAGGGCGCCGGCCTCGCGGCACACCTCGGCGACGGCGCTCAGGTAGCCGGTGGGCGGAGGCGTGGCGCCGCGGACGGGTTCCACGAGCACGCACGCGGGCGGTCCGGAGGCCAGCACCGAACGCAACGCGTCGATGCCGCCGTACCGGACGTCGCCGGTGGTCAGCACACGTGGACGGCCGTTCGCCTGTGCGAGGGCCACGGCGAACTGGGCGGCCTCGGAGGCCGAGGAGAAGGTGTGGACGTGGTCGAGGCCGTTGGGCGTGACCAGGTCGAGCATCAGGCGGTCGAGCAGGGACGGCCGGCGCACCTGGCCGACCACGGCCTGCACCACGTCCGGGTGGGCGTGGCCGAGAAGAGGGACTCCGTACCCGCCGCAGTCGAGGTACTCGACGCGGTGGGGATCTACCACTCGGGCGCCGCGGGCGGCGCATCCTGTCAGCAGTTCGGTGGCCATGGCGGGGAACCTTTCCTGGGCAGCGCGGCCCGCGGCCGCTCGTCGGGGGACGGCGAGCGGACCTCAGTTCCCACACACTCATTCGGATTGCGCGACCCGTTGGTTCGCCCTGGGCATAGGCTTTTTCCCGTGCGGATCGAAATCACCGACCTCGACCAGCTGCGGGCAGCTCCTGACCTGCGCAAAGCCGTCATCATCGGGCTGGACCTCACTCGCGAGGACGTGCGGGTCCCGTTCGACGGCGCGCTGCTGCTCGGCTGCACCCTCAGCGAGACCATGCAGCGCCGCGCGGAGGCCGCGGGGGCGCTGGTCTTCCCGGTCATCCCGGACCTGCCCTACGACGTCTACCGCTCGAAGCTCTACACACCGGCGGAGCTGTTCGCGGGCTTCGACCCGGCGAACCCGAAGTCGTACGCCGAGACCCCGGACGCCGAGATCTACCGGCACAGCAGGCAGCAGGGCCACCACCCCGACCCGTTGCACGCGCTGGCCGAACGCCTGCACGACCACTCGATCACCGAGGCCCTCGACGACACGCTGACGGGCTCACCGGTCGCGGTCATGGGCGGTCACGCGCTCGCCCGCGGGTCGGAGGGCTACCGCAACGCCGTCGCGCTGGGCGCCGCGCTGGGCAACGCGGGCCTCACCGTGCTGACGGGCGGTGGTCCTGGCGCGATGGAGGCCGTGCCGCTGGGCGTCCGGCTCGGCGAGGTCGACGACGCCGTCCTCGCCGCCATCGCGCAGGCCCCTTCGTTCGGCCACGACGACGAGTCGATCGGCCGCTGGCTCGCCGCGTTCCCGGAGATCCGCAGCTTCGACACCCCGCGCACGATCGGCATCCCGACCTGGTTCTACGGCCACGAGCCGCCCAACCCGGCGTGTGAACTGCACGCGAAGTACTTCGCGAACTCGGTGCGCGAGGAGGGCCTGCTCACGGTCGCGAGCGGCGGCATCGTCTACACGCCGGGCAAGGCGGGCACGGTCCAGGAGGTCTTCCAGGACTTCACGCAGAACTACTACGGCAGCGTCGGCCCGGCCGCGCCCATGATCTTCCTGGGCACGGACTTCTGGACCGACGAGGTCCCGGCCGCGCCGCTGGTGCAGAAGCTCGCGGCGGGCCGGGAGGCCGAGCAGTGGATCCTCGTCACGGACGACATCGACGAGGCGGTCGCACTGCTGCTCAAGTACCAGTCGTAGCTACTGGAACTGCCACTCGGTCTCGTAGTACACGGGAACCGAGCCCTCGCTGCGGTCCCAGGCGCCCTGGAACCCGGTCAGCTTGCTGCCCTCGTAGTAGTTCTTGTTGCACGAGGCCCAGGTGCCGGCCTCGTGGCTGTTGATGCAGCGGCCGCGGCGGTAGAGCGAGCCGTCGCGGTAGTTGAACCACTCCACGAGGGCGGACATGCCGTCCTGCGCGTTGTCCCGCACCCACCAGCGGTCGCCGTAGCGCTCGTAGCAGACCCAGGCCTTGTCCATCTGGTTCGCGCACACGACGTCCGCCGGCGGGGTGCCCTTGACCCCGTAGTCGATCTCCCAGCCGGGCGCGGCCGAAGCCGTGCCCGGCGTCAAGACGCCGACGAACGCCGCCACCGCCGCGAGAGCGACCAGCCGCTTCCTCGTCACTGGTAGCGGTATCCCGTGTCCGAGCACTCGATCACGTTGCTGCTGCTGCGGTTCCAGGTGCACGGGAAGCCGTACAGCGTGCTGTCCTCGTAGTAGTCCTTGTTGCACTGACCCCAGTTGCCGGTGCCGAGGCTGGTCATGCACCAGCCGTCGCGGTAGAGCGCGCCGTCGCGGTAGTTCTGCCAGTACACACCGGCGGACTCACCGTCGGAGTCCTGGTCCTGCACCCACCAGTGGTCACCGCCCTTCTCGTAGCAGATCTCGACGTCCGTGTAGGAGTGGCACACGAGCTGCGAGCGGGACGGCAGCGTGCCGGCGACCGCGAAGTTCACGCCGTCGGCCATCACACCGACCTCGGGCACCGCCTGCACCGAGACGACCTCCGGTGCCGCGGAGGCGGGCATCATCGAGCCCATGACGGCCAGGAAGGCCATCGAGAGAGCAAGCACGAGCTTGCGCATGGGGTTCTCCTCCAGATTTCGCAAGGGTTCCCGCCTTCGGAGAAGGCGGAGGTCGAGTGGGCTCAGCCGATCTCGCTGAGCGGAACGGCGAAGATCGCTCGCCGGTCGATGAACGTGCCGCCGTCCTCGGACCAGGCGTGTTCCGTGACGGTCCAGAGCTTTCCGGCGGTGATCCCCGGACCGTGCTCGTGGTAGAGGTCCTCACCGCCGACGGCCCAGCTGTTGGTCCCCGTCGCACCGCCGAGCCGGCCGGAGTGCATCCAGCTGTGGTTGCGGTTCGAGCTGCGGCCGAGGAGGTAGCGGTCCTCCCAGGTCTGGACGCCCTGGAGGTTGCTGCGCGGCACGGTCACCACGTCCTGCGGCACGGCTTTCCCGCCGCTCAGCACGAGTTGCCGGGACGAGGCGTCCACCTGGTAGCGGACCACCCGGCCGCCGTCGACGGCGGTGTCGGTGCTGCGCCCGTTGCGGTACTCGCCGACGACGAGCGTGTCCGGCGTGGTGCTGCGGTCCAGCGACAACGACGAGAAGCACAGCTGGGAGGCGCTGGGCACGCAGTCCGTCCGCACGGACTGCCGGTACCAGCCGACCTGCGGCAGCACGTACTTGTAGTTGTAGGCGTAGTAACTGCTGCCGCTCTTGCCGATGCTGTCCTGCGCGTCGGACACCTCCAGCAGGCGTTCGACGTCGAACACCCGCAGGCCGCCGTCGGTGTCGGCCACGTAGAGGTAGTGCCCGAGCCAGGCGAGCCCGCCCGCGTGGATCGGCACGGCCTTGTAGTTCGCGTTCGCCGTCGGCTCGACCAGCAGCACGTGCCGGTACTTGCGGTTCTTCATGTCGACGAACGACACGCGCACGCCCTTGTCCGGCCCGGACTCGTCGTAGTGCCAGCTGACGAGCAGGATGCGGTTCTCGCCCCACAGGCCGTCGTCGTCCGCGTCGGACGAGCCGGTGACGCCCTGCGGGATCCAGTAGTCGACCTTGCTGTCGCCGGGGTCCCAGCAGAACTTCTCACTGCTGTGCAGGATCTGCCCGGACGTCAGCGGGTAGTCCGTTCGGTCGTAGTTCTCCGGGAGCGCCTGCTGCTGCGCGCTGTTGCACGACGCGATGTCCCGGTTCGCGTCACGCAGCAGGGCCGCGACCGACGTCGTGGTGCCGACCGCGCTCTGCAGCTGCGCCGCGGAGGACTCCAGGCCCCAGTCCGGTGTCAGGGCGAACGCCGCCGTCGGGCGGCTGTGGATCAGGTCGTCCGCCACTTCCTGCGCCTGCACGGGCAACGCAGCGGTCAACACACCCGTCCACGCCAGTAGAAGTGCTGTGCGCCAGCGTCCGGTCATCGTCACTCCTGCTCAGCCCGATGTCGTTGCGGCACCAGGTTTAGAGCGGGTTGAGTTGATCAGGCAGTGGCGCGGGCCCTTTTCAATCAACTCAGATCAACTGGAGTCCGAGTGGGTAGACGAGAGCGGCCGATCGACCCCGAGGAAGGCCCTGTCCAGCGGTTCGCGTGGGAGCTGCGGCAACTGAGGGAGAAGGCGGGCTCGCCGAACTACCGGACGCTCGCCCAACGCGCGCACTACTCGGCCACCGCGCTGTCGCAGGCGGCCGCGGGAGAACAGCTCCCGTCGCTGGCGGTCGCACTCGCGTACGTCCAGGCGTGCGAAGGCGATGTGACCCAATGGGAGCAGCGCTGGCGTCAGGCCGCGAAGGGCGAGACGGACTCGACGCCGTACCTCGGGCTGACGGCGTTCGGGATCGGTGACGCCGACCGGTTCTTCGGACGGGACGGCCTAGCCGCAGACCTCGTCGACCGCGTCCGGCGGCAGCGCGTCGTCGGCGTGTTCGGGCCGTCCGGGTCCGGCAAGTCCTCGTTGGTCCACGCCGGGGTGCTGCCCGCGCTGACGGACTGGACGGTGCTCACCGCGACGCCGACGACCTGGCGCGGCGGCCAGGCCGATCTCGTGGTGGTCGACCAGTTCGAGGAGCTGTTCACCCACTTCGGCAGCGCGGCCGACCGGGAGGCGTTCGTCGCGTCGCTGCTCGACGGCGATCAACGGGTGCTGCTGGCGGTGCGGGCGGACTTCCTCGGCCACTGCGCCGCGATGCCCTCGCTGGTCGAGGCGTTGCGCGACGCCCAGGTGCTGGTCGGGCCGATGACCGACGAAGAACTGCGCGCCGCCGTCGAGATGCCGGCCGCGCAGGCGGGGCTGAAGGTGCAGCCGGACGTGCTCGCGGCCGTGCTGGCCGACGTGCGCGGGCAGTCGGGCGCGCTGCCGTTGCTGTCGCACGCGCTGCTGGAGACGTGGCGACGACGCGAACGCGGCCGGCTGACGCTCGACGGCTACCGGGCCAGCGGCGGTGTCACGGGCGCCGTCGCCGCCACGGCCGAGAGCACCTACGGCGAGCTGTCCGTCCGTGCACAGGCCGTCGCGCGCGCCGTGCTGCTACGACTCGTGCAGACCCACGACGACGTGAACGACCTGCGCCGCCGGGCCCCGCTCGACGAGGTGATGGCCGCAGGCAGGCCGTCCGACACCGCACACGTCGTGAACGTCCTCGCGAACGCACGGCTGATCGTCGTCGCGGACGGCGTGGTGGAACTCGCGCACGAAGCGCTCGTGCGCGCGTGGCCTCGATTACGCCAGTGGATCGACGACGACAGGGGGTCGTTGCGGCTGCACCGCGACTTCACCACCGCCGCGGCCGCGTGGCAGTTGGCCGGCCGCGACCCCGGCGAGCTCTACCGGGGCGCCCGGCTCTCCGCGATGCGCGACCTGGCTGGCCGCATCGAGTGGCCGGTGTCGTCCAACGAGCTGGAACGCGAGTTCCTGCAGGCGGCGGTGGACGAGGAGAACGCGTCACGGCAGGCGGCGGACCGGCAGTCCCGCCGGTTGCGGACGCTGGTGAAGTCGCTGGCCGTGCTGACCGTGGCGTGCCTGGTGGTCATGTCGGTCGCCGTCGTGCAGGGCAACGCCGCCCTGCGGGAGCAACGGGTCGCCGAGTCGCGCCAGATCGCCGTGCAGGCACAGGAGCTCAGCGCGTCCTGGCCGGACGCCGCCGCGCAACTCGCCGTGGACGCCTACCGCACCTCGGCCACAGCCGAGGCACGCGGGGCGTTGCTCAGCACCGCGGCCTACAAGCCCGCCCGCACTGTGCTGAAAGATCATCGCGGACCGGTTCGCGCGGTCGCGTTCAGTGCTGACAGCGCGTTGTTCGCCACCGCGGGCGAGGACCACTCGGTGCTGCTGCGCTCGCCCACTTCTGCTGCGGCTCCCGTGACTCTGTTGCAGCACAACGGCACCGTGCGCGCGCTCGCGTTCATGCCCGGCGGTTCGGTGCTGGTGTCCGCGGGTGACGACAAGCGAATCATCTTGTGGGACACCAGAACGCATCTGCCGTTGCGGACCATCTCTCTCGACGCCGGGATCCGCGTGCTCGTGCTCTCCGCGGACGGATCGACCGCCGCGGTGGCGACGGCTGACGGCCTGATCTCGTTGTGGCGCACGGACGACTGGACGCGAACGGACACCGTCGTGCACGAACTGGGTGAGGTCCACTCGTTGTCGTTGAACGGCTCCGTGCTCGCCGCCGGCGGGCAGAAGGGCACGTTGGTGGTGGAGAACGGCGTCGCGCGCACGTTCACCGACCACGTCTCAGCCGTTCGCACGGTCACGTTGAGCCCTGACGGCCTTGTGCTCGCTTCCGGCGGAGACGACTACCAGGTGGTGCTGCGCGTTCTGGCCACCGGCAAGACGTCCGGGCTGCGCAGGCACGTCGGCGCCGTGCACTCGGTGCAGTTCGACGCGAGCGGCACCAAGCTCGTGTCGACCAGCGACGACGGCAGCATCCGCTGGTGGACGGTGCCCGACGGCGGCTGGCTGACCGGCCTGATCACCCGCACGCACCCGTTCTACGTGGCGGCGCTCAGCCCGGACGGCTCGTGGTTCGCGGCGGGCGGCGACGAGAGCGTGAGCCTCTGGAACCTGCCGCTGCCACCCCTGACCGGCCACACCAGCCCTCCGGACGGCATCGCGCTCTCCCCGGACGGCGCGACGCTCGCCACCGGCGGGCGCGACCGGATGGTGCTGCTGTGGAACCACGAGGGCAGGCAGGTCGGACGCATCGACGTCCCGGCGCACGTGACGGCGCTGGCGTTCCGCAACACCGGGGAGATCGTGGTCGCCGACGTGCGCGGCGTGCTGTCGTCGTGGCGGACCGACGGCCTGCTCCTGCACACGTGGCAGGAGCATCGCGGCGCGATCAAGGGCCTGGTCGTGGCGGGAGACCGCGCGGTGACCGGCGGGGCGGACTCCGCGGTCGTGGTGCAGGACCTGAACTCCGCGGAGCCAGGCCGCCCGCTGCCGGCGGGCCACGCGGGTCCGGTGAACACCGTGGCGCTGCTCGGCGACGTCGTGGTCTCCGGTGGAGCCGACGGACGCGTGCTGAGGTGGGCGGGCGATCGGCCCGAGGTGCTGCGGGAGACCGGCCCTGCGGTGAAGTCGATCGCCGCCGTACCGGGTTCGGGCCTGCTGGCGGTGGGCGACGCGGGTGGCGAGGTAGCCCTGTGGGGCGCCGACGGCGGAACGCGCACGCTCGTGACGGGCCGGGGCGCCGTCGGTGCGGTCGCGGCCAGCCGGGACGGCACGACCGTGGCGGCCGCCGCGAACGACAGCCTGATCACGTTGTGGCGGGTCTCCGACGGCACCCAGGTCGCGACGCTGACCGGGCACACGGGCCCGGTCAACGCCGTGCTGTTCGACGCGGGCGGCGACCTCACGTCGTCGGGTCCGGACCCGCGGGTGATCAGGTGGGACCTCGACCCCGACCAGGTGATCGGCCGGCTGTCAGCGCGCCAGGTCCGGTAGGACCTCGGCCCCGGTGAGCTTCATCAGCACGTCACCGGGAATCAGGATCTTGCTGCCGCGGATGCCGCTGCCCACGATCAGTTCGGGGGCGGCGGCCACCTCGGGCGAGACGAGGATCGGCCAGTCCGCGGGCACACCGACGGGCGTGATGCCGCCGTACTCCATGCCCGTCAACGCCACGGCCTCGTCCATCGGCGCGAACGACGCCTTGCGCGCGTCGAGCCGCTTGCGGATGACGCCGTTCACGTCCGCGCGCATGGTCGCCAGCACCATGCAGGCCGCGTAACGGACCACGTCACCGCGCTTGCCGGCGACGACCACGCAGTTGGCCGAGGCTTCGAGCGGGGAGCCGTAGTGCGCGCAGAACTCGGCGGTGTCGGCGAGGGTCGGATCGATCTCCGCCACCGCGACACGATCGGCACCGTCCAGCGTCTTCAACGCGGCTGCGACCGGTTCGGACACCAGGTCGAGGCGAGACAGCACGGGGACGGGTTCCAACGAACCAGCGATAGTCCACACGCTGCTCATCCTGCCAAACGCTGTTTGACTTTGACGCTGCGTCAACCTCTACCGTCATTTTCAGAGCGCGAAGGGGGAACCGGAATGGCCTGGTCGATCGCCCAGGTGGCCCGGATGTCCAAGGTGACGTCCAGGACGCTGCGGCACTACGACTCGATCGGGCTGCTGCCGCCGGCCTGGATCGGCGACAACGGTTACCGCTACTACGAGAAGGAACAGGTCCACCGCCTGCAGCAGATCCTGCTGCTGCGCGACCTGGGCCTGGGCCTCGACGTGGTGGCGGAGATGTTGAACGGCACGGACCAGCTGACCGTCCTGCGCGACCACCACCGGTGGCTGCGGGACGAGAGGGAGCGGCTGGACCGGCTGGCCAACACCGTCGCGCGGACGATCGCAGAACTGGAAGGAGGGGACGAGATGAAGATGGAAGAGCTGTTCGACGGCTTCGACGCGAAGACGCAGGAGCGTCACGAAGCGGAGCTCGTCGAGCGCTACGGCGAGGGTGCCAGGGAGCACATCGAGTCGAGCAGGAAGAAGATGAAGGGCTGGACGCGTGCCGACGCGGACCAGTTCATGGCCGAGTGGCGGGACATCGCCGCGAAGCTCGGCGCGCTGTACACGGCGGGCACGGCGATCGACGCTCCTGAGACGCAGGAGCAGATCGACCGCCACTACCGCTGGATCTGCCTGAGCTGGACGCCCAACAGGGAGTCCTACAAGGGCCTCGGCGACCTCTACGTCGACTCGGACGAGTTCCGGGTCAACTTCGAGGTCGACGGCGGCGGCAACATGGCCGAGTGGACTCGTGACGCCATGGCGCACTACGCCGGGACGCGCCTGTAAGTGAGTGGCCGGGAGCTGCAGATCCCGGCTATTCGGACAGCCCGAACGCCTTGAGCGCCTCCCGGTTGAACGCCGGCAGGTCGTCGGGGTTGCGGGACGTCACGAGCGTCCACCCGTTCATGTCGCAGACCCTGACCTCCTGGTCCGCCCAGTCACCACCCGCGTTGCGGATGTCGGTCTGCAGACTCGGGAACGAGGTCAGCATCTTGCCGCGCACCACGCCCGACTCGACGAGCAGCCACGGTCCGTGGCAGATCGAGGCGATCGGCTTGCCCGCGGCCACCAGCGCCTTCACCAGTTCGACCGCGTCGGCGTCCATGCGCAGGAAGTCGCTGTTCGCGACGCCGCCGGGGATGACCGCGCCGTCGTAGTCGTCGGCGCTGGCGTCGGCGAACGCCGTGTCGACGGGGAACTCGTCGGCGGGCGTGAGGTGGTTGAAGCCGCGCACCTGTCCGAGCTTCGGCGCGAGCAGGCGCGGCACCCCGCCGGCCTTCTCGACGTGGGCCCACGGGTCGGTGAGCTCGACCTGCTCGATGCCCTCTTCCGCCACCAGGAACGCGATCTTCTTCTGTTCAGCCATGCACTTCGGCTACCCGGCGAAGAAGGAGACCAACCTGTGCCGGACCTCGCTCCGATGGGTGATCATCGGAGACGGTGAGTCGATCAGCCACAGCTCACCGTTCGGAAACGCGGCCGCCGTCTCCTTCGCCACGTCCTCGGGGTGCAGCGGGTCGCCGACAGCCCCGATGACCAGCACCGGAGCCGACACGGCCGCCAGCACGGAGGCGTCGGGGACGGCCACCTGACCCGGCAGCTGGTCGGCGGCGGCCTCCAGGCGCTTCAGCGCGGCACGCCGTTCGGCCACGTAGATCGGCGGCCCGGTGGTCAGGTCGGAGAGCTGCTGCAACGTGAACGGCGGCCGGGGCTGGTCGAGCACCGCGGGCAGCAACAGCACGACGCGCCGGAAGCGGCCGGGTTCGAGCGAGAGCAGGCGGACCAACGCACCGGCGCCCAGCGACACACCGACGGCGTGGTCGGCCTCGACGGTGCCCAGGTCGGCCGCGATCCGCCCGTAGTCCCAGTACCCGGCGGGCGCGTCCGGGGCGTCGCCGTGCGACGGCAGCGTCACCACGACGCGGGTGCCGGGCAGCCCGGAGGCGGGGATCCGCGCCTCGCCGGGGGTGGCTCCGAGGCCGTGGGCGACGAGCGTCACCGGTGAGCCGGAGCCGTACGAGTGCGTGATCACCAACGGGGGCCGCGCTGGACCTCGATCAGCTTGGGGCGCACGTCCACCATGTAGACCAGCACCGCGACGAGGCCGGCCAGCCAGAAGATCGCGCCGACGTCACCGGGCCTGAACAGCAGCAGCGCCGCGGCGCCACCACCGGTGATGCCCAGCCAGGCGGGCTTGGTCATGCGCTCGATGGCGGTGAACGCGTCGACCCGCTGGCTCAGGACGTGGAAGAACGCGAACAGGCCGAAGATGCTGAACCCCACGTCGGCGAGGAAGTACACGAGGCCGTCGAGGTTCCAGATGCTGAGGACCGGCAGGTAGAACACAGGGCCAGCCTACGTGCCGGTACGCGAAGAGGGGAGCGGCCCTGGTCGGGCCACTCCCCTCGATTTCGACCTCAGCGACTCACTTGGTGGTGTTCGGCGTGGTCTTCTTCGCAGCGGTGGTGGTGCTGCGGGTCGTGGTCGCCGGCTTGCGCGGCGCGGTGCGGTTCGCGGCCTTGCGGGTCGTGCTGCGCACCTCGTGCGCGGCCTCGCCGCCGACCTCGACGATCTCCTCGGCCAGCTTCTCGGCGCCGTCCTCGACCTGGTGGGCGACCTTCTCGCCGACCGAACGGGTGCGGCGGGTCACCTTGCCGAGCACGTCGTCCGCGAGGACCTTGGCGTCGGCGGCGGCGGACTCGGCGCGCTTCTGCGCGGCCTCGACGGCCTGCTCGACCTGCTCCACGGCCTGCTTGACCTGCGGCTGGGCCTTGATCTGCTCCAGCGTCTGCTCGCCCTGGTCGGCGAGGTAGGTGTACAGGTTCACCGCGGAGGCGGTGTAGGCGTCGACGAGCTTCTTGAGCTCGGCCGGCTGCAGCTTCTCGCGCAGGTCCTTGAGCTCGTTCGGGATGTCGACGGCCTGGGTGCGGGCCTCGTCGGCGCGCTCCTTGGCCTTGTTCAGGGCCTCGACCACGGCCTTGGCGGCGAGGTCACCGGCGCCGAGAGCGGCGAGCAGCGCCTGGCGTGCGGCGTGGGCGCCCTGCTCGGCGGCCTTGCGAACGTCGTCCTGGGTGAGCTTCGGCATGGAGATCAGTCCTCCTGTTGTTTGGCGGCGTTCTCCCGCCTGAAAGATTCGTATACGTCGAGCAGCACCTGCTTCTGCCGCTCGGTCAGATCGGTCGCGGCGACGATGGCGTCCGCCAACGCACCGCCTTCGCGCTGCTGGAGGATCCCGGCCTCGACGTAGAGCACCTCGGCCGAGATGCGCAGCCCCTTGGCGATCTGCTGAAGGATCTCCGCACTGGGCTTGCGCAGTCCTCGCTCGATCTGGCTGAGGTATGGATTGGAGACACCCGCCTGCTTCGCCAACTCCCGCAAGGAGATCTTGGCGGTGTTGCGCTGCTCGCGGATGTACTCACCGATGTTGCGGCCGAGGTCCGCGACTGCTTTGTCGATGGACTTGTCCACTGTTCCCGCTCCTCGTTCCTCGTGCCACCAACCACGTTAGCGACGAGTGCTAGCAGTTGCAAGCACCCTGCTAGCAATCGCTGCGTGTGCTCCGCCACAGGGATACCGTGGGGGTGACATGGACTACGCCGGAGCCCTGCGCGCCGAGCTGGCCGACCACCTGCTCGGTGATGGCGTGCTGCGCGATCCCCAGTGGCACAACGCTTTTCGCGAGGTTCCGCGACACGAGTTCCTGCCGCACTTCTACCGGCAGCTGCACAACGGCGACTGGGAGCGCGTCGCCGCGAGCGACCCCGGCTGGCTAGGACTGGTCTACGCCGACCGGGTCTGGGTCACCCAGTTCGACGGCGACGACACGGTGACCGGTGGCACACCGACCTGCTCGTCGAGCATGCCCACGATCATGGCGATCATGCTGGAGGCGCTGGACGTCCACTCCGGACAGACGATCCTCGAAGTCGGCACCGGCACTGGCTACAACGCCGCTCTTCTCTGCCACGCCTTGGGTTCGGGCAACGTGACCACGATCGACGTCGACCCGAACATCTCCGCACGCGCACGACAACGCCTGCACGACAACGGTTTCTTCCCCACGTGCCTGACAGGCGACGGCGCGCTCGGCCACCAGGAGCGCGCGCCGTACGACCGCTTGCTGGCCACCTGCTCCGTCGCGACCATCCCACCCGCCTGGCTGGAGCAGACGCGGCCGGGCGGTCTGGTGGTCACGACGTTGCACCGCCCCATCGGCGCCGGGCTGCTGCTGATCACGTCCCACGGCGACGGCACCGGCGAAGGCCGCGTGCTCACCGCGGACGGGCGCTTCATGCCGTTGCGCGCGCACGCCCTCCCGCCGGCGCTTGCTGGAGCAGGCACGTTCGACCGCCGCACGACCACCCTGCCGTTCAACACCGTGCTCGACCCGGCGAGCCCGTTCGAGTTCTTCGCGGGAACGGCCCTGCCGGACGTGGTCGCGGGGCCCAACTGGCTCGCCCATTCGGACGGGTCGTGGGTGCACCACCACGGCTCGCACGTCGACCAGGGCGGCCCGCGCAGGCTCTGGGACGCGGCGGAGGACGCGCTCGTCGAGTGGCACGACCTGGGCAAACCGCGCCGCAGCCAGTTCGGCGTGTCGATCGACGGGGACGGCCAGCACCTGACTCTGGGCGACCTCAGCTGGCATCTGTGATCAACAACTGAACGTCACGACACGGGTCACTGAATCGACCCCGGGCGGATGCGGTGCGTCATGATTCGTCGCATGTCCAGATTCCGTCAGCAGGCGTTGCTGACCGGCTGCGTGCTGACCGCGCTGCTCACCGCGGCCGGACTGTTCGTCACCGACCACGGCATCAACCCGCACCTGTGGCTGATCGTGCTCGCGCTGGCGTTCCTGGGCTTGCTGGCCGCGCTCGACCCGTGGGTCCGCCGCAGGCACAACGCCGAGCTCAGCTCCGACGAGCACCTCGACGCGGCGTGCCGGGCGCTCGCCGTCGGCCTGCAGGCGCAGTGGAACGAGGAGGTCCGGTCCCGCGGCCTCACCGACCCGGACGTCCTCGACCTGCACTGGGTCGCGCCCGAACTGGACGTGAGCGACGAGCCGGACGCGCCGCCGGGACGCAGCGACGCCGTCGTGGGCGCGTTCGAACGGCAGATCAACCGCCGCATGGTGATCATCGGCGAGGCGGGCACCGGCAAGTCGACGGTCGCGATGCTGCTGACGTGCGGCCTGCTGGACCGCTACGACGGCGGCATGGTCCCGGTGCTGCTGCCCCTGTCGACGTGGAACCCGGCGGTCGAGGACGTCCGCACGTGGCTCACGCGCAGGCTGTACGAGGACCACCCGGCGCTGCGCAACACCGAGCTCTACGGCAGCTACGCCGGTGACCTGCTGGTCGAGCAGCACCTGGTCCTGCCCGTGCTCGACGGCCTGGACGACGTCCCAGCCCACCAGCGCGCGGACGCGCTCGCGCGGATCACCAAGGCGTTCGGGAACCGGCCGCTGGTGCTGACCTGCCGCACCGCCGAGTTCACGCAGGCCGCCCACCTCGCCGGCCCGCTGCCGGGCGCGGACGTCGTCGAACTGACCCCGCTCGACCTGGACGAGGTCGCCGCCTACCTGCGGGCGAGCGCCGACAGCTGGGGCGCCGCGCGCTGGGAACCGGTGTTCATCCAGCTGCGCGAGGAGCCGGACGGCAGGCTCGCGGACGCGCTGTCGACGCCGCTCACGATGTGGCTGGCCAGCATCGTCTACGCGGACAGCGAGGCCGAACCGACCGAACTGCTCGACCGCACCCGTTTCCCGGACGCGCGGTCGATCTCCGACCACCTCTGCGACGAACTGGTGTCGCGGGCGTTCGGCAACAGGGCGTTCGCGCACCACGCCAAGGCCTCGCAGGTCTGGCCGCGCGACCGCGCCCGCAAGTGGCTCGAGTTCCTGGCCCACGAGATGCGGGACAGGGGCATCCGCGAACTGGCCTGGTGGGAGCTGCGCCGGTCGGTCGGCAGCACGTGGCTCGCGGTGCTCGGCGCGCTGGTGCTGGGCGCGATCGGCGGGTTCGGCGTCGGCTGGCTGATGGCGTACTCGATCACGCCGTCGTTCGCCCCGATCACCGGTCTGGTCGCGGGCATCGGCGTCGGCGCGGCCGCACTGACCGCGTCCCACGAACGCAAGTCCAAGCCACGACTGGGGATCTGGCGCAGCCTGCTGCTCGTGCCCGGCGTGCTCGGACTCGCAGCCGGACTCGTTTTCGGTGCCCTGTACGGACTTTCCGCCGGACTCGTGGTCGGCCTCGGACTCGCCGTCGCGATCGCCCTGCGGTTCGCGTTGTCGAGCGCGGCCGAGCTCTCCCAAGCATCCAGTCCACAGTGGACGATGGCACGCGACCGGATCGCCGTGTGGACCGGATCTCTCGTGCTGGCCGTGGTCTTCGGTTCGGCGGCGGCACTGGTGTTCGGCCCCGGCCAGACCGGCATGGTCGGGCTGGGCCTCGCGTCCGGCCTGATGCTCGGGTTCGCGCTCGCCGTGCTGCACCTGCGCTGGTGGTGGTTCACCGTCGCGCGGATCTGGCTCGCCCTGCGCGGGAAGCTGCCCTGGGAGCTGATGGTGTTCCTGGAGGACTCGCGCAAGCTCGGCGTGCTCTGCCGGGCGGGCGCCTGCTACCAGTTCCGGCACGGACTGGTCCAGGACCGCCTCGCCGAGCACGAGGTCACCACCCGGTCCGCCGGCCAGGTGCTCCGGTCGCCCTTCTCGGCGAGGGCCACGTCAGAGCAGTGAACGGCACTGTGCACGCGGTGTATACACCCCGTGCATTCGCCGGACGGACTGACGGGCACCCGCCAGGACGCCTACAGTGGTGGGGTGACTGGTCTGACTGTCGGCTGGGATCACGACGTCGAGCTGCTGCTCGACTTCCTGAACACTCGACACGTACTGGACAGTGAAGCCTCCTGGCGCGCATGGGTGACCGAGCGCGGCCTCGGGCGGAGCAGTGAAATCGCGCAGGCGCGCGCCGCTCGTGCGGCACTGCGTTCGTCCATCGAAGGGTCGTCAGGGCCCCGGACGGCAGCGGGTGTCGTGCACATCGAGCTGACCGACGGCGTCCCGGTGCTGTCGAGCTCGGACGCGCTCGGCGCGGTGCTCGCCGCCTCGGCCCGCCTGGCGGTGCTGGGCTCGTGGGAACGCTTCAAGATCTGTCCGGCCGACGATTGCCAACGCGCGTTCTTCGACCGTTCGCGCAACCGCTCGCGCACCTGGTGCTCGATGCAGGTGTGCGGGAACCGCGAGAAGGCGCGCACCTTCCGAAAACGCTCCCGGGCTCAGAACAGCACGTTGGCCACGGTGTAGATCACCAGGCCGGCGAGCGCCCCGACCACCGTTCCGTTGATCCTGATGAACTGCAGGTCCCTGCCGACCTGCAGTTCGATCTTGCGCGAGGTCTCCTCCGCGTCCCAGCGCTCCACCGTGTCCGTGATCAGCGTGGTGATCTCCGCGCGGTAGTTGTTCACGACGTACCCGGCGGCCTGCTCCAGCCAGCCGTCGACCTTGGCGCGCAGCTCGTCGTCGGTCGTCAGGTTCGTGCCGAGCGTGATCAGCCCCTGCGTGACGCGCTTGCGCAGCTCGCTGGACGGGTCCTCGGCGGCGTCGATGAGCATCTTCTTCGCCGTGCCCCACGCGCTGCTGATCACCTTCTGCACGTCGGGGTGGTTGATGACCTGCTGCTTGACCTGCTCGGCCTTCTGCATCGTCGTCGGGTCGGTCTGCATGTCGCTGGAGAACTCGATCATGAACTGGTCGACGGCGAGCCGCATCGGGTGGTTGACGTCGGTCTTGACCGCCCACGCGAAGTTGACCAGCTCGGTGTAGACCTTGTCGCCGAGCATCGAGTCGACGAACTTCGGCGACCACGTGGGCGCCCGGTCCGTGACGATGAGGCTGACCTTGTCGTAGTTGTCGCGCACCCACTCGTAGGCGCGGTCGCACATGAGGTCGACGAGCTTGTGGTGCGCCCCGTCCGTCAGCACCTGCCCGAGCAGCTTGCCGAGCGGCGGCCCCCACGGCTTCTCCGTCACCCGCTTGACGATCGCCTGCTCGACGACGGCCTGGACCTCCTCGTCCTTGAGGACCGTGATCGCGCCCTTGAGGACGTTCGCGAGCTCGGTGGTGATCCGTTCGGCGTTCTCCGGCTGCTTGATCCACGCGCCGGCCCGCTCCGCGATGCCCGCTCTGCGCAGCTTGTCCTGCACCACTTCGGGGCTGAGGAAGTTGACGCCGACGAAGTCGCCGAGCGTCTGGCCGAACATGTTCTTGCGCTCGGGGATGATCGCGGTGTGCGGGATGGGCAGGCCCAGTGGCCTGCGGAAGAGGGCCGTGACGGCGAACCAGTCGGCGAGCGCGCCGACCATGCCGGCTTCGGCGGCGGCCCGCACGTACCCGACCCAGGCGCCCTCGAAGGCGTGGGTGCCGAAGAAGATGACCGTCGCGCCTATCAGGAAGCTCGTGGCGACGAGCTTCATCTTGCGCAGGTCGGCGCGCTTCTGCTGGTCAGCGGCGGTCAGTTGCTCCACGCCACCATTGTCCGTCAACTTCCGGCATGAGCGCCGATCTTGCGGAATCAGCTCTTCTGCCGGATCGCGTTTCCGTCCACCACTGGCTGCCGCGGGCGGTCCGCATCAACCGTCCGCTCAGGCGACCGGTTCGGGCACGTTGACAGGTGCCCACGCCGAGCGCGCACGGTTGCGCACGTTGATCCCGGCGACGTGATCAGCAGGCCCAGCGAGGCCGCACCGGCGACAGCGGAAGCAGTCGCGGGTGATCCTGTTGTTCCGCGCGACGTGCCCGCACGCCGGGCACGTCTGCGAGGTGTACCGGGCCGTCCACGGTGATCACCTGGACACCGGCACGCTTCGCCTTGTACTCGATGAACGCGCCGAGCTGGTGGAAAGGCCCAGGCGGCGTGGGTGGCTCGCTGGTCGCGACGAGGCCGTACCCGGTCACGGATCCCGCTCAGGTCCTCCAGAGCGATACCGCGGCCGGTGCGTTGCGCGACAGCCACCAACTTCTTGGCGATCCCGTGGTTCACGTGCGCGACGTGGCGATGCTCCCGACGAGACCGTCGGCGAAGGCGACGGGTCGCCGCCCTCGTGTTCTTGGCCTGCAACTCCGCACGCTTCCGCGCATGCCACCGCCGGTAGCGCCGCAATCGGTGGCCTTGGAAGTTCGTACCGTCCGACGTGGTCGCCAGGTTGACGATGCCCCGATCGACACCGATCCAGTCACTCGGCTCGACGACGCCGGGTTCCGGCACGTCGCAAGTGGCGATCAACAGCCACTTCCCGCCCCGCGACACGAGGTCGGACTCGCCTCGCCGACTCGAAGCAAGCATCGTGAGCTGGTCGCATTGCCCTACGAACGGGATGCCCTTCAAGCGCCCCGCCACAGTCCAGATGGACACGGTCTTGGCGTCGTACCGCCACGAAAGCATCCGGTCGTCGAAGGGCTGTGCGGCGTCGTCGCGAAATCTGATCGCTCTGCTCTCAGCCTTGGCCCTGCTGGGGCCCGCCAAACTCCCGGTCCGAACCCTCGCCTGCACACTGGCGTAGGCGTCAACGACCTTCTTCACCGTCCGCACAGCGGCCTGAGCCCCGAGCCCCGCGTCCCGCATGTCCCGGTAGACCAGCTTCTGCAGGTCGTTCCGAGAACTCACACCGTGCTCGTGCGCCATCCGCGACGCGCTGTCTGCCGCGCCGTTGCACGCGTGCAGCGTCGCGACCAGCGCTACCGCCTGCTCAACAGAAGGCAGCAAGCGAACCTGCACGACGACTTTCACTCACCAACCCTAGAACACACGTTCGACCGCACCGTTCGGGGATTGCCTCGACAACGGCGATTTCTCACATCCCGGGGAAGCGGACTTCCCTCGACACCGGATCCACGTGAAGATCCTGCGTTGTGCGGGTACCAGCGCTAGTTCCTCGTTTGCAGCCGTTCACGTCGACCATCTTCGCGGAGATGACGGCGCTGGCCGTGCAGCACGACGCCGTCAACCTCGGTCAGGGCTTCCCCGACACCGACGGTCCGGCGTCGATGCTCCAGGCCGCCCAGTCGGCGATCGCGTCGGGCGTCAACCAGTACCCGCCCGGTCCCGGCATGCCGGTGCTGCGCCGCGCCGTCGCCGCCCACCGGTCGCGGTACGGGCTGTCGTACGACCCCGACACCGAGGTCCTGGTGACCGTCGGCGCCACCGAGGCGATCGCCGCCTCGCTGCTGGCGCTGGTCGAGGCCGGCGACGAGGTCATCCTGATCGAGCCGTATTACGACTCGTACGCCGCGTCCGTGGCGATGGCCGGGGCCACGCGGGTGACCGTCGGGCTGCGCGAGGACGAGTCCGGGCGGCTGGCGCTGGACGTGGACGCGCTGCGTGCGGCCGTGACGCCGAGGACGCGGGCGATCCTGGTCAACTCGCCGCACAACCCGACCGGCACCGTGTTCCGCTTGGAGGAGCTCCAAGCGATCGCCTCGCTGTGCGTCGAGCACGACCTGCTCGCGATCACCGACGAGGTCTACGAGCACCTGGTGTTCGACGGACTTGTCCACATCCCGCTGGCCTCGCTGCCGGGGATGGCGTCGCGGACGTTGTCGATCTCGGGCGCCGGCAAGACGTTCAACTGCACCGGCTGGAAGATCGGCTGGGCGTGCGGACCGGCCGAGCTGGTGTCCGCGGTGCGCGCAGCGAAGCAGTTCATGACGTTCGTCGGCGGTGCGCCGTTCCAGCCCGCCGTCGCGCACGCCCTGACCGCCGAACTGGACTGGGTCACGTCGTTGCGCGACTCCCTCGCGTCGAAGCGCGCGCGTCTGGCCGAGGGGTTGCGTGCGGCCGGTTTCGAGGTGCGTTCGTCGGAGGGCACGTACTTCATCTGCGCCGATGTCCGCCCTCTCGGGTACACGGACGGCCTGTCGTTGTGCCGCGACCTGCCCGCCAAGATCGGTGTCGCGGCCGTGCCCGTCCAGGTGTTCACGGACACGCCGGAACAGTGGAAGCACCTGATCCGCTTCGCGTTCTGCAAGCAGGACTCGGTGATCGACGAAGCCGTGGAGCGCCTCCACAAGCTTTAGTTGTCCACAGGTGTGGATGAGTTTCTCCACAACTGTGGACAACCCACTTTCGGGTGAGGCTTGGAGCCTCAAGTCCCGAGTTCGACTCCAAATGGCATGGACTCGAACACTGAGGTTCTCGTGGGGTGGCGTTCCGGCCTGAACGGCTGGGACGCCCTCGTCGAACGCTACTCCCGCCTCGTCTGGTCGGTGCCCAGATCGTTCCGGCTGAGCCCGGCCGACGCCGCCGACGTCTACCAGTGCACGTGGCTCTGCCTGGCCGAACAGCTCACCCGCCTCCGAGAACCCGAGCACCTCGCGGCGTGGCTGGTCCGTACCGCCAGCCGTCAGTCGATCACCGTGTTGCGCCTGCGCGGACGCGAGGTCTCCTACGACCTTTGGGAGCCCGCGTCGGTCCTGCCGACCCCCGACGAGGTCGCGATCACCAACGACCGGCAGCGTCGCCTGTGGTCCGCGCTCATGACCTTGAACGAGCGGTGCCAGCGCCTCCTGCGGATCGCCGCCCACAGCCCCGAACTGAGTTATGCACAGGTTGCCGACGCCCTGGGGATGAAGGTGGGGAGCGTTGGCTCGACGCGCACCCGGTGCCTCGCTGAGCTGCGGCGGAAGCTGGAGGGCCTGCGATGAGGGACGCGCTGCTCGACGAGATCGCCGCCCTGTTCGGCTCGGACACCCCGCCACCCGCCCTCACCCCGCGGCCGACCGGCCTCGACCCGATGGAGCCTGTGGACGAACCGGTCCGCGGCCCGTCGCGGCAGTTCGTCTTCCTGGTCGGCGCCGGCCGTCTGCACCTCCAGGTCGACCCCGGTCACCTCACCGGCGTGCTGGACGGCAGCGTGTCCGTCGAGGTCCACTCGCCGACGTCGGTGACGGCTCTCCAACCGGACTCCGAGGGCTGGTTCCGCACCGCCATCAAGCCAGGACCGGTGTGCGTCACCGTGCCCGAACTGGGCCTCACGACGGGCTGGTTCGTCGCGTGAGCGCCAGCGCCGACCCGCAGGCCACCATCGCGGCGACCGAGGTCCGCGGCACGAAGGCGCAGCGCGCCGACGCCCTGCACGACCTCAGCGTCGCCCACGTCGAGCTCGGCCACCTCGACGTCGCCGCCCGCCTCGCCCGGCGCGGGTCACGGCTCACCGGGGAGGCGCGGTTCCACCTAACGCTCGCGTGGATCGAGTTGGACCGCGGCCGCCGCAGGCAGAGCCTCCAGCACCTCGACCTCGCCACGCCGCACCTGCGCGGCCGCGAACTGGCGAGGGCGAAGTGCCTGCGCGGCCTGCACCTCTGCCAGACCGCCGAGCCGCGGCTGGCCATCGCCGAACTCACGGCGGTCATCAGGGAGCTGCGCCGGTACGGCGACGAGCGCTGGCTGGCGAACGCCCTCATCGGACGCGGGATCGCCCGGTGCAACGCCACCAGGCTCGTCGCCGCCGACGCCGACTTCGCGTCTGCCCAGACGCTGCTGGCGGCCATCGGCGAGCCGGGTCGCGCCGCGATGGCGTTGCACAACAGGGGTTTCGTCGCGATGCTCGCCGGCGACCTGCCGCTCGCGCTGCGCAGGTACGAGGAGGCGGCGAAGGCCGGTCTCGACTCCACGAGCAGGCCGGAAGCGCTGGTCGACCGGGCCGAGGCGCTGCTCGCGGCCGGGCTGACGGCGGAAGCGAGACGGGTGCTGGCGCCCGCGATGGAGCTGCTCAGGCAGTGCAACCGGCACGTCCCCGAACTGGCGGTGCTGAGCGCGCGGTGTGCGTTGCGCGACGGCGATCCCGAGCCCGCCAGGAAGCTGGGCGGCTCCGACGTCGAGTTCATGCTGGCCGCCGGGAAGCTCGACGCCGTTGCGGCGCACCGGTTTCGCGGGCCGGCGCAGTCGCGGGCGCTGGGGTGGCTGGCGCAGGCCCGCCGGTCCGACCGCCGAGGTGCGCTGGCGGCGTGCCGGGCCGGGCTCAAAGTGCTCGACGAGCACCACGGCGACTGGCCGCGCCGGGAGTTGACGGGACACGCGCTCGGCCTCGCGCGCACCGCGCGTGAGGTGCTCCAGTGGTCAGAGCGTCACCGCTGCACCATGCTCCTGCCTCCCAACGATCCGGAGCTCGCGCTGGCACTCGCACGCCTGCGCCGGGCACGTGCGTTCGGCCTGCCTCTCGAAGCGCTGGAACGCGATGTCCGCAGGCTCACCCTCGCCTCCGCGTCACGACCCGGCGGAGACCGCTCCGAGATACCGGACCTGCCGCTGATCAGCTTCATCCTCCACAAAGGACGAATGATGGCCGTGACGGTCGTGAACGGCCGCGCCCACCTCCGCGACGTCGAGGACCCGGTGCGCATGGCGCAGGAGGCGAGGCTGGCGGTCGCCGCGGGAAGACAGGTCCCGAACCTCCTGCCCGACGCCGAAGAGGTGATCGTGATCCCGGACGGCGTTCTGCACCGGGTTCCGTGGGCAGCCATGGGCCCGCGAGTCCACGTCCTCCCGTCTCTGCGGCACTGGCGGCCTAGCACACGCGAGGGTCACCGAATGTGGGTGACCGGACCAGGGATCCACAGCGAAGTGCCCGAACTACAAAGGGAACATGGCGGCACGATCGCAGAGTCCACTGTGGAGTCGACACTGCGGGCCATGGAGGGCGCGAAGATCACGCACATCGCCGCGCACGGGCACGTCCACCCCGACAACCCGTTGTTCTCCCACCTCGACCTGCGCGACGGCCCGCTCTACGGCTACGACATCGCCAGGATCAGGAACCCACCCGAGATCGTCGTGCTGTCCGCCTGCGAGTCGGGGCTCGCCCGCGCCTTCCTCGACGCCGGCACCAGGGCCGTGATCGCCAGTGCCGTACCGGTGCCGGACGGGCGGGTCGGCGCGGCCATGGCGGAGGTGCACGACAGGATCGACCACCCGGCCGAGGCGGCGAGGGCCGTCGCCCACCTCGGGTTCAGCTGCTACGGCACGGGCACCAGGGTGGCGGCGTGCAGGGCCGCGGCGAAGGAGGTGCCGGTGCAGAGCAGCTGCGAGGTGCCGACGGCGGCGGGCACGTCGACGCCGGACGCGACCACGTCCACCCACGGGCCGTGACCCGAGAAGTCGGCCGGAGCACCCACGGCCGTCACAGCGGGCAGGGCCGCGGGCCACCAGGGACGGTCGGAGCCACCGTTGCCCGCGGCGGCCACGACGTTGCCGCCGCACGAGGCGAGGATCGGCGGGCATTGGTCGTCGAACGAGTAGGTGCCCGAGGCGACCAGCACGACCGGCAGGTCGCGGGTCGCACGCAGGGCCGCAGCGAGGGTGAGGTCGTCGCCGAAGCCCTCGCCGCACAGGACGGGGAACGGGCGGACCGACGCGCCGTGGTGGCGCAGAACGCCGGCGACCAACGCGCCGTGCGTAGCGTCGAGAGAGGTGTCGAGCAACGCGACCGTGCCCTCGCCCAGCAGTTCCGGGAGGCGCTCGCCGATCACCGGACGGGAGGTGCCGATCATGATGGGGCAGGCGAGGTGGACGTGGTTCGGTGTGGCGCCGACGTCCGCGGCGATCTCCACCACCCGCGCTCGTTCGGACGATCTCAGGTGCATGCGGATGGCTCCGGAAGCGATCTCCTCGTGCGAGTAGACGCCTCGCAAACGCTTGCGCACAGTGGGTGCGTCCGATGGCAGGACGATCAGTTCCCCCGAACGGACCAAGCACTCGTTCGGCCCCGCGCGATCGTGCACGATCACGGGACCGAGCGCCCTGGAGGCGTGATCGGCCAGCTCAGAGAGGCTGTTGACCTGCTTCGGCGCGTCCACATCGGACACCATCCCCTGCCGCGACACGGTCCACAGGGGACCGAAGCGCAAAGTCACTCGATCCGATGACGACACTGAGGGTGTTCATGCCTGATCAGGGCAACACGGACAGCCGCACGAGACCGCCCTTCCGGGTGTTTAACGCCGAGTTGGTTCACGAAGTCACTCTCCGGTGCTAGACATAGCTCTACGTCGACCTCCGACGGCGCTGTGCGTTGAGGGTGAGCCTGAAACGGTGGACGGGTGGTGATCCTGTGGCGAGTGGTGGAGTTCGTGCACTGCTGCTGCGGACCGCTGCGCTCGGCGGGCTGACCGCCGCCGCCTGGCTGCTGGGCGGGACGTCCGCGTCCGCCAGCCCCGAGGAACCCCCGGCCGTCGAGATCACCGCCGACACCACCGCCGAGGCCCCGCAGCTGCTGGAGGACCCGGCCGGGTGGGCGGAGGCGTTCACCGCGTCGGTCGTCGAGAAGCACCAGCCGGCCAGGCTCGTACCGCCGCCCGTCGTGACGCGGCCGGTCGAGGAGCCCGAGGAGGAGCCGGAGGACGAGGGCCCCGTCCTCGACTTCACCGGCGGCTCGCAGGGCAACTCCCGCTCCGGTTCCGTCACGAACGAGGCACCGCCCGAGGTCGTCGCGGCCAAGGCTCAGGTCCGTGCCGCGAAGATCGCCGCGAAGCTCGCGGCCGAGGCACCCCCGCCCCCGCCGCCCGTACCGCCCGTCGTCACCCCCAAGCAAGCCGTGCCGCTTTTGCCCGATCTTCCGGTGCCCGCTCCCGTGAAGACCGAACCCGCGCCGGCGAACGACTACAACTGGTCGGCTCCCGGCCCGGACGCGCCGCTGCCCAGCCCGCAGCCCGCACCCGCGGTCGCGACGGCCTCCGTGTCGTCCGGCCACACCGACAACTCCGGCGGCACGCGCGGCGTGCTCGCCGTTCTGACGTCGCACAACTCGCTCTTCCCGCCCGCTACGTGGTCGGTCGAGGAGCGTCGCGACGGCACTGCGCCCGGCAGCACTCCGGGTCTTCCCGCAACGTCGCCCGACTGAGTCCGACAGGACAAGTCTGCCCTCTGCGCGATTTGTGACCGTTCCGTTCCGTCGCGCCAGTAACTCCGCATCACATTTCCCGTTGTACGCAAGGAACCCCCAGTCTTCCTGACCTGCCAACCGCGCCCTGGCAGGTCGGGTCTGGTCCGAGTGCCGCGCTGCCCCCGCAGTCTCGGACCACACGGGAAACCTGCGGACGGGGAACGCCAATCCCTGGGACGTTCCCCTCCGCAGGCCACCCGGTTGTTTGGTTCGTCGGCCCGGTCTCCCCCGCTGCGGGAGACCGGGCCGACGTGTCTCACGCGACAGGCAGCGACAGGTCGGCGTCCGCCGGAAAGCCTGTACTCACAACGGATGCAGCCACCACACCCAAACGGCCGATGGCTTCGCGCAGCACTTCGGGCGACTGCGTGTACGGCACTCGGAGCATCTGCTCACACCCGCCGTGCACGGCGAAGCGGGGACCGGGGACGAGCCGCAGGCCGTGGTTCTGCGCCACCACCGCGATGCGCGTGCTCACCGGGCCGTCAAGGGCGCACCACACCCCGAGCCCACCGGCCGGCACCGAAAAGCTCCACTGTGGACAATGCTCGCGCAACGCCGCGACCGCCACGTCCCGCTGCTCCAGAGCCTCCGCCCGCCGTTGCCGCAGAACGCTCTCGGGAGACTCCAGCAACGCGGCCAGCACGAGCTGCTCGAACACCGGCGTGCCCAGGTCGATCGCCGCCCGAGTCGACAGCAGCCGGTGCACGATCTCCGCGGACGCCCTGATCCAGCCGATCCGCAGCCCGCCCCAGTGCGACTTGCTCGCGGATCCCAGCGTCACCACCGAATCGCCGCCGAACGCGGCCATCGGCAACGGCTCCGGCGAGTCGTCCAGCGCGAGCTCCACCAGGGTCTCGTCGACGACCAGCGGAGTGCGCGCCTTGCGGAGCACGGCGGCCAGCGACTCCCGCGACTCGGACGACATCCGCAGCCCGGTCGGGTTCTGGAAGTCCGGGATCAGATAGGCCAACCGGGGACCCGCCTGGCGCAGCGCGGCCTCGAACCCGTCCAGGTCCCAGCCGTCGCTCAGCATCGGCACGGGCACCGGGATCCCGAACGCCGCCCGCACCGCCTCCAGGGCGTTGGGATAGCTCGGCTGTTCCACGAGCACCCGGTCGCCGGGCCCGACGAAGAGCCGCAGCACCAACGCCCACGCGTGCTGCGCACCGGACGTCACCACGATCTGGTCGGGCGAGGTCGGCAGCCCGCGTGCCGTGTAGCGGTCGGCGATCCGCTGCCGCAGCACCGGAAGCCCGCGTTCGTCGTACCCGTGCGACGCGAGGTGCTCCGGCATCTGGCTCATCGCGACGTCCATGGCCAGTCGCACGGACGGCAAGGCGGGCGGCGCGGCACGCGACAGGTCGATCAGCGTGTCGTCCACCCCGGTGATGCCACCACCGGAGCCCACCGGTCCGTTGATCCACGACCCGGCTCCGCGCCGCGACTCCACCACGCCCTCGGCTCGCAGCAGGTCCAGCGCGGCGGTGATGGTGGTGCGACTCACGGGCAACGCGTCGGTGAGCTCGCGCTCGGACGGCAGCCGGGTCCCGACGGGCAGCCGCCCGTCCGCGACCAGCAGTTTCAGCGCCGAGACGAGATCAACGACGCACTGCCGGGGCCCGCCACGACGCCACTCGCCGAGCAAACGGGCGAGCCTGGGCCCGGATATACGTCCACCTGGTGGGAGCATGAGGCCAATTATGACGAATTGGCTATGGATTACCAGGCCAATCTAGGCGCAACATGGCCACATGGCCTCCATGACCGCACTCCACCAGGTCTCCGTCCGGATCTCGCCCGCCCGTCGCCTCCCGCAGCTCGCAGCAGGTCTGTGGCTTTACGGCGCGAGCATGGCGATGCAGATCCACGCGACGCTCGGCCTGAACCCGTGGGACGTGCTGCACGAGGGCCTCGCCAAGATCACCGGCCTGAGCTTCGGCCTGATCACCGCGATCACCGGCGTCCTGGTGCTGCTGGCCTGGATCCCGCTGAAGCAGAAGCCGGGCATCGGCACGATCGCGAACGTCGTGGTCATCGCGGTGAGCGTCGACGTGACACTCGCGATCCTGCCGACACCACAAGGACTTCTGCCGAGAATCGTGTTCCTGACGCTCGGCATCGTGCTCAACGCCGTCGCGTTCGCCGCGTACGTCGGCTCCCGGCTCGGACCGGGCCCGCGCGACGGCCTGGTGACCGGGTTCTGCCGCCGCACGGGCATTTCCCTGCGCCTGACGAGGACCGTGCTCGAACTGATCGTGCTCGGCACCGGCTGGCTGCTCGGCGGCACGGTCGGCATCGGCACGGTCCTCTACGCGCTCGGCATCGGCCCGCTCGCGCAGCTGTTCCTGCCCGCGCTCACGTGGCGCGAGCGCTCGCGGCCCGCTTGCGGATCTCCCCGTACGTGACCTCCCGCTCGTTCAGGACCTCGGCCACGATTCCCTTGCCCTGCAACAACGCCAGCAGGATGTGTTCCACACCGAGGTAGTTGTGGCCGAGGTCGCGCGACTCGCGCAACGAGTTCTCCAGCGCCTTCTTGAAGTCCTGCTCCAGCGGCATCCCGAACCACCGCCGGCGCGGACCCGGCCGCAGGATCCCGGTCCCGAGCGACTGCTCAGCCGACTCGATCACCGCGTCGACGTCGATTCCCAAGCCCCGCAACGCTTCCGCGTCGGCCTTGGTCAGCCCGCCCTTGCGCCGGTAGTCCCGGAAGGCCGTCTCCAGCTCGTCACGCGGCAGGTCGAACCCCGCCAGCACCGGCGCGTCGAGCAACGCCAGCATCAGGTGTTCCACGCCGACCTCGCCGGCGTGCACCCGTTCCGCCTCCCGCACAGCGGCCTTGACCGCCTCACGGGCCTCCTTGGTGAACCGCTCCGCGATCATCATCGCCCCCCGTGCTTCTTGTGCACCGCCTGGCGCGACACCCCGAGCTCCGCCGCGATGTCCTGCCACGACCAGCCCTTCGCCCGCGCACTGCGGACCTGGGCGGCTTCCAGATGTTCGAGCAGTCGCCGCAACGCTCCGACGGCCCGCAACCCCACCTTCGGGTCGTGGTCCCCGGCCGCTGTGGCGAGATCCGTCGCTTCTGTCATGACGTCAACGTACGTTGACAATCGGCATTCGTCAACCGAAGTTGACACGTACGGTGGATCCGTGAAGATCGAGACCGCCGAGCAGGGGGCTCCGGGCCGAGTCACCGAGGATCGGATCAGGGTGCTGCCGAACGCCGTCGTCGTGCTGGACGGCGTGACGTCGCGAACCAGGCCGCCGGACCGCAACGGTGGTTGGTACGCCACGGAACTCGCCGACGAGCTGGCCCGGCTGATCAACGGCACCGACCCGCTGACCGACCTGCTCGCCCAGGCCATCACCACCCTCGTCGAGAAGCACGACCTGGTCCTCGGCGACTCCCCGTCCTGCACCGCGGCGATCGTCCGCTGGAACGACGAGGTGATCGACGCCCTCGTCCTGTGCGACACCCCGGTCGTCGCGTTCGGACAGTCCACTCGGGTGCTCGCGGACACCAGGCTCGAAGACCTCCGGCCCGACCCGGACATCCTCCGGTGGAAGAACAAGCCGGGCGGCTACTGGGTCGCGGAGGCCGATCCCGTCGCGGGGCACCAGGCGCTGACCGCGACCTGGCCGCGCGACGAGGTGACGAATGTGATCGCTCTCACGGACGGCGTCTCGTGCGGGGTGTCCGAGTACGGACTCTTCGACTGGGAGGACCTGAGGCAATTGCCGCTGGGCGAAGTCCTCGACCGAATCCGGGAAGCGGAGCGCGGTGATTCGGAGCACGAGCGCTGGCCCCGTTACAAAACGCACGACGACCAGGCGATCGCGCGAATCAGCTTCACCGCATAACGAAAGAAGCCCCGCAGCTCGTGCTGCGGGGCTTCTTTCCAAGAAGGATGGCCAGGGGCGGGGTCGAACCGCCGACCTACCGCTTTTCAGGCGGTCGCTCGTACCAACTGAGCTACCTGGCCATGAGAAGAAAAAGCGACCCAGACGGGACTCGAACCCGCGACCTTCGCCGTGACAGGGCGACGCGCTAACCAACTGCGCCACTGGGCCTTGCTCTTGCTTGTCTTACTGTACTGCATGTTACTGCGTGCCCCCAACGGGATTCGAACCCGCGCGACCGCCTTGAAAGGGCGGGATCCTAGGCCGCTAGATGATGGGGACTAGCTGGTCTCTGGAAGCATCGTAAGCATATGCCATAGGTCCGCGCACCTCCAAAACGGGGGTCCTACTTATGCGCTGACCTGCCCAAACCCCCTTCCGAGCCGGATCGGCCAGATCAACAAATGCCTGGTCGGAGCACTTCGGGCCGTTCACGGGACTTCAGAAGCAGTTTGTGATCCAGACAACTTCCACTCCGGAGCCGCGACGCAGGGCAGCACGTGACCCAGAACCTCGCGGATCCGTTCCGGGAAGTCGGCGCACGCCGACGTCGCGGAGGAGATCAGCCGGGAACCGAGAGCGGCACTGCACAACGTGCGCGCGACGGCTTCCGGATCGGCGCCGGCGCGGAGGTCTCCGCGTTCGCCCGCCTCGGCCACGTAGGCGGCGACGAGCTTCTCCCACAGGACGTGAGAGCTCGGCACACCCGGATACCCGACCTCCCGGTCCGCGTTGAGCCGCACGCCGGCGCGCAGCACGACGTCGGCGGCGATCCGGCCGGCCGACTCGGCGAACATGCCGTGCAGGGTGCTCAACGGGTCGAGCCCGCGCAGCCGCCACGACTCCTTCAACCGCGCCCACAGCTCGCTCTGCCGCTCGACCAGGGCGTCCGCGACCGCTTCCTTGGAGGGGAAGTGGAAGTAGAACGCGCCCTTGGTGAGTCCGGCGCGCGCGAGCACGGCGGTCAGCGACGTGCGCTCGTAGCCGAGCCGGTCGAACTCCTCCGCCGCGGCGTGGAGTATCGCCTCACGTGTCGCGTACGCCCGGTCCTGCTGGGGCATGGGCCAAGGTTAGCCGTTGCCGCGAAAGAGACCCGTGGGTATGTTTCGGCCTGCGGCCCTGTTCTGCAGACGCGCTCCGGGGGGTGCGCGCCTGGAGTCAGGGCCGCTTTCGCGTCACCGCTGCACCGGAGGCGTCGCGCCCTCCTCACCCGGTGACAGCCCGAGCATGTCCAGCAGCATCCGGCAGTCCTCGGCGCCCAGCGCGCCTCGTGCGACCGCGAGCCTCGCCCGGTGGACCTGATCGTCGGAGATCCGCGAGGGCTCTCCGCTGCGCTGGGCCGGCACGCTGGGCCCGCCCTGTCGTGACACGCCGTCGTCCTGTGTGAACAGGAACTTCCGCACTTCCAGTGACCCGCTCAAAGCACCCTCCCCGACTTGAGGTGTGGCGCGAGGCTAAGCGACCTGGGACAACGGCCGCAGCCCCCCGCAGAGTGATTCCACCGACACCCAGCGTTACTTTCCGTACAGGTGCGGCGTGTGCCTCGTGGGAAACCGACCAGGGATGATGGAGCTATGACCGACCCCACGCCGGAGCCTTCCCCCGAAGCAGAGGGCCAAAACGCGTCCCAGATACCGCTTTCGGCCGACCAGAGCGCATCCCAGGTACCGCCCGCGGTGGACCAGGAGGCGATCTTCAAGGCGATCAGCGGCATCGACGTGAACACCATCGACGCCGACATCGAGTCCGCGTTCGGCGCGAGGCTGGCCGAGCTCGACAAGATGCTCGAAGGCCTCGACGACCTGGTCAACAAGATCGAGGGTGACCTGCAGAACCTGGACCAGCCCAAACCCGAGAGTCCTGAGTAGATCTGTTACCCCAGGGGGGTATAGACTCGGAGCCCCGTACAGAGAAAGGGCTCTCATGTCCGTCACTGCCACCTACACCGTCACCGGCATGACCTGCGGCCACTGCGTCAGCTCCGTCACCGAGGAGCTGACCGAGGTCGCCGGCGTCACGGGCGTCGACGTCGTCCTGGAGACCGGCGCGGTGACCGTCACCAGCGACCGCGAGCTCGGCCGTGACGAGGTCGTCGCCGCCGTGACCGAGGCCGGGTACGAGGTCGCCTGATGACCACGACCGAGCCTCGTCACGTCGAGCTCAGCATCAGCGGCATGACGTGCGCTTCCTGTGCGAACCGCATCGAACGCAAGCTGAACAAGCTCGACGGCGTCTCCGCCACCGTGAACTACGCGACCGAGAAGGCCAGCGTTCAGTTCCCGGACAACCTGCAGGTGGACGACCTGGTGTCGACCGTGCGGGCGGCGGGCTACGACGCGGAGGAGCCCCGTCCGGAGGCTCCCGAGGACGACGAGGCCGGTGAGCTGCGGCTGAGGGTGACGCTCGCCGCCGCGCTCGGCGCGCCGGTGATCGTGCTGTCGATGGTCCCGGCCTGGCAGTTCCCCACGTGGCAGTGGGTGTCCATGGTGCTGGCGAGCATGGTCGTGCTGGTGTGCGGCTGGCCGTTCCACCGGGCCGCCTTCGTGAACGCGCGGCACGGCGCCACCACGATGGACACCCTCGTGTCGATGGGCGTCACGGTCTCGTACGTCTGGTCGCTCTACGCGTTGTTCTTCGGCGACGCCGGCATCATCGGCATGCAGCACGAGTTCAGCCTGCTGCCGCGCCCCACCACCTCCGGCGACATCTACCTGGAGGTCGCGGTCGGCGTGACCGTGTTCGTGCTGCTCGGGCGCTGGCTGGAGGCCCGGTCGAAGCGCAGCGCGGGTGCGGCCCTGCGGTCGTTGCTCGCGCTCGGCGCCAAGGACGTGGCGGTGCTGCGCGACGGCGTCGAGACCCGCGTGCCGATCGGTCAGCTCCGGGTCGGTTCGCGCTTCGTGGTCCGTCCGGGTGAGCGCGTCGCCACCGATGGCGTAGTGGTCGAGGGCAGTTCGGCTGTGGACCGCTCGATGGTCACCGGGGAGTCGGTGCCGGTCGAGGTCGGCGTCGGCGATCCGGTCGTCGGCGGCACGGTCAACGCGGGCGGGCGGCTCGTCGTGGAGGCGTCGTCGGTCGGCGCGGACACGCAGCTCGCACGAATGGCCAAGCTCGTCGAACAGGCCCAGGCGGGCAAGGCCGAGGTGCAACGCCTCGCAGACCGCGTCTCCTCCGTCTTCGTCCCGGTCGTGGTGCTGATCGCGCTGGCGTCGCTCGGCGCGTGGCTGCTCGCCGGGCAGCCGCTGGAGTTCGCGGTGACGACGGCGGTGGCCGTGCTCGTGATCGCCTGCCCGTGCGCCCTGGGCCTCGCGACCCCGACGGCGTTGCTCGTAGGCACCGGCCGCGGCGCCCAGCTCGGGATCCTGGTGAAGGGCCCCGAGGTGCTGGAGTCGACGCGGCGGATCGACACCGTCGTGCTCGACAAGACCGGCACCGTCACCTCGGGACGGCTGACGGTCGTCGACGTGGTTCCCGCCGCCGGCGTGTCCCGCGACGAGGTGCTGCGGTTCGCCGCGGCCGTCGAGAACGCGTCCGAACATCCCATCGGCGCGGCGATCGTGCGCGCCGTGGACGACGTGCCGCCCGTTTCGGACTTCGTCTCCACGGACGGCGTCGGCGTCAGCGGAGTGGTCGAAGATCGGCGCGTCGTGGTCGGCCGGGTGCGCGACGTTCCACTTTCCGAGGAATTGAGCGCGGCACTGGAAGCCCACACAACTCGGACTGTTGTCGCGGTTTCGTTTGATGACAAGGTTGTCGGACTCATCGCCGTGTCGGACGTTGTCAAACCCACGTCCGCACAAGCGATCCGCGAACTCAAGGAACTGGGCCTGCACCCGATCCTGCTGACCGGCGACAACGCCTCAGTGGCCGCCGCCGTCGCCGCCGAGGTGGGCATCGACGACGTCATCGCCGACGTCCTGCCGTCCGGCAAAGTCGCCGCCATCCGGAATCTCCAGGCACAGGGCCGAGTTGTGGCCATGGTCGGCGACGGCGTGAACGACGCACCGGCCCTCGCCGCCGCGGATCTGGGGCTGGCCATGGGAACCGGCACCGACGTCGCCATCGAGGCCAGCGACCTCACCCTCGTGCGCGGCGACCTGCGCGTCGCGGCGGACGCCATTCGGTTGTCCCGCAAGACATTGGGCACCATCAAGGGCAACCTGTTCTGGGCGTTCGCCTACAACGTCGCTGGACTCCCGCTCGCGGCACTCGGACTCCTCAACCCCATGATCGCGGGCGCCGCGATGGCGTTCAGCAGCGTGTTCGTTGTTACCAACAGCTTGCGACTAAGGGGTTTCCGTCCATCGGCCGCATAAGAATCTCGTGGCGAACACTCCCCAACGAGCGCGTGCGCGTGCAACAATCCAAAAGCTGACACACCCCCGGTCAGCGCCTGTGGAGATCCCCTCCGGCCCCCGCGTTCCTCCCCCTGGCGCGGGGGCCTCCTCCGCTCTGCCGACGGCTGCTCGGGCTTCGCCCTTCGCTGCCGTCGGGAGTCGGAGTGTTTGTCTGGGGGGCCGAGCCCCCCAGACCCCCAGGGGGGGGGGGGGGCCCCCCCCCCCCCCCCCCGGGGGGGGGGGGGGGGGGGGGGGCCCCCCCCCCCCCCCCGCGGTCCCACCGCTGATGGGGGGAGCAAGAGTAGATTAAAAAAAAAAAA
>NZ_JBHXLF010000019.1:79276-136156 GCF_042721515.1 Lentzea sp. NPDC058436
GTGTTTGTCTGGGGGGCCGAGCCCCCCAGACCCCCAGCCGGGGGCAAGCCCCCGGACCCCCATCGGTGGGTTGCTTGCGGCGGCCGCTTCGGCTTCGCCTCGCGTTCCGCCTGTGGCCGGCTTCGCTTCGCTTGCCTCAACTCCACCTCGCTCCGCTTGCGGCACCCCCGCCTCGCGGCGCCCCTTCTGCGGTCCGCCCGCCTCGCGCCGCCCTTTTCTGCGGCCCGAACTCTCCTCAACCAGTTCGCAGCCCCACCTCGCCACGCCCTCCCTGCCTCGCCCCAACCACGCCCGGCCTCCTCTTTGCCCTGCCCCGGCCGCCCGCCCTTCCGCCGCCCTGCCCCTCCCTCGCCCAGCAGCCCCCTCGCCCACCTCTTCCTTGCCTCTCCCTCGCTGCCACCACCTCTGCTGTTGCGCGAGATCCACTGTGAGTAGCAGGCATTTACACCTTGGGGTGACCCGGGTCACAGGGGTTTGGGTTCTGTGACCTAGCCGTTATCGTGTTCCGGTGCCTATCGGATCCCTCGGACGCTCCAAGTCCGGCCGTCACCGTCCTGCGGACGAACCGCAGGTCGCCACGACGTCGCCCGACGAGGAGCTGACCTCATACCTGGCTGCCCTGGCCCCGGACTCGGACAACGAGACCACCGCCTCGGGTTTCGGCAGCTCGCAGGTGTACCAGCTGAGGCTGCAGCTCATGGCCAACGAGCAGCTCAAGGAGCTCGCCGCCGAGCGCCAGACCTCCCCGCAGGCCCTTGCCACGGAGTGGGTCATGCAGCGCCTGGAGTGGGAAGCGCGTCAGCGCGGCCACTAGATCCAGCGAAACGAAGAAGGACCCTCGACCGAGCCCGGTCGAGGGTCCTTCTCACGTACGGCTCAATTGCGGCGTTTCAACAGACTTTCAGACCGCGCGGACGTTCTGGGCCTGCGGACCCTTGGTGCCCTGGCCGACCTCGAACTCCACTCGCTGGTTCTCCTCCAGGGTGCGGAAGCCCTGACCCTGGATCTCCGAGTAGTGGACGAAGACGTCAGCGCCGCCGTTGTCCTGGGCGATGAAGCCGAAGCCCTTCTCGGAGTTGAACCACTTGACAGTGCCCTGTGCCATGTACCTGCCTCCATCGCAGGAAAGCTTGGGGCTGCACCGTGCAACCCCGGCCGTCCCGGGGGCGTTAGGCAAACTCGCTGAGAGCGCACCGCACGCCCGCGTGTCGTTCCGCGAGCGTGTGAAGCACGAACACAGAAACCACGGCCTGCGCGGGTCAGCCTAACGTGTGATTGGTCATAGCACTACAGGTCATTACCGGCCAGTCAGGTGCCTCAATAGGGGGAAAGCCGCTGGTCCGGGTGGGTGATCGCGAATTCCCGAGCAACGTGCTTGCAGCCCGCGCGTCTTCTTCAACATCAGACGAGGGGATCTTGGGGGAGCACGTGTTCAGGCCACTGGTTTTGGCTCTGCTGCTGGGTTTGACCGCCTGCGGCGCCGCGCCCGACGCATCGCCGTCGCCGACTGCTCCGGTCGTGGAGCAGAAGGCGAAGGCCGCACTGACGGTGTCGCCCGCGTCGGGTGAGGGGATCAGCCCGGCGGGTCCGTTCGAGGTCGGTGTGACCGGGGGGTCGCTGACGGCCGTCGCTCTGACGGGTGCGGACGGACGGGTGGTGCAGGGGGAGCTCACCGCCGGTCGTTGGGTCGCCACCGAGGATCTGGGCTACGACAAGGCCTACACGTGGTCGGGCACGGCCAAGGGGGAGGACGGCGCGGACGTCCCGGTCACGGGCTCGTTCCGCACCATCAAGCCGCAGCGGCTCACCAGCCCGAAGCTGAACGTCGGTGACCACCAGACCTACGGCATCGCGCAGCCGGTGAAGGTGACCTTCAACGCGCCGGTCGCGGACAAGGCGGCCGTGCAGAAGTCCATGACCGTCACGACTTCCGTGCCGACCGAGGGTTCGTGGGCGTGGCTGTCGGACAAGGAAGCGCATTGGCGGCCGAAGGAGTACTGGAAGCCGAACACCGAGGTCACCGTCGACGTCAACGTCTACGGCGTGCCGTTCGGGGCCGGCGCGTACGGCGCCTCCGACATGCACGTGCAGTTCAAGATCGCGGACCGGGCGCTGGTGGCGAAGGCGAACACGCAGACCAAGCGGTTCGAGATCTACCGCGACGGCGTGCTGCTGCACGACTTCCCGGCGTCGTACGGGATGGAGCACGACAAGCGGGCGGAGACCCGCGGCGGCATCCACGTGGTGCAGATGAAGGAAGCCGCGCGGACGATGAGCAACCCGACGTTCGGCTACAAGGACATCCCGGTCACGTGGGCGGTGCTGATCTCGCAGAACGGCGAGTTCGTGCACGAGAACAACGGCACGATCGCCAAGCAGGGCAAGGAGAACGTCTCCCACGGGTGCGCGAACCTGTCCGGCGCCAACGCGAAGATCTTCTACGACCTCACGATGCTCGGTGACCCGGTCGAGGTCGTCGGCTCGTCCCAGCAGCTGCAGCAGTCGGACGGCGACTACTACGACTGGGCGTTCGACTGGGCCACCTGGACGTCGAAGTCCGCTGCGACCAACTAGCTCTTCTCGGTGATCTGCGGTGGCTGCGGGATCTCGTAACCCGACGGACCGACGTTGCGTTCGAGGGCCCGCTTCCACTCACCGCTCGAAATCATCTTCTCGATGGCCTCGTTGACGGCGTCACGGGACTCGCTGTCGCCCTTCGGCACGCCGATGCCGTAGCGCTCCTTGGAGAACGTCTTGCCGACGAGCTTGAGCAGCTCGGGGTTCTCCGCGGCGAACCCGGCGAGGATGACCTCGTCGGTCGTGACGGCGTCGACGTTGCCGGCCATGAGAGCGATCACACAGTCGGAGTACTGGCCGTACTCCTCCAGCGTCACGCCCTGGGAGTAGTCCGACTTCACCTTCTGCGCGGAGGTGGAACCCTTGACCGAGCACAGCGTGCGGCCGTTCAGCGACTCCGGTCCCTGGATGGCGTTCTCGGTGAAGCGCACCAGGATGCCCTGGCCCGTCTCGAAGTACGGGCCGGCGAAGGCCACCTTCTCCTTGCGGGCGTCGGTGATCGAGTACGAGGCGATGATCAGGTCCGCCTCGCGGTTCTCCAGCATCGACTCGCGGGCGGCGCCGCGGGCCTCCTTGAAGGTGATGCCGCTTTCCTTCACGCCGAGCTCGTTCGCCACGTACTTGGCGACGTCCACGTCGAAGCCGACGTACCGGCCGTCGATGCGCCGTTCGCTCAGGCCCGGCTGGTCGTAGCGGATGCCGATGGTCAGCTTCCCGGAGTCAGCACGTCCGATGACTGTGTTGGCGTCACCGCTCCCACAGGCGGTGGCGAACAGCGCAACGGCAGCCAGGAGCGCGGCACGACGGATCACGACAGGCCTTCCGAGGTGGTTGTGGAGTCGTGCGCAATGCTACGGACCTGCGGCGATGATCAACTGTGACGTATGACAACTAGGGCAGTCTCGCTTTGTTCGGCGTCACATGCTTCCCGTGGCGTTCGATCGCTCGCTTCAGGTGGCCCGGCGGGGCCAGTCTTCTGATCTTGCCCGGCACCAAAAGCGCAGCTCGGCGCATCATTCGCAGCCAGAGATCAGCATGCGCGTAAGGCGGGCGGCCGTGCAGGTCCAGGGCCCAATCGGGCAACACGGAGTACGCCAGGTGGCCCACGAGGACGCGGTAGACCGGAAGTCCATGACGGACGAAACCTTGCACGGGAGGTCCGTGCAAGAAGGTGTAGATCACATCTGAATCGGTCGTTCGACGCAAAACAGGACGCATCCGCTCGAAGTAATCGAGCATCTCGCGCCTGGATCCCGGTACTTCATCCGGGTGCAATCCGACCAAACCGGCCGCGAACCGCTGCTCTTCGTAGTAACGGTCCTTCTGGCGGTCCGACAGCCCGTACCCCGCTCGGTCGAGAACTGTTTCGAAGCAGTAAACCTCCGAGCAATGCACCCACAACAACAGTTCGGGTTCGTCGACGCGGAACGGTCTGCCGTCGACGACGCCGCGCAGGCTCCGGTGGGTCGCGCGCACCCGTGCGGAGGCGGTGGCGATCTCCTCGTCGGTGCCGTAGACGCCGAGGCCGACGAAGTCCGCCGTGCGCTTGAGCCTGCCGAGCGGGTCGGCCTGGAAGTTGGAGTTCTGAACGACACCCGCAACGGCCTGGGGGTGCAGCGCCTGCAGGTAGAGGCTCGCGATCCCGGCGATCCACATCGTCGGGTCCGCGTGCATCTGCCAGCTGACGGAGTTGGGATCCGGCATGCGGACATCGTCCCGCGTCACCAGGATGAAGACCATGGAACTGGACCAGGCACGGGAAGTGCTCCGCAGCCAGCACCGCGCGGTGTTCTGCGCACTCAAGTCCGACGGCACGCCGTCCATGTCGCCGGTGCTCGTCGCGTTGGACGACAACGGCGACGTGCTCGTCTCCACACGGGCGACGGCGTACAAGACGAAGCAGGTCGAACGCGATCCGCACGTGTCGTTGTGCGTGCTGCCGGACAGCTTCTTCGGGCGCTGGATACAGATCAACGGGACCGCGACCGTCGTGCCGCTGCCCGACGCGATGGATCTGCTGGTCGCGTACTACCGCACGATCTCCGGCGAGCACTCCGACTGGAACGACTACAAGGCCGCTATGAAGCGGGAACAGCGCGTGATCCTGCGCATCGCGCTGACGAGCGCAGGCCCCGACAAGACCGGTTGATCCGCGACTCGGTAACGCGGTCGCGGAGCACGACGATTCCACGGGGACGGCGGCTACCGGGCAGGCGGAACCTGGGGAGCGGAAGCGATGACGGGTGTCAGACGCCGCGGCTACTTCTCAGCCGCGGCCGCGGTGATGGGCGCTGCCCTCATCGCGGCTTTGCTGGCGGCACCGCCGGACAAGCCGGTCGACATCCGCCTGGTCGCCCCACCACCTCCGCCGCCCGAGGTCATCACCGCGACCGCCACGACGACGGTCTCCGCGATCGGCGTCCAACGGCCGCCACCGCCGCCTCCACCCCCACCGCCTCCCGGTGAGCACCCGCCTCCCCGGCACCGGCCGGAACACCGGCCGCCGCCGGGGCAGCTTCCTCCTGGGCAGTCCAAGCCCGACCTGCTGGACATCCTGCGCTGCGACTCGAACCTCCTCGGTGAGGACCTCGACCGCTGTCTGCGGCTGCCGCTCGACGACGCGCTGTGCGACCTGCTGGAGGAGTACGACCTGAAGCCTGCCGACCTGCGCGGGCCGGACGGCAGGCCTCTTCAGCTGAAGTGCGACAAGGCCGCTAAGCCTTGAGCTCCCGCAGTGTCGCGAGGTTCGCCTCCGCCAGCGAGCCGAGCAGCTGGGCCTCACCGAGGTAGTGGTCGTCGATCAACGACTCGACCTCGGCGTCGTTCATCGCCGGCACGATCCGCGCCGCCATCCTGTTCATGTTGCGATAGCTGCCCTGCAGCAGGAACGGCTTCCCGGACGGGTCCGCCGCGGACGCGATGTAGGCCTGGTTGACCTTCAGCACGACCTGCTGGATCCGTTGCAGCTTGCGGACCACCGACAGCATCCGTTCCAGCTCGACGGTCTCGTGGTCGTGCCGGACGCTCTCGCCGTTCGCCAGGCGCACCAGCGGTTCCACGTCGACACCGCCCAGCGTCGGGTTCGAGCCGGACGCGTTCTCCAGGTAGCTCAACGCGAACAGCGCGTCGCGGCCGGACAGGACGTCACCGAGGTTCCACACGTCCGCGCGGTTCGCGAGCATGTCCGGCACGCGGAACGCACGGCCGGTCTCGGTGTACGGGTTGCCGGCCATCGACACCGCGAAGCGCTTGCCCCGCAGGTCGAACGTGCGCGGCTCGCCGTCCCAGACGCCGTCGATCCGGCGCTGGGCGTCGCACAGCGAGATGAACTTCTGCAGCAGCTCGGGTGACGTGTGCTGGATGTCGTCGAGGTGCAGCAGGACGTTGCTGCCCAGGGCGAACGCGAAGTTGATGCGCTCGACCTCCTGGCGTGCGGTGGCGTTCGGCGCCTCCGCCGGGTCGAGCGACGTGACGCCCGTGCCCAGCGCCGGGCCGTTGACCTTGACGAACACCATGCCCAGGCGGTTCGCGACGTACTCGATGAGCGTCGTCTTGCCGTAACCGGGCGGGGAGATCAGCATCAGCAGACCGGTGCCGTCGTTGAGCTGCTTGCTGAGGTTGTCGCCGATCAACGGCAGGTAGACCTCGTTCAGCAACCTGTTGCGCACGAACGTGTTCAGCACGGCGGGCTGGTACTCGTCGAGCCGGAGCCTGCGGCGTTCCTCTGCCAGCAGCTCGTCGCGCTGGCGTTGGTACGCGCGGAAGGCGGGCACCTGTTCGGTGTTGAACTCGCGCAACCTGGTCAGGGTCTCGTCCAGGCGCAGGTCCATCGACTGGTTGTGCACGCGGGGGTGCGTGCCGAGCAGGCCGGTGACGGTCTCGGTCAGCGACGCGCTGGAGTCGTAGCGCGGCAGGTCGGTGAGCAGGACCGCGACGACCTCGGGGAACTCCGGGCAGTCCTCGTCTTTGAGGAACGCGCTGAGCCACGCCTCGATCAGGTCGCGGTCGTGGAGCTCCTCGGTCACGACCGCGCGGAACCTGTCGATCACCGCGCGGGCGGCCTTGCTGGTGACGAACCCCCTGGGCTCGCAGGCGAGTTCCTCGAACAGGTACTCGGCCGCCAGGTCACCGATGCCGAACTGCCTCGTCAGCTCGGGGATCCCGTGCGTGCCACCGAAGATCGTGCGGGCGCGTGCCAGCGACTCGGCCTTGCGCGACCACACCGCCCGCTGGTCCTCCTGCTGGTCCGCCCAGAAGAGCTGGGCCTCCGCCCTGGCCGCGGGCGGGTACCGGAGCAGACCGGCGCCGGCGTGGAGTCGTTGCAGGACAGCGAGGATCTTCTCGGCGTCGTGGTCGTGCACGCCCTTCTCGTAACCCTCGTCGTACCGTTCCGCGGCGGCGTTCGCGACGTCGGTGCGGCCCTCCGCCAGCAGGCAGCCGGCCAGGTGCTCTGACCGGTAGACGTCCTGCGTCTCCGAGACGAGCAACTGGTCCCAGAAAGCCTTGGTACCGCTGAACTCCCGGTCGGTGACCTCGCTGCGGTAGTCGGTGCCGGTGACCGCGTAGAAGAGCTTTCCGTCGCGTGGCACGAGGGTGAGGTTCATCGGCTCGGTCGTCACCGGGAAGCGGTGACGACCGAGCACGATCGACGCGCCGTCGTACAGATCGGCCCGGTCGCGCAGTGCCCGGCCTCCCTCTTGCCGGGCGTCGCGCAGACTCGCGTCGAGCTCGTCGGCCCTGACGTCACCGAGCTCCCTGAGCTGCTCGGCGACCGTGCGCACCTTGGCGACCATCGGGTCGCCCGCGAAGTACGTGTTGATCTCGTCGTTCGACGTCAGCTTGCCGATGCGACGACGGATCGTGCCGAGCACCCGTTCCGCCGACTGCACGAGCCGGTCGGCCCTGCGCGCCCGTTCGTCGAGCAACGTCTGCTTGCGTGCGGAGAAGGCCTCGTAGACGTCGGTGCGCTTGGCGCCGACCTGCGCGAGGAAGTCGTCGAACTCGCCGAAGCGCGACTCCAGGTTCTCCAGCTGCAGCAACAACCTGCCGAGCTGGTCGTCGCAGCGCTGAGGGGTGTCCGCCACCGACAGCGCCCCGGTGATGGCCTGGCCGAGCAGCGCGAACTCCGCGGCGAACTCGGCGCGGCCCTCGGCGTTGGCGAGCTGGGCACGGCGACCGTCCACAGTGGCCCGTGCGCGGTTGACCGCGGCCAGCACCTCGCCGATGCTCGCCAGGATCTGCGTGCGGGTCGTGGTGTCGGCGGCGTCGAGGGTGCTGATGACCTCGGTCAGCACCTCCAGGCCGGTCTGCTGCTGCGCCAGTCGTTCGCGCAACGGCTTGGCCTCGGCCGCGGTCTTCAGCTCCGCGGCCGCGATCTGGCCGATCTCCTCGTGGTACTGGGAGAACGCGTTCTCACCGCTGAGGAACGCGACAGCCCTGCGCGCCGACGCGCCGAGCTCCTCGACCAGTTCGGCCTCGCGCCGGTCGATCTCGGCGAGGTCGACGTACTTGAGGTCCTTGAGGGTGATCAGCCGGCCCTGGGCGGACCGCAGATCAGCGAGCAGGCGCACCCACTCGTCGGCGCTCCTCGGTGCCGCCGACCTGGCGAGCCTGATCAACGACGCGAGCTTCTCGGCGGCGTCGCGGAGCTGCTGGGCGGCGTGCTCGGTGAGCGTGCGGACGGCCTCGAACTCGTCGAGCACCTGCTCGGCCGTCGCCCGGACGGCCTGGACGTCCTCCTTGAGCCCCAGCTCGTCGAGCCAGTGCACGCTGTCGACCACCCTGGTGCACAGGGCGATCAGACCCTCGAACACCGGCGCGCTCGGCGTCATCTCGGCGCTCATCCTGGTGATGGACAGGCAGTCCGAGATGCCGCGGACGAGCTCGGCGTTGCCGATGCGGGCGAGCGGACCGGCCTGGTCCGGCAGCACCTCGTCGGCCATGAACGGCGTGCGCCACACCTGCATCGGGTGCACGCGCACCGGGTCGGAGCTGGTCTCGCGGAAGACCACGAGCGTGCCGTCGGCGAAGAGCGAGTAGCCGTGGCAGGTGATCGGGGTCGCGACCTCCTTGCGGATCACGTTGTAGGGCAGCAGAAGGCTGCGGCCCTCGCGGCGGGCGTGGTAGACGAACAGCACGTCCTCGCCGTTCGCGGACTTGACGACGCGCTCGAACTCGAGGTCGTCGGTGTCGACGTCGAACGTCTTGTCCGCGCCCGTGACCAGGTAGTAGCCGCCGGGGAAGATGATCCCCTGGTCCTCCGGCAGGCGCTGGCAGGCCTGGCCGATGCCGTCGAGCCTGGTGACGACCTTGGTGCGGGTGTTGAACACCAGGTGCCGCCAGACCGTCTCCTTGTACGGCAGGATCTTGAGCAGGATCAGCGGGCCGACGCGGGCGTAGTGGATCTCGGCGTCGGCGAGGCTCTGCAACGGCTCGTCGACGGGCTCGGAGTAGACGCCCTCGCCGGACTCGGTGTTGTTCTCGATCTTGACGGTGAGCGTGCCGCCGACCGTCTCGACGAACACCTCGTTGTCGATCGCGATGTGCGGGTGCCGGCCGAGCACGTGCTGCTCGCGGGTCGTCTCGGTCCACGTGAAGTCGTGCGAGGGCGGGAAGACGTGGTCCCGGTCGCCCCGGTTGTCGACGTACGTGACGGTGCCGTCGACCTTGACGTCCCAGCGCAGGACGTGGAGGTCCTCGATCCGCACGCCCGTCTGGAACACCGCGAGCAGCCGCGACTCCACGATGCGCAGCTGGAGCAGCCGCGTCTCGCGGTAGTAGCGGTACAGCTCGGCGAAGTCGTTGCGGAACCGGGGATCCCGCAGGAACTCCGGCTCGACCGTGCCGAAGTCCCTGCCGTGCGCCGCGAAGACGTCGCCGACCGTGGTCTCGGGCTTGAGACCCATGAAGACGTTGTAGCCGAACAGCATCACGTCGCCGAGCGCCACGATGTCCCGTGGCACGCAGTTGTTCTCGGTGCGGATGCGTTCGGTGGCGACGAGTTCGAGGGCCGTGCTGCCGAAGGTCTCGACGCGCTGGTCGTTCAGCGCCTCGGTGCCGCGGGCGAGTTCGGCGGCCTGCTCGGCCAGCCTCGCCCGCAGCACCTCGTAAGTGCCGGCGTCGAGAGCCGTCATGCGTTCTGGCCGTTGTTCTTGGCCATTTGGGTGAGCGCGATGGCGGCGGCGATGTTCTGCGCGTCACCCGTCGTGAACGAGCTGAGGATCTTGGTCAGGTCCTCCGGGAAGTTCGACGTCCCGTCCATCCACTTGGAGCCCAGGGCCTGCACGACGTCGGAGTTGCCGACGAAGCTGTCGACCTGCTTGCCCGCGGTGATGGCGTTCGCGATCTTGTCGAAGAACATCGTGTCGCCACCGACGATGTCGATGTCGGCCTTCTCCAGACCGGCCGCGAGGACCATCGCCTGGGCCTCGGCGACCTGGCGCTGCACGTCGATGCCCTTGAGGCGGATCTCCTTCTCGGCTTCGAGACGGAGGCGGTACTCCTCGTGCTCGCGAGTCGCGGTGTCGAGCGCGGCCATGGCCTCGGCCTTGTGCGACAAGCCTTCCGCCTCGCCCTTGAGGCGTTCCTTGATGCCCTCGGCGTCGGCGAGAGCCTTCTCGCGGTCCACCACGGCCTCGGCGCGACCGAAAGCCTCGGACGCGGCGGCGTCCCGTTCCTTGACGAGCGCGTCCGCGAGACCCTTCGCCGCGGCCTCGGCCTGCGTGCCCTCGGCGAGCCGGATCTTGGAGCGGGCGTCGAGGTCGGCGGCCTTGTTGCGCGACTCGGCGAGCACGACGGCCTCGCGGGCCTTGTGCTGCGCGGCCTGTTCGGCGGCCTCGGCGGCCTTGATGTCCTTGACCAGCGACTCCTGCGCCTCGGCCTCGGCGCGGATCACGATCTGCTGGCGCTCGCGCTCGGCCTCCTCGACCGCGCGGAGCTTCTTGATGTTCTCCTCCTGCTCGGCGACCGTCTTCTCGACGGCGACGCGCTCGCGCACCAGGTCGGCGATGGCGCGGCGCTCGTGCTCGAGCTCCTTGTCCTTCTCGATCATGCGCAGCGAGGTCTCGCGTTCGCGTGCGATGACCTCCAGCAGGCGGTCCTTCTCGATGCGCTCGGTCTCGACGGCGATCACGCGCTCGCGGTTCTTCTCGGCGACGGCGATCTCGCGGGCCTTGTTCTCGGTCTGGATGCCGAGCTGCTCCTCGGTGCGGATGAAGGCGGTGTTGGCCTTGAGACGTTCCTCGGCCTGCACCTTCTGCGTCTCCGCCTCCTGCTGCGCGCGGGCGGTCTCGATCTCGCGCTTCTGCTTGATCTCCGCGTCGGCCTGACGCCGTTCGAGTTCGAGGATCGCCTCACGCGCGCTGACGTTCTGGCGCGTGATCTCCTTCTCCTCGTTGCGGGTGAACTCGTTGGTCTTGACGTGCTCGATGGCGGTCAGCTCGGTGATCTTGCGGATGCCCTGCGCGTCCAGGATGTTCGCGGGGTCGAGCTGCTTGAGCGGCGTCTGCTCCAGGTAGTCGATGGCCGCGTCCTCAAGGCTGTAGCCGTTGAGGTCGGTGCCGATGACCTGCACGATCCGGTCGCGGAACTCGTCGCGGTGGGTGTAGAGGTCCACGAAGTCGAGCTGCTTGCCGACGGTCTTGAGCGCCTCGGAGAACTTGGCGTTGAACAGCTCCTGCAGCGTGGCCTCGTGGCTCGCGCGCTCGGTGCCGATCGCCTGCGCGACCTTGATGACGTCCTCGACGGTCTTGTTGACCCGCACGAAGAACGTGATGCGGATGTCGGCGCGGATGTTGTCCTTGCAGATCAGGCCCTCGTTGCCGGCGCGGCGGATCTCGATGGTCTTGACCGAGATGTCCATCGTCTCGCAGCGGTGCAGCACCGGGAGCACGACGGTGCCCGTGAAGGTCACGTCGACCTTGCGCATCTTCGAGACGATCAGCGCCTTGCCCTGCTCGCACTTCTTGAAAAGTCTGCTCAGCGTGATCAGTGCCAAGATCAGCACAAATGCGCTCACGGCGATCAGCACGATCAGCCCTGTGGAGATCGCACCCATGTTCAGCCCCCTGTGGTGATGTCCACGACCCAGAAGAACTCACCGTCTGCGTCGTAGTCGAAGATCAACGCGGTCTGTCCCGCCCTGAGATCGGTGCTCTGCGCGGCTCGCACCTGAACGACCGCCGTACCGCCGTCGTCGGCGGTCACCTCGGCCTGCCCGTACTGCTCGGTGACCCTGGCCGTCCGCACGATCGCGGTGCGGCCCACGAAGTCGTTGCGGGACGCCGGTTTCTCCGGTTTCGTCCACCTCTTGACCGGGATGAGAAGGATCCTGGTGACGAGCGCGCCCACGAGCAGGGCACCGGCGAGGATGGCGTACCGGAGCTTGCCCTCGGGAGTGAGCACCGTGCCGACCAGTGCCGCGAACCACGTGACCACGACGAACATCGAGATCGAGATCGGCATCACCGGGGCGTCGAAGTCCAGTCCCACCAGCGCTACCGTGAGCCAGTAAGCCAGCACCAAGAGCAACGCGAAGCTGAACACCACCGTCGGAAACGCCAGCGCTGCAGCCAGGAACTCGGTCATCATCGCCCCCCTTCTCGTCATTCTGATGCGCGCGGGGGCCGTTTCGTTGCACTTTCCGGAATGATCGATGGAAATCGATGGTTGTCCCGATCATGGACATCGGGGTGCAGGGACTCAACATCGGTGACGCGGCGAGGCCGGACGAGACGCGACGGCTCGCCCAACTGGTTGAATCACTCGGTTATCGCTCTTGGTGGGCGTCCGATCACGTGGTGCTGCCGTCACCGCGCGTGGATCCTTCACCGTCCGAACCGGACACCGTGTTCGTCGACCCGTTGGCGCACCTGAGTTATGTGGCGGCTGTCACGTCCACCCTGGAGCTGGCGACCGGGATCGTGATCCTGCCGCAGCGCAACCCTCTGGTGCTCGCGAAGCAGGTGGCCTCGCTCGACCTGCTCAGCGGAGGCCGGTTCACGCTCGGCGTCGGCGCGGGCTACCTCGAACCGGAGATGACCGCGGTCGGGGCGTCGTTCGCCGATCGGGGCGCCCTGACCGACGAGTACCTGGACGCGATGGACCAGCTCTGGCACGCGGACGCGCCGTCGTTCGCGGGCGAGTTCGTGTCGTTCTCGGGGATCGACGCCCATCCCCGGCCGTCCAACGTCCGGGTGGTCGTGGGCGGGCACAGCCCCGCGGCGTTCCGGCGGGCCGTGACCCGTGCGCAGGGCTGGTTCGGCATCGGCACGCCGGCCGAGATCCGCGGCCACCTCGCGCGGTTCCCCGAGCGCCCGTCCGGCTTCCGGATCAGCGTGTCCGCGCAGGTCCCGCTGTCGGCGTCGGTCGTGCGGGAGTACGAGGACCTCGGCGTCGACGAGCTGGTGATCTACCCGTCGCTGTTCGACGGCACGGTGGACGAGGTGTTGCACAGGTACGCGGAGTTCACCGGCTAGCCTCGGACGTCGTGATCCCCGTTGTCGTGCTCGCCGGCTTCCTCGGTTCCGGCAAGACCACCCTGCTCAACCACCTGCTGCGCACGTCCGGCGGCACGCGGATCGGCGTCGTGGTGAACGACTTCGGGCGGATCAACATCGACGCGTTCGCCGTGTCCGCGCAGGTCGACTCGATGGTGTCGCTGTCGAACGGCTGCCTGTGCTGCGCGGTCGACGACTCCGAGCTCGACGAGATGCTCACCAAGCTCGCCTCGGCCGACCTGGACGTCATCGTGATCGAGGCGTCCGGTCTTGCCGAGCCGGCGGCGATGGTGCGGATGGTGGCGCAGGCGCCGGGCGTGTCGTACGGCGGGCTGATCTACGTGGCCGACGCGGTGGAGCTCGACGCCGTACCTCACCTGGAACGCGATCTCGCACTCGCCGATCTGGTGGTGCTGAACAAGGTCGACCGGGTTCCCGCCTTGCCGTCGTTGCCCTGCTCGGCGCCGGTCGTTCCCGTGACGTACGGGCAGATCGACCCGGCGTTGCTGTTCGAGGTGCGGCCGCCGGACCTGGGACCGCGGCAGCTGTCGTTCGACGACCTGGAGGACCACTCGACGCACGCGCACGCCCGGTACGACAGCGTGTCGTTCGAGTCTTCCGATCCCCTGCATCCCAAGCTGTTCATGGACTTCCTCGCGGCTCGGCCCGAGGGGTTGTTCCGCGCCAAGGGTTTCGTGCGGTTCCCGCTCGGCACGTTCATGCTGCACACCGTCGGCGCCTACGTTTCCTTCACGCCGGTCGACGACGCCCCGACGCAGCTGGTGCTGATCGGGGCGGGCATCGATCCGGAGGCGCTGACGGACTGGCTGATGGCGTGCGCAGCGGACGGACCGGTCACCGAGCAGGACATGCTCTGGGTGCTCCGGTACGCCCGCTGACGTTCGCTACTTCTTGCAGAGCGCGGTGTCCATCACGTCGAACATGCGCTGGAACTTCTGCATCGGGTCGTCGCCGAACGTCCCGGGCAACGCGGTGAGCGTGATCGCCGCGCTCTTGCCGCCGTCGGTCGCACCACCGAGCGACCCCCAGCCGTGGATCGACCCGCCGTGGCCCCACCAGACCCCGCCGCAGCTGAGCTTGGTGCTCTCCAGACCGAGCCCGTAGGCGCTCTTCTCGTCGACCTGGACGGCCTTGCGCATCTCGTCGAGCTGCGCCTTCTTGAGCAGGCCGCCGTTGAGGAGCGTCCTGAAGAACTTGGCGACGTCACTCGGCGTGGAGACCATCGCGCCGGACGCCCACGCCGCCGACGTCTCGATGTCCGTCGCGTCGACCACCTTCGACTTCGGGTCGAGCAGGTCGCTCAACGCGTAGGCCTGGGCGTGGCGGCCGCGGATGCGCTGCTCGCCCTGGTTCGGCCAGTAGGTGTCCTTGAGGCCGGCCTGCTTGATGACCTCGTCGATCGCCTCGCCGACCGGGCGTCCGGACGCCTTCTGGATCAGCAGGCCGGCGACGACGTAGTTCGTGTTGCTGTACTCGTACTTCTCGCCGGGCTGGAAGTTCACCGGCTTGGCCAGCGCGACGTCCAGCAGGTCGTGCGGCGCGAAGTACCTGTCCCTGATGTCGGCGATCTTCGGGACGCCGACGTCGATCACGTAGTCCGGCAACCCGCTGGTGTGCTGCAACACCTGGCGCACGGTGATGCGTCCGTCCTTGATGTGCGGCACGTACTTGTTCACGGGCCCGTCGAGCTCGACCTTGTTCTCCGCCACCAGCTTGAGCGTCGCGACGGCCACGAACGACTTGGTGATGCTGCCGATCCGCACCTGCCCGTTGACCGGAGCGTTGCCCCGCGCGAGGTTCTGGCCGTTGACGTGGGCCTCGACCCCGGGCGTCTTGTCCTGCACGATCTGGTCGAGCTGCTGGGGCACGAGCAGAGTGAGCGCGGTCAGCGCCGCCACGGCGATCACTTGGCACCGCACAGAGCAGCGTCCACAGTGGCCAGAACAGCGTTGTGCGCGTTGTTCGCTTCCTCGGGCGTGTCCTGGAAGGTACCGGGCAGCGCCGTGACCGCGACCGTGAAGGCCCGGCCGGAATCCGTTACACCGCCACGAGTCTCGTAGCCGTGGACGTCACCGCCGTGACCCCACGAAACGCCACCGCAGGACAGCGGCGAGCTGGCGATGCCGAGCCCGTACTGGACGCCAGGCCACATCTCGCCGGCGGTGTCGACGGTCTTCTTCATCTCGTCCAGCTGGGCCTTCTTCAGCAGATCGCCCTTCAGCAGGCCGCGGTAGAAGGCGTTGAGGTCCTTGGTGGTGGAGATGAGCTGCCCCGCGGCCCAGCCCCAGCTCGGGTCGAGCTCGGTCACGTCCTCGATGCCGTTGCCGGTCCTCGCGTACCCGTGTGCGTGCTTGCCCTTGATGGTCTCTTCACCAACGCCGGGCCAGTAGGTGTCCTGCAGGCCGAGCTTGCGCACGATGCGCTGGTCGACGTTCTCCGCGACCGGTCGTCCGGTGACCTTCTGGATCAGCAGGCCGAGCAGAACGTAGTTCGTGTTGCTGTACTTGAACTTCTCGCCCGGCTCGTTCGTGACGGGATGCGCGTTGCCGACGTCGAGCAGCTCGCGCGGCTCGTAGTAGCGGTGCCGCACCTCCTCGAACTTCTCCAACCCCAGGTACTGCGTGTAGTTCGCGAGACCGCTGGTGTGGTTGAGCAGCTGGCGGACGGTGATCCGATCGTCCTTCACGGCCTTGGGCAGGTAGTGGTTGATCGGCTTGTCGAGCTCGACCTTCCCCTCACCCACCAACTGCATGACCACAGTCGCCACGAACGCCTTCGTGTTGGACGCAGCGCGCACCTGCCCGTTCTTGGGCACCGGCACCCGCTTGTTCAACTCGGCCGTCCCCGACACCTGGTGCGTGGTCCTGCCGTTGGCCTCGGTCGTGGTCGAGAGCGCCGCCGGGAACTCGTGCTCCTTGGTGAGCCCGTCGAGCTGCTTCTGGACGTTCCCCGTCGGCGCGGCCATGGCCGTTCCGCTGAACAACATGGCCGCTGCCAGCACGCCTACCAGCGTCTTCTTCATCCTGTGCCTCCCCTTGCCGTGGTGAGGACAGCTTTTCGCCTCGGGGCGTTTGCGCGCAGTCGCGCACACTTCCGTTCTCGGGGTGGAGCAGGCTCTACCTCAGTACCGGACGCTGCTCTGCAACAGCGGCGGGTAGACGCCGCTCGGTTCGCCGTCGACCGTCGTGCCGGCGAACTGCAACATGGCCCGCAGCTCCCCGTGGAGGTTCGCGGGATAGTTCAGCTCCGGCTTCGACACCGCGTCGAGTTCTGCGCTCTGCTGGGGCGTCAGCGTCACCTCGTCGAGATTGCTCTCAAGGTGCTCCAGCTTCCGCGCCCCGATGATCGGCACCACGGTCCCAGGCCGCTGCCGCAGCCAAGCCAACGACACCGCCGCCGCACTCGCGTCCAGTTGCGCGGCGATCTTCTGAACGACGTCGATGACCTCGAACTCGGCCTCGCTGGGCGGGTTGACGAACGCGGCCCGAGCAGAGTCGCTGACCTGCACGTTCCGCCGGTACTTGCCACTGAGGAACCCGTTCTTGAGCGGACTCCAAGGCACCAGCGCCATCCCGGCGTCCCGAGCCAGCGGCGCGACCTCCCCCTCGACCGTCCGCGCCAGCAACGAGTACTCCACCTGCAACGCGACCAACGGCGTCCAGTTGTTCAGCAACGCCATCGTCTGCGCCTGCGCAGTAACCCAGGCAGGCACGTTGGAGAACCCGATGTACCCGACCTTGCCCGATCCCACCAGATCGTCGAGGACTCGCATGGTCTCCTCGACGGGGGTGTTCCGATCCCAGTTGTGCATCCAGTAGAGGTCGAGGTAGTCGGTGCCGAGCCTGCGCAACGTCTGCTCGAGCTGCCTGCGGACGGACCCGCGCCCGGCCCCACCACCGTTCGGGTCGCCAGGGTGCATGTTGAAGAAGAACTTGGACGCCAGCACCACCCTGTCCCGGCCACCGTTGCTCCGGAAGAAGTCACCGAGGATCTTCTCCGAGTGCCCGTTGGTGTAGAAGTTGGCGGTGTCGACGAAGTTCCCGCCGCGGTCGAGGTAGGTCTTGAGGATCCTCTCGGACTCCTCGACGCTGCACCCGGCGGCCCCGGGATCCTCGCCGAAGGTCATCGCGCCGAGGGCGAACGGGCTGACACGGAGGCCGGAGCGGCCCAGGGTGACGTAGTGGTCGAGCGGCATGTTCTTGGCTCCTCGTGGTCGTCGTTCCTTCTGGCTCCAATTCCAGCGTTCTGGGGGTTGGGGCGGTACGACGATCCGGCTGCCTTCTTGCCTGATCCTCTCTCCGTGGTGGTGGCGGGGGCTTTGGCCGTGAGGTTGGCAACCCGGAGGACATGTGCGGGTGGAGATCGGTAGGCTGTCCCGGCGAGGGCTGCTAGCTCAATTGGCAGAGCAGGAGACTTTTAATCTTCGGGTTCAGGGTTCGAGTCCCTGGCGGCCCACCAAACCCCCAGGTCACAGGCCTGGGGGTTTCGCTTTGTCCGGGTGGCCCCACACTTAACCCACACAAAACCGCTGGTCATTCAACTTCGCCCTCGTCCGCTTGATCGTCTTTAGGCCCTCCGAGCGCCCCTTCCAGGGCGTCCGCAGCCCGCCGGTCGATGGTCTTCCGACCCATGTAGGTGTCCTGCGTCATCGACGGCCGAGCGTGGCCGAGCTGGTCGGCGACCTGACGCGCAGAGAGCCCCGACTCATCGAGGATGGTCGCCGCCGTCTTCCGGAAGACGTGCGAGGTCACCCACGCGAACTCGTCCCCGCCCCTCGCTTTCCGGAGGTCCTTCCGGGTGTTGGACGGATCACGGAGCCCGCCGAGGGCATCCGGGAAGATCGGCCCGTTCGGGAAGCTGGTGGCCTTGTGCCTCCGTCGCAGCATGTCGAGCGCCCACTGAGGCAGCAGGAGCGTGCGCTCACCGGCCTCCGTCTTGGTCGACTTCCGAATCAGTCCGATGCCCTTGACCCGGATGACTGTGTAGTTCACAGCGACCGTGCCAGCCTCGAAGTCAACGTCCTCCCAATAGACCGCCAGCGCCTCACCGATACGAACGCCCGTGGCCATCATGAAGCGCGACAGGTCAGGCAGGTCCCGCTTCACGGCCTTTGGATCGGACTCCAGCATCTCCAGCCAGAGAATCCGCTCTTCCAGCGTGAGTGCCCGCGGACTCTTCTTGCGGCCGGCCTCCAGCGGCTCCACCTCCCTGACCGGGTTCGTGTCCAGCGCCTTGTCCCTCACGGCGATCCGCAGAGCACCCGAGATCACCGAGCGCGCAGTCTTGGCCGTGTCCACACTGATCGACCGCCACAACGCGCTCAGGAAGGCGTCGATCCGCGCCACTGACATCTCATGAATCCGCAGCTCACCGAGGCCAGGCAGGACGTGCCGATCCATGATGCTTCGGTACGTGTCGACACTGCTCGGTGACCGCTTCCCAGCGTCGGCAAGCGCCTGGAACTTCGTGAACCACTGGGCCAAGGCTTCCTTGAACCGGCTGTCTCGGGTCAACGAGTTGCCGGACGGCCCCTTGCGTTCGGCGAGGGCTTTCTTGAGGCTCCGTTCTGCCGCAGTCTTGGTCTTGGCCCACCGCTCTACCGGCCGCGTCTTGCCGTCGTAGTCGCGATACTTCGTGGTCGCACGCCAGCCTGAATCCGTTTGATAGCAACGAATCGCGCCGTACGTGCCAATGTCGAGCGGAGGACGTGCCATCAGGCCGCCTCCTCAAGCAGGTGCTCGAACCAGCCCCGCACCTCGGACGGCAAGTACCTCAAGTGCTTGCCGACACGCCGAGCAGGCGGGCCGTAGTTCTTCGTTCGCCAGCCGTAGAGCGTGTGGACCGGGACGTTCAAGAAGAGTGCGACGTCGCCGATTGTCCACAGTGGCTCGAACTGTTGTGCGTCCATGATGTTCTCCCCCTAGCTCAAGCAGCTTGCGGTGTTGCCGAACTCCCCGGAGGTCCGGCGGATGCGAGCAGCGCGGCCGTGTATTCGGCCTTCCACCTGCGGCGCTCTGCGACGGCGCTCAACAGCAGGTGAGCCCGTGGCGGCACGTTCGGATCACCAGGCTGGACGTTGTTCCAGACGAGGCGTTGTGGCTGGTCATCGGGCTTGATCCCGACATCGGCCAGCAGTTGCCGAACGAACGCCTTCCGGTCGTGCTTGTGGTCAGCGAGCGACTTCCCCGACCACTTCCGCGACACCAGTACCCGCCGCCCAGCGACACCGAGCGTGGTCCGCTTGTGCGCCTTCCCCTTGCACTTGCCCGGCACCGTCGACAGCCGAGCCCCACGAGGCTGGACGCCGTAGAGCAACCACAGCCCGCATTGCGGCGAGCAGGGCGTGACCGCGAGCTCAGCGCACAGCCGTTCGGCGTGGTCTTCCTGCCGCGCGGTCTGCGCCTCAAAGCACTCGTTGATGCTCTTGGTCAGGTACTTCGTCAGGTAGCCGATGTGACGGCCGGCTTCCTCAGTGCCGCCAAGGATGCCCTTGGAGTGCACCTGCACCCCGAACCGCGCGACGTGCGCCGGTCGCTCGACCTCATCAAGGGCTTCTTCCCAGGTAGGCAGGGCCCTTCGGCTCTGCGGATCGACGAAGCCCTTGGCCCGGACGTCCCACGCCGGCAGGTCGTCGCCGCTGTACTTGATCTCGTCATACGCAGGCCACCAGACCTGGTGGTACGTGGCCTCAGCGACCGCCCGCAGCTCTGCACGGGAGACGCTGCCTCGAACCGCCGCGTGCCAGTGCGGAGCGAGCCGCCGCTGTGGTTCGACGGCAGAGAAGTACTGGACCTCCCAGCCGACGCAACGTCGAAGGTTCTGCACGAACCGGTCCAGCAGCGCCGCGAAGTGCACAGCGTCCCGCGCAGCACGGCGGTAGTCGTACCGCGAGGGATCGACAGGCGTGCCGTCGCTACGCACCTTGCCGTAGCTGTCGAGCGTCAGTGTGAGGAACGTCGACGGCTGGTACTTGCCTCCGAAGACCTTGCCAACGGTGCGCTTGCTGACCGGCCGGCGAGGCAGGTTCGGAGCGTCCTGACGCCGCTTGGTCGACCGCTTCCGCGCACCCTTGAGCGGGACTTCCAGAGAGGGAAGTGAGCCGCGGACTCCGAGTTGCCGAAGTTCTTCGTCGACCTCCGTGACCTCCTCCCGCACCTCCTCCGCGCCAACCTCGTCACCCTCATCGAGGGCCAGGCGGAAGGCCTTGACCAGGTCAGCCCGATACTCAGTCAGCTCCCGCTGATCGTTGCTCGGGGCATTCGGCGTGAAGTCCGGTTCGTCGGTCAGATGCCATCCCTCACGACACTGCGCCATCCGCAGACGGCGGTTCTTCTCCGCACAGGTAGGGCAGACACTCGCGACCGTCGAGCCACACGGCACGGGCACGATGTCCACGCGCCCGGTATCGAGGTCGATCCGTTCCTTGGCCAGCGGCCGGACGCACACGCCGTGTTCTTCTGCGACGGCGCGAGCAACGTCAAGCGCGGCTGGCTGCTTCATCCGCTCCGAGCGGTTCAGGTATTCGGTCATGCCGCCGCACTCCCCTCAGACCGGTCGGGGAACTCGTGCACCGTGGCCGGAGCGAGGAAGACAGCCAGCTCGACCAGGTCCGCGTCCGTGACGTGGAAGGCCCTGGCACGCTCCGGTTCGCGCTGCCCGTCCTCCTTGAGCCAGGCGACACCAGGCGTGTTCTCACTGATCTCGTGAGCCGCCGCTCCGCGTTGCCGAACGCCATCACCCAGGACCATGTCCACCTGCACCGGTTCGTCCAGGCGCAGCGCCACACGTGTCGTGAACAGGTGCCGGAAGGCGACCACTTCCTTGCGCGGGTCCTGGACCAGGCCGACAACGGCGTAGCCAGGCGCACGCCCTTGCGAGGTGATCGTCTGAACAGCGCGCGTGGCGCGTTCGCGAAGGTTCCTGTCTGGCTGGTAGGCGATCAGGTCCGCCAGCTCATCCACGATCAGGACCGTGAACGGCTCACCGGTGTTGCGAGCCCAGAGCCGCCGAATGCCCCGGTATCGAGAGGCACGCTCCTTGACCTCTGCGGCGATTTCTTCAAGCAGGGCAACAGCTTCCGGCCCATTGTCGTAGATGACCTTCTCGAACGCGTCCGGACACTGACCCAGCTCCATCCCGCCCTTGGGATCGATGCCGACGAGTCGGACCATGCCGGCCTTGATAGCCGGGGCGAGCTGCCAGACGATCGACCACAGCACCGAGCCCTTACCGGCACCGGGCACGCCGACCACGAGCACCTGCGACCCGAGCAGCTTCAACCGCCAAGGCTTCCCGGTCTCGGTACGGCCGACGACCACACGCTTGAGGTCGACCTCACCAGCGTTGGCGAGTTGCGGCACGACCACGGGACGCGACAGCGGGTCAGCGTGGATGAAGTCGAGCTCAAGCACGCGCGGCTTGAGAACCCTCACCCGGCAAGACCGGGCATTGAATGAGTGCGCGAGGTTGTCCCGACGTGCTTCCCACTGCTCTGGCGACTGGGCCGGGATCATTCGCACGCGGACCTTGTCCCGCCACCCCTCGGACCGGACGCGGCGCAGCTTCGGGAGGTACTCCTTCCCGCGGACTTCCTTCGCAAGCTCGGCGAGTCGCATCACGGTGCGCCATTGCGGCACGTAGACCGTGAGCCGCCGCCATTCGGTCAGCAGCCGGTACCAGCCGTGCCGCAGGAACGACGCCCGATCGAGGCCATACCAAACGGTCAGGGCGCACACGAGCGACAACAGAGCCAAGACCAGCGGGGACAGTCCGAACTGCCGATAGGCGACGTAGCCGCCTAGGCCAAGCGTCACCACAACCGGATAGTGGATGGCCAGCATGGTGAGCTTCACGGCCAGACGGACCGTCAGCCACACCAGTGCGACCGGCGCGAGTACGAGCTTGACCCAACCGGGAAGCCATACCCACCAAGGAACCTGTGGACGAGCACCCTCGAACGGTGCGGGATCGACCCAACGGTTGCCCTTCATCGCGCACCAACCGAGCACGCGACGCACTGAAAGACGCTGCCAACGCTCGGGATGCGCCCAACAGGCTGGAACGCTCCCGCATCGGCGGTGTGCTGCGCCTTGCAGGTCAAACACTCGAAGCCCTCAGCCTGTGCGGCCGTGAGTTCCATCGTCTCCAACGAGCCGCCGTCGAGCATGACGACGTAGCTGGAAACGGTCTGCTTGCTGGCGATCATCCGATCCCACAGCAGTTGCTTTGTGTCCCCGTCTAGCGCACGAATGCGCTCAGGCTCTACGCTCATCGTTGTTCACTCCTGAGTTGGGTGGACAACGCAGGAGCGGCGAGGTTGGTAGCCGGGTTCCGCTCCTGCGTCTCACGATCTCTTTGCGCCGCAACAAGACGTGCGGCATCGCCACATGACCCAGCAGGATCATGCGCTCTGTCTAAACAGGACTTACCTAGCTCTTGCGGAGCTTGATCGCCTCGCCCTTCTCACGCTCACGAGTCGCCCAGTACATAGCCTCGTGGTGGTGACTCCGGTCGATCTCCGCGACCCGCGCATAGATGGCAGCCGAGCGCAGGTAGTAGTCCTTCAGCACGTCGGGCTTGGACTTCGGGTGGGGAAGCAGCTTGCTCAACACGTCATGCGCTTCGCTCAGCGTCCTGACCTGCTCCGCCAGGCCCCAATGCATCGCCTCAACCGCGGACATCAGGATCTCCCTCCGCCAGGGCGTGACGCCCCTCCTGACTGCCGAGGTGATCCGCCAGCTTGGACGCCTCACGCGACAGCTCCCGACAGAACCGCATCAGCACGTCCGACCCGCCAGGGAACGGCGGAAGCTGGATCGCGATGTTGACCGGGTCCAGGTAGATCACCAGCGCCGGAACCTGCGGCGTCACGCGAACCATCGCCGCAGCAGCGTCACGCCCAGGCGTACAGGTGGCGTTGAAGCCCATCACTGCCCACCTTCCTGCCGGGCAGCCGACGCCTGAAGCGCCTTCCACCCCTCGTCCAGGACCGCCCGCAGCCGAGGCACCGCATCGCGGTCGACCACGAGCACCACGGGGAACGCCTTGCCGAACCGCAGCTCGACCCGGTCAGCGAACGGCATAGCGAGGGGACGCATCGGGAGATCGGCGGTCACGTGGACCCGCACCATGTCCGGCATTACGCGGCCTTCGCGGCAGGCTTGCTGACAGCCGGCTTCATGCCGGAGGCCCGCAAGCTGTAGCCCAACTTCGCGCGGCACCGGTGACGCTCACCAGCGTGCGTAGCGCGGCAGCCCTTGTCATCGATCCAAGGCGTGACTGTCAGCCCCTCGAAGACCACCGGCCGCACGTCCGTACCGGGGATCGCCTCTGGCGGCACCGGCTGGTGAGGCGCGGAGATCTTCACCGTGACCACCGCGTCCGTCTTGCGCTCGGCCGCCTGGTCGATCACCAGAACCGACCACACAAGGAGACCGGTCTCCTTGTCCTTTTCCTGTTCCAGCGGCAGGCCCTTAGCCCGCTCATCAGCGGACTGGAACTTCAGCACCGGTTCCACGCCCATCACGAGCGCGCCCCTCGGGAACACGAAGTCATGACCCGCCGGGAGCCTGCTCCCACCTGTGATCGCCATCGTCTTGCTCCTGTCGTCTGTGCCGTCTGACCTGCTGTCAGCCGTTCTCGACACCTACGACTTTCGGCGAAACACGAGGACGCAAGCACCGCACAGCGGGATTTCTGAGGACGTCTCTGTTAGGTTGAAGTCGTCCCTAGTCATCCCTCGGGAGGGCAGATGGCCAACGACCGCCTACGCGAAGCGTTACTACGCAACGGCTTGAGCCTCGACCACGTGGCCCGCGCGACCGGCGTCGACCCGAAGACCGTCGAGCGCTGGATCACCAGGGGACGCATCCCGTACCCGCGCCACCGCAACGCCATCGCGTCGATGGTCCGCGAGACAGAGCACTACCTCTGGCCCGACGCGGTGGCCGCGGACCGCAAGGCCGAGATCGCCGAGTCCGAGGTCGTGAAGGTCTACCCGCACCGCAACAACATCCCTGCGGACTTGTGGGACCGGCTGCTTAGCGACGCCACCGAGCACATCGAAGTGCTGTCACTCGCCGCACTGTTCCTCGTGGAGCGGCCGATGTTCGCGAAGGAACTACGCGCGAAGGCCGAGAACGGCGCGAAGGTCCGGCTTCTGTTCGGTGATCCAGGCGGCCGCGAGGCGTCCCGGCGATCCGAGGAAGAACAGCTGGGCAAGGGCACTGTTGCCGCGCGCATCCGCAACGCCCTGGCGTTCATCCGGCCACTGGTCGACGCGCCTAATGTCGAGATCCGGCTACACAAGACCACGCTCTACAACTCAGTCTTCCGCTTCGATGACGAGATGATCGTCAACACTCACGTCTACGGGTTCCCCGGTGCTCACGCGCCCGCGCTACACCTGCGTCGATTGTCGGCCGGGGACCTGTTCGAGACCTACTCCGAGAGCCTGGAGACCGTCTGGGCCGCAGCCAAGCGCACCACGTTCTGAGGAGCCGCATCGTGGCCCGCACTGACCACTACCACGACCCTCACGCCCCCGAGGCGACCAACATCGTCGTGGCAGTGACCGCGTTCGTACAGGACGAGCACGGCCGGCTGTTGATGATCCGCCGCACTGACAACGACCTCTACTCCATCCCGGGCGGAGCTCAGGACGTCGGGGAGACGATCGGCCAGGCGGTCATCCGCGAAGTCAGGGAAGAGACCGGGATCGACGTCGAGCCCACCGACATCATCGGCGTCTACTCCGACCCCAAGCACGTCATCGCCTACACGGACGGCGAGGTACGACAGCAGTTCTCGATCTGCTTCCGGGCGCGGTTGATCGGCGGAGACCTGCGGACGAGCACCGAGTCGAGCGAAGTGCACTGGGTCGGCCGCAGAGACCTGGGCGCCCTGAATATCCACCCATCGATCCGACTCCGCATCGAGCATGGATTCGAGGAACGATCGGCGCCCTACTTCGCGGTGTAATCGATCCCCGCCGTCCGTAGCCGCTCCTCCGTGCGTTCAACCGCAGCAAGGAGCTCTGGCTTCGCTTGGCGGATGAAGAGCGTCACGAGATCTTCGGGACCGTAGCGCTTCTGGATCTCTTCGATCCGATCACAGACGTTGGTGACCTGGCCATCGGGGGTAGTCGACATGTCTGCCCACCAAAGCGCGTCACGCAGAGGGGTTACTTCGTCTGTCCAAGTTGTCAACCCAGCAGTGAGCCCGCGTAGTTCCGCTTCTCGATATGCGCAGGAGTGGTGAGCAACCAGACCGCAGAGTCGAGCTGAAGCGCCCACGCTGGCCAAGAACCGCGCACCGTCTAAGGGATGGAACCCTGTAGTCGCGAGATCAGGCGCGTAGCCCACATCGTGCAGCACTGCGGCGGCCGATAGGATCTCTCGCTCTTCGCCGCTGAAGAGCGCCCACGCCTGCTGCGCCCTCCTACCTACACCCTGGACGTGAGCCCAGCGCCTGGGCAACGAGCCCGACAAGTGCTCTTCGGAGGTCCTTTGTGCCCACTCTAGGAGTTCCACACGAACAGCGTATGAGGCGACGACCATCGTGGTGGCGGTGACCGGGTTCGCACTGGTCGAGCACAAGATCTGCCGACACCGTGACACAGAGACCGCCCAACACGATCTTACATCGCATGTAGCGCATTCTCGGCACTAACACTAGTCGTGCGCAGACCAAGCAGAGCACACTTCGCCGCTGCTGAATGTTCCGTTCGACGGGACAACATAGTTCCAATCTCTTGCACCATATCCACCCATCCATCCAGCTCCGAGTCATCCCCAGATGATCGATATTTCTCCCAAACAGCATCTGCAGCGGCACATTTCCTCTCGACCTCTTTAAACATCAATCTACGCTGAGTCACCAAGGCGGTCTGACGCCAATGATAAAGTCGAGCCGACTGCGCCACCCGATCGACCAGGCCTGAACTCTTCTCCGCCATCGGACTCGGAGACGGAATACCAGATTCATCGAATACAACTAAATTGGGGTCACCTGAACGACAGGGATCCAGAAGAACGTGCTTTTCCGCATCCAAGGAGTCCTGAGGACCATGCGCCCTAACTCCAGACAGCATCAGAGGGAAGTGATCCTGCTTTCCACCTGACTCATCCGACGCAACATCGATACGATGACTGTTGCAGAAGGTGCATGAATACCTGAAGTTTGTATAATCAAACGCAAGCCACCAGTATCCCGGATGGCCCTTCTCTTCAAAAATCTTCCCTTTTGGCCGGAAATGATCTACTGCATCGTCAGATCGGTCCTGCCGCGTTTCGCAGTACCAGCACTTTCCCGTCATCACGCTTGCAAGGTTCTTCTTCAGCTCTCGCCACAGCGACGAGTTGGCAGAGATTATCTCCTTGACCTTATCCCTATCCGGCCAGGCTTCCTCAACCTGCTTACGTACGCCCTTCGCTTTCTCCAACCAGTCGGCGGTAATGACAGCTTCGACCCACCGGAAGTCAATGTATCTCACCCGAGATCGTCCTCGCCGTTCTCCGCCTCTACCTGCCCTCGCTTCGCGACCACCTCCGAAAAAATTCGCTCCGCTAGCGCCCGCTCTGCCTGAATATCAGCTTGAGTTCTCGGCTCTGCCTTTGGAGCCTGAACCTCACGTTCGGCGTATTTAACCTTCAGATACTCTTGGAAGTCGGGATCCCGATCTTCGGTGAGCAGACCCAGATGCCGCAACTCTTCTGCCAGCCCGGCCAGTTTACTCTCCTCATCAGCCGATAGATCGTTCCTCGCCGCCAACGACCTCTTAAGCTGAATCTTCTCCAACGTCTCTATGTCAACCTGAGCCTTCAAGCCATAGACATCGCTAGTGAGGAGATTGCCCACGCCCATCCCCTGGGGATCTTCCAACGGCTCAATAGGATGAATTAGCCCGTCAGTGCCGCGCTCCAAAATCCTTACTTCTTCCCTCTTCAGAGCACTCACCACTAGCGGATCGTGGGTCGCCATCAAAACATGCGAGGTCGGACCAAGTCCGCCGAAACGCTCCAGAAATCTACGATACTGTGCACTCCAAGCAGGATTCAGGTGAGTGTCAGGCTCATCCAGAAGGAACAGCGACTCGTCCTCGCGTGTGAATCTCATCAATCCCAAAACAAGGAGAAGCTGCTGCTCCCCTTCGCTTAGTTCACGAAAAGTTAGCGGAGCGCCAACTTTCTTGAGTGACACTCTAATCCTGACATCGTAGATCAACTCAGAAATATAGGTGCTCTCAAGCGCCTTAAAGAACTCCTGATTACTTCTATAAGCAGAGCGGAGCTGCTGTACCTCCGACAGGCCCGGCAAGAACAGGTACAGATGCTCGTTCTTTGTCGGCCTTCTTGTCCCCACCTTAATTCGGCTATCCATGCGCATAGGGGCCAGCGCAAGACGATAAAGCCCGTCAAGGAATGTCCGAACGGTGCCTTGAGCATTCCAGAAGCGCGGGTCGCCGTTTGAACTCTTCCATGTCGGCTTCTGCATCTCAAACAGAACCGAATCGAGAGATTCGATACCCAAATGATCGCGCAGTAGGTTACGAACCTCCGAATCGTTCTCAAGGAAGAACGCAAGGAGGACGAAGTTTGAATGCACCGCTCTCGCATAGAACAGGGGGCGCAGCGGGTTTTCAATTCCGCTCACCAAGTCGCGATAGAATCGCTCTTGATGCTGAGTGAAGTGCTGCTCAAAACGATTAGAAGGACCCGAGTAGTAGCCAAACACAAAATCAGGACGGAGATCCCTTCCTGACTCTCCTAGCAATCGGCTAGCTGAGACAGCGGCGCCGTCTACGGTGACCGCGTAGGTGCGCTCGCCACTAGTTCCGACAACCACTACCTCGTGCCCGCGGCACTGATACCGAATCTTAAAGCTGAGAGAAGCTACCTGACCAAGGTCCAGATCACGGAAAATCAGCGTGAGTGCTTCTAGAATGTTTGACTTTCCAGCGCCATTCCTGCCTACCAGCACAGAAACAGAGGAATCTGCATCAAAGCTGATGGAGAAGTCTCGCAAGTTCTTAAACTCACTCAAGTGAAGTTCTAGAACTCTCATGATTGGACCAATTCCACTACAACGTTTACGTCGTCCGGCCTGACAACACGAATCGCTCCAGAACGATCGAGCTCCCGCAACGCAACGTAGAACGAGTCCACTCCATCTTGCGCTAGTCCCATCTGTGCGAATAGATCCGCTGGTTTAGCGCTCCCGTCGAGGCTCTGAAGTGCTTCCCGGATAGCGTCCGGCGATGTCTCAATAGCGCCTCTGAGCTTCCCCACGGCTACCCCGGCTTTCATCGATAGCACTTTCTCGTGGCCCGTCACGCGAAGACGGTCGAATTGGACCTGGCTGACCGGGTCGGCATCGGCATCTACTTGCTGAGCCAACCGCGGTTCAATCCCAAGGCTGAGCGCAAGTTCGCGAGACGACTTCTCCACTCCGGTCCCTAGCAGGCGTGATGAAATTCCGCTAGCAGCTCTCCCGTAGGAAAAGCTAGCCAGGCCAGAGGCTTCAAGCTGCGTGACCAACGATTCCACTCGATCAGCCGAGCTGAGTATGGCAGCCGCGTTCGCCTGCAACACGTCGAGCTTATCTGCAATCTCTCGTTGAACGTCAAGAGGCGGAACTGGTACCGGAAGTCGACGAACATCTTTCAAGTTGAGCCCAGGCATATCGATTCCGCGCATTCGGGACCTCAACCAAGATTGAGCCGCTCTACTTGACACCCAGTGAGCCAAATAGCTGCTGTCGACTGTTCGTCCTGGACGCAGCCGCGCAGTTCCTTGGGTGATCTGCGCACCATCAAGTTCTTCAGGAACGATGGCAACGCGAGTATGCCGAATGATCCCCAGGAGTACATCTCCCGCAGCCAAAGTAGATTTCGAGTTCTTTGCCGCAACACTCGGTGACGTGCGCCCCAATTGATCAACAAGGATATATCCTTGCTGTAGATCTCGGCCGCGAATGTACGGAACACCTGAATTGTCTTCAGGCCCCGGCTGCAAGATGCCGTACACGATCGGTGAACCAACACCAACGAGCTCAGCTGCTTCACGCACAGGCCACGGTGCTCGACCTGCGGTCCCATCTGTCCATTCGACAGCGTGATCCCCAAGAATATAAGAGTCAGCAGCGCGCGGTAGAACATCTGCTATAGATGGTCGCGATTGCGAGATCGAGTTTCGGATAACGTCCACAAAGTCCTGAAACGCGCGAGCAGACGAAGCAATCTCGCGCTGAACCGGCGTCGGAGGCAGCGGGAATGGCAATTCTCGGAACCGACTCAGGCCAAGATGCGCTATGCCCGTTGTTGCCTTCGATACAGCCGCGAATACTCCTGTCTTCTGGTATGCACGGAAGACATGGAGGGCGTACTCCGGATCGACTCCAGGGTAGGCGCGAAACCTGATTATCGAGTTCTGGAAGTAAAGGTCGCCAGCATCAGATCGATACATCGCGGCACGTCCGACCAACTCTCGGCTCTGCCCTTCACAAAGAAGGATGTCACCCATTTCCAAGCGGTACTTCTCCGCTCTTGAGAACGGCATCTCAAGAACGTCAGACATGTCGATCAGGTCATCCTGGACGTTCGCAACACGGAGGTAAGGGTACAAATAGTCATCAGCGCCCGGCCGGCGACGCTGCTGTCCAACCATCACCTCGCCGGCATCCGATACGCGACATTGGGTCCAACTAGCTGGAAAGTTAGGCCGGGAGCTAGCCATTTGCTACTTCCTCAGACTCGCGAAGAAGTCGAGCCAGATCTTGTGCGGAAGCGAGCGCTTGTTGCAGCTCCTGCACGATCATTTCAGACATCTCCGTCGGCGTGCCGGTCGGAGACGTGCTGCGTTGCAGCATTGCATCGAAATCGAGGCGGTCTCCAGAGTCGCGCAAGTCAGCACGACTGAGCATCCGAAATCTGTCGTTTTCATTTCTGCTGGCGCGCCCCAAAGGATCGGCGCCGTAGGCATCAGTAAAGTCGACAAGATCACTATGGTTAAGCTGACGTCGCTTGGTAAAGCCTGCCACTCCGTTGCGTAGATCGTAAACCCACGTCGACTGCGACGGGCCTGTCCTCGCAAAGAACAGAACAGATGTGCGCACACCTGTCGCGTAGAAGATTCCAGCCGGAAGCCTGAGAATCGTATGCAGGTCAAAGTTGTCGAGGAGGTGAGTTCTTAGAGCAGCCGCAACGCCGCTTTCGAACAACACGTTGTCGGGCACCACTACTACGGCTCGACCATTTGGAATCAGTGACTTGTAGACGTGCTGAATGAATGCGAGCTGTTTGTTGGATGTCGGAAAATCGAGCAGATCCATTTGCTGTGACGTGAGGCCGCCCTTAACTCCAAACGGCGGGTTCGTGATGCAGAGCGAGGCTCCAACGTCGGCAGGATTTGCAGACAGGGTATCCCCTACTCGAATATCCCCTTCGAGGCCATGGAGCTGCAGGTTCATTAGGGCCATTCGCTGCACGTCTCGGACTAGCTCCTGGCCGACCAACTTCGGCTCATGACGGCTACGCCCTGCACTTTGAAGGCCGGCAGCGACCAAAAATCCAGCTGTTCCTACCGCCGGATCGTAAATGACATCGGAACCTTGCGGCCGCGAAACCGAGACTAGCGCTTCCACAAGAGCACGGGGGGTAAAGTACTGCCCTGCACCATAGCGCGACTCAGTCGCGTTCTTTTCGATCAAACCTTCGTAAATATCGCCAATGCCATTCTGTCCACCACGATACCAGTCGATCGAAGCGATTCCCTCGATCAATCGACGCAGTGAGTGACCTGACCTAATAGCCGTACGGCTGTCTTCGAAGATTCTGGCAAGCTTTGGGTTCGAAGAAACACCAAGCGCCCGGAGTGCATCTTGGTAGCGCTCAAGGATTACCGATTCAGGCTGAGAGCGGAGCGCATCCCACCTGAACTGGCTGGGCACATCACGCTCAATGTCAAGCTCGTTGGCCAGTTTGAGGAACAGCAGGTACGTCAGCTCACCAAGATACTCGTGGTACGTAATGCCGTCATCCCTCAGGACGTTACAGAGAGCCCACAGCCTTCGTACAGCGTCCGTCGTAGTCTCCACAGACGTCCCTCACCTCCGCAGTCGTTCACCCTATCTGTCAACCGGTTGACCAGCTGCGGGTGTCGTAGAGCTAGGAACCACCATGACATGGAGGTCTGACAGTGGCGGAGACCTAGCACGCGCGGCATGCTACTGGGGAGAGGTGATGTTGGTCTTGCCGAATCCAGCTTTACAGGATCAAGGCGCCGCCGCTGGCGGCGCGTGCGGTCTGGCGCTGCACCAGCATCCATCCCGGCACTCCCGGCATCCGCTTCGCTGCGCCGGTCGGCCGGGCGGCGCTGCGCACCGGACATCAGGCGCCAGCTGACGGCCCACCCGATCCGAGCTTGATTCGTCTCCAGCTTCCTACGAGCGCCAGCGCAGTCACCCAGGCCGGCTGTGCACGGCGCTCGACTGCCGCGACGGCTGCGCCGCCTTGCCACCGATCAATCCTCGGACGAAGCCGCGGGAACACTCGATGAGCACCAGGCCGAGCCACCCCCGACGCCGCGAGCATGACACCGGCCGGCGACGCCGCGTCAAGGCTGGAATGAGTACCTTGACCCGACGCCACCGGCCGCGTTCGAGTCTCAGTGTCGGGATGACGACAGGGATCTGGGCGGGTCCAGGAGACCAAGATCAACCCACACTTAACTCTCACAAAACGACGACAGACGTCGAGAAGTGACTGTCCACAGTGCTCAGATCAGGAGTGCATCCGCGCAGGTAGTGAGCGCTGTCGAGGAAGATCGGCGAACAACGCCAAACGAAGGCCCTTACTCTTCGGGTTCAGGGTTCGAGTCCCTGGCGGCCCACCAAACGCCAAACGCCCAGGTCACAGACCTGGGCGTTTCGCGTTTCCGGGATTCAGTGCGCCATGACCTCACCGGACGTGTTGGTCCGGTTCGGCAGCAGGGCGGCCACCACGATCGTGGCAGCGGCCAGCGCGGTAGCGATCACGAACGCGAGCTTCATGCCGCTCAACTGTGCCGCCGCCTCCGCAGCGCCCTCGGCCACCAGGGAGGTGGTGCGGGCGGACATCACGGTGACGACCAGGGCGGTGCCGACGGCTGCCGCCACCTGCTGGAGGGTGCCGAGGATCGAGCTGCCGTGCGGGTACATGTTCGGCGGGAGGGCGCCCATGCCCAGGGTGAAGATCGGGGTGAAGGTGGCTGCCAGGCCGACCATGAGGAGTGCGTGCAGTGCCAGGACCTGCCAGTACGGCATGGTCATCGAGATCTGGGTGAAGCCTGCCAGGGAGAGCACGATGCCGATGGAGCCCGGGAGGACGAGCGGGCGGCTGCCCAGGCGGTCGTAGATCCTGCCTACCGTGGGGCCGAGTACGCCCATGGCGAGGCCGCCCGGCATGAGGAGCAGGCCCGTCTGCAACGGGGTCAGGCCTCGGAGGTTCTGCAGATAGAGGGGCAGCAGGATCATCGAGCCCATCATCGCGAGGAACGCGATGCACATGAGGGCCAGTGACAGGGCGAACGTGCGGTGCGTGAGGGTGCGCAGGTCCATCAGCGGGGCGCCGGTTCGCTGCAGTTTGAGTTGGCGGATCACGAAGAACGCGATGGTGGCCGCGCCCGCGATGACGATGCCGATGCTCGGGCCGAGGTTGGACTCGCCCTCGCCGAAGAGGCTCAGGCCGTAGACGAGGCCGCCGAAGCCGAGGGTGGCCATGGCCGCTGAAGCCCAGTCGAGGGTGCTGACCTCGGGCTCGCCGATGTTGTCCAGGTGGCGGAGGCCGAAGTACGTCACGGCGCCAGCTACCGGGAGGACGGCTACGAACAGCAGGCGCCACGAGCCGAGTTGCAGGATCAGGCCCGAGATGGCCGGGCCGAGGGCCGGGGCGACCGAGATCGCGAGGGTCACGTTGCCCATCACCCGGCCGCGGTCCCGTTCCGGGACGACGGTCATGAGGGTGGTCATGAGCAACGGCATCATCACCGCGGTGCCTGCTGCCTGCACGATGCGGCCGAGGAGGAGGACGGTGAACGTCGGCGCTGCCGCGGAGAGGGCGGTGCCGGCCAGGAAGACGCCCATCGCGATCGCGTAGCCCTGGCGGGTGGTGACTCGCTGCAGGAACCAACCGGTGACCGGGATCACCGCGGCCATGGTGAGCATGAACGCGGTCGACACCCATTGGGCGGCCTGTTCGGTGACGTGCATCGACTCCATGAGGCGCGGGATCGCGTTGATCATCAGCGTCTCGTTGAGGATCACGACGAACGTGGCCAGCACCAGGAGGCGCACCACCAGCGGTGTCTTACCGGCCTGTGTTGTCGGCCGGTCTTGGATCGCAGCAGGCATGTCTGGCCCTCACTCGGTTGCTGGCATCAGGTTCTTCGCGACACCCGAGAAGACCCGCAGCGCTGAAGGAACTCATCGGTACGTCCGAGTCTTCCTCATCGCCGCCCCGGTCTCATCCGGGTTTTCGCCCTACACCTGTTCGTCGAACCGCCAGACCGGGAATCGACACGGCGGTCCGTAATTTCTCCGAAGATGGGGTCGAGACTGGAAGAGTTGATCACTGAGCACGGTGTTCCCGGTGCTCAGGTGGCTGTTTTGGCGAACGGGGAGGTGCGGGACGAGGTTGCTGGTGTGCTGAGCGCGCACACTCGGGTCGAGGTCACTCACGACTCGGTGTTCAAGGTCGGGTCGATCACCAAGATCTGGACGGCCACGCTCGTGCAGCAGCTCGTGGACGAGGGTCTGCTGGACCTCGACCGCCCGGTCTGCCACCACCTACCCGGGTTCACGGCCTCGATCGCCTCCCGGCATCTCCTCACGCACACGAGCGGGATCGACGCCAACCACTTCTTCGAAACCGGACGCAACGGCGACGCGATCGAGAGGTTCGTCGTCGCACTTCAAGCGCAGGAGCACGGCAACCCGCCCGGCGTCGCGTTCTCGTACTCGAACAGCGGGTTCGTGGTGCTGGGCAGGCTGGTGGAGGTGCTGCGCGGCAAGCCGTTCCACGACGTGGTGCGCGACCACCTCGTCACGCCGCTGGGGTTGCGGACCGTCGCCACCGACGCGGACGAGGCGATCCTGCACCGGGTCGCGGTCGGGCACGACGAGAGCGGCCTGCCGGTCAGGAGGTGGGCTGTCGCCTACGGCACTGCGCCCAGCGGGTCGCACTTCGCCATGAGCGCCCGTGAGCTGCTGGCGTTCGCGCGGCTGCACCTCGACGACCCGAAGCTCGCCGGGTTGCGGACGCTCCAGGTCGAGGACGTGCCGGACCTGGGGATCGGGGTCGTCGGATGGGGGCTCGGGTGGATGCTCCACCGCAACGGCGTGGTCGGGCACACCGGGGTTTCGAAGGGGCAGAAGGCGTTTCTCAGAATCGCACCGGCCGAAGGGCTCGCGGTCGCTGTGCTGACCAACAGCGTGCACGGCGAAGCGGTGGCGCAGAAGATCTTCACCGAGGCCGGTCTGACACCGTGATCACGACGTTGCCGCGCTTGTGACCTGCGTCGACGTACCGATGCGCCTCGGCGATGTCGGCCAGCGGATACGTCCGGTCCACGACCACGCGCAGCTTTCCGGCGTCCAGCAGGGAGCTGATCACGGGCAGGGTCGCGCGTTTGTTCACGGACATCCCGACCATGACGCGCTTGGCGCGTGGCAAGGTCCACAAAGCCCAGAGGTTGTTCAGGAGGCCCGTGGTTGGCAGATACCGGCCGCCGGAGCGCAGAGAACGCCGGGAAGCGCGGAACGACGACTTGGTGACGGTGTCGAAGACGACGTCGTAGGCGTCGGCGTCCGCGGTGAAGTCGCGGCGGGTGTGGTCGATCACCTCGTCTGCGCCCAGGGACTTCACCAGGTCCGCGTTCGAGGGGCCGCAGACCCCGGTGACGGTGGCGCCCAGGTGTTTGGCCAGCTGGACGGCGTAGGTGCCGATGCTGCCGGACGCCCCGTTCACCAGGACTCGATCGCCAGGGCGGACCTTCGCCTTGTCCCGCAAGAAGAACAACGCCGTGGTGGCGCCGTCGACCGCGGCAGCCGCCTCCTCGAACGTCACGGTGGCCGGCTTCGGGGCCAGGGAGCCGTCGGCCGGGAGGCGGACGTACTCGGCGTGGCCGCCCACCGCGAAACCCGTGAAGCCGAAGACCTCGTCTCCCGGACGGAAACGCGTGACCGCGGAGCCGACCGAGTCCACCACGCCCGCCACCTCCAGGCCCAGCGTGCGCAGTGACGGACGCGGGCGGCGCAGGCCGAGGATCACGCGGCCCCACAACGGTTCGCCGCGGCGCATCGCGCATTCGGCCGACGTCACCGTGGTGGCGTGGACCTTGATCAGGACGTCTCCCTGGCCGGTGGTGGGCAGCGGTCTGTCCACCACCTGGACCACCTCGGGCGGGCCGAAGACCGTGTGCACGGCTGCTCTCATGCGGCGACGGTAGAGAACGCCGGAGTCGTTGCAGGGGAACGGATCCGGGAATCAGGGAGAAAGCAGGGTGCCACCTAGGGGCCTAGGACCGCGGGCCGATGCCGAAGTCGGACCCCGGGCCGATCACAAGTCCTCTGAAGGCTGACAGCGTTCAGAACCATGAGGTTTCCGAACGGGTGGGTTGGTGGCGCGGCGCTCGTCGCCGGGCCGGTTCTGCTGCTGGCGGGCACGCTGTTGCGGTCGCCGTTCCACTACTTCTTCCCCGACCAGCTCAGGGCCGTGGCCGAGCATCCGACGCTGGTGCGGGCGGCCTACACCGCGTTCCTGGCGGGCAACGTCGTGATGTGGGCGGCGGTCGCGCATCTGGTGCAGCGGACGGGCACCAGGTGGGCGGCCTGGGGCGGGGTGTTGGTGACGGTCGGGCTGTTCGCGCGGACGTTCCACGCCGGCGTCGACCAGGCCGCGTTCAACGCCGCGAAGCAGCTGGGCGTTCAAGGGGCGACGGACTTGGTGGCGCGGGGCTACGGCGAGCTGCACCTGTTCAGCTTCCTGTCGTTCACGATCATGTTCGGCTGGTTCGTGCTGGCGATCGCGGCGTACCGCGCGAAGGCGCTCGGCATCGCCAGGTCGGTGGCGCTGGCGAGCATGGGGTTGTTGCCGCTCGGGGTGTTGAAGGGCACCGAGCTGTTGTCGGTCGTCGGCACGGCCGGGTTGTGCTTCGCGTTGGTGCCGTTGGGGGTTCAGGTGTTGCGGGAGCAGGCGCGGCCGACGCGGAAGGACGTGCTGATGGCGGTGCCGGTGGCGCTCGGGCTAGGGGCGCTGGCGGTCCTCAGCACGCTCGGATGAGGCGAACGGCAGCGCGAACCAGAGGCCGGTGAAGACGACGAACGCCAGCGCGCCGACCACGATGGCCGGCCAGCCGCCGAGCACCACCTCGGCCAGCAGCAGGACGGTGCCGGTCATCGCGAGGGCCAGGAAGGCCAGGCCGATCAGGGCGAACGTGTTGCCGTGGCGGACCACGTCCTCGCGGCGGCCCTGCCGGAACAGGACGCGGTGCCACGCCGCGGGGGCGGTGAGGAAGGCGACGGCGATGGCCGCGCACAGGACCGTGACCAGGTGCGTCCAGCGGATGTAGCCGCTGACGGAGGAGTACTTGTCGGTGAACGCGATGGAGAGCAGGAAACCGAACAGGATCTGCACGCCGGCCTGGGCCACGCGCAGCTCCTGGAGCAGCTCGTTGATGTTGCGCGCGAGTCTGCGCTGGTCGGACTCCTCCGCTTCGCTCACCAACGCCGCTTACCCGCCGTCTGCCCTTTGAAACACCAAAAGATGCAGAGCTCGGCCATTGGCACTAAGCAGGTGATCCATGAAGACGCTTGCAGTCGCGGTCGCCGCCGCCCTCCTGTTCACCGGAACCGCGCACGCCGATCCCGCGACCGTGGCCCACACGTCCGCCACCTTCGAGAGCTACAGCGCCAAGGCGAACGCCATCACCTACGACGCCAAGGTGCCGGCCGGTGCGCGGGTCACCGTGCTCGGGGTGCCGTCGGTCGGCGGACGGACGACGGTGTTGCTGGTGCTCAAGGGTTTGCTGCCGAACCGGGCCTACGGCGCGCACGTCCACGTGAAGAAGTGCGGCGCGAATCCCGCCGACTCGGGGCCGCACTTCCAGAACGTCGACGACCCGATGCAGCCGTCCGTCGACCCCGCCTACGCCAACGCGCGCAACGAGATCTGGCTCGACGTGCACACCGACGCCGGCGGATTCGCGTACGCCGAATCCACTGTGGACTGGCAGTTCACCGAACGGCACGCGCAGTCCGTTGTGGTGCACAACGAACACACGCACACCAAGCCCGGCGAGGCAGGCACCGCCGGGCCACGACTGGCGTGCGTGAACGTCGCCTTCTAGACGCGGTCGATCACGAACTAGCCTCTTTTGATCACAAAAAAGTCAGTCACGAACGCGACCGGGTCGCCCGCGGTGTTGCGGCCGACCCACGTCGGGTAGACGCCGTCGCCCCAGCCGGTCGAGAACGCCACCACGTTCAGGCCGGACCGGGCGTCGGTCACGTTGGCTGGGCCGCGGCCGCCGCCCACCTCGCCGAGCGCGTCGATCAGGTGGCAGTTGCCCAGCTCGTCGTCGCTCACCAGGCGGTCCAGCACGGAGGCCGTGGCCAGGTCGAAGAACGCGCCGGTGCTCGACTTCACGTCGTACCCGAACTCCGGCATCACCGGCAGCATCGGGACCGTCTCGCCCGGGATCACCGCGGGCCGCCACGAGTACGCGGGCTCGTCGCTGATCATCACCCTGGCGGCCGCGACGCGATAGCCCTGCCGCTCGTCAGGGACACCGTCGCCGTCGATGTAGGAGACCAGCGAGACCGACACCGGGTACTTGCCCGGCTCCACCGCGTCCGTGAACGCCTCCGCGTCCTCCGGCCACACGACGAACGGGTCCGCCGCCACGAGCCTGCCGGTCGGCAGGGACAGCTCGCCGACCTGTTCCACCTTGATGACCTGCTGTTCACCGCCGCCTGTCGACGTGGCGACCGGCCCGTCGACGAAGAACCGCTCGAACCCGGACCTGATCAGTGCAACCGCCCCCATGAGCTAGGCCACCTCCGACTGCATGTTGGCAGAAGCCCCTGACACCCGATCGGGGCACCGGGGGTGTTCGCCGTGAGTGAAGACCCCAGTTGCCGCAAGGAATCCGCTGCCACGCTGGTCAGCATGGGGACGATCGAAGTGGTGCTCGGTGACATAACTCGACAGGAAGTCGACATCATCGTCACGGCGGCGAACGAGTCGTTGCTCGGTGGCGGCGGGGTCGACGGCGCGATCCACCGCGCGGCCGGGCCGCGGCTCGCGGAGGCGGGGTCGAAGCTCGCGCCGCTGGAGCCCGGCAAGGCCGTGGCCACGCCCGCGTTCGACCTCGCGCCGGTCAAGCACGTGATCCACACGGTCGGGCCGGTCTGGGAGGACGGTGGGCACGGCGAGGACGAGGTGCTGCTGAGCTGCTACGTCCAGTCCGTCCTCCTGGCAGAGGAGCTGGCCGCGGACAGCATCGCGTTCCCCGCCATCTCGACGGGGATCTACGGCTTCCCCGCCGAACGGGCCGCGGGGATCGCCGCGCTGGCGGTCCGCTCGATGCGGATCCTCGACGAGGTCCTGCTGGTGGCGTTCGACCAGGAGACCTGCGACGCGCTGACCAGGAGCCTGGCCGAGCCGATCGAGGAGTGGTGCCCGACCTGCGGGGAGAAGGGGATCCCGCTCGTGTTCGGCCGGCCCGTCGGGGAGGTGTCCGCGGCGGCGGCCGCGGGTCTGGTCGCGCTCGGTGGCTGCCTGGTCTCCGGCGAGGGCGACGATCCGGTTTGGCAATGCCCGCAGGTCCACCGGTGGGGCGGCGGCACGCGTGACGAACATCGCAGCCAGGCGGTGTGCTTCGAGGCCGTCGCGGTCACTCTCGGTGAAGATCACGGCAGGTCAGTGCCGTAACCTGAAGGGCGTGTCCGTTCCCTCCGTGCTGAAGATCGGCCCGTTCGCCGTCGACCCGCCCGTGGTGCTGGCCCCCATGGCGGGCATCACCAACGTGGCGTTCCGGCAGCTGTGCCGTCAGTACGGGGCCGGGCTCTACGTCTGCGAGATGATCACCGCGCGTGCCCTGGTCGAGCGCGACCCGATGACCATGCACATGATCACGTTCGACGAGGGCGAGAGCCCCCGGTCGATGCAGCTCTACGGTGTCGACCCGAAGAACGTCGGCGAGGCCACGAAGATGATCGTGGACGAGAACCTCGCGGACCACATGGACATGAACTTCGGCTGCCCCGTGCCCAAGGTGACGCGCAAGGGCGGCGGCGCGGCGCTGCCGTACAAGCGCGAGCTGTTCCGGCAGATCGTGCGGGCCGCGGTCCGCAACGCCGGGGACATGCCGGTCACCGTCAAGTTCCGCATCGGCATCGACGACGACCACCTGACGTACCTCGACGCCGGCCGCATCGCGGCGGACGAGGGCGCACAGGCCGTGGCGCTGCACGCGCGCACGGCGTCGCAGCGGTACTCCGGCAAGGCGGACTGGACGGCCATCGCGCGGCTCAAGGAGGCCGTGACGAGCATTCCGGTGCTCGGCAACGGCGACATCTTCAGCGCCCAGGACGCGCTCGACATGGTCGCGGAGACCGGGTGCGACGGCGTGGTCGTCGGGCGCGGCTGTCTCGGCAGGCCGTGGTTGTTCCGCGACCTGCAGGCGGCGTTCCGCGGCGAGCCGGTCCCCGAGGGCCCGAGCCTCGGTGAGGTCGCCGAGGTCCTGCGCACGCACGCCCGGCTGCTCGCGGCCCACGACGGCGAGAACAAGGGCCTGCGCGACCTGCGCAAGCACATGGCCTGGTACTGGCACGGCTTCCCGGTCGGCGGCGACACGCGGCGGGCGTTCGCGATGGTGTCGAGCCTGCAGGAGCTGGACGACCTCATCGGCACGCTCGACGGGAGCGTGCCGTTCCCCGCGAACGCCGAGGGGCCGCGCGGCAGGCAGGGCTCGTCGGCGAAGGTCGTGCTGCCCGAGGGCTGGCTGGACGACCCGGAGGACGCCACGGTGCCGTCCGGCGCGGACGTGATGCACTCCGGTGGCTGAACGGATCGTGGTCCTCTTAGCCGCGCTCGCGCTGGTCGCGGGCTGCGGCGGACCGGTCGCGGGCACGGCACGCCCCGTCCAGTTGGGCGACGGCGAGCGCGCGAAGTTCAAGGAGTACTACGAGCGCGTCAACAAGGCCGGTGACGAGGGCGCGTCCCAGCAGGCCAAGCTGCTGAAGGACACGCAGCACCCCGACTTCCGGCAGAAGACGTGCGACCTGCGCGGCGCGACGATCAAGGTCGAGCCGACGTGGACGACGCTGCGCGCGGACGCCGACTGGACCCCCGCCGGCGAGAAGTCCCACCCCAGCGGTGCGGTGTACGTCGTCGCCGTGACGATCACGATCCGCCAGAAGGACCAGATCATCGGCAGCCAGATCGGGTCGATGCACGTGGTGCTCCTGGACGACGAGGTGTACGGGTTCGCGCCCTGCCTCGGTGGCTGAGCGGATTGTTGATCTTCCAAGCTCACTGGATCGGAGCAGTTGACGGTCAACCGGACGGGGGAAATCCCGTCCACAGGTGTCCTCCTAGCTCAAGCGGTGCCTCTCAGGGGACGACACCTGGCAGGTAAGGAGGTGACCGCGATGACCGCACTGCGACCCGAGACCGCAGAGATCCAGCAGGCCGACGCCAGCGTCGACAAGCAGGGTCCCGGCCTGGTGGGGCTGCACGAGTCCATCGCGACGTTGCTCGCCTCCCGCGGTCAGTGGCGCCAGGCGTACCAGCACCTGCGTTCCGCGCTCGACCTCGTCCACGCGGACCAGGGCGAGGAGCCGCACGTTCCGGAACAGCTGCGCCGCGAGGTCGAACTGCTGCGCCGGGAGCACGCCGAGGCACGCGAGCAGAGCCTGCGCGACAGCCTCACCGACTCCTACAACCGCCGTTACCTCGACCAACGGCTGATGGACCTGCTGACCGAGCACGGGCAGTGCCGGCACGGGCTCGCCATCGCTCTGATCGACCTCGACTGGTTCAAGCAGGTCAACGACACCTTCGGCCACCTCCTGGGCGACCGGGTGCTGCAGCGCGTGGTCGAACTGCTGCAGCAGGGCCTGCCGGAGGGCGCCTTCTGCGCCCGCTACGGCGGCGAGGAGTTCGTGCTCGTGCTGCCCCGTGTGGACGCCACGAGCGCCGTGGAGATCGCCGAGGCGGCCAGGGAACGTGTCGAGCGTCACCCGTGGCAGGAGATCGCGCCGGGGTTGCGCGTGACCGTCAGCGCGGGCCTCGCGTACGAGCCGCCGGCGGACGAGGCGCCGGAGCGTCCGGCGGTCGGGGCCGAGCAGCAGCTGCTGCGCGCCGACAGCCTCCTGTACACGGCCAAGCAGTCGGGACGCAACGCGGTGGCGTACCGTGCCGACGGACGGGTTCGCCTCGCAGGAGCTGCCGCGGGCAGGCGTGCGATCGCTGAATCACGTGTTCTCGGTTACTACTGAGTGAGCTGGCTCACCCGTTCAGGGCAAGCGGACTGCGCGTAATCGCGTACGGATCGCAGCCGTATCACCCGGAGTGGTCGTCAGAAGTCGGCTACATCCGTAGTATCGCGGGCGCAACTGACACGCCGGTGATGCAACCCTTGTGTCCCGGTCGTCGTCACTTCGTAATGACGAACCGCTTTTGCTTCTGACCCAGAAGGGAGATTGGGTGCCCGACGACCCCCGACGTGGCGGCCCCTCTTCCCGCGGTGATCAGGATCCCCAGCACGACCAGCCGACCGGCCGTAGACGTCGCTCGATGGAAGGCTCTGGGGGCCTGAGCGTCTCGGACCTCATCGAGCAGCACAGCAGGACGAACATCCCCCGACCCGTCCCGCCAGGCGCGCCCGACGCATCCACGACAGGCAGGCGTGCCCTGCCGGATCCTCCCGCGGCAACGGGCAGGCGCGCTCTGCCTGACCCGCCGGCCCACCAGCAGCAGCCTCCGCAGGCACCGCGGCAGCAGCCACCCGCGGCTCACCGGCCAGGTGAGCAGACGGGTACGCGCCCGCGGCCCGAGCAGGCAGCCCCGCAGAACTTCACCGGCGACCAGACCGGCAGGCGGCGCAGGACCGACGGCCCCGAGCCGGCCGGTCCCCAGCAGACCGGCCCCCGGCCCAGGCCTGCCCAGAACCCGGAGCAGAGCGGTTCCTACCGCGTTCCCGGTGAGCAGACCGGCCAGCGGCCGAGGCCAGAGCCGACGAGCAGGCAACCCCGTCCGGCCCCCGGTGAGCGGCCGGGACAGCCGAACGGCACGGCACGCCGGCCCGCACCGAACGCTGCTCCGCCGGCACCCGGCGGGGCACCGCCGCGCAGGCTCCCGCCGGGCGACGCTCCGTCGTCCAACGGCATCCCGCGCCCACCCGCACCCGACGGCAGGCAGCCGGCTCCCGGCGACCCGCGGCGGATGCCTCCCGGTGACGTGCCCTCCGCGAACGGCATCCGGCGCCCCGCCCCTGGTGGAGCGCCTGAGGCAGGTCTGCCGAACGGCACGGTCCGCAGGCCGGACGCCGGTGGCGCACCTCCGCGCAGGCTCATGCCGGGCGACGCCCCGTCGTCCAACGGCATCCCGCGCCCACCCTCTCCCGGCGACCCCAACGCGCCGAAGCGTCCGGGTGAGGCGCCGCAGGCAGGCGGCCCGAAGCGGCCCGCTCCCGGCGGAACGCCGGAAGGTCCCGCCGCCGGTGCGCCGCGCCGCCTCCTGGCGGGCGAGCCGCCGTCGTCGAACAGCATTCCGCGTCCTCCCGCCCCCGGCGAGGGGCCGGAAGCCACCGGCCGCCGCCCCATGCCCCCGAACGGGGACGTGACGGGCAGGCAGCCGATGCCGTCGCGCGCGGAGTCGAGCGGTCCCCGGCCGATGCCCCCGAGGGCGGAGTCGAGCGGTCCTCGTCCGGTCCCCGGTGGTCTCGCGAACCGGCTCGGCACTCCCGAGCCCGCGGACGAGCCGAAGGCCGACGCTCCCGGTCCCGAAGCCACCCAGATCGCCTCGGCGGCGGGTGTGGCCAAGGTCGAGAAGCGCGAGGACATGGACCCGACGTGCCTCACCACCGAGATGGAGGCCATCGGCGACGACGTGAAGAAGCGCCGCGAGGTGGACCACACCCTCGCGCGGTTCTCCGCGGTGCACGACGAGCTTCTTGAGCAGGAGCGCCAGCGCAAGGAACGGCGCGCCAAGCTCATGCCGTGGGTCAAGGAGGGTGACGACGGCGAACTGGTCGACGAAGCAACCCAGTACGCCGAACCCGTCGCCCTGGACGAGGAAACCGGCGAGCAGCGCCCCACCGGCCGCACGCCCCAGCAGCGCAAGCTGATGCGCACCGCCAGGATCGGGGCGATCGCCGCCGCGGCAGTGATCTTCGCGTCGACCGGCATCGGCTGGGGTGCGATGAAGTGGGCCGACTCCAAGATCCAGAAGATCGACGCCCTCGGCGGCAACTCGCAGGCGGTCCTGCAGGCGGACAAGCAGCTCGGTGACGAGAACTTCCTGCTGGTCGGCTCGGACACCAGGGCGGGCGCGAAGGCCGGTGACAACGTCGGCACCCAGGACCAGGAGGGTGGCGCGCGGTCGGACGTGATCATGCTCGCGCACATCCCCAAGGACCGGAAGCGCATGGTCATCGTGTCGCTGCCGCGCGACGTGCGCGTCGATCGTCCCGAATGCCGCACCTACAACCCGGACAACGGGCAGTACGCGGGCCCGCTGGCGCCGGAGAAGGCGGTCATGGCGAACTCCGTCTACAACGACGGAGGGCCCGAGTGCGTGGCCAACCTCATGACCCAGCTGACCGGTCTCAAGATCAACCACTTCGTCAGCATCGACTTCGTCGGCTTCCGCGAGATGTCGACGGCGATCGGCGGCGTGGAGATCTGCACGCCCACCAAGATCGTGGACGACGAGCTCGGCGTCGTGATCGACAAGCCGGGCAAGCACGTCCTCAAGGGCGACCAGGCGCTGTCTTACGTGCGTGCCCGCAAGGTGCAGGCGCAGGGTGACGGCGGCACGGACTTCGACCGGATCAAGCGGCAGCAGGGTTTCCTGTCCGCGATGCTGCGCCAGGCGCTGTCGAACGAGGTCCTGCTGAGCCCGACCAAGCTCAACAACTTCATCAACGCGCTCACGAAGTCCACGGTCGGCGACAACATCGACGTCGCCTCGCTGCTGGAGCTCGCGAACTCGTTGCAGAGCCTCGACGCCGGCCGCGTCTCGTTCGTGACGATGCCGCACTGGACCGACGAGGGCCCGACGCTGTCGAACGACGACAACATCGAGCGCCTCAAGGACGACGACATCAAGGCGTTGTTCCAGACGATCATCGACGGAACCCCGCTGCCGCAGGAGAAGGCGGCCGAGCCGAAGCCCGGTGACGCCACCCCTCCCGCTCAGCAGCCCGGCACCGTGATCGACCCCAAGCAGGTCACCATCCAGGTGCTCAACGGGGACCCGTCGAACGGCGGCGCGGCGGACCGTACGGCGAACGCGTTGGCGCAGAAGGGCTTCCAGATCGCCACCCGCGGCAACGCGCCCAACGCCGACAAGACGATCATCAAGTTCGCGAAGGGCAACGAGAACAAGGCGGCCACGCTCAAGGCCGCGGTGCCCAGTGCGGAACTGGTCGAGTCGCCCGAGATGGGCGGCGCGGTCGAGCTGGTGATCGGTGCGAACTTCGACGAGAAGATCCAGGCACCGGGTAACGGCGGCCAGCAGGGCACTCCGCAGGGACAACCCCAAGGTCAGCCGGGCGACGGTCTGTCCATTGTGAACGCGGCACAGGACCCCTGCGCGGCGAAGTGATTCGCCTGGGGTTCACCTCCGGTTCATCCTGGCATGTCGCTGCCGCGATGGTCGGGACGTAGGCTGAGCGCATGCGCGAGGCCTACCACGACCAGCTAGAACAGCTCGCCGACCAACTGGCCGACATGACCGGCCTGGTCGCCGAGGCGATGCAGAACGCGACCGCGGCACTGCTGGGGGCAGACCTCGGTCTGGCCGAGCAGGTCATCAGCGGCGACCAGAAGGTCGACGACGTCCGCTCCAGCATCGAGGAGCAGTCGTACGCACTGCTCGCCCTGCAGGCACCGGTCGCGACCGACCTGCGCACCGTGCTCGCGGTGATCCACGCCGCCGAGAGCGTCGAGCGCATGGGCGACCTCGCCCTGCACGTGGCGAAGGCCGCACGCCGCCGCCACCCGGCGTCGGCGCTGCCGGACGACGTCAAGCCGTACTTCGAGGAGATGGGCCGCATCGCGGTCAAGCTCGCGAACGAGGCCGCGGAGATCATCCGCGCGAAGGACGTCGACCGCGCGCGCAACCTCGAGGACGAGGACGACGCGATGGACGACATCCACCGCCACCTGTTCTCCGTGATCATGGACAAGGAGTGGCAGCACGGCGTTCCCGCCGCGGTCGACGTGACGCTGCTCGGCCGCTTCTACGAGCGCTACGGCGACCACGCCGTGTCGGTCGCCAAGCGCACGGTCTTCGTCGTCACCGGCCGGATGCCCGGCTACGGCGGCGACGACAACCTCTAGGGCACTCACACGACACCGGCCCCGCATCCTCGGAGGATGCGGGGCCGGTGTCGTTTCGCTCAGCGGAACCGCGCGACGCGTTCGGCGACCAGTTCCGGGTCCGCGTAGGCCTCGGAGAACTCGGCGAGCACGGTGGGCAGTTCCTCGTCCCACACGGCGCGTGCCTCGTCACGCGGCAGGTCCCGCGCGTCGACGGTGAAGTACGCCCACGCCCGCACGATCTCGGGCAGCAGAGCCAGATCCTCGTCGGACACGTGCAGCTTCGCGGCCACGTCCAGGATCAGCACGGCGGTCAGCGACGCCGGTCCGTAGACGACAGGATCGCGGTTCTGCTCCACCGCGGAGGAAGCGACGATCCGCGCGAACGCCCGCGCGGCCTCGACGTCCGCGATCCCGTGCTCCGAAGCCAGGAACGCGCCGACCACCTCGTCCGTCCTTTCCGGACTGATGGCGGTGATCTCGTACTCGGACGGCACCAACGCGCTCACGCGGGCGTCGGCGAGTGCGATCAGCTGCACGGGGTGCCGCACGTCCTCCTCGCCCAGGAGACCTTCCTCGATCTCCTCGTCAGGGCCGTCCTCCCAGAACTGCTCGACGTCCGGCCACACGCGGTCGTAGACGTCGCTGGCGCTCAGAGCGGTGATCTCGTCGCGGAACGCCTCGGGCGTGGAGGCGATCATGTCCTCCAGCAACGCGACGGTGCCCTCGTCCGGCGTCGAGAACAGCTCGATCGCGGTGGCGCCGAGCACCGGCTGGCGCATGAACAGCACGGTCTCGCCGACACCCGCGCGTTCCTGCGTGATCGCGATGACCTCCACGTCCCCCAGCAGGTTCGTGACGAGGAAGGCGTCGCGGAAGTCCGGCACGGTGCCGGCGACGTACCACGAGGGCTCGGCGACACCGCGCGCCGCAACGACTTCGGCGGCCGCGAACGAGGCTGCCCGGTTCTCCTCGGAGCCCACGCCGGCCAGCGCGCGCAACGCGGTGAGCGCCGCGGGATCGTCCATGTCCTCCAGCGCCTCGATCAACGGCGCGGTGCCGGATCCGGCGAGCCAGAGGGTGGCGTAGAGCTCGCTGGCCCAGGCGTCCGCGAGCAGCCACGACTCCGAACGCACCGCGGCCGCCGACTCGAGCAACGCCCCGTACGGGGACTGCTGCTCGGGCCTGCGGCCGGGTGCCTTGCCTTGCTTCTTCTTGCGGCTCTTGCTTTGCGGGCTCACCCGCAGAAACTTAGTGCAAGCCGGGTCTTTAGCCGAACCGGCCGGAGATGTAGTCCTCGGTGGCCTTCTGGCCGGGGTTGGAGAAGATCTTCTCCGTGTCGTCCACCTCGATCAGCTGTCCCGGCTGACCGACACCCAGCAGGTTGAAGAACGCGGTCTGGTCGGACACGCGCGCCGCCTGCTGCATGTTGTGAGTCACGATGACGATCGTGTACTCCTTCTTCAGCTCGGTGATCAGGTCCTCGATCGCCAGCGTGGAGATCGGGTCCAGGGCCGAGCAGGGCTCGTCCATGAGCAGCACGTCGGGCTGCACCGCGATGGCACGCGCGATGCACAGACGCTGCTGCTGACCACCGGAGAGGCCGCCGCCCGGCTTGTCGAGCCGGTCCTTGACCTCGTTCCAGAGGTTGGCGCCGCGCAGCGAGCGCTCCGCCACCTCGTCGAGCTTCTTCTTGTCCTTCGTGCCCGCGAGGCGCAGGCCCGCCACCACGTTGTCGCGAATGGACATCGTGGGGAACGGGTTGGGGCGCTGGAACACCATGCCGATGGTGCGGCGCACCTCGACCGGGTCCACAGTGGACGTGTAGATGTCCTCGCCGTCGAGCAGCACCTTGCCCTCGACGCGGGCGCCGGGAGCCACCTCGTGCATGCGGTTCAGCGAACGCAGCACGGTCGACTTGCCGCAGCCGGAGGGGCCGATGAACGCGGTGACGTTCTTCGGCGGCACCGCGAGCGAGACGTTCTCCACGGCGTGGAACTTGCCGTAGTAGAGGTTCAGGTCCTTGATGTCGAGTCGCTTGGCCATGTCCGCCCGCTCACTTCGTCTTCGGCGCCAGCGCCCGCGAGATCACGGTCGCCAGGAGGTTGAACAGGGTGATGAGGACGACGAGGGTGATCGCCGCGCCCCAGATGCGCTCGAAACCGGCCTGCGTCGGGTTGTTGCGCTCGTTCACCATCATCAACGGCAGCGAGGCCATCGGGCCGTCGAACAGGTTGTAGTTGATGAACGGCGCGTAGGCCGCGAGCACCAGCACCGGTGCGGTCTCGCCCATGACGCGGGCGAGGGCCAGCATGATGCCGGTCAGGATGCCGGAGAGCGCCGTCGGGATGACGATCTTGACGATCGTCTTCCACTTCGGGATGCCGAGCGCGTAGGACGCCTCGCGCAGCTCGTCCGGGACGATCTTGAGCATCTCCTCGGTCGTGCGCACGATGACCGGCACCATCAGCAGCACCAGTGCGATCGACACCGCGAGCGCGCTGCGGCCGAGGCCGAACGTCGTGATCCACACCGTGTAGACGAACAGCGCGGCGACGATCGACGGGACACCGGTGAGGATGTCGACCATGAACGTCGTCGACTTCGCCAGGCGCGAACGGCCGCCGTACTCGACGAGGTAGATGGCGACCATGATGCCGATCGGCACCGAGATCACGGCGCAGACCAGGCCCTGGACCAGGGTGCCGTAGATCGCGTGGTACGCGCCGCCGCCCTGCTGGCGGGCCAGCAGGCCCGACATGGACTTCTGCCACCAGTCACCGTCGAGGATGACCGGGAAGCCGCGCTGGATGACGGTGTAGAGCACCCACACCAGCGGGATGATCGCGATCAGGAACGCGCCCCAGACGAGTCCGGTGGCGAGGCCGTTCTTGATCCGGCGCGAGACGCTGACCGACTGGAACGTCGGCGGCGTCGCGAGGCGCGTGGGGTCGGCGAGGTTGGTGCTCACTCGTACTCCTTGTGGCCGGCGACGATCGAGCGCGCGATGGCGTTCACGACGAAGGTCAGCACGAACAGCACCAGACCGGCGGCGATGTAGGCACCCGCCGAGCGCGGGTCGTTGAACTCCGGTGCGGCGAGCGCGATCTTCGAGGCGAACGTCGAACCACCGTCGAACAGCGACCAGCCGAACGAGCTGGTGGCGGTGCTCAGGATGATGGCGACGGCGATGGTCTCACCCAGCGCGCGGCCGAGGCCGAGCATCGAGGCGCTGACGTAACCGGCCTTGCCGAACGGCAGGACGGTCGTGCGGACGACCTCCCACTTGGTCGCGCCGAGCGCGATGGCGCCCTCGACGTGCATCGTGGGCGTGCGCTCGAAGACCTCTCGGCTGACGGCCGTGATGATCGGCAGGATCATCACCGCGACGACGATGCCCGCGGTGAAGATGGTGCCGCCGAGCTGCACGTTCACGTTGCCCTTGGCGAGCAGCGGGATCCAGCCGAGGTTCTCGATCAGCCACTCCGAGAACGGGAAGAGCACGGGACCGAGCACGAACAGGCCCCACAGACCGAAGACGATCGAGGGGACCGCGGCCAGCAGGTCCACGACGTACGCGAACGGCCGGGCGAGGTTGCGCGGCGCGTACTGCGTGAGGAACAACGCGATGCCCAGTGCGATCGGCATGGCGATCAGCAGCGCGAGGAGGGCCACGACGACCGTGACGAGCGTCAGGTCGAGGATGCCGAACCGCAGGTTGGACGGGTCGGTGGTGTTCCACTCGCGGCTGGTCAGGAAGTTGACGTTGTCCAGCCCGAGCGACGGGATGGCCTGCAGGATCAGGAACAGGCCGATCGCGCCGATGAGGACGACGATGAAGACACCGGACCCCGTCGCCAGGCCGCGGAAGATGCGGTCGCCAGGCCGGACGTGAGGTGCCTTGGTCGTTTCTGGAGCTTCCGGTGTCGGGGGAATCGGAGCCTCCGAGGCGTGGGGAGCAGCCGCGACGCCCCGCTCCGCTCCGGTCTCACCGGAGCGGGCGGGGCGCTTGGCCACGACGGGATCTTTCATCGCGTCTGCGTCAGCCGAAGTTTCGCATCAACCTCAGGCGATCGCCTTCACAGCGGTCAGGATCTTGTCCTGGAACGCCTTGGGCAGCGGCACGTAGCCGGCGTCGGCGAGCTGCGCCTGGCCGGTGGTCGCGGCGACCGTGAGGAACGCCTTGACGGCCTTCGCGGTGTCGGCGTCGTAGCCCTTGGAGCACACGATCTCGTAGGTCGCGAGCAGCAGCGGGTACGCACCGGCGGCCTTGGTGCCGTAGATCGAGTCGAGGTCGAGGACGAGGTCGTTGCCCTGGCCCTTGATCTTGGCCTCGTCGATGGCCTTGCCGGCCGACTCGGCGGTCAGCTCGACGGCGCCGGCACCGGCGTCGATCTTGGCGACCGAGAGCTTGTTGTCCTGCGCGAAGGACCACTCGACGTAGGTGATCGCACCGTCGATGGAGCCGACGGCCTGCGCGACACCGGCGGACTTCTCCTTGCCCTCGCCGACACCGCCCTTGAACTGCTTGCCGTCACCCTTGGTCCAGCCACCGGCGACCTTGAGGTACTTCTGGAAGTTGTCGGTGGTGCCCGACTCGTCCGAGCGGTAGATGACCGCGATGTCCTTGTCCGGCAGGGTCGCGGAGCCGTTCAGCGCCTTGATGGCCGGGTCGTTCCACTTCTTGACCGTGCCGGAGAAGATCGCGGCGGTGGTCTTGGCGTCCAGCACGAGGCTGTCCACACCGGAGACCTTGTAGCCGACGGCGACGGGGCCGAAGACCAGCGGCAGGTTCCAGGCCGGGTTCGTCTGGCAGCGCTTGGCGGCGGCCTCGGTCTCGGCGCCTTCCTTGAGCGCGGAGTCGGAGCCGCCGAAGTCGACCTGACCGGCGTTGAAGTTCTTCACGCCGGCACCGGAGCCGGACGGGTTGTACGCGAGGTCCACACCGGGGCAGGCGGCCTGGTAGGCCTGCACGAACGCGTCGACCGCGTTCTTCTGCGCGGAGGAGCCCTCAGCGTTGAGCTTGGTCTTGCCACCGCACTCGACAGGCACAGAGGCAGCGTTCGACGAGGTGTTGTTCGTGCCACCCGCCGGCGCGTTGTTGTCGCTGCCACATGCACTGAGCAGCAGCGCGCTGGCCGCGACGAGGCCGAGCACGGCACCGTGCCGCTGGATCTTCACCTTGGTCCTCCACCTTGCGGAAGCATTTAGCGGTTCGCGACGGACGCCGCCGCTCGCTACGGAAGGTAGGTAGCCAGGGTGGACAACCCACCTAGACAAGATGAACGGGAGGTGAACACAGGACGGGAAGTGACGGGTCACACGGCCGAACGAGTGATCGCGTGACCAGCGCGTATGCGTTTTGTGACGGTACGTTGACTACCGGGCGTACTGGACGTCTGCATCCCAAAGGGTGAAGCCGAGTTTCGTGTAGACGCTCACCGCCGCCGTGTTGTCGGACTCGACGTAGAGCATCACTTCCTTGACGCCCTGTTCGCGCAGGTGACGCAGGCCGGCGAGGGTGAGCGCACGGCCGAGGCCACCGCCCTGGCGGTCCGGGTCGACGCCCACGACGTAGACCTCACCGAGCTCGGGCGTGTGCACCTTCGTCCAGTGGAAGCCCGCGAGCCTGTCGTCGGCGTCGAACGCGAGGAGGAACCCCTCGGCGTCGAACCAGTCCTCTTCTTCCTTGGCGCGCACGTCCTCGATCGACATCGCGCCCTGCTCCGGGTGCCAGTCGAACGCGCGGTGGTTCACGTAGACGACCGCGGCCTCGTCCTTGCCCGGCACGAACGGCCGGATCGTGACGCCCTCGGGCAGCTTGGGCTCCGGGAGGTCGTTCTCGACGCGCAGCTTCATGCGCAGCAGCTCGCGCACCTTGCGGAAGCCGAGCTTGTCCGCGAGCCGTTCGGCGTCCGGGTGGCCGCCGTGCGCCCAGACGCGCAGCGAGTCCTGCGGAAGCGCCTTCGCCAGTGCCTCGCCCACGCCCTGATGGCGGTACTTCGGGTGCACGGCGAACTCGGCGACCTTGTTGCCGCCGGAGTCCCCGATCAGGTCGACGTGCGCGTACCCGGCGAGCTCGCCGTCCAGGTGCGCGAGGAGGTGCCGGCTGCCCGTCGCGCCGGGGCGCAGGCGCAGCCGGACGGCCTCACCGACCGGCGCCACGCCGTCGCTGCTCTGGGCGGCCTGCAAAAGCCGCGTCACCTCGGCGGCCTGGTCGGCCGTCAGCTCCTCGAACCAGCTCAGTTGCGCCACACAGGCGAACCTACCGCGCGATCAAACGATCATCCAGAACGCGGACGGAGTCGTCGATCTCCACCTCGGCGACGTCGGGGCGGCGGTTCGAGCCGGGACGCGGCGGGCGGACGAACTTGTAGCCCACGTTGCGGACCGTGCCGATGAGCGCCTCGTGCTCGGGGCCGAGCTTGGCGCGCAGCCGTCGCACGTGGACGTCGACCGTGCGGGTGCCGCCGAAGAAGTCGTAGCCCCAGACCTCCTGCAGCAGCTGGGCGCGGGTGAAGACCCGGCCCGCGTGCTGCGCGAGGTACTTGAGCAGCTCGAACTCCTTGTAGGTGAGGTCGAGCGGGCGGCCCTTGAGGCGCGCGGTGTAGGTGGCCTCGTCGATCACGAGGTCGCCGAGCTGCAGCGCGCCGTCGCCACCGGGCGCGGTCGTGCCGCGGCGGGAGCGGACGAGGCGCAGGCGTGCGTCGACCTCGGCGGGGCCGGAGTTCGGCAGCAGGATCTCGTCGACCGACCAGTCGGAGTTGACCGCGACCAGACCGCCCTCGGTGACGACCGCCACCACGGGCACGTCCACGCCGGACGAGTCGAGCAGGCGGCACAGCGAGCGGGCGCCGACCAGGTCGGTGCGCGCGTCGACCAGCACGATGTCGTGGGGTCCGGCTTCGAGGAGCGCGGAGACCTCGGGACGCAGCGGGCGAACCGCGTGCGGCAGGAGCGCCAGTGCGGGGAGCACGGCCTCCGGGTCCGGGTCTGTCGTCAGCAGAAGCACGTCGATGCTCATCGCGGCGCCCTCCAAATCGGCCGTGGTCGGTCACCTCGACCAGACCAGCGGCGTACGGTGACCGGGCCCCGTTGCCTGCGGATGACGGAGACAATACCGGTGCACCCCCAGAAAGTCCCAGGTCAAGAAGCCGTGCTCACACTTGTTTCCACAGACGTCATGCCTGTTACATCCATGTCACACGACGGGGTGCGCCTGCACGGCGTCCACCACAAGTGTGAAAGCGACGTCGCTTTCGTTGTGGGACATGGGTTCACGAACCACGTGCGACGTCCGTACGTGGCCCGCGTGCTCGCCCGTCTGGCCAGGAAGGCCGGTGTCGTCGCGTTCGACTTCCGCGGCCACGGACGGTCCGAGGGACGCTCCACGGTCGGAGCCGACGAGGTCCACGACATCGAGGCGGCCGTGCGGACGGCCCGTTCGCTGGGCTACTCGAAGATCGCCACGATCGGGTTCTCGATGGGCGCGTCGATCGTGCTGCGGCACGCCGCGCTGGGCGAGACCAAGCCGGACGCCGTCGTCTCCGTGAGCGGGCCCGCCAGGTGGTGGTCGCGTGAAACCGCTCCCATGCGGCGGGTGCACTGGTTGCTGGAGCAGCCCCACGGGAAGCTCGCTGCACGGGCGCTCGGGGTTCGGCTCGGCGGCAGCTGGGTACAAGCGCCGGAGAGTCCGCTGGAGGTGGTCGGGCGCATCACGCCGACCCCACTGCTGATCGTGCACGGTGACCTGGACCACTATTTCTCGGTGGAGCACGCCAGGTCGCTGCACCGCGCGTCCTCCGGACATGCCGAGTTGTGGATCGAACCCGGCATGCGGCACGCGGAATCGGCCGCGACTCCAGACCTGGTAGACCGGATGGCGGCATGGATCGCCGTTAACGTCGAGGACGAGGGATGACTGCGCAGACGCCCGCACGGCCGCGGAAGAAGAAGTCACGCCGTGGGAAGTTCCTCATCATCACAGTGATCGTGCTGGGCGTGCTGCTCGTGGCGGCCGACTTCGCGCTCGCGGCGGCCGGCGAGTACCAGATCGCCCAGCGGATGCGCGAGAAGCTGCAGCTCAGCGAGGACCCGGCGGTGCGCATCAACGGGTTCCCGTTCACGCTGCAGGCGCTGCGCGGCGACTACCAGCACGTGGAGATCCGCGCGTACGGCGTGCCGATCAAGGACGAGCAGCAGGGCGTCGACCTGCGCGACCTCGACGTCGAGGCGGACCTGCTGCACACCCGCGTCGAGCTCTCGGACCTGCTGGCGGGCAACGTCTCCAAGGCGACCATCGACACCGTCAAGGGCAGCGTCCGGATCAAGGCGATGGACCTGAACCGGCTCGCGAACCAGGTGACGCCGTTCGACAAGCTCTCGATCGAGCCGGACAACCGCGTCGACGCGCCCGCCCCCGCCGACCCGGCGGCGCCCAAGACGACCGCCGCGATCAAGCTCTCCGGCGAGACCAACGTCGCCGGCAAGGTCGTCACGCTCACCGCGTACGGGCAGATCGCGCTGGTCAGCGGTGCCATCCAGATCAACATCGACGACATCGAGCTCAACGACGCGTCGTTGAAGCAGATCATCCCGCAGCTGCGCCAGGCGCTCGCGATCAAGATCGACCCCGGCACGCTGCCGTTCGGGGCGACCCCTACGGCCGTCGAGGTGGAGAGCGGCTCGTTCAAGCTGTCCGGCCAGATCACGGATGTACCGTTGGCCCAACGATGACTGGTGTGTGGGCGCTGCTGGGCGCGCTGGCCGTGGCCGGTGCGCTCGGTGTGCTGCTCAAGGTCCGCGAGGGCCGCATCTCCTCTCGTTCGGCTCCTTCGGCCGACCTGCCCGCTCCCGTGCGCGACCTGCTCGCGCCGGGGGTGACGCTGGTGCAGCTCTCCACGACGTTCTGCGCGCCGTGCCGGCACGCGAAGGTGGTCCTGCGCGACCTGGCCGACCGCACGGAGGGCCTCACGCACGCCGAGCTCGACGTCACGAACCTCCCGGACGTCACCACGTCGCTGGGCGTCATGCGCACCCCCACGACGTTGGCTCTGACCGCCGACGGCACCGAGGTGTTGCGAGTCGGCGGCGTGCCGAAACGCGACTCGTTGCTGGCCGCGCTGCGCCCGCATTTGCCCTAATCCGGTCGGGTGAACCTGCGCTGTTCCATCAAGTGGACATACCTCCCGCACCGAGGGATTGAGGGCTACCCTCGCTGCCATGACCTTGCTGCTCACGAAGCGACGCGCGGTTGACCTGTGCCGCGTGCGCAGCAGCCTGTGTCGCACGACGAGCTGAACTGGGCTGCTTGACGCCCATCAGCTACCTCTGCCGGACTGAATCCCCTCGTCCGTTTGCCCGGAGGTCGTCGTGCCCAAAGACTCCCCTGTAGACCCGCGCGGACCGCGCTTCTCCGCCTGGATGACGACCGTCATCCTCGCGATCGTGTTGCTCACCGGCTGGTGGCGTCTCCTCGCCGCGCAGACGGTGCTCTTCGCGATGTGCGCGTTCATCTCGCTGAAGTTGAACCCGTGGGGTCACGTCTACCGCTACGCGATCCAGCCACGCCTGACCCCGACGACCGAACGCGAAGAGGCGGCCCCGCTGCGGTTCGCGCAGGGCGTCGGCTTCGTCTTCGCACTGATCGGCACCCTCGGCTACGCCACCGGCCTGACCACGCTCGGCATGGTCGCCACCGGCTTCGCCCTGGTGGCAGCGCTTCTCAACGCGGCGCTCGGCCTGTGCCTCGGGTGCGAGATGTACCTCGTGCTGCGCAGGTACGTGCCTGCACTCGCTCGACCGCAATAACGACACCGCACTACTACAGGAGCAACTTCCCATGAGCCGTGAGAACGTGCTGGTCTCGGCCGCCTGGTCCGAGGAAAACCTCCAGGCGCCGGGCGTCGTGTTCGCGGAGGTCGACGAGGACACCACCGCGTACGACGGCGGCCACATCCCCGGTGCCGTGAAGATCGACTGGAAGAACGACCTCCAGGACCCGGTCCGCCGCGACTTCGTCGACCGCGAGGGCTTCGAGAAGCTGCTCTCGGCCAAGGGCATCTCCAACGACGACACCGTCGTCCTCTACGGCGGCAACAACAACTGGTTCGCGGCCTACGCGTACTGGTACTTCAAGCTCTACGGCCACACCAATGTCAAGCTGCTCGACGGTGGCCGCAAGAAGTGGGAGCTCGACGGCCGCCCGCTGGACAAGGAAGAGGTCACGCGTTCCGCGACCTCTTACTCCGCGCAGGAGCAGGACCTGTCGATCCGCGCGTTCCGCGACGAGGTCGTAGAGGCCATCGGCAACAAGAACCTCGTCGACGTCCGTTCCCCCGACGAGTTCTCCGGCAAGCTCCTCGCCCCCGCGCACCTCCCGCAGGAGCAGGCGCAGCGCGGCGGCCACATCCCGTCGGCCGTGAACGTCCCATGGTCCAAGGCGGCCAACGAGGACGGCACCTTCAAGTCCGACGACGAGCTCCGCGAGCTCTACTCCGAGGCGGGCTTCGACGGCAGCCGCAAGACCATCGCCTACTGCCGCATCGGCGAGCGCTCCTCGCACACCTGGTTCGCCCTGCGCGAGCTGCTCGGCCACGAAGACGTCAAGAACTACGACGGTTCTTGGACGGAGTACGGCTCGCTCATCGGCGTGCCGATCGAGCTCGGTTCCGGCAAGGAGTCCTGACATGAGCAACGGCTGCGGAGCCCCCGCCCAGGGCGGCTCGATCGACGTCTCCACAACGGAAACGGTCCTGGAGGGCAAGGTCCTCTCCGAGGGCACCCCGGTAGGCGGCGCCTTCGTACGCCTGCTCGACTCGACGGGCGAGTTCACGGCGGAGGTCGTGACCTCCCCGGAAGGCGACTTCCGCTTCTTCGCGGCGCCGGGCAGCTGGACCGTCCGCGCGCTGCACCGGTCCGGCAACGGACAGGCGGACGTGTCGGCGTCGGGTCCCGGCGTGCACGCGGTGGAGATCGCGGTCGCCTAGGCAGACCTGATCGGTAGGACGAGGGCCCCGGCGGTGACTCACCGCCGGGGCCTTCGACGTGCGGGGCAGGCGAGCCGTGTGATCGGTGCGATGCCGCAGGCGAGCCGTCTTTAGCAAGGTGGCCGGGCGGTGGGGTCCCATCACGAGTCGCGCCATAGCTCTTGCTGCAGTCAGGTAGGGGTGTCAACTCGACATGCTTTTCGTGGAGTTGACAC
>NZ_JBHXLF010000020.1:0-132393 GCF_042721515.1 Lentzea sp. NPDC058436
TAGTTAAGCCCTTCTGCGCCGATGGTACTGCACTGGTTACGGTGTGGGAGAGTAGGTCGCCGCCGAACTTAATTTGCCCTGCGGGTCGAGCGCCATTTGAGCGCTCCCCGCAGGGCTTTTTTCGTGCCTAGAACAACCTGTTCGCCAGCACCGCTACCGCTTGCGCATCGCAGTCGCGCAGCAGTTCACGCAGGCTCGCCGCGGGTCGGCTGTCCGAATAGGTGAACCCGAGCCGCGCGATCGTCGCGCCCCACTGGAAGTCGTCGTCCACGGCGTCCGCCAGGTCCTGCCAGCCACCTCGCGTCCGGTGCAGATAGGCCGGCCAGCGCGTGGCGATCTCGGCGACGGCGACGAGGTGGCCGGCTTCTTCCACATCCACTGTGCCGTGCATGCGCAGGTAGAACTGCCACACGTTCAGCAGCCGCTTCTCCTCGCGCACCGACTGCTCGGGCTGGGCCCGGAGGCGGCGTCGCAGGTGTTCGCGCACCTCCGGGTGTCGCTCGATCGCGATGACGGCCTTGTCCAACTTGCCCAGGGTGGCTATCTCGGCCATGGAGAACAAGGGCGGTGCGTCGATGTCCTCAGGTAGGGCGGTTTCCTCCTCCTGAGGTACCGGCCCGAGCTGGGACAGCAGCACCTGGTCGACGCTGTCCGCCGTCGTGCGCGGCAGCCGCACCGGCAGCTGGACGAGCTTGCGCAGGAACGTCCACCCAGGACTCGGATCGTCCGGATGCGTCACGATCCTCGCGTCGGCGAGCTCCTTGTAGGCGTTGTCGACGTGCGCGGCCACGACCGTCGTGTCGAGACCCAGCACGAACTTCGTGGCGGGGAAGTCGTCCGACAGGAACACGTTGATCGCCTCGAACACCTGAGCCGTGGTGCGGGGCGTGCAGCGGTCCAGGTCGTCGATCAACAGGACCAGCTCGTGCTGGGCGGCCGCGACGTCCTTCACCAACGCCTCCACGTCGTGCTGCACGAGGTAGAGGTAGCCGGCGCGGGCGTTGTAGTAAGGGTCACGGATCAACGGATCCGTTGTGGCACCGGCGAACGCGTTGCTGACGACCGGCCCGGCGAACAGCTCGCCTGGCAGGAACGCCGACGCCCTGGCGAACAGGTACCTCAACGCCGTGTGCAGCACTCCGGCGGACGCCAGACCGGCGGTCACCCACCACGCCCAGCCGAACTTCAGGTTGGTCAGGGCGTTCAGCACCGACAGCCCGAACCCCAGTGCGGCCAGCGACAGGAAGGGCGAGAGCGTGCGCCGCCTCAGCTGGCGCTGGAGGTGCCGGCGGTCGACGCGCGAGGCGTTGCGGGTGAACCAGTACCGCTCGCGGGAGTTTTGGTGCGGCATGATCACCGACTCGGCCGCCTCCGTCACCGCCCTCGCGAGGCCGGCCCAGACCTGCTCGCTCGACTGGTGCCGCCACGGGTTGAACGACACGACCACGGGCCTCGTCCACGAGAGGTTCGGAGGCTTCGGCTTCGAGCGCGCACGCGGATGCCACAGCAGGCGGTCCGCGCCGAACACGGTGAGCCTCCACCCTCTCCGCACCTTGAGAGGAGGCGGGGTCAGCCTGATCCTGACGAGTTCCAGCAGCGTGCTCTTGCCCGAACCCCACGCGCCTTCGACCGTGATCACGGTAGGTCCGTCCGAGTCTCTCGGCTGGAGCATGGCGGAGAGCGCGTTCACCAGCGTGCCGCGGTCGAGCAGGTCCTGCTGCGCCACGCGGTCGCTGAACCCGTGGGTCGACACCAGCCCGGTCAGCGGCGTCCACGGCAGCCGCGGGTTCCACACGCGCAGCTTCCCGGTGCGGCCACCCGACGCGATGCGGGGCCGCCCGTCCCGGCCGGTGAAGACGAGGAGGACAGAGACCCTGCACGGCTGGCTCTGACTGACCAGCTCACCGGTGCGCGGGCTCCACAACCGGATCGACCCGCCCTCGCTTCCCGACAGCAGCAGCGGGGAACCCGAGGCGGGGAACCAGTCCAGCGCGGCGACAGCGGTGCCGTGCCCGGTCAGCCGACGAACCTCGCCGGAACTCCAGAACAGGACGATGTCGTTGCCCGCCGCCTCGATCGAGACGTCCGAGGCGGCGAGAGCACGCCGCGGGCCGCGGGGTGTGCTTCCGAGGACTTCAGGGGTGAGTGCCCCGCGATCGCCGGTGTCCAGGTCGACCACCGCCGCGGGGCCCCTCTCGAAGTGGACAGTGATCTCGCGGATCGCCGGATCGAAGTCCATCGAGAAGCCGGTGATCGGTCGTTCGAACTCGATCGTGCGTTCGAGTTCCATCCGCTGCGGCTCGGCTGAGGTCACGCCTGCAAGGTCTACCAAAGGCCGGGTTTCGTTTCCGGGAAGTTTCTTGTCCGGTCGGACTAGTGCTAAATCGGCGCAGGTGGGGTGAAGATGTGGACCATGGACCACCGAGCCCGCACCTCAGGACTGCGCCGCAGCCGCACAGTCACCGCGCCGAGGCTCGGTGAGCTGTTCAACGGCTATCTGGATCCCGCACGGCCTCATGCCGGCGCCTACGACGAGATGTTCTCCACGGACAACGGGGTGCGGTCCGCGTACCGCGCGCTGTACGAGTCGGTGGCTCCGTCGCAGGTCAACGACCTGAACGCGCGCAGTGAGGCGTTGGGGCGGGCCTTTGTCGACCAAGGGATCACGTTCTCGCTGAGCGGGCAGGAGCGGCCTTTTCCGCTTGATCTGATCCCTCGGATCATCACCGCGAGCGAGTGGTCGAAGCTCGAAAAAGGCATCGTTCAGCGCGTACGGGCGTTGGAGATGTTCCTCGCGGACATCTACGGCGACGCGCAGATCGTTCGGGATGGAGTGTTGCCGCGGCGTCTCATTACGTCGTGCGAGCACTTCCACCGTGAGGCGAGCGGGATCATTCCTCCCAACGGGGTGCGCATCCACGTGTCGGGTGTGGACCTGGTGCGGGACGAGCAGGGCACGTTCCGGGTTCTTGAGGACAACCTGCGGTGCCCGTCGGGTGTCTCGTACGTCATGGAGAACCGGCGGACGATGGCGCGCGTGTTCCCCGATCTGTTCGCACGGCATCGCGTGCGCGCGGTGGGTGACTACGCGGTGCATCTGCTCAGGGCTTTGAGGAACGCTGCTGCGCCCAACGCGGCCGATCCGAACGTTGTCGTGCTGACGCCTGGGCTGGCGAACTCCGCCTACTTCGAGCACTCGCTGTTGGCGCGGCAGATGGGTGTGGAGTTGGTCGAGGGCCGGGACCTGTTCTGCCGCGACAACTTCGTGTACCTGAGGACCACCGAGGGTGAGCGGCAGGTCGACGTCATCTACCGGCGCATCGACGACGACTTCCTCGATCCGGTGCACTTCCGGCCCGACTCGGTGCTGGGCATCGCCGGGCTGGTGAACGCGGCGCGGGCCGGCAACGTCGTGGTGGCCAACGCTGTCGGCAACGGGGTGGCGGACGACAAGCTCGTCTACACGTACCTGCCGGAGATCGTGCAGTACTACCTCGGCGAGAAGCCGTTGCTGCCCAACGTGGACACGTTCCGGTGCTGGCTGCAGGACGAGCGGGCGCACGTGCTCGACCGGCTCGACGAGCTCGTGGTGAAGCCCGTCGAGGGGTCCGGTGGGTACGGGATCGTGTTCGGGCCGGACGCGACCGCGAAGCAGCTGAACTCGTTGCGCAAACGCATCAGGAGCAATCCGCGCGGGTGGATCGCGCAGCCCGTCGTGCAGTTGAGCACGGTGCCCACGAAGGTCGGCGACAGGCTGGTGCCGCGGCACGTGGACCTGCGGCCGTTCGCGGTCAACGACGGCAACTTCATCTTCGTGCTGCCGGGCGGGCTGACGCGCGTCGCGTTGCCGGAGGGCAGTCTCGTCGTCAACTCCTCGCAGGGCGGCGGGTCCAAGGACACGTGGGTGCTGGCGGCGAAGTCGTCCACGCAGGAACGGGAACTGGCCGAGCCAGGGCTCGCCGGACCGTCCGAGATGGAGGCCGCGGCCGCCGAGCAGGGGCCCGAGCTGACCAGTTCCCAGCAACAGCAACAACAGCAGCAGTAAGGAGGCGCGCGAAATGCTGGCACGCAACGCGGAGTCGCTGTACTGGATCGGCCGATACGTCGAACGGGCCGACGACACCTCGCGCATCCTGGACGTCTCGGTCCACCAGTTGCTGGAGGACGCGACCGTCGACCCGGACGCCGCGTCACGGCGGTTGCTCACGGTCCTGGGGATCACACCGCCGGACGGGGCCGACCAGTTCGACGTGTGGTCGCTGACGGAACTGGTGGCGTACAACCAGGACAACCCCGCCTCCATCGTCGCGTCGGTCAACAGCGCGCGCGAGAACACGCGTGGTGCTCGTGAGGTCGTGTCGACCGAGATGTGGGAGTGCCTCAACGCGATGTGGAACGCCGTCGCCGAACGGCAGACCTACGCGCGTGCGATGGGGCCTCACGCGTTCTTCAGCTTCGTGGAGGAACGGGCGGCGATGTTCGCCGGCCTGGCGGACTCCACGATGTCGCGGGACGACGGGTGGCGCTACCTCGTGCTGGGACGGTCGGTCGAGCGCGTCGACATGATCGTGCGGCTGTTGCTCGCCCACGTCGGGGACAAGGCGTCGTCTCCCGGTTGGGTCACGGTTCTCCGTTCGGCCGGTGCACACGACACGTACCTGAGGACGTACCGCGGTGCGTTGGACGCGTCGAGGGTGGTGCAGTTCCTGTTGTTGGACAGGCTCTTCCCGCGGTCGGTGTTCCACGCGCTGAGGCAAGCCGAGTCGTGCTTGGAGCAGTTGGAGAACCAACCGTCCGTGCGCGTCGGTGCGCGCGCGGAGGCGTTGCGGTTGCTCGGCCAGGCACGCAGTGAACTGGAGTTCCTGCGGCCTCACGACCTGTTGCCCGACCTGCCGAAACGCCTTGCCGCACTGCAGAAGACCGTGCGTGACGTCGGTGAAGCCGTGTCGCTGCAGTACTTCCACACGGCGCCGTGGGTCGCCTGGACGAACACCGAGGTGGGCTGACCATGAGCTGGCGAGTGCGTGTCGTGCACACGACGGGTTATCGGTACGAGGCACCGGTGGTGCAGTCGTACAACGAGGCACGGCTGACACCGCGTGGTGACCGCAAACAGAACGTGGTCGTCTCACGCGTCGAGACCACCCCTGCGACCCGTGCGTACCGGTACACGGACTACTGGGGCACGGAGGTCACGTCGTTCGACCTCCACGCGCCGCACAAGGAACTGCAGGTCGTCGCGTCGTCGGTGGTGGAGACGAGCGCGGAGATCGAGCCGGTGACCACGGGCACGTGGGCCGACCTCAAAGAAGAGAACATCATCGACCGCTACACGGAGTTCCTCGAACCCACGCGCTACACGCCGCGCCACCGCGAGCTGATGGCGAAGGCGCGCGAGCTCAAGAAGGGCAACACGCCGTCCGAGGCCGTGCTGGCCGCCTCGCAGTGGGTGTGGGAGCAGCTGATCTACCAGCCGGGCTCGACCGGCGTGCACAGCTCGGCCGTGGACGCGTGGCACGAACGCAAGGGCGTCTGCCAGGATTTCGCGCACCTGACGCTGGTGTTGTTGCGCGGCATGGGAATCCCGTCGCGGTACGTCTCCGGCTACCTCCACACCAAGAAGGAGGGCGCGCTGCGCGAGACCGTGCGCGGCGAGTCGCACGCGTGGATCGAGGCGTGGACCGGCGGGTGGTGGGGGTACGACCCCACGAACGCGATCCCGGTCGGGCCCCGGCACATCTGGGTGGCGCTCGGACGGGATTATGCGGACGTGGCGCCGTTGAAGGGGATTTATTCGGGTGGGGCGGCGGAGGCGCTTGAGGTCACCGTGGACATCACACGGCTTGCGTAGGTGCCATTGTTTTCACCCGAATGAGGCCCTTCTTTGGAGCGGCTTCAATCCCTAGCTTCGGCTTATGAGCGTCATCACATCCACTGCGTACAGCCGGGACCTAGGGGACGAACTGCGTCGGCTGCGGGAGTCCTGCACCGACCTGGGTGGCCGGGCGATGGCCGTCCGGCTGGGCTGGGACCCGAGCAAGATGTCCAACATCGAGCGCGGGAAGGCACGGGCGAGCGAGATCGACCTCGTCCAGTTCCTGACCGCGTGCGGGAAGGACGCCGACTTCTTCGAAGAGTTCCGCCTCCGCTACAAGAACGCGTTCGACGAGTACATCGTGCAGGTGTCGGGGAACCTGCGGACGGTTGCCTTCGCCGAGGCCACGGCCGAGAAGCTCACGAGTTTCGCGGCACGATCCCTGCCGGGGTTGGTGCAGACGGAGGACTACGCCGACGCGTTCTACCGGCTGGGCGGGTTCGTTGCGGAGGAGCGGATTCCCAAGGCTGTGCAGATCCGCATGGACCGCCAGGCGATCCTGCGGCGGCACGACGGGCCGGACTGCCTGTTCTACATCCACGAGCTGGCGCTGAGGCAGCAGGTCGGCGACGAGCGGATCATGGAGGACCAGTACGCACGCCTGCTGTTCGAGGGGCACCGCATCCGGATCGTTCCGGCGCACATCGTGATTCCGTCGTCTGGATGCGTGCTGTGGGAGTACGAGAAGTCCTTGCCGGTCGCGTTCGGTGAGACGGACCTCGCGAAGGTGTTCGTGCAGGATCCGGCGGCCATCGCGAGGACCCGGCTCCTCTTCGAGCACCTGGATGCGGTCGCGCTGGATGCGGGACAATCGCGGAGCAAGCTGGCGGAGTACGTCAGCCCACCGCGAGAGGACTTCCATGGCCGAGGACCGCGTCTGGCGTAAGAGCAGCTACAGCGACGCAACAGAAGAAGGCGAGTGCGTTGAGGTGGCGTTCAGCCGCGACGTGCGGGTTCGTGACTCGAAGAACGCCGACGCGGGCACGCTGAGGTTCAGCGCACCCGCGTGGCGTGCGTTCGTTCAGCGCCAGCCGTGACGTTCGCGTAGGGCGTCGACGACCTCACCGAAGGCTGCGGGGGCCAGCACGGCGCCCTCGCGGCGGATGTCGTCGTCCGAGTCGAGGGCGAAGACGCGGTCGAGGCGCAGGTACGAGGGCCTGCCCTCGCGGTCCCAGGCGCCCGCGCCCAGTTCCAGGTAGTCGTCGCGGGGCTCCTTCGAGGAGAGCATCAGCGCGACCAGGTCGCCGTTGGCGTGGCCCACGACCAGCAGCGGGCGGTCCTTGCCGCGGGAGTCGTCCTCCTCGAACGGCACCCATGCCCAGACGACCTCGCCGGGGTCGGCGTCGCCGTCCATCGTGGGCGAGTAGTCCAGCTTCGCGGCCTTGGCCGCGTCGAAAATCTCACGCACCGCGCCCTTGGCCGGGCGGGGGTCCTCACCGTTCATCTGCACGGACGCACCCTAGTGGTGCAGAGCACGCCGGCCACTATGGGACCATAAGGGGACACCCGTCCGATTTCCTGTTGAGGACTGCCTTGACCACGTTCGCCGACACGACCTTCACGCCGCCGGAGCTCATCCGGAACTTCTGCATCATCGCGCACATCGACCACGGCAAGTCCACGCTGGCCGACCGCATGCTGCAGCTCACCGGCGTGGTCGACGCGCGGGCGATGCGTGCTCAGTACCTCGACCGGATGGACATCGAGCGCGAGCGCGGTATCACCATCAAGGCGCAGAACGTGCGCCTGCCGTGGCAGCTCGAAGGGCAGGACCACGTCCTGCACATGATCGACACGCCTGGCCACGTCGACTTCACCTACGAGGTGTCCCGCGCGCTGGAGGCCTGTGAGGGCGCCGTGCTGCTGGTGGACGCCGCGCAGGGCATCGAGGCGCAGACGCTCGCGAACCTGTACCTGGCGATGGAGAACGACCTCACCATCATCCCGGTGCTGAACAAGATCGACCTGCCCGCCGCGGACCCTGACAAGTACTCGAAGGAGATCGCGCACATCGTCGGCTGCGAGCCGGAGGAGGTGCTGCGGGTCTCTGCGAAGACGGGTCTCGGTGTCGAGGCGCTGCTCGACGAGGTCGTGCGGAAGGTTCCGCCGCCCGTCGGTGCGGCCGACGCCCCGGCCCGCGCGATGATCTTCGACTCGGTCTACGACACCTACCGCGGCGTCGTCACGTACATCCGCGTGGTGGACGGCAAGATCACGCCGCGCGAGCGCATCAAGATGATGTCGACCGGCGCGACGCACGAGATCCTCGAAGTCGGCATCGTCTCGCCGGAGCCGAAGCCGTCGCAGGGCCTCGGTGTCGGCGAGGTGGGTTACCTGATCACCGGCGTGAAGGACGTGCGCCAGTCCAAGGTCGGCGACACGGTCACGTCGGAGCGCAAGGGCGCCACGGAGCCGCTGGCCGGCTACCGCGAGCCGCGTCCGATGGTCTACTCGGGCCTGTACCCGGTCGACGGCTCGGACTACCCGGAGCTGCGCGAGGCGCTCGACAAGCTGCAGCTCAACGACGCCGCGCTGACGTACGAGCCGGAGACGTCGGCGGCGCTGGGCTTCGGGTTCCGCTGCGGCTTCCTCGGCCTGCTGCACCTGGAGATCACGCGCGACCGCCTGGAGCGCGAGTACGGCCTCGACCTCATCTCGACGGCCCCGAACGTCGTGTACCGCGTCGTGATGGAGGACGGCACCGAGCACGTCGTGACGAACCCGTCCGACTGGCCGGAGGGCAAGCGCGCCGAGGTCTACGAGCCCGTCACCAAGTGCACGATCATCGCGCCGTCGGACTACATCGGCGCGATCATGGAGCTCTGCCAGGGCAAGCGCGGCCAGCTCGGCGGCATGGACTACCTGTCCGAGGACCGCGTCGAGCTGCGTTACACGATGCCGCTCGGTGAGATCATCTTCGACTTCTTCGACTCGCTGAAGTCGCGCACCCGCGGTTACGCGTCGCTGGACTACGAAGAGTCCGGCGAGCAGGACGCGGAGCTCGTCAAGGTCGACATCCTGCTGCAGGGTGAGACGGTCGACGCGTTCAGCGCGATCGTGCACAAGGACTACGCCTACGCGTACGGCACGCGCATGGCGACCCGTCTGCGTGAGCTCATCCCCAGGCAGCAGTTCGAGGTGCCGATCCAGGCCGCGATCGGTGCCCGCGTGATCGCCCGCGAGACGATCCGCGCCATCCGCAAGGACGTGCTGGCCAAGTGCTACGGCGGTGACATCACCCGCAAGCGCAAGCTGCTCGAGAAGCAGAAGGAAGGCAAGAAGCGCATGAAGATGGTCGGCAGGGTCGAGGTGCCGCAGGAGGCCTTCGTCGCCGCGCTGTCCACCGATGAGCCGAAGGGCAAGAAGTAGGTTTTTCAGCTGTTCGAGCGACTGTTGGCGTCCCTGGCCGTTGCCTAACGTCGATGGCCATGACCTCAGTTGTGAGCCATGAGAACGACGTGCGCCGCTTCCAGAAGTGGGACGCCAACAGTGACGGCATGATCGACCGCAGCGACTACGAGGCCGAGGCTCGGCGGATCGTCGCGGCGTTCGGCGAGAGCCTGAACAGCGGGCGTGGTCGCGCGGTCATGGAGGCGTTGATCGAGCTCCACCGGCGTCAGGCCGAGGCCGCCGGCGTCGGGCCCAGCGGCGCGATGAACCAGCAGCAGTACCTGGCGGCGAACAAGGACCTGATGTTCGGCCGCGGTGACGAAGGGTTCGACTCGTTGCTGCGGCCCGCCATCGCCGCGATCGCCGACCTGTGCGACACCGACCGCGACGGGTTGGTGAGCAGGGTGGAGCTGCGGCGGTGGCTCGGGTCGGCAGTCGGGTTGAGCGACGCCGACTCCGACGCGGCGTTCGACCGGATCGACCTCGACGGTGATGGTTCGTTGACGGTGGACGAGCTCGTGATCGCCGTGCGCGAGTTCCACTACGGGCGGCTGGACATCCCGCTGCTCGGCTGAGCCACCCGTGTCCTCCCGGTAGTTCCGTGCCGAACGTTTCGATAACACGTGATGCGTTGCGGAGCGTGAACTCGATTACCCACTCGCAGAGTTGTTGCGGGTGAGAGTCGAGGTGGAGATCGTGGCGATCGTCTATCGGGGGATGTGGAGCGACGCCGACGAGGGCGTGTCCGACCGCCTGACCAGTGCGCTGGCGGAATGGGTGGACTTCAAGACCAGGGGCGAGCTGGGGCTCGCCGCCGCAGACAGCGCGGACGGTGCGTTCCGCGTCAGGGTGGAGAACGGGGAGGACGCGGACGGGCCTGTCGTCTCGGCCTTCCGGTTCTCGCTCGTGGAGACCTACGACGACGGCACCAGGTGGACGACGACGGTCCGTCACTGGTCCGGTCCCGCTCTCGCCGAGGAGCTGGGCGGGCCCGGTGACTGGATCTGGGTCGACGTCGACGCGGTTGCCCACGACTCGCTCGACCACGTGACGGTCGCCGCGCCCAGGTTCGTGCGGACGTTGCTGTCCGGGAGCAGGACCGCGCGGCGCCGTTGTGTGCCCCTGTCCGGCGCGCCGATCACCTACCGGGGCGAGTCCGGTGCGGAGGAACTGGCCGAGATCGTCACGGCTCTGGACAGGGACCTACCGGTGGTGGTCTTCGCTCCGCTGCCCGCGGACTTCGAACTGCAGTGGGCACCTCCCGCCTTCTCGGTCGCGGACGCTTACGCGAAGTCGGTGGAGCGGGCGGTCTCGATCAACGCCGGCCTGGCGCAGGTCTGCCTTCTCGACGACGTCTCGGCGGTCGCGTTCAAGGAGATCCTCGGCGAGGACTACGTCGTCCGGGACGGTGCGTTCCGCGTCTACCAACCCGGTGCGGACCCCGCGCTGGGTGACAGCTGGAAGCACCGGTACACGGTGGCGGCGCGGTATCTGCGCTATCAGAGCGCGGGTGCGCAGATCAGTCGTGCGATCGCGTTGCGCGCGGGTACGCGGCGACCTGCCGGCACCTACGAGCACGCCGCCGCTCTCCTGGAGGCGGCCAGGTCGGGAGGGTCGGCCGAGGATCGGGAGATGCTCGGCCTGGCCATCGCCGAGAGCGAGAACCTGGCCTTCCGGCTGGCCGACCTCGACCAGCTGTACCGCGACGCGATCGAGGAGCAGCAGACGCTGGAGGAGGAGAACAACCGGCTGCGCCGGGAGTTGGGCGTCGCCTGGAAGCGGATGGCGTTGATGAACAACGGCGCCTCCGCGGACGAACTGGAAATCGGGGACCTGGATTCCGACGACCACTCCGATCTCGCCGACTCACCGAGCACCGCGGCCTGGCTGGCACGGGACCTGCTCGCGGACCACCTGAGCTTTCCGGAAGCCGCCTGCGTTGATCTCAAGGATCTCGACAACGCCGTGAACGCGCGCGCCTGGGGACAGACGTCGTGGCGAGCGTTCCGAGCCCTGCACGCCTACGGTGAGGCGCTGAGCGGGCCTGAGGATCCGGGGTCGTTCTGGACGTGGTGCGAGAAGTCGGGACATCCGCACGCGTGGACGGCGACGTCGAAGAAGCTCTCGATGGCGGAGAGCGAGACGTTGTTGAGGAACAAGAAGTTCGTCGCCAAGCGGATCTTCCCCGTGGACGTCGAGCACGATCCGTCCGGCAAGGTGTTCATGCAGGCGCACATCAAGGTGGCGCAGGGCGGCGGGCAGCTCTCGCCACGCATCTACTTCGTGTCGTCACGGGAGCGCGGCAAGGTCCACATCGGTTACTTCGGACCTCACAAGCACGTGCCCAACAGCCACGCCTAGACCTGGGGGCTACATCCCGACCTGCTGCTTCAGCGGCTCGATCAACGCGACGACGCGTTCCTGGTCGCGTTCGTAGGGCACGCCGATGTACTTCTGGGCGATCGAGTCGATGATCTCCCACGCCGCGTCGCCGTCGAGCCACTCGACGACGCGGCCGCGCAGGACCACCGGGTGGAACGGGTTGTCCGGCGGCGTCAGGGAGATCGCCACCCGCGGGTCGCGGCGCAGGTTGCGGGCCTTCTGCGACGCCGGGCCGGTGAGGATCGCGATGTGGTCGCCGTGCGTGCCGATCCACAGCGGCACCGAGTGCGGTGCGCCGTCGGGCAGAACCGTTGCCAGGTGGGCGATCGGGGTGCCGTCGAGCACCTCGCGCAGTTCGGGGTTCATCGCCGCACCTCGTAACGGAGGTGGGTCACGCCGGGGGCCGGGACGGCCTCGACCAGGTCGAGGCGTACGTGGTCCGGCAGCTCCTGGAAGAACGGGCGGCCGGCGCCGAGCAGCACGGGCACCTGGTGCAGCACGATCTCGTCGACGAGCCCGGCCTGGAGTGCCGAGGCCAGGACGCCTCCGCCCATGAGGCCGACGTCGCGGCCGTCGGCCAGTTCTCGGGCCGCGGTGATGGCGGACTCGATCGACGTGGCCGGGGTCTGGTTCTCGGTGAGCGTCGGGATCTGCGTGTGGCTCAGGACCACGGCTCGTGCGTTCGGGACCGGGCTGCCGCCGCCGAACCGTTCGGAGTCCTCGTAGGTCTTGCGGCCGGCGACGATCGCGCCCACCCGTGCCGCGAGGGAGTCGAAGAGGGGTGCGCTGGCCTCGCTCAGCTTGAAGCCGTCGAACACCGTGCTGGGGACGGTGCCGTTGAAGTACCAGTCGAACAGCACGCCGCCATCGCCGAGGCCGTGACCTGGGCGGGAGTCGCGTCCCGTGATGTAGCCGTCGACCGACACCGCGTGGGCGCTGATCACCTTGCTCATCGCTCGTCCTCTCTGAGTTCCTTTAGGAGACGCTGTGACCGTAGCAGGTGTTAGTTCCTTTAGGGAACCCCGAGTTGGTAGAGTCGGGTCATGCAGCGGACCAGCTTCAGCGGGATGGCGTGTTCGATCGCGCGCACGCTCGACGTCGTCGGAGAGCCCTGGACGCCGCTGATCCTGCGGGACGTGTGGGTCGGGATGAACCGGTTCGAGCAGCTCCAGGCCGACCTCGGGATCTCGCGCAAGGTGTTGACCGAACGGCTCAACCACCTGGTGGAGCAAGGAGTTCTGGAACGCCGGCCGTACGACCAGAGGCCGCGCTACGAGTACGTGCTGACGGTCAGGGGTGTCGAGCTGATCGACCTGCTGATGGTCATGAAGGGGTGGGGCGACCGGTGGCTCGCGGGGGAGGCGGGGCCGCCCGTGCTCTACCGGCACCACGCGTGCGGGGAGATCTCGGACGTCGAACTGCGGTGCGACCACTGCGGTGAGCCGATGCGGGCGGGGGACGTCGATCTGCTGCCCGGACCTGGCGTTGCTGGAACGGCAACGTAGTTTGCCGATCCGGCACGAGCGGGCGCATCGTGAGAACCATGACGACAGCGCAGGAGTTCTGGGAGACCTTCTACTCGGAGCGGGACCAGGTCTGGTCCGGCAACCCGAACCCGTTGCTGGTGCGCGAGGTCGAGCGGCTCACGCCCGGCAGCGCGCTCGACATCGGGTGCGCGGAGGGTGGCGACGCCGTGTGGCTCGCCAAGCGGGGCTGGCGGGTGCTGGGCGTGGACGTGTCGCAGGTCGCGCTGGACCGCGCGCTCAAGCACGCGTACGACGCCGGCGTCGAGATCTCGGTGGAGCGGCACGATCTCAAGGTCACGTTCCCCGACGGCCTGTACGACCTGGTGAGCGCCCAGTTCCTGCACTCGCCGGTCGAGGAGGACGGGGAGCGCAACAGCATCCTGAAGAAGGCCTCGCAGGCCGTCGCGCCGGGTGGACACCTCGTCGTCGGCGGGCACGCCGGGGCGCCGTCGTGGTCTGAGCACCAGGACTACTACTTCCCGACGACCAAGGACGTGCTCGACCACCTGCAGCTCAAGGACAACTGGATCGTCATCACCGACGAGGTGGTGGAGCGGCCGCTCATGGGACCCGAGGGGCAGCAGGAGATGCGCAAGGACAACGTCCTGACGCTCAAGAGGTTGTTCTAGAAACGCGAAGGCCACCCTCGGCGGCGTTGCCGGGGTGGCCTTGGTGATGTTCGTCAGGCGGTCCGCAGGAGGCGGTCCATGGCCTGGCGGTTGATGATCGAACGGAGCTCGCCGGTCTCCTCCGCGGTGTGGCGCGAGAGGATGGCGTCCAGTTCCAGTCGGTCGCTCTCCGTGGTGTAGCTGGCCAACTGCCGTTCCAGGCTCTGACGCTTCACACGAGCCGCGCGGCGCGTGGCCAGGCTCGAACGCAGGGACTTCACGGACAGGTCGTGGCGGGTCATCGTGTCCTTCCAATCTTGGTTACGTTTCGATAATACACCCTGTTCAAGCGACCTGTACCGATGAAGAAGGCGAGCTACCTCACGTAGGAGGCGAGCAACCCGAGCGCGCGGGCGTACTTGGCCTGCAAACGCTCGCGCGTGGCGTCGTCCAACTGGGCCATGCGGGCGGGCGAGGTGTTGTCGCCGATGTCCGCGTGCTTCACGGAGAGTGCCAACGGGTTCGCCGCCACGCGCCGCAGGTAGTCCTCCTGCGGTTCGTCAGGGAGGTGTGACAGCGCCACCACCGCCTCGACGACGACGGCGGGGCAGCCGCGCGCCAGCAGGTCCGAAGCCGTCACCGGGGTGTCCTCGATGACGTCGTGCAGCACGGCGGCCATCTTCTCGTGCTCTCCGGTCACGGATCCCATGACCCGCAACGGGTGTCCGATGTACGGCCGGCCCGACTTGTCGACCTGCCCTTCGTGCGCGGAAGTGGCGATCGCGATGGCGTCTTCGAGGGTGAACACGGGCATCAAGCTAAACCAGGGCTTGACCAACCGCAGTGGTCTAGTCCATTTTTAGTCCACTCACAACATGGTCGCCGCATGAGTGTGTGGAGGTGGACCATGTCCAAAACCAGACGGGCAGCGATAGCGCTGCTGTCCGCGCTGTTCGCCTGCGCCGGTCTGGTGTTGGTGATCAACGGCAGTGCCGCCGCCGCGAACCTCGCCGCCAACAGCGGCTTCGAGGCCGGCAACCTCAGCGGCTGGACCTGCACCGAGGGCACGAGCGTCACCAACAGCACCAAGCGCACCGGCACGTACGCGTTGCAGGGCGCCCCCGTCGGCCAGAGCAACGCGCGGTGCCAGCAAACCGTTTCGGTGCAACCGAACACGGCCTACAAGCTGTCCGCGTGGGTGCAGGGCAGCTACGTCTACCTCGGCGTCACCGGTGGCGTGGAGAAGAACACCTGGACGCCCGGTACGAGCGGCTTCAGCCAGCTCAGCCTCGACTTCAACTCCGGCGGCGCCAGCAGCGTCACGATCTACCTGCACGGCTGGTACGGCCAGCCCGCCTACTACGCCGACGACGTGAACCTCGACGGTCCCGGCACGCCGCCGACGACCACGAGCACCACGACGTCGACCACCACCACTACGACCACGACTACCACCACAACGACCGGCAACCCGCCGAACACCGGTCTGCCCAAGCACGTCCTGACGGGCTACTGGCAGAACTTCTACAACGGTGCGCGCGCTCTGAAGCTCGCCGACGTCCCCACCACCTACGACATCATCGCGGTGTCGTTCGCCGACGCCACGGCGGTGCAGGGCCAGGTCGCGTTCAACCTCGACCCCGGCCTGAGCAGCCAGCTCGGCGGCTACACCGACGCGCAGTTCCGCGCGGACATCAGGACCGTGCAGATCCGCGGCCAGAAGGTGATCATCTCCGTCGGCGGTGAGAAGGGCACGATCAGCGTCGGCAACGGCACCGCGGCCACGAACTTCTCCAACAGCGTCAAGAGCCTGATCTCGTCGTACGGCTTCGACGGCGTCGACATCGACCTGGAGAACGGCGTCAACGCCCAGTACATGGGCCAGGCGCTGCGCGACATCCACGCCGGTGGCGGCAAGGTCATCACGATGGCGCCGCAGACGATCGACATGCAGAACGTCAACGCCGAGTACTTCAAGCTGGCGCTGGCCACCAAGGACATCCTGACGATCGTCAACATGCAGTACTACAACTCCGGCACGATGCTCGGCTGCGACCAGCAGGTCTACGGCCAGGGCACGGTCAACTTCCTGACCGCGCTCGCGTGCATCCAGTTGCAGTCCGGCCTGCGCGCCGACCAGGTGGGCCTCGGCCTGCCCGCGTCGCCGTCCGGTGCCGGTGGCGGTTACCAGTCGCCGTCCAACGTCAACAACGCGCTCAGCTGCCTCGCCCGCGGCACCAACTGCGGGACGTTCAAGCCGAGCACGACCTGGCCGTCCATCCGCGGCGCCATGACGTGGTCGATCAACTGGGACGCCTCGAACAACTGGCAGTTCGCGAACACAGTCGCCCCTCATCTGGACTCCCTGCCCTAGATGATGGAACGGCCGGCGCCACGTCCACAGTGGACGTGGCGCCGTCGCGGTTCTTGAGTCGGCAAACACACAGGCTTCCACCAGGCATTCCACGTCCGATCGCACTAGGTTGTGCTCATGTTCCACACGCTGGCCGTGCCCGTGATCGCCGCGCCCATGGCAGGTGGCCCCTCCACCCCCGAACTGGTCGCCGCGGTGAACGAGGCAGGCGGGTTCGGGTTCCTGGCAGCGGGCTACGTCACCGTCGAGCAGCTCGCCGAGAAGATCGTGCGCACGAGCGAGCTGACCAGCAAGCCGTTCGGGGTCAACCTGTTCGTGCCCGGTACGCGGTCGACAGCGGACATCTCGTCCTACGTGCTGCGGGTCGCGTCCTACGCCGAGAAGGTCGGTACCGCTCCCGGCGACCCGCGCTGGGACGACGACAACTACGCGGCGAAGCTCGAGCTCGTGCTGGCGCTGCGGGTGCCCGTGGTGTCGTTCACCTTCGGCCTGCCCGACGTGGACGACGTCCAGCGGCTCAAGGCGGCCGGCTCGACGATCGTCGTGACGGTCACCACTCCGAGCGAGGCGCGTCAGGCGCAGCAGATTGGCGCGGACGTCGTGTGCGTGCAGGGGTCGGACGCGGGCGGCCACCGCGGCACGTTCGCCGACGACGGCATCTCGCCCGGCGGCGGTGAGCTCTACGGCACCCTCGCGGCGATCCGGCTCGTGAAGAACGCCGTCAGCCTGCCGGTGATCGCGACCGGTGGCCTCGTGACCGGCGCCGACGTCGCCGCGGTGCTGGCGGCGGGGGCCGTCGCGGCGCAGCTCGGCACCGCGTTCCTCGGTTGCCCGGAGGCGGGAACCAATGCGGCGCAACGGGAAGCGCTCGCCGAAGGAGCCCGGCGCACGGCGCTGACGCGGGCGTTCAGCGGACGGCCCGCTCGCGGCCTGGTGAACAGGTTCCTGATCGAGCAGGGCCCGCACGCGCCCGCCGCCTACCCGAACGTGCACCACCTCACGAAGCCGGTGCGCGCGTCCGGCGAGGTCGAGGTCATGTCGCTCTGGGCGGGCACCACGTACCCGATCGCCACGGCGGAACCGGCAGGCGCGATCGTGACTCGGATCGGGACCGAGCTCACGGAAACGATCAACACCTTGGCAGAGCGGTTCCGTCGCGGCTAAGAAGGAGGGCGTGACCTCGCTCTCCGATGAGATGTTCCAGGCGATGATGGACTGGAACCCGCTGTTCGCCACGCTCGTCGGCGTTCCCGGCTGGGACGACAGGCTCGACGACGTCAGCGTCGGCGGTCACCAGGCGTTGCGGCAGCGGCTGACCGGCATCCTCGGGCGTCTCGACGGCAGCGACGAGGACCAGGTCTCGCGGGACGTGATCCGCCACCAGGCCGAGTCGATCATCACGTGCATCGACGCGCGGCTGGTCGAGCACTCGGTGTCGCGCGGGGCGAACGCGCCGGTCGCGAGCATGCTCAGGGCCACCTCCCAGATCGACTTCTCACGGCGGCGGCACCTCGTCCCGCGGCTGCTGGAGCAGGCGGGGCAGCGGTTGGTCGACACCGACCGCAGGCCGTTGCGCCGGCACGCCGAGAACGGTGCCGCGTACGTCGAACGGTTCCTCGCCTCGCCTCGGCAGGAGTGGGAGGGCGACGCGGACCTGCGTCCGGCGTTCGCCCGGTACCGCGAGGTCCTGCTGGGGCTGCCCGGCCGTGACGACGAGCACGCCGGTCTGTGCTGGCTGCCCGACGGCGAGGAGAACTACCGCAGGCTCGTCCGCGACTACACGACCGCGTCCTACAGCCCCGCCGAGCTGCACCGGCTCGGGCTCGACCTGATGGCCGGGCTGCACGAGGAGTACGCGGAGATCGGGTCACGGGTCTGGGGCGTCGGCGACGTCCGCGAGATCTTCCAGCGGCTGCGCACGGACCTGTTGTGGGACAACGAGGACGAGATGCTCGTTGACGCCGTTGCGGCGGTCGCGCGGGCCGAGGCCGAGGCTCCGAACTGGTTCGGGCGGCTGCCGAAGGCGCGGTGCGAGATCAAGTTCGTCCCGGAGGTCGACCGGCACAACGCCGCGTTCGCGTACTACGAGGACGCCGCTCTCGACGGTTCCCGTCCCGGCACGTACTTCGTGAACCCGTTGAACGCCACCGGACGCAGCCGCACGGTCTCGCAGGTGACGGCGTTCCACGAAGCCGTTCCCGGTCACCACTTCCAGCTCTCGATCGCCGCCGAGACCGAGCTGCACAACGTGCGCAAGTACGCGTTCGTCGACTCCTACATCGAGGGCTGGGGCCTCTACACCGAACGCCTCGCCGACGAGATGGGCCTCTACACGTCCGACGAGGCACGCCTGGGCATGCTGGGGCTCGACGCGATGCGCGCCGGCCGTCTCGTGGTCGACACGGGCCTGCACGCGCTCGGCTGGTCCCGGCAGCGCGCCGTCGACTACCTGCGCGAGAACACCGCGATGGACGACTCGGAGATCGGCTCCGAGGTCGACCGGTACATCGAGGCGCCGGCGCAGGCGCTCGCGTACATGGTGGGGCGCCTGGAGATCCAGCGCGTGCGCGAGGAGGCCCGGTCCGCGATGGGCGACCGGTTCGACGTCAAGGCTTTCCACGACCTGGTGCTGGAGAACGGCGTCGTGCCGTTGCCCACACTCGGCTCACTCGTTTCCGACTGGTCCCGGAGGGCCTGATGTCACTCGCTGACGACATGTTCCAAGCGCTCATGGACCACTCGCCGCTGCAGGCGGCGCTGCTGGGGGTGCCGGGCAAGAGCGACGAGCTCGGTGAACTGAGCTGGGAAGGCCAGAAGGCCGACCGGGACCGGATCGCCGCGCTCGTCGACAGGGCCGAGACGGACGACACCGAGGACGCCGTCACGCTCGCGGTGATCAAGCAGCAGGGTCGGGCGATCGTCGACCGCATCGACGCGAGGCTCGTCGAGCACAGCGTCGCGTCCATGAGCTCGCCGGTGAACAGCCTGCTCATGATCGCGTCGAAGCTGGACGTGTCGCAGCGCCTCGACAAGTTCCCGCGCTACATCGAGCAGGCCGCCGCACGGGTCCGCGACTCCGACCGGCGCCCGTTGAGCCGCCACCTGGAGACCGGTGTGCAGCGCATGGACGCGTTCCTCGCGCTGCCCGCGCAGGAGTGGGAGGGCACGCACTCGGACGACATCCGCACCGCCGTGGCCGGGTTCCGCGACGTGCTGGCGGCCGTCGAGGACGGGCGTTCCGACGAGAAGGCCGGACTCTGCTGGCTGCCCGAGGGCGAACAGAACTACGCGAACCTGGTCCGCAACTACACCACGACCTCCCGCACGCCCGACGAGCTGCACCGCCTGGGTCTCGACGTCATCGCCTCGCTGCGCGAGGAGTACGCGGAGATCGGCTCGCGGCTGTGGGGCACGTCGAGCGTGCCGGAGATCTTCCGGCGGCTGCGCACGGAACTGTTGTGGGACAGCGAAGAGCAGATGCTCGACAACGCCGTCGAGGCGATCGCCCGCGCGGAGGCCGAGGCGCCGAAGTGGTTCGGCCGCATGCCCGGCATCGGCTGCCGGGTGCTGCTCGTGCCCGAGGAGGAGCAGCGCACGTCGGCGATCGCGTTCTACCAGCCCGCGTCCGCCGACCGCAGCCGTCCCGGCACGTACTGGCTGAACCCGTTGGGCGCCACCGAACGCAGCCGCACGCTGTCGGAGGTGACGGCGTTCCACGAGGCAGTGCCGGGCCACCACTACCAGTTCACGATCGCGTCCGAGACCGAGCTGCACAACGTGCGCAAGTACGCGTTCATCGAGGCGTACCTGGAGGGCTGGGGTCTCTACACCGAGCGCCTCGCGGACGAGATGGGCCTGTACTCGTCCGACGAGCAGCGCATCGGCATGCTGGGCCTCGACGCGATGCGGGCCGGGCGGCTCGTGGTCGACACCGGCCTGCACGCGTTCGGGTGGTCGCGGCAGCAGGCCGTCGACTACCTGCGGGAGAACACGGTCATGACCGAGCCGGAGATCCACGCCGAGATCGACCGGTACATCGAGACGCCCGGTCAGGCGCTCGCGTACATGGTGGGGCGCCTGGAGATCCAGCGCATCCGCGGCGAGGCCGAGACGAAGCTCGGGGACCGGTTCGACGTCCGCGCGTTCCACGACCTGGTGGTGGGGAGCGGCGCGGTGCCGCTCTCCACCCTCGACCAGATCGTCACTTCCTGGACTGACGCTCCATGACGGAGTGCCGCTTCGAGTAGGCGAGGTAGATGACCAGGCCGATCACGAACCAGACCGCGAACCGCAGCCAGGTCTCCGGGTTGAGGAACGTGATCAGCCAGATCGAGAAGATCACGCCGATGACCGGCACCACCGGCATGCCAGGGGTCTTGAAGGTCCTGGGCAGGTCGGGCTGCTTGTAGCGCAACACGATCACGGCGACGCACACGACGACGAACGCCAGCAGGATGCCGATGTTGGTGAGCTCGGCGGCCTCCGCGATCGGCAGGAAACCGGCGATGACCGCGGAGGCGATGCCCAGCACCCAGGTGATGCGCGACGGGACGCGCTTCACCGGGTGCGACTTCGCGAACCACTGCGGCAGCAGGCCGTCGCGGCTCATCGAGTAGCCGACGCGGGTCGCGCCCAGCAGGAACGTGAAGAGCACCGTCGTGATGCCGAGGATCGCGCCGACGCTGATGACGATGCCGAGCACGGGCAGGCCGACGTCGGCGAACGCCGTGGCGAACGCGGACTCCGAGTCGACGTCCTTGTAGTTCACCATGCCCGTCAGCACGAGGCAGGCCAGCACGTACAGCACCATCGACACGGCGAGGGAGTAGAGGATCGCCTTCGGCATGTGCCGTTGCGAGTCCTTGGACTCCTCGGCCGCCGTCGACATCGCGTCGTAGCCGAACACCGCGAAGAACACCGTCGCCGCACCCGTGAGGGCACCCGAGATGCCGAACGGGAAGAACGGGTTGTAGTTGTCGGTGTTGATGTGGAACGCGCCGACGACGATGACGAGCGCCACGACCGCGATCTTCAGGTACACCAACGTGGTCTCGAACCGTGCGGCGTTCTTCATGCCCATGTTGAGCACGAACGCGATGAGCAGGCACAGCAGCACGGCGAACAGGTTCACCTTGTACGTGCCCGCGGCGACGTCACCCGTCTCCGTGCCCGGCGCGCCCAGCATCCACTGCGGCAGGTGGATGTCGAGCAGGCTCAGCAGTTCGGTGAAGTAGCCCGAGATGCCGATCGCGACCACCGCCACGATCGCGGTGTACTCCAGCAGCAGGTCCCAGCCGATGAACCAGCCGACGATCTCGCCCAGCACCGCGTACCCGTAGGTGTAGGCGCTGCCCGCCTTGGGGATCAGCCCGGCGAACTCCGCGTACGAGAACGCCGCCGCCGCGCTCGCGACACCGGCGATGAGGAACGAGACCAGCACGGCCGGTCCCGCCGTCTTGTTCGCGACGGCGCCGGCCAGCGAGAAGATGCCGGCGCCGATGATGCCACCGATGCCGATGGCCGTCAGTTGCCACAGGCCCAACGTTCTGGTGAGCCCGTCGCCTTTGTCCTCGGCGATCTGTTCTATGGGCTTGCGCCTGAAAACGCCCTGCGTGGTCATGAGGACCACTGTCACGCGGTTCAGGTGACACCGCTGGCCAGAAGGGCGTTTTGTGCCTTTTCTACGAGCGGGTCAGCACGATCTTGCCCGCGGTGTCGCCGTCGAGCATCGCCTTGAGGCCCTGCTCGGCGTCCTCGAACTTGAGCTCGGCGCCGATCTGCGGCCTGAGGTCGTTCAGCGCGCAGAACCGCATCAGGTCGCCCAGTTCCTCGCGCGTGCCCATCGTCGAGCCGACCACGCGCAGCTGCAGGAAGAACAGCCGCTGGAGCTCGGCCGCGGACGCGTCACCGGACGTCGCGCCGGAGATGACGACGATGCCGCCGGGCTTGAGCGCCTTCATGGAGTGCGACCAGGTGGCCTTGCCGACGGTCTCGAACACCGCGTCGACCCGTTCGGGCAGCCGGGCGCCGGACTCGAACGTCTCGTGCGCGCCAAGGCTGGACGCCAGCGCGCGCTTCTCCTCCGTGCGGCCCGTGACCCACACGCGGAACCCGGCGGCGCGGCCGAGCTGGATCAGCGCGGTCGACACACCGCCCGAGGCGCCCTGCACGAGCATCGTCTGGCCGGGGCGCAGGCCGGACTTCACGAACAACATCCGGTACGCCGTGAGCCACGCCGTGCCCATGCAGGCACCCTCGGCGAACGACAGCCCGGCGGGCTTGGGCAGCGCGTTGCGGGCCGGAACCGTGACGTAGTCGGCGAACGTGCCCTGGTGCTTCTCGGTGAGCAGCGTGCGCTTCGGGTCGAGGGTCTCGTCGCCGTCCCAGCCCGGGTCGCCGATGACGGAGTGCAGCACCACCTCGGTGCCGTCGTCGAGCACACCGGCGCCGTCGCAGCCGAGGATCATCGGGAACTGCTCGGCCTTGATGCCGACACCGCGCAACGTCCACAGGTCGTGCATGTTGAGGCTGGCCGCCTTCACCGCGACGCGCACCCACCCCGCGGGCACCTCGGGCTCGGGGCGCTCGCCCACGCGGAGCGAGGCCAGCGGGTTCTCAGGACTGGGTTCTGCTGCGTAAACGGCGAACATGGTTCGCAACATACCCACCTGGATCGTGGCCAAATGCCGTGACACGGGTCACGCGACTACTCTCGGGGTCGTGGACTGGCTGGTGCAGTGGTGGGACGGGGTCGAGCTGTGGGTCGTGCAGCTGCCCGTCGCCGTGCAGTTCCCCGTCGTGATGATCGTGGTGTTGCCCCTGTGCCTGGGCGTCGCGCGGCTGATCGACAGGGTCGCTGACTGGGGTGCGAACAACCCGGCGTCCGTCGGCGCTCCCGAGCCCGACCCGGAGCCCGAGACGGAGAAGGTCGCCGCGTGAGTCCTGGTCGTCGCCTGACCGTCGCACTGGTCGGGCTCATCGCTCTGGTCGTGATCGGGTGGTTCGTCAAGGACACCACCGCCTCGGACCCCGCGCCGCCGACGTCGTCGTCTTCGGCGCCGTCGTCCGGGGCGCAGGCGGGCGCCGTGCCCGGATCGGCGTCCGGCATGGACGTGCAGGCGCTGTCGAAGCTGCCCGCCGAGGCCGCGAAGACGTGGAAGCTGATCGAGGCGGACGGGCCGTTCCCGTACCCGCGCAACGACGGCGTGACGTTCCAGAACCGGGAGAAGCGGCTGCCCGCCAAGAACTCCGGGTACTACAAGGAGTACACGGTGCCGACGCCGGGCAGTCCCGACCGCGGTGCGCGGCGGATCGTCACCGGGTCGGAAAAGGAAGTCTTCTACACCGGCGACCACTATTCGTCGTTCGTCGTCGTGGACGTGAAGAAATGAAACGGCACATTCTCGTTTCGGAGAAGTCCGCGGCGATCTCGGCCATTGCCTCCGCGCTCGACTTCCCTTCGTGGTTCGGGCAGAACCTCGACGCGTTGTACGACAGCCTGACCGATCTCTCGTGGCTTCCCGCAGGTGAGTACGTGCTGGTCGTGCCCATGGACCTGGACTCCTCGGTCCTCGACGTGCTGCGTGACGCCGTGAAGCAGACCGCCGAATCAGGTGACCGGAAAGTGCGCGTGATTCGCACGGAACGGTGATCCGCGCTGCGGTTTCGGCGTCCGGAGTGGACAGTGCCATTCCATGGGAACGCAATTCCGCCGCCTGAGCTCGGTGCTCGGCGTCGTCGCGGTGGTGCTGGTGCTGTGTCCGGCCGTGTCGTTCGCCGGAGACCCGGACTGCTCGCAGGAGAAGGCCTTCACGCCGTTCGAGACGCTCGACGGCGACAACCCCGTGACGATGGTGAACGGCCGCGTGGTCGAGCTGCGGGCGTCGAACGAGTCCAAGTGCGCGTGGGGCCGCATCTCCCACGGCACGCCGGGCGAGGAGATCTGGACCGACCGCAAGGAGCCCTCGGCCGACGGGCACGAGGGCTTCCTCGGGTACACCAGGATCGACTCGGGCACCGCGAAGTTCACCGACGCGTTCAAGAACGACGGCAGGCTGATGCGCGCCTGCGGGTCGTCTCAGGGCCGGATCGAGTGCACCGGCTGGTTCTAGTCCCGCGCTGGATCAGTCTTCGGCGGGCACCCAGGACGGCTTGCGCTTCTCGCGGAACGCGGTGATGCCCTCCTGGCCCTCGGGTCCGCCGAAGTGCTGCGCTGAGAGCTCCAGCATGTCCGCGAAGACCTCGCCGAGGTTCGTGGACCGTTCCTGCCGCAGCATCTCCTTGGTGGCGGCCAGGGCGTTAGGGGCGCCGAGCGCGAGCATGTCCGTGTAGCGGCGGACCTCGGCCTCGACGTCGTCCGTGGCGGCGTTCAGCAGGCCGATCTCCTTGGCGCGCTGGGCGTCGAACGTCTCGCCGGTGAGGAACAGCTCGTGGGCCTGGCGGGGGAGCAGCCGCGGCAGCACCGTCACCGAGATGACGGCCGGCACGACGCCGATCCTGACCTCGCTGAACGCGAACGTCGCCTTGGCGTCCGCGATCGCGATGTCGCACGCCGCCACGATGCCGACGCCACCCGCGCGCGCCGGTCCGTTGAGGGCGGCGACGACCGGCTTCGGGCTGGTCCAGAGCTGTTCGAGGATCGCGGGGAACTCGTTGACGCCCTGGTCACCCGCGCTCGCGCCGGCGGCCTCCTTGAGGTCCATGCCGGAGCAGAACACCGGGCCCGTGTGGGTCAGCACGACCACGCGCACGCCGTCGTCCTTCGCCGCCGTGCCCAGGTGCTCCTTGAGCTCCCGGCGCAGCTGCGACGACAGCGCGTTGCGGTTGTGGGGGGAGTCCAGCGTGATCGTCGCGATGCCACGCCGCACCTCGTAGTGGACCAGCTCGTCTGCCATGCCGCTGACCTTAACGCTCGGTCACGTTGACAGCATGCTGTCAACTATGACAGTCTGCTGTCATGACGCAGACGGTGTACCTCGTTCTGTCCGACCAGATGGCGGACTGGGAGTACGGGCACGTGGCCGCGCAGGTGAGCCTGCAGCAGTTCCAGCAGCAGCCCGGGCGGTACCAGATCCGGACGGTCGCGCTGACCGCCGACCCGATCCGCACGGTCGGCGGCGTGCGGATGCTGCCGGACGTCGCTCTGGCGGACGTGGTCGTGGACGACGCGGCGATGCTCGTCATGCCGGGCGGTGACGGCTGGGAGTCCGGTTCGCTCGCGGCGTTCGGCAAGCTCGCGCGGACGTTTCGCGAGGCCGGCAAGCCGATCGCGGCGATCTGCGGCGCGACGGTCGCGCTGGCGGCCGAAGGGCTGCTCGACGACGTGCCGCACACGTCGAACTTCCTCGGGGGACTTGGTTCCTACGGCGGTGCGTCGTTCTACCGCGAGGAACGGGTCGTGCGCGCTGACGGCGTGATCACGGCGGGCGGTGCGTCGTCGCTGGAGTTCGCGCGCGAGGTGCTGGCGGAGCTGGAGACGTTCTCCCCCAGGACTTTGGACGCTTGGTACGAGTTCAACCGCGTGGACTCGGTCGAGGCGTTCGGGAAGCTGGTGGCGAGTGTCCAGGAGTGAGTCGGGTGACGTGCTCACCGACGTCGTGATGAGGACGTTCCGCCTGTACGGGGCGTTCCTCGACGCGGCGGAGGTGATGACGAAGCCGGTCGGCCTGACCGCGGCGTGGTGGCAGGTGCTCGGTGCCGTGCTGCGCGAGCCGTTGTCGGTGTCGGGCGTGGCGCGCGAGATGGGCCTGGCCCGCCAGTCCGTGCAGCGGATCGCGGACCTGTTGGTGGACAAGGGTTTGGCGGAGTACCTGCCGAACCCGGCACATGCCCGCGCGAAGCTGATCCGCCCCACGGCCGAGGGATTCGCCGCCGTGGAACGGCTGCGGGAGGCGCAGTACGAGTGGGCGAACCGCGTCGGTGCGCAGGTCTCGCTCGAAGACCTGCGCACCACGCTCGCCACCATGACCGCTCTGGTCGCGGCTACGTCCTGATGCCCGGCAGGGGTTGGGGCATCAGGGTTCTAGCCGATCGTGGTCGTGGTCAGCACGGGGTTCGGGTCCGGGTAGCCCTTCGCGGCGGCGTCGATCGGGAACCCGAACACCGTGACGACCGCGGTGAAGGTGAGACCGGGAGCGTCGTAGCTGGTGCCGCCCAGCTTCGCGGAGATCGTCCCGGACCCGCCCGCCGTCAGGTTGATCGTGACGGTCGGCAGCTCGAAGTTCGCGCCACCCTTGATCGGACCGGGCACGCTCAGCACGACGTCGTTGCCCTGCAAGGCGATCGTCGGCGTGCCACCCAGCCCGGCCCCGCCCGCGAGGCTCGCCGAGGCGAACGTCGAGTTGGCCGGCACCGGCAGTTTCAGCGCGAGTCCCTTGATCTCCCGCACCTGACGGCCGCCCGCCTCGGACGGGATGGTGTTGGGCGCGGGGTCGATGGTGACCGCGACGGCACTGCCGGGCGCGGCGGTGGCCGGTGCCGACGCGTCGACACCCTGGTCGAGCGTGAAGTCCGACGACTGCCCGGCGGCACTCGCGCGGAGCTTGTAGGTGATGGTCTGCGGTGCTTCGGCTGACGCGGTGGTGGCGAACATGAGCATCGGAACCAGTGCGGCTGCTGCGATTGCGGCTAGCTTCATGACCTCTCCCCGATGAGTGGACGAGGGACATCTCCAGCACGCGGCGTAACCATCTGCCTACTCATGAGTAGGTTTCACGTCAACGGTTCACAGTTCACATCGGCCGAACGGCGCTGCTTGTTCGATCTTGTGGCGGCGGCCGAAAGTGGCGCGGTGCAGCGGTTGGGGTCAAATGTGCTAGGGTTGTCGCAGAGCCTCTGCCGCTAGGTGGAGGAAGTGAGCCCAGGTGCGCGTCCGGACGGTCGCTGCCTGGGCTTCGCGCTTTCTAGAGCTGGCCCAGGTCGACGACAGCCCCTGTGACAGGTGCGATCCGCCGCTTCCAGTCGCCTCCCGCCCCGTGGCACCACGCGAGCGCGTCGCTGATCCACAGTGCGGGCTCGGAGGACGACTGGATGTGCTCGTACACCAGTCCGTCGTCGTGGGCCTTGGTCCGGGTGCCGATCACGAGCCTGTCTGCGATCAGCTTGCGTCGAGCGGGTTTCTCGGTCTTGAGGTGCACACGTCGGCAACCAAAACCTCAGCGACGTCGGGAGGTGCTGTGCCCCAGCGCGCCGATCGCCGTCAGCACGAACCCCACGAAGAACAGCCCGAACCCCGGCGCCAGGTTCGGGCCTCCGACGCTCGGAGGTGAGGGTTGTCCGGGGAAGCCCGCGGGCGGGAGCGCCTCAGCAGGAAACCCAGGTGGCAGCTCGGCGGTCGGGAACGCGGGCGTCAGCGGCGTGCTCACCGGCTCGGGCCCGTCGAGCAAGCCGAACACGATGACCCCCATGCCCGCTACCGCAAGCAGAGCACCCGTCCACAGCAGCACCTTCACCCACGACGGCGCCCCGGACACGTCGTGGTGGTACCTGCGGTATTCGTGCCGGTCACGTGACCGCGGGTAGGGCGGGTAACCGCCGTGGCCGTCATCGGCGCTGCCGTCGACAATGCCGTCCCGAACGCTGTGGTCGAACCCGTGTGGATCGTCGTGCACGCAGCCCCCCGGTGTCGTCGGGCAGTTGGTACCACGCCGAGGCGCGCCACCGGGGGCGAATCGCTAGGCAGCCACCGTCTGCCGCACCAACGCCTCGTCGTACCGGTCCAGCACCAACTGCGCGACCTCCACGTCGTCGCCCAACGGCCGCGCCACCACGGCACCGGGAGCCAGCGACGCCACCTTGTCCGGCAACAGCCCCGGCGCCAGGAACCAAGACGCCACCGCGATCCGCGAAGCACCGCGCGCCTTCAACCGCTCGACCGCCTCGGGCACGGTGGGCGAGGCGATCGACGCGAACGCCGCCTCCACCCCGGCCCACCCCGACTCACGGGCCCAGCGCCTGGCCACGTGCGCCACGGCCTCGTTCGCGGGTGCGTGCGAGGAGCCGGCGCCGGCCAGCACCACGCCCAAAGACCTGTCACCGAACGAGACTCCGGCCTCGGACAGCCGTCGCAGTGCGGCGGACTCCAGCCGGGGGTCCGGGCCCAGCACGGGCGTCACCACGGCGGGCACCCGCGACTCGGCGACGGCGGCCGGCACGTCCACGCGGGCGTGATAAGCCTTGCCCAGCAACAAAGGTACGACGACCGAAGGTCCGCGCAGCACGTCACCGAGACGAGGCGCGCACAGGTCGAGGAAGCACCCGCGCACGTCGAGCTCGGGTCGCAACGACCGCACGACGTCCAGCAGGGCGTGGATCGACGCGGCCGAACGGGGGTCGCGGCTGCCGTGCGCGACGGCGATCAGGGGGATCACAGCGCCCCCGTCAGGCCGCGGGCCCGCAGCACGGCGCGCTCCAGCGGGCGGAACAGCAGCAGTTCGATGCCGATGCCCACCAGCAGGATCAGGAAGATCGCGGCGATCACCATGTTGATGTCGTTCAGCGACGAACCGTTGTGCAGGTACTGGCCGAGGCCGACGCCGAGCTGCGGGGAGGTCGCGATGATCTCCGCCGCCATCAGCGAACGCCACGAGAACGCCCAGCCCTGCTTCAGGCCCGCCAGGTAACCGGGCAGCGCGGCCGGCAGCAGGATGTGGCGGGCCGAGGCCAGGCGGCCGGCGCCCAACGCGCGTCCCACGCGGGGCAGCAGCGGCGGGATCTGGTCGATGCCCGCGACGAGCCCGTTCGCGATGGACGGGACGGAGCCCATCAGCACCACGAAGTAGATCGTGGACGGCGTCACGCCGAACCAGAGGATCGCGGCCGGAACCCAGGCCACCGAAGGAAGTGACTGCAGGCCGGTCAGCAACGAGCCGATCGCCGCGCGCACCACCCGCACCTTGGCGACGAGCAGGCCGAGCGGCGTCGCGATCAGCACGGCCGCGAGGAACCCGAGCACCGCGCGGTGCAGCGATGTCCACAGGATGCCGAACGCCTCGCCGGAGGAGATCGACCGGACGAGCTCGTTCCACACGTTGACCGGCGCCGGCAGCTGGAACTCGGGCAGCAGGGCCGACGCCCACAACGCCTGCCACACGCCCAGGAGCAGCGCGAAGGCGATGAGCGGTGGCACGCCCGTCTTCAGGAACCGGCGCCAGAACGGCGGCTTGTGCGCCTCCGCGGGCACATCGAGCGCGTCGAGGCCGGCGCCGACCTTGTCGAGCGTGTCAGGAGGCGTGGCCACTGATGACCTCTCGCAGATGGGTGTTGATCTCGTCGAGGACCTCGGACGAGGAGTCGCGCACATCCCACTCGCGCACGACGCGGCCGGGGCGGGAGGACAGCAGCACGACGCGCTGGCCGAGTCGCACGGCCTCGCGCACGTCGTGGGTGACGAAGATGATCGCGGTGTTCGTGGTCTCCCACACGCGCAGCAGTTCGCTCTGCAGCACGTCGCGCGTGATGGCGTCCAACGCCGCGAACGGCTCGTCCATCAGCAGGAGTGCGGGAGCGCCGTCCGCGGACACGGTGGTGGACGCCAGCGCGCGGGCCAGGGCCACGCGCTGACGCATGCCGCCGGAGAGCTCGTGCGGACGCTTGTCCGCGACGTCGCCCAGCCGCACCAGTTCGAGCAGTTCCAACGCACGGCGCTTGCGAGCCACGCGGCCGACGCCGGCGAAGCGCAACGCCAGTTCGACGTTGCGCGACGCGGTCAGCCACGGCATCAGAGCGGGCTCCTGGAACATCACGGCCGGGCGGGAGGTGTTGATCTGCAGCTCACCGGACGTCGCGCCGTCGAGGCCCGCGACGATGTTGAGCAGCGTGCTCTTGCCGCAGCCGGACGCGCCGAGAAGACACACGAACTCGCCGGGCTTGACCTTGAGGTCCACCCCGTCGAGCGCCACCACGGCCGAACTGCCGTGGCCGAAGACCTTGCGGACGCCGGACAGTTCGACGGCGGTGTCCGCGGTGGACAGAAGAGCGTTTTCGAGCGTGGCGGTCATGGTGTGCCTTCCCTCGCGTCAGAAAGTGCTACTTCTTGTCCAGGCCAGCTGCTTGGACCTGCGGCTTGCCCTGCGCCTGCAGGACCTTGTTCAGCAACGTGAAGTCGGCGTACCCGGCGACGTTCGCGGCCTCCTTGGCCACGCCCGCCGTCACGGCGTCCTTCGCGAGCTGCGGGAAGTGCTTGGCCTGCGCGTCGGTCGTGAGCTCGATGTTGTCCCACGCGGCGTCGAGGATCTTGTCGCCGAGCTTCTTGGACGTGAGCTTCTCCAGCGCGGCGTTCGCGGCCTGCTTGGCCTCGTCCTTGTTCGCCTTCGCCCAGTCGATGGCGGCGACGTGGCCCTTCAGCACGGCCTCGACCGTCTCCGGGTGCTCCTGCAGGAACTTCGTGCGCACGATGACGACGGTGGTCGGGAACGCCCCGCCCTCCCACAGCGTCTTCTCGTCGAGCAGCACCTTGCCGCCACCCTCGTTGACGATGCGCGCCGACCACGGCTGCGGCGCCCACGCGGCCTGGATGTCGCCCTTCTTGAACAGGTCGAGCGACGCGGCGTTCTCCACGTTCTGCACGGTGACCTGGCCGGTGAGGTTCTTCTCCGCCAGGTACTTCTTCAGCGACACGTCCTGCGTGTTCGCGAGCTGCGGCGTGGCGACGACCTTGCCCTTGAGGTCCTCGATCGAGTTGATCTCCGGCTTCACCACGAGCTGCGCACCGCCCGAGGTGGCGCCCGCGATGAGCTTCACGGCCTCGCCCTTGGACTTCGCGTAGGCGTTGATGGCCGGTCCGGAGCCGATGTAGGCGATGTCGAGGGACTCGCCCAGCAGGGCGTTCACCTCGTCGGGGCCCGCGTTGAACGTCTGCGTCGTCAGCTTGGTGTTGCCGAGTTCCTTCGCGTACAGGCCCTTTTCGACGCCGATCAGCGCGGCGGCGTGGGTGATGTTCGGGAAGTAGCCGAGGCGGACCTCGGCGGCGGCGCCCTTGGACTCGGCGGCGGGAGTCTCAGAGGTACCTGCGCGGCTGCAACCGGACAGGGCTGTCAGTGCGATCAGTGTGACGGCGATGGCGGGCTTGAGATTCACGGGGAAGAGGCCTTTCAGGGACCGGGGGAGACAAGGGCGTGGTTGTCAGGGGTAGCGGTGCTACCCCCGGTACAGCTCTCCACGCCGTTCTCAAGCAACGGCAGCGGAGCCCCGACCAGCCCGGCGGCGAGAGTGGAACCATCACTCGCGTCGATCACCAGGAAGGACCCGGTGCGCCGGCTGAAGCTGTAGTCGTCCAGTGGAACCGGCTCCGCGAGACGCAGAGCCACTCGGCCGATCTCGTTGAGCTCCAACGAACTGGGGCTGTCCACGCTGGACAGTTTCTGCTCGTCGAAGCGGTCGCGCAGGTCGGTGACCATCGCCTGCACGGTGCGCGTGCCGTGCTTGACGAGGACTCGGGCGCCGGCGCGCAGAGGCTTCTCCGCGAGCCAGCAGAGGGTGGCGTCCAGCTCGTCGGTGACGTTGGGCTCGTTGCCCGCCACCGAGATCAGGTCGCCGCGGGAGATGTCGATGTCGTCCGCCAGCAACAACGTCACGGACTGGCCGGCCGCCGCCTCCGCCAGTTCGCCGTCCGCCGTGTCGATCTTCGTCACCGTCGAGCGCCGCCCCGACGGGAGGACCACGATCTCGTCGCCCGGCTTGACCGTGCCGGCCGCGACCAGACCGGCGTACCCCCGGTAGTCGAGGTGCTCTGCCGTGCGCGGGCGGATCACGTACTGCACCGGGAAGCGGAACGGGGCGTCGTGCGGGTCGGGCTCGACCGGCACGGTCTCCAGGTGCTCCAACAGGGTCGGGCCCTCGTACCAGGGCGTGTTCGCCGACTTCTCCACAACGTTGTCCCCGGCCAGCGCCGACACCGGGATCTCGACGACCGCGTCCTCGGTGTAGCCGAGAGCCGTGGCGTGCGCGGTGAACTCCTTGGCGATGCGGGAGAACGTCACCTCGTCGTAGTCCACGAGGTCGATCTTGTTGACCGCCAGGACCAGCCTCGGCACGCCGAGCAGCGCGAGAACCGCCGCGTGGCGCCGGGTCTGCTCGATGACGCCCTTGCGCGCGTCGACCAGCAGGACCGCGAGCTGCGCGGTGGAGGCGCCGGTGACGGTGTTGCGGGTGTACTGCACGTGGCCGGGGGTGTCCGCGAGCACGAACGACCGCTTGGGCGTCGCGAAGTACCGGTACGCCACGTCGATGGTGATGCCCTGCTCGCGTTCCGAACGCAGGCCGTCGACCAGCAACGACAGGTCCGGCGTCGTGAGACCGCGGTCGGCGCTCGCCCGGTGGACGGCGTCGAGCGTGTCCGCGAGCACGGACTTGGTGTCGTAGAGCAACCTGCCGACGAGCGTGGACTTTCCGTCGTCCACGCTGCCTGCGGTAGCCAGCCTCAACAGGTCGCTCATTTAGAAGTAGCCCTCCCGCTTGCGGTCTTCCATGGCGGCCTCGGACAGCCGGTCGTCGGCACGCGTGGCGCCGCGCTCGGTCAGTCGTGACGCGGAGACCTCGGCGATCACCGCGTGGATGTCGGCGGCGTCGGACTCGACGGCGCCCGTGCAGGAGCCGTCGCCGACCGTGCGGTAGCGAACTGTCTTGCGCAGCAACGTTTCGCCCTCGCGCACGGTGCCCCACGGGCCCTCGGCGAGCCACATGCCGTCGCGCAGGAACACGTCGCGCTGGTGCGAGTAGTAGATGTCCGGCAGCTCGATGCCCTCGCGCTCGATGTAGTTCCAGACGTCGAGCTCGGTCCAGTTGGACAGCGGGAACACGCGGACGTGCTCACCGGCGCGGTGGCGGCCGTTGTAGAGGTTCCACAGCTCAGGGCGCTGGCGCTTCGGGTCCCACTGGCCGAACGCCGTGCGCAGGCTGAAGATCCGCTCCTTGGCGCGGGCGCGTTCCTCGTCCCGGCGTCCGCCGCCGAAGACCGCGTCGAACTTGTGCTGCGTGATGGAGTCCAGCAGAGGCACGGTCTGCAACGGGTTGCGCGTGCCGTCCGGGCGCTCTTCGAGGCGGCCGTCGTCGATCCAGTCCTGGACCTTCGCGACCTCCAGGCGCAGGCCGTGCTGCGCGACGACGCGGTCGCGGAACTCGATGACCTCGTCGAAGTTGTGCCCGGTGTCGACGTGCAGCAGCGGGAACGGCACCGGCGCCGGGTAGAACGCCTTGATCGCGAGGTGCAGCAGCAGCGTCGAGTCCTTGCCGCCGGAGAAGAGGATCACCGGCCGGTCGAACTCGCCCGCGACCTCGCGGAAGATGTGGATCGCCTCGGATTCGAGGCGCCCCAACGTGTCCAGTGCAAGAGTCATCCGTGCAACCCACATTCCGTCTTCGACTGACCGGCCCACCGGCCGCTGCGCGCGTCCTCGCCCGGCAGCGGCTTGGCGGTGCACGGGAGACAGCCGATGGAGGGATATCCCTCCTGCACCAACAGGTTTTCGAGGATGCCCTTCTCGCTGATGTAGGCGTTGAACTCCTCGTCGCTCCACGGAGCGATCGGGTTGATCTTCACCAGGCCGTTGCGCTCGTCCCACTGCACGATCGGCGTGTTCGCCCTGGTCGGGGCGTCCACGCGACGCACGCCGGTGACCCACGCGTCGTACTTCGCCAGCTCGCGGCGCAGCGGCACGACCTTGCGCAGGTTGCAGCAGGTGGCCGGGTCCGACTGGTACAGCAGCCCGAACTCGCGTTCCTGGTCCTCCACCGACTGCTCGGCAGCCGCGTTCACGACGTGCACGTCCGGGTAGACGACCCCGACGGCGTCGCGCACGCCGATGGTCTCCGGGAAGTGGTAGCCCGTCTCCAGGAACAGCACGTCGAAGTTCGGCTTCACCTTGGCTGCGAGGTCGATCAGCACGGCGTCCTGCATGTTCGACGCGACGATGTAGCTGTCGCCGAACGTCCGCGCGACCCACTCCAGCGCCTCTTCGGGGCTCGCGTCCTTCAACTCCTGCTCGGCCGCGTCGGCGACGATCTTGAGGTCTTCCTTGAGATCGCTCACTTCTTCACCTCCTGCGGCAGGTTGAGCCCGACGAACGAGACCTTGAAGACGCGGCGGCACCCGGTGCACAGCCACGCGTAGCTGGGTTCCTCTTGCGGACGGAGGTCCTCGTCGCCGCAGTAGGGGCAGTAGAACGGCGTCGCGCGTTCGCTCATCGCAGCGACCCCTCCTCCGCGCGGCCGACCCACTGCGCGAACCGCTCGTCGGTCTCGCGCTGGGCCACGAAGTTGCGCACCACGCGCTCGACGTACTCGGGCAGCTCGTTCGCGGTCACCTTGTGGCCGCGCAGCTTCCGGCCGAACCCGGCGTCGAGGCCGAGGCCGCCGCCGAGGTGCACCTGGAAGCCCTCGACCTGGTTGCCCTCGGCGTCCGTGACGATCTGGCCCTTCAGCCCGATGTCCGCGGTCTGGATGCGGGCGCAGGAGTTGGGGCAGCCGTTGATGTGCACGGTGATCGGCGCCGTGACGCCGTCGACGACGTCCTTCAGGTTCGCTTCGAGCTGCGTGACGAGGTCGAGCGCGCGGGCCTTGGTCTCGACGATCGCGAGCTTGCAGAACTCGATGCCGGTGCAGGCCATGATCCCGCGGCGCCACGGCGACGGGTCGACCTGCAGGCCGAGCTTCGCGAGGTCGCTCTTGAGCGTCGGGATCTCGGCCTCGGGCACGTCCAGCACGATGATCTTCTGCTGCGGCGTGAAGCGGACGCGGTTCGACCCGGCCCGTTCCGCGAACTTCGCGACCTCGACGAGGATCGAGCCCGACACGCGTCCGGCGACGGGCGCGGCGCCGACGTAGAACAGGCCGTCCTTCTGCTTGTGCACGCCGATGTGGTCGAGCTGCTGGTCCAGGGTCTCCGGCGCCGGGCCGTCGATCATCTTGCGACCCAGGTACTCGTCCTCGACGACCTGGCGGAACTTCTCCGGGCCCCAGTCGGCGACGAGGAACTTGATGCGCGCGCGGTGGCGCAGGCGGCGGTAGCCGTAGTCGCGGAAGACGGAGATGACCGCCTCCCACACGTCCGGCACCTCGTCGAGCGGCACCCAGGCGCCCAACCGCTTGCCCAGCATGGGGTTCGTGGACAGACCGCCGCCGACCCAGAGGTCGAAGCCGGGGCCGTGCTCGGGGTGGTTCACGCCGACGAACGCGATGTCGTGGATCTCGTGCGCGACGTCCTGCAGGCCGGAGATGGCGGTCTTGAACTTGCGCGGCAGGTTCGAGAAGCGCGGGTCACCGATGTAGCGGTCGAGGATCGTGTCGATCGCCGGCTGCCCGTTGATGATCTCGTCCTGCGAGATGCCCGCGACCGGCGAGCCGAGGATGACGCGCGGGCTGTCGCCGCACGCCTCCATCGTCGTGAGGCCGACGGCTTCGAGCTTCTGCCAGATCGTGGGAACGTCCTCGACCCGGATCCAGTGGTACTGGATGTTCTGGCGGTCGGTGATGTCCGCCGTGTCGCGGGCGTAGGTCTGCGAGATCTCGCCGAGGACCGTCAGCTGCTCCGTGGTGAGCGCACCGCCGTCGCTGCGGACGCGCATCATGAAGAACTCGTCGTCCAGCTCTTCGGGCTCCAACGTGGCCGTGCGGCCGCCGTCGATGCCGGGCTTGCGCTGGGTGTAGAGGCCGTACCAGCGGAAACGTCCGCGCAGGTCGGCCGGGTCGATCGAGTCGAAACCGCCGTGGGCGTAGATGTTCTCGATGCGGGCGCGGACGTTGAGCGGGTTGTCGTCCTTCTTGCTCCGCTCGTTGGGGTTCAGCGGCTCTCGGTATCCGAGTGCCCACTGCCCCTCGCCGCGACGCTGCTTGGCACGCGGTGACGTCTGCGGCGTGGCCATCGCCATCCTCCGGGGTTTCGAGGCGCTCGGTGCGCGTGAAGAAGCCCGGAGGTGCTCGTGGTGGGGGCGTCGTCAGCGCGCCGGGCGCTGACGGGAACAAATCAGCGCGCGGTCATGCCGAACGACGGCACATCGCGCTGGAGACACGACGGAAGTCGACGTGGCGGCGGGCCACGAGGCGGACTCCAGTCGAATGCATGTCCTCAGTGTGCATGCAGTCCAGTGCGTGGTCCACCGCCAACCGAATGCTGGGATTGACGAGGAGAAGTTGACATCCTAGGCTGGTTTCACTCAGTAATATCTCTGTCACAGACAGACACATCCGCTGGCTGTGCACCGCCGTTCGGGCTGTAGGGGACACTGGTGGGCATGCCCTCCGCTCTGCCCGAAGGCGAGCCCGCACCCGCCGACGGTTCGCTTCCCGCGTCCTCCCTGGCCGGCATCGGCTCGCGCCCCTTCGGCATCTACGTGCACGTGCCGTTCTGCGCGACCCGCTGCGGCTACTGCGACTTCAACACCTACACGCCCGGCGAGCTCGGCACCTCCGCGTCGCCCGAGTCGTGGCTGGAGGGCCTGCGCCGCGAACTGGACCTCGCCGCCTCGGTGCTGGGGACCGCGCCTCCGGCCGAAACCGTGTTCGTCGGCGGTGGAACGCCTTCTCTGCTGGGCGCTTCGGGTCTTTCCGACGTGCTGGACGCCGTGCGCCAGTCGTTCGGCCTGGCCCCCGGCGCCGAGGTGACGACGGAGTCGAACCCCGAGTCGACCTCTTTTTCGTTCTTCGAGGGTATCCGTGAGGCCGGCTACACGCGTGTGTCGCTGGGCATGCAGTCGGCCGCACGGCACGTTCTGGCCGTGCTGGACCGCAAACACACGCCCGGCCGTCCAGGCGAAGCCGCCCGTGAGGCGCGTGCGGCGGGGTTCGAGCACGTGAACCTGGACCTGATCTACGGCACGCCGGGGGAGCGCCCCTCCGACCTGGCCTCCTCGCTAGACGCCGTGCTCGATGCCGGTGTCGACCACGTGTCCGCGTACGCGTTGATCGTGGAGGACGGCACCGGCCTGGCCCGCCGCATCCGCCGTGGCGACCTGCCCATGCCCGACGACGACGTCCTCGCGTCGTCGTACGAGATGGTCGACTCGGTTCTCTCGGGCGCCGGCTTCTCCTGGTACGAGGTGTCGAACTGGGCGACTTCTGCGGAAGCCCAGTGCCGCCACAACGTCCTGTACTGGCGGGGTGCCGACTGGTGGGGCTTCGGCCCCGGCGCGCACAGCCACATCGGCGGCGTGCGCTTCTGGAACGTGAAGCACCCGGCCCGCTACTCGTCCCTGCTCGCCTCTGGCGCCTCACCGGCAGCGGGCCGCGAGATCCTGTCGGCCGAGGACCAGCGAGTTGAACGGGTGCTGCTGGAACTCCGCCTGGCCGAAGGACTCCCTCTCGACGTGCTGGACTCCGAAGGGCGCGAGGAAGCCAAGCAGGCGATCGCCGACGGTCTGCTAGAGCCGTTGGACGACCGGTGCGTGCTGACCGACCGGGGCCGCCTGCTGGCCGACGCCGTCGTGCGGCGCCTGCTGCCCTGACTCAGCGGGCGCGCAGGTCGTGCTGGCTGTGCACCTCGACGATCTGCTCCCCGCGCTTGCGGTAGGTCGCCGTGCCCCACCACAACCCGTCCTGCCTGCGAGCCTCCTCCCAGACGACGGTGCCCTCCCACCACTCGTCCTCGCTGTGGACCAGGCACGGTCTCCCCGGTTCGGGACCTTCCTCATCAGGTGGCCTGAGCCACACCACGTTCCCCACGTTTGGACCCTAGCGAGCACCACCGACAAAAACAGAGCCCTGATGGAGCACGACTTCAGACGGGGCACGGTGTCCCAGACCGGCTGGGTAAACTCGGGGACACGGGACACGGAGGTGAACAGCGATGAACGCCGATGAGCGTCGGTTCGAGGTGCTGCGCGCCATCGTCGCCGACTACGTGTCCAACCAGGAGCCCGTCGGTTCGAAAGCCCTGGTCGAGCGGCACAACCTGGGTGTCTCCAGTGCGACCGTGCGCAACGACATGGCCGCCCTGGAGGACGACGGGTACATCGCCCAGCCGCACACCAGTGCCGGGCGCGTGCCCACGGACAAGGGGTATCGGCTCTTCGTCGACAAGCTGAGCGAGATCAAGCCGCTCTCGCAGGCCGAGAAGCGGGCGATCCGCAGCTTCCTCGACGGGGCGCTCGACCTCGACGACGTGATGCGCCGCAGCGTCCGGTTGCTCGCGCAGCTGACGCGGCAGGTGGCGGTGATCCAGGTGCCCACGTTGTCGCGTGCGGCGGTGCGTCACCTGGAGGTGCTGCCGATCACGCCGTCGCGGCTGATGCTGGTGCTGATCACGGACACGGGGCGGGTCGACCAGCGGATCGTCGAGCTCGGGGACGTCATCAGCGAGGAGCACACGGCCCAGTTGCGCGGTGTGCTGAACCAGGCGATGGCCGGGCAGCGGCTGGCCGACGCGAGCGCCAAGGTCGCCGAGTTGCCGGACGAGGTTCCGTCGAACCTGCGCGACCCGATGCTGCGAGTCGCTACTGTGCTCATCGAGACGTTGGTGGAGCACCCCGAGGAACGGCTGGTGCTCGGCGGTACCGCGAACCTCACGCGCAACATCACCGACTTCCCGGGCTCGCTGCGGCAGGTGCTCGAGGCGTTGGAGGAGCAGGTCGTCGTGCTCAAGCTGCTGGCCGCCTCACGTGACCCCGGTCGCGTGCTGGTGCGGATCGGCGAGGAGAACGAGGCCGCTGAGATGCGCAGCACTTCCGTGGTGTCCATCGGCTACGGCAGCCGGGACAACCCGCTCGGGGGCCTCGGCGTCGTCGGACCGACGCGCATGGACTACCCCGGGACCATGGCGGCCGTGCGCGCGGTTGCCAACTACGTCGGTGAGATCCTGACCGGTCGTTGACCACACGTACTTGCAGTAGTTGATGAACATGAAAGCGAACAAGGTGGCCAGGGATTACTACGGCATCCTCGGTGTCTCGCAGACCGCGACACAGGATGAGATCAAGCGCGCCTACCGCAAGCTCGCCAGGCAGCTGCACCCGGACGTCAATCCCAACGAGGAGGCCCGCTTCAAGGAGGTGACGGCCGCCTACGAGGTGTTGTCGAACCCCGAGAAGCGCCGCGTCGTCGACCTGGGTGGCGACCCGCTCGACTCCGGCGGCGGTGGCCGCGGTGGCGGTGACCCGTTCGCGGGCTTCGGTCTCGGCGACATCATGGACGCCTTCTTCGGTGCGCAGTCCGGTGGTGGCCGCGGCCCGCGAAGCCGCGTGCAGCCCGGTTCCGACGCGCTGATCCGGCTCGACATGACGCTGGAGGAGTGCGCGGCCGGCGCCACGCGCGAGCTGACGGTCGACACCGCGATCCTGTGCGACCGCTGCCACGGCGCGGGCACCCAGAACAACTCCAAGCCCGTCCAGTGCGACACCTGCCACGGCCGCGGCGAGGTCCAGTCCGTGCAGCGCTCGTTCCTCGGCCAGGTCGTGACGTCCCGTCCGTGCCCCGTGTGCCGCGGCTACGGCGAGGTCATCCCCGACCCGTGCCAGCAGTGCGCCGGTGACGGCCGCACGCGGTCGCGCCGCACGATCTCGGTGAACATCCCCGCCGGTGTCGCCGAGGGCATGCGCGTGCGCCTCGCGGGCCAGGGCGAGGTCGGCCCCGGTGGCGGCCCGGCCGGCGACCTCTACGTCGAGGTCGAGGAGCACCCGCACGAGATCTTCGAACGCGACGGCTCCGACCTGCACTGCATCGTGCAGATCCCGATGACGACGGCCGCTCTGGGCGCCACGCTGCCGTTGAAGACGCTCGACGGCGAGGAAGAGCTGCAGATCGACCCCGGCACGCAGCCCGGCACGCAGCTGGTCATGACCGGCCGCGGCATGCCGAAGCTGCGTTCCACCGGGCGCGTCGACGGCCGTGGCGACCTGCACGTGCACCTCGAAGTCGTCGTGCCGACCAAGCTCGACGCCGCCCAGTCCGCGCTGCTGCGCGAACTGGCCGAGATGCGCGGCGAGAGCGAGCCCTCGCTGTCGCACAACGGCAAGGGCGGCGGCGGGCTGTTCTCCCGCCTGCGCGCCTCACGCGGCCACCGGTGACCCTGCCCGTCTTCCTCGTCGAGGCGCTGCCCTCGGGCGAGGAGTTCGTGCTCGACGGCCCGGAAGGCCGCCACGCCGCCACGGTCAAGCGCCTGCGCGTGGGCGAGGAACTCGTGCTGTCGGACGGGTCCGGAGCCCAGGTGCGGTGTTCCGTGGTGGCGGTCGAACGTGACGCGCTGTCGGTGCGCGTGGTCGAACGCTGGGTCGAACCGGAGCCGGCACCGCGCGTCGTGCTCGCCCAGGCGTTGGTGAAGGGTGACCGCGGTGAGCTCGCCGTCGAACTGGCCACCGAGGCCGGAGTGGACGGTGTCGTGCCGTGGCGCGCCGCCCGGTGCATCACGAAGTGGGAGGACGGGCCGCGCGGCGCGAAAGCGTTGGGGCGCTGGCGTTCCACGGTCCGCGAGGCGGCCAAGCAGGCACGCCGTTCACGAGTGCCGGTCGTCGACGAACCCGTGAGCACGACCCAGCTCTCTCATCGCGTGTCGTCGTCGGCGCTCACCCTCGTGTTGCATGAGAGCGCTACCGAACGCCTCGCCGACGTCCCGCTGCCGGAATCCGGAGACGTGCTGCTCGTAGTCGGTCCAGAAGGCGGCATCACGCCCGAGGAACTCGACGCGTTGCGATCATCGGGTGCACGGATCGTCCGATTGGGCCCAACCGTTCTGCGTGCATCCACCGCCGCCGCGGTTGCTCTTGGTGCGCTCGGGGTGCTCACCGCGCGCTGGTGACCCCGATCACTACCGAGATGAACATCGGATGGATTGGCTTGACGGAAGTTGTAGCGAATCGCAGGCCGATGGGGTTACCCTGGTTTGCAGAGGGGCTGATTGGTCTATCCGGAAACGGAGTAGACGAATAGGCTCTTCTGACCAAAGGACTCGCCGGACACCTCCCCCCTCGGTCCGGCGTCGGCGCCTCGCGGCGAAGCGACCCCCAGGCTTCGGACCGCGAGGCGCCTCCAAACTTCTTTTGCCCTTGGCTGCTCGGCGCCTTCGGCGCCTCGCCTGTCGGCGAAGTTTGCCTGTTTTTGGGGGCCGAGCCCCCAAACCCCAGCCGGCGGGCTTCGCCCCCGGACCCCCGGCCGCCTCGCCTTCGGCGTTGGCGGCCCATCCGGCGTCGGCCTTGGCGTGACCTCGCCATTCGGTGCGTGGCCTCATCGTCAGGTGTGTTGGCGTGGTTGTGGCCTCATCGTCGAGTGCTGGCCCGTCGTGGCCTTGTCATCGTGTGCTCGTTGGCTTGGGTGTGCCCTTGTTGTCGTGGGTGCTCGCTCGGCGTTGGGTGCATTCGCTCTGTTGTGGGGTCGTCATCGTGTGTGGTTGATGTGTCGTGTGTGCGGCTGGGTGGCTGGTGTTCTTGTCTGGCTGGTTGTGGCGTTTTCTTGTTAATTCTTGGTGGTGTCGTAAGTTCTGCGTGTGCAGCGAATTGCTTACGGTGACCATCCCAGTCAGTTCGGCGAGCTTTACCTTCCTGACGGCGTAGCGCAGGGTGCCGTTGTCGTCATTCACGGTGGTTTTTGGCATCAGCGGTATGGCCTGGAGCTCGGACAGCCGCTCGCCGAGGTGCTCGTGGGTGACGGCTTTGCCGTCTGGAACGTCGAGTACCGGCGGCTCGGCGGCGGCGGTGGGTGGCCGCAGACGGGTGAGGACGTGCTCGCCGCCATCGAGGCCGTTGATATCGGGCCCGTGGTGACTCTCGGGCACAGCGCTGGTGGGCACCTTGCTGTCTGGGCGGCCAAGCGGAGTGCTCGTGTGGCCGGGGCCGTCGCTCAGGCCGCGGTGCTGGACTTCACGCGGCACATCACGCCTCGGGCGTTGGAGCTGTGTGGCGAGGAGCAGTTCGCGGAGGCCTCGCCTGCGGCGTTGGTGCCCATCGGGAAGCCGGTGATCTGCGTGCACGGCGATCGGGACGAGGACGTGCCCGTCGAGCAGTCGATCGGGTTCTGCGCCGCCGAGCCGCAGGCCGAGCTCGTCGTCGTGGAAGGGGCCGGGCACATGGACGTGATCACGCCGGGCACGGTGGCCTGGGAGCGGTGCCAGACGGCTGTCCGCACGCTTGCGCGCGACTGCTAGAAAGGGCCGGTGCCGAAGGTTGTCGACCACGAGGAACGCCGCCGTGAGCTAGCCGAGGCGGTGTGGCGCATCGTGCGGCGGGACGGGATAGACCACGCGTCCGTCCGTGCCGTCGCCGCCGAGTCCGGGTGGTCGAGCGGGTCGCTTCGCCACTACTTCCCGACGCAGGACGCGCTGCTGGGGTTCGCGATGGAACTCGCGTACCGGCGGTTCATCGGCCGGCTGGAGAAGATCGACACCGCCGCCGGCAACCGGGAGGTGCTGCGGTCGTTCGCGCACGAGATGCTGGCGCTGGACGACGACCGCCGGATCGAGGCCGCGGTGCTGCTGTCGTTCCTGCCGCGGGCCATGGTCGAGCCCTCGCTGCACGAGCTGGAGCGACTCGGCACGCGCGAGCTGTACGACGGGATCTCACGCGTTCTCGTGGCCGCGCAGGAAGCCGGTGAACTGCGGGACGGCGTCGTGCCGCTGACGGCCGCGCGGCGGCTCATCGCGCTGGTCGACGGGCTCAACATCCACCACGGGCTCGGGCCCGACGAGCTCACCGCCGCCGACATGGTCGAGGCCGTCGACCAGCAGCTCGACGCGCTCTTTGTTTAGCTTGGGGCATGTCCTGCCTGTTCTGCCGGATCGTCGACGGTGAGATCCCCGCGACGATCGTCCACGAGACCAAGACGACGCTCGCGTTCCGCGACATCCAGCCCAAGGCCCGCGTGCACGTGCTGCTCATCCCGCGCGAGCACGTGCCGAACGCCGTCGACCTGAACGGCGACCAGCTCGGCGACCTCTTCGCCGCGGCCAAGGAGGTCGCCGACGCCGAGGGTGTCGCCGAGACGGGCTACCGCCTGCTGTTCAACACCGGACCGGACAGCGGCCAGGAGGTCTTCCACGCCCACCTGCACCTTCTCGGTGGTGAGAGGCTCTAACTCCGGTTATCAGGCCGCGCGTTTCAGTCCGGAGCCCTCTACCCCAGGGCCTGCAGCAGGGGAGCGCGGTAGCGGGCACGGTCGCCGGGCAGCTTCTCGGCGCCCCGGACCATCCACGTGGGAGCGCCCCACGACTCCAGGCCGTGCGCGCGGACGAACGCGATCACCTCCGGGTCGTGCACGTCGACGCGCACGCTGGCGACGCCGGCCGCGCAGTCGGCGATGAGCGCGCACGTGTCGGCGGAGGTGTCCGCGATGATCGGGCCGATGAGCATCCGCTGGTCGCGGACCTGCCACGTGCCCGCGACGCCGTGGCCGGAGATCCGGATCGTTCCGTTGGCGAGCAGGAACTCCCACAGGTACGGCCGCGTGATGCCGGTGACCTTGGTGTCGAGCGCGACGACGTCGTCGAGGTCGGCGGCGGTGGCGATATGCGATATATCAGCTGCCTCGCCCGTGAACGTGCCCGCGTGGATGTCGGTGAAGCCGACGGCGCGGAAGCCCAGCTGCTCGTAGAGCGGGCGGCCCATGTCCGTCGCGAACAACGTCGACACACCCGTATCCAGTACATGGGACACCAGCCGGCGGGCGTGGCCCTGACGCGCGGCGCGTTCGGCGACCAGCACCATGCTGATCGACGCCAGCTCCGGGTAGCGCGTCACGATCGTCGTGCCGACGAGGCCTTCCGCGTCGAACAGTCCCCAGCCCTCGCCGTGCGTGAGCAGGAACTCCCACTTCTTCTCCTCACGCGGCCACGACCGGCTTTCCGCCAGGTCGGAGCACGCGGGGATGTCGTCCAGTTCGAGTCGTCGCAGTTCCAACACAGACTCCCCAGTCATCCGAGTGCGTGCGAGGCCGGAGCGAAGTAGCGCGAGCGGTCGCCCGGCACGTCCGCGGCGCCCCGCACCATCAACCTGCAGCCGCCGGCGCGCTTCTCGAACCCCTGCCCCAGCAGGAACGCGGCCACGTCGGCGTCGTCGGTGTCGACCCGGACGTCGCCGGCGCCGGCCGCCATGTCCGCGACCAGCTCGCAGGCGGCCTCGGCGGTGGGGGCGATCAGCGGACCGATCGTGACCCCGCCGGGGTTCGGGCGGGTGGCGACGACGCCGTCGTCCGACATCAGCACGGCGTACGGCGACGACGGCGCGAGCAGCCGGTCCCACAGCGCCGGCCGGGTGTAGCCGCTGACCTCGCGGTCGAGCTCCGCGAGTGCCGTCGCGTCGGCGGGTGTCGCCTCCCGCGTCACGCCGGGGGCGTCGCCGGTGAACACGCCGTGGAAGTCGGCGGTCTCCCCGACGGGGTGAAAGCCGAGCCGCGCGTAGAGCGGCTCGCCCATCGCCGTCGCGTACAGGACCGAAGGACTGATATCCAATATATTGGACATCAGTTGTGTCCCGATCCCGCGACGTTCCGCCCAGGACGCGACCAGAACGCCGCTGATCGCCTGCATCTCGGGATAAGGCGTCGTCAGCGCCGTGCCGAGCAGCCCGGACGAGTCGAACGCGCCGTACCCCGGACCGAGGGCGAGCATCATCTCCCACTGCGCCGGCGGCCACGTCCAACCGCGGTCCGTGATGAGCTTCATGCACTCGGGTACGTCCTCGACGCCAAGCCTGCGGATCTCCACAGCTCCCGAGCACACACGGTGAGCAATCCGGTAGCCACTCATTTTCGGCCGGACTAGCATCGACGGCACCAGATCCGAGCGACAGGAAGCAGGCCGGGGCCACGTGGCCGACGAAACACAGCAGAACAACAAGGAAGGTCAGTCCCGGTTCGCCGTACCGGAAGGTGCGGTGCTCACGCTGCTCGGGTCGCGTGACGAGAACCTCCGGCTCGCGGAGGAACTGCTCGACGCCGACGTGCACGTGCGCGGGAACGAGATCACCTTGTCCGGCGACCCCGCCGACGTGGCCTTCGCCGAGCGCGTCTTCTCGGAGCTCATCACCCTCGCGGGCCGCGGCCAGCCGATCGACCAGAACAGCGTCCGCCGCACCGTCGCGATGCTCAGCGCGAACGACGTCGAGTCGCCCGCCGAGGTCCTCAGCCTCGACATCGTCAGCCGCCGCGGTCGCACGATCAGGCCGAAGACGCTGAACCAGAAGCACTACGTCGACGCGATCGACAAGAACACCATCGTGTTCGGCATCGGCCCCGCCGGCACCGGCAAGACCTACCTCGCCATGGCCAAGGCCGTGCAGGCGCTGCAGAACAAGCAGGTCAACCGCATCATCCTGACCCGCCCGGCCGTCGAGGCGGGCGAGCGCCTGGGCTACCTGCCCGGCACGCTGTACGAGAAGATCGACCCGTACCTGCGCCCGCTCTACGACGCGCTGCACGACATGGTCGACCCGGAGTCGATCCCGCGCCTCACGCAGGCGGGCACGATCGAGGTCGCACCGCTCGCGTTCATGCGCGGCCGGTCGTTGAACGACGCGTTCATCATCCTCGACGAGGCGCAGAACACGACGCCAGAGCAGATGAAGATGTTCCTCACCCGGCTGGGCTTCGGCTCCAAGATGGTGGTGACGGGCGACACGACCCAGGTCGACCTCCCCGGCGGCCAGCGCAGCGGCCTGCGGGTCGTGCGGGACATCCTCGACGGCGTCGAGGACGTGCACTTCTCGGAGCTGACCAGCCAGGACGTGGTCCGCCACCGCCTGGTCGGCGACATCGTCGACGCGTACGACAAGTGGCATGTCCAGCAGGACGTCCTGGACCAGAACACGCAGCACCACGGACCCGGTGCACGGCGGGGTAACCAGCGGCGAGGACGATAGGCGCCGTGAGCATCGAGATCGCCAACGAGTCGGGTGTCGGAGTCGACGAGGGTTCCATCGTCTCCGCCGCCCGCTTCGCGCTGGACCGCATGGGCGTGAGCCCGCTGGCCGAGCTGTCCGTCCTGCTCGTGGAGCTGGACGTGATGGCCGACCTGCACGAGCGCTGGATGGACCTGCCGGGTCCGACGGACGTCATGGCCTTCCCCATGGACGAGCTGGACTCCGCGCGCCGTCCCGACGCGGCAGGCCTCGGGCCCGCGCTGCTCGGGGACATCGTGCTGTGCCCCGCGTTCGCCAAGGACCAGGCCAAGAAGGCGGGCCACAGCCTGCTGGACGAGCTGCACCTGCTGACCGTGCACGGCGTGCTGCACCTGCTCGGCTACGACCACGCCGAGCCCGCCGAGGAACGTGAGATGTTCACGTTGCAGAACCGCATCCTCGCGGACTTCCGCACGGCGCGCGACGACGCCGAGAGGGCCGCTCACCAGCGCAGCACCGACGACAAGGTGCTCGGCGCGGTCGGCCTCGACGAGAAGAACGAAGAAGCCTGACGCGATGAGCGCGAACCCTGCCAGTGTGATCGTGCTGGCCGTTCTGCTCGTGCTTGCCGCCGGCCTGTTCGCGTGTGTGGATGCCGCTCTCGGCACCGTGTCACGCGCACGGGTGGAGTCCCTGCAACGGCAGGGGCGCTGGGGCACCGGGCAGTTGTTGCAGGTCCTCAACGACCGGCCGCGGCACGTCAACCTCTTGCTGCTGCTGCGCCTCGCGTGCGAGATGTCGGCGGCGGTGCTGGTCACGACGGTGTTCCTGGACTACGTGGAACAGGACTGGGTCGCCGTCCTGTACTCGTGCCTGAGCATGCTCGTCGTGTCGTACGTCCTCGTCGGCGTTGGACCGCGCACGCTCGGCCGTCAGCACCCGTACGCCGTGAGCCTGCTCGCCGCGGGCACGGTCCGGCAGCTCGGGCGCGTGCTCGGGCCGTTGAGCAAGCTGCTGATCCTCGTCGGTAACGCCATCACCCCTGGTAAGGGCTTCCGCGAGGGTCCATTCAGCTCCGAGGTCGAGCTGCGCGAGCTCGTCGACATGGCGCAGGAACGCGGCGTCGTGGACGAGGGCGAGCGCGAGATGATCCACTCGGTGTTCGAACTGGGGGACACGATCACGCGCGAGGTCATGGTGCCGCGCACCGAGATCGTGTGGATCGAGCAGTCCAAGTCGTTGCGGCAGGCGCTCGCGCTGTCGTTGCGCACGGGCTACACCCGCGTGCCGGTGATCGGCGAGAGCGTGGACGACGTGCTCGGCGTGGTGAACCTCAAGGACATGATGCGGGCCACGCTCGCCGAGGACGAGGACCCGAAGAGCGTCTCCGAGCTGATGCGGCCGATGAGCTTCATCCCCGACTCGAAGCCCATCGCGGACCTGCTGCGCGAGATGCAGGTGTCGCGCAGGCACATGGCGATCGTCGTGGACGAGTACGGCGGCACCGCGGGCCTGCTGACCATCGAGGACATCCTCGAGGAGATCGTCGGCGAGATCACCGACGAGTCCGACACCGACGACCGCCCGCCGGTCGAGCACCTGGACGACGGCGCGGTGCGGGTCAGCGCGCGGCTGCCGGTGGACGACCTCGACGCGTTGTTCGGCACCGAGCTCGACGACCACGAGGTGGAGACCGTCGGCGGCCTGCTCGCGCAACGGCTCGGGCGCGTGCCGCTGCCGGGTACCGAGGCCGAGATCGCGGGCCTGCGCATGCGGGCGGAGGGCGGCAAGGACGAACGCGGCCGCATCCGCGTGACCACTGTGCTCGTGCGTCCTGTTCAGAAGGAGACGGAAGAAGATGACTGACATCGATCCCGAGGACGCCAAGCTCGTGACGCTCGCACGGTCCGTGCGCGCTCGTAACGGCGCCGCGGAGGGTGCGGCCGTGCGCGACCTCGACGGCCGCACGTACAACGCGTCCACGGTGGCGTTGCCGTCGTTGAAGCTGTCGGCGTTGCAGGCCGCGGTGGCCGCTGCCGTGTCGAGCGGTGCCCTGGGCCTCGAAGCCGCGGCCGTGGTGACGGACGCGGACGGGCTCGACGACGTGTCCGTGCAGGCCGTGCGCGACCTGACGCAGACCGGTCCGGTGCTGCGAGCAGACGCGTCCGGAGAGGTCAAGGAAGTCCGCTGAGCGGGTTGAGCGACAATGGGCGGATGGATGGTTACCGCTCCGGGTTCGCGTGCTTCGTCGGCCGCCCGAACGCAGGGAAGTCGACGCTGACGAACGCTCTGGTGGGCACGAAGGTCGCCATCACGTCCAGCAAGCCGCAGACGACCCGTCACACGATCCGCGGCATCGTGCACCGCGAGGACGGCCAGCTCGTGCTGGTCGACACGCCCGGTCTGCACCGGCCGCGCACGCTGCTCGGCCAGCGCCTGAACGACCTGGTGCGCGAGACGTGGTCGGAGGTCGACGTGGTCGGCTTCTGCGTGCCCGCCGACCAGAAGGTCGGCCCCGGTGACAAGTTCATCGCCGCCGAGCTGGAGAAGGTCGCGAAGCGCACGCCGGTGCTGGGCATCGTCACGAAGACGGACCTGGTGTCGCAGCAGCAGGTGATGGAGCAGCTGCTCGCGTTGCAGAAGGTCATGGAGTTCGCGGAGATCATCCCGGTCTCCGCGGTCGACGGGTTCCAGGTCGACAAGCTGAGCGACCTGCTGCTGCAGAAGCTCCCCGAGGGCCCGCAGCTGTTCCCGGACGGCGACCTGACCGACGAGCCCGAGCAGACGCTGGTCGCCGAGCTCATCCGCGAGGCCGCGCTCGAAGGCGTGCGTGACGAGCTGCCGCACTCCATCGCCGTGGTGGTGGAGGAGATGGCGCCGCGCGAGGGCCGCAAGGACCTGATCGACATCCACGCGTTCGTGTTCGTGGAGCGGCCGTCGCAGAAGGCGATCATCCTGGGGCACCGGGGCGAGCGGCTCAAGCAGGTCGGCATGGAGGCCCGCAAGCAGATCGAACGCCTGCTGGGCAGCCGGGTGTACCTGGACCTGCACATCAAGATCGCCAAGGACTGGCAGCGGGACCCGAAGCAGCTGCGCCGCCTGGGGTTCTAGTGCCGTGACCTCCGATCTTCACCGCGTCTTCCGGCGCCCAGCAGGCCACCTCACGGCACCGGCCCCGCGCCCCCACATGCCCGATATGAGGGCGCGGGGCCGGCACCGCGATGCGACCGTCTGAACGTCGAAACACGAGGCAAAGACCGGAGGTCACGGCACTATGGCCAACCTGTACCGCGACACCGGAGTCGTGCTTCGCGTGCAGAAGCTCGGTGAAGCGGACCGGATCATCACCTTCCTGACCCAGCGCCACGGCAAGCTCCGCGCCGTGGCCAAGGGCGTGCGCAAGACGTCGTCGAAGTTCGGTGCTCGGCTGGAGCCGTTCTGCCACGTCGACGTGCAGTTCTACCCCGGCCGAACGCTCGACATCATCACGCAGGTGCAGACGCTGGACGCGTTCGGCGTGGGGATCGTGAGCGACTACCAGCGCTACACGGCGGCGTGCGCGATCGCCGAGACCGCGGACCGCCTCGCGGCCGAGGAGGGCGAACCGGCCCTGCGGCTGTACATGCTCGTGGCCGGGGCGTTGAAGGCGTTGTCGACGGGGGAGCGTGACCCGTCGTTGTTGCTGGACGCGTTCCTCATGCGTGCGATGGCGTTCGCCGGGTGGGCGCCGGCGGTGAACGAGTGCGCGAAGTGCGGCGATCCCGGTCCGCACCGGGCGTTCAGCATCCAGGCGGGCGGCTCGTGCTGCCCGAACTGCCGTCCCGCCGGGTCCTCGTCGCCCTCCCAGGACACGCTGACGTTGCTGTCGGCGTTGCTGCACGGGCAGTGGACCGTGGTCGACGAGATCCCGGCCATCGCCCGCCGGGACGCGAGTGGCCTGGTCGCGGCACATCTGCAGTGGCACCTCGAACGGCAGCTGCGTTCGTTGCCGTTGGTCGAGCGAAAGGCACAGCCGGCGGACGGCTAATGTGGCGCCTACCCGACAACGGTTTTCGCGAAAGGAAGCTCAGCACAATGCTGCGTCGTCGCCGCTCCGAGCGTGAGAAGCGCGTCCCGCGCCCGCCGGAGCCGCACGAGTCCGGTGCGACGCCCCCGGACATCCCGCTCGACCTGGTGCCCCAGCACATCGCGATCGTGATGGACGGCAACGGCCGTTGGGCTAACCAGCGCGGGCTGTCGCGGGTCGAGGGCCACAAGCGCGGTGAGCAGGTCGTGCTCGACGTCGCGAAGGGCTCCATCGAGCTGGGCGTGAAGTGGCTGTCGCTCTACGCCTTCTCCACCGAGAACTGGAAGCGCAGCCCCGAAGAGGTCCGCTTCCTCATGAACTTCAACCGCGACGTGATCGCGCGCCGCACCGACGAGCTCGACGAGATGGGCGTCCGCATCCACTGGGCCGGCCGGTCGCCGCGCCTGTGGGGCAGCGTGATCAAGCAGCTGCAGGAGGCCGAGGTCCGCACGGCCGAGAACGACGTGCTGAACCTCGTCATGTGCGTGAACTACGGCGGGCGCGCGGAGATCGGTGACGCCGCCCGCGAGGTCGCGCGCCTGGTCGCCGCCGGGAAGATCAACCCGGACAAGGTCGACGAGCGCACGCTCGCGAAGTACCTGTACAAGCCGGAGATGCCCGACGTCGACCTGTTCATCAGGCCGTCCGGTGAGCAGCGGATCTCGAACTTCCTGCTGTGGCAGTCCGCGTACGCCGAGATGGTCTACCAGGACATCCTGTGGCCCGACTTCGACCGCCGCGACCTGTGGCGTGCCGCCGAGAAGTTCGCCGGCCGCGACCGCCGCTTCGGTGGCGCCGTCGACAAGCCCGGTGAGGAGGTGGCGTCGTCGTGAACGCGAGTGGTGAGGCCCTGGAGGCCGCGCGCAAGGCGTTGGAGCTGTTCCACGACGTCTCCGTGGACGACGACGGCGCGCTGAGCTTCCGCCACGGCGACGTGCCGTGCGCGGTGCAGGGCATGGAGCTGGCCGAAGGGCTGACCGTGCTCTCGCTGACCGTCGTGGTCGCGTGGGACCTGCCCGGTGACGCGGCCGTGTGGGTCGCCGAACGCGCCGGTCAGGGCCTGTTCGGCACGCTCGGCGTCATCTCGTCCGAACGCGGTGGCACGGACGTGATGCTGCGCTACGCGTTCCCCGCGGACGGCCTCAAGCCCGAACCGTTGAGCACGCTGCTCATGCTGGTCGTCTCGACCGCGTCGCAGGTGCGCGGCGAGCTCCTCTCCCGCTTTTCTTGAGAAAGGACCCTTCGATGGGTGGCGTGATCATTTACGAGCCGGAAGAGGACTCGGACGTCAACGAGTTCCCCTGGACCGTCACGTTCGAGCCCTCGGGCGGCGACGAATGGGACTCGTTCATCTGCGGCCCGTACGAGCGCGACCACGCCGTCGCGCTGGCCGAGGCCGTGGCGCTCGACGACGCCGAGGGCGGTGTGCTGGCCATCGTGAAGCCGATGCTGCCCGCACTGAGCGCCGAGGACGTCTCCGCCACCATCGAGGAGCTCCGCGAGGCAGCCCTCGAAGAAGAGGCCGACGACGAGGAGACCGTCAACGGCACGCCCGTCGACTTCGACGACGACGAGCTCGTCGAGGAGGACGCCGAGTTCGACGAGCCGCCGTCGCCGGAGGAGATCCGCGAAGGCATGGCGCGCACGTACCGCCGGCTCCTGGACCTGGACTCGGAGTGACGATCACCGGCGAGATCCGCTCGCCGAAGCGGCGCTCAGGCCCGCCTCGGCTGAAGATCACGTCGTTGGAGGTGCTGTGCGGGATCCTCGTTCTCGCACTGCTCTTCCAATCTCGGCTCGTCGACCTGCTCGACGTGCCGAAGCTGCGCACGGCGTCGACCGTGTTCGTGGCGATCTGCGTGCAGGCGATGCCGTTCCTCGTGCTGGGCGTGCTGATCTCGGGCGCCATCGCGGCGTTCGTGCCGGCCTCGGCCCTGCGCAAGCTGCTGCCGTCCAAGACCTCGCTGGCCGTGCCCGTCGCCGGTGTCGCGGGCATCGCTCTGCCGGGCTGTGAGTGCGCCTCGGTGCCGGTCGCGCGGCGGCTGATGCAACAGGGCGTCGCCCCGGCCGTTGCGCTGACGTTCCTGCTGGCCGCGCCCGCCGTGAACCCGATCGTGCTGGTGTCGACCGCCGTGGCGTTCAACGACACCCCGATGATGGTCGTCGCGCGGTTCGTGGGATCGCTGCTGACGGCGATGGTCATGGGCTGGCTGTGGGTGCGCTTCGGCAAGATGGAGTGGATCGCCGAACGCGCGCTGGCGCGCATGGGTGACCACTCCGGGCAGAACAAGTGGTCGGTGTTCGCCGAGAGCGCGCGGCACGACCTCGTGGACGCCGGCGGGTTCCTGGTGCTGGGCGGGCTGTTCGCGGCGGCGTTCAAGACCTTCGTGCCGGTCGCGTGGATGCAGACGCTCGGCGGCCAGATCGTGCTCGGCGTGATCGTCATGGCGTTCCTCGCGGTCATCCTGGCGCTGTGCTCGGAGGCCGACGCGTTCGTGGCCGTCGCGTTCTCCGCGCTGCCCCTGTTGCCCCGCTTGGTGTTCCTAGTCGTCGGCCCGGCCGTCGACGTGAAGCTGATCGCGCTGCAGGCCGGTGCGTTCGGCAAGTCCTTCGCCTTCCGCTTCGCACCCGCCACCTTCGTGGTGGCGATCCTGTGCGCGGTCGTGTCGGGAGTGGTGCTGCTGTGAGGCGCGAAACCCAGAACATCCTGCTGGTCCTGCTCGGCGGGGCGCTGCTGAAGATCAGCTTCTCCGGGCTGTACCTCAGGTACGTCCAGAAGAGCCTGCTGCCGCTGCTGATCGCGGCCGGCGTGATCATGATCGGCCTGGCGCTGTTCGCGATCATCCGGGACATCCGGCGCGGCAAGGCCGTCTCCGAGGACGGCCACGAGCACTCGCACTCGTCGCGCTCGACGTGGCTGATGCTGCTGCCGGTGCTGGCGGTCTTCCTGATCTCACCGCCCGCGCTGGGCGGCGACGTCGTGAACTCGGCCGCCGACACGAACCAGACGCAGCGCTCCCGCAACCTGCTCGGCGAGCTGCCGTCCGGGGACGTCATCCCGCTGTCCATGACGGAGTTCGTCACGCGCACGGCGTGGGACGAGTCCGGGACGCTGGACGGCCGCCGGGTGAAGCTGACCGGGTTCCTGCTGCGCGCGGAGGGCGAGACGTACGTCGCGCGGCTCGCGATCTCCTGCTGTGCCGCCGACGCGCGGCCGTTGAAGGTCAGGGTGACCGGGGACGTGCCGTCGCTGCCCGACGAGCAGTGGGTCGAGGTGACCGGTCAGGTCGTGCCGAAGTCGGCCAGCGAGAAGAACTCGTGGGTGCCGAGCTTCACCGTGGAGTCGTTCACGCCCGTGGCCGAACCGGTCGAACCCTACGAGAGCTGACTACTTCAGGCCCTTGGCCGTGCACTCCGCGCACGTTCCGAAGATCTCGACGGTGTGGCTGACCTCGGAGAAGCCGTTCTCGGCGGCAACGCGGTCAGCCCACTTCTCGACGGCGGGGCCCTCCACCTCGACCGTGCGGCCGCAATGGCGGCACACGAGGTGATGGTGGTGGTGCGCCGAGCAACGGCGGTAGATCGCCTCGCCCGAGTCGGTGCGCAGGACGTCCACCTGGCCTGCGTCCGCGAGGGACTGCAGGGTGCGATAGACCGTGGTCAGGCCGATGCCCTCGCCGCGGCGGCGCAGCTCCTCGTGCAGCTCCTGGGCGCTGCGGAACTCGTCGAGCTGGTCGAGCAGGTTCGACACAGCGGTGCGCTGCTTGGTGGACCTCAGTCCGGTCACAACTTCTCCTCGACGTGCGTCACAGCGTCCACCACGATGTGCGCCAGATGTTCGTCCACCAACCGGTACACGACCTCACGGCCGTGCCTCTCGCCGTGCACCACGCCCGCCGACTTCAGCACCCGCAGGTGCTGACTGATCAGCGGCTGCGCGACTCCCAGCGCCTCGACCAGCTCGTGCACGCAGCGGTCGTGCTCGCGCAGCTGCAGCACGATCGCGATGCGGACCGGCGCGGCCAGCGCGCGCAGCAGGTCGCCGGCCTCGGCGAGGGTGTGCGCGGAGCGGGACGGCGCGGGCGCGGGCGCCTCGCGTTCGGGGGAGTGCTCGCCGTGCAACTGGACGGTCATGGCGGCGCACCTCACCTGGTAGGGATTTTCAGAACCAATTCTACGGTGATGACGAGCAGTACCAGCAGGACCACCACGCGCAATGTGCGTTGAGCTGGGGAAAGAACCTTCCAGGTGGCTGCCAGCAGCACTCCGGCGCCCAGGATCAGCACGCCGAGCAGCACCGCGCCGAGGGTGCCGCCCACGAGCACGCCGGTGATGAACAGACCGAGCACGAGCACGAACGCCACGACGGGGCGCACGCGCGCGAGCGGGCCGTCGCCGGGCAGGAGAGGGCGCTTGGAGGTCACCGTGCCATCCTTGCACCGTGCTGCTGGTGTGCCGCTTCCGCGTGTCCGACCCCGAGACGTTCACCGCGCGCGTCGAGCAGGCGCTGGCGCTGCTGACGGCCCAGCCGGGGTGCCGCCGGGGCACGCTGGCCAGGTCGACCGACGAGGACGACCGCTGGGTGCTGACCGTCGAGTTCGAGTCCGTGGTGGCCTACCGGCGCGCGATGTCGCCGTTCCCCGTGCGCGAACACGTCATCCCGCTGCTGTCCGAGGCGCTGACCGACGAGCCCGCGATGTACGAGCCGACGCTGACCAGCGCTGACGGCCAGGTCGAGACGCACACCAGCGTGCTCGCCGAGGACGCGTTCACGGTGCGGCTCGGCGAGGCTGCCGGGCCGTCTAACCCGCGGCGATAGCTTCCATCTCCTTGACCCACTCCTCCTGCGAGTCGTGGGGGAGGAGTTCGAGGGCCCTGCGCGCGGCCGCCGCGGCCTCCTCGGTGCGGCCCAGCGCGTGCAGCGTCTTGGCCTTGCCGCTCTCCGCGTACGCCTCGGGCGTCTTCTCGAACGCCTCCAGCGCCTCGTCGAAGCGGCCGTTCTCGAAGTAGAACCAGCCGAGGTTGTTGTGCAGCGGGCCGAGCCAGCGCACCAGTCCCGGGTTCGCGACGACGATCTCCAGGCCCTGCTTCGTCCACTTCTCGGGGTCGTCGACCAGCGACGCCATGTGCGCGGCGTCGACCGCGAGCGACAGGTCACCGCGGGTCTTGGCCAGGATGAACGCCGCCACGAACAGCGGCTGCGCGGCCTCGGGGTCGCCGCCGGAGCGGTGCAGCCTGCCGCGTTCGAGCAACGCCCGCATCCTGCCCGTCGAGTCGGGCGCGACGAGCGTCTCCGCCTCGTCCAGGAGACGGTGACCCGCGGCGAAGTCCTCGCGCAGGCCCTCGACGCGGGCGAGCTGGGTCAGCACCTCCGCGCGCTCGTCGTCGGTCTCCACGTCACCCAGGAACGCGCGGAACCTGGCCTCGGTGCCGTCCAGGTCGGCGAAGTCCCACAGCTCTCGCAGCCGGTCTTCCATTCGTGCAGGGTAAGGCTCCGGTCGCCCGTTCGGGGCTCAACGTGACGGGCTAGGCTTGAGCCCCCGATTCGCATTCCCCCGATGGAGTTCCCCTTGCCCGCCGATCGCATCGAGACCGTTGTCAGCCTCTGCAAGCGCAGGGGGTTCGTCTACCCGTGCGGGGAGATCTACGGCGGTACCCGCTCTGCGTGGGACTACGGACCTCTCGGCGTCGAGCTCAAGGACAACATCAAGCGCCAGTGGTGGAACTTCATGGTCCGCGGCCGCGAGGACGTCGTGGGCCTGGACTCGTCGGTCATCCTGCCGCGTGACGTGTGGGTCGCCTCCGGTCACGTCGAGGCGTTCGTCGACCCGCTCGTCGAGTGCGAGTCGTGCCACAAGCGGTTCCGCGCGGACACGCTGTCGGAGGAGTACGCGGAGCGCACCGGCAAGGAGGTCGCCGAGGGCGACGTCTCCGACGTGCCGTGCCCCAACTGCGGCGTGCGCGGCTCCTACACCGAGCCGAAGATGTTCAACGGCCTGCTCAAGACGCACCTCGGTCCGATCGAGACCGAGGAGGGCCTGCACTACCTGCGCCCCGAGACCGCGCAGGGCATCTTCACGAACTTCCTGAACGTGCAGACGACGTCGCGCAAGAAGCCGCCGTTCGGCATCGGCCAGATCGGCAAGTCGTTCCGCAACGAGATCACGCCGGGCAACTTCATCTTCCGCACCCGCGAGTTCGAGCAGATGGAGATGGAGTTCTTCGTCGAGCCGGGCACGGACGAAGAGTGGCACCAGTACTGGATCGACGAGCGCACCCGCTGGTACACGGACCTGGGCATCTCGAAGGAGAACCTGCGTCACTACGAGCACCCGAAGGAAAAGCTGTCGCACTACTCGAAGCGGACGGTCGACGTCGAGTACCGCTTCCAGTTCGGCGGCCAGGAGTGGGGCGAGCTCGAGGGCATCGCGAACCGCACCGACTTCGACCTCACCACGCACTCGAACCACTCGGGCGTCGACCTGTCGTACTTCGACCAGGCGACGAACTCGCGCTTCAAGCCGTTCGTCATCGAACCGGCGGCCGGTGTCGGCCGCCCGATGATGGCGTTCCTGCTGGAGGCCTACACCGAGGACGAGGCCCCGAACGCCAAGGGCGGCGTGGACAAGCGCGTCGTGCTGAAGCTCGACCGCCGTCTCGCACCGGTCAAGGTCGCGGTGCTCCCGTTGTCGCGCAACGCGGACCTGTCGCCCAAGGCCCGCGACCTCGCGACGGCCCTGCGCCGCAACTGGAACGTCGACTTCGACGACGCCGGCGCCATCGGCCGCCGCTACCGCCGCCAGGACGAGATCGGCACGCCGTTCTGCGTGACGGTCGACTTCGACACGCTCACCGACCTCGCCGTGACGGTGCGCGAGCGCGACACGATGTCGCAGGAGCGCGTGGCGATGGACCAGCTGGAGTCGTACCTGGCCGCGCGCCTGATCGGCTGTTAGTCCGAACTGCTCCGTTCAGCCGCATCCGCTGCTACGCTGTGAAGTCGATCAATCACAGCGTGCAGGGGGTGCCGGGGTGGTCGAGGACAACCGCAGGTGGGGGTTCGAGGAAGCCGAGGACTGGGAGTACGAGGCTGGACGGCGCGCCGCGCCGCCGCCCGCCCCACCTCGGCAGGACGACGCGGACGCCTGTGTCGGCGTCGACGCGAGTGGCGCGGTCTCGGTGCTCGTCGAGTTCGACGGCCGGGTGCGCGCCGTCAGACTGGCCGACCGGTGGCGCGACAGCATCGACCAACGCGCGTTGGACGGAGCCGTGCTCGACGCGGCGAACAACGCGACCATGCGGGCGTTGTCCCGTTCCGTCGAGTCGCAAGGAGATCTGACGGCCGCCGAGCCCGCACCGGGGAGTGCGGCGGTGGACGAGACGCCACTCACCCGTGCTGACGCGGAACGGCTGTTCGCCGCCGTGAACGCCGAGCTCGCCGTGTTCACCGCCGGCCTGGACCAGGCGGTGAACGCGCCCGTGCGGGCCGAGAGCCGCGGTGGTCACGTCCGCGGCATCGCGCAGTCCGGTCAGGTCGTCCGCTTCGAGATCGACGACCGGTGGGCGCACGCCGCGCCCAATCCCGAGATCGAGGGCGAACTCGCCGAGGTCCTGCGCGCGCTGCGCGACCGAGGTACTCCCGCCACACAGCCGACGGGGTCCGCCATCGCGGAGCTCCAGGCGCTGGCGAGCGATCCGGCGAAGCTGCTGCGGAAGGTGGGGCTGGCATGAGCGACGTGGTGCTGAAAGCACTGGATGCGCTGCAGGCGGACGCAGGCCTCTGGTTGAGGGCCTCGGACAACGTGCAGGCGCCCCAGAGCGCCATCGGCGGACTGACGCTGACCGGCCACGACGTGTCCATGTGGGCGGTCGACCGCGGCCTCGACCGCACGTACGAGAACGGCCGGATCGTGCTCGAAGACATGCTGCGCCAGGCGATGACGGCGTTCAACGGCCTCGGCGACAGCCTGCTCGCCGCCGCCGACACCTACGCGCGCGAAGAAGCCGCGAACCTCCACGCGATGAACCGGCTCACGGGGGAGATCAGGTGACCAATCCACTGGTCGTGCAGGCCAAGGGCAACGCCGACGAGATCGACCGCGCGATCCGCCGGTTCTTCGACGTGATCAACTCGACGCTGAGCTGGGTTCCCGCTCCGTTGAAGTGGGTGATCGAGAAGGTCCAGGACGGCATCCGGGTCGTCAACGTGAGGATTGCCGAGTTCTGGGAGCGGGTGAACCAGCTCTTCGAACAGCCGGGTGACTCGGACCGGCTCCGGCAGGTCGGCACGGGGTGGGTCGAGCAGGTCGGCAACAAGCTCGGTGACATCGCGGGCACGATCACGCTCGAAAAGATGCGCACGAACGTCGAGTGGGAGGGCAGGGCCGCTCGCGCCTACACGGCCACGGTGCCGCCGCAGTCGCAGGGCCTGAACCAGGTGAAGGACGTCGCGAACCAGATGCGCGCGTCCCTCAACAGCCTCGCGAACTCGATCGACGCCTTCTGGATCGCGATGGGCGTCGCGCTGGCGACGTTCGTCGTGGCGGCGGTGGGTGCGATCGCGGCGGCCTGCACGGTCGTCGGCACGCCGGCCGCCGTCGCGGCCATCGCGGGCGGGCTCGCCGTGGCGATCGGCATCATCGGCGCCACGATCATGGCGCTGGAGTCGCACACCAACACGATCGAGACCGAGCAGAACGCGATCGTGCAGAAGATCCACGACATCGGTCGTGAGTGGACCATGCCGAACACCGCGGACATGAGCGACGCCAGCGTCACCGACGGCGACGGTTCGGACTGGAAGATCGACAATTGATGATCGTGGGCCAGGGGCCGCCACCGCAGTGGGTGTGGGTGCCCGCCGCGCGCGTCGAACGGATCCGGACGCGACTGGCGTTGACGGGGTTGCCTCTCATCGGCATGGCGCTCGTGTTCGGGATCGTGCTCGTCGCCGTCGGTCTGAACCTGCCGACCTCGCACAACCCGCTCAACGTGATCGGCGTGATGATGGCGGGGATCGGCGCGTTCTGGGGGTTCTTGTCCGGCCTGAGCCTCGCGACCGCCCGGTCCCGCGCGCGAGGTGAGTACGTCGACGTGAACGGGGCGCGGCTGGCCCGGCGGTTGCTCGGGGTGTGGTGGGGCGCGGCGATCTTCTGCGCGCTGGCCGCGTGGTTCTGCGAGGTGATGACGTTGAACAACGCTGAGCGGCCGGTGCCGTTCACCGCCGGGTCGGCCGTCTACCTCGCGGTGCTGGGGCTGCTCGTCGTGCTCGGCGGCGTCGCGTTCTTCACCGCGCGCAGGGTGCTGCGGGTCGGCTGAGGCAACATTCCTCCGCGTTTGCGCGTGTAAAAGGGCGTGACGGGGGAGCAGTTCCGCAGGCGCGGGGTGGCGCGGGCGGTGGCGGGCGCGGGCCTGGTGGTGTGGGTCGTGGTCGTCGCCGCGGTGGCCGAGACGGGGAACCCGCCCGTGCTCGTGGCCACGGCGGCGAGCGGCGGGTTGGTGTGCCTTTGCGTGCTCGCGGGCGGGCTGGTGGCGACGCGGGTCGTCGACGCCGCGGCGGCTGCCCGGTTGCGGCATGTGTTCGTGGTGCTGGAAGGGACCGCGCTGGCGCTCTTCTTCCCCTTCTACTGGTTCGCGTCCGGGGTCGAGCCCGTGGGCGAGCCGGGCGCGCTCGCGCTGGGGGTCGTACTGGTGCTGGCGGTGCCGGTGGTGACCGCTCTGGTGCTCGCGCTGCGGAGCAGCCTGGCCGTGCACCGGGTCGTCGTCGGTGAGTTCGGGCCGCTCGTGCCGGACTCCGCCGCGCCCGCGCTGGCGTCGCGGATCAGGGCGCTGGGGACCCTGCTGGTCGTCGCCGGCGCTGTGCTGTCGATCGCCGTGGTGGCGTTGGCGTTCATATCGCCGTCGCAGTGGGTGTTTCTCGAAGTGTTCGGTCTGGTGGTGACGCTGACGCCGGTGGTGCTGGGGTTGTCGCTGGCGCGGGTGACGGACGTCTACTCGGCGCGGCGGCGCAACGTCGGCGCGTACATCGTCGTTCCCGCCGCGGCCGGGTACGCGGCGGCGAAGCTCGCGTCCATCGGTGGTTCGTCGGGGATGTTGTTCGGGGCGTTGGTCTTCGGGGCGATCGTGTTGCTCGTGGGCGCGAACCTCGTGGTGCGCGAGTTCACGGGCGAGTGGGACCGGCCGTGGCGCCCAGCTTCGCGAGGACGGCCGTCGTGACGGCGTTGATCGACTCCCTCGCCGCGGTCCAGTTGCCGGTCGGGCTCGTCGTGAGGACGGCGACGGCGTAGCGGTCGTCGAGCACTCCCGCGCTGTGCAGGTAGACGTAGCTCGGCAGGTAGTACATCCAGCCCTGCTTGGCGTAGGCGCCGGTGACGCCGAGCAGGCCGAACGCCTGGTCGAAGCCGTCGGCGGCGGTCGCGGGGGCGGACGACAGCGCCGCGACGACCGCGTCGCGCTGCGGCGAGGCGAGGACGTGCTGGTAGAGCCGCACCATGTCGTTCGCGGTGATGACGACCTCTCCCCACTGCGAGGGGTCGTCAGGAGCGTGAGTACCTGTAAGGCCCGCTTCGACGGCGACGCGGCCGATGGCGCCCATGCCGTCGAACCTCGTCCACAGCACGTCCATGGCGTTGTCGTCGCTCGCGCTCAGCGCGCGGTTGATCAGGTCCTGGTCCTCGGCGGACAACGGCTGCCGCAGCGCGTCGAAGGCGAGGATCAGCTTCGCGAGCGACGCGGAGTAGAACGGCTGGTCGCCCTGTGCCGAAACCGTCTGACCTGACTTGAGGTCGAGGATCGCGACGCCGACGTCGGACGCGCCGCCGGCTGCGGCGATATCCGACATATCAGCCGCCGACATACTGGATATCGCCGAGGGCGAGCCAGTATCCGATGTATCAGGACTGGTATGCGATATATCGGCGTCGCCGGTATCCAATATATCGGGACCGCGCGAGATGTCGGCTGAGCGCTTGCCGTGCGCGAGGCACGGCGATGCGTCCGGGATGGCGAACACCGCCGCCACGAGGAGAACGATCAGAGCCCAGCGCACACTTCCAAGGTCCGCGTCACAAGGCCCTGGTGTCGAGCTTTTCCTCCTGTGCGGTTCCTGAAGAATCGTCCCTGACCACGAGGTATGCGCCCGAGCCCGCCCGTTCCGTCACGGCCTCGGCGAACTCGGTGCCCCGGTACAGCACGCCGACGCCGTCGTCGGTGCAGTACGTCTTCGGCAGCACTCCGGCGGCCACCGCCTCGTGGATCTTCGGGCGGCGCTGCTCCTCGGAGTCGTAGTGCACGCCGTTGCCGTAGGGCAGGAAGCCCAGGCCGTTGGTGACGATCCGGAGGTCCGGGCCGAACGAGTCCGTCGCGCCGCCCGCGTGCCAGCAGATCGAGCCCGCCGAGACGCCGCTGAGCACCACGCCCGCCTCCCACGCCTTGCGGAAGACGGCGCCGAGGCCGTGCACCTCCCACACCGCGAGCAGGTTCGCCACCGAGCCGCCGCCCACCCAGACGACGTCGTGGGACAGCACGTAGTCCTCCAGGTCGTCGGTCGGCGGCATCGTGAAGAGGTTCAGCACCGACACGTCGACGCCCGCGACCCTGCCGGCCTCTGTCATGTTCGCGTTCGCCGTCCGCTGGTCGCCTCCGGCTGTCCCGACGTGGCACAGGCGCGGCGCGCGGCCCTCCACGCCGGACAGGTCCAGCGCGAAGTGGATCAGCTTGTTGAACTCGACGAGGGTGCGGTGCCCAGGACGCAATCCTCCGGAGGTGGCGAGGATGGTGGGCTGCTCAGCAGGCATGATGATGATCCTCGCAGGGGCGTCAACGCGACTTGCGCGCGGTCTGGAACCATGCTGGGTGTGCGGACCACGCCCCTCAAGCCCTTCGCGAGAATTCGCCGGATCGTGTTGCGCCTCGTCTTCGGGGCGCTGGTCGTCGGCGTGCTCGTCGGCGGCGGCACGGCGTTCCGCGTGTGGCAGGTCGCGCGCGTGGACGACTGGACGAAGGCCGACATGGCGATCGTGCTCGGCGCCGCGCAGTACAACGGCGTCCCGTCCGACGTGCTCGCGGCACGCCTGGAGCACGCGCTCGGCCTCTACGAGGAGGGCGTCGTCAGCTACATCGCCACGACCGGCGGCCGCCAGCCCGGTGACAACTTCACCGAGGGCCAGGTCGGCAAGCTCTGGCTGGTCAAGCGCGGTGTGCCGGAGGACAGGGTGCTGCAGGTCGGCGAGGGCGCGGACACGCTCGGCTCGTTGCGGGCCGTCGCGTCGGTCGCGAAGGAACGCGACCTGAAGACCGCCGTGATCGTCAGCGATCCGTGGCACTCGCTGCGCGCCCGCACGATGGCCGAGGACGCCGGTCTGCGGGCGTGGACGTCGCCGACCAGGAGCGGCCCGAACGTGCAGACGCGGGAAACGCAGTGGTTCTACATCAAGCGCGAGACCGGAGCGTTGCTCTACTACCGCTTGATGAAGGCCCACGCCGGCGTGTTCGACGAGCTGAAACTCCCTAAAATCGGGTGATGGGATACACCGGCCACGACGCGGAGCGCCTGCTCTCCGAAGACCCCAAGAGCGCCGCGCTGCCGGGTGCCCGCACCGAGAAGCGCACACCGTTCTCCCGTGACCGCGCCCGCGTGCTGCACTCCGCGGCGTTGCGCAGGCTGGCGGGCAAGACCCAGGTCGTCGGCCCCGGTGAGGGCTCCGAGGTCACCGGTGTGCCGCGCACGCGCCTGACGCACTCGCTGGAGGTCGCGCAGATCGGCCGCGGCATCGGCGAGGAACTGGGCTGCGACCCGGACATCGTCGACACGGCCGGCCTCGCGCACGACATCGGGCACCCGCCGTTCGGGCACAACGGCGAGAGGGCGCTCAACGAGCTCGCCGGCCCGTGCGGTGGCTTCGAGGGCAACGCGCAGACGTTCCGCATCCTCGCGCGCCTCGAACCGAAGACCGCGCACGGCCTGAACCTCACGCGCGCCGTGCTCGACGCGTCGACGAAGTACCCGTGGCAGCGCACGCCCGGCATGGTGAAGTTCGGCGTGTACGACGACGACCTCGAAGTGTTCGGGTGGATGCGTTCCGGCGCACCGGAACGGGCGAGGTGCATCGAGGCGCAGGTGATGGACTGGTCCGACGACGTGGCGTACTCCGTGCACGACGTCGAGGACGGCGTCCTGGCCCACCGCATCAGCCTCGGCGCGCTGGCCAGGGCCGACGAACGCGCCGCCATCGCCTCGCTCGCCGCGAAGACGTTCTCCGACGAGTCCGTCGCGACGCTGGAGGCCACCGCCGAGGAGCTGCTGAAGCTGCCGGTGATCGCGTACTGGGCCGACCACGAGTACGACGGCTCGCTCGGCGCGCAGGTGGCGTTGAAGAACCTCACCAGCGAACTGGTCGGCCGGTTCGCCTCCGCGGCCGTCACCGCGACCCGCGCCGTGCACGGCGACGGCACGCTGACGAGGTACGACGCGGCGCTGGAGGTCCCGAGCCAGGTCGCGGCGGAGGTGGCGCTGCTCAAGGCCATGGCCGTCCGGTACGTGATGAGCGACCCCGCGCGCCTCGCCATGCAGGCGAAGCAACGCGACCTGATCAGCGAGCTCGCCGGCCGCCTGCTGGAGCGCCCCGAGCTGCTCGACCCCGCGTTCCGGCCGGTGTTCGAGGCCGCTTCCTCTTACGCCGCACGGCTTCGCGTCGTCATCGACCAGGTCGCGCTGCTCACCGACGCGCAGGCCGTGGCCTGGCACCGCGCATCGGCGTAGCTTCGAGGGCATGGCGGACGAATCGAGACCGCCAGGCCGACCATGGCCGTGGCGAAGACCGAGCAGGGAAGCCGTGCCCATGGGCTTCGACGACCAGGGGGACGACGACGGTTCGGCCGGTGTGCGCGAACCCCGTCACCCCAAGCCTTCCGGGCCAATGGGAGGAGCGGGGGAGCGGCCCGTCCCGGACGATCCGATCGTGATGGCACTGCCAGACCCACGCCACTAGGGAGAACCTGTGACCGATCAGGCCGACTTCGCCCTGAACCTGCACCGCGTCGCCGTACCTGATCCGTCCTCGAACGCGTGCTGGTCGCCGTTCTCGGTGGCCAGCGCGCTCGCGCTCACCCAGGAGGCCGCCCGCAGCGAGACCCGCGCCGAGCTCGACGGCCTGCTGAAGGGCTTCGACGCCTCGGACGCCCTCGACGTGCCCGAACTCGCCGTCGCGAACACGCTGTGGGCCGACGACGACCTGACGCTGAACGAGGACTTCTCGCTGGCCGGTTCGGTGCGCCGCACGGCGTTCTCCGACCCGGCGACGGTCCGCAAGCTCGTCAACACCGACGTCGCCGAGACCACCCGCGGTCTCATCCCCGAGCTGCTGACGGACGCGCCGCCCGCCGACGCCGCCGCGATCATCGTGAACGCCCTGTACCTCAAGGTCGGCTGGCTGAACCCGTTCTCGAACTGGGAGACCGCGCCGAAGCCGTTCCACGCGCCCGGCGGTGACGTGGACGTGCCGACGATGAAGGTGACGGAGAAGTTCCGCTACGCCCGCCACGACGGCTGGCAGACGATCGTGCTGCCCGCGGACTCGGGCGTCGAGACCGTGGTCCTGCTGCCGGACGAGTCGCTGGAGCAGCCGCTGCCCGCGTCCGCGTTCACCGCGCGGGACTTCACCCGGCTCGAACTCTCACTGCCCAAAGTGGACGTACGGGCCAAGTTCAACCTCAAGAACACGTTGCGGCAACTCGGGGTCGAGCGCATGTTCGCGCGCGACGCCGACTTCTCCGGCCTCTCCCCGGACGAGCGGATGTTCGTGGACGACGTGGTCCACGAGGCCGTGCTGCGGCTCGACGAGGAGGGCCTCGAAGGCGCGGCGGCCACCGCCGTCACGTTCCGGACGGTGTCGATCGAGATCCCGGTGGACCCGGTCGTGGTGACGGTCGACCGGCCGTTCCTGCTCGCGGTCAGGCACGCGCGGTCCGGCGCGATCTACTTCCTCGCGCAGGTCGCCCGTCCGTGACCGTGCGCCGCCCTGATGGGGGAGTGTTTCGTACGGCGAGATCATGATCATGGGCTTACCGTTCTGCGCATGACCCAGCACGGTGCCGGCGAACAACTCGTCGTGCTCGCCGCGGCGGGCGCCACGCGAATCACCTGCTTCAGCGGCGTCACCATTCCCGTTCTGCTCAGAACCGAGTGCTACGCGAAGGCGCTGGCCAGGGCGCTGGGCGTCGCGCCGACGCCCGAGCTGCAGTCCGACGGCGTGCTGCCGCAGTGCGTGTTCTTCATCCACGAGTACGCGCTGCGCACCGTCGTCGGCGGGGACCGCCTGATGGAGGACCAGGTCCTGCACCTGCTGTTCCACGCGCCGTCGATCCGGATCGTGCCGGCCAGCGCGGGCGGGGCGGCGGCGGTCGGCCTCGACTACGCCCTCATCCAGTACGAACACGAGCCGCCGCTGGTCTACCTCGCGAACTGGACGCTCGCCAGCGACGCCGCGACCGTGGAGCGGGCGGTGCAGATCTTCCAGCGCATGCACGCCGTCGCGCTCGACAACGAACGGTCGCGCGACGTGCTCATGGAGTACGTGGCCGTCTACGACCGCTAAGGCGTGTTGCGGCGCAGGAACAGGCGCATCCCGTCCTCGCCCGGCAGCGCGCACAGCAGCAGTTTGACGTTCTGGTGTCGCACCGGGACCGCGCACGAGTCGCCTGCCAGCAGCGTTCCCGCCAGCAGGCCGGCCGACTCGTGGTCGATGTCCAGCACGAAGTCGTTGCTCATGCAGGGACCTTATGGGTGTACCGCCTCGCGCCCCAGTCACCCAAAGGTGTCACGTTCCGCTGCGCTGCGTCGTCCAGTGGGCATGACGAGGATCAACGGAGTTGCCAAGAAGGACGCGGGACTGCTGCTCAAGGCCGTGTACTGGTTCGCTCGGCGCGAGTTCGGGGCCGTGCCGGAGCCCGTCACGGTGATGGCGCACCACCCGAAGCTGCTGATGGCGAGCGGCAGGCACGAGCTGGCGGTCAAGAAGGCGATCCACGGGCCGTTGTTCGAGCTGTGCGTCTACCGGACCGCGGTGCAGCTCGGCTGCTCGTGGTGCGTCGACTTCGGCGCCATGCTGATGAAGCACGGCGGGCTCGACATCGAACGCCTCAAGCACATCGACTCATACGCCACCTCTCCGCTGTTCACCGACCTCGAACGCAAGGCGCTCGCGTACGCCGACGCGATGACGGACACGCCGGTCACCGTCACCGACGAGCAGGTCGCCGAGCTGGAGAAGCTGCTGGGGCGCAAGGAACTCGTCGCGCTGACCTACCAGATCGCGCTGGAGAACCAGCGGGCACGGTTCAACAGCGCGTTCGACATCAGGGACCAGGGGTTCACCTCTGGCGACGCCTGCCGCGTGCCGACAAACTAGGGGCGTGGAGAAGATCGCACTCACGGGTGCGCAGGAGACCATGCTCGCCACGCTGTACGGACGGGCCCTCGACAGCGAGCGGCCCACGTCCGTGCTGCACGACGACGAGGCCAGGCGCGCCGTCGACCGCATCGACTACGACTTCGGCAAGACGGGGATGAACACGACCAGCGCGGTCGGCGTCGCCATCCGCGGCAGGGTGCTCGACGACTGGACGCGCGACTTCCTCAAGAACAACCCGTCCTGCACGGTGCTGCACCTGGCCTGCGGCCTGGACACCCGCGCGCACCGGATCGAACGGCCGGACACCGTGCGGTGGGTCGACGTCGACATGCCGGACGTCGTCGCGTTGCGGCACAAGCTCTTGCCCGAACCCCAAGGCGACTACCGGCTCGTCGCGTCGTCGGTCACCGAGGACGCGTGGCTCGCCGAGGTGCCGGCCGGAGGACCGGTCGTCGCGGTCTTCGAAGGGCTGGCGATGTACCTCACGCAGGCCGAGGGGCACGCGTTGATCAGCCGGATCACGAGCCGGTTCGACAGCGGCGAGCTGCTGTTCGACGTCTACGGGTCGTGGGGGATCAAGCTGCAGAGGTTCGTGCCCGCCGTGCGCAACGCGGGCGCGACCCTGCACTGGGGCGTCGACGATCCGCGCGAGATCGAGGCGCTGCGCCCCGGACTGACCACTGTGGACGCCTGGCGCAGCGTGGACCTGCCGCACCTGGACGCGTTGCCCAGGTCCGGTCAGATCCAGATGAAGGTGGTCAGCGCGATCCCGAAGCTCCGCGACGTCGGCAAGCTCCTGCGGATGCGCTGGTGACCGTCAGAAGGCGACGTGCGCGAGCTTGTCCGGGTTAGCGATGTCGTAGATCGCGCTGACCTTGCCCTCGTGCACGGTGAACGCCGTCACGCGCGCCGTCACCTCGCCGTACGCGGGCATGAGCACGCCGATGTCGCCGTTGACGAACGCCGGCCGGTGCTCCTCCGGGTAGCCGTACTTGCGCATGAGGCCGAGGAAGAAGCGGGCGACCTTGTCCGCGCCGGCGACCGTGTTGACCGCCGTGCGGACCTTGCCGCCACCGTCGCCGATCATGACCGCGTCCGGGTGCAGCAGCGCGAGCACGCTGTCGATGTCCCCGCTCGCCATGGCCCGCAGGAACTTCTCCAGCACCTCCTGCTGCTCGGCCAGCGCGGCGCGGGGCGGCGGTTCGGCGTCCGCGACGGCCTTGCGGGCGCGGGAGGCGTGCTTGCGCGCCGCGGCTTCTGAGACCTGCAGCACATCGGCGATCTCGTTGAACGGCAACGAGAACGCGTCGTGCAGCACGAACGCGACGCGCTGGTCGGGAGTGAGCCGGTCGAGCACGACCAGCGCGGCCATCCGGACGCCGTCGGCCTGCACCACGCTCGCCAGCGGGTCGTCCTCACCGGTCGTGAGCAGCGGTTCCGGCAGCCACGAGCCCACGTACGTCTCGCGGCGCACGGCGGCGGAACGCAGCCTGTCGAGGCAGATGCGGCTCACCACGGTCGTGAGCCAGCCGCGCGCGTCCAGCACGCCCTCCGCCTTCGCGAACCGGGGCCACGCCTCCTGCACGGCGTCCTCCGCGTCGGCGAAGCTGCCGGTCAGGCGGTACGCGACGCCGATCAGGTGCGTCCGGTGGAGTGCGAAGACGTCGGCGGTGGTCACGATCGGCAGTTTGCCAGGGGATTAGACTCGGGGACGTGGCAGGACGCATCAGAGAGAGCGACATCGCGTTGGTGCGTGAGCGCAGCCGCATCGACGAGGTCGTCGGTGACCAGGTTTCGCTGAAGCGTGCCGGTGGAGGCGCCCTCAAGGGGTTGTGCCCGTTCCACGACGAGAAGTCGCCGTCGTTCAACGTGCGCCCGTCGCACGGCACGTTCCACTGCTTCGGCTGCGGCGAGGGCGGCGACGTGATCGCCTTCGTGATGAAGGTCGAGCACCTGTCGTTCGTGGAGGCCGTCGAGCGGCTCGCGGACCGGGCGGGCATCCAGCTCGTGTACGAGGGCGGCGGCGCCACGATCCAGCGCGACCGCGGTACGCGCAGCAGGCTCATCGAGGCGCACAAGGCCGCCGCCGAGTACTACGCCGAGCAGCTCGCGACGCCGGAGGCGCAGCAGGCGCGCGAGTTCCTGGCCGAGCGCGGGTTCGACGAGGCCGCCGCACGCCAGTTCGGCTGCGGGTTCGCGCCCGGCGGCTGGGACAAGCTGACGAAGCATCTGCTCGGCCGCGGGTTCGAGCTGCAGGAGCTGATCAAGTCGCAGCTCACCAAGGAGGGCCGCCAAGGGCCGATCGACCGGTTCCACCGGCGGCTGCTGTGGCCGATCAAGGAGATCAGCGGCGACGTCGTCGGGTTCGGCGCGCGGCGGATCTTCGACGACGACCCGATCCAGGCGAAGTACCTCAACACCAGCGAGTCGATGATCTACAAGAAGTCGCAGGTGCTGTTCGGCCTCGACCAGGCCAAGCGCGAGATCGCGAAGCGCAAGCAGGCGGTCATCGTCGAGGGCTACACCGACGTGATGGCGATGCACCTCGCCGGCGTGCCGACGGCGGTCGCGTCCTGCGGCACGGCGTTCGGCACGGACCACATGAACGTGCTGCGCAGGCTGCTGATCGACGACGACGTGAACGGCGAGGTCATCTTCACCTTCGACGGCGACGAGGCGGGCCAGAAGGCCGCGCTCAAGGCGTTCGAGGGGGAGCAGCACTTCTCCGCGCAGACCTACATCGCGGTCGCGCCGGACGGCATGGACCCGTGCGAGCTGCGGCAGGCCAAGGGCGACGTGGCGGTGCGCGACCTGGTGGCGCGGCGCATCCCGTTGATCGAGTTCGCGATCAAGGCCCAGCTCAAGGCGTACGACCTCGACTCGGTGGACGGCCGCGTCGAGGCGCTGAAGAAGATGGTGCCGTTCGTCGGGCAGATCAAGGACAGGGCCAAGCGGGACGGGTACGCGACGCGGCTGGCCTGGTGGGTGGGCTGGGACGACGAGGCGATGGTCGTGCGCCGGGTGCGTCAGGTGTCCGGGGGCAAGACGCCGGTCGCCACCGCCCAGAGGGTCGACCCGAACCAGATCGCGCTGGGCGTCGAGGTCGACGGCCCCGCCCGGCCGAACCCGCGCGACCCCCGCCTGATCCCCGAGCGCGAGGTGCTCAAGATCGCGCTGCGGCTGCCGGAGTACGCGGGCCCGCTGTACGACTCGCTGCCGGACGAGTCGTTCACGGACCCCGCGTACGTGGCGCTGCACCGGGCGATCCGCGACGCCGGTGGCGCGTCCTGCGGGCTCGCCGGCTCGGCGTACCTGGAGGCGATCTCGCAGGCGTGCTCGCACGCGTCGGTGCGGTCCGTGCTGACCGAGCTCGCGGTGGAACCGTTGGCCGTCAAGCAGAACGACGAGTTCCGCTACGTGTCGATGGTGATCGCGCGGCTGCAGGAGGTCCAGGTCGGCAAGCAGGTCGAGGACGTGAAGTCACGGCTGCGGCGGCTGTCGCCGATCAAGGACGCCGACGAGTACCGGGCGCTGTGGGGCGACCTGGTGGCCCTGGAGGAGTACCGCAAGGCGCTCCTGCAGCAGAGCGCTGGAGTGCTGTAGTGGGGTTGTTCCGACGGTTGTTCGGCGACGGTGCGCCGGACGGGTTCACCGGCTCGCTGGAGCAGGACGAGACCGTGATCGCGCACGCGGCGGTGACGGGCGGCGGGCACCTCGTGGTGACGTCGCTCGGGCTGTGGGTGCCGGGGGAGTCGCCGCGGCGGATCGGCTGGCACCTGGTCAGCAAGGCGAAGTGGGAGGGCGCGCTGCGTCTCGTGGAGGCTGCCGAAGCTTCTGCTGAGGGGCCCGTCGTGCTGCTCGAAGACCTTCCCGCGCACCGGTTCGCGCTCGACGACCCGCAGCGTGTGATGCGCGCGATCAGCCAGCGCGTGGAGGGGTCGATCCGGCACCGCGAGCGCGTCGAGTCGCCGGGCGTGTGGATCCTGCAGCGCAAGATCCCCGGTCGCGACGGGGTCGTGTGGCAGGCACGCGGAGACGCCGGCGTGGACCTGGCGGCCGTTCGCGAGGCCGTGGCGCCGTTCGCCTCGAAGCTTGCGGGCTAGCAGTACGCGTGTACTGTTAGTTGGCATGTGGGATCCGGCGCAGTACCTGGCCTTCGCCGATCAACGGGCGAGGCCGTTCTACGAACTTGTCGGACGCGTGCGAGCAGATTCACCCCGTCGTGTGGTGGACGTGGGCTGCGGGCCCGGCAACCTGACCCTGTCGCTGTCCGAGCGGTGGCCTTCGGCCGTGGTCGAGGCGTTCGACTCGTCGCCGGAGATGGTCGAGGCGGCACGGGAGGCCGGCGTCGACGCCCGTGTGGACGACGTGACCACGTGGGAACCGTTGCCGGACACCGACGTCGTGGTGTCCAACGCGGTGCTGCAGTGGGTGCCTTCGCATCCCTCGATCGTGTCTTCCTGGGTGTCGGCGCTGGCACCGGGCGCGTGGCTCGCGTTCCAGGTGCCCGGCAACTACGCGGACCCCTCGCACCGGTTGATCCGCGAGGTGGCGGGGGAGGGGCTGGCGCACGTCTTCCGTGCTGAGCAGCCCGTTCTGGCTCCGGTGGAGTACGCGGACCTGCTCGGTTTCTGCTCCACTGTGGACGTCTGGGAGACGACGTACGTGCAGCGGATGTCCGGTGAGGACCCGGTGCTCGAATGGGTGAAAGGCACGGCTCTGCGGCCCGTGCGGGCGGCTCTGTCCTCAACGGACTGGGAGGCCTACGTCGCGGAACTGGCGCCGCGGCTGCGCGAGGCGTACCCGCAGCGAGCCGACGGCACCACTTGGTTCCCCTTCAGGCGGATCTTCGCGGTGGCCCAGGTGTGAGGCCTGTCACGCCCGCGGCGTCGCGGGAGGAGTGAAGGCCTTGCCGTTCGTCTCCTCCTGATGGCGCCACGGAGCCTTCTCAGCTGCCTTTTCCGCAGCGTCCGCGGCCAGGTCCTTGGCGTGGACCGCCGCTTCGAAAGCCTTGTCCTTGGCCTGGGCCGCCGTCTTGCGCACCGTCGGGTTCGCGGTGAAGCGGTTCCAGAGGCGCACGATCTGGTCGTAACGCGCCCGTCCGGCCTTCGCGCCGAGCACGTAGCCGATCGCCGCACCGACCAAGATGCCCTTCATGTGGCGTCTCCTCTCGCATCGTGCCTGGTCAGAGGCTGTTTGATCGCAAAGTGGGGGGTGCTTGCAAAACCCCTTTCGCGACTCATGTAGAGTTACCCACTGTCAGGAGGAACCAAGCCTGACAGGCAGAACAACAGAACATTCCCCCATAGCTCAATTGGCAGAGCATGCGACTGTTAATCGCAGGGTTACTGGTTCGAGTCCAGTTGGGGGAGCCACCGCTCGGACCCTAGTCCACGGACTGGGGTCTTTTGCTGTGCCGCGTCCACCGTCTGGGTCTTTCGCTTCGGGTGCGCTTGGGTCAGGTTGGGTGCATGGCCGCCCGCTTCGCGAACCTCCGCCGCATCTCCTCGCTGGACCCGGTCACCGACCACGAGGAGATCATGCGGATCTCCGCCGGCCTGGAGTTCCCCTGGGACTACCAGAAGTCGTTGGAGATGGCGCTGTTCCGCACGTACTGCGTGCCGACGATCTCGGGCCTGCTCGAACGCACCGGCGAGTTCGAACGCCGTCCGCAGAAGCGCTACGACGACACGGCGGTCCTGATGGCCGAGCTCGTGGAGCACGGCTACGACTCACCGCGCGGACGTGAGGCGCTGCGCGTCGTCAACCGCCAGCACGGCCGTTACGACATCTCGAACGACGACATGCTCTACGTGCTGTCGACGTTCATCTATGACCCGATCGAGTGGCTTTCGCACCACGGCTGGCGGCCGCTGACGGACAACGAGCGGCTGGCGGGGTTCCACTTCTACCGCGCGGTCGGCGCACGTATGGGGATTCGCGAGATCCCGGCGGGCTACGACGAGTTCCTCGCGTTCAAGACTGCCTACGAGCAGGAGCACTTCGTGTTCGCGCCGTCGAACCGCCGCATCGGCCAGTACACGCTGGACCTGTTCTGCTCGTGGTACCCGTCGCTCGCACGCCCGGCCGTGGCACGGGCCGTGGTCGCGATGCTGGACCCGGCGATGGTGCGCGCGTTCGGCTTCACGGCCCCACCGTCCTGGGTGGGCGCTCTTGGCCGCCAAGCGTTGCGGCTGAGGGCTTTCGTGGTCCGCCGGATGCCGGTGCGCCGCGAGTTGAAGCTCACGAACACCCGCAACCGGACCTACCCCGGCTACCCGCGCGGCTACCGGCCGTCGGACCTGGGCGCGAGCTCCAGCACGGCCCGCTGACCGTTGAGCACGAAGCCCAGCGCCTTCAGGAACTCGTTGCCGGGCTTGAAGTCGTCGAGCGGGACGTGCACGCGCCGCACCTCGGGGAAGCGTTCGGCGAGCGCCTTCGCCATCTCCCGCCCGATGCCCCACCGGCGCAGGTCCCTGGGCACCAGGAAGAACCGGACGCTCGCCTCGTCCGCCGCCGGATGCCCGACCACGAGGTCCACGAACCCGATCATGTCCTGCGCCTGCGCCACCAGCAGGCGCTTCTGCTCGAACGAGGCGCCCTCCGGCAACGCGTAGAAGAGGCTCTGCACGTCACCGGGCCCGGACGGATGGCCCGTCGCGGCCTGGAACCAGTCGTCGCAGTCGGCGAACAGCGCCAGCACCTCCGGCTCGTCCGCCGGGGTGAAGTCGCGGAGGGTCAAACGCACGTGTCCAGCCTATGTGTCGCTCGCCACGGGGGTGCGCAAGGGCCGTTCGGCGTGATCGGTATCCTCCACCACGCAGTGTCCGCGGGTCGGGGGACCCGCGGTGGCGAGGGGGCAGTAGCTCAGCTGGTCAGAGCAGCGGACTCATAATCCGTCAGGTCGTGGGTTCGAGCCCCACCTGCCCCACCACCTGTGTGAGCACAAATCGGGTTTCAGACGTAGACGACCGCACGTTCGCGGATCAGATCCCACACGCTGACGTCCAGTTCAGCGAAGACGAGCAGCTCGTCGACCGACTGGAAAGGCAGCGGCCGCTGGCTGCGTGCCCGCTCGATCTGCCTGACCGCCCGCTCGTCCAGGCCGCAGTGATGCGCGATGACTGACGGCGGCGCGGTGTTGATGTCCACCAGACCGCCGTCGTCGTACTGCCGCGGCAGGTCCGGCCGGCCGATCCGGAGGTCACGTGCGAGTGCCGGATCACGCGCGACGATTCCGCGAGCTTCTTCTCGCCTGGCTCGCCACATCAGTGCCGTGGTGACGGCGGGGTCTGCGGCCCACGGTTGCTGCGGCTGCACAGGTGGCCTGACGGGCTGGGGAAGTCCGTACACCTCTCGCCTGATGCCACTGAGTTGGATGCATGCCGCCACGATGAGCACGATGACGGCGAGGCCACCGATTGAGCTGCGCAAGTCTGTGGTGGATGCAGCCGGCTGACCTTGTGAGGACGGCATGAGCAGCACCAATGCGATCGAAGCTATCGCGTAGAGTGCTGTCCACTGCCAGAGCGACCGTTTCCGCAGACGGTGCGCGGCGTGCGCGAAGGGCACGGCGGCGAAGAGGCCAGCGCTCGCGATCACCACGATGAAGTACCAGATGCCGCCGGCACGACGCACAACATTCATGATTGCGGCCCCTTCAGAGACGGGCAGGTGCTGTGTCTGCCTATCGCCTGCGGTGGCTCAAAAGTTTCACTGCTGAAGCAGTCGCAGGACAAAAGAGCGGGGGAGTCGCTCGAAATCGCGTGCGGGCACGGCTGTTCGCTGAGTACTGTGCCCGAAAACCAAGGGGGGTGCGGCATGACGAAGCTGAACCAGATCATCGCGGTGGAGAAGAGCGTCAAAGGGGGCACGCTCCGGGACCTCACCGACGCGCACCACGGGTTGCAGAAGCCCGCGCTGCTGGCCGGCATCTCCCGGACGTACCAGCCGAAGGACGAGGACGGCGAGGTGCTGCCGCCGGAGTCCACGCGCGTGCAGATCAAGGCCGAGGACGTGCTGCGCAAGACGGCGGCCGTGATGACCCGGCTGTTCGACGTCACGGCGACCAAGGACTGGGCGAACTGCGTCGCGAAGGCCGACGTGGTGGTGGACGGGCAGACGTTGCTGCGCGACGTGCCCGTGTCGTACCTGCTGTTTCTTGAGAAGCAGCTGACCGACCTGCACACCTTCGTGAAGAAGCTGCCGTTGCTGGACGCGGCGGAGGACTGGAACTTCGACGAGTCCGCCGACTACTGGCGCACCGAGCAGGTCCGGACGATCCGCACCAAGAAGGTGCCGCGCAACCACGTCAAGGCCGAGGCGACGGAGAAGCACCCGGCGCAGGTCGAGGTGTACTACGAGGACATCCCGGTGGGGTACTGGAACACCGTGAAGTTCTCCGGCGCGCTGCCGGCCCGGCGGGTCAACGAGCTCGTCGACCGCGTGGAGAAGCTGCAGCACGCGGTGAAGTTCGCCCGCGAGGAAGCCAACAACATGGAGATCACCGACGAGCGCGTGGGCAGCGTGGTCTTCGACTACCTGTTCCGCTAGCGTCCACAGACTCCCCCTGCTGGAGCGCGGGGGGTGCGTTCCCGACATAGGGAGCGCGAAAGCTGAAACTGAAACGTCAGCCTGAACCACTCGGTGAAAAGTGGGGGTTCGAATCCCTCTCCCGGCACACGCGCCGGGATAGCCCAAGCGGCAGAGGCAGCCGGGATCAAGCTCAGACTCTCGCTCCAGAATCAGCATTACCGCCGAACGCCAGATCACCCGAGACCGGACAAGACTCGCCGAGGTGGGGGTTCGAATCCCTCTGGCCGCTCTGACCATGCGGCCGTAGCTCAACGGAAGAGCGCGGCGACCTAAGGACTGATCCGACTCTTAAACGTCGCTGGTGTGCGCAAATGGGCGGACAAACGGGGCCCCGGACTGGACATGTCCGGGGCCCCACCTTTATGCGCGCAGGCCCTCGACGTAGATCGACAGGAAGCGCCGCCACTGGTCGGGGGAGTCGCGGATCACCTGGGCCATCGCCCTGGTCAGCGTGGCCATGTCGGTGATCGAGAAGTCGGCCCGCAGCACGCCGGCGTCGAGCGCGCGGGTGATCAGGACCTGGACGTGGCCCACGCCGCGGTGGCAGGCCGAGACCACCTCGGGGGCGTTCGGCAGGTCGCGCACGAGCACGTCGTTGAGGCCCCGGTCCTCTGCCTGCAGCGCGTAGAGGTCGTCCAGGTAGCCGGCGAAGGCCTGCCACGGGTCCGGTTCGGCCATCGCCTTCTCGCCGATGACGTCCAGTGCCGCCAGGCGCTGCGGGAAGATCTGCGCCACGAAGTCGTCGCGGGTCGGGAAGTGCTTGTACAGCGTGCCGATGCTGACCTCGGCCCTGCGGGCGATGTGTTCCAGGGGTACGTCGAGGCCGCGCTCCGCGAACAGTTCCGCGGCCGCTGCCAGCAGCTTGTCCCTGTTGCGTGCCGCGTCCGCACGCAGGGGCCTCGACGCGGTGACCATGCGCGGAATCCTACTCGGGCGTTAAGTCGAGGGTGCCCTCAAGTTCTGTGGTAGCGTCGGCGGACGTAAGTCGAGGGTTGCCTCGAATTAGCGTTCTGGAGGGTGGAACCCATGTCTCGCACGGCGGTTGTGCTCGGGGTCGGTCCCGGGCTCGGCATGTCCATCGCGCACCGGTTCGGGCGTGAGGGTTACGAAGTTGCACTGATCTCCCGCGGCACCACGCGGCACGAGGGCTACTTGGCGGAGCTGGCCGAGGCGGGGGTGAAGGCGCGGGCGTTCGCGGTGGACGTGCGCGTCCGGGGGCAGCTGTTGTCCACATTGGACTCGATCGGGCCGGTGGACGTCGTCTACTACGGGCCCGGCGCCACGGATCTGCGCGAGGCGCCGGAGGACATCACGGTGACGACGTCCGCTGACGCGCGTGCCGCGATGGAGTGGTTGTACCCGGCCGTCGACGTCGTTCAGCACGTGCTGCCGGCGGTGGTCGAACGCGGAGGCGGCCTGCTGTTCGCCGGTGGGCTGAGCGCGGTGCGGCCGATGCCGATGCTCGGCGCGCTGGCGCTTTCCGGTGCGGCGCTGAGGAACTACGCGGTCACGCTCAACGCGGCGCTCGCCGAGAAGGGCGTGTACGCGGGCACGCTCACCATCGGTGGTCTCGTCGAACGCGGCGACATCCACCAGGCCGTGCTGGCGCATCCCGAGCGGTTCGGCGAGGTGCGGACCCTGGATCCCGACGCCATCGCGGACGTCGCGTGGCAGATGTTCGTGAAGCGGGACCGCGCGGAGGAGGTGTTCAGCGTTCTCTAGAGGTACGAACCGGGGGTGTGGCCGAGCGAGCGGCGGAACACGTCGATGAACGCGCTGGCGGTGGCGAAGCCGCACCGCAGGGCCACGGTGGTGACGGGCTGACCCTCCGAGAGCAGGCGCAGGGCGTGGTAGAGCCGCAACTGCGTGCGCCATTGGGGGAAGGTCATGCCCATCTCGTCGCGGAACAGCCTGGTCAGCGTCCTGCCGCTCGCGCCGGCGGCACGGCCGAGCGCTTCGAGACCGCGTGTGTCCGAGGGGTCGGTCTCGAGCGTCGCGCAGACGGCCGCGAGCCGGGGGTCGCGGGCGGCGGGGACGCGCACCGGTTGTTCGGACGCGGTGGCGAGCTGGTCGAGCAGGACCGAGCGCATTCGTTTGCCCGCAGGGGTTTCTCGGTCGTCCAGCTCCGTGTAGGCGATCAGCAGCTCACGCAGCAGAGGGGAGACGGCGAGCGCCGTCGGTTCGTGGAGCTTCAACGGGTTCTGCGTGAGTCCGAGGAAGTGCAGCCGTGTGACGCCGTACGCGCGATGTGAGTGCACGGCGCCGGACGGAATCCACAACGCACGGTGCGCGGGCGCTATCCAGCGTGATGCCTCCGTGTGCACGGCCACGACGCCGCGGCTGGCGTAGACGATCTGGTGCTCGTCGTGCCAGTGCGCGGTGACACCACTGGCGGCTGCCAGGTCGCGGCTCGTGGTCGGGGCCGCGGGCAGGTGGCGGGAATTCGACATACATCGGCAGAATATCGGAATCGCGAACGCGTGGGCGGGGCCACGATCATGAGCGTGAACACCTCTCGCCGGCGGATGGCGGTCCTGGTCGCCGGGCACGCGGTCGACGACCTCTACCAGGGCGCGGTGCCGGCCGTCGTGCCGTTCCTCGTGCTGGAACGCGGGTACAGCTACCTCGCGGTGGCGGGCATCACGGTCGCCGCGACGCTGCTGTCGTCGGTCGTGCAGCCGCTGTTCGGGTGGCTGACCGACCGGCGACCCATGCCGTGGCTGGTGCCGCTGGGCATGACGCTCGCGGGTGTCGGCATCGGGCTCTCCGGGCTGAGCGACTCGTACCTGGTGACGTGGCTCGCGATCGCGTTGTCCGGCCTCGGCGTCGCCGCGTACCACCCGGAGGCCGCCCGGCTGGCGCGGCGCGTCGCCCAGGACAGCCACGTCGGCATGAGCTGGTTCTCGGTCGGCGGCAACGTCGGGTTCGCGCTGGGGCCGGTGCTCGTCACGCCGGTGCTGACGTTCGGCGGGCTGGCGTGGAGTCCGCTGCTGGCCGTTCCCGCGCTGGTGGGAGGCGCGTGCACGACGGTCGCGTTGCGCGGGGTGCACGGCGCCGCGGGTGGTGCCGGGGTGCGGGCCGGCACCGACGACTGGGGCCAGTTCAGCAGGCTGACCGTGGTGATCGTCGCGCGGTCGGTGGTGACGTTCGGGCTCGGCACGTTCCTCGCGATCTGGGTGACCTCACGCGTCGGAGGTGGCCCGGCGGCCGGTGCGGCGGCGCTGGTCGTGCTGTTCGGAGCCGGTGCCGCGAGCACGTTGCTCGGTGGTGTGCTGGCAGGGCGGTTCGGACGCGTCCGCGTGCTGCGGGTGTCCTACGCCGTGGCGATTCCCGCCGTCGCGGGCGTCGCGTTGGTGCCCGGTCCCGCGGTGTACGTGATGGTGGCGCTTACCGCCGTGTCGTTGTACGTGCCGTTCTCGCTGCACGTCACCCTCGGCCAGGACTACCTGCCCAACCGGCTCGGCACCGCCAGCGGCGTCACGCTGGGGCTCGCGGTCAGCGTCGGCGGGCTGGGCTCACCGGTGGTCGGCGCGGTCGCGGGCGCCACGAACCTCCAGTGGGGCCTGCTGTGCCTGGTGTTGATGCCCGTCGTCGCGTGGGTGGCGGCACGCGGCCTGCGCTCGCCCTCGATGCGGGTTTGAGCACCGGTGACTACGGTTGACGGCGTGCGAGTGGCGACCTGGAACGTGAACTCCGTCAAGCAGCGCGTGCCGAGGCTCCTGCCGTGGCTGGACCAGCGGCAGCCGGACGTCGTCTGCCTGCAGGAGACCAAGCTGGCCGACGACGCCTTCACCGCGCTGCTCGCAGAATCGTTGGAGGAACGCGGTTACGAGGTCGCGCTGTTCGGCGAGACGCAGTGGAACGGGGTGGCGATCCTCTCCCGCGTGGGCCTGGAGGACGTCGCGGTCGGCGTCGCCGGCGCACCGGGCTTCCCGCACGTCGAGGCACGTGCCGTAGCGGCGACGTGCGGCGGCGTGCGCGTCCACTCGCTGTACGTGCCGAACGGCCGTGAGCCCGACTCGGACCACTACAAGTACAAGCTCGAATGGCTGGCCGCGTTGCGCGACGTCCTGGAGGCCGGGCCCGCGGACGCGCTGGTGTGCGGCGACATCAACATCGCCCCGGCCGACGCCGACGTGTTCGACCCCGCCGCCTACGTCGGCCACACCCACGTCACCGAACCCGAACGCGCCGCGTTGCAGGCCATCGAGGCGTTGGGGTTCCACGACGTCGTGCGCGAGAGGTGGCCGAACGAGCGGATCTTCAGCTACTGGGACTACCGCGCCGGCATGTTCCACCGCGACCTCGGGATGCGAATCGACCTGATCCTCGCGTCCGACTCCGTCGCGGGACGGGCGGAAGCCGCGTGGATCGACCGGCACGCGCGCAAGGGCACCGGGCCGAGCGACCACGCGCCGGTGATCGTGGACCTGGACGAAGCGCCGGACGGGGACATCGGGCCCGTCGTGCCGCCGCCCTCGTCGCCGGGCGCGAAGAAGAAGGTCAAGCTGCCGCAGTCGAAGTGAACCGCGGGTGGAGTGAGCTGCGGTCGGCGCGAGCCGCTAGGCCGGTGGCAGCGTCACGGTGAACGCCGCTCCACCCTCCGCCGCCGGCCCCGCCACGATCGTCCCGCCCATCCGCGTCACCAGCCCGTGCACCAGCGCGAGCCCCACGCCGGTCCCGACCGGCCGCGAGTCCTGGTACCGCGCGTGCAGCACCCCGCGGTCGAACGCCACCGGGTAGTCCTCGGCGGCCAGGCCGGGACCGCCGTCACGCACCTCCAGCACCGACGACAACGCGAGCACGACAGGGCGTCCGGCCGGGGTGACGCGCAGGGCGTTCTCCATCAGACCGTCGATGACCTGCCTCAACCGCCTCGGGTCGGCGTGCACCACGAGCGAAGACGACACATCGAGAGAGAACGTCACTCCACGGGCGTGGCAGCGGGCGTGCCACACCTCGGCGGCCGAGCGGACCACCGGTTCCAGGGACACGGGCGCCATGTCCAGGCGGAAGTCGTCGGCGCCCAGGCGGGCCAGGTCCAGCAGGTCGGTGACCAGGCGGTCCAGGCGCCGCGCCTCGTCCAGGATCACCGTGCCGACCGGGGCCACCTGCTCACCCGAGACGACGCCGTCCGCGAGGGACTCGGCGAAGCCCGTCACGGCGGTGAGGGGAGTGCGCAGCTCGTGGGAGACGGAGAGCAGGAAGTCGCGTTGACGGGATTCGCTGTGCTGCAACGCGTCCGCGAGAGAGTTGACCGCGAGGCTCACCTCGGCGAGCTCGGAGGTGCCCGAGACGGGGACGCGCAGGTCGCGGCGGCCCGTGCTCATCGAGTGGGCGACCGACGCGACCCGGCGCAGCGGACGGGACAGGAACGAGCCCAGGGCGAGGCCTGCCAGCGCGGCGACGAGGAGGCCCACGCCCAGGGCGAAGAGGATGTTGCGGACCAGCTTGCGGTAGGTGCCGCTGGTCTCGGTCTGCTGCACCAGGGCGAAGCCGCCCGCCCCCGACGGACGGGCCTCCACGTTCAGACGGCCGCTCTCCCCGGACACGGCAGACCCCGACAGCACCTTGCGGTAGTCGACGGACCGGACCGCGCGGACGGCCGCCCGGTCCTGGCCCGTCACGTCGCCCGCCGCGGTGATGCGGACGATCGCGATGCCCTGGCCCTCCAGGATCTGCTCGACCCTGTTGTTCGAGATCTGGCCCGCCACGACGTCGGCCTGGGAGCGCAGGAACTCGCGGCTCACCTGCTGCGAGGTCGACAGGACGAGGCGGATCGACACGAAGCCGGCGACGAGCACGGCCACGAACGCGACTCCCAGGCACACCAACGCGATCCGGCCGGTGAGGTTCACGGCGCGTCCGCCGAGTAGCCGACGCCGCGCACGGTCCGGATCGGACTCGACGCACCGAACTTGGCGCGCAGCTGGGCTATATGAACGTCAACGGTCCGTGTGCCCGCCATGGACGAGTAGCCCCACACGGCCGACAGGAGCTGCTCTCGCGAGAACACCTGACGCGGGTTCTTCATCAGGTACGAGAGCAGTCCGAACTCCGTCGACGTCAACGCCACCTCCTCGCCACTGGCGAAAGCACGCCGTTCGCCGACATCGAGCCGTACGGAACCCACCTGCAGAACGTCTGACACAGGACCCGAGGAGCGGCGTAGCACCGTGCGCACGCGTAGTGCGAGTTCGCGTGGACTGAAGGGCTTGGTGATGTAGTCGTCGGCGCCGAGCTCCAACCCGAGCAGGCGGTCCACCTCGTCGTCGCGGGCCGTCACGAACAGCACGGGCGTCCAGTCGCCGGCGGCGCGCATGGCCCGGCAGACCTCGATGCCGTTCAGCACGGGCAGGCCGACGTCCAGCACGACGGCCACCGGCGAGAGCGAGCGGACCGCGGCCAGTGCCGCGTCCCCCGAGGACTCCAGGTGCACGCCGAAGCCGTCGCGCCGCAGGTACAGCGCGACCAGCTCGGCGATCGCCGGTTCGTCCTCCACGACGAGCACCAGGCCACGTTCCACGCGTTCACCCCGGCTGGTTGAGGTCCGACTCGATGCTGTTCAGTGTCGCTTCCACATCATCGAGGTCCGGTGGCGGCTCCTCGCTCCGGCACGCCGTCAGCGCGAACAGCAGGACCACCGCGGCGGCCCACCTCACTTGGACCCGCAGTGCTCGGTCTTGAACTTGCCGACCCGCTCGCCCGCCTTGGTGACCTTCACGAGCTGCGCGTCGCGGAGCTTCAGGCGCGCGTCCAGCACGTCGGCGCGGGCCGTGTTGCCGTTCTTGCGGGCGTCGGCGGCCTTCTGCTCGATCCACTTCTTCGAGCCCAGGGTCTCCGGACCGCCGTTGATCCTGTCGGTCAGCGCCTTGACCTTCGCCTCCACCCGCGGCACCCGCTCCGAGCAGATCTTCTGCACCTTCTCGGGGCTGATCGTGATCGGTTCCTGCGCCGACGCGGTACCCGCGCCCAGCAGCAACATCCCCAGCACCAGCCCGCCGATTCGCGAAATGTTCATGGCACAGAACGATGACCGCCCACGATCAGAGGACGGTCCGCCGAATGTTCGGGTTCTGCAAAGATCAACCCGCCGGCGTCTCAGCGCAGGACGACCCCGCGCGTGGCCGCCGCCTGCAGCATCGGCCGCATCCGGTCCCACACCCGTTCCGACCGCAGCTCCTCCGCCGCGCACACCGCCCGCCTCCCGACGGCCTGCCCCTCGTCGAGGTCGCCGTCGAGGAAGTGGCACGAGGCCAGCGAGATCAGGCAGAACGTCCCGCTGCGCGCCATGTCCGGCCCGAACGCGGAGATCGCCGTCAGCAGCGCCGGAATCGCCGAGCGGGTGTCGCCGAGCTCGGTGTGGATCGTGCCGGCCATCGCGGCGAGGTCGGTCTCGTCGTGGAACCGCGCCCAGTCCGGCACGTGCGCCCGGTCGGCCGACGCGAACGAGTCCTGCGCCCTGCCCAGCGCACGCAACGCCTCGACGGAACGCGCCTGACGGGCATACGCCCACGCCTCGTTCACGTACATGATGCTCGACGCCAACGGTGCGAAGGCGCCTCTCTGGAAGTAGGCCAGCGCATCGCCCGGTGCGCCGTGATGCAGATGCACGCGCCCACGCCGATAAACGATGTTGGTCGTCAGCTCTTCGTCGTGGCGTGCGAAATCCAGCGCACGGTCGAAATGGTGGTACGCCGCCCCGATCTGACCGCTGTCGAACGACGTCCACCCGGCCAGGTTGTGCAGGTCCGCCACGGCGGACAGCAGCCGCGCCCGCACGGAGTCGGAGGCCTCTGCCGCCAGGAGCTGCTGCGCCCAGTAGATCCGCACGACGACGGCGTCACGGCACGCCCCGCCTCCGTGCTGGTAGTCCACGGAACGCAGCGAACGGGTCTGCGCCTCCAGCTGCTCCACGTCGCTGATGCCGATGCGCGAGGAGTGTGGTGGAGGGAAGTACGCGGGATCCGCCATGAGGGCACCCCTCTGCACCGGTGGAATCCGAGCGTAGGACGTTCCCGGCCCGCCGTGTAGCCATTCCGCGCGGCACGGAATCGAAGGCAAGCTGTGATTCAACAGGTATTAATCCGGGTATACCTCAACAAGTTGACGGCGCAAGATTCTTGGTTATGAGGCGACGCGCGCATCTGCGGCTGGTGACCTCCTCCGAAGCCGAGGACACGACTCTCACTGCGGTGCTGGGCGCCGAAGATCTGGCGGAGGAGCTCGGCCTCGACCCCCACGCACGGGTGACGTGCGGCCTGCATCGCTGCTGGTTGCACCTGTGCGTGGCTTCACCCGACCACGTCGTACCCCTGACCGGGCACCGCTGGTGCCGTCCGTGCCGCCGCCCACTGGAGGTGTTCGTGGACGAGACGACCGCGCACCTCTCGTGTCCGGGATGCGGCACGGGCACGCCGGACACGGCGGCCAACCGCCAAGTGGTGCGGGCGTGCCGCACCAGCATCGCGGCGATGCACGCTCAGTAGAACGACCCGGAAGACTTAAGCCTGGTGGGTGAAGACGGCGGCCTCCGGGAGGTAGCTCGGGGGCCGCTGGCTGTCCTCCGGCACGTCGAGCAACGCCCAGATGATGTGCCGGCCGCCTCCGGCCGGTGTCTCGCCCATCGTGAAGTTGCAGACGGCGATGGACGCGATGTTGCGCCGCATGATGTGCCACTGCCTGAGGTCGAAGCGTGCGGTCGTGCGCACGGCAACGGACAACTTGTCGCCACGCATGCGCAGCAGCAACGAGAGAGGGCTGTCGTCCTCGATGTGCGAGACGAGTTCGACGGCGATCTGCGGCGCGACGTCGAGCATCGACTGGACGCCCCACCGCTCGCAGGCGCGTTCGGTGATCCGCTCGGCCACGTGCGGCAGGCAGCGGCACGTCGGCAGCGGCGCGTCGACCCTGTCCTCGTGCTTGTGCCGCACCACGGCGGCCACCGCGGCCGCGGTCGTCGAGTGCATCGGGATGTGCCGGGGCAGCCCGCGCGACTCCAGCGTGGACCGCAGCCGGTGGTCGCTGACCACGAGGCTCAGCGAGATGCCCGGCCAGCGTGCCGCCGACAGCCACACGACGTCGAACACGACGAGCAGTGCGGGGGACTCGGCGACCAGTTCGTCCAGCTCCACCACCACGCCGACGAGCTCCTTGGTGGCGCAGTCGAGCAGCACGTCCTGCACGCGCATGTACGTCGCCCAGTCGAGTCGCCCGCTGAACCGGACGACGAGTACGCCGTTCAGCTCCCGCACGTCGACATCGAGGCTGTCACCGGCCATGATCCCGTCCCCTCACGCAAGGCGCCTCCCCCTAATCCTCCAAGCCTGAAGACGTGACCGCGTGCGCCCTAGGGGGTAACTACCCGTCTTTCGGCGTTGGTACCTCCGGGGGACCGCGTTGCAGCGGGAGATCGGGCAGACCTAGGGTGCCGCTGTGGGCGGTTCGCTTTCCCCAGGTCGCAAAGGCAATTTGCCTGCCGACACAACTACTTTCGTCGACCGCAAGCACGACGTCGCCGAAGTCAGGAGGCTGCTGTCCGAGTCGCGCCTCGTCACTCTGACGGGTGTCGGTGGCGTCGGCAAGACGCGGCTGGCGTTGCGTGCTGCGACCGGCACGAGCAGGGCGTTCCGCGACGGCGTGTGGGTCGTCGAGCTGGGCGGCGTCACCGACCCGGACCTGGTCGTGCACACGGTCCTGGAGCAGCTGGGCGTGCACGACGACACGGTCCGGATGCACCGCACCGTCCTGGTGGAACACCTGCGCGACCGCCAGATGCTGATGGTTCTGGACAACTGCGAGCACGTCGTCTCGGCGACCGCCGGCCTCGTGGACGTGCTGCTGCGCGGCGTTCCCGGCCTGCGCGTGCTCGTCACGAGCAGGGAACGGCTCGGTGTCGACGGCGAACACCTCTGGCAGGTGATGCCCCTGCCGCGGGACCCGGCGCTGGCGCTGTTCGCCGAACGGGCCGCCGCCGTCGAACCCGGATTCGTCCTCGACGCGCGCAACCACGACGAGGTCAGCCAGATCTGCACCCTGCTCGGAGGGATCCCGCTGGCCATCGAACTGGCCGCGGTGCGCCTGCGCGTGCTGAGCCTTGACCACTTGTTGTCCAGATTGGACAACACCTTCCGGGTGCTGGGCGACGGCAAGCGCGGCGGCGACCCCCGGCACCAGACGTTGCACGCCGCGGTGGACTGGAGCTTCCACCTGTGCACGCGGCCCGAGCAGATCCTGTGGGCGCGGGCGTCGGTGTTCGCCGGCACGTTCGACCTGGAGGCGGCGGAACGGGTCTGCTCCGGTGACGGCGTCGAGCCGGAACAGGTCCTGCACTCGCTGATGGGCCTGGTCGACAAGTCGGTCGTGGTGTCCGAGAAGCACCCGTCCGGCACGCGGTTCCGGCTGCTGGAGCCGCTGCGCCAGTACGGCCTGGGGAAGCTGCGCGACGCAGGACGCGAACAGGTCGTGCGGGAACGGCACCGCGACCACTACATCGACTGGGCCGAGCGGCGGGAACAGGAGTGGTTCGGGCCCGCCCAGCCGCAGATCTTCAGGCTCACGCGCCTGGAACAGGGAAATCTGCGGTGTGCGCTGGACTTCTGCTTCGACAGCGACGGCGACCACTGCGTGCACCTGGCGAGCACCCTGTGGTTCTACTGGGCGGGCTGCGGCATGCTCGGCGAGGGCCGCCACTGGCTCGACCGCGCGGTGGCGAGCGCGAAACCGGGTCCGCTGCGGGCCAAGGCGTTGTGGGTCAACGGCTACGTCTCGACGTTGCAGGGCGACCTGTCCGCGGCGACCGCGATGCTGGACGAGTGCCGCGGGTACGCCGTCGAGTCCGGTGACGCGTCCGCGCTCGCCTACTCGACCCACCGCATCGCCTGCACCCACCTGATCGGCGACGACCTGGAACTCGCCGACCGCATGTTCGAGGAGGCCATGCGGCTGTACCGCAGCCAGGGCACCGTCAACAGCCACACCATGCTCGCCGGCATCGAGCTCGCGATCTCGGCGACGTTCCGGCACGACTTCGCCGCCGCCGAACGGCTCTGCGTCGAGGCCAAGGCCGTCGGCGAGGAGCACGGCGAGAAGTGGGCGCAGGCGTACGCGATCTGGGTGCTGGCGCTGTGCGCGTGGGTGAGCGGCGACCTGGCGGGCGCCGACCGGCTCGGCCGCGAGTGCCTGCGGGTCAAGCGCACGTTCCACGACCTGCTGGGCATCGTGCTCTCGATCGAGATCCTGGCCTGGATCGCCGCCTCGCAGGGCAACGCGAGCCGCGCGGCGACGTTGCTCGGCGCCACCAACGAGATCTGGCAGTCGGTCGGCTACCCCATGTTCGGGTCGCGGTACTTCGGCGCGCCGCACGGCGAGTGCGAGTCGGCGGTGGTGTCCGCGCTGGGCGAGCAGGAGTTCCGCGCGGTGTTCCGCAAGGGCATGGACCTCGAACTGGACGACGCCATCGCGTTCGCCATCGGCGAGGAGCAGGAGAGGGAGGCCGCGCCGGCCGCGACGCTGACCCCGTTGACGCGGCGGGAGCAGCAGGTCGCCGACCTGATCGCCGGTGGCATGTCGAACAAGGAGATCGCGGCCAGGCTGGTGATCGCGCGGCGGACCGCGGAGGGGCACGTGGAGCGGATCCTGCAGAAGCTCGGGTTCACGTCCCGCGCGCAGATCGCCACGTGGGTGACGCAGCGCCGCAACTGAGGGCGCGTCAGTCCACGCACGGGATGCCGTCGTCGGGCGGCGGGGGAGGCGGCGCGGTCGCCAGTTCGGTCACCTTCGCGCGCACCTTGGCCTGGTCGACCTTGTTCACGTCGAGCCCGCCCAGGTGCGCGCCGCCCTCGATCGGCAGCGTGTCGAACCGCACCTCGGCAGGCAGGGTCGCGGCGAACTCCACGAGGTCGAACCCCGCGTCCAGCACGACGTCCTGCTTCGCCATGTCGATCATCGCCTGCACGGCGGTGACGTCCGCGCCCCGCAGCCGCTTCGTCACGGCCGACAGGAACGCCTGCTGCCGCCGCGTCCTGCCCAGGTCGCCGTCCTTCAAGCCGTGCCGCTGCCGCACGAACGACAGCGCCTGGGCGGCGTCGAGGTGCTGCGGCCCGGCCGGGAAGTCCGCGCCGGACAACGGGTCCTTCGTCGGGTGGCGCAGGCACACGTCCACGCCGCCGAGGCCCTCGGCGATGTGGAAGAACCCGATCAGCGAGATCTCCACGAGGTGGTCGATCGGCTGGTTCAGGAACGCCGACACGGTCCGCACCTGAGCCCTGCGGCCCGCCTCACGTCCGGCACGTTCCAGCTCGCGCTTGTCGTGCGTGCCGGCCGCGCGCAGCCGGTCCTCCTCGACGATCTTGGCCCGGCCGTACGCCTCCTTGATCTTGCCTTCGCCGCCCGACGACAGCGGGACGAGGTTGTCGCGGGGCACGGACATCGCCACGGCCGGCCCGGTTTCCGGGATGTGCAACAGGATCAGCGTGTTCGCGTTGTAGCCGCCGCGGTCGCTCTCGCCCGCCTGCATGCGCCGCAGCACGTCGTCGGGCAGCGGTTCGCCGTGCAGGTCGAGCCTGGTCGTGAGGCCCATGACCAGGACGTTGCGGCCCGACTCCGAACGGGGCGTGTCGGCGGTGATCGCGTACGACCGCTCGACGCCCGTCGCGACCGCGGACACGGTCGACCAGGCGACCGCCGAGGTGACGAGCAGGACCGCGCTCAGAGTCACCCACGCGGTGCGCGTCAGGACGAGGAAGACACCGGCACCACGTGCTTGCATGAACAGGACACCCCCTGAATTATCCTATGCGCCATGGGGGTTCAACTGCCCAGTCTCGCCGCGGTCGCGATGCTGGCGGTGTTCACGCAGACGGGGGTCTGGGCAGGCGGCGACGACCTGGGGTGGGCGTTCGGCGTGTGGCTCGTGGGCGGCGCGCTCGTCGCCTCCTCGCTGGTCCGGCTCGTGGGTCTGTGGACGGTGGCACCGGCGCCACCTCTCGTCTTCGTCGTCGTCGCGGTGGGCAACGCCGCCTGGGAACGGCAGTCGAAGAGGCTCGGCCTCTGGGGGAGCAGCAGGGAGTTTGGCGCGGACGCGGTCCCGTGGCTCGTGCACGGGTTTCCGTGGATGGCGGCGGCGGTCGGCGTGGCACTGGTGGTCGCGGCCGTCCGCGTTTTCATTGGGGGAAGAAGGAAATGCAGGTCTTCGTCGACAGAACCGGCGGTAGACGGGTAGCGGCCAGGCTGGTCAGCTGGACCGTCGCGAGTGGACTGATCGTGTTCGTCGCCGCCGTCGGTGGCACGCTGCTGGGAGCGTGGTGAAGCGCACGCCCCGGTTGCACTGGATCTCCATCCTGCTCGGGTTGCTCGTGCTGATGTGCGTGGTCTCGTTCCACGCCTACGCGGCGATCAGGCCGGAACCCGTGCGGCAGACGGGGGAACGCCACGAGTTGCCGGAAGGCACGCTCGCGCTGGCGTTCCACGGCGGCCCCGACCCGAAGTGGACGCCGCGCACCCTGGAGAGGCTGGACAGGGCGGGCATCAAGGCGACCTTCTACGTCACCGGCGCCCAGGTCACCCGCCATCCGGACGTGGCACGCAGGGTCGTCGCCGAGGGACACCGGATCGGTCTCGACGGGTTCCGCGCCGAGGGCGACCTCGCCGACCCGCTGAACGTCGCACTGGCCCAGGCGGCGCTCGCCGACGCGCTGGGCGTCCACACGCGACTGGTCGGCGCTCCGGAGGAGGTCGACAGCGGCGACCGCGAGCACCAGGACATGGGCACGCTGGTGCGGATGTCGTTGCAGGAGAAGAAAGGCGTCGTCCGGCTGCACGACGACGGCAGCATCGGCGGCGACATCGTCCGCGAGCTCGCAAAGGAACGCGGCTACCGGTTCGTGCTGGTCAGCGACGAACAACCGGTCCCGGCGTCGGCGCGCGAGCGGTTCACCGGCGCGGTCACCACGTGGTCGCAGCGCAACGGCGGCATCGTGCTCGCGGTGTTCGGCACGGCCATCGGGATCGCCGCCCTGCTCGGCCTGCTGCGCACCCTCATGCAGCTCGGCCTCGCGCACACCGACCGCCGCCTGCGCCGGGAGCAGGAACCGCCGCCGTGGTTCGCGCCGCCGGTCTCGGTGGTCGTCCCCGCGTACAACGAGGCGCTGAACATCGCCGCCACCGTCACCTCCATCGCCGCGAACAACCACCTCGCGGACGTCGAGGTGATCGTCGTCGACGACGGCTCGACCGACGGCACCGCGGAGGTCGCCGAGGAGCTGGACCTGCCCGGCGTCACCGTGATCAGGCAGACCAACCAGGGCAAGCCGGCGGCGCTGAACGCCGGTGTCCGCGAGGCGAGCCACGACCTGCTGGTGCTGGTGGACGGCGACACGATCTTCGAACCTGACACCGTCGGCCAGCTCGTCCAGCCGTTCGCGGACGACGACGTCGGCGCGGTGTCCGGCAACGCCAAGGTCGGCAACCGGCAGGGCCTGCTCGGGCGCTGGCAGCACCTGGAGTACTGCGCGGGGTCCAACCTGGACCGGCAGATCCTGCACGCGCTGCGCTGCATCCCGACCGTGCCGGGCGCGGTCGGGGCGTTCCGCAGGGAGGCGCTCGACGACGTCGGCGGCGTCAGCGACGACACGCTTGCCGAGGACACGGACCTCACGATGGCCGTCACGCGCGCGGGCTGGCGGGTCGCCTACCGCCCGGAGGCCAAGGCGTGGACCGAGGCACCGGTCAGCGTCCACGGCCTGTTCCGGCAGCGCTACCGCTGGTCCTACGGCACCTTCCAGGCGATGTGGAAGCACCGCCGCGCGCTGGTGGAGAAGGGACCGATGGGCCGGTTCGGCATCCTCTACCTGCTGGCGTTCCACCTGCTGCTGCCGTTGCTCGCACCGGTGATGGACCTCTTCGTGCTGTACGGGTTCCTCGTCGCGGACGCACCCCTCGCGCTGGTCGTGTGGACGGTGTTCCTGCTGATCCAGACGGCGAGCGCGGGCTACGCGCTGCGGCTCGACGGCGAGTCGCTCAGGCCGTTGTGGGCCTATCCGCTGCAGCAGGTCGTGTACCGGCAGCTGATGTACGTCGTGGTGATCCAGTCGTTGGTCACGGCGTTGCACGGCACGCAGCTGCGCTGGATGTCGGTGCGGCGCACGGGCCGGCTCCTGGACGCCCCCGGTACGGTGCACGTCACCTGATCCACAGGAGGCGAGGTTGGGTCGCACGCCGCTGGACGCACCGGCGCGTCAGCAGGAGGTCTTCGCCGCCGTGCTCACCGTGCTGGCCGAGGTCGGCTACGCGCGGTTCAACATGGACCTCGTGGCGAGCAGGGCGCGTGCGAGCAAGGCGAGCCTCTACCAGCGCTGGCCGTCGAAGGCGCGGCTGATCACCGACGCGCTGAAGGCGAACCTGCCGCGGCTCGCGCAGCCGGACGAGGGGACGTTTGCCGAGGACGTCCGCCAGATCATGCGGGCGTGGGGCGAGCCCCAGCCGTTCGACACCGCCGGGATCTTCCTCGGGCTGCTCGAAGGCAGCCGCCAGGACGCCGACCTCGCGTGCCTGCGGGAGGAGCACGTCGACCGCGCCTACACGGAGCACCTGCGGGTCGCCGTCGACCGGGCGAAGGAGCGCGGCGAACTGCCGGAGAGCCTCGACGCCGACGTCCTCATCACCGCGCTGATCTCGACGTTCGTGCTGAGGTCCGAGGAACGGGGCGTGGTCGAGGCCATCGTCGACGGCCTGTTGAGACCCTTGATCGGGACCTTTCGGGCCAAATAACTCGTCAATCCGTAGTTCCTCCGCTACGTTCGGTCATGGTTTCAAAAGAACAGATTTGTTCTATTGAGGGGACTCCCGTGACTGAAGCTGCTGTCTGCCCGGTCCACCAGGACCGCGACCACCCGCTCCAGCCGCCTGTCGGCTTCCAGGAGGCCGTGGGCGACGGGCCGGTGAGGATGCTCTGGCCCAACGGCGTCGAGGCCTGGGTCGTGTCCAGTTACGCCGGCGTCCGGCAGGTGCTGTCCGACCCGCGGTTCAGCACCCGCAAGGGCGGCCAGCCGGAGATGCGCACCGACTCCGGCGAGGCCGTGCTCGACCCCGACCAGCCGGGCAACATCAACGGGATCGACGGGCCCGAGCACATGCGGTTGCGGCGCCCTCTCTCGCGCGGCTTCATGGTCAAGCGCATGAACGAGCTGCGCCCGCGGATCCAGCAGATCGTCGACGAGCACCTCGACGCCATGGAGGCCAAGGGCGCGCCGGCGGACCTGGTCACGTCGCTGTGCCTGCCGCTGCCGTCGCTGGTGATCGCCGAACTGCTGGGCGTGCCGCCGGAGCACCAGGAGCTGTTCCAGGCCACGGCCGGCGACCTGTTCGGCAAGAACGGCTCGAAGGACGAGTACCTCGCGCACGCCACCAAGCTCGCCGAGGTGCTCACGCCGATCGTCGCGGCGAAGAAGGCCGCCGGCACGAACGACGACATGATCGGCCTGATGGCCAACGACACCGACTTCAGCATGGACGAGCTGATCTTCCTCTGCATCGGCCTGCTCGCGGCCGGGCACGAGACCACGTCCAACTTCCTCGGCCTGTTCACGCTGCACCTGTTCGAGAAGCCCGACCAGCTGGAGATCCTCCAGCGCGACCCGAGCCGTGCGGACGTCGTGGTCGAGGAGCTCCTGCGCTACACCGTCGGCCACCTCGGCGGCGCCGGTCTCCTCCGCCGCGCGACCGAGGACGTCGAGGTCGACGGCGTGCTGATCAGGGCGGGGGAGTGGGTGAGCGTGTCGCTCATGGCGAACCTCGACGAGGCGCTCTGCCCGCGCGCCGACGAGCTCGACCTGGAGCGCGACGCCGTGTCCCACCTGGGCTTCGGGTTCGGGCCGCACCAGTGCCTCGGCGCCAACCTGGCTCGCGCCGAGCTGCAGATCGGGTTGCGGACGCTCTTCGAACGGTTCCCGAACCTGCGTCCTGCCGTGCCCGTCACGGAGCTGAGGTACCGCAACGACATGATCACCTACGGTGCCGCCGAGATCCCGGTGGTGTGGTGACATGACGGTCCGGATAGACCGGGCGAAGTGCATCGGGTCGGGCCAGTGCGTGCTCGCCGCGCCGGACGTGTTCGACCAGTCCGACGACGACGGGCTCGGTCTCGTGCTGATCGCCGAACCGCCCGCCGACCTGCTGCCGGGCGTTCGTGACGCGGTGGACAGGTGTCCCGCCCAGGTGGTGACCCTGGAAGAGTGACGTGTTCGGCCGTTTCGGTGAGCCGCCGTCACAGGGAATTGATTCAGCTCGATTTCCCTGACACCTCGATGGCCGCTTTCCGATCACCATCGCCGTCCGAAATCGTAGGCGCGGCCACCACGGCGTTGTGGTGGCCGCGCCGACGTGCGCGGGGAGAGTCGAAAGACCCTTCCCGACCAGGTCCGACAGCGGGATGGTGTCGGCGGGGTGAGTGCCGGCTGTGTGCCTTGGGTACCCGTGCCACGGGTGCGCTGAGCACGTCAGGAGGGTCTACCTATGTTCAACGCAGACGCATTTCCCGCTCGCGTGGACAAGACCGACGTGCGGCACGTCGAAACCCTGACGAGTGCGCTCCGGGCGCTCGACTACGAATACGGCGGCGGGGCCTGCCGGGACGCCTGCGTCGCGTTGCTGAAGTGGGCCAACCCGCTGCTCGACACCGGACCGCCCGGCCAGGTGGTGGAACGGCTCCAGGTGGCCATCGCGGACCTGCACAACCTGGCCGGCTGGGCGTCGTTCGACATGGGACTGCTGGAGTCGGCACACCTGCACTTCGGCCGCGCGATGGGCCTCGCGCGCGCGTCGGGCAACAGCGCGTTGCAGGCGAACATCCACTACCGGATGGGCCGCGTGCACCTGCACTACGAACTGGCCGAGGACGCGTTGGCGTCGTTCCAGCGAGGACTGCCGATCGCGCAGGCCAGCGGGTCGACGCTGGCCGTGTCGATCCTGCACGCCAACGAGGCGTGGGCGTTCGCGAAGATGGGCGCGGAAAGGCAGGCGCTGCGCCAGTTCGCGCGCGCCCAGGACGAGTTCGAACGGTCCGTGGCCGAGGACGCGCCGCCGTGGGCGCGGTTCTTCGACTTCGCCGACCTGGTGTCGATCGGCGGCATGGTGCACACCGAGCTCGCGCGCACCTGCGACGTGAAGTACGCGCGGTCGGCGATCCCCTTGCTCACCAGGGCGATCTCCTCGGAGGGCGAGGACGCGTCGCGCAGCCAGTCGTTCCGGCTGGCCGCGCTGGCGATGAACTACCTGGTGCAGAACGAGGCCGAACAGGCCCGCGAGATCGGGGCGCAGGCGATCGAGATGTCCGGCACCATCCGTTCGGCGCGCACGCGCGACCGCATGCGGCCGTTGAAGCAGGAAGCGGAACGGTTGCGGGGCAACGAGGCCGCGGACGAGCTGGCGTCACGTCTGGGGAAGTTCATGACGGCGTCGAGGGGTGCGGCCTGAGAGGCGTCGCCAGGGCCCGAGGAGAGGTTTGGGCTTCGGACCCCGGCGGCACCGTCCTGGGAGGAGCGGCGCCCAGCTGGGGGCCAGGACGCCGCTCCCGTCTGGTGGGTCAGCAGCGGATGTCGGTGCGCGCCCGGTAGGTCATGGCTCCCGAGTTCCACTCGGCGTACGCGGAGGTGCAGTCGCCCAGGGTGCTCGTACCGCCGGACCACAGCTCCTGCTTGCGGTAGCTGCCCTTCTTCAGGCCCACGCGTCCGTACGGCTCGCGCGCGTCCTTGGAGTTCCACTGCTCGATGAGGACGAGCTCAGGGGTGTAGGGAGCACCCGCGCTGTGGACGCTCGACCACGTGTAGATGTAGGCCCAGTTCTTGCCGCAGCCCTTGAACTGCTTGATCGACGCCCACTTCTGGCCGTTGTCGCCGATGTAGCCGGTGCTGCCGATCTGGGTCACCGGTCCGCAGCCGGGAGCGCTCTCGGCCTGTGCCTGTCCGGACGTGACGAGACCCAGGAGCAACGCGGCGGCGGCGATCAGCGTTGTCCTCTTCATGGGCTGTGAGCATCACGACGGCCGCTGACATTTCGCTGACACCTGTGGTTACCGGCTGGTTAGGATCGGGCACATGCAACGGCGGTGGGGGTTCGGGGTTCTGGGATCGTTGCAGGTCAGCGACTCGGGTCGGGTGGTGGAGCTGCGGTCGGCCAAGCAGCGCGTGCTGCTCGCCGCGCTGCTGATGAAGGCCAACGCTCCGGTTTCGTCGTACGAGCTGATGGAACATCTCTGGGGTGAGGAGCCGTCGGGCTCGGCGCGCGCGACTCTGCAGACGTACGTGATGCGGTTGCGACAGTCGCTGGACGACCTGGCGGACCGCAAACTGGTCCGCACGTGGCCGACCGGCTACTCGATCCACCTGGACGACGACCAGCTCGACCTGCTGACGTTCCAGCGGTTGCGCGCCGAGGCCCGCCGCGCGCCCGACCTGGAGACGGAGGCCCGTCTTCTCGGCGAGGCGGCGGCGTTGTGGCGCGGGCCCGCGCTGGACCAGGTCTCGTCGCTGCGGATGGAGCAGACCGACGTGCAGCGCCTGAACGAACAGCGCTGGGAGGTCCTGGAACGCCGCAACGACGCCGAGCTGAACCTGGGCAGGCACGACCAGATCGTCGACGAGCTGCGCTCGCTCGTCGCGGAACACCCGCTGCGCGAACGGTTCTGGTACCAGCTGATGCTCGCCCTGCACCGCACCGGTCAGCAGGCGCAGGCGCTGGACGTGTTCCGCCGCGCGAGCGACGTGCTCGCCGACGAGCTCGGCATCGACCCGAACGCCGAGCTGCGCGCCCTGCACATGGAGGTGCTGGCGGGCTCCTCCGCGCCGGTCGCCGCCGTCCAGTCCGGACCGTCGTGGCTGCCGCCCGCGGTCGGGGACTTCTCCGGACGTGCCGACGAGGTCACGCGGCTGACCGCCGGGTTGCGCGCCGGCGGCACGTGGACGATCACCGGGTCCGGTGGCGTGGGCAAGACCTCCCTGGCCGTGCACTGCGCTCACGCCGTCCGCGACGCGTTCCCGGACGGGCAGCTGTACCTGAACCTGCGCGGTGGTGAGCAGAAGCCCGTCGAACCCGCTGCCGCGCTGGACCGGTTGCTGCGCGGCCTGGGCGTCTCCGGTGGTGCGATTCCGTCCACTGTGGAGGATCGCGTCGACCTGTACCGGGACCTGTTGTCGGACCGGAAGATCCTCGTCGTGCTGGACAACGCGGTGAACGAGGCCCAGGTGCGGCCGTTGCTGCCCGGCACGACCTCCGGTGCCGCTCTGGTGACGTCACGGGCCGCCCTCGCCGGACTGGAAGCGGCGCACGTCGTGCCGTTGGACGTGTTGCCCTCCGCGGATGCGCTGGCGTTGCTGCGGGCCGCTGTCGGTGAGGCCCGGTGTGCCGCCGAACCCGGTGCGGCGCAGGAGATCGTGGCCTACTGCGGCAAGCTGCCGCTGGCGTTGCGCGTGGCGGCGGCCCGGCTGGTGGCGCGCCCGCATTGGCAGCTCTCGAAGCTCGCCGGCCGGCTGTCCGATTCGCGCCGCCGGTTCGACGAGCTGTCGGTGGGAGACCTCGACGTCCGCGCCTCCCTGGCGCTGTCCTACGACGGGCTGGACGAGTCGCACCGGATCGCGTTCCGGTTGTTGTCGCTGGTGGACACGCCGGACTTCCCGGCGTGGACGGCGTCCCCGTTGCTGGGCCTGGACCTCGACGACGCGGAGGACCACGTCGAGGCGCTGGTCGACGCCCGGCTGGTCGACTACGCGGGACGCGACGCGGTGGGGCAGGTGCGTTACCGGCTGCACGACCTGTTGCGCGCCTACGGTCGTGAGGCCGCCACGGAGGACCCGGCCGTGGCGCTGCGCGGGCTGTTCGAGCAGTGGCTCGACCTCGCGACACGGGCCGACGTCGAGCTGCCGCACCAGGGCGTCCGGCTGGAACCCCTGGCGCTGGAGCGCTTCGACCTCGGTGACGCCGCCGACTGGTTCGACGCCGAGTGGCAGAACGTCCACGCCGTGATCACGCAGGCGGCCGCGCTGGGACTGGGTTCTCTGGCCGCCGAGCTGGCCGTCCGCTCGGCCGCGTTCTGCGACCTGCGGGCCCGGTTCGACGACTGGGAGCAGATCAACGCGCTGGCGCTGTCGTGCGCGCCGCCCGCCCGGCGGCCGATGTTGTTCCAGCAGAGGGGAATCCTGCGGGCCCGGCTGCACGACTACGCCGCCGCCTCCGCCGACTTCCAGGCAGCGCGGGAGGGGTTCGCCGCGGCCGGCGACGTCTGGGGCGAGGCCTACGCCTGGTACGGCATGGGGTGGATGCACGAATGGGGCGGCCGGTCCTCGGAAGCCCGTGAGGCACATCGTGAGGCCATGACCCGGTTCGTGGCCTCGTCGAACCCGCACGGCGAGATCGAGGTGCTGTGCTCGCTCGGGGCGATCGAACGGCGCGCCGGCGGGCTGACGTCCGCCAGGGACTACCTGGAACGGGCCCGGCGCGTCGCCGCACAGCTGGGTGACCAGCAGAGCGAGCTGATGGCGACGCTGGAACTGGGGCGGCTGCACCAGTTCACCGGCGAGCTGGACGAGTCCGCCGCGTTCCTGCGGTCGTCACTGGCCGCCGCGCAGAAGCTCGGCGACCCGGACCTGGCGGCCAACATCCGGCTGTTCCTCGCGGACACGCTCGTGCGCTCCGGATCGGACTCGCTCGCCGAGGAGCAGCTGCGGCAGGCCTGGGAGTTCTTCGAGGAGCACGACGACCGGCAGGGCCGCATCTGGGTGTGGCGCCTGCGGTCCGGCCTGGCGACGTCCGCCGACGAGGCGCTGCGACTGGCGTCGCTCGCACTGGAACAGGCCCGCGAGATGGGGTCGCCGCCGGAGTTCGGGCGGTCGTTGCGGGTGCTGGGCAACGCCCTGGAGCGGGCCGGGCGTGCCGAGGAGGCGCGCGAGCACTGGCGGCAGGCCGAGGAGGCGCTGACCGCCGCCGGGTTCCAGGCCGAGGTGGACGAGTTGCGGATGGCCACCTCGTAACGCGTTGGTGCCAGGCGACGGGGCACGGGTGTCGCCTGGCGGCTCAACACGGACTAGCTGACCGTGATCGCCCCTGCCGGGCAGAGGTTCGCGGCTTCCTTCGCGGACGCCTCGTGGGCGGCGTCCGGGTGTTCTTCGAGCAGCACGACCGTGCCGTCCTCGTCGTTCTGGTCGAAGAGGTCCGGGTCCGTCAGCACGCACATCCCCGAACCGCAGCACTTCGTCTGGTCGACCGAGATCTTCATGACGACCACGCTACTGGCAGCGCGTGGACCCCGTAGATGCCCATGTCGGTGCGCAGCGGCACCTCCTCGGGGGCGATGTCGAGGCGGAGGTCCGGGAACTCCTGGAACAGCTTGGCGAACGCGATCCGCATCTCGATGCGCGCCAGCTGCTGGCCCAGGCACTGGTGGATGCCGTGGCCGAACGCGACGTGGCCGGTGGCCGGGCGGCGCAGGTCCAGTTCCTCGGGGTTGCCGGGGAACTTCTCCGGGTCGCGGTTGGCGCCGGGCACGTGCATGACGACCGTGTCGCCCGCCTTGATGAGGTGGCCGTCGATCTCCACGTCCTCGGTCGCGGTGCGCACCGGTCCGAAGTGGATGATCGACAGGTACCGCATCAGCTCCTCGACGGCGTTGTCGATCACCTCCGGCTCGTCGCGCAGGATCTTGAGCTGGTCCGGGTGCTGCAGGAGCGTGAACGTGCCGATGCCCAGCATGTTCGCCGTGGTCTCGTGCCCGGCCAGCAGGAGGAGCAGCGCCATGTTCGACGCCTCCTCGTCGGTCGGCTCACCGGTGGCGATCAGGTCGCTGATCATGTCGTCGCCCGGGTTCTCCTTCTTCCGGACGACCAGCTCGCGCATGAACTCCTCGATGCGCGCCATAGCGGCCATGGCCTCGTCGAACGTCGAGTTCAGGCTCAGCAGCGTCGCCGTGTCCTCCTGGAACCTGTGCCGCTCGTCGTAGTCGACGCCGAGCAGCGCGCAGATCACCAGTGACGGCACCGGAAGCGCGAACTCCTGCACCAGGTCGGCCTTGCCGTCGAACGACCTGAGGTGCTTGAGCTGGTCGTCGACGATGGTGCCGATCCACTCGGACAGCTGGTTCATCCGCCGGACCGTGAACTGGCCCTGCAGCATCCTGCGCAACCGGGTGTGGTCCGGCGGGTCCTGGTTCAGGAACATGCCGGGCTTGATCTTGCGCTTCTCCTTCGGCGCCTCGCCCTGGAACCGCACCTCCAGCAGGTGGTGCTCGCCGGGGTCGTTCGTGAACTTGGGGCTCCCCAGCACCTCGCGCACCTGGTGGTGGCCGGTGACGAGCCAGCCGAGGTGCCCGTCGGCGAACTTCAGCCTGCTGACGGTGGCCCGCTCCCGGATTTGTGCGATCTCGGGCGGCGGGTCGAACGGGTTCGTACGCGTCGTGGGCAGCTTGTCGGAGATCAGTTCGGTCATCTCGCACACCTCCCAGTGCTCGGCAGAAGACCTACTTCCGAAGCTACAGAAGTTTCATTACTTCGTGAAGATGAATTCAGGGTGACGGACCGCCACGAGCCGAAATCTGTCCGCATCTGCCGGTCGTGGGTCGCGACGGCCACCGCCGCACGGGTCTCGCGCAGCGCCTCGGTCAGCTCGTCGACCAGGGCGATCGACAGGTGGTTGGTCGGTTCGTCGAGCAGCAGGACGTGCGGGGAGCCGCTCAGCAGCACCGCCAGCTCCAGGCGCCTGCGCTGGCCGGTCGACAGGCGTCCGACCGGCCGGTCCAGGTCCTTTCCGGTGAGCAGACCGAGTTCGGCCACCCGCGGGCACAGCTGCCTCGCGGTGGCGTCCTCGTTCTCGAACGCGGACTCCTGCGCCAGCAGGGCGACGCGGCCGACGTGGTGCACCGTGCCGTGCGCCGGCGTGACGCGGCCAGCCAGCACGTTCAGCAACGTCGACTTGCCGGCCCCGTTCGGGCCGGTGACCAGCAGTTTCTCGCCCGCGCTCAGCGAGATCGGCTCGGTGAGCGAGAGCCTGCCCGGTACCGCGAGCGGGGTGGCGTGCAGCAGGTCGCCGCTCGCCTCCAACTCCGGCGGGGTGAAGCGCAACGGCGGCGGGGGAGCGTCGACGCGCTGGTCGTCCAGCTCCTCCAGCCTGCGGGCGACGTTGCGCATCTTGTTCGCCGCGCGCGTGCTGCGCTTGTGCTTGAACGCGCCCTTCGGCGGCCGCCAGCCGTCCTGCAGCCGGGACTGGGCGCGCTCCACCCTGTCGGCCAGCTCGTCGTGCTCGGCCTCCTCCTGGGAGAACCGCTGCTCCCACCGCTGCCGTTCGGCGCGCTTGGCCTCCTTGAACGCCCGGTAACCGCCGCCGTGCAGGCGCACCTCGCCGTCCGGCGTCGGGTCGAGGTCGAGCAGGTGGGTGCAGACGTCGTCCAGCAACGTGCGGTCGTGGCTCACGAGCACGACGACGCCGTGGTGTTGCTTGAGGCGTTCGGTCAGGAACGCCAGCGCGCCCGCGTCGAGGTGGTTGGTCGGTTCGTCCAGCAGCAGGACGTCGGCGCGTTCGGCGAGCAGGCACGCCAGCCGGACGCGGTAGCGCTGACCCACGCTGAGCTCGGACAGCCTCGCCGAACGCGAGTGGTCGGCGTCGAGGGCCTTGAGAGCGATGTCCGCACGCCGTTCGGCGTCCCAGGCCTCGATGTTCTCGGCGTGGGCCAGTGCCTTCTCGTACCGCTCGCCGTCGAAGGGCTCCGCCGCACTGTCCAGTTCGGACAGTGCCTGACGGCTCTCGCGCAGCGCCTCGGACAGCAGGTCTCCCACCGTTTCGCCTTCGTGGAACGGCATTTCCTGTCGTACGAGGCTCAACGAACCGTGCCGGGTGACAGTTCCCTGGTCCGGCACCAGGTCCTCGGACAGCAGGCGGAGCAGCGTGGTCTTGCCGCGGCCGTTCTCGCCGATGACGCCGAGGCGCTGGCCCGCGGAGACCGTCAGCGAGATGCCGTCGACGACGGGTCCGGCCTCATAACCCCTGGTCAGATCTTGGGTCGTCAAATGAACATGCGAACGCACGGGGATCTTCTTTCGGGTACGCGAAATCAGGACGTGTTGCGGTGAGGCACACGTCCTTGATCAGAGGTAGAAGACCCCGTACCCGAATCCCATGAAACCCACGGTACCTACGGTCGCAACGCCTTTTCGACGGCGTTCCTCAGGTCCAGCAGGCTTTCCGGGGTGCCCGGTTCCGGCCCGACCGTGCTGCCGCCGCCGACCAGCCGGTAGAAGAGCAGGCCCTCCAGGAACGCCGTGAAGTGCGCGCCCGCCCGTTCGGGATCGGCGTGGCCGAGCATCCTCGCGAGCGCGGTGGCCTGCTCGCGCGGCGAGTGGACCAGGATCGACTTCAGCTCGGGGTGGTGCGTGGCCTCCAGCATCGCCGCGTACCGGGCGAGCGTGCGGTCGCGTTCCACGAGCCAGCTGTCGAGCGTCTTCGCGATGCTGCCGGCGACGTCGTCCGGATCGGGCGCCACGTCCAGTCGTTCCTGGTCGGCCAGCCGCTCCACGAACCCCTCGACCAGCGCCTTGCGCGTGCGGAAGTACGCGCTGGTGGAGCCCTCCGGCAGACCCGCCCGGCGGTCGACCGCGCGGTGGGTGAGCCCGCGCATGCCCTGTTCGGCGACGAGCTTGATCGCGGCGTCGGTGATGACGTCTCTGCGCACCTGTGGTCCCAATCTCTCTACATCCGTAGTCTACAGGTGTAGATTCCTCTACACCTGTAGAGGAGGAAGCGATGAAGGCGATCGTGGTGGGCGGCGGCATCGGCGGGCTGGCGGCGGCGGTGTCGTTGCGGCGCGTCGGCTGGGAGGTCGAGGTCCACGAGCGCGCGGCCGCGTTCGGCGAGATCGGCGCCGGTGTGGGCGTCATGCCGAACGCGATGCGCGCGCTGGAGTGGATGGGCCTCGACGACGAGATCCGGCGGCTCGGCACGCCGCGCGTGTCGGGTGGCGTGCGGGCCGAGGACGGGCGCTGGCTCGTGCACCTGCCGGACGTGGGGCAGGAGAAGGTGATCGCGATGCACCGCGCCGACCTGCACGGCGTCCTGCTGCGCGCGCTGCCGTCCGAGGTCCTCTTCAACGACGTCGAGGTGACCAGCGCCGAGGACCTGGACGCGGACCTAGTGGTGGCGGCGGACGGCATCAACAGCCGCCTGCGCGCCGAACTGCTGCCGGACGCGCCGGGGCCGGTGTACGCGGGCGCCACGGCGTGGCGTGGAGTGGCGCCGGGACCCTACGACCTGCCGATCTCGCAGACGCTCGGTCCCGGAGGTGAAGCCGGGATCCTGCCGCTCGGCGACGGCAGGGTGTGCTGGTACGTCGCGAAGGTGGCGCCCGCCCAAGCCGACCTGGACCCCGTCGCGCTGTTCGCCGGCTGGCACGACCCGTTGCCGGAACTGGTTCGCACGACCGCCGACGTGATCCGGCACGACATCCACCAGTTGCCGTTGCTGCCCACGTTCGTGAAAGGCCGGGTGGCGTTGCTCGGCGACGCGGCGCACGCGATGACGCCGTACCTCGGGCAGGGAGCGTGCATGGCGTTGGAGGACGCCGTGACATTGGCTCTGTGCAACGGTGATCTCGCGCGGTACGACGCTTTGCGCAGGCCGCGCACGCAGTCCGTGTGGAAGGGTTCGCGCATGGCGGGGAAGTTCGGGATCGAGATGCGGTCGCCGATCGCCTTGGCGCTGCGGAACTTCGCGTTCCGCGTGGTGCCACCCTCCTTGGCAATTCAGGGGATGACGCGCTTCTCGGCGTGGGAGGTTCCTCAAGTTCACTCGAACGGGTCGAATCCCGCGGTGAACTGAATCACTGGTCAATGTTTGATTTCGGCCTGATAACGGTCAAGAACCACCCTTTGTCGCGCCCTTTGTCACCCAGTTGTAGGATCAAGTAACTGCTGAGCGTGTCGGACGCGGTCCAGTGATCCAGATGGCGTAGCGCGACAGGCGGTTCCTCCTACACGAAAGCGCAACTACGGTGCCTCGCCATGACCCCCGTCCCGACTGACGTGTTGCCCCGTTCCCTGACGGCGCTTCCCCCGGCGCAGGTCGAGATCACCGGCGAGATCGACATCGCCGAGGCTGAGGACTTCGTCCGCCAGCACCACACCGAACACCCCGAGCTCGGTCCCGTCGAGGACAGGCTCGCCGAGGTGCACGCGGAGATCGCCGCGACCGGCACCTACCGCCACACGACCGAGGAACTGACCTTCGGCGCCCGCGTGGCCTGGCGCAACAGCTCGCGCTGCATCGGCCGCTTGTACTGGCGGAGCTTGAAAGTGCGCGACCAGCGCGAGGTGTCCGCTCCCGCCGACGTGGCGCAGGACTGCGTCGAACACCTCCGCGTGGCCACGAACAAGGGCAAGATCCGGCCCGTCATCACGGTCTACGCCCCCGCCGAGCCCGGCACGCACGCGCCGCAGATCGTCAACGAGCAGATCATCCGCTACGCCGCCTACCGCGGTGCCGACGGCGGAGTGCTCGGCGACGCGCGCAACCTCGCCCTGACCGAGCTCGCGCTGAAGCGCGGCTGGAAGCCCCCGGCCACGCGCGGCCCGTTCGACGTGCTGCCGCTCATGGTGAACTGCCAGGGCCAGGAGCCCGCGCTCGTCGAGATCGCCGCCGACGACGTGCTCGAAGTGTCGTTGTCGCACCCCGACTTCCCGTGGCTCGGCAAGCTCGGCGTGAAGTGGCACGCCGTACCCGCGATCAGCAACATGCGCCTGCGCATCGGCGGCATCGACTACCCGTCGGCGCCGTTCAACGGCTGGTACATGGGCACCGAGATCGGCGCCCGCAACCTGGCCGACTCGGACCGCTACGACCTGCTGCCGTACCTCGCCAAGCGAATGGGCCTGGACATGTCGTCGGAGGCGACGTTGTGGCGCGATCGAGCCCTGGTGGAGCTCAACCGCGCCGTCCTGCACTCGTTCGCGGAGGCCGGGGTCACGATCACGGACCACCACACGGAGTCGCAGAGGTTCCTGACACACCTGGAGAAGGAGGAGGCCGCCGGCCGTTCGTGCCCCGCGGACTGGTCGTGGATCGTGCCACCCGTGTCGGGCGGGCTGACACCGGTCTACCACCGGTACTACGACACCGATGAACTGCTGCCGAACTTCTTCCCCGCTTCGAAGCCCTCGGGTTGCCCTGTATCGCATTGATTTGGCTGCACACTGAGCCGTGTGCGGTTGATCAGAAGTCTTTCGCTGACCGACGCCGTGTTCGTCGGGCTCGGCTCGATGATCGGCGCCGGAGTGTTCGCGGTGCTCGCCCCGGCCGCCGCCGCGGCCGGGTCCGCGTTGCTCGTGTCCCTCGTGATCGCGGGGGTGATCGCCTGCTGCAACGCGTTGTCGAGCGCCTGGCTGGCCGCGCGTTATCCGCAGTCCGGTGGCACGTACGTCTACGGCCGCGAACGGCTCGGGCGCCTGTGGGGTGACCTGGCCGGGTGGGCGTTCGTGCTCGGCAAGACGGCGTCGTGCGCGGCCATGGCGTTGACGGTCGGTTTGTACGCCGGTGCGCCGAAACCCGTTGCGGTGGCGGCGATCGTGGCGCTGACCGCGCTGAACCTGACCGGTGTCCAGAAGTCCGCACTGGTCACCCGAGCCATCGTCGTTGTCGTGCTGCTCGTGCTCGTTCTCACGTCCGTGACGGCTCGCGAGGCCGTGCAGCCGGCGGAGTTCCTGCCCGCAGGAATCCTTCCCGCCGCCGCGCTGCTGTTCTTCGCGTTCGCCGGCTACGCGCGCATCGCGACGCTAGGAGAGGAGGTGCGCGAACCCGCACGCACGATTCCACGCGCCGTGGTCATCTCACTGGCGATCACGCTGGTCGCGTACGCCGTCGTGGCGGTGGTGGCTCTGGGTGCGCTGGGCAGTTCGCTGGCCGTGTCGACGTTGGCGGACGTCTCGCCTTCGCTCGCGCCCGTGATTCGCGTGGCCGCCTGCCTGGCCGCTCTGGGGTCGCTGCTCTCGTTGCAGCTGGGCGTGAGCCGGACCGCGCTGGCGATGGCGCGCGACCGCAGGCTGCCGGGGTTCCTGGCCGACCTGCGCTGGGCCGAGGTCGCGACCGGGCTCGTCGCGGTCGGACTGGTGCTCACCGTCGACGTCACTCGCGCGATCGTGTTCAGCTCGTTCTGCGTGCTGCTCTACTACGCGATCGCCAACGCCAGCGCGTGGACGCTCGGTAAGCGGCTTGTGCCCGCGGTTGGGCTGGCAGGGTGCCTGACGCTCGCCGGTGCGGTGCTCTGGCAACTGTGATGTGGCCCAGGTCACCTTTGATCGCGTAACGTGCGTACGGTGAAAGTGGGAACCCCCGCAGAGTCGCGGCCCGCCGAGCGCCGAGTCGCCTGCGTACCGGAAACGGTGTCGTCGCTGGTCGACGCTGGACTGACCGTGCACGTACAGGAAGGCGCTGGGCGCCACGCCCACGCCCTCGACGCCGCCTACCGAGCGGCCGGGGCGACCGTGACGCCCGAGGACCCGACATCGGAATCCGATGTCGTCGTGTCCGTGCAGCCGTTGACCATCGACCAGGCCTCGGCGCTGAAACCCGGTGCCGTCACGATCAGCTTCCTGCAGCCCCAGGCCGAACGGGACCTGCTGGAGGTCTACCGCGACCGCCGGGTGACGTCGTTCAGCTTCGACCTGCTGCCCCGCGTGACCCGTGCCCAGACCGCGGACGCCCTGTCGTCCCAGGCGCTGGTGGCGGGCTACCGGGCCGTCCTCGTCGCCGCCGAACGACTACCGCGCTTCCTGCCGATGTTCACCACCGCCGCCGGCACCGTGCCGCCGGCCAAGGTGCTCGTGCTGGGAGCCGGAGTGGCGGGCCTGCAGGCCATCGCGACCGCCCGTCGTCTGGGCGCCGTCGTCGAGGCCTACGACGTGCGCAAGGCGGCGGGGGAGGAGGTCCGCAGCCTGGGCGCGAAGTTCCTCGAACTCGACCTGGAGACCCAGTCCGGCGTCTACGCGTCCGTGCAGTCCGAGGAGTTCCTGGAACGCCAGCGAGAACTCATCGGCGAGCACGTGGCCGCGTCCGACGTCGTGATCACCACGGCCGCCATCCCCGGCCGCAAGGCCCCGGTGCTCGTCACCACCGACATGCTCAAGGCCATGACACCCGGCTCCGTGCTGGTCGACCTGGCAGCGGAGTCCGGCGGCAACTACGCCGGATCCGTTGCGGGACAGGAGACCTGGGTCGGCGACGTGCTGGTGCACGGCGCGCTGAACCTGCCGTCGTCCATGCCGGTGCACGCGAGCCGGCTGTACTCGCGCAACGTCCTGAACCTGCTCAAGCTGATGATCGCGGACGGGTCGGTGTCGCCGGACCTCACCGACGAGGTGCTCGACGGCTGCTGCCTCACCCACGACGGTCAGATCCGCAAGGAGTCACCGTGATCGATCTGCTGACGATCTTCGTGCTGGCCGTGTTCGTGGGCTTCGAGGTGGTCTCGAAGGTGTCCACGATCCTGCACACGCCCCTGATGTCCGGCGCCAACGCCATCCACGGCGTCATCCTGGTCGGCGCGATCCTGATCACCGGGTCCGCGGAGAGCACGCTGGAGCTGGTTCTCGGGTTGCTCGCGGTCTTCCTGGCCACGGTCAACGTCGTCGGCGGGTTCGTGGTGACGGACCGGATGCTGGAGATGTTCAAGCGATGACGGTCCAGCTGATGTACCTCGTCGCGTCGGTGTGCTTCGTCCTGGCGCTGAAAGGCCTGAGCTCGCCCAAGTACGCGCGCTACGGCAACTTCATCGGCGCGTTCGGCATGCTGGTCGCCGTAGTCACCGCGTACCTGCACGGTGTCGTCCACAACGGACTGTGGATCCTCATCGCCATCGCACTCGGTGTGGCCGTGGGCATCCCGGCCGCGCGGTCGGTGAAGATGACGGCCATCCCGCAGATGGTGGCGCTGTTCAACGGAGTCGGTGGCGCGGCCGCCGCACTCGTGGCGCTGGCGGAGTTCTTCGCGGTGCCGGACACGACCGTGATGTTCCGGCTCGCGACCGTGCTGACGGTGCTGATCGGTTCGGTCAGCTTCTCCGGCTCGGTGGTCACGTTCCTCAAGTTGCAGGAGCTCATGACGACCCGTCCGGTGCTCCTCCCGGCCGGTCAGCAGCTGGCGATCGCGGCCGGTGTGTCGTCGGTTGCCTTGTGCGCGTTGACGATGGCGGTGCCGAACGGGTTCCTGCTGTGGTTGCTGGCGGCGGTCGGGCTCGCGTTGGGCGTCCTGTTCGTGCTGCCGGTCGGCGGTGCGGACGTGCCGATCGCGATCTCGTTGCTCAACGCGTTCACCGGTCTCGCGGTCGCGGCGTCCGGGTACGTGCTGGCGAACACGCTGCTGATCGTCGCGGGCACGCTCGTCGGCGCGTCCGGCACCATCCTCACGCGGTTGATGGCGCAGGCGATGGGGCGGTCGCTCGCGAACATCCTGTTCGGCGCGTTCAAGGCGACTGCCGTTGTCGCGCAAGGGGAAGAGCAGCGGACGGTCAAGTCCGGCACGGTCGAGGACGTCGCGATCCTGCTGGGGTACGCGAACAACGTGGTCGTCGTGCCGGGGTACGGGCTTGCCGTCGCGCAGGCGCAGCACGCGGTGCGGGAGCTGGTGTCGACGCTGGAGAAGCGCGGAGTGGCGGTGGCGTACGGGATCCACCCCGTCGCGGGGCGGATGCCGGGGCACATGAACGTGTTGCTGGCCGAGGCCGACGTGCCGTACGAGCAGCTCAAGGAGCTCGACGACGTCAACCCCGGCATCACGTCGGTCGACGTGGCCGTGGTGGTCGGCGCCAACGACGTGGTGAACCCCGGCGCACGCGACGAGCCCGCCAGTCCTATCTACGGCATGCCGATCTTCGACGTGGACCGCGCGAAGTCCGTGGTGTTCATGAAGCGGTCGATGCGGCCCGGGTTCGCGGGCGTGGACAACGAGCTGCTCTACAACCCGAAGACGACGCTGCTGTTCGGGGACGCGAAGGACTCGCTCACGAAGCTTCTGGCGGCGGTGAAGCAGCTGTAGCGAGCAGGTCGGTCACCTCGGCGGCGGTCAGGGCGGGCAGCAGGCCGATGCCGCCGTCCGCGCCGGCCTGCCGCCAGTGGCCGGCGTCGGTGAGGGTGTGCACCTCGTCGACGGCGAACCGCACGCCGAGGCCGTGCACCGTCGTGATCAGGGCGCGCATCGCCTGGTGCAGCGGAGAGTCCGGGCTCGGCGCGGGTGCGCGGGTGATCACCGAGCGGACCGGCACCTCGGTCAGCACGGCCAGCTCGTCGTGGCCGCCGCGGAAGCCGTCCAGCGCCACGACGATGCCGCTGTCGTGCAGCACCAGGGCGTTGTCGTCGCCGGCGAGCACCGACGAGATGTCGAGTGCGATCCGCAGCCGTTCCGGCGGCAGACCCGTTTCGTCCAGGGCCCGTTTGACGTCCGCGACCAGGTCCTCGTCGCGGGACTGCAAGGCGCCCAACGCGATGTGCAGCGTGGGCGCCCCGTCACCGAACTCCTCGACCCATCTCGCGGCCTGAGCGCACGCCTCGCGCAGCAACCACCTGCCGATCGGCAGCGACAGGCCCGTCGAGTCCGCCAGCGCCATGGTGTCGTTGTGGCTCAGGTCGTCCCAGTGCAGGCGGGCGACGGCGCCGAGCACCTCGCGGGTCGCCAGGTCGTGCACCGGCGCGTAGACGATCTCGATCTCACCGTGCTCCCACGCGCCCGGCATGGACGCGGCCAGCGCGTACTTGCCGCGGCGGCGGGCGTCGTCGTGCGGGTCGTGCAACGCCCACTGCCGCTTGCCGCGCGCTTTCGCCTGGCGCAGGGCGGCGTTGGCGCAGCGCATCAGTTCGGCGGCGGTCGCGAACGCCGGAGGCCGGTCCACCACGCCGATGCTGGCCGACAGCGCGATGCCGTGGTCGTCCACGAAGGTCGGTTCGGCGAGGGTCTCCTGGATCTCCTCGACGGTGGACGTGACGTTGTCGCCGACCGTGATCAACGCGAACTCGTCGCCGCCGATCCGCGCCACCACGGCGTTCTTCTCGGCGGCGAGCTTGCCCAGACGTGCCGCGACGATCTTGAGGAGCTTGTCGCCCGTCTCGTGGCCCAGGCCGTTGTTGACGACCGAGAACGCGTCCAGCCCCAGGTGGTACAGAGTGATCGGGGTGCCGTCGAGCTGCCGTTCAACCTGGGAGACGAAGTGCTGGCGGTTCGACAGGCCGGTCAGCGAGTCGTGCAGCAACTGGTGGTCGAGGCTGCGTTGCAACAGGTGCAGCTCGCTGATGTCGTCGACCATCGTCACGTGGTGCGTCGGGCGGCCGTCCGCGTCGCGCAGGACCGAGACGACGAGCTGAACCCACACGGGCTCGCCGTCCGCGCGGATGAGCTTGCGCTGGTCGCGGAACCTGTCGAGGTGCCCCTCGCTGACCTTGCGGTACGAGGAGCCGAGGGCGGCCAGGTCCTCGGGGTGGTAGAAGTCGCGCAGGTCGCGGTCGGTGAGGTCGGAGCCGGAGTCGAGCCCCACGATCTCGGCGAGCTTGTCGTTCGCCTCGACGCACCGGCCCTCCAGGTCGGTGATCGCGATGCCGAGCGCGGCGGAGTCGAACACCTCCTGGAACCGGGCCTGGCTGACCTTGAGCGTGCGCTCGACCCGCTGCTTCGCGCGCACGATCGCGACCTTGATCTGCTCCTGCTGGTCGAACGCGTCCGTCCGCATGGCCTGCGCGTACGCGGAGCTGAGCCTGGCCAGCAGAGGTAGTTCGAACGTGGGCGAAAGGACCTCGATCGTGGCACGCAACGAGTCGGGTCCGGTCGCGTGCAGTGACACCAATCGATAGGCGACCGATTCGGGTGACTCCGGCAGATCGCGCAGCGAGTCGAGCAGTGACTGCTCGATTTCGGCGTGGGAAAGCGGGATGTACGCGGTCGACGTCAACGCGTTCATCCAGCGGGCGGCGAGCTCCGGAAGTTCCATCCTGTTCACAGAGCGTACGGATTCACCGCCGCGCGGCCAATAACGACAGGCCGCGCTACACCTTGCGGCCGACCGCGGCGTAGATGCCCGCTTTGTCCGGGTCGTCGATGTTCGCGCCTTCGGGCCGCCACAGCGGCGTCGGCACGATGCCGGGCTCCTCCAGTTCGAACCCGTCGAAGAGCGCCTCGATCTCGCTCCTCGTGCGCGGGTACATCGGGTTCTGGCTCTTCTTCATGACCTCGACGACCCCGGCCATCTCCTCGGGCTGCAGGTCCTGGGTGAACTGCGAGACCGCGAGGTAGCTGCCCGCGGGCACGGCGTCGCGGTACGCCGCCACGATCGCGTTCGGGTCGGCCTGCGGCGGCACGAAGTGGAAGACGCCGGCCGTGAGCACGCCGACCGGTTGCGTGAAGTCGATCAGGCCGCTGTGCCGGGCCGCCTCCAGCACCTCGGCGGGCCTGGTCATGTCCTCCTGGATGATCGTCGCGCGCGGGTCCTGCTCCAGGATGAGCTGGCTGTGCGCGACCGCGACCTCCTCGAAGTCCACGTACACGACGTGCGCCTCCGGGTCGGCCTTCTGCGCGATCTCGTGCACGTTGCCGACCGTCGGGATGCCCGAGCCCAGGTCGAGGAACTGCCGGATGCCGCGCTCGATCATGAACAGCACGGACCGGCGCAGGAACGCCCTGTTCAGCCGCGCGATCGAGCGCGCGTTCGGCTGCGCCTTCAGGAACTTGTCCGCCAGCGCGCGGTCGGCCGCGAAGTTGTGTCCTCCCCCGAGCAGGTAGTCGTAGAGGCGCGCGGCACTCGGCATGCCCGTGTCGACGCCTTCCGGAACCCAGCTCACCCGTTCAGACATGTGATCAGGCTACTGAGACGCGTTGCGCGCGCGGCAGTGCATGAGCCCATTCGGAGCAGTGAAACCGCTGCTATCACTGGAAAGTGTGAATCAACAGCGTCGCCACCGCGACGCCCAGTGCCGTCCCGAGCCCACGCGCGACGTTCACCAGTCCACTCCCGACCCCGGCCGCCCCCTCCGGCAACGCGCCCATCACGCGTTTCGTGCAGGCGGGCGCGATGATCCCGAGCCCGATGCCCGCGACGACGAGCTGAACCACCTGTGGCACAGGCATGATCAGCGCGGTAGCCGAGATCAGCGCGCCCGTGGTGATGCCGGGCCTGCTCAGCAACGTCGCCGCGATCGCGAACCCGAGCGGCAGCGCGGCGACCGTGAGTCCTATCTGTGCCAAGGGTTGTCTCATGGTGAACGGCAGCAGCGTCATCGGCGCGAACAACGCGGCGTACGTGAGCAGCACGCCCACGAGCCCCGGCACGACCTTCCAGCTCGGCTTTCCCTTGTCCCTGCTGGTCTTCGTGCGGGGGAGCAGGTAGTGCCCGGCGACCATGGCCACGACGCCGATCGGAACGTTGATCGCGAACACGGCCTGCCATCCGAAGTTCTCGGTGAGGTACCCGCCGAGCAACGGCCCGGCCGCGAGCCCCGCCGCCTGCGCCGCGGCCTGGATGCCGAGCGCCTTGCGCCGCTGGCAGGGCGCCACCGCCGTGGTGACCAGCGCGACGCTGTTCGCCTGCAACATCGCCGCCCCCACGGCCTGCGCCACGCGGGCCGCGATGAGCGCATCGAACCCCGGCGCGTACACGCACGCTACGGATGCTCCGGTGAACAACGCGAAGCCGTAGATGTAGACGATCTTGCGGCCGACCCGGTCCGCGATCCTGCCCATTGGGACGAGCAGCGCCACGAGCGTGATCAGGTAGCTGAGCGAGATCCACTCGGGGTCGGCCTGGAAGTGCGCGCTCATCGCGGGGAACGCCAGCGTGACGATCGAGGCGTCGAGCTGCCCCATGAACGCCCCGAAGCAGACCGTCGCGATGACCAGCCAAGGCGCGTACGTCCGGCGTGCGATCCACGCCGGCCGGGGCGACTCCGTGACGAACCAGTTCATCGTAGGCCGATTATATCTGACACAGAGCCATTAGTGGTCGTTCAGTATCATTTCCGCATGTCAGACGAAGCCCGCACGCTCACCGACGTCGTCACCCGCCTGCGCCGGGCGCTGCGGACGAGCATCCGGGCCGACTGGCCGTGGGAATCCCTGCCGATGGCGCAGGTAGAGCTCCTGCAGACCCTCGCGGAACGCCCGCCGATGAAGGTCGGCGACCTCGCCGCGGCCCTGAGGCTCGCCCCCAACACGGTGTCCGGACTGGTGTCCCAACTGATCGACTCGGGCCTCGTCGTGCGCGGCGGAGACCCCAAGGACAGGCGGGTAGCGCGACTATCCGTCTCACCCCGTGGACACGAACAGCTCCTCGTGTGGCAGCGCGAACACGAGAAGCGGATCGGCGCCGCGTTGGGCAAGCTGGAGTCCTCCGAACGGGAGGACGTCGTGCGCGCGTTGAAGGCTTTGGACCACCTGGTGGAGCACCTTGCCGAACCCTCAGCCTGATCCTGGTCTGCGGTTCGTCGCTCTCGTGTCGCTGGGCGGCGGGCTCGGGGGCGTGGCGCGGTACGGGCTTTCGCTTTTGGTGCCGGGGGCCTGGGGGCTGTTCCTGATCAACGTGCTGGGGTCGTTCCTCATCGGCGTGCTGATGGGGACGGTGCCCCGGCCGTTGGTGCGCGCGTTCTTCGGGGTCGGGGTGCTGGGCGGGTTCACGACTTTCTCGTCGTACGCGGCCTCGTGGTCCTGGGCGCTGTTGGTCACGCCGGTTTGTGCTGTGCTGGCGGCGTTTCTCGGGTTGCGGGTGACCCGGTGACCGTTCTCGTCGTGTTCTTCGGTGCCGCTTTGGGGGCTCCCTGCCGGTATCTGCTGGACCGGTTCGTGCAGGCGCGGCACTCGGTGGACTTCCCGTTCGGCACGTTGGTGGTGAACGTCGTCGGGTGTTTGTTGATCGGGTTTGTTGTGGGGACGTCGTGGATGCCGTTGCTCGGGGTTGGGTTTTGCGGTGGGCTCACGACTTATTCGACGTTCAGCTACGAGACGGTGAAGCTGCTGGAGGCGGAGAAGTACCGGTCGGCGTTGCTGAACGTGCTCGTCAGCGTGGTGCTCGGCGTCGGCGCGGCGGCTATTGGTCTTGCGCTAGCACGCTGATCTCGCCGCGCTCCCAGCGAAGCAAGAATTCCCGCACGGGTTCGATGATCCCGTCGGTGTCGTGCCAATGGGCAGGTTGTGCCCTGTGTTCGAACGTCTCCAGGTAGGGCAGGCACAGCATCATCCGGAGACTGTCGCCGTGGTGAAAGTGCCTCGAATGAGCCGGTGTGTCCGTCCACGGTGACGGCAGGGTGGTCATCATCGTCGCGATCGAGTCCGCCTCAGCGAGGGAGAAGGGGAGCACCTCACGTTCGAGGAGCAGGAAGGCCACGGGGAGGTACGTCGAGCTGCCGACATTGCATTCCGCGTAGAGGGCAGCGACACCCGTGCGGCAGAGGATCGTCTTCAGCGACTCCGGTTCAGCAACGGCCCAGCACGCCCATGGTGCTGACACCTGGAGTTCTCGCAGCTCATGTTGATGACGCAGCAACAGGTCCCGGCGGAACTCATGCCTGTCGTGCAGGGCGTTGATCACGAGGGTGGTGCCGAGCTCGCCTTGCGCTATCAGCGATCCGAGGTGGTCGATCAGCGTTCGCTCGATCACCTGTCTGTTCAGGCGGGAAGAAGCGTGTACGCAGTCCTGTAGTGGTGCGTCCATCATCGCCGTGTCGACTCGCGTGGTGGTTCGAATGCCGGGCGGAACCAGGACGAACTGTTCCAACGCCGCGATGGTGATCGATCGTACGAGCCGATCGCTGGGAGCCACGTGGTGCAACGCACGGGCGGCGAACCCCAGTCCACCACGGGAAAGAGCCTCGGCCAGCAACTCGTCGGCACCACCCTCGACATTGCGTTCGTAGAGCTGCAACACGATCTGCGCCACGACGTCCCACTGCTCGACGTTCGGCTTGAGGACCGCCCACAGCGCCTCGGCCGTGCGATGTGTGCGCACCAGGTACTCGGCGGCGAAGTACTCCAGAAAGGTCCGGTGGGTGAAGCCGAACTGCGGTTCGGACTCGGTCGCGCCGACGTCGGCGAGGATCCAGGCCCGGCCTGTGCAGTGCGCGAGGAACTCTTCGGCCATCGCCACGGACTCGTCGTGGTCGTCGAGCTTCTTGTCCAGGTACGCCGCGAGGGTGTTGACGACCTTGGTGCGGGTCTGCGGCTTGCCGGACTCCGTTGCGCTGAACACGTTCCACGCGAGGTGCTGCACCGCGCCGCGCAGGCGTCCGTGGAACTTGAGCGGCAGGTCGATGCCGCGCTTCGAGTCCCACTGCTCGAACAGCATCAGCGCGCACCGCTCGTAGACCTGCGCGAGGTTGTGCGGCAGGTAGCGGTCGCTGGAGTACATGGCGCACAACAACGTCAGCAGCAACGCGTTGCCGCGCAGCTCCGAGATCTGCGTGCTGTCCTCCAGGAACGAGCTGATCAGCTGGTCCTGTTCGGCGGGCGAGGTGGCCTCGTCGAGCTTGAACCACCGCGACACGTAGGCGGCCACCTGGTGGTCGTCGAACTCCGCGATCTGGCTGGACACGAACAGGTCGGTGCTCAGGGGCGCGTCCTCGTAGCCGATCTTGCGGGCCGTGACCAGGATCGGCACCAACGGGTAGAGGTGCGCGAACCCCTCCACCAGCGACACGACCCGGCGTCGCAGTTCCGTCTGCACCAGTTCGTCGAGGCCGTCGAGGATCACGACCGCGCGGCCGGTGCGCAGCAGGTACTCGACGGCGTCCTGGGGCGGCTTGACGTTGTACGGCGCCTGGCACACCTTCTCCAGGTAGTGCGGTAGGTCGCGGCCGCCTTCGCCGAACGAGGTGGTGAACTCGCGCAGCACCAGCAGGAACGGCACCCGGCCGGAGCCGTCGACTGCGACGTCGTGGGCGAACTTCGCGGCCAGCGTCGACTTGCCGGCGCCGGGGTCGCCCTGCACCAGCACGCGTTCGCCCGGTGCGCCGATCCGGAAGTCCGACTTCGAGGCGAGTGCGGGCTCGACGTAGAGCTGGTCGTAGCGGACCGAGCGGCTGACACCGATGTGTGGCATGCGGATGCGGCTGTGCAGCGCGGCCACCTGCTCGCGCATGCGCGCGGCGAAGGCGTGGATGCGGGCGGACGACCTGAGGCGCTTGAGAAGGACGCTGTTGTTCGTGGCCGCGGTGTAGAGGTCGCGGCGGTCGATCCTTCCGCTGGTGCGGGCGAAGTGCGGTTCGACCTCGTCGCAGGCCGCGATCATCACGTCGTGCACGATGGCGGTGACGCGGGACAGCGGGTCGTCGGACATGCCGGCCAGCCTGAGGCCTTCGCGCAGCTGGTCCTTGGCGGCTTTGCCCGCCATGTTGCCGATGCGCTTCTGCGCCACGACCGTCGCGAAGTCGGGGGAGTCGAGGTAGGCCCCTAGCGCCTCGACGTCCGGGCGGCTCAGGTCGGTGAAGAGGTCGGTGGTCGCCGCGCTCGTGGCCGCCGGCCGGGGGAGTTGCTCGGTGAGGCGGGACGAGAGTTGGTCGCTCACCTCGACGACGACCCGGATGACCGCCGACTCGATGCTGGCCATCCGGGTCTCCCGTTCGTTAAGAAACGTCCTTCAGCCGGGACAGCACATCGGGCAGCGCACCGGTGTGCACGACGCCGAGTCGTTGCGTGGCACGGGTCAGCGCCACGTAGAGGTCCGACGCTCCCCGAGGCGACTCGGACAGGATGCCCGAAGGATCCACGACGACCACCGAGTCGAACTCCAGGCCCTTGGCGTCCGTCACGCCGAGCACCACGACCTGGGCCTCCTCCAGCTCGTTGCCCACGGACGAACTCGGTACGGCGGAAGCGATCGCCGCGCCGACGGACGGCAGCAGCGCGGCCGGCACGATCACCGCGATCTTGCCGTCGCCGACGGCCGTGACCTCACGCGCAACCAGGTCAGGTACCTCGGAGACGAGCGACGGCACGGACGAAACCCAAGGTGCCACGCCGGTTTCGCGGACGGAGGTCGGTGGCACCAGGGCGGGGTCGACCGAGGCGAGCACGTCCGCGGCCACCTCCATGATCTCGGCCGGCGTGCGGTAGTTGACCGTCAGTTCCGTGAGGCGCCAACGGTTCTGCACGTACGGCGACAGGACGGCGCCCCACGAGGTGGCGCCGCCGATGTCGCCGGTCTGCGCGATGTCGCCCACGACCGTCATGGACTTGCTGGGGCAGCGGCGCATCAGCGTGCGCCAGGCCATGGCCGAGAGTTCCTGGGCCTCGTCCACGATGATGTGGCCGAACGTCCAGGTGCGGTCGGCCGCGGCACGTTCCGCGGCGGTCTCGTAGTGGTCGACGCCGTGGCGTTCGGCCAGGCGGTACGCGTCGACCAGGTCCGAGGCCATCAGGATGTCCGGGTCCGCGTCGTCGTCCAGGTCGAGGATGTCGAGGACTCCCTGCGCGTACTCGACCGCCTGGCGGCGCTGGCGGTCGGCGCGGGCCTTGGCCTCGGTGTCGTCCTCGCCGAGCAGTTCGGCGGCCTCGTCCAGCAACGGGACGTCGGCCGGGGTCCAGTCGTCGCCGGTGCGCTGGAGCAGGTCGCGTTCCTCGCGGGTGAACTTCGTCATCGCGCGGTTGCGGCGCTTCGGGTTCGCGTAGAGCTCCGAGAGCAGCGAGAACGGGGTGAGCACCGGCCACAGCGACGAGATCGCGGCCTGCACCTCCTCGGACTCGCGCAGCTCGCGGCGGATGTCGTCCATGTCCGCCTTGTCGAGCAGGTGGTTGCCCAGCCTCGACGCGACCATGCCGGACAGGGACGAGATGATCTCGCGCGCGAACGTGCGGCGGGCCTCGTTGTGCGGGCGGCGGGTGCGGCGCGCCCTGCCTCGCGCGTCGGAGATCGCGCGGCGGTCCAGGCGCAGCACGTCGTTGTCGAAGCGGACCTCGACGGACGGCGGTGCCTCCTGGCGGTCGCGCACGGCCGCGGCGATCACGTCGGCCATCTGGAGGCGGCCCTTCACGGCCGCGGCCTCCGGCGACTCGCGGCCGACGGCGGTCAGTCCCGGGTACAGCTCGCCGACCGTGGAGAGCAGGACGCCCGTCTCACCGAGGGACGGGAGGACCTGGCTGATGTAGCGCAGGAACGTCGTGTTCGGTCCGACGACCAGAACACCGCGTTTCGCCAGCTGTCGACGGTGTGTATACAACAGGTATGCGGCTCGGTGCAGCGCTACGGCGGTCTTGCCGGTGCCCGGTCCGCCCTGCACGACGACGACGCCGTTGAGCTCGGACCGGATGATCTTGTCCTGCTCGGCCTGGATCGTCGCGACGATGTCGCTCATCTGGCCGGTGCGCGACTCGTTCAACGCCGCCAGCAGCGTCGCCTCGCCGGTCAGGCTGTCCTTGGCCGAGCGGTCGACCGAGTTGATGTCGAGCACCTCGTCGTCGAGGCCGATCACCTTGCGCGAGCGGGTGCGCAGGTGCCTGCGCCTGCGCACGCCGTCGGGGGAGGCGGCGGTCGCGAGGTAGAACGGCCTGGCGGCGGGCGCACGCCAGTCCATCAGCAGCGGCTCGTATTCCTTGTCCTCGTCGAACAGACCGATTCGGCCGATGTAGAAGCGGTCTTCGTTGTGGAAATCGAGCCGGCCGAACGCGAGTCCGTTCTCGACAGCGCTGTACTGGGCCAATTGATCTGTGTACATCGCGACGGACGTGTCGCGCTCGGACCGCATCTGGTGCGTGCCGCCGGTTTGTCGCAACGATTGTGCGAGTCGTTTCGACGTCTGTTCACGGAGGTCGTCGAGCCGGCCGTACAACATGGCCACGTATTCCTGCTCCGGCTCCATTTCGGCGAGCCGGAGGTCATCGGAGGGGCTTGACAACTTGCCTCATTTCTCGATACGATGCGACTTCGGAATTAAATCCGTGTAGCACCGTCCTGCCTGCGCCGGGTCGCTTAGCGCAGACTGTCTAATCTACACGCATATCAGCGTGGTGCAGGTACGCCTTCCGCAGCAGTGTGGCCAACGTATCGCGCTCGTGCGGCGTCAACGGTGCCAGCAGCTCCTCCTCGTGCGCCGCAGCCGCCTCCAGCCGGTCGTCCAGCGCCTGCCTGCCTTCACCGGTGATCGACACGGTGAACCGCCGCCGGTCCTTCTCGTCCCGCCTGCGCTGGGCGAACCCGAACCCTTCGAGGTCGTCGAGCACCGACACGAGGTCGCTCGGATCCATCCGCACCCGGTCGCTGATCCGCTTCTGCGCCACCGCCTCCTGCTCGGACAGGTACGCGAGCACCGTCAGGTGGGGCCCGCGCAGGCCCGCGCGCCCGATCCGCCGGGCCTCGCGCACCAGCCCGAGCATCAGGTAGCTGGGCAGACGCAGAAGCCGATCGATGCTCATGTCCTCAAGTCTAAGAAGGCTCCAGTAGCTCGATCGTGGATTGCGCTGCGTGATGAACGCTCCCGGTCGGGGGCCGTCGGAGTGAGCGTTGGGGTGACGTTTCTCCGCAAACCACCGGAGAACGGCAAGGTGGGGGTATGACGCGTGCGGAGATCGTCCGGCTCGCCCGCTGTGTGGTGCGCCGGCCCCGGTGGCAACTCGTCGTCGCGGTGCTCCTGTCCGCGTGGACACTCGCCTGGGTGCTCGGCCAACTCGCCGCCGATCCCCTCAGTCCGCTCGGTCTGCTGGCGTGGACCGGCATTCCACTCGATTCGGCATCCCTATGGGCTCAGGAGCGCGCGGACGTCCTCGTGTGGCTCGCGACACTGGGCGGTCTGAGCTGGGCGGCCACCACCGAACAGGGTCAGCTGCCCGCTCTCGCCGGGTGGTTCGCGGTCCTGGTCGCGGGGGAGGCGGCCGGGTACGAGCACGCGGTGCAGCGGGCGATGCTGAGCATGGTCGTCTTCCTGCTCGTGCTCGCGGCCGTGTCGATCACGGGCCGGCGCGCGTTCGTCGTCGACCGCGTCGCCGTCATGCCCAAGGACGTTATGCGCGCGGGCATCACCGCCGCCGTGCTGACCGCCGTCGTCCCGCTCATAGCCCCTGGCCTGGCCGTTGTCCGCCTGGTTCGCCCTTACGTGACGAAACCGCCGCGCCTGCTGAGGCGGGTTGAGGCCCCGTTGCTGCGGGAAACCGGATGAGGTGAGCGACTACCTGCCACCTCCCGCGCCACCGCGCAGCGCCCTGACCTTGCGGTTGTGGCTGGCGGGATTCGGACTGGTCTTCAACTCGGTGGCCGGCTGGCTGGCGCTGCGAGCTGATCTCCTCTGGCTGGGAATCCTGCTTTTGCTACTCGCCGTCGTCTGTCTCGTCGACTTCGGCTGGGTCGTTCACCGGAAACGCCGCGGAGATCCCGGCTGAAAACTGTCGTAAACCTGTGCTTTGGCTTCTGCGCACTTATGGATAAAGATGTCGGTGTGCATGAAGATCCGGCAAAAGGCAGGTTAGCCAGGGTGATGCGCCGGCAGCCCGTGCAACAGCGCGGCGCGGCGACGGTCTCCGCGATCCTCGACGCTTGTGCGGGCCTGCTGAACGAATACGACTACGACGACATCACCACGGCTCGCATCGTCGATGTGGCCGGAGTGCCCATTGGTTCTTTCTATCAGTACTTCCCCGACAAACGTTCTGTCGTGCACGCTCTGGCACTTCGCGGTATGGAGAACTATCTCCGCGAAGTCGAGGAGCTGTTCACCAAGGACCTGATCGCGCGGACGTGGCGCGAGGCCATGCACCAGGTCGTCGCCGTCTACAACAGGATGCTCGCGGACGTGCCCGGCTTCGGCAGGGTCCGGTTCAGCGACATGCTGGACAGCCACCGCCTCGACTCCAGCGTCGACCAGTACGAGCTGATGGCCGAACGGCTGGCCGAGATGTTCGTCCGCCGGTTCGGTGCCCACGGCGACGCGCCGGTCGTGCTGACGTTCCGGATCGCCGTGCAGACCGCGGACGCGCTGTTCAAGCTCGCCGAACGGGTCGACGAGAACGAGCGCGCGCACGTGGTCGGCACGGCGGACGAGCTGCTCATCGGCATGCTCGGATCCGTGCTGGAGCCTCAGAGCCCGTAGGACTCGAGCATCCGCAGCCAGACCTCGCTGATCGTCGGGTACGAGGGCACCGCGTGCCACAACCGGTCCACGGTGACCTCTCCGACGATCGCGACGGTGGCCGAGTGCAGCAGTTCGGCGACGTCCTGACCGACGAACGTGACACCGACGAGCGTCCGCGTGCGCTCGTCCACGACCATCCGCGTCCTGCCCTTGTATCCGTCGGCGTGCAGCGACGACCCGGCGACCGCGATGTCGAGGTCGACGACCTTGATGTCACGTCCCGCGGCCCGCGCTTCTTCGGCGGTGTGGCCGACGAACGCCACCTCGGGGTCGGTGAACACGACCTGCGGCACCGCCACGTGGTCCGCCCACGCCTGCCCCGCAGACCGCTCCTTCGGCTCGAACCCGCGTGAGCGCTCCAGGATCGCCGTGCCGACCGCCCGCGCCTGGTACTTGCCCTGGTGCGTCAGCAACGCGCGCCCGGTGACGTCGCCCGCCGCGTACAGCCATCGTCCGTCCACGCCGGACACCAGACCGGAGTCGTCGATGGTCAGCGGCTTGGCGTCCTTGGTCGCCGGCACCCGGCCGGTCGCGACGAGGATGTGCGAACCCCGCACCGTGCGGCCGTCCTGCAACGTCAGCTCGCCCGGCTTGATCGCGGACGCGCGGCCGTTGAGCAGCACCTCGACGCCGTCCGCCTCCAGGCCCTCGACGACCAGCGGGCCGACGAAGTCCTCCATCTTCGGCAGCGGCCGGTCACCGGACACGACGAGCTTCACGTCCGACCCCAGCCGCGCCCACGCCTGCGCCATCTCGACGCCGACGACGCCACCGCCGAGCACGACCAGCGAGTCCGGCACCTCACGGGCCGACGTGGCCTCCCGCGAAGTCCACACGGGAGTGTCGTCGATGCCGTCCAGCGGAGGCATCTTCGGCACGCTGCCCGTGCACACCACGACGGCCTGGCGGGCCCGGTACACGGTCTCCCCGTCCGCCCCGCGCACGGTGACCTCGCGTTCGCCGGTGACCTCGCCGTCACCCCGCAGGACGTGGATGTTCTCCGACTCGGCCCACTTGACCTGGCCGCTGTCGTCCCAGTCGGAGGTGAAGCCGGTGCGCCGCTCCAGCACCGCGGCCGCGTCGAGCGACCCGCCGACCACGCCCCTGACCCGCTGGGCGGCGGCGAGCGCGTGGCCTGAGCGCAGCAACGCCTTCGAGGGCATGCAGGCCCAGTACGAGCACTCGCCCCCGACCAGTTCCTTCTCGATCATGGCGGTGGACAGGCCTCCCGCGGCCGTCCGCCACGCCACGTTCTCACCTACGGGGCCACCACCGATGACGATGACGTCGAAGTCCATGGCCGCAACAGTAGGCCTGGATCATGAAAGCCACACGGGCCGGAGCGTCAGAGCCAGTCCGCCTCGATCCCGCGGGCGCGCAGCGCCTCCAGCGCCTCCTGGTTGCCCGTGTAGAGCAGCGTCATCGACTTCAGGTCGGGGAAGTGCCGCAGGTCGGCGAACTCGTCGACGTCGAACAGGCTGTCCTCGCCGTCCCAGCCCGGCGCGATCTCCAGGTAGATCTCGTTGCCACCGTCCATCTGGAGCTCGGTGACCTTCTCCGCGAGCTCGGCGGGGACCGCGAGCGCCTCGAAGTAGGCCAGCGCCTCGGGCACCGCCCCGAAGTCGTTGTCGTCGTAGGTGAAGCCCTGCTCGGCGGCGTACTCGCGCAGGTCGAACCTCGGCAGGAGGTTCTGGACGTACATCAGCTCCTGGACGACGGCGAGCTTGAAGTTGGTGTCGGCGAAGGGGATCGGCTGGCTCATGCCCGCACGGTAGATCAGGTGAGCCACATGAGGCAGAAGGTGTGCCCCACCGGGTCCGCGTACACCCGGAACTGGTCGTCGTCCTCGCGTCGCAACGGCTTCGCGCCGAGTGCCAGCACCTTCGGCTCGGCCTCCTCGACGTCGTCGACCAGCACGTCGAGGTGGAACTGCTGGGAGCCGCGCGGGTCGGGGAACGTCGGAGGCTCGTACTCGGGCGCTAGCTGGAACGCGACGCGCGTGCCGTTCGTGACGATCACCACCCAGGTGTCGTCGTCGCCGTCCAGGCGTTCGGCCCCGAGCAGCTCCTCGTAGAACGACGCGAGCTCGGAGGGGTTCGGGCAGTCGAGCACGACAGAGCGAAGTTGTCCGACCATGCCCTTCACCCTCTACCGGGTGACGGGGAGCCGCAACGCCTGCTTGGCGATCGGCTCCAGCGCCGGGTCGCCCGCGCCGCCCGACCACACCGCGAACGCCAGCGTCACGTGGCTTCCCTTGACGTTGTTGGCGAACGCCGCGTTCTCCAGCGGCTTGCCGTCGAGCCCGTGCACGCCGCCCGATCCCGGCAGCGCGACGATCCCGTGCAACGCCTTCGCGCTCGGCGCGTCGTACAGGTCCATGTCCGCGACCATCACGGTCGCCTTCTTGTCCTGCAGCGTCGTCTCGTAGGTGGCGCGCAGCAGCACGCCGCAGTCGTTCGCGGTCAGCCACGCCTTCACGTCACCGAACGCCTGCGTCTTGCAGTCCTGGTCCTTCTTCATCTCCTTCGGCACGAACGCCGTGCCGTCCACGACCACCGTCGTCGGCTGCGTCGACGTCGGCGCGGGCGTCGCGTCGGCCGGCTTGTCGTCACCGGGCAGCGCGACCACCAGCCACACGACGAGGATCAGCGCGAGCAGTCCCGCCGCCGCGAGGTACGGCCAGGTCAGCTTGCCTGGCAAGCGCTTGCGTCCGATGGCCTGCCGCATCTGGGCCTTCGGGATCAGCATCGTGGTGGCGGCCGCGAGGTCGGACACCGCGTCGCTGAAGCCCTCGGACAGCAGCGCCCGCGTCTCCGGCGGCGTGCCGGTGGTCTGCAGGATCGCGAGGAGCTTCACGGCGTGATCGGCCGTGCACGGCACCGTGGACGTCGCGAGCTCGCGGGCAGCACTGAGCAAAGTGGACGGTTTGGGGTGCAGCACCCGCACGCCGCGGTTGAGGTCGTTCGTCGGCTGCACGACCTGGCTCACGTACGGGCCGACCGCCACGACCGTGCTGACCGGGAGCGGTTCCGCGCGCATCGCCTGGATCCGCTGCGCCACCGCCGTCGCCGCGGCCACGGCCTCGGTCGCGGGGTTGGGCGAGCCGTCCTCGGAGACGAGCGGCCAGCCGTCGATCGTCCACTGGCCGCCGAGCGGCGCCTCCAGCTTCACGCCGGGGTCCGGCAGGTCGACGCCGACGATCACGAGGACGCCCTTGGGCAGCACGACGATCGCGTCGAGCGGCACGGGGCAGTCCGGCGGTTGGACGCCGATCAGCGCGACACCACCGAGGACTCCGGTACCCGCGCCCCACGCCGTGAGGGCGGCACGCACGTCCGCCCCAATGGCCGAAGGTTCAGCGCCCAGACGGATCAGCCGCACGAGTCCCTACCTTTCCGCACGGAGGGACACCGTAGCGGTCCGGGGTCGGCCAACCGCACTCGGTCGAGACATTGCGTGATGGCCGTCACCGTTATGTGGATCACTCGTTAGAAGGATTGCCTGCCAATGTTCACGGAGGGTCCATGTACTTACGCGCTGCATCGCTCGCCGTACTGCTGGTGGCCGTCGCATCCCCTGTCGCGACGGCCGCACCGACCTCCACGGTCTACGTCCACGGCACCGACATCGCCGCCGCCGAACGGGCGGTCGAGGCGGCCGGTCTGCAGAAGCTCACCAGCTTCCGCAAGATCGGTGTCGTCGCCGCGAGGGGTGACTCCGCGCGGATCTCCTCCGCCAGAACCAAGTCCGGCGTCACGCGCGTCGAGGTCCAGAAGCCGATCAAGTTCCTCGGGTCGACCTCGCACACCGCGACCCGCGGCCTCGACGCCCGCAACAGCCTCGGCCTGACCGGCGAGGGCGTGTCCGTCGCCGTGATCGACTCCGGCGTCGACCCGACGCACCCGTCGTTCGGCGGCCGGATCGTCCGCAACCTCAAGAGCCTGTGCCTGGACGGCTCGACGCAGACGAACTGCATCGTGCCGGTGCCGAACTTCCTCGACACCGACACCACGTCGCTGGGCGGCCACGGCACGCACGTCACCGGCATCGCGATCGGTGGTGACGTGCAGACCAGCGGCGGACCGGTGATCCGCGGCGCGGCGCCGGGCGCGAAGGGCGTCGTGATCTCGACCGGCGCGGCGATCCTCATCCTCGGCGCGGACGCCGCGCTGAACTGGGTGCTGGAGAACCACCGTGCCCCGTGCGGCGCCGGCGTGCCCGCTGCGACCTGCCCGCCGATCAAGGTGATCAACAACTCCTACGGCCCGTCCGGCGGCGGCGCGTTCGACCCCGAGTCGGTGACGGTGAAGCTGCAGCGCCAGCTCGTGGCCGAGGGTGTCGTGGTGGTGTGGGCGAACGGCAATGACGGCGGCGACGGGTCGGCGAACCTGTCCAACCCGCCCGGTGTCGACCCGACCCCCGGCGTGATCTCGGTCGCGTCCTACAACGACCAGGGCACCGGCACCCGCGACGGCGCGCTGTCCGACTTCTCCTCGCGCGGTCTCGCCGCGGACTCGGCGACCTGGCCGGACATCTCGGCGCCGGGGGAGAACATCACCTCGTCGTGCCGGCTCTACCTGCCGATCTGCGCCACCGGCCTGGACCCGCAGAACGGGCCGGGGCTGCTCGACCTCGGCACGTTCAACACGATCAGCGGCACGTCGATGGCGGCACCGCACATCGCCGGGATCGTCGCACAGCTGTTCCAGGCGAAGCCTTCCGCGACCCCCGCCGACGTCGAGCGGGCGCTGAAGTCGACGGCCCACAAGTACGGCACGGGCTACCAGCCGGCGGGGCCCTACACCTCGTCGTTCGACAAGGGAACGGGCCTGGTCGACGTGGTGGCCGCGGTAAACGCCCTCTAGATCACGATCACGCATCGCTCGGCCGGGGAGATCGGGACTTAAGACCTGTATCTGCCCCGGTCGGGTGATGATCGAGCTGGTTCTTATGGCGGACATGCCTCAAGTCGAGGCAGAATGCAGCGAGCGGGTTTCGCGGTGATCACCTCACTCTCGACAAAGGCGTAGGGGAAGACGTCCCTCGTCGAGTAGCGGAGGTCAGCAGTGAGCACCCGTGGCAGCACCAGTGGCGTGGTTTACGTCCACTCGTCGCCGTCTGCGGTCTGTCCGCACGTCGAGTGGGCGATCTCGGGCACCCTCGGTGTCCGGGTAGACCTCAGGTGGGCAGCGCAACCCGCGGCACCAGGCCAGTTGCGCGCTGAATGCGCGTGGACCGGAGACGCCGGCACCGGCGCCAAGCTCGTTGCTGCGCTGCGCGCGTGGCCGATGCTCCGGTTCGAAGTGACCGAGGAACCTTCCTCAGGTCAGGACGGGGAGCGATTCTGCTTCGCGCCCGTGTTGGGGCTCTGGCATGCCAGAACCTCGGCCAACGGAGACATCGTCGTGAACGAGGACCAGCTGCGATCTCTCGCGGTCCGGGCTCGTGGTGGTGAGTCCTTCGCGCACGGCGTCGACGAACTGCTCGGGGCCGCGTGGGACGACGCACTGGAACCTTTCCGCCGGGCGGGAGACGGCGCGCCGGTCACCTGGCTGCACCGCGTCGGCTGATCCTCAGTCCTGAGTGGACCCCGCTCACCGTTTGGGCAGCGGGGTTTCCTCCCGGTGCGTGGGATCCCAGGCCAGCATGAGCCGTCCGTAGAGCGCGGACGTCTTGAGCAGGTGCTCGTGCGTGCCGAGCAGCGGCCTGCCGCCGTCCATGACCAGCACGCGGTTCGCGCGCAGCGCCGAGCTCAGCCGGTGTGCGATCACCACGAGAATGCCTTGCCGTTCCGCGAAAGCCCGTTCGGCGCGGGCCTCGGCGGCGGGGTCGAGGTGCGACGTCGCCTCGTCGAGGATGATGACGCTCGCGGACGTGACGTAGACCCGCGCGAGTGCGAGCAGTTGCGCCTCACCAGCGGAAAGTCCTTCTCCGCCGTGCCCGAGTGTCCCGTCCAGGCCGCCGATCCTGTCCAGAAGTTGTTTGGCGCCAACCTTCTTCGCCGCCTCGACGAGCTCGTCGTCGGTCGCCCACGGTGCGAGAAGCGTGAGGTTTTCTCGCACAGTGCCTGTGAACAGGTACGTCTCCTGTGGAATCAGCGCGATCGCGTGGTGGCGGACCTCCGGCGTCACCTGGTCCACCGGCGCTCCGCCGAACAGCACACGGCCGTGGTCCGGTGGCATCAGCCCGGTGAGCAGACTGGCCATTGTGGACTTGCCGATGCCGGACGGGCCGACGACCGCCAGGTGGTCACCGGGACGCAGGCCGAGCGACAGGCCGCGCACCACCGGTACCGCGTCCGGGCTCCAGCCGAACGTGACGTCGTGCAGCACGAACTCGCCGTCGGACGGGGTCTCGGTGCCCGGCCGGCGGTCGGTGCGCGGTGCCGCCTCCTGAAGTCGTTTGAGTGCGACCATCAGCCGCATCACGACCGTGCTGGTGGTGCGGGCCAGGCCGTGCAGCGCGGGGTTCACGCTGTTGGTGAGGTAGACGACGGCCGCGAGGACCGCACCCGTCGTGAGCTGACCGGACGCGACGAGCGGGGGAGCGAACGCCACCAGCAGCACGATGGGCGCGAAGCCGCCCAGCGCGATCACCGTGGCGCGCAACGAGTTCGCCCACGCGACGGTGATCGTTGCCTTGGCCTGCAGGTTCACCTGCTTCGCGATGTCCCAGTACGCCTCGTCGGCCGCGTCGCAGGCGGCGACGTCGCGCAGTCCGGTCAGCACCGAACCGGACGCCTCCGCCGTGCGTTCGTCGGCGATCACGGCGTCGCGCTGCCGTTTGGCCAGCGAGGGGAGCAGCAACCCGAAGAGCAGCAGCGAGGCCACGATCGGGAGCACGACCAGCCAGATCAGCGCGGCGGCCGTCGTCGCGACGCCGACCAGCGCGGCGATCGTCGTGACCAGGAGGGCGCGGGCCTGCACCAGCACCCCCGCGGTGGCGTCGCGGACCACCTCGACGTGCCGGGTGATCATGGCGACCGCGCTGGCGTCCGGGGTGCGGCGGTGCGTCGGGTCGTTCAGCACGCCCCGCACGACCCGCGCGACCAGGGCGTCGCGCATCGGTTCGACGACGGAGCCGAGCCGGGCGAACACCTGCCGCTGGCCCAGCGCGCCGATCACCGCGAGCGTCGCGAACGCGAGCAGCCACAGCACGCCGGCCAGCGGATCTCCCGCCGCGAAGCCCTGGTCGACGGCGGTGCCGACGAGCCTGCCGCCGAAGAACGCGGGAATGCCCTCCAGCAGCGACCAGCCGAGCAGGATCAGGACACCTCTGCGGTGTCCTGCCAGCGTGGAGAGGTAGAAGCGCATCACTCGCCCCCGGTGAACACGGCCCGGTAGGCCTTGTTGTGCCACAGCGCCCCGTGGCTGCCGGTGCCCCTGATCCGGCCGTCCTCCAGCCACACCACCAGGTCCGCCCTGGCGGCCGTGGCCGCGCGGTGCGTCACGACGACCCGCGTCCTGCCGGGCAGCGCCGTGGTCAGGGCCTTGTCCACTTCGGCCTCGGTGACGGTGTCCAGACTCGCGGTGGCGTCGTCGAGCACGAGCACGCCGGGGTCGCGGACGATCGCGCGGGCGAGGCCGATCCGCTGCGCCTCACCGCCGGACAGCGGGGCGTCGGCGACCGGTGTCTCGTAGCCCTGCGGGAGGCGGATCAGCACGTCGTGCACCTGGGCGGCGACGGCGGCATCGCGCACCTGGACCTCGTCGGCGTCCGTCCCGTAGCCGATCGAACGGCCGATCGTCGTGCCCAGCAACGCGGGACGTTCGAACGCGTAGCCGACGGAGTCGTGGCCGCGGACCTCGCCGCCGTCCACACCGGACAGTCCACCGAGCACCGACGCCAGCGTCGACTTGCCCGCGCCGGAACTGCCGACGACCGCGACGAACATGCCGGCAGGGATCATCAGGTTCACGTCGCGCAGCGCACCGTCGACGCTGACGTTCCACAGCTCGATGACCCCGTTGGACGGCTTGGAGACGGGACGCACCGGCGTGGGGGTGTCGAGGACCTCGACGATCCTGCCGGCGCTGGCGCGGGTGCGTTCGAGCACGGTCAGCTGGGTCATCTGGCCGACGATCCCCATGCCGAGCGCCGCGTACCCGAGGGCGGCGAGCACGTCACCGGTGCTCAGCCTGCCTTCCATCACACCGAACCCGGCGGCGGTGAGCACCGCGACCTCGACGGCGGGCAGCAGCAACCCGGCCCGCCACATCATCTTCGCCTGGGTGCGCCACATGCCGGCGCCGGCCGCGGCGAGCCGGGGGAGCGGCTCCAGCACGCGGTCCGTCTCGCGGTCGGCGATGCCGGCGGACGCGATCGTGCGCAGGCCGGACACCGAGTCGAGCAGCCGCGCCGAGACCTCACCGGAGACTTCCTGGTAGGTCAGCACGTCGTCGGCGGTCATGCGCATGTGGGTGCGGATCAGCAGGCCTGCCAAGGGAACGCTGAGCACGAACACCGCCGCCAGCCGCCAGTCCAGCAACGCCAGCGCGACGACGGCGCCCGCCGAGGACACGGCGGTGACGACCAGGGTGATCACCGTGACGGCGATGCCGCCCGCGTTGCCGCAGTCGCCCGTCACCCGGCTCACCGCGTCCCCGGCGGCGAACGGCGAGGGGTGTCCGATGGTGAGGAGTCTGCGGGAGAGCTTGCGGCGCAGGAGAGCTGTGGCGCGACTGGTGGTGCTCGCGGCGAGCACGATGCCGATCGCGTCCCCGATGATCTCGGTCGCGGCCAGCAGGAGCAGCCAGGTGATCGTGAACAGGACGAACGTGCCGCTCAGGGCCATGTCGACGGCGTCGGCGAGCGCCGCGGGGAGCAGCAGGCCGCCGGTCGTGGTGACCGCGGCGTTGAGCAGGAGCAACCACGGGCGGTGGTCGCGGCGGATCACGGAGAACAGCAGGGCGTCACCTGGTTTGGCCATCGGCTGTTCCTCCGGGGGTCTTCAGGGCGCATCATGAGCGAGGGCCCGACAGCTGGCCGGCTGCCGGGCCCTGCAGTCGGAGGGTGAGCGGCATACTTCGCCTATGCCGCTCACTCACCGCGGTGTTTCAGTTGACGCGCAGGTCAGCAGGCCAGCAGGCTGACGGTGCTGTGCGAGCAGGGGAGCAGCAGCGAGGCGTTGGACGCCGTCGTGGAGCCGCCGCCGCCACCGTGGCCGCCGCCCGCGAGCACGTTGCTCGGCGCCTCGGGGGTCTCGATGTCCTGCAGGTCGAGGATGAAGCCCATGACTATCTCCTAATTAGAGGGATCGATCTCTTCTTGCTACCGGCCCGAGTGGGCCGGGGTCTGTGCCCTTCCGAGGAAGGGGAGTGGTGGACGTCCGTCCACTGTGGAGGCGATGGCGAGCAGCACGCCCGCACCGCCGGTGTTGAGGTCCATGGAGAGCCGGCGCAGCTGCACACCGGGGAAGGCGAGCCCTCCGCCGTAGCGCACCGCGTGCCAGCCGAGAGCCTTGAGGTGCCGCTGGACGGAGCGTTCGAGGCGCTCGTCCGGCTGGTGCCTGGTCGCGTGGGCCAGCGTCGCCATCAGCCCGGCCCTGCCGAGCGTGAACGCCGGCTGGATGACGAACTCGCCGGTGCAGCCGCCGAGCAGCTCGGGAAGCCTTGCCGCGCAGGCACGTTCCGGTGCCGCCTTCGCGAACTCCGTCAGCACCAACGCGATTCCCGCGCCGCCGACGCCGACGTAGGGCAGGCTCCGGAACGTGCCGTCGCGCACCTGCAGCGAGCCGTCCAGTGCGACCATCGTCTCGGCCAGGTCGCGTTCGAGCGCCTGTTCGGACAGGTCGAGCCAGCGCTGTTCTCCCGTGTGCTCGAACAGGCGCAGGAAGAACAGGGCGGGACCTGACCAGCCGTGCAGCAGTCCTGCCCTCGCCGTGTCGCCGGGCGGTGGGGCTTCGGAGAGCTGCTTCGCGAGCCGTTCGGCCAGTTCCTCGGCCTGTGCGGTGAAGTTCCGGTCGTCGCGCGAGTTCGCGAAGTGCAGCAGGTTGAGGCCGATGCCGGACAGGCCGGCGTTGAGCCCGTGGTCCTGGGTGGTGCGCACGTGCGGGGCGTAGCGCTCGACGAGTTCGGTCGCGATGTCGTGGTGGCCGAAGTTCTCCAGCACGTGCGCGATGCCGTGCGCGCCGACGAAGAAGCCGGGCAGCTTCGGCGGGTCGTTGCGGACCGCCTCGACCAGCCACCGCTCGTGCTCGGGGTAGCGACCCTCGCCGCTCTCCGCGAGTGCGTGCAGCACGCCCGCGGCGCCGTGGCCGAAGCCCAGGCCGCCGGTCTCGAACTGCTCGATGTCGCCGGGGAAAAGGCGGTCTTTCCGTTGAGGCGTCGCGCTGTGCAGGATCGCCGTGGCGATCTCCTTGCGCACGACCGCCCAGTCCGGGTTCTCGTCGTCGAACGCCGTGAACGCCGGATCGGCCGGGGGATCCACGCGTGGGGTGAGCACGTCGAGGATCTGCTTCTGGTAGTCGTCGCTCAGGCCGAACCGGTCCGCGATCACGTGCACGTGCTGGCGCAGCTTGGCCGGCGCGAGCTCCAGGACCGCGTTGAGCGGCAGGAAGATCCACAGCTTGAGCGCGGCCAGCGGGTAGGCGTCGATGTCGAAGCCCTCGCGGTCGTTCGGCGCCTGGAAACCGGGCGCGCCGAGCGTGGGCCGGTGCACGTCCTCGATGGTCGACGACAGCTCGAAGTCGATGAGCGAGACGGTGTCGTCCTCGTCGACCAGGATGTTCATCGTGTGCAGGTCGCCGAACACGACCCCGCGTTCGTGCACGCTTTCCACGAGGCGCTCGATCTTGGTGATGAGCTCCTGCGCCCTGACGCGGTAGTCGCTCAGGAGTTCCGGCGTGGTGTCCTTGTGCGTCAACGGGTAGTTGTGGCCGAGCCACTGCCCGAGCGAGCGCCCCGGCATGAACTCCATGGCCACGAACAGGTGCTCCCACTCGGTGAAGCGGTCGTAGACCTCGGGAACGCCGTCGATGCCGTGCAGCTTCGTGAGGATCTCGTGCTCCAGCTCCAGCCGTGCCACGGCGTCGCGGCCCTCGCGGTCGAGCCCGGCGTGCGGCCGCGCCTCCTTGAGCACGACCTCCTTGCCGTCGCTCTTGCGGGTCGCGAGGTAGACGCCGCCGCCGTTGGAGAAGTGCAGCGAGCTCTTGATCTGGTAGGGGAACTTGTCGGGGTCGCCGGCGTTGCGCTCGGCCAGGTGCGGCTTGAGGAAGGCCGGCAGCTCGATCCACTCGGGGAGGCTGAACACCGGCTTGCGCCTGTCCGGGACGAGCTCGCCGTCGGGGCCCGCGATCGCCAGCACCTGCTGCCCGTCGACCTCGGTCCACTGCTCGGCGAACCCGCCGTAGCGCACGTAGAGCGGGCCCTTGCCGAAGCGGAGGTCGCTCAGGATGTAGGCCCCGTGCTCGCCGTCGAGGACCTGCGCGAGCTCGGTGCAGATCGTCTCCAGCTGCTCGGCGTCCTGCGGGTAGATCGTGACGAGCTTGCCGCTGCCGTCCCGCGGCGCGTACTTCGAGTTGCGGGCCAGGACGATCGAGACGGTCGGCAGGTACTTGAAGGGGATTCGCCGTTCGACGCAGTAGTCGAAGGTGGCCTTCAATACCCGGCCGGCGTTGTCGAGTCCAGCGGAAACGTGGACCTTCCACCCTTGGTTGGGGAGTTTGACCCCCTTCGGGTGGTGGTTCCGCCACACGTTGCGCTCGATCGTCACCCAGTCGGGTGGGAGCGCGGGCAGTTCGAGCGAAAAGTCGTCGTTGGGAGTGGTTTCGGTGCTGCTCTGCAGATCGTAGAACTGCCGGTCCGCGAAGCAGTACGCCTCGTATCTGAGGTCCACCGAATTCTCCTCCCTGACTCGTTCTGGCTCGTTTGCGTTTTGTTTGACGCGGCATATTCCCGCACAATTCGGCAGCTATGGGGAATCCGCCGTTCGAGTCATATCGGTCCCCCGTTCGTGTCTGCGAAGGCGTCGGTTACCGGCGCGTATGTGACCTGTGGTGATGAGGTTTGGGTCCATCTCACCCGGTTGAGATGTTTGTTGAACGGCCGACAGACGTGGGTTGGCGGGGCTTTCGCTAAACGGCACTCCCGCGTTCCTGATCTTGCGCGCCTCTGAGCTGTGGTATTCCAGATCGGCGCCGACGTATAGGTGGTTGCAGTGATGTGTCATGCACGCGCTGTGTCGGCTGCTCTTTCCGGGTGAAGCCAAAATTGGCTGCGATTGCGTGTTTGATGCGGCCGAATGGCGGTAATGAGTGACCCGTTGGAACCCATTCGTAGGAGGAGATTGCCCATTGACTTTTATGTACCAAACATTGTCTTACTGCATGCAACTCGCTAAATCTCCGTGTGATGTAATCGTTCGAGTGAAAATTGTGTTTCGATGTAACGCGACACGATTTGTGAGTGGCCCTCTGCTGCCCGGCGTGTCGTGCGACTAGGCTGACGTGCGTGGGGAGCGTGGCGAGCCGTTGGCTGGTGCCGGCCGTGGTGGTGATCACCGGTGCCGCGGTGGCGGCCGGAATGGTCGGCCGAACCGTGTACGCGCGCCCGGCCGAGGCCAAGGGCACCCCGGCGATCGAGTCGTCGGTCGCGGGGACGTTGCCGGGGTCCGCGGAGGTGCGGCTCAGCCCTGACTCGTTCACCCACCCTGACCGGACCTCCGTCCAGCGGGTGCTGCAGGAGTACTTCGACGCGATCAACTCCGGCGACTTCGCCGCCTGGCGCGGGGTGGTGTCGGCTCGTCGGGTGTCCGGGACGCCTGAGGCGAGCTGGGTTTCTGCGTATGAGACCACTCGTGATGGCGGGATGGTGGTGCAGCGGGTCGAGTCCGACGTGGTGGGGCGGCGGTTGCGGGTGCTGCTGTCCTTTGTGTCCACTCAGGACGTTGCCAAGGCTCCGCCTGCTTTGCCGGAGGGGTGCATTCGGTGGCGGGTGGTTTATGTGCTGGTTTGGGAGGGTGGGGAGTTGAAGGTGGACGAGGCTGCGGAGAACCGGAACCCCCAGATGGAGAAGTGCTGAGGGGGTTGCCTTGCCGTTGCCTCGCCTTCGGCGTTGGCGCCTGGCGTGTTTCGCGGGTGGGCTGGGTTGCGGGCGGCCTGGTCGCCTTGCGTGCTTCCCCTGGGGGCTCTGCCCCCAGACCCCCGGCAATCTGATCGGGGGATGGCGCTGCCTGTGGGCTGATGGCACGCCTGTTGCTTAGGGCGGCTGCCGGTTGCGTTGGTGGGCGCGTTGGCGGTGGGGTCCCGTCACAAGCCGCACCAAGAGCGAGTCACACGTGAGCAGGGGTGTCTAGAGCGCCAAAACCGCTGCGCGTGGGTACCCCAC
>NZ_JBHXLF010000021.1:0-121162 GCF_042721515.1 Lentzea sp. NPDC058436
TCAGATTGCCGGGGTCTGGGGCAGAGCCCCAGGGGAAGCACGCAAGGCAACCAGGCCGCACGCAAACCAGCCACCCGCAGAAGCCGCGACTCGCAAGCCAGCCAAAACGACAAAGGCCCCCGCACCCCAAAGGGTGCGAGGGCCAAAGCGTCTAGCTAGCGACTCACATGCCGCCCGACAGCTTCTCCCGCAGAGCAGCGAGCTGCTCGTCGGAGGCCAGCGTGCCACCGGACTGAGCCGGCGCGCCGACCGAAGCGGAAGGAGCGTCGCCACCGGAGGTGTAGTTGCCCGCACCCTCGGCCGAAGCCTCTTCCTCGGCCTCGGCGGCCTTGCGGATCTGCTTCATGTGGGCCTCGTAACGAGTGTGCGCCTCGGCGTACTGGCGCTCCCACTCCTCACGCTGCTTGTCGAAGCCCTCGCCCCACTCCTGCGACTCCGGGTCGAAGCCCTCGGGGTAGATGTAGTTGCCCTGGTCGTCGTACTCGGCGGCCATGCCGTACTGGGTCGGGTCGAACTCGGTGTCGACCGTGAAGCCCTCGTTGGCCTGCTTGAGCGACAGCGAGATGCGGCGGCGGTCCAGGTCGATGTCGATGACCTTGACCATGACGTCGTCGCCGACCTGCACGACCTGCTCCGGGATCTCGACGTGGCGCTCGGCCAGCTCGGAGATGTGGACCAGGCCCTCGATGCCCTCGTCCACGCGGACGAACGCACCGAACGGAACCAGCTTCGTGACCTTGCCCGGCACGATCTGACCGATCGCGTGGGTGCGGGCGAACTGGCGCCACGGGTCTTCCTGCGTGGCCTTCAGCGACAGGGAGACGCGCTCGCGCTCCATGTCGACGTCGAGGACCTCGACGGTGACTTCCTGGCCGACCTCGACAACCTCGGACGGGTGGTCGATGTGCTTCCAGGACAGCTCCGAGACGTGGACGAGACCGTCGACGCCACCCAGGTCCACGAAGGCACCGAAGTTGACGATCGAGGACACGACGCCCTTGCGGACCTGGCCCTTCTGCAGCTGGTTGAGGAACTCGCTGCGGACCTCGGACTGGGTCTGCTCGAGCCACGCGCGACGGGACAGGACCACGTTGTTGCGGTTCTTGTCCAGCTCGATGATCTTCGCCTCGAGCTCACGGCCGACGTACGGCTGGAGGTCGCGGACGCGACGCATCTCGACGAGCGAGGCGGGGAGGAAGCCGCGGAGGCCGATGTCGAGGATGAGACCACCCTTGACGACCTCGATGACCGTGCCCTTGACGGGCTCGTCCTTCTCCTTGAGGGCCTCGATGGTGCCCCACGCGCGCTCGTACTGCGCACGCTTCTTGGAGAGGATCAGACGGCCTTCCTTGTCCTCCTTCTGGAGAACAAGCGCCTCGACCTCGTCACCGACCTTGACGACCTCGTTGGGGTCGACGTCGTGCTTGATCGACAGTTCACGCGAGGGGATGACGCCCTCGGTCTTGTAGCCGATGTCGAGCAGGACCTCGTCCCGGTCGACCTTGACGATCGTGCCCTCAACGATGTCGCCATCGTTGAAGTACTTGATCGTCGCGTCGATTGCTGCGAGGAAGTCCTCCTCCGTCCCGATGTCGTTGATCGCGACCTGCTTGGGAGCAGCGGCAACGGGGGCGGTGGTGGTGTCGGTGGACATTAGGTAGGTGGCTCCGGTACGGATTGGCATTGATGGCTTGGTAGTGGTGCGCGCGCAGCGTCGCAGTTACCTGGAATCCCGGCGGATCTGGATCATGGGCAGCACTAACCCACTACGCACGCGATATCGTACGCGGCCGCGAGACGCGCAAGCAAACCAGCCCCCATGTGAAGGAGCAGTGTGTCCAACCAGCACGCGAGCGCGGAACAAGCGCTCGGCACCGCCGGCATCGTGAAGCGCGGTGCGGACGCCGCCGAGTCGCGGGTGGCGAACAAGATCTGGTGGGACGCGGACGCCGACGACTACCACGAGACGCACGGTGACTTCCTGGGCGCGGCGGACTTCGTGTGGTGCCCGGAGGGGCTGCGCGAGGAGACCGTCGCCTTCCTCGGTGAAGTCGCTGGTCAGCGCATCCTGGAGGTCGGCTGCGGCAGCGCTCCGTGCGCGCGCTGGCTCAAGGACAACAAGGCCGACGTCACCGCCTTCGACATCTCCGCGGGCATGCTCAGGCACGCGCGCGCGAACAACGCGAAGACCGGCATCGACGTCCCGCTCGTCCAGGCCAGCGCCGACCAGCTGCCGTTCAGGGACGACTCCTTCGACGCCGCGTGCTCCGCGTTCGGCGCCGTGCCGTTCGTGGCCGACGTCCAAGAAGTCTTCGGCGAACTGGCCCGCGTGCTCCGGCCGGGCGCGCCCTGGGTGTTCGCGGTGAATCACCCGATGCGGTGGATCTTCCCGGACGACCCCGGCCCGCTCGGTCTCACGGTCACGCAGTCGTACTTCGACCGCACCCCCTATGTAGAGGTGGACGAGGAGGGCAGGGCGACCTACGTCGAGCACCACCGCACGCTCGGCGACTACGTCCGCGCCCTCACGAACACCGGGTTCGCGCTGGAAGACCTGGTCGAGCCCGAGTGGCCGCAGGGCCACACCCGCAACTGGGGCCAGTGGAGCCCCCTGCGCGGCAAGCTCTTCCCCGGCACCGCGATCTTCCGGACCCGCCTGACGTCGTAATCTCACGTGCCATGACCTCGGCACGCGGACTAGTGGCGGCCCAGTCAGCCCGGTTCGCCTCACTGGACCCGTTGCTCCCGCCCGCCACCGAACCGCCCGTGGACGGCCACGTCCTCACCGCGGCGCTGGCGGACGGCACGCGCGTGGCCGGGGTCGTGAGCCATCAGAGCTTCGAACCGCACTCGACCACGCGGCTGTGGTCGGCGGCGGAGGTGTGGGAGATGCTGCCGCTGGTCGGCGGCTCGCAGGGCATGGACGCGCTGCTCACGCGCTTCCGCCGGCACCTCGACACGCAGGACGTGGGCGACGACACGGCGTGCGTCGTGCATTGGCCGAGCCGCGACACGAAGGCCGCACGGGCGTTCCTCGACCACGGGCTCGTGCCGCTGTCGGTGCTCGCCGTGCGCCTCAAGACTCCCGCCCAGCACGTCTCGCGCACGCTCACGATTCGCCGTGCGACGCCGCACGACCTGGAGACGGTTCTGGAGCTGTCGCTCGCGGAACTGGAGTACTCCTCCTACGTGGGCTCCACGATCGTGCGTCCCGACGCGGCACAGGTGAAGCGTCGCGCACTGATAGACCGCCTCAAGAACGCGAGCCCCATCTGGCTCGCCGAACGCGACGGCATCGCGGTGGCGCTCGCCGAGTGCGCGGTCGTGTCGTCCGAACCCGGCACGGCGGCCGCCGCACGACTCCCCCGCGGCCGCTGGGGCTACGTGAACTGCGTCTCCGTGCTCCCCGGCGCCCGCGGCACGGGCATCGGCCAGCAGCTCCTCGCCTACGCCCACCAGGAGCTTCACCGCATGGGCACGGTCGGGACCTACCTCTACTACAACCCGCCGAACCCCCTGAGCAGCGTGTTCTGGCCCCGTCAGGGCTACCGGCCGCTGTGGACCGTCTGGGAAGTACGCCCCGCCTCAGCACTTAGGTGACCTATGTCCGAGTTGCCAGCGGCAGAGGTCTGCGGGAGAATTTGTACTGACCGGTCAGTTTAAACGGAGGGTAAAGCCGTGGAGATCCACGCAAGTCGCGCAGGCGTCAACGGGGGCCATGGTCCCCTGCTCCGGCCGACTTCGCTGACCGTGAAGCCCGGCGAGCTGACCCTGGTCGCGGGCGAGCCCGGCGGAGGGCACACGGCGCTGGCCCTCCTGCTGTCCGGCCGCATGAAGCCGTCCACGGGCACCGTGTCACCGGACGCGAAGACGCTGCGCAAGCGCGTCGTGCTGGTCGACGCCCCCGAGGTCAACGAACCGGAGGAGGCGCTGACGCTGTCCGCCGTCGTCGGCGAGGAGCTCGCGATGAACCGCATGCCCTCCGGCAAGAAGGCGGTGCACGACTGGTTGGTGGAGCACGCCGCCGATGAGCACGCGGACAAGCGCTTCGAGCACGTCCCGCCGAAGACGCGGTGCGCGGTGATGCTCGAACTGGCCGCCGCACGCCCCGGCGTCACGGCGCTGGTCCTCGACTGCCCCGACCGCTACCACCCCGACCCGCGCGAGTGGCTCGCACTGGCCCACGACTTCGTGACCCCCGAACGGTCCGTCGTCGTCCTGTGCTCGAACTCCTCCGCCCACATCCTCGACATCCCGCACGCGCGCCTTGGTGAGGACAACGACACCAAGATGGAGATCACCGCATGAGCGCCCTTCGCATGGCCTTCAACGAGCTCCGCCGGATCACCTCCGGCAAGCTCCCCAAGCTCGCCGTCCTGGCTCTGGCGCTCGTGCCTCTGCTGTACGCGTCGCTGTACCTGTACGCGAACAAGGACCCGTACGCGAACCTCAACCAGGTGCCCGCCGCACTGGTCGTGAAGGACAAGGGCGCGCAGGACCTCAACGCGGGCAAGGACGTCGCGGACGAGCTGCTCAACGGCAAGAAGTTCAACTGGAAGGTCGTCGACGACGCCGACGAGGGCGTGCGCAAGGGCGACTACATCTTCGCCCTGACGCTGCCGGAGGACTTCTCCGAGGCGCTCACGTCCGCGGAGCAGAACAAGCCGCGCCAGGGCGTGCTGACGCTGACGACCAACGACGCCAACAACTACCTCGGCTCCACGATCGCGAACCAGGTCGTGAGCGAGGTCCGCAGGGCCGTCACGGCGAAGGTCTCCACCGAGGCCGCCGACAAGCTCCTGCTCGGGTTCTCCACGATCCGCCAGGAGACCACCAAGGCCGCCGACGGCGCCAAGAAGCTGGCGGACGGCAACGCCCAGCTGCGCGACAAGATCACCGAGCTCGACACCGGCGTCCAGCAGCTCTCCACCGGCGCGACCCAGCTGAGCAACGGCCTGCACGACCTCCGCACGCAGACCGCGCCACTGCCCGACGGCGCGAAGAAGATCGCCGACGGGGCACGCCAGGTCGCGACCGGCAACGAGACCGCCGCCACCGAGGCCGAGGCGTACGCGAAGAGGGCCCAGGAGCTCGTCGGGGCGCTCGACCAGACCAACGCCGACATCGCGACCCGCCTGCGCGCCCTGGGTTTCACCGAGGAGCAGGTGCAGAACGTGCTGACCACTCTCGGCCAGGTCCGCAAGCCGGTCGACGACGCCAACGCCAAGGTCCAGGGCGCGGCGGGCGACCTGCGCAAGCTCGCGAACGGCGCGGACCAGGTCGCCGACGGCGCCGAGCAGCTCTCGGCGAAGATGCCGGGACTGGTCACCGGCATCGGCAAGCTGGACGACGGCGCCACGACGCTGCGCGACGGCCTGCAGAAGGCCGCGACGGGAACGCCGCAGCTCAAGGACGGTGCCACGCAGCTCGCGACCGGTTCCGCCGAGCTGAGCACCGGTCTGTCCGGCGGCATCGACAAGATCCCGAACCAGGACGACCCGACCCGTGCCGCCATCGCACAGGCGATCGGCGACCCGGTGGCCGTGCGCGGCCTGTCCCAGACGAAGGCCGCCACGTACGGCGCCGGCCTCGCCCCGTTCTTCCTGGGCCTGGCGACGTGGATCGGCGCGTTCGTGCTCTTCCTGCTGCTGCGCCCGCTCTCACGCCGTGCGCTCGCCGCTGGTCAGTCGGCGCTGCGTGTCGCGTTGGGCGGCTGGTTGCCTGGTGCGTTGCTCGGCATCGTGCAGGTGCTCGTGATGTTCACGGTCGTGCGGTTCGTGGTCGACATCGAGCCGTCGAACCCCCTCGGGACGTTCGGGTTCCTCGCGCTGATGTCACTGACGTTCGTGGCGATCCTGCACGCGCTGAACGCCGCGTTCGGTGCCGTCGGCAAGTTCCTGGGCCTGATCCTGCTGATCCTGCAGCTGGTCAGCGCGGGTGGCACGTTCCCGTGGCAGACGATCCCCGTGCCGCTGTACCCGCTGCACTACGGCCTGCCGATGGGCTACGCGGTCGACGGTCTGCGCCACCTCATGTACGGCGGTGACCTGGGCAGCGTCGGAAAGGACGCGCTGATCCTTCTCGCCTGGCTGGTCGGAGCCCTAGCCTTGACGTCCGTGGCGGCCTACAAGCAGCGCGTGTGGACGGTGTCCAAGCTGAAGCCGGAGCTCGTGCTGTGAGCGCGCGGACGACGGCGACCAAGCAGAAGCTCTTCGACGCGGCGTTGAAGCTGGTCGGCGAACGGGGCGCGGCCTCGGTCACGGTCGACGAGATCGCCGCGGAGGCGGGCGTCGCCAAGGGCACGATCTACTACAACTTCGCCTCGAAGGACGCCCTGGTCGAAGCGCTGCTGCACCACGGCGTGGAGATCCTCGCGGGCAGGTTGCGCTCCGCCGAGGGCTCGGAGGACTCGCTGGAGGCGCTGGTCGACGAGATGCTCGGCTTCTGGGCCGAGTACCCGGCGTTCGGCCAGCTGCTCGTCTCGGAGCTGTGGCGCACGCCCGGCCAGTGGCACGGCACCCTCAAGCTGCTGCGCGACGACATCGTGTCGATCGTGCGCGGTCAGATGAAGCGCCTGTCCGACGCGGGCCGCCTGCCGGAGGGCGTGGAGGTCGGCACCGCGTCGGCGGCGTTGTTCGGCACGTTGCTAGTGATCGCGCTGGACTGGCAGGTGTTCCAGCCGGAGCGGTCACGGGCGGAGGTCCGCGACTCGGTCATGCTGCTGGTGCGGGGGATGCGGTCGGCGCGCTGACGCCGGAGCGTGCCCCGCCCACCGCCCGATCGAGCGATGCGTTTGACCGAGCGAGCCCCCAGGCCCGCCGGTACGAACGAAGACATGCCGAAACTCCTGAGCATCGCCGCCGTCCTGCTCGCGACCGCCGCCCTCACCGCGTCCCCCGCGCTGGCGGACCCCGCGCCCGTGAAGGCCACCGCCGACTTCCAGGAAGCGCTGTTCACCCCTGTCGACGGAGTCCTCGACCTGGAGGAGACACCGGAGGGCATCAAGGTCGCCGGCAAGTTCCAGAAGGGCTTCGCGTCCGACGTGCCGTCGGACTACCAGCTGGTCGTGCTCGACGGCGCCGAGGTGGTGCTGGACTTCAGCAGGGACTTCCAGAAGGTCGCCGAGATCGAGGCGGCGGAGGTCGCGGACTTCGAGTTCGTCACGCCGACCAAGCAGAAGATCGCCGACATCCGCAACGAGGACGTGGTGGTCCGCCAGCTGGTGGACGTGACGGCCGGCATCAAGGTGCAGGCGGAGATCGGCCGGGCGAAGATCCAGAAGAGCTGAGTCAGCGGGCGTCCTCGTGGTGCAGCGAGGGCGCCCGTCCTTCCAGGCCCCGTTCGACGGCCTGCAGCACCGCGCGGTTCGTGCGCACCGTGGCGTCGTGCGCGAAGTGGGCCAGCAGGACCTGTTGTGTCGGGTGTGGGAGCGCAGGGTCGGGCACCGGTGCGCTCGTGTGCACCTCTACTACAGGCGCGCCTTCTGCGAGAAGGTGCCGCACGGCGTTGAGCACGCTCACGCGGTAGCTGTCGTGCACCCACGCAACCAGCAGGTTCACCGGATGACCTTCGAGCTCGTACTCGACCTCGGACGCCAGCACCTTGGGCTCAGCCCAGTCGGCCCTGACCCACGTGGGCCGGTGGCCGCGCGTGATCGAGGCGCGCGCCGCCCGGCCTGGTCCGTCGTCGGCCACCAGCGGTTGCCTGCGCGACGGCAGCACCACCCGCCACTCGCGCGCCACCAGGTGGCTCACGCATCCGGCCAGCATTCCCGTCCCGCCGAGCACCAGCGCCGTTCTCACCGAGCAGGCTCCTCCCCGACCGAGGCGAGCGGCCCCGTGAGCCACCGCTCCACCTGTCCCTGGCCGCGCAACCGGACGACCACGACGTCGTCGACCAGGGCGAGCACCCTGGCCCGGTTGCGACGGTAACTCCTCGGGCCCCACCGCAGGATGTGCCCGGAATCGGTGAACACCGACCACAGCGGGGACTCCTGGTTACCGTTCCACAGCTCCACCCCGGCCGCGCGGCGCCGGACGGTGCGGCGCACCAGCCTGCCGACCACCGTGGTGAACGGGTGGTCGAGCCACACCACCGTGTCCGCCCGCTCCAGCAGCACGGGCCGCGCCACCTTGTACTGGAACTCGGTGACCCAGAGGTCCTTCCGCGCCAGCGCGGCGACCTCGGCGGCGAACTCCGGCCGCGGAGTCCACCGCGGACCCCAGTAGAGGCTGTCCAGCTCGACTCGGGGAAGGCTCAACGACCCGGCGATGCGCCGGCAGAGCGTCGACTTGCCGGATCCGGCGTTGCCCGCCACGAGGAGGCGCCGGGGCACGTGCGGCAGCGGATCAGCTGGTCCGAGCAACGGCATCGGGCCAGGCTAGTGCCTCGGCAGCCGGTCTTCACCCCGCGTTCGGCGTTCAGACGGCCGCATCGTGGTGCCGGCCCCGCGTCCCTGTACTGGTAGTACCGGGGCGCGGGGCCGGTGCCGCGAGGTGGCCCGCTGAGCGCTGAACGCGCGGTGAAGGCCGGCTGCCGAGGCACTCGCGAAAACCGGATGATCGCAAAACGAGCGCAGGGCCCCCGGGAAGTCCCGGAGGCCCTGCGTCGTAGAACAACGTCAGAGAGCGGTGACGTTCGTCGCCTGCGGGCCCTTCTGGCCCTGCGTGATGTCGAACGAGACCTTCTGGTTCTCCTCGAGGCTGCGGTAGCCGCCGCCGTTGAGGGCCGAGTAGTGGACGAAGACGTCAGCGCCGCCGTCCTCGGGGGCGATGAAGCCGAAGCCCTTTTCAGCGTTGAACCACTTGACGGTGCCGTTAGCCATGTACTGCTTCTCCTTGATTACTGAAGAGCGAGCCGCACTGTGCGGCCGCTCCGTGGTTGGTCATGAGCTGACTTGCCCCAACCGTGAAGAAGGAGAAGTGCTCGCAACTGAAGTTTGGCGAGCGTGAAGTACACGAACACGAAACCGCAACCAGCATGGAAGTCTACCCCATCTCAGCCGCGTTTGCGCTGAGGTACCGCGAACCGCTGCTGCATGAGCGAGATCCGCAGGATCAGGAAGCACGCGAGACCGGCCGCGCCGATCGCGCAGAGCGTCGACAACGTGGAGAACACCACGTAGACAGGGGTGTCCAGCAGCAGCGACTCCAGCACGTCGCACATGATCATGGCGAGGAAGGTGTACTGCCAGGGCTTGATCAACGGGCTCGCGACGCGCTGGTCGAACGGCACCTCGCGCTGCGCCGGGTCGCTCGCCTTCCACACCTGCGAGATCATCCGCACGCCGTGCAGCGCGATCGCCTCCGCGTTGTGCGTCACGCCGCGGTACCACAGCACGGACGCCACGGCCGCGGGCAGAATCAGCACGATGGCGAGGAAGCTCCACGACGACGAGCCGCCCTGCCAGTCGTTGATCGTGCCCCAGATCGACTCGACGGCGACCAGCGCGATCAGACCCATGCTGACGTAGCCGGTGACCCGGACGTCCTTCAGGTCGATGTAGATGTCCAACGCAAACGCTCCCCGAACACGGCGGACTCCGCGGGGAGACTACCGCCCGAATCCGCAGCCGAGTTCGTCGAAGGTGGCGATCTTCTCTGCTGCCCGGACGACGACCTCGTCGATGCCGTCGAGCACCACCCGGTCGCCGACGCGGCGGGCCGGCAGCAGTGGCACGTCGGCCTTGCCGCACTGCTCGGCGACGGTCGTGAACGCCCGCGCGGCGGCCAGCGGCGCGACCAGCGGCTCGCCGTTCTGCCTGTGCCGCAAGAGGTTCTCCAGCAGGTCGACGGACGGCGGCACGGACATGCGGTGGTCGTTGACCGTGAGCCTGTCGTCGTCGTACCACCAGACGGCCTGCCCCAGGGAGCCGTGCACGAGGACGACCGGTGGCAACGATGTCGTGGCACACAAGGTGGTGGCGACGACGACAGGAGGCGCGCCTTCGGCCGTGACCCGCACACAGGCCGTGTCGTCCGCACTGATCGCGTCGCGGCACCGGTACAGCTCCAGTTCGACCGCGATGTCGGCTCGTTCCTCCACATCGGCGAGAAGGAGCGCGTTCTGCAGTGCGTGCGCGAACGGGTTCACGAGCGTCCCGTCCTCACCCTGCTTCCCGGCCCACTCCGCGCGGTCGTAATAGGAGTCCGTGCGCACCCAACGGCCTGCGGCGCCGATACCGCTGATGTCCCCCAACGCGCCGGAGCCGATCAACGAGCAGAGGCGCCGGTACGAGCCCGTCCCCTGCGTCTGGAACCCGACCTGGCACACCCGCCCGCGCTTCGCGGCCTCGTCGGAGATCTCGTCGAAGTCGGCCACCGACAGCACAGCCGGCTTCTCGACCAGCACGTCGCAGCCCTGTTCGAACGCCGCCAGCACGAGGTCGTGGTGCGTCGCGGGCGGCGAGGAGATCACGACGACCTCGGGGTGCAGCTCGGCGGCCAGCGTCCCCAGGTCGGAGTAGGACGGCACCGGCACGTCGACGTCCGCGACGTCGACCACCCCGACGAACGTGGCGAGCCCGTCGTGGCCCAGCCGGACCAGGTTCTCCACGTGCCGCGCTCCATGGCCACGTGCACCGACCAGCGCAACACGCATCGCTCTCACCCTTCTCGGGCGGACTCCACCGCGCCCACCAGCATCAGCCGCCGTGCCTGGAATATCAATGCGCCGCGCCAAGCAAGACACGTTTGCGACGGCATCCGGGCACCAACCGTCAACGCGGCCACCCGAACAGGCAGTGGCGGAGAGGCCCCGGCGACCGCTAAGGAAGGTCGAGGACGTCGGCGACGCGGACCGGTCCCCCGGTCTCGAAGCTGAGGTTGGCGGCGAACCCGGTCAGCAGCGATAGCGCGCCGTCGTGGTGCGTCGCCTTGCGTCCCAACGGGTCCTCCTGCCCCGGCGGCCCGTACAGCGCGTCGACCATGCGCCGGTCCGCTCCGCCGTGCCCTGCCCGCTCGTACTCCAGCGGGACGTCCTCGCGTTCCTCGAACAGCCGCTGCACGGACAGCTTCGCCCAGCCCTGCTCCGGATTGGCGTCGGCGCCGTGCACCGACGGGTCCTGGCCCGACACCCACGAGTTCTCGACGACCTCCAGTTCGAGGCGTCCCTTGCTGCCGTTGACCATCAGGCGGTAGCCCTCCCACGGCGAGTAGGCCGTGAGGTGGTACGTGAGGTTCGCGCCGCTGGCATAGCGCACGAGGACGGACATGTCGTCCTCAATGGACACACCGGGTTCGAACGGGTTCTGGTCGCGCCGATAGCCGTCCTCGTGCCGTGCGTCGACGTAGAGCTTCTTGAGCCAGTCGTTCTGCTCCAGCTTGATGTCGAACCGTTCGTCGTGCGCGTAGCCGTGACGCTTGCCGTTCTCGTCGCCGTAGAAGAACAACCGGCCGTGCGCGTACACGGTCTCCGGCACCGAACCGACCCACCAGTTGAGGAGGTCGAAGTGGTGGGTCGCCTTGTGCACCATGAGGCCACCGGAGTTGGCCTTGTCGCGGTGCCAGCGGCGGAAGTAGTCGGCGCCGTGCCGCGTGTCCAGCAACCACTCGAAGTGCACGGACCCGATCTCGCCCACCGCACCGTCGGCGAGGAGCGCGCGCACCTTCTCGTGGATGGGGTTGTAGCGGTAGTTGAAGGTGACCGTGACGGTGCCGTCGTTGCGGTCCACGGCGTCGAGGATCTTGCGGGCCGACGGGACGTCCGTCGTCATCGGCTTCTCCGTCACGACGTCGCACCCTGCGTCGAGCGCCTCCACTGTGTACGTGTCGTGGTGACGGTCGACCGTGGTGACCACGACGACGTCGACCCGTTGCTCGGCCAGCATCTTCAGGAAGTTGGCGGCGTCGTAGGTGGGGACCGGCTCGGACAGCCGGTCGTTGTGGACGTTCATGCGCGTGCGGTTCACGTCGCAGAACGCGACGAGCTCGCAGGTGTCCGCGTGTTCGACCGCGATGGCGTGGACGTGCCGTTGCGCCCGCGAGCCCGTGCCGACCACCGCGTACCGCCTGCGCGTCATCCCCGGACCTCCTCTGAAAACCTTTTCCTCCACGCTAGTCAAGGTGCCGGTCGAACGAGAAGGGCCGCGACCCGGAATCCGGATCGCGGCCCTTTCGGCGTCGTCAGGTCAGCTGACCGTCTTGTCTCCCAGCACGGCCCACTGGCTCCAGCCCGCCTTCTCCTTGTAGAAGCGGCGGATCTGCTTGCCGTCGTCCGTGCGGGCGAAGACCTCGACGGTCTTCGTCTGCGCGTGGTACATCGCGGTCGGCGCCTCGGCGACCTTGGTGGTGCCGAGCTTCGCCCACGGGGTCCAGCCCTTGTCGGTGGCGCGGGAGTGCTCGGCGAAGCCGCCCTCACCGAGCTGCACGACGTCGATGGAACCGGTCGTCGAGTTGAACACCGCCGACGGGGTGCCAGTGCCCTTGCCGCCCAGCGTCGTCCACACGCCGGCCGCGTACTGCTCGACACTGCCGGACTCGGTGCGCACGAAGACCTGGTCGACGGCGACGCTCGGGTCGCTGACGATCTTCTTGTCGCCCTGGTCGGCCCAGTTCGTGCCGTCCCACTTGATCAGCTTGCCGTCGGCGGAACGCGCGTAGACGTCCTTGTCGGCGACGGCCGGGTCGCCCTCGATCTTGCGGTCGCCGACCGGCGCCCACTTGTCCGTGAAGCGGAGCAGCGTGCCGTCCGCGCCGCGGGCCAGGACCTCGACGGCCTTGGTGCTGTCGTTCCAGAAGAGCGTCGGCTCGCCCGCGACGGCCGTGTCGCCCAGCGCGAGCCACTGGCCGTCGACGCGGTGGTAGATCTTGCCGTCGACACCGCGCACGAACACTTCGACGATCTTGGTCTGCGGGTTCATCAGCGCGACCGGCTCGCCGGCGAAGACCTCGGGACCGAGCTGCTGCCAGCCCGCCCATCGGCTCGTCTTGTGGAAGTTCGTGATGACCGTGCCGTCGACGCCGCGCGCGAAGATCTCGAGCTGCTGCTGGCCGGTGTTCGAGATCTGCGGGCCCGCGTTGACGACGAGCTTGTCCGTCACCGGGGTGTCGCTGCCGGTGTCACCGCTGCCGGCTTCGAGGATGTTGTTGTAGCGCAACGGGACGTACCTGCTGGCCGTCGCGGCGCTCCACACGCGCTGCACGGGCCTGCTGCCGTCCGGGCCCGCCTGCTCGCGCACGATCGGCCGCGTCTTGGCCGCGTCCGCCCAGCCGATGAACAGCGCGACGTGGTTCTCGCGGTCGTTGAGCGCGTCGCCGGGGCGCAGGTCCTCCCGGTCGATGCGGTGCGCGACCTGCTCGAGGATGTGCGTCGTGTAGGAGATGCGCAGGCCCCACGCCATGGAGACGAAGCCGGAGCAGTCGGTGCGGTAGGCGCCGTACCTGTTGCCGAAGCAGTCGCTCTGGCTGTACGGCACGCGGGCGGCGAGCCAGGTGCGCGAGCGCGCCAGGACCTCGCTGCGCGTGACCTTGGAGTTGGCCTCGTACGAACCGCAGAAGACGCCACCCTCAGCCGCGACCGCCACGTCGGGCATGGCCAGCGTCGAGCCGAACGTGATGGCCGCCGCTGCCACCGCCAACATCCCCCACCGTTTCATGCCGGTCACGGTAGCAAGGCGATGTGAAGTTCCGGTCCGGTCGAACGTCTGGTCCTGTCCGGAACCGGACAGGTTCGGGTGGATCTTGAACGGGCGGTTGCTCACAGATGGACCTGACCTTCCGGCGTGCGTCGTCGTCCGTTCATCGGCGCAATGGCCGATCGAGTTACTCCGACACGCTCAGGTACCGCCGCGGCACGTACAGCTCAGGCCCGACCTCATGGGGATAGGTGATGGCGCGCAACCGGGTGTGCTGCCCACCGGCCTGCTCGTAGGCCCAGTACCGCCCCGGCTCCTCGGCCCACGCGGCGAAGATCACGACGTGCCGGGCGCCGTCGGTGCGGATGACCACGTCGCCCGCCCGCAGTTGCTCGGCGGGGATCAGGTCGCTCACCACCGACAGGCTGTGGGTGTCGTAGCCGCCGTGCCGGTCCTCAGGCCTGCCGGGCAGTCCCCACGCCATCGACACGAACCCCGAGCAGTCGGCGCGGTAGATGCCGTGCTCGTTCTGGTGGAACCTCGTCCTGCTGTGCGGAACCGCGTCCCGCAGCCACGAACACGCGCGCTCCACGATCTCGGAGCGGAGAATCGGGCGGCCGGGAGCACGAGCGGTGGTCACGCGGTCATCGTCGGGGCTTGATCTCTAAATCTCCTGCAAGCTCTCTATAAGGTCCGCGTCGGTGATCTCGGCGGTCACCCAGGCCAGCGGGTAGCTCAACTGGACCGTGTCGGCGTCCCTGGTGAGACGCACGCCGGGCAGCACCTTGCGCACCAGCGCGAGCATCGCGTGGTTGTCGGGCAGGACGTCGCCGTGCAGCACCGCGACACCCATCCTGGCCGCGACCGACGTCAGCTCCTCCAGCAGCAGGCGGCCCACACCGCGCCGTTGCCACAGGTCCACCACGGCGACCGCGATCTCCGCGTCGCACTCACCGGTCTTGATCACCCGCGCGATGCCGATCGGGTCGCCGCCGACACGGGCGCACACGGCCCCGTGACGTTCGCCGTCCACGTCGACGAGCACGCGGCGCGCGGACGCGGTCAGCCGTGGCGTCGGCGAGTGGAAGCGCAGGTAGCGACTTCGCGCGGACAGTCCTTCGAACACCGCGTCGACAGCTTCTCCGGCGGTGTCGCGGTCGAGCTCGGTGACGCGCATGAGGATCGACTCCCTGAGTTCGGAATCCGAACTGTAGCTGAGTTCGAAAATCGAACGCAAGGGATATCCTGGGTTCATGCCGTACTCGAACTTCGCGAGCATGCCGTGCACGCTGAGCCGCCCCGCGGCCCTGCTGGGCGAGCGCTGGACGCTGCTGCTGCTCCGCCAGATCTTCCTGGGCACGCGCCGCTTCGAAGACTTCCAGGCCACGATGGACATCTCGCGAAGCGTCCTGACCGACCGGCTGAACGTGCTGTTGCAGGAGAACGTCCTCAAGCGCGTGCCCTATCACGAGGACGGCCGCACACGGCACGAGTACCGCCTCACGGAGAAAGGCCGCGACCTCTACCCCGTGCTGATGGCGTTGCGCACGTGGGGCGAGAGGTGGATGGCCCCCGAAGAAGAGGAGTCGTTCCACCTGCACCACCGCGACTGCGGCGGCGGTGTGCGGGCGAAGGTCGAGTGCACCGAGTGCGCCGCCGAGCTGACCGCGCGCGACGTGCAGGTGACGGCCAGGCAGTGAACTTGTACTGACAACTGCCGAAGCGCAGGTGAACTAAAGCCTCATTCTCTTGCTGAAGACGGTTGCAGACCGCAAGCCTGCCTGTCATGACAAGAGCTGCTCTTGCGTTACTGCTGCCCCTGCTGCTGGTGACCCCGGCCGCGGTCGCGGCACCGGCGAAGACGCCCAAGGTGCTCGTGATCGGGCTCGACGGCGCTCGCTACGACAAGCTGGTCGCCGGCGACAACCCCAACGTCAGGGCGCTGCTGGGCCGGGGCTACGGCGCCCGTAGCGCGTTGTACGGCTCCGGCATGGCCCAGACGTCCAGCGGCCCCGGCTGGTCGACGATCCTCACGGGCGTCTGGCCGGACCGGCACAAGGTCAAGGACAACTCCTTCTCCGGCAACGCCCTCACGTCGTACCCGAGCTGGCTGGAGCGCGCGAACACCGCGAACCCGGCCCTGTCGACGTACGCGGCGGTCGACTGGAAGCCGATCAGCGACCAGGTCCTGCGCACCGGCCAGGACCGCAAGTACGTCCTCGACGGCGACGCGGCGGGCTACACCGGGTCGGACGAGAAGATCACCGTCGACGCCGAGCAGCACCTGAGGAGCAACGCCGCCGACGCGTCGTTCGTCTACCTCGGCCAGATCGACATCGCGGGCCACGACCACGGCGCCGACTCCTCGCAGTACGCCGCGGCGATGCGCACGAACGACGCGCAGATCGGCCGGTTGGTGCGCGCGATCGAGTCCCGGCCGTCGTACGCGTCCGAGGACTGGCTGATCATGATCACCACCGATCACGGCCACACGGCGGCGGGCGGCCACGGCGGTGACTCGCCCGAGGAGCGGATGACGTTCGTGATCTCCACGGGTGCGGCGCGCCCGGCCGTGGCGCCGAAGCTGGTCGACGTGGCCGCGTCCGCGTTGAAGCACCTGAACGTCTCCGCGTCGCTCGACGGCTACGCGATCGGCACCGCGCCCACCGACCCGTTCGACTCGGTGACGCTGAACCCTCGCCAGGACGAGACCGGTGTGCCCGCGAGTGTTCTGGGCTGGACGCGCCAGGGTCCGGCGGGCTGGACGGTGACCACGGCGTCGTCGATGCCGCAGGGTGTCGCGGAGTGGCAGGGCTGGTCGTTCACCAACGACGATTTCTGGACCCGTACGGCGCCTTCTCAGTCCCGTGAGGCGAACGTGCGCGCACGTGGCGTCTTCGCCGTCGCCGACCCGGACGAGTGGGACGACAAGGGTTCGCCGTCGTCGCGCGGCAAGTTCGACTCGACGCTGACCTCGCCCACCTACGACGTGTCGGGCAGGTCGAGCGCCCGTCTCGACTACGTCTCGCACTACCTGCAGGAGGGCTCGCAGCGCGGCACGGTCAGCGTGTCGTTCGACGGCGGCCCGGCGCAGGTCGTCCGCGCCCACAACGCCGACGGTCTCGCCCAGCAGGTCTCGCTGACCGTGACGGTCCCCTCGGGCGCCCGCACGGCACGCGTCTCGTGGCGCCTCTTCGACGCCGGCAACAACTGGTACTGGGCCGTGGACGCCCCGCGCCTGTCCTAGCCGGTCGCGAGGGTTGAGCGCCATTCGGTGGCGCTCAACCCGTCCAGCTCCCGCGCCTCCCTGGCACCCAGCGACGCGAACAACTCCTTGGCCCGCGACCACATCCCGTCGTCCGCGGTCGCCGCCGCGAGGTCGCGCATCGTGCGCGCCTGCCAGATCGGCAGCCCCAGCGCGGTCCACTGGTCCAGCGCGTCCGCGAGGACGCCGGCCGCCTCGCCGTCGCGCCCCTGGGCCAGCGCCAGCTCACCGAGCGTCCTGGTCATCAACGCGACGCCGAACCTGTCGCGCTGGCGCGTGCAGACCTCCAGGCACTCGGCCAGCAGGTCGTCCACGCTCTCCAGCTCACCCGTCCGCAGCGACGCCTTCGCCAGTGACTGAACCGCATACGTGGCACCGAGTTCGTCGCCCACCTCACGCAGGATCCGCTCGGCCTCGCGGCTCAGCTCCACCGCCTCCGCGTACGTTCCCGCCGCCCGGTGGCACAGGCTCAACGCCCGCAACGCCAACGCCTCGCCGCGCCTGTCCTCCTGTTCGCGGTACAGCTCCACACAGCGCTCGAACGCCTGCGTGGCCTCGGCCAGGTCGCCGTGGTCGCGGTGGATCGCGCCCACGCCGTAGCTCGCGGCCGCGACGACACCGTTGTCCCCCAACGCGATCGCCCTGTCGAGCAGCTCGCGCGCCTGGCCGAACTCGGCGAGGTCGCGCCGGACCGTGCCCATGCCGACGTAGGCGACGGCGAGCGTCTCCGGTTCGTTGATGCCTGCCGCGATCTCCGCGGCCTGCTCGAAGTGCGCGAGCGCCGCCGTGAAGTCGTCCTGCTCGTAGCGCAACTGCCCGAGCCCGGCGAGCAGCACGGCCTCTGCCCTCTTGTTGCCGCGTTCGCGCACCGACCGCAACGCCACGAGGTGCGTGCGCTGCCAGTTGCCGAACTCGTTGCGCGCCGCGAAGGGCGACGACAGCAGCGACGTGATCACGGTGGTGGTCAGCTCGTCGACACCGAGGTCGTGCGCCCGTTCGACGGCGCGCACGACCGCGTCTGTCTCGGAGTGCAGCCAGCCGGTCGGGTCCTCCTCGACGTCCTCCGCCAGCCGCGGGTCCACCTCGATCTCGGTGTGCAGGCGCGGCCGCAGCCCCAGCGTCACCCGCGGCAGCTTCCTGACACCGGCCTCGACCAGCGCGAGCCACGTCTCCAGCAGGCGCGTGACGGCCTCCGTCGCGGGTTCGCCTGCCGCCTGCTCGGCGCCGAAGAGCTGCACGAGGTCGTGGAACCGGTAGCGCACCCTGCCGATCTGGTCGACGCCGGCGACGTCCACCAGCCGCAGGTCGACGAGGTGCTCCACGACGTCTTCCGCGTCGTACGGCGGGATGTCCAGCAACGGCGCCGCGACCCACGCGCCGAAGTCCGGCAGGTCGAGCACCGACAACAGGTGAAAGGTCCTGCGGTGCAACGGGTCCAGCTCGTCGTAGGTCAGCTTGAGCGACGACCGGATCGCGAGGTCGCCCATCTCCAGCTCGTCGAGCCTGCGCCGTTCGTCGGACAGCCGCTTGGCGAGCGTCTTCAACGGCCAGTGCGGCCGCGCCAGCAGTTTCGCGCCCGCCGCCCGCAACGCCAGCGGCACGCCACCGCACAGCCGCGCGATCCGGTGCGCGGCCTCGGGTTCGGCGTCGAGGCGCTCGGGGCCGACGATCCGCCCGAGCATCTCCAGGCTGATCTCGTCGCTGAGGAACCCCAGCTCGATCGGCTCGGCACCTTCGAGCCCGGTCAGCCTGCGACGGCTGGTGATGATCACGAAGCAGTTCGGGTTGCCCGGCAGCAGCGGCCTGACCTGTGCCTCGCCGCGAGCGTTGTCGAGCACGATCACCAGCCGCCGGTCGGCGACCGTGCGCCGGTACAGCTCGACGCGTTCGTCCGGCGCCGTCGGCTGGTCCTGGCCGGGGATGCCGAGCAGCCCGAGGAACCGGCCGAGGACCTCCTGCGGTTCGAGGTTGCGACCGCCGCCGCGCAGGTCGGCGAACAGCTGGCCGTCCGGGTAGGACTTCCGCAGCAGGTGCGCGGCGTGCACGGCCAGCGCGGACTTGCCGGCGCCGCCGAACCCGGACACCACCGCCGTCGGCGTCGCGGTGCCGGTCTCCCGGCCCTCGGTGAGGCCGAGGACCTGCTTCAACGCCTCCTGGCGGCCGATGAAGTCGCTGATGTCGGGCGGCAGGTGGTGCGGGACGACCTGGTGCGTGGTGACGGCGGACGGGGCCGCCGCCACCGTCAGCTTCGGGGGCAAGGTCTCCAGCGTGCCGTTGAGGATCCGGGAGTGCAGGTCGCGGAGCTTCTCGCCCGGTTCGATGCCGAGCTCGTCGAGCAGGTGCTCGCGCGCGTCGCGGTAGGCCTGCAGCGCGTCCGCCTGACGTCCGGCGCGGTGGAAGGCCCGCATGAGCAGCTCACGGGTCTCCTCGCGCGCCGGATGGGCGTTGACCAGCGCGGACAGCCGTGCGATCGCGTCCTCGACCCGGTCCTGCGCGAGCTCGCACCGGCCGAGCCCCTCCTCCGCGCTCAGCCGGGACTCCTCCAGCGCGAGCGCGTGCCCGCGGGCGAACGGCGCGTCGACGCCGTGCAACGCCGGGCCTCGCCACAACGCGAGTCCGTGCTGGTAGTGGGTGGTCGCGGTGGCGTGGTCGCCGGCCCGTTCCGCCTGCCGCGCCGTCGTCAGGTGCTCGTGGAACTGCTCGACGTCGCTGTCCAGGTCGAGGAGGTACCCCGGCGCCCTGGTGACCAGCGCCGTGCCGACGGCCCGGCGCAGCGACGACACGTAGGTGTGCACCAGCGCGCCCGCGGTCTGCGGCGGCGACTCTCCCCAGATCAGGTCGATCAGTCGTTCCACCGGCACGACCTGACGCGGTTGCAACAACAAAGCCGCCAGCAAGGTCCTCGGCTTCGGGCCACCGAGGCCCACCTGCCTGTCGCCGGCCCGGACCTCGATCGGCCCCAGCACGAGCGCGCGCACGCTCACACCCCCGTCCCCCAGCCAATGCGTCTACGAGGATGCCTGATCTACCGCAGGGAGTCGAGGTGCCGGCGCAGCACGGACACCATGAGGTCCGGCGTCATCCGGTCCGGGTGCAGCACGCCGCCGACGGTGAGGCCGTCGAGCAGCGACGCCAGCCGTTCGGACTCCAGGACGAGGTCGAGCCCGGTCGCGACGGTCCCGGCCTCGCTCATCACGGTCAGCGCGCGGTGGCAGAGCTTGCGCAGGCCGTCGTAGAGGCGTTCGGCATGCGGCAGGAGCGACGGGCGGGTGCGGGCGGCGGTGACGAACGCGAGCCACAGCACCGCCTCGTCACGCCTGCGGTCGTCGAGCGGGAGCGTCTCCGACAGCACGCGTTCGGCAGGTCGACGGGGGTCGCTGCGGTCCGTCAGCGCCTGCACGTGGGCGAAAACGCGCTGGTCGATCGAGTGGATGAGGGCTTCGACGGCAAAGATGATCATGTCGTCGTGACTGTCGAAGTAGTGGCGGATCGAACCGATCGCGAGGCCCGCCTCCACCGCCACGTTGCGCAGCGAGGCCTGTTCGACGCCGTCGCGCACGACCACGCGGAACACCGCCTCGGCGACTTCTTGGCGGCGGGCGACGGGATCGACGACTCTCGGTGACACCTCCCTTTTGTAGCATGACCCTGCTAGTTTAAGTAGCAGGGTCATGCTACTTAGGGGGATGCGATGACATATGCGCTGATAGCGGCCGGTGTGCTGTACGTGCTCGTGCGCCGGTTCATGGGGGAACCGCTCAACGCCCGGGACCTGCTGGCGCCGCCCGCGTTCCTGCTGTTCTTCGGGATCCGCGCGATGGACGAGTTCCACGTCGCGTACCTGCTGCCGCTCGCCGCCGGGTTCGCGTTCGGCGCGTTCCGGGGCACGACGATCAGGCTGTTCGAGCGCGACGGCCACCTGTGGCAGCGGTACACGCCGTGGACGCTGGTCGTCTGGGTCGTGTCGATCGGCGTGAGCTTCGGCTTCATGTTCTTGTTCGACCACCACGCGCCGACGCAGTTGTCCATCGGCGTGAGCATGCTCGGCGAGCTGTGCACCGTGGGCGCCAAGGCGGTGAACACCGGGCTGCCGTTCGCGCCGGAGAAGCTGTCCAATGGACGGCATGGACCGTCGTGACTTCCTCGTGGGGGCAGGACTGCTCGCCGTCGCGCCGACAGCGTCGTCGGCCGCGCAGGGGGTGGACTGGGGCGCCGTGCGGCGCGAGTTCCGGCTGGATCCGGCCCTGACCAACCTGGGCCTCTTCTACCTCGCGTCGAACCCGCGGGAGGTGCGGGACGCCGTTGAGGAGTTCAAGCGCAGGCTGGACTCGAACTCGCACGACCTGATGCCCAAGCAGGCGCAGGAGGTGGCCGTCGCGCTCGGACAGTACGTCGGCGGCACTGCGGACGACATCGCGTTCGTGCCCAACACGACCATCGGACTGTCGATCGTCTACGGCGGCCTGAAGCTGCGCGCCGGTCAGGAACTGCTGCTCAGCGACCAGGACCACGCATGGCACCAGCAGGCGGCGAGACTGGCCGCCAGCCGGGTCGGCGCGACGGTCAGGATCGGCACGCTCTTCGAGAACCCGGCGAAGGCCACCGAGGACGAGATCGCGACACGGCTGCGCAACTCGATCACGCCGCAGACGCGCGCCGTGGGCATCACGTGGGTGCAGTCGAGCACGGGCCTGAGGATGCCCGTGCGCGCGTGCGCGTCCGTCGTCGCCGAGGCGAACCGTGGCCGCACACAGGAAGACCGCTGTCTCCTCGTCGTAGACGGCGTGCACGGCCTGGCGGCAGTCGACGACGACGCGGCGCGCATGGGCGCGGACGTGTTCGTGGCCGGCACGCACAAATGGCTGTTCGGGCCGCGCGGCACCGGCATGGTCTGGGTGAACCCCGAGGTGAGCGACCAGATCGTGCCGCTGCTGCCGAGCCTGAGCGACCGGAGTTCGTCGGCGTTGCTCGGCCCAGGCGGCTTCCACGCGTTCGAGCAGTACTACGCGGTGCAGGCGGCGGTGCGGTTCCACCAACGCCTCGGCCGCGACCGCGTGGCGTCCCGCATCGCCGAGCTGTCCGGGCGGTTCGCCGACGGCCTCGCCGAGATCCCCGGCGTCGTCGTGCACACGCCACGCGCCCCGGCGACGTCCGCGGGCATGGTGTGCTTCGACGTCGCCGGCCACACCGGCCCCGAGCTCGTGGAACTGTTGCGGCAGAAGAACATCCAGATCACCACGGCGTCGTACCGCATCCCGTACGCGCGGGTCGGCACGTCGATCCTCAACACCCCGGAGGAGATCGACCGGACCGTGCGGGAGATCAGCGCCCTGGCTCGCTGATCCGCGGCAACTCGGCCGTCCCCGCCGGTTCGAGCCGCACACTCGTGTTCTCCGTCCGAGGCTGGCTCATCGCGTCGTGCGCGAACCACCCTCCTCCGAGAACGAGCACGAGCAACCCGGCCGCGATGAACGGCGTGGTCGGAATCCGCCGCTCGGGCTCGTCCTCCCGCGGCCTCGGCACCTCGATCGTCGGCTCCTCCGCGGGCTCGGGTTCGAGCTGCCTGGCTTCGAGGTACGCGCCCGTGGCGGCAGCACCGTCCGGCGCTCTCATCACCGGGATGTGCAGCCGTTCCGAGATCTCCCGCACCACCAGCGGAATCCGCGACGACCCGCCCACGAGCAGGATGACGTCGGGCAGGCACAACCCAGCCCCGCCGGCCACGCGTTCGAGCGCGTCGACCACCGACTCGACCGTCGGCCGGATGATCGCCTCGAACTCCAACCGGCTCAGCCGAACCTCACGCACCTCACCACTCGTTGCGACATAAGGAATCCGCACCTCCGGATAGCTGCCCAGCAACTCCTTCGCCTCGACGCAGCTCCGCACGAGCTCACGACTGTGCGTGCCGATCTTCGCGATCACGTGCTCCGCCACCAGCTCGTCCAGGTCGAACCCGCCGACCTCAACGCGTTCGGGCTGCCCTGCCAGCAACAACACACCCTGCTTGCGCAACACCGTGACGTCACACCCGGTGGCCCCGAAGTCGAAGACCGCCACCGTGCCGTGCTCGGGCATCTGCGCGTCAGCGTCGAACGCGATGGCAGCAGCATGCGGCGCGGGCACGAACAACACATCCGCACGCCCCGCGTTGATGAGGTCCTGACGCAGCTGCTCAAGGTGTTCGTGCGGCCAGCACAGCGGATGCGTCATGGCGACACGACTCGGCGGCTCCCCGTGCCGGAGCGTGAGGTCGTCGAGAACGTGCACGATCTCCCTGGCCGCCGCCTCGTGACGCCGGCCGCTGGTCGTGACGCCACCGGCGGTGGCGACCGTGGTGCCTGCGGATCCGAGATCGAGCCCAACCTGGTACGACATGCGGGTCACCCCTCACTGCGGACACCCATCACACGTCGTCTCAGTTGGCCTGGTTCAGTTCTTCTCGCCGTTGGTGCGCAGCCGCGTCCGGTTCGTCGCTCACCTCGGCCAGGAGTTCGTCGCCCCAGACGCACAGCGAGTCCTCGTGGTGGTCGCCGACTGTGCCGAACCTCAGGTCGTACGGCGAGTTGACGGCGAAGTCGCCGTCGCCGACTCCCTCGACGAGCAGGTGGAGCCGGGCACGCGTTCGGTTCGGCGCCATGATCGGCGGCAACGGCCCGAACTCGCGGTGTGCGTCCGTCATGCCGAACTCGATGAACTTGTCGCCGATCGCCTCATGCCACCAGAAGACGCCGTCCGGTTCCCGGACACACCAGGTGACGTTCCCGCCCTCGTCCTCCCAGAACCGTTGCAGGGCAGGCGTCGCGAGCCGGATCTCGTCCGCCTCTTCCTCGTCTGCGGGCCAACGCATGTTCTCCGGCAACTCGAACGTCGACAACGCACGGTCGCGCTCAACGACCATGACGTACGTGGGTTCGTCCTCGCTGAACCCCGCCTCCACCAGGTGCTCGGCAAGCCCCGGCGAGGCGCGGCGCCGCACGGCGTTCTGCGCACCCTGCGCTCGTCCTACTCCTGGATCATCGCCCGACCAGTTGCCGCGCGAGCTGGTCCGCCTCGTCCCTGGTGAACTTTCCGGAGATCTGCGCCGAGCCACCGGTGATCGGCGACTGGATGGTGGGCGCGCTGAGCACCCGTCCGTTGATCAGGATCGCGACCTGCTTGTCCACGTTGGCGGTCGTGAAGTCACTCCACGTCCGGGCGCCCTCACCGTCGAACTCGACGGTCACGACGTGGCCACCGCCGTTCTGGTCGAAGCTGGCCGTGGCCGCGGCGACCCTGTCACCGTCGAGGAAGACCGGCCCGAGGTCGTACCTGTACTCGCCGGCGTCGCAGGTCACGAGCGGTGCGGCCGGGTCGTCGTTGCCGACGAGCGGGTCCGGTGCCGTGCAGTCGAGGGACCCGAGCGCCTGCTCGCGGATGGCGGCGTCCGTGCTCTGCCGGCTCGCGCGCGCCGTCTGGACCGCCGGATCGTCGCTCTTCTGCTGCGGCACCGGATAGCCGGAGGACGGCTTGGACGTCGGCGCCTGGTTCGCGACCGCGCGGAACGTCAGCTTGCCCGCGAGCCACTCCTCCCTCGCCGGGGTTCCCGGCTCGGTGGCCGTGCAGGCGGTGGCGGCGAGGAGCAGCAGCACGACGGCGAGGATCTTCATGCCGTTGGCTTACCACGCGACCACTGCCCGCATCAGGCGAATCACAACGCCATCAGCCGTTCTGCCGCGACGAGCGCACCGTCCGTGCGCACCTGGGTGGCGACCTCGGCAGCCTGCTCAGTGAGCCCGAGTGCCTCGGCGAGGACGTCGGCCGTGGCCGTTGTCGCCGAGCGGCCGATGTTCAGCCGTTCGACCTGACTGCCCCAGTAGTACTGGTCGTACATGTGCGGCAGCACGACCTGCGGCCTCGCAGCCGCCGCGGCCGTCGTGGTGGTGCCGGCGCCCCCGTGGTGCACGATCGCGGCCGTCCTGCGGAACAACGCCTGCTGGTTCACCTCGCCGACCGCGATGCAGTCGCCGCCGTCGTCAGCGAGTTCCAGACCCGCCCAACCTCGTTGCAGGACAACACGCTTGCCCAGTTCACGGGCCGCGCCGATCACGTCGGCTGCCGTGTTCGCCACACCGCGCATGCTGCCCAGACCGACGTAGACCGGTGGTTCGCCGTCGTCCAGGAACGCCTCCAACTCCGGGCCGAGCGGCCGTTGGTCGTCGAGCAGCCAGGCGCCGGTCTGAACGAGGTCGCCGGGACCGGGCCACGAACCGAGCACCGGGTCCGCGGCGAGCCACGGCGCGTCGCCGAAGATGTGGTCGCGCACGTCGTCGATCGGAGCGAGGCCGAGCTTGGCGCGTTCGGCGTTGAGGGCGTCACGTGAACTCGTGAAGTAGTGCCGTTGCCGTTCCCACTGCGCGAGGTTTTCCTCAGGCGTGCCGTTCATCGGAACGCTTCCGAGCATCGCGGGTGGCGCATGGTGCGGCGACGGCAACGTGTTCGCGCAGAAACTCGCGTAGACGTAATGCGCACCAATGCTTTCCGCGACGGACCTGGTCGCGTGCTGCAACGCTCCGCCCGCCACCAGGACGTCGGCCTGCTCGGCCGCCTTCGTGACGACGCGGAACTGTTCCCTGACCGACTCCTCTGCCAGCTTCCGCAGCTCGTCGGGCGTGGGTTTGACGGCCTTGGCATCGCGCAGGTTCGGGCCGACCGGCGTGAAGACGAGGCCATTGCCGGTGACGAGTCCCTCGAAGTCCGGCGGCGCGACGACTTCGACCTCGTTGCCGAGCTCTTTCAAGCGCACGGCCAGCGCGGTGACCGGTTGCGCCTCGCCTCGCGACCCGATGGTGGACAGCAGAAATCGCATCGTGAAACCCCTCGATTCCCTGGTGAGGCCACGAATTGTGAGGGCGGCACCGGGTCTTGCGGCAAGCCCCCTGGCGCGCTATAAGTTCCAATGGGGGAAATGATTCTGGGCTTTCACGCGACGCTTTCGCGTGCTCTCTAGCCGCTGCACCGTCGGCCCGGCTGCCATGCGGCTCCCGACCTCAACGCCACACGCGCTGCGGGCGCCACCGCCACGCCGCTCGCCTCACTCAGCCTGCTCCCGCTCAGCCTCTCCCCGCTCAGCCTCGCCTTTCTCGCCCTCCCCACTCACCGCCCCCCGATCACCCCTGCCCGCTCACCCTCCCCGGACAGCACACAGCCCCGGCGGAGCCTGGGCTCGGCCGGGGCTGCGGTTGCTCTCACTAGTGGGCGGCGTCGTCCCAGGAGCGGCCCACGCCGACCGAGACCTCCAGCGGCACCTGGAGCTGGTAGGCGTTGCCCATCTGGTCGCGCACAAGGGCTTCGACGGCCTCGCGCTCGCCGTCGGCGACCTCCAGCACCAGTTCGTCGTGGACCTGCAGCAGCATCCGCGAGCGCAGGCCGGACGACTCCAGCGCGCGGTAGACGCCCAGCATGGCCACCTTGATGATGTCGGCGGCGCTGCCCTGGATCGGCGCGTTGAGGGCCATGCGCTCGGCCATCTCGCGGCGCTGGCGGTTGTCCGACGTCAGGTCCGGCAGGTAGCGGCGGCGGCCGAGCACCGTCTCGGTGTAGCCGTCCTTGCGGGCCTTCTCGACGATCTCGTTGAGGTAGTCGCGCACGCCGCCGAAGCGGGAGAAGTACGCCTCCATCTGCTCGCGCGCCTCTTCAGTCGGGATGCGCAGCTGCTGCGACAGACCGAACACCGACAGGCCGTACGCGAGGCCGTACGACATCGCCTTGATGCGGCGGCGCATCTCGCCCGTCACCTCGGTGGTGGGGATCGAGAACGCCTGCGACGCCACGTAGGTGTGCAGGTCCTCGCCGGAGTTGAACGCCGCGATGAGGCTCTCGTCGCCGGACAGCGTCGCCATGATCCGCATCTCGATCTGGCTGTAGTCCGCGGTCATCAGCTCCGCGTAGCCCTCGCCGACGACGAACGCCTGGCGGATGCGCCTGCCCTCGTCCGTGCGGATCGGGATGTTCTGCAGGTTCGGGTCCGTCGAGGACAGACGGCCCGTGGCGGCGATCGTCTGGTGGAACGTCGTGTGGATGCGGCCGTCGTCGGCCACCGACTTCAGCAGGCCGTCCACAGTGGACTTCAGGCGCGTGACGTCGCGGTGCGACAGCAGGTGCTGCAGGAACGGGTGCTCGGTCTGCTCGAACAGGTTCTGCAGCGCGTCGGCGTCCGTGGTGTAGCCGGTCTTGGTCTTCTTCGTCTTCGGCATGTTGAGCTCTTCGAAGAGGACCGTCTGCAGCTGCTTCGGGCTGCCGAGGTTGATCTCCTTGCCGATCACCGAGTACGCGTCCTGCGCCGCCTGCTTCACACCGGCCGCGAAGTGCGCCTCCAGCTCGGAGAGGTGTTCGACGTCGATCGCGATGCCGACGGCCTCGACCTCGTCGAGCACGTTCATCAGCGGCAGTTCGAGGTTCGCGAGCAACGAGTCGCCGCGGATGGTCGCGAGCTCCTCGTCGAGCCTGTCTGCGAGCTCGGCGACGGCACGCGCGCGCAGGATCGTGCTGGTGGCGAGCTTCTGCGCCTCCTCGGACTCGTCGGCGAGCAGCGACAGCTGGCCGTCGCCGGACTCCTCGGCCCGCAGCTCGCGCTTGAGGTAGCGCAGCGCCAGGTCGTCGAGCGCGAACGAACGCTGGCCGGGACGCACCAGGTAGGCGGCCAGCGCCGTGTCCGACGTCAGGCCGCGCAGCTTCCAGCCGCGGGCGCGCACGCGGCGCAACGGCAGCTTCAGGTCGTGGCCCGCTTTGGCCACGGACTCGTCGGACAGCCATGCGGCGAGCGCCTGCTCGTCGGCCTCGTTCAGCTGCGTGACGTCGACGTACCCGCCCTCACCGGTGGACGTGCATAGCGCGACGCCCTCCAACTCGGTGGTGATGCGCAGCGCGACGCCGACCCGCGTCTTGCGCGCGTTCTGGTCGAGCCACTTCGCGAGCGTGCCCTCGGGGATCGCGCCTCCAGAGACCTCGAAGCCCTCCTCGGCCTCGGGCTCCGCGGTCGACAGCGTCTGGAAGAGACGGTCGCGCAGGACGCGGAACTCCAGCTCGTCGAACAGAGCGTGCACCGCGTCGCGGTCCCACTGCTGCGCTTCGAGACCGTCGATCGTGTACGGCAGCTCGACGTCCTTGATGAGCTCCGTGAGCTGGCGGTTCATGATGATGTTCGCCAGGTTGCCGCGCAGCGCCTCGCCGACCTTGCCCGGCACCTCGTCGATGCGGTCGACCAGCTCGTTGAGCCCGCCGAACTGGTTGAGCAGCTTGATGATCGTCTTCGGGCCCACGCCGGGGGTGTTCGGCAGGTTGTCCGACGAGTCGCCGCGCACCGCCGCGTAGTCGGCGTACTGCTCGGGCCGCACGCCGTGCTTCTCCTCGACGTACGCCGGGGTGAAACGGCCCATCTCCGAGACGCCCTTGACCGGGTACAGCACCGTGACGTGGTCGTTGACCAGCTGGAACGCGTCCCGGTCGCCGGTGACGATCTCCACCTCGACCCCCTGGGCCACGGCCTGCGTGGTCAGCGTCGCGATGATGTCGTCCGCCTCGTAGTTCTCCTTCTCCATGGTCGGGATGGCCAGCGTGGCCAGCACGTCCTTGATCAGGGAGACCTGGCTGCGGAACTCGTCCGGCGTCTTGGAGCGACCGGCCTTGTACTCGGGGTACTGCTCGGAGCGGAACGTCTTGCGCGAGACGTCGAACGCCACCGCCACGTGCGTGGGCTTCTCGTCGCGCAGGATGTTGATCAACATGGACGTGAAGCCGTACACGGCGTTCGTGACCTGGCCCGTCTTCGTCACGAAGTTCTCTGCGGGCAGGGCGTAGAACGCTCGGTAGGCCATCGAGTGACCGTCGATGAGCAGGAGCCGCTTCACGTCTGAGGTAGTCACGGGCCCGAGTCTAGGGTGGGGGTCTGACAGTTCTGCTTGAGCCCTTGGAGCCCGCGTGACCCCCGACCTGCCAATCGAGTTCGCCGACGAGCAGCTGCACGTCCGCATGGGCATCGAAATCACCCAATGGGATGTTCAGGAGTTGATCGGCACCATGCCGGTCAAGGGCAACCGCCAGCCGTTCGGCCTGCTGCACGGCGGCGCGAACGCGGTGCTAGCCGAGCAGCTGGGCTCCCTGGCGTCCGCGATGCACGCCTCGCAGTTCAACTGCATCGCCGTCGGGCTCGAACTGTCCTGCACCCACCACCGCGCGGCACGTGAGGGCACCGTCACCGGCGTGGCGCGCCCGATCCACCTGGGCCGCAGCACGACGACGTACGAGATCGTCGTGACCGACGAAGAGGGCAAGCGCACCTGCACCGCCCGCCTCACGTGCCTCATCCGCCCCAAGGCGCCCGGAGCCTGAAACTGCGGTAAACCCCACCCCACTTCTGCGGTAAGCCCCAGTGTGCGACCAAGATCAGCCCGACATCGTTGGCCGCATGACCTTCACGACTCGACTGACAGCGGCAGTTCTGTGCGGTGCGCTGGTCGCGGCCTCGGTCCCGGCCACCGCGTCGGCCCGCACGGCGCGCGGCGCGCTCCTCGACGTCGTCCCGGTGTCCACGTTGGACACCACCCAGTTGGTCAGATACCTGGGGGACCACGCCTTGGACGCCTCGCGCGTCCGCTTCGCCGTGGAGGCGAAGCGAATCACGTACCGCACCATCGACGCCTTCGGGAAACCGACGACGGCGAGCGCCCTGCTCGCCTTACCGCGGAACCGGGACCGAACGCCCTGCCAGGCCACGTGGCTGCACGGCACCACCGGCTACCGGGGCTCCGTCGCGTCGGTGGCGGACGGCAACGACAGAGCCGCCACCTTCCTCTTCGCCTCGGCGGGCTACCTGACCACGGCCCCGGACTACCTGGGCCTGGGCACCGGCCCAGGCCACCACCCGTACGTCGACGCCCCGTCCACCGTCACGGCCTCCGTCGACGCTTTACGCGCCGCCCGCTCCTACGCCGCGTCCAAGGGTTTACGCCCCGACCCGCGCGTCATGATCTCCGGCCACTCCCAGGGCGGCCACGCCACCATGGCGCTGGGCCAGGCCCTGCACCGCGGCGCCGACCCGCGCCTGAAGGTAGGCGGCCTGGCCCCGATCGGCGGCCCGTTCAAACCGAGCCTGCTGGTCGCCAAGGCGACGAACGACGAGATCGCCAACGGCGTCGCGTACATGGCGTACTGGACGGTGGCCTGGAACCGCCTCCACCACCTCTACGACGACCCGGCGGAAGCCTTCCGCGACCCGTCCGTCGAGACGCTCTTCGACGGCGACCACCGCAACGAGGAGATCTTCCCCCGCCTGCCGGCCACCATGCGCGAACTCCTGACCGACTCCTACTTCGCCCGCGTCCAGCACCCGACAGGCGTCCTCCGCGCGAAGCTCCGCGAAGCGGACAGCTACTGCGACTGGCGCCCGGCGGTCCCGGTGACGATCTACTCGTCCGCCGGCGACCGCGACACCCTCGTGGAGACCTCCGCCTACTGCGACGAGCGCCTCGCGAAGCATCACGCCCGCAGCACGCTCATCGACCTGGGCGCGGACGTGAACCACGGCAAGGCCGCCAAGCTGGCCCTGCCGCGCATCCTGGCCGACTTCGACCGCGCCTGACCGCGCGACGGCCCGGAAGTACAGAGGGTGGGGCGGAGGCAGCCCTCCGCCCCACCCGCAAAGCCACCCGCCCCACAGACCCCCAGCCCACCAACCACAGCCCTCCGACCGTCGGCGGCTGCCACTTGGGCCCGCGGCCAACCGCCAGACTGCTGCCGCCAGCGCCCCAACCACAGCCCACCAACCACCGGCAGCTGCCACCAGTGCCCGCAGCCACACGCACGGGCTGCTGCCGCTAGCGCCCGCGGCTACACCGCCAAACCGCCACTCCACCAGCCACAGACCCGCCCAACCCAAAGTCTCACCCGGCTTCCAGCCCCGCCAACTCCCTGCGGGCAAACGAAAGCGGGGCGGAGGACAACCCTCCGCCCCGCTCCCACAACCGAAAACCCTCAGTGAGCCTCACCCAGGTACGCGTCGCGCACCCGCTGGTCGGCCAGGAGCGAGTGCCCCGGTCCGTCCAAAGTGGTCTTGCCGAGGTCGATCACGTACCCGTGGTCCGACAACGCCAGCGCCGCCAGGGCGTTCTGCTCCACCAGGAGGATGGTGGTGCCGAGCGACTGCAGCTCCTTGATGGTGTCGAAGATCTTCTGCGTCATGATCGGCGAGAGACCCATCGAGGGCTCGTCGAGCATCAGCAGACGGGGCTTGGACATCATCGCGCGGCCGATGGCGAGCATCTGCTGCTCACCACCGGAGAAGAGCCCGGCCTTGTTGTTCCGGCGCTCCCCCAGCACGGGGAACAGGTCGTACACCCGCTGGATGTCCGCCTCGACCCCGTCGTCCTTGCGGACGTACGCACCGAGCTGCAGGTTCTCCTCCACGGTCATCCGCGGGAAGAGCCGGCGGCCCTCGGGGCAGTGGGCGATGCCCTCACCGAGGATCGCGTGCGCCGGGTCGCTGTGGATTTCCTTGCCCTGGAAACGGATGGAACCGTTCGTCGGCCGCAGAAGACCCGAGATCGTGCGCAGGGTCGTGGTCTTGCCCGCACCGTTCGAGCCGATCAGCGACACGATCTGGCCGGCCTCGACGGTGAACGAGATGTCGCGGACAGCCTCGATCGCGCCGTAGGAGACGGAGAGGTTGCGGACTTCGAGCAGCGCGGTCATGCCTGCTCCTCCTCAGCAGCAGCGGCGGCCTCGACTTCGCTCGCGACTTCCTCCGGGGGCTTGCCGAGGTACGCCTCGACCACCCGCGGGTCCGCCCGCACGACCTCGGGGCTGCCCTCGACGAGCAGCTCGCCCTGCACGAGCACGGAGACCGAGTCGCACAGACCGAAGATGAACTTGATGTCGTGCTCGATGACCACGACGGAGACACCCGTCTCGCGGATGCGGAAGATCAGCTGCTGCGTCGCTTCCGTCTCCTGCGGGTTCATACCCGCGGTGGGCTCGTCCAGCAGCAGCACCGCCGGGTCGGTCGCCAGCGCGCGTGCGATCTCCAGACGGCGCTGGTCGCCGTACGGGAGGTTGCGCGAGAGCTCGTCCTCGACGTTGTTCAGGCCGACGAACGCGAGCAGCTCCCGCGACCGCTCGCGGGCCGCCTTCTCACCGCGCTGGTAGGCGGGACCGTGGAACAGCGAGGCCAGCGGGCCCTGCTTCATCCGCACGTGCCGGCCGACCATGACGTTCTCCAGCACGGTCATGCTGGGGAACAGGCGGATGTTCTGGAACGTGCGGGCCACGCCCGCGTCCGTCACCTTCGCCGGGTCGCCGGGCAGGACGTTGCCCTTGAGCAGCACCTGCCCGGTGGTCGGCGTGTAGAGACCCGTCAGGCAGTTGAAGAACGTCGTCTTCCCCGCACCGTTCGGACCGATCAAGCCGACGATCTTGCCTTCTTCGAGCGTCAGGGTGACGCCCTTCAACGCCTTGAGGCCACCGAAGACCATCGAGACGTCGCGCGCCTCCAAAACCGGCGTGCTCATGCCTTCTTCGCCTCCAAATGCGCCTCTTCGGCGTTCTCATCGGCGCGTTCGACCATCTCAGCGCGCCTGTGCGCATCGGGGATCAGGCCGACCGGCCGGAACCGCATGATCAGGATCAGCGCGAGGCCGAAGATCATGAGGCGGTAGTCCTCGAAGTCTCGCAGCTTCTCGGGCAGCACGAACAGCAGGGCGGCACCGAGAACGGCGCCGGGAATGGAGCCCATGCCGCCGAGGATGACCGCCGCGAGCAGCGTGACCGACTCGAGGAACTTGAACGACTCGTACGAGACGGTGCCGTTCTTGTGCGCGAACACCGCACCCGCGAGACCCGCGAGCATGGCACCGATGAGGAACGCGAGGATCTTCATCTTGCCGGTGCGGATGCCCATCGCGCGGGCGGCGTCCTCGTCCTCGCGGATCGCGATCCACGCACGGCCGATGCGGCTGAACTTGAGGTTCGCGAACACCGCCATCGTCGCCGCGACGAGCAGCACGATCAGGACGTAGTAGAGGACACCGGCGGGCAGCTTCACCGCGCCGATCGTGAACGACTTGTTGAACTCGGCACCGAACAACGACAGCGCCGGGATGCCCGGAATGGCGTTGGAGCCGTTGGTGAAGCCACCGATGTCGTTCTGCGCGGAGCGGGTGAAGATCTCACCGAACGCCAGCGTCACGATCGCGAGGTAGTCACCGCGGACCCGCAGCGTCGGCGAACCGACGATGGCGCCGAAGATGCCGGCCACGACCGCAGCGATGACGGCGGCGACGGGGAACGGCAGGTCGAAGCCGAAGTACGCGGTGGCGGCACCGGAGAAGTTCGCTGCCACGAGGGCACCGATGCCCATGAACGCCACGTACCCGAGGTCGAGCAGACCCGCGAGGCCGACGACGATGTTCAGGCCGATCGCGGTGGCGGCGTAGATGCCGATGTTCGCCGCGACCGTCATCCAGTACTCGTTGCCCGCCTCGGTGAACGGCAGCAGCAGCGCGCACGCCGCCAGCACGATCACGCTGAACACGCGGTGCTGTTCCGACAGGACCGAGATCCAGCGGACGAACCCGACGCCGCTGAGCGCGCCGAGCAGACCGCCGGCGAACCCGAGGAACGACAGGAAGATCGCGCCCGCGTACGGGTTGGCGGAGCCGACGCCACCGGTGGTCAGCATCGCGGCGACGGCGTAGAGCACCGCACCGAACGACACCAGCAGCACCAGGTACGCGACCGGGGTGGAGACCTTGAACTTCCACTCGCCCACCGGCTCGATGCCGATGCCGTAGCCCGCGAGGATCGTCAGCACACCGGCGACGAGGCCGACGACGCCGCCGAACGCCGTGGCACCGTCCAACGCGGTGATGGCGCCGAGGCCGCCGCCCTTGACCGTGATGTACGCGGCGTTGACGAACGACACGAGGGTGAGGCCCCAGCCGAGCGCACGGACGACCCGGCCCTTGGACGGGACCGGCGCGAACGCCGCGACGAGGATGAGAACGCCCAGCAGAAGGACGTGCCACCGGAAGCCGGTGACCCCGAACGGTGCGTCGAAGTACTGCAGCGTCGAGTTGTCAGGCCAGTTGCCGTCGTTGAGCTTGAACGTGACCCACGGCAGCAACGCCGCGACGATGCCGAGGACGCCACCGGCCGCCGCGAACGGCTTGCCGAGAGGCGCGAGCGCGGAGCGCTTCGCAGAAGTGTCGACCGTACTCATGCGCGCACCCTTTCCGGCTCACCGAACAGACCCTGCGGGCGGAAGACGAGCACGAGGATCAGCACGACGAAGATCCAGACGTAGTCGTACTGGGTGCCACCCGGCATGTACTGACCGGCGACGGTCTTGATCAGACCGATGATGAACGCGCCGATGACCGCACCGCGGATGCTGCCGACGCCGCCCAGGACGGCCGCCGTGAAGGCGAAGATGCCGTTCTGGAAGCCCATGTCGATGTTGATGTTGTTCAGGTAGCCGCCGAACATGATGCCCGCGACACCGGCCAGCACCGCGCCGATGATGAACGTCAGCACGATCACGCGGTCGGGGTTGACACCCATGAGCTTGGCGGTGTCGGGGTCCTGCGCGGTGGCCCGCATCGCGCGGCCCATGCGGGACCGGTTGATGTAGGTCTGCAGGATGATCGCGAGGCCCACCGAGAGCGCGACGAGCAGGATGCCGGTCCACGAGATGTTGACCGAGCCGATCGTCAGGTTGCCTTCGGGGAAGACCTTCGGGTACGGCAGGTTGGACTTGGCGTTCGGGTAGAAGACGCGCACAGCCTCCTGCAGGAACACGGACACGCCGAGCGCTGTGATGAGCGGTGCCAGCCGGGGTGCGTTGCGCAGCGGCCGGTAGGCGAACCGTTCCATGATCACGGCGACGAGGACCGCCACCGCGATGCCACCGACGAACATGAGCGGCAGGGCCACGGCAGGCGACTTCTTGAGGTCGTCAGGAAGAAGCGTGAACGTGGCGAGGCCTCCGTACGAGGCCACCATGAAAACCTCGCCGTGGGCGAAGTTGATCAGCTGGATGATGCCGTACACCATCGTGTACCCCAGGGCGATCAGGGCGATCAACGCACCCTGAATGACCCCGTTGGCCAGCTGTTGGAGCAGGACTGACACGACTACCTCCGTAGACGGCGGGGGCGAGCAAACAACGCCCGCCCCCGCCGTGTCTTCAATCAGTGATCAGGTAGTCGATCAGCCGGTGAACTCGCCGGTCTGAACGTCCTTCCACTTGCCGGACGTGACCTGGTAGACCGTCAGCACCTTGTTCGTGCTGTCGCCGTACTGGTCGAACTTGACGGCACCGGTGGCGCCGGAGCCGCTGTAGGCACCGACGTTGGTCAGCATGGCGTCACGCTTCGACTCGTCCCACGCGGAACCACCCTCGACGGTCTTGGCCAGACCACCGATGATCGCGTTCGCGGCGTCGTAGGAGAACGCACCGTAGGCGGCGTAGTCCTCCTTGCCGAACTTCGCCTTGTACGCGTCGACGAAGGCCTTGGCCGTGGCCAGGGACTCGGTCGGGGCACCGACGGAGGTGGCGAGGTCGCCCTCCTTGCCGCCGAGCTCGATGAACTTGCCGTCGTAGATGCCGTCGCCGCCCATCAGCGGAACGTCGAGACCGGCGTCCTTCATCTGCTTGGACAGCGGGCCGGCGACCGGGTACTCACCGCCGTAGTAGACGGCCTCCGGGCCGAGGGCCTTGATCTTGGCGATGACGCCGGAGAAGTCGGTGTCCTTCTCGCCGACCTTCTCGGAGCCGACGATCGTGCCACCCTTCTTGGCGACCTGCTTCTGCAGCTCCGCCGCGAGGCCCTCACCGTAGGTCTTGCCGTCGGTGATGATGGCGATCTTCTTCTTGCCGGCCTTCTCGACGAGGTAGTTGGCCGCGTACGGGCCCTGCAGGTCGTCGGTGGTGCAGACGCGGAAGTAGTTGTCGAACTGCCGCTTCGGGGCCGTCAGGAAGTCATTGCCCCTGGTCAGCGACGGGTTCGTGTTGGCGGGCGACACCTGGGGGATCTTCTTGTCCCGCAGGATCGGCTGCACGGTCTGGGCGACCGACGAGTTCAGCGTGCCGACGACACCCACGACGTTCGGGTCGGTCGACAGCTTCGTGGCGGCCTGGGCACCCTTGGCGGGGTTGGCCTCGTCGTCCTGGGCGGACACGGTCAGCTTGAAGCCCGGAACCGTGCACTTCTTGTTCGCCTCGTCCACGGCGAGCTCGGCGGACTGCTTGATGCCGACGCCGAGAGCGGACAGGTTCCCGGACAACGGGGCGACAACACCGACGGTCAGAGTGCCCTTCGACGTGTCGCAGCTGCCCCCGGTGGTGCCGCCGCCCTCGGTCTTGTTCGAGCCACAGGCTGCAAGAACAAGCAGCGAGGCGCCGACGATCGCTGCGGACTTCACAGAGTGCTTACGCACGTGATGTCCCTCCTATATCCCTGCTCCCGGCTACGCGAGATCTCCGCGCACCGCTCCATCACCCTCTCCTGAGGGATGGCCGGAACCTAGGCGATGACTGTGACCGCAGTCATCAAAGCCAATGGGCTCGTGACCATAACGCAACGCGGCGTTATGTTTCACTTAAGCAATGTCACAGACCGTAGCCTTGGTTCACTCTTTGGACGGCTGCCATAACCTCGACGTATGACTCACCGTCGTCGGGTGATCGCAGTCGTGTGCATCGCGGCCGTTGTGGTGGCGGCTGTGCTGGTGCTGCGCGAGTCCGATGATGCCTTGAAGAAGGCCAGCTCAGAAGCAGTTCGCTTAACTAAGTACACAGCAGATTTCGTCAATGTTTCGTCTCGGCCGGCTCCGCCGAAGCCGCCGTCCTCCGTATGGAGCAGCGACGGGAGGGTCCAATGGACTCCCGTGGACGGCGCGGCCGGCTACGAGGTCGCCGGGAAACTCGTCGCGTCGCCGGAGATCGCCGGGTCCGGAAGGCCGGACGTGCGCGCGGTGGACGCCTTCGGCCAACGATCTTCACCGGTCAGGGCAGAGGAACGCCCGAGCGACGACAGCTGGCGCCGGTCGATCAACGGCTGGCTGGACGACTTCGACGACTCGTTCTTCGAACGCCGCTACCACCTGAGCGGCCGGACCGGCTGCGTGAACCCCGGATCGGGCTCCGGTGGCCGCCTGGTGCTCGACATGCCGTGCGGTAACGACACGGCCGTGCTGCGCGCACGGACGCCATTGCGGCTGAACGAGTCGGGCGAACGTGGACGGGTCGCCGTGGTGACGGACGCGGCCGGGCCGCGCGGGACGCTCGTCCTGGACCTGGTCCCCGGAACCCCTGATCGACTCGGACCCATACCTCCTGCTGATGCGGTTCGCGTCGTGGTGGACGACTCCGTGGCCCCCGGAACCCGCGGAGCAGGCGTTCTGCATCGATTCGAAGCAGTGCTGACAGATAACGATGTGCGCGTCATGCAAGATGGCGCCCAGATCGCGTCGGTGCCGGTCGCGCCGAAGTGGCGCGAGGCGAGCGTGCTGGTCGGCGTGACGCCTCCGCCGGGCTATCCCGGACGGGTGGAGATCGACGCCATCGGCATCACCGGGTCACGTGGCCCCGTGGACGAGGTGACCGAGACGTCCCTCGTGGCGGGAACGCTGCGCGTGCTCGAACCCGAAGAGGAGGCGCCGGGCATCGGCGCGGCGCGCGCACCGTTGCGTGGAGCACCCTCAGCCCGTTTGCGGGCAACGGTGCGGCTCGGCGACGGCGGTGACCCGAACGGGCTGGTCGCGCAGCTCGGCACGGCGAGGCTGCCCCTGCGCCCGGTGGTGAGCGGGTGGTCCCCGGTGGAGGGCAGCGAGTTGACGCTGGTCGGGGACGTGCCCGCCGAGCTGCTCACCGTGGACGGACCGGACGCGCTGACGCCGTTCGTGCTGCGGATGCCCGGCGCGTCGCAGGCTCAGGTGCTGGAGAGCTACCTGGAGGTGCCGCGCCAGTCGCAGGTGCGACTCAAGAACGCGCCGCAGGAGCCCGCGTCCGTTTTGCCCGTGATGACGGCTGAGTTCGTCCGTGTGACCCCGAACGACACGACGCTGGCGATCACCCTCGACGCCGCCCCGGCGCGCTCAGTGGCGCCGTTAGCGGGCTTCGAGGTGTACGTCGACAGCTCTCTCGCGGCGACCGTGCCGACTCCCGGTGGCATAGGCGGCCGGCACGAACTGAAACTCTCGTTGAAAGGCAGCCACAACGTCGAAGTCCGCCTGCGCCCCGAGGATCCGGGGCGGCAGACGGACTCCGTGTGGCTCGAACTCAGCCGACGCTGACTCAGCCGAAGTTCTCGATGACGGCCTCCGCTACGGCCTTCATCGTCGTGCGGCGGTCCATGGCGGTGCGCTGCACCCACCGGAACGCCTCCGGCTCGCTCAGACCCTGCTTGGTCATGAGGATGCCCTTGGCGCGTTCCACCGTCTTGCGGGTCTCCAGGCGCTCGGTGAGCCCGGCGACCTCCTGCTCCAGCGCGGCCAGTTCGCTGAACCGGCTCATGGCCAGCTCGATCGCGGGCACGAGGTCCCGCTTCTGGAACGGCTTGACCAGGTAGGCCATCGCACCCGCGTCACGGGCGCGCTCGACCAGGTCGCGCTGGCTGAACGCGGTGAGGATCACGACCGGCGCGATCCTGTTGCCCGCGATGTGCTGCGCCGCCTCGATCCCGTCGACCTTGGGCATCTTGACGTCCAGGATCACCAGGTCGGGGTCGAGCTCGGTCGCGAGCTTGATGGCCTCTTCACCATCTGCGGCCTCGCCCGCCACGTCGTAGCCCTCTTCGCGCAGCATCTCGACGAGGTCGAGGCGGATCAGCGCCTCGTCTTCGGCGACGAGCACGCGAGGGGCCTTGCGCGTGGCATCGGACTGGGCCTCGGCAGCCTGCTGGGTCACCGGGGTCCTCCTGACGATCGTTCCTGCGGGCGAAAGCGCAGTCTACCGGCGGTCAGGCCGCTGATCAGGGTCGGCGGCCGTGATGGCAGACACGAACTCCTCAGGCCACGGGTACGTGCGCAGTCCTTCCTCGACGTCCGCGGCCGGCGCGTCGATGCGGCGCAGCATGAGCTGACGGGTGGTCCCGAACTCCGGGTGACCGAGCTTCTGCCTGATCTCGTCCTCGGACGGGCCTCCGGCCCACTCGGCGAACCAGGCCCCGCCCATCGGGAGTGCTCGCAACCAGCTCGCGTCATGCCACAGGTGTACCCGGCGCAGCAGGGCGCTCCCAGTGGCCGCTTCCGCGACCTCGTCGTCGTTGCCACCACCGTCGGTGTACTCCACACCGCGGTGCTCGTGCATCCAGCGCACGTAGCGCATGCCCAGTTCCCAGGCCTGCTCGTCGACCCCGGCCAGCACGACGCCGGCGTCACCGGTGGTCAGCTCGGCCGAGCGCCGGTACTGCCGGTGCGCGAGACCGGCGACGCCCATGCCGAAGCCGCCCTCGGTGCGCGGCAGCAGTTCGAACAGCAGCGGGCCGAGCGCCCTGTCGCTCAGGTGCAGCTTGAGGGTCTCCCCCGGTTCCACGGTCCGGAACGCGTGGGTGGGCGTGACGATGCTCGCGGGTGGCATCAGCTGGAGCATGCTCGCCGCCGCGCAGCCCGCGAGCAGCACCTTCGCTTCGAGCTGGCGCTGGGCCTCGGTGGTCGCGTCGGGGAGCACCGCGTCACCGTCGCGGACGGCGGGGACCGCCTGGGACAGGTTCTCGCCCGTGTAGGTGCGGCGCAGGTCGGCCAGCTGGTCCGTGGTGGACAGACGTGCCATGACAGCAGTCCTCGTTTCCGCCGCCCGGCTCGGCAAGACAAGGACGCATGTGTCACGCGTCTACGTGGTCGGTTCGCTTCGCTGAGCAGGAGTTGCTGAACACTGCGGCGGAGAGTGCCGCTCACTGCCGGGGAGCGGCTCCAGCCTCACGTCTGCTCGGACGCCACGAACCACGTTACCGGATCGGCGCACCTGATTTTCCGGCCTTCTAGTCGGCGCCCACGATCAGCTTGTACTTCACGTCGATCTCCTCGCCACCGCCCGAGCCGCGGATCACGAGCTCGTGCTCACCGGACGGCGGGGCGGAGATCCACGCGTACAGGCCGCAGCCGATGGAGTTGAGCCGGCCGGTCTGGGCGCCGTACGGGTTGCCCGCGCGCGCTTCGTAGGTGAACGGCGTGGCGGACACCTTCGTGAGCGTCTGCGTCGATCCGTCGAGGAGCACCTCGCCCTGCGCGCTCTTCATGAACGTCTCGCAGGAGGCGATGTCGCTCGCGAGGTTCACGACCGGCGCGAGCAGTGGTTTGTCGGCGGGGACCCGGCACTGCCGCTCGACGGGACCGTCACCGAGCGACCCGGCGAGCAGCCAGACGTCGACGGGCTGGTCGCGCATGCAGTAGCGCCCTGAGGTGTCGGAGACCGGATTGGTGTTCGAGGGCTGGGAGGCCCAGGTCCACCAGCGCGCCTGGAAGTCGGCCGGTGCCAGCCTGTCCGAAGTGGATGGTTGCGGGGATGGGGGCTGTGCCGCCATTTGCGCGTTTCCGCCACAACCGGCGAGCAGAACAACTAAGAACAGCAGGACAATCCTCACTGGTTCTCGCGTCCCTTGCGTCGTTGTTCCTCCGCGCGCTCACGGCAGCGGCGCAGGAACTCCTGGTCGTCGTGAGATTCGGTGGCCGCGAACCGTCCCGGCCGGTCGTATTCGGGAAAGGCGGGAGCACCCCGCTCGTGAGCCGCGAAACGCGCGCGTCCGGTCCCCACCACCGGACGGCCCGCGACGAGCCAGGCGATCGAGCCGACCAACGGGAACAGCAGGACCAGGAGAAGCCACACCATCTTCGGCAGGTTGCGAGCCGACCCCTCGTCGGTCGTGATCACGTCCACGACGGCGAAGATCGTCAGTCCCAGCATCAGCACTCCGAACAGCCCACCGAAGTACAGCATCTCCCACCCCCAGGTCGTGCGGTCGCCGCACATCGTGGCACAACGATCACCCGATGAACACACTTCACTTGGCAATCATTTCGTGGCCAATTCACCAAACCGTGATTCGCGCCGAAACGCGGTTCGAATTGTGTTTCGCTTGATTCCGGCGAAGTTTCGCGAACGCGCGTCCGAGCCGTCCCGCGCCTGACGCTCAGCACCAGACCTGCTGCGCGCCCGTTGCCCACGCCGTAAGCGGGCCTTAGCGTCGAGCGCATGCCCCAGGGTGCCGAGAGCTTGCTGGAAGTGCTGGCCGCGCACGACGTCGAGGTGGTGTTCGGCCTGCCCGGTGTGCACAACCTCGCGATCTGGGAAGCGCTGGAGAAGCACTCGGGTATCCGCATGATCGGCGTGCGCCACGAGCAGACAGCGGTCTACGCGGCAGACGGCTACGCACGCGCCACCGGCAAACTCGGCGTGGCGGTCGTGACCACCGGCCCCGGCGCGGCGAACACCCTGGGCGCCACGGGCGAGGCGTGGGCGTCCGGCAGCCCGGTGCTCGTGATCGCCACGGACATCCCGTCGACTCTCCGGCAGCCAGGTGTCCACCGCGGCGTGTTGCACGAGACGCGCGACCAGAAAGCCATGTTCGTGCCGGTCACCAAAGCGGCCTTCGACGTGCCGTCCGCCCAGGACCTCGCCGCGTACACCGACAAGGCCGTGCAGCAGGCGTCACGAAGCCCGCACGGACCGGTGTACCTGGGCGTCCCGACGGACTTCCTGTCCGCCGAAGTCCCGCACCACACCGTGGCGAAGGCCGAGCCCGCTCACGCGGTCGTCGACCTCACCGAGGCCGAGAAGCTCGTCGCCGCGTCCGAGAAGCCTTTGATCTGGGCAGGCGGTGGCGCGGCACGGTCGGGCGCAGGAGCCGCCATCGGTGCGTTGGCGGCCAAGCTGCAGGCACCGATCATCACGACGTACGGCGCGCGCGGCCTGACGGACAGCCCTCACGTCGTGCGCGGCCCAGTGCACGCACCGCCCGTCGGCAAGCTGTGGGACGACGCCGACCTCATGATCGCGATCGGCACCGACTTCGACGGCATGATGACCCAGAACTGGTTGCAGCCGAAACCGCGCACCCTCCTGGCCGTCAACATCGACAAAGCAGAGGCGAACAAGAACTACCCGGCCGACGTCACGCTCGAAGGCGACGCCGCCACCGTGACGGCCGCACTGGTCGCCGCGGTGACCGCCAAGCAGGCCGCGGTCGACGTCGAAGCGGTCAACGCCGAGGTGCGCGCGCTGGCAGAAGCCGACTCCCCCGAAGCGATGAAGTTGTTGCAGGCGTTGGAAGGCACCGACGCCACGATCGTCGCCGACATGTGCATCCCCGGCTACTGGATCGGCGGCTTCCACCACGTCACCAAACCTCGCGGCCTCGCCTACCCGGTCGGCTGGGGAACGCTCGGCTTCGGTTTCCCAGCGGCCATCGGCGCGGCAGTCGAACACCGCACCATCGCGGTCGTGGGCGACGGAGGCTTCCTCTTCGCGTGCGGCGACCTCGCGACGTTGAAGCAGGAAGGCCTTCCGCTCACCATCGTGCTCGTCGACGACGGCGGCTACGGCATGCTCCGCTACGACCAGCAGATCGCGAACCACACCATCAGCGGCGTGGACCTCACCCGGCCGGACTTCGCCAAGCTCGCCGAGAGCTTCAGCATCCCCGCCGTCACGCTCACCGGCTTCGACGGCCTCAAGGCGGCTCTCAACGGCGCCCAGGGCCCCACCATGATCGTGGTCAACGCGAGCCTCAAGCCACCGATGACCACCTCCCCGCGCTGGTACCGCAAAACCGCCACCTGATCAGGGACGCCCTGGGTACCGTCCGTCCATGAGACGTGGGCTGGGGATCGTGCTCGCCGTCCAGGCGGTGGTGCTGACCGCGTTGTCGGGCCGCTACGGCTTCCACCGCGACGAGCTCTACTTCATCGCGGCGGGCAAACGCCCCGACTGGGGCTACGTCGACCAGCCGCCGATCACCCCGATCCTCGCCCGCCTGGCGACGGAGGTGTTCGGCGAGACGCCGGTCGGCCTCCGCGTGATCGCCACCCTCCTGGCCCTGGGCATCACCGTCGTGGTCACCCTGATCGCGAAGGAACTGGGCGGCGGCACGACCTTCGCGGCCGTCGCCTCGGCGACGTCGACGTTCGTGCTCGCCGTGAGCCACATGCTCTCCACCGCGACCGTCGACCTGCTGATCTGGGTGCTCATCGCCTACTTCGCGATCAAACTCCTGAAGACGAGCGACGGCCGCTGGTGGCTCGCCCTCGGCGCGACGGCCGGCGTGGGCCTGGCCAACAAGTGGTTGCTGCTGTTGTTGCTGGCGGCCATGGCGACCGCACTGCTCGCCGTGGGACCGCGCACCGTCCTGCGCACCTGGTGGCTCCTCGCCGGCCTCGCGGCGTGCGCGGTGCTCGCCGCTCCCGTCGTCGTCTGGCAGGCGCTGCACGACTTCCCGTTGCTCACCGTCGCCCAGGGCATCAGCGAGGACGACGGCACCGAGAACCGCATCATGTTCGTCCCCATGCAGATCCTGCTGCTGTCACCATTGCTGGTGCCGGTCTGGCTGATCGGCATCCGGAACCTCTGGCGCGACAACACCTTCCGCTCGATCGCACTGGCCTACCCGATCCTCTGCGCCCTGTGCCTCATCACCGGCGGCAAGCCCTACTACGCCGTCCCGCTGCTCCTCGTGCTGACGGCGGCAGGCGCCCGCCAAGCCCAGGAATGGCTGTCGCGCAACAAACCGAGCGGTGCCGTCCTCATCGCTCTGAGCGTCGTCCCCGCCTTGATCGGCTCACTCCCGCTCCTGCCGCCCAGCGCGCTGGCCCCGGTCATCGCCATCAACCCCGAACAAGGCGAACAGGTCGGCTGGCGCGAACTGGCCCTGACCGTCCAGGACGCCTTCCTCGCGCACGAACGCCCCACGGTGATCACCCGCAACTACGGCCAGGCCGGCGCGATCGAGACCCACACCGAGGTGCCCGTCTGGTCCGGCCACATGTCCTTCTACGACTGGGGACCTCCCCCGCCCACCCGCGGAAAGGTGCTCCTGGTCGGCTTCGACAACCCGCCGTTCACCGACTGCGAAGTCGTGGCAAAGCACCACAACCCCGTGGAGAACGAAGAAGACGGCACGGAGATAAAGCTGTGCGCGGCAACCACGGAACCGTGGGAAACCCTCTGGCCAAAACTCCGCCACTACTACTGAAAAACCAATGGACACTTAGGACGTTGGACCTGCTCCAACACCGACCCCTCTTCGGCTGAACTTCCCCGAACCTGTTGGAATCATTCGATGTTTGGCCCTAACTTCATTTCATGCCGAAGAGAGACTCCACGGTCCGAGGGCGAGAACTCGGCGCGGGCATCCGCGCGGCCATCGAGAAGGCGGGCCTGACCGGCCGCGGCGCTTCACACCTCGCGGGTTGGGACCCCGCCAAGCTGTCCGACCTGATGAACGGCAAGGGCGGCATCACCGAACACGACCTCATCCGGTTGCTGGGAGTCTGCCGCACCCCGCTCGACGAGTCCGACCACCTGCTCACGATGTACCGCGAGGCCGACAAGTCGGGCTGGCTCCAAATCCACGGCGAGAGGTCACCCGGCTGGCCACGCACCCTCGGCGACAACGAGAAGGTCACCACCGAACTCATCCACTGGAGCATGCACCTGATCCCGGGCCTGCTCCAGCTCCCGGACTACCTGCGCGCGCTGATCGAAGGCAATCCGAACTCTCCCGACGAGGAAGCCGACGAACGCGTCGCCACCCGAACCGCACGCCAGCAACATCTGGTCAGCCGGCGTTGCGCGATGACCTTCTACATCCACGAACAGGCGCTGCACCTTCCCATCGGCAGCCCCGAACTGATGTCGGACCAGCTCGATCACGTGATGACCATGGGTCGCCGCTCCTACATCACCTATCGGATCGTGCCCACCTCCATCGGCGCGCACGCCGGCACGGCAGGCTCGTTCACCTTCATGAAGTTCGACAAGCTGGAGCCCGTCGTCTTCATCGACGCCGAGAACCACGGCGTCTACCTGGACGACAAAGCCTCCATCGAGGCCTACTCGCGCATCCTCAAAGCCCTCGATCGCACCGCGTTGGGCGTGGAAGAATCGAAGGAGTTGATCGCCAGCATCATCTCCTGAGGAGCCAGCCGCGATGACCGAATGGCGCAAGAGCAGCTACAGCCCCAACGGAACCGACTGCGTGGAGATCGGCCACGGCGTCGGCGTGCGGGACAGCAAGGCTCCCTCCGCCCACATCGCCCTCGGGACAGGTGCCTGGTCTGCGTTCCTCGCGGCCACGAAGGCTGACAAACTCGCCCGGTGACCCGAACCTGGCCCGAGAAGCACGCCACCGACGAGGCCGCACTCGCCTGGGAGTTCCTGGACTTCCTCCGCAGGACCGCCGTGTTGAAGGTCGACGGCCTGACCCGGGACCAGGCAGCGGCAGCCCCGATCGCCACGTCGCCGAAGCTGACGGCGCTGGGCCTGCTCAAACACCTGACGGCCGTCGAGCGGTACTGGCTGTGCATCGCGGGCGCGGGCCTCGACCTGCCGTCGCTGTGGGAGGGCGACCCGGACCCGTCCTGGAACCTCGCCGACGACGACACCCCGGCGTCCCTCATCCAGGCCTACCGCGAGGAGTGGTCGAACGCCGAGGCGCTGAAGAAGCTCGACCCCGACGCCACGGCGGCCGACGGCGAACGCACCGTGCGGTGGATCCTCGCCCACGTGGCGCAGGAGACCGCACGGCACGTCGGCCACCTCGACCTGCTCCGCGAACTCGCCGACGGCCAGACAGGCGAATAGCCCCGGTCCCCGGTCACGGCTGGCTCAGGTAGCCGCCCACGGCGTTCCGGCACACGTCCTGGAGTGCGTTCACCGCGTCGCGCAGCAACGGGTTGGTGTTCGCCGTGCGGTGGACGACGTGCACATGCCTGCGCAACGGCTTGTGCCGCAACGGCATCGCGTGCGTCCCCGCCAGCCCCTTGTACCCGAGGGCGGGCACGAGAGCGGCACCGACACCAGCCGCCACGAGCGACTGCACGACCTCGTAGTCGTTGCTCCGGAACACGATCTTGGGGGCGAACCCCGCCGCCGCGCACAAGCGCGTGAGACAGGTGGCGCCGGACGTCCCGTCGCGTGAGGCGATCCAGCGTTCGCCCCTGAGGTCTTCGAGCTTGACGTTGTTCTTCGCAGCCAGGTGCCCTGCCGGCACCATGACCAGCAGCGACTCGTCCAGCAACGGCACGACGGTCAGCTCGTCCGGCCACGTGCGCGGGACGAGGTCGTACGCGTAGACCAGCGCCAGGTCGAGCTCGCCGGTCAGCACGAGCGGAAGCACGTCGTCCGGCTCCGCCTCGTCCAGGAGGATCTCGGCGCCCGGCAGCTCGGCCTGCAGCTTCGCCAGCGCCTTCGGCACGATCCGCGCGCTCGCGGTCGGGAACGTGCCGATCCGCAGGCGGCCCCGCAGGCCCTGCACCATCGCCTTCACCTCGTGCTCGAACTCGTCGAGCGCGGCCAGCAGCTCGCCACCGCGCTCGGCGATGAGCAGCGCGGCCGCCGCCGGTCTGATCGAGTGCGCCTCGCGTTCGAAGAGCGTCACACCGACCGCCCGCTCGAACGCCGAGATCTGCTGCGACACGGCCGACGACGTGTAGCCGAGACTGCGCGCCGCCTCGGCGAACGACCCCGTCTTCACGACCTCGACGAGCGTGCGGAGATGAACCGGGTTGAGCACCAGGACAGCTTATGCTCGACGTCGCGAGGTTTCGTTCTGCGACCTCTGGCGCATCCACCGCACACCCACCAGGGTGGATGCATGGCCTACATCTCCACGAACCCGTCGAACACCTCCGACGTGGTCGCCGAGATCGAGCTCGGGACCAGCCGCACCTTCGTCGACGCCGCCGAGCGCGCCAAAGCCGCACAACGCGCATGGGCACGCGTGCCCGCGCCCGTCCGCGGCCAGGTCATCGGCAACATCGGCCGCCTGGTCGAGGCGAACTTCGAGCCCCTCTCCCAGCTCGTGACCCGCGAGATCGGCAAGCCGATCGCCGAGGCCCGCGGCGAGGTGCAGGAGATCGTCGACACCGCGAACTTCTTCGTCGGCGAGGGCAGGCGCCTCTACGGGCAGACGGTCCCCTCGGAGATGCCCGACAAGCAGCTCTTCACGTTCCGCAACCCGGTCGGCGTCGCGGCGATCATCACCGCCGGCAACTTCCCGGTCGCCGTGCCGTCCTGGTACATCATCCCGGCGCTGCTGTGCGGCAACTCGGTCGTGTGGAAGCCCGCCGAGTACTCCGCCGCGTCGGCCCAGGCCTTCTACGACGTGTTCCAGGCCGCCGGCATCCCGGCCGGCGTGTTCGAGATCGTCTTCGCCGACGGCTCCGAAACGTTCGACGGCCTTGAGCAGTCACTCCAGCAGGGACTCGTCGACAAGGTCGGCTTCACCGGGTCCAGCGAGGTCGGTGTGCGCATCGGCGAACTGTGCGGCCGTCACCTCCAGACGCCGTGCCTGGAACTGGGCGGCAAGAACCCGATGGTCGTCACCGAGGACGCGGACCTAGACCTGGCCGTGCAGGGCGCGCTGTTCGCCGGCTTCGGTTCCGCGGGCCAGCGCTGCACCTCGCTCGGCACGGCGATCGTGCACGAGTCGGTGTACGACGAGTTCCTGACCCGGTTCGTCGAGGCCGTCGCCGGCGCGACCGTGGGCGACCCGACCGGTGATGTCCTCTATGGACCGTTGCTGGACGAGAAGTTCGCACTGGCGTACGAGAAGTACCTCGGCTGGATCGGCGAGCACCACACGGTGCACGGCCCGACCGGCCGCGTCTCGGCTGCCAGCCCCCGCAACGGCTTCACTGGCGAGAACGGCTTCTTCTACCACCCCGCAATCGTTTCCGGTGTGCGCGACGACGACGAACTGTTCCTCCAGGAGACGTTCGGGCCGATCGTCGGCGTCATGAAGTACTCGGACCTGGACGAGGCGATCGAGCTCGGCAACAAGCCGGGCTACGGCCTCTCCTGCTCCATCTACACCACGGACCCGAACAAGGCCTTCCGGTTCCGCGCCGGCATCTCCGCCGGAATGGTCAGCGTCAACAACTCGACGTCCGGGGCCGAGGCGCACCTGCCGTTCGGCGGTAACGGCAAGAGCGGTAACGGCTCCCGGCAGTCGGGCGTGTGGGTGCTCGACCAGTTCACCCGCTGGCAGTCCATGAACTGGGACTACTCGGGGAAGCTGCAGAAAGCGCAGATGGACACTCTCGCGATCGAGGCGAACCTTGACTTCCGCCTCGCCTGAGCTGCCCGCTCAGGCAGAGGTCGTCGTCATCGGCGGCGGGGTGATCGGCACATCCATCGCCTTTCACCTCGCCGAGGCAGGAGTCCGGGACGTTGTGGTCGTGGAGAAGGATGATCTGGGGTCCGGCTCCACCTGCAAAGCGGCGGGTGGGGTGCGCGCCCAGTTCTCCGACGAACTGAACATCAGGCTCGGAGCTCGCTCAATCGAACTGTTCCAACGCTTTCCGCAGCGTCCGGGGCAGGAGATCGATCTGCACCAGGTCGGCTACCTGTTCCTCCTCTCATCTCGGGAACACGTCACGGCGTTCGAGCGCAACGTCGATCTCCAGAACTCCCTCGGCGTGCGCAGCCGCATGCTGACTGTCGAGGAGGCTCGGCGGATCTCGCCGCTGATCGAAGCGGACGGCCTGCTCGCGGCGACCTACTCGCCCGACGACGGACACTGCACGCCTGAGTCCGTCGTACTGGGCTACGCCACCGCTGCCCGCCGGCTCGGTGCCCGCTTCTGCACCAGAACTGCCGTGAGATCGATAGTAGGGACCGGCTCCGACACTTTTCGCGTCTCGACCGGTGAGGGGACCGTTCACACGCGAAATTTGGTCTGCGCGGCGGGTGCGTGGTCGAAGGGCATCGGCGAGATGGTCGGCGTTGACCTGCCGGTTTCCCCTTTGCGGCGGCAGATCATGTTCACCGAACCCATGCCAGAACTACACAATAGGGTTACGCCCTTCACCATCGACTTCGGCAGCACCTTCTACTTCCACCGCGAAGGCCCCGGACTGCTGTTCGGGATGTCCGACCCGGACGAGACGCCGGGCTTCAAGCTGGACATGTCCGACGCGTGGCTGCCGCGCCTCACCGAGGCGATCGGGAAGCGGGCGCCGAGGCTGCTGGACGTGGGCGTGCGCAACGGGTGGGCGGGGCTGTACGAGGTGACGCCGGACCACAACGCCCTGATCGGGTCGGTGGGCAGGTTCTTCTACGCCACCGGCTTCTCCGGCCACGGATTCCTGCAGGGCCCGGCTGTCGGAGAGGTCGTGCGCGACCTCGTGCTCGGCCGCGAGCCCTTCGTCGACGTGTCCAGTTTGGACGCCTCCAGGTTCGCCGCCGACCAGGCACGGCCGGAACTCAACCGCGTGTGAGGAATGTGATGGACGTTCTCGAGCTCATGGACGAGTGGGGGCCGGAGAAGGTCGTCTGCGTGTCCGACCGGCGCACCGGCATGAAGGGCGTGCTCGTCATCGACAACACCGCGCGTGGCATGGGCAAGGGCGGCACGCGGATGAGCCCGCGCGTGACGGTCGCCGAGATCGCCCGCCTCGCGCGCGTGATGACGTGGAAGTGGGCCGGCGTCGACCTGTTCTTCGGCGGCGCGAAGGCGGGCATCGCGTTCGATCCCTCCTCCCCCGACAAGGAGGCGGTGCTGCGGGCGTTCGCGCGCAAGCTCTCCAACGAGGTGCCGCGGGAGTACGTGCTGGGGCTCGACATGGGCCTCACCGAACGGGACGCCGCGATCGTCCAGGACGAACTGTCGGACCGCGGCGCTATGATGGGCGCACCGGCTCAACTCGGCGGTCTTCCGTACGACGAGCTGGGCGTCACCGGGTACGGCGTGGCCGAGGTGGCGGACGAGTTGATGGAGCTGCGCGGCAAACGCGTGGCGGTGCAAGGTTTTGGCGCGGTCGGCGCCGCGGCGGCGAAGCGGTTCGCCGAACTCGGTGCTGTCGTCGTCGCCGTGTCGTCGGTGCACGGAGCGCTGGTCGACGCCGGTGGTCTCGACGTCGCACGACTGCTGAAGCTGCGAGGCGAGTTCGGTGACCTCGCGGTGCCGCGGTACGGCGAGGTCCGTCCGCTCGGTGCCGAGCTCAGGGTGCCGTGCGACGTGCTGGTGCCGGCGGCGTTGCAGGACGTGATCGACGCGGACCTCGCGGGAGAGCTCGACACCACCCTGGTGGTCGAGGGCGCGAACCTGCCGACTTCCGGTGCGGCGCAAGAGGTTCTCGCGCGGCGCGGGATCACGGTCGTGCCGGACTTCATCGCGAACGCCGGCGGCGTGGTCGCGGCGGCGTACGGGATGGACGCGCGGTACTCGCCGTTCCCGGTGGACCCGGCGACGGTGCTCGACGCCGTGTCGGTGAAGCTGAGAGCGAACGCGGCCAACGTCATCGCCGAGGCGCGAAGTCGTGGCACCACAACACATGTGGCGGCGCGGGAGCTGGCGCAGGAACGCGTGCTGGCCGCGATGAGGTTGAAGGGCCGGGTCGCATGAGCCGGTCGCGGAGCGTGGTGACAGCGCGCTTCGGCCGGGAGCCGGTGAGGACGGGCACGACAGCAGGGCCGGGTCGCGTGCGCGGCAACGGACCTGCACTGAGTGATGCGCGAAATCGCGAGTCGGCAACGGCATGCGCGAGGACGAAGCAGCGGAGGCGGTACGCATGAGTTCGCTCGAAGGGGTGGTGATCGCGGACTTCAGCAGGGTGCTCGCGGCGCCGTACGCGACGATGGTGCTGGGCGACCTCGGCGCCGAGGTCGTCAAGGTCGAGCAGCCCGGCAGAGGCGACGAGACCCGCACGTGGGGTCCGCCGCACTACGAGGACGAGGCGACGTACTTCCTGTCGGTGAACAGGAACAAGTCGTCGGTGCAGATCGACCTGTCCACGGAGGCGGGCCGGGAGCAGGCGCGTGAGCTGATCGCGCGGGCTGACGTCGTGGTCGAGAACTTCAAGCCCGGCACGATGAAGAAGTTCGGGCTCGACTACGAGTCGCTGGGGCGGGACGACCTCGTCTACTGCTCGATCTCCGGGTTCGGTTCAGGCAAGGGCGCGGACCTGCCCGGCTACGACCTGCTCGTGCAGGCCGTGGGCGGGTTGATGAGCGTGACCGGTCCCGGTCCGTACGAGCCGGTGAAGACCGGTGTGGCGCTGGTCGACGTGCTGACCGGGTTGCACGCGTGCGTCGGCATCCTGGCGGCGTTGCGGCATCGGGAAGCGACGGGGCTGGGGCAGCTCGTCGAGCTGGACCTGCTGACGGTGCTGCTGTCGAGCATGGTGAACCAGAGCGCGGGCTTCACACTGGCCGGCTCGGTGCCCAAACCGATGGGCAACCGGCATCCGTCGATCGCGCCGTACGAGGTGTTCCCGACGACCGACCAGCCGATCGTGCTCGCGGTGGGCAACGACCGGCAGTTCCGCCGGTTGTGCTCGGTGCTGGACGTGCCGGAGCTCGCTACCGACGAGCGGTTCGTCACGAACTCCGCTCGGGTGGAGCACGTGGACGAGCTGTTCGAGTTGCTCGCGGCGCGGTTGCGGGCGCGTCCGGCGCAGCACTGGTTCGAGACGCTGACGCCGCTAGGCGTGCCGTGCGGTCCCGTCAACGACGTCGCGAGGGCGTTCGCGCTCGCCGAGTCGCTGGACCTCAACCCCACCGCGATGATCGGTGACATGACGCTGGTCGCGAACCCCATCCGCCTGTCGCGCACGCCGGTGACGTACCGGCTGCGCCCGCCGAAGCTGGAGCCGTGACGTGCAGGACCCGTTGGAGCTGCTGGACATCCCGTCGTTGCTGAGCGACGAGGAGCGCGACATCCAGGCCACGGTCGCGGCCTACCTGACCGACCACGTGCGGCCGCACGTCGCGTCGTGGTTCGAGGAGGGGATCCTGCCGCGCGAACTGGCGCGGGAGCTCGGCAAGCTCGGGGTGCTGGGCATGCACCTCGAAGGCTACGGGTGCGCAGGGACGTCGGCGCTGGCGTACGGGCTGGCGTGCCTGGAGCTGGAGGCCGTGGACAGCGGCATCCGCAGCTTCGTGTCGGTGCAGGGGTCGCTGTCGATGTTCTCGATCTGGAAGTACGGGTCGGAGGAGCAGAAGCAGGAGTGGCTGCCGCGACTGGCCGCCGGTGAGGCGATCGGGTGCTTCGGGCTGACCGAGCCGGACTTCGGGTCGAACCCGTCCGGCATGCGCACGAAGGCCGTGCGCGACGGTGCGGACTGGGTGCTCAACGGAACCAAGATGTGGATCACGAACGGCGGCCTCGCGGACGTGGCGACGGTGTGGGCGCGGACCGAGGAGGGAATTCGAGGATTCCTCGTTCCTCGCGGCACGTCGGGATTCTCGACGCGCGACGTCAAGCAGAAGCTGTCAATGCGAGCATCCGTCACTTCCGAGTTGGTCCTGGAGGACGTGCGGCTGCCGGAAAGCGCTCGGCTGCCGCTCGCGACTTCCTTGCGCGCACCGCTCACGTGTTTGAGCGAGGCTCGGTTCGGGATCGTGTTCGGCGCCGTCGGGGCCGCGAGGGATTCGTTGCAGGCGGCACTGCGCTACTCCGGAACGCGCATCCAGTTCGACAAGCCGATCGCCGCGTTCCAGCTGACCCAGCGCAAGCTCGCGAGCATGACGGTGCAGGTCAGCAACTCCATGTTGCTGGCGTTGCACCTCGCGAGGCTCAAGGAGGCCGGCACGCTCAAGCCCGAGCAGATCAGCGTCGGCAAGTACAACAACGTCGAGTCGGCCATCGCGATCGCGCGGGAAAGCCGGACCATCCTCGGCGCGAACGGCATCTCACTGGAGTACTCGCCCCTGCGTCACGCCAACAACCTGGAATCCGTGCTTACTTATGAGGGCACTTCCGACATCCACCTGCTATCCATCGGCCACGCGTTGACCGGAATCCCATCATTTCGATGATCGTTCGTCCTATCCTGCACCTCGCACTGGGTTCGCGGGTGGGAGGACGTTCTGCCGGAGGAGACAAACAGCCGCAGTGACGCGCGTCGCAACCGCAAGCGATTGCTGGATGCCGCGACGTCCGTGCTGCGGGCTGAACCAGCAACGGCGACGATGCAGTCGATCGCGCACAAGGCGGCGCTTTCACAGGCGACGGCGTATCGGCATTTCCCGTCCGTGGAAGCGCTCGTGGTGGCCTATCACGAAGAGGTCATCGTGTCGTTGGTCGAACACGGCGAACGGTCCCGCAAGACGGGCAAGGCCCTGTTCGAGCACCAGGCCACGTGCTGGGTGAAGCTGCAGAGGGTGCACGGACCGGTGATCGTGCGGTCCGGCTCGCAGCGCGGGCTCCTGGAGCGCCTGCACGGTGCCGAGACGATGGCGACGCTGTCCGGCAGCGCGTGGGACCCGGCGTTGAAGGGTGTGCTGGCCGACCTGGAACTGCCGGACACGCTGCTGGACATCGCACGGTTCCTGCACGACGCGTTGTTCGACCCGAGGGAGATCCTCGACCTGACGAAAACCGCCGGACTACCCGACGAGCAGGTGGTCCGGCGGCTCTCCGACGCGTTCTACGGCGCGCTCACGGGCTGGGCCGGGCGTTAGATCCCGAGCGGGAGCACCCACTTGAGCTCGGACTTGACGTTCGGGCGGCCGTCCAGCGGGTTCTCCCCCGCGATGCCGCCGGCCGCGATCTTGTCGAGGGTCTTCAGGCCCTCGGGCAGGATCTGGCCGAACACGGTGTAGTTCGGGCGCAGGATCGAGTCCGACTGCACCAGGAAGAACTGGGAGCCGTTCGTGTCCGGGCCGGCGTTCGCCATGGCGAGCGTGCCGCGCGGGTAGATCCGGCGCTCGCCCGTCGGGTCGTTGGGGGCGGGCTGCAGGTCGGTCGGAAGCTCGTCCTTGTACCTGTAACCGGGGCCGCCCTCACCCGTGTTGGACGGGTCGCCGCACTGCAGCACCTTCAGCGTCGGGTACGCGGTGAGCCGGTGGCACTCGGTCTGGTTGTAGAACCCGCGGAGCGCCAGGTGGATGAAGCTGTGCGCGGTGCACGCGGCCTTCGAGCGGTCGAGGACCAGCGGGACGTCACCCTGGTTCGTCTTGACCTTGACCAGGACCTTGCCCTTGGTGAACCACGGGTCGCGCGGGATCGACACGGGACGCGCGGCCGGTTCCTCCGGGGTCGCGGTGTAGCCGCAGTCCGGCCGGGCCGTCTGAACGTCCGCCGACGCGGTGCCCGTCGTGATGAAACCAACGGCCAGCGCCGCCACTGCCAGTCCAGCTGCGATTCGCCTCATGCGCGTTTCCTAGTGGAGCCGGTGGTGGCCCGGCAAGCTTTAACGGATCACTCAGTTGTCCGTGTCGTCGGTGATCTCGTACTCGCACGTCGCCTGCGCGCCGGAGTTCGTGATCTCCTTTTCCTTCTCCACGCGCAGTTTGCAGGTGGCCTGGCCGGTCTGCGGCCGCACCGTCAGCGTGATCCTGCCCAGCGCGTTGGCGAGCATGCCCCTGTCCTTCACCGGCAGGTCCACGGTTTCGGACTGCGACGCGCCACCGGGGACGCTGAGCGTCACCTCGGCGGTGCCGGTGCCCTCGATGTCGTAGAACGCCTCGTAGGTGTAGCTCTTCGGTCCGCACGCCGTGAGCGCCAGCACGGGGATCAGCAGCAGGAGTTTCTTCATGGCTCGAATTCTGGTGATGGGCGTCGGACGTGGCTTCTGTCCGCAGACCGGTTGTGGCTCCTACTTTCGGCCGACCAGCCGGGTTTCCCACGCCCACGCGGCGATCTCGACGCGGTTGCGGGCGTCCAGTTTGGCCTGAACGCTCGCCAGGTGCGTCTTCACCGTGCCGATCGAGATGAACAGCTCCTGCGCGATCTCGGCGTTCGTGCGGCCGATGGCCGCGAGTTTCACGACGTCGAGCTCACGGGCTGAGAGCGTGTGCGGCTGTTGTGGCTCTGGGGAGTTCATGTGCTGCAACAGCCTGACGGTGATCGACGGACTGATGAGCGCGTCCCCCGTGACGGCCGCACGGACCGCTTCGACGAGCAGGTTCGGTCCGGCGTCCTTCAACAAGAACCCGCACGCGCCGTTCTTCAGCGCTGTGTGTACGTACTCGTCGTGGTCGAACGTCGTGCACACCACCACGTGCACGTCGTTCGAGATCTGTTTCAGGGCTTCGAGTCCGTCCATGCGCGGCATGCGGATGTCCATCAGCGCGACGTCCGGCTTGGTGCGGCGTGCCTCGGCGACGGCCTCGACACCGTCACGCGCCTCCGCCACGACCTCGATGTCGGACTCGGCACCTAGAATCATGCCGAACCCGGTGCGCACCATCGCCTGGTCGTCCGCGACGAGAACCCTGATCACGCGGTCGCCCTTCCTGTCGGGACTGCGGCGTCGACGACCCAGCCGCCGTTGATGCCCGGCCCGGCTTTGATCCTGCCACCGAGCGCCTGCACGCGTTCGGTGAGTCCGACGAGCCCGAAACCGTTGCCCTGCCTCGCGGGCCTGCCGTCGTCGGAGATCCTGACCGTCACCCAGTCCGGTGAAGTCTGGATCTGGACGTCCACTGTGGTCGCTTCGCGGGCGTGTTTTCTGATGTTGGTCAACGACTCCATGACGACGCGATGCACCGAACTGGCCACTTCGAGCGGCAGTGTCTCGGTGTCGCCGTGGATTTCGAGGGTGGCCCTCGGTTCGGCGGCGACCAACGGCTCGATGTCGACGATGCCCGCGACCGGTGCCACGGGGGCGTCGTCGCGCAGCATGCCGATCATGCGGCGCATGGCGGTCATCGCCTCGCCGCCGGCCTCCTCGATGCGGTCGAGGGCCTGTTTGGCCTGCGCGGGGTTGCGTTCGACGATCCGGCTCGCGCCCTGGGCGAGCACGACCATGCCGGTGATGTGGTGGCCCACGAAGTCGTGCAGGTCGCGCGCGAACTCGGCCTTCTGCTCGGCTTTGACGGCCGCGACCTGCTTCTCCCGCGCGTTGCCCAGCAGGCGGACGTATCCCACCAGCGCGAGCACTCCGGTGGCCACGACGAGCAGTCCCATCGCCAGGGCCAGGTCGGAGCTGCGCAACGGGTAGCTCAGCGGCTGGGTGGCCAGCGCGAGGACGATCCAGGCGAGCAACGGCGCGTCCCGCCACGACCTGGCCCGGTCGGCCGTGACCGCCAGCACGCCGGTGAGCGCCAGGGCCTCGGCCAGCCCGAACTCCTTGTCGAGCGGGTTGACCAGGGTGAACGTGAGGCAGGCGGTAGCGGCGACCGCGGCCACCAGTCGGTGGGGACGCAGCCACCCGAGCGTGGGCAGCACGACGCAGCCGAACGCGGCCCAGCCCGTCCACGGGTAGAGACCCGGGGACTTGAACAGACCGTAGTAGAAGTCCACGAACGCCGCGACGAGCAGTGCGGCGACCGCGCCGAACCTCCAGAGCATGGCCACGACCTTATGCACTCGCGGGCGGTTCGCAGATCGGCCGAAAGACAGAGGCCGACCGTGCTCGGGACTGAGGTTTTCGCCCTCGCCGCGGACTTTGCTGGCCAGGTGAACAACTTCGCTTCCGCCGCGGTCGACCTCGTGAAGGTGTACGGCTCCGGCGACACGGCGGTTCTAGCGCTCGACGGCGTGACCGTCGGGTTCCGGCCGGCCGCCTTCAGCGTGATCATGGGACCGTCCGGCTCCGGCAAGTCGACGCTCATGCACTGCCTCGCGGGCCTCGACACCGCCACCTCCGGCGCGGCCCTGCTCGGCGGGAAGGACCTGACCAGGCTGTCGGACACCGCGCTGACCAAGGTGCGGCGGGACCGGATCGGGTTCGTGTTCCAGGCGTTCAACCTGCTGCCCACGCTCACGGCGGAGCAGAACGTCCTGCTGCCGCTCAGCCTCGCCGGCCGCACCGCCGACAAGGCGTGGTTCTCGCAGCTCGTGGAGGTGCTGGGCCTGTCGTCACGGCTGTCGCACCGGCCGTCGGAGATGTCCGGCGGGCAGCAGCAGCGCGTGGCATTGGCGCGTGCGCTGGTCACGCGCCCGGAGGTGGTCTTCGCGGACGAACCGACCGGCAACCTCGACTCGCGCTCGTCTGCGGACGTGCTCAACCTTCTGCGTCAGGCCGTGCGTGATTTCGGCCAGACGATCGTGATGGTCACGCACGACGACAGGGCCGCCTCTTACGCCGACGCCGTGGTGCACATGGCCGACGGACAGGTCGTTCAGGCGGTCGCCGCGTGAGGAGGTTCCTGCCCGTTCTGTCGATCACGATCGCGGCGTTCTTCGCCTACTCGACCGTGCTCGCCAAGGACGTCACCGAACGCACGCTGACCATCAGGGCGGCGCGGCTGGTCGAGGTGTTCGCGCTGCTCGGCGCGTTCGTGACGGTCGCCATGATCGTGGCCGCGCTGGTCTCCACCTCGACGTTCCGCATCGTGTTCGCACAACGGATGCGGGAGCTCGCGCTGTTGCGGGCAGTCGGGGCTACGCGCGTACGGCTGGCACGCGGGCTGATAGTCGAAGGTGCGCTGACGGGGTTGCTGGCCTCGGTCGCCGGGGTCGCGCTGGCGGCAGGTCTCGGGCAACTCGTGCCGCTGGCCGGTCTGGAGGCGCCGGGGCTTCCGCTCATGCCCGCGTTGGTCGTGGTCTTCGGGTCGTTCGTGCTGACGACGCTCGCCGTGCTGGCTCCGGCTTGGTCGGCGGCCAAGGTCTCGCCACTGGAGGCGCTGCGCACCTCGGCCGTGCAGGACGCCCAGAGCCGGATCGGCGGGCCGCGCTGGGTGCTCGGAGGCCTCATGGTGATCGGCACTGGTCTGCTGCTGGTGAACGTCGCCGTGGAGGGCCTTGCCACCAAACAACGGCCGAGCGGGATGACCGAAGACCTGCTGCTGCGCACGACCATCAGCGGTGCGCTGGCGTTCGGTGCGTTGATCACTCTCGGGCCGGCTTTGATCTCTCCCGTTCTGCGGCTGATCAGCCTTCCGTTGCGGCGCAGCACCATCGGCACGCTGGCGGTGAGCGGCGTCGGTGGCGCGCCACGCAGAGCCGCCTCCGTCACCGCGGTGGTGGCGCTGGGCGTCAGCCTCATCATCGCGACGCTGACCGGCGCGAACACGTTGCAAGGTCTGGGCAGGGCCGAGATGGCGAGCGCGTATCCGGCGGACCTGGAGATCACCGGGACCGTCGACGTCGCCGCGCTGAACGCGGCAGGGCTCACGGACGTGCTCCCCTACCGGCGCACCGAGATCACCGTCGCCGGGCAGCTCACCATGCGCGCCACCGACCTCGACCTGACGAGGCTCCGCGACCTGCCCGACTTCCGCGTCGACTCCGGGGCTCTCGGCGACATGGGGCCGCACAAGATCATCCTGTCGACCTCCACCGCGAGCAGGCTCGGCCTGACGGCGGGGTCCCAGACCGACGTCAACGGCGTGCGGATGACGGTGGCAGCGACCTTGTTCGGCGGGGTACCACTCGGCAGCGCGCTGCTGCACTCGTCCGATGTGGAGGGTGAGTCGGTCGGCGCGCTCGCGAACGGTGCCAGGGAACGGGTGCCTCCGGGGTTCGAGGTCGAATCGCTCGCGGACCGCCGGCTCGCGCAGGAGAACTGGTTCACCTCTTTGGTGGCGATCGCGCTCGGACTGCTGTTCCTCACCTTGGTGATCGCGGTGGTGGGAGTAGGGTCGACCACGGCGTTGTCGGTGCTCGAACGGACTCGTGAGTCCGGGCTGTTGCGCGCGATCGGGTTGACCCGCAAGGAACTCAGGCGCCTCGTCACGACCGAGGCCGGGCTGTACGGGATCGTGGGCGCGGTCGTCGGGCTCGCCGTCGGCATTCCGTACGCGTGGCTCGCGATCATCTCGCTCGGCATCGAATGGCCCCTGCAGGTGCCCGTCGTCCCGGTCGGTGTCGTGGTGCTCGTCCTGGCCGCACTCACGGCAGGTGCGGGGCTGTTGCCTGCCCGCCGGGCTGCGCGGGTGAGCCCCGTGGCGGCACTTCACTCGATCCAGTGACGTGTACCGGATCCGAGACGGGGTACCCGAACTGCATAGGGAGGTAATGCAGTCATGGGATTCGACGAGTTGAAGAACAAGGCCAAGGACCTCATCGGCCAGCACGGCGACAAGGTCGACGACGGTGTCGAGCGCGCGGGCCAGTTCGCCGACGACAAGACCGGCGGCAAGCACAGCGAGCACATCGACAAGGGCGAGGACAAGCTCAAGGAAGGCCTCCGGAACTTCGGTGGCCAGCAGCAGTGACGGGGACCTACCCAGAGTGGGTTCCTGAGGCGGCGCAGGCGGTTGTTTCGCGTGTGAGTTAAGCCTGATCGGATTCACTACCGCGATCCCGGCGACACGGTTACCGTCGTTCGCCGGGATCGCGGAGGTGAAGGTGGATCCGAGCGGGGTGACGAGAGCGGCACGGCTGACGGCGTTGGCCGCGTTGTGCCTGGTCACCGTCGTTCTGCTGCTTCCGGCGGCCATCAGCGTGAGCACCGGCGGAGCGCTGCCGGGGTTCTTCGGCGAGTTCGGCCGGTGGCTGTGGCCCGCGGTCGGCCTGATGGTGCTCGTCGCGATCGGTCTCGCTCTCTGGGAACGCCTCCGCGGACACGAGACCAGCAACCGCACCGCCGCCCTCGCCCGCGTCGAAACGCGGGTGAAAGCGCTGCTCGCCGCCTCGCTGGCGGCCCAGACGCAGATCAAGCTCGGCGTCCTGCGGCAGCCCAAGCTCTCCGTGCGCGTGGCGGGCGAAGAGGTCTCGTCGGCCGACCTGGCGGACGTCTACGACCGCCTCGGGCGCAGCATGGTCCTGGTCGGCCCGGTCGGCAGCGGCCGGTCGACGTTGCTGCGCGAACTGTGCCTGGCCCTGGTCGAACGAGCGCGCAACGACCCCGACGCACCGATTCCCGTCGTCGTGGACTTGGCGACGTGGCGCGCGTACGGGTCGCGCAAGCCGACGGAGTTCACCGCGTGGCTGCTGCGCGAGATGAACCGCCGCTACGGCATCAGCCGCTCGGCCGGCACCATCTGGCTGCGCCGCGAGCGCGTGGCCGTGCTCATCGACGGCCTGGATGAAGTGCCCCGCATCGACCGCGCGCACTGCGAGACCGAACTCGCGCCGTTCGCCTCGGCCGTCTGCTCGACGGGACCGATCGAGAACCTGCCCTCGGTGTGCGTGGAACCGTTGTCGCGGGGCCAGGTCCTGGAGTACATCGCCTCGGTCAGCCCACGGCTCGACAGCCTGGAGGCGGCCCTCACCCCGGAGATCTGGGAGCGCCTCGACTCGCCGCTGGCGCTGAACCTGCTGGCGCTGACGCACCTGGACAAGCAGGTCGACACGATCGGCAACGACTTCGTGGGTTCCTTCGTCGTGGAAAGGCTTTCCGGGCAACGCGGTGCAGGCCCCACCATTCGCGCGTTGAAGTTCCTCGCACGGTTGGGACGACCGGACCTCGGTGCGCCCGTGCACATGCCTCACCGCCGTGCATGGCTTCCGCTGCTGCCGACGCGTCCGTTGTGGTTGCTGTTCGTGCGCGCGGTGCCTGCCGCATATGCCGGTGGTGTGTGTGCCGTGGCGTTCATGACGGGACTGCGTCTCGGTTTGTGGCCTGCTTTGGCGTTCGTGGCGGCTTCTTCTTCGTTGCTCGTACTGGTGAACAAACTGCCGCACGTCTTCCATCCACCTGGACGCGCGCACGGCATCATCACCGCGGCACTCGGCTTCCTCGCCGGAGTGTTCGGTGGATTGCTCGTCGGGCTCGTCGGTTTGTGGCTGGGCGGAATCGGTGCGCCGTGGCCGTACCTCGTGGCGTACGTGTTCGTGGTGGTGGCGTCGTTCTTCTTGGCGTTGGGGTTCATACCGGGTGATGCGCCCGTGCCGTGGGCGGTGCTGATCGCCGCCTCGCCGGCGGTCGCGATGATCTGGACCGGCCCCTACGCCGTGCTGGCGGGCATGGGCGTCGGTTTTTCCGCAGGCGTGGCAGGCGGGATCTTCGCCGCGGCCGTGGGGCGTGTGTGGCGCACGGTGCGTCCGGGGCAACAACAACGCATGCGCCTGGGCCGCCCGTGGTGGGTGCAGCCCGCCGTCCCGGTACTCGGCACGGTCGGTCTGCTCGGCGGGATCGGCGCGCTCGGATCCTGGGGAACCGCACTGGGAGTGGCACTCGGGTTGTTGGTGACCCCGACCGCTGCACGCGACTACGTCTGGCCGTTCGACGCCCTCGCCGAAGTCGCTGCGGAGGGTGTCACACGTCCCCTGTCGATGGGCGAGTTGTCGTTCCGCCGCAAGGCTTTGCTCCACCTCGCGCAGGACCGGCTGCTGCTCACCCGCGTCGACGGCGAGTACCGCTTCGCGCATGTCGCCCTACGCGACCACCTCGCGTCGTGTGACCCAACTGCGCTGCTGCGCGCCACACGTCGTTGAACCTTCCCGATCTGCGGGCCGTACGGCCTGACAGAAGGGTCGGGTGTTTGGATGCGCTGGTCAAAGGGCTGGATCGCGGGTGCCGGAGTCTCCTCGGTCGTCGTGGCCATCGGGAGTGCGGCCTTCGCCCTCGCCGGATCCGGTGCTCCTTCGTCGCAGTCGGGACCCGCGGGCAAAGAGGTGTGCGGCGGGCAGCAGGTGAAGACGACGAACGCCAAGGGCCCGGCCGGAATGTTCTCGGACCGGTTCCCCGCCGGAACGCTGGCGCGGCTCACCAATCCCGCGAACGAACGGGCGATCACCATCTCGGTCATCGGGACCTCGACCGGGTGCGCCGTGCTGAACACGGCCGCGCTCGACTCGCTGCGGTCCGGCGACGCAGCAGAAGGCGGAGGGGACAGAGTTCTGCGCCGCATCCGCGTGGAGATCGTCGGAAACGCGCCCGCGCCCACCACCCGTGCTTCCGCTTCCCGCATCCGGGCGTCAGGGACCGTCGGGCAGGTCGTCTGCGACGGCGCGACCGTCGGCCTGTCGGCCGTAGGTGGGGCTCCGGGAGCGTTCTCGTCTCAGCTGCCGGTGGGAACTTCGGTGCGCGTCACCAACCTGGACAACGGCAGGCAGACGACCGTGCCGGTCGTCGGTGTCGGGACGGGCTGCGTCGTGTTGAACAGCGCGGCCTTCGAGCTCGTCGGGGAGTCCGGCAAGAACGTGATCAAGCGGGCCCAGGTCGAGAAGGTGACCTGACGACGTGCTCTCAGACCGGCACCCGGTTCACGGCGCTGAGGAACGTGAACCGGGCGGTGCCGTCCGGGCTACCAGTCCATCGGCTCGTCGGGCTCCTCCGGCTCCGGCCACTCGTCGGCGGCCGCGTCCGAGCCCCAGGCGGCACCGCCCTGGCTCGGCGTCCTGGACTTGGGCTTGGCGACCGGGGGCGCCGGTTCGGAGGCGGGCACGGGGCCGCCACCCGCCACGACCTCCAGGATCTGCTCGCCGTACTTCGTGAGCTTCGCCTGGCCGACGCCGCTCACCGCGCCCAGGGCGGTGAGCGAGCCGGGGCGTGAGGCCGCGATGGACTTCAGCGTGGCGTCGTGGAAGATCACGTAGGCCGGGACGCCCTGTTCGCGGGCCTGGCCGGCGCGCCACTCGCGCAGTGCCTCGAAGAGCGGGCCCGCGTCGGCTGGCAGGTCGACCTTCACCTTGGCCGCGCCCGAGGACGAGGACGAGGACGCCGTGCGGGTCGTCGAGCGAGCGGGCGTCGGGTCCTTGCGCATCTTGACTTCGCGCTTGCGGCCCAGCACCTCGGCGCTCGCCTCGGTGAGGACCAGCGTCGAGTACTCGCCCTCGACGGCCAGCAGGCCCTGGGCGAGGAGCTGGCGGACGACGCCGCGCCACTCGCTCTCGTTCAGGTCCTCGCCGATGCCGAACGTGCTGAGCTGGTCGTGGTCGAACTGGATGACCTTGGCGGTCTTGCGGCCCAGCAGGATGTCGATGGCCTGGCCGGCCCCGAACTTCTGGTTGCGCTCCTTGCGCAGGCGGTAGACCGTCGAGAGGACCTTCTGCGCGGCCACCGTGCCGTCCCACGCCTCGGGCGGTGTCAGGCACGTGTCGCAGTTGCCGCACGGGACACCGGACTCGTTGAAGTACTCCAGCAGCCTGGTGCGGCGGCACGACACCGTCTCGCAGAGGGCGAGCATCGCGTCGAGGTGCGCCTGGGAACGGCGGCGGAACGCCAGGTCGCCCTCCGACGACTCGATCATCTTCCGCTGCTGCACCACGTCCTGCAGGCCGTACGCGAGCCAGGCGGTGGAGGGCAGCCCGTCGCGGCCGGCACGCCCCGTCTCCTGGTAGTAGCCCTCGACGGACTTCGGCAGGTCGAGGTGGGCGACGAAGCGGACGTCCGGCTTGTCGATGCCCATGCCGAACGCGATGGTGGCGACCATGACCAGACCGTCCTCCCGCAGGAAGCGCGACTGGTTGCGCTGGCGGACCGACGAGTCGAGCCCCGCGTGGTACGGCAGCGCGGGGATGCCGTTGGCCACCAGGAACTCCGCCGTCTTCTCCACCGACGCGCGGGACAGGCAGTAGACGATGCCCGCGTCGCCCTGGTGCTCGCCGCGCAGCAGGTCCAGCAGCTGCTTCTTCGGCTCCTTCTTGCCGACGATGCGGTACTGGATGTTCGGCCGGTCGAAGCTGGAGACGAACTGCCGCCCCTCGCCCAGCTCCAGACGCGTGAGGATCTCCTGGCGCGTCGCCTCCGTGGCCGTGGCGGTCAGCGCGATGCGCGGCACCTTCGGCCAGCGCTCGTGCAGGTGCGTGAGCGAGAGGTAGTCGGGCCGGAAGTCGTGGCCCCACTGGGAGACGCAGTGCGCCTCGTCGATCGCGAACAGCGCGATCTCGCCCTGCTCCAGCAGGCGCACGGTGGCCTCGGACGTCAGCCGTTCCGGCGCCAGGTAGAGCAGGTCGAGCTCGCCGTTGACGAACTCGGCCTCGACCATCCGCCGTTCGTCCCACGACAGCGAGGAGTTCAGGAAGCCCGCGCGCACGCCCAGCGCGCGCAACGCGTCCACCTGGTCCTGCATCAGCGCGATGAGCGGGGAGATCACCACGCCCGTGCCGGACCGCACCAGGGCGGGCACCTGGTAGCAGAGGGACTTGCCGCCGCCGGTCGGCATGAGCACGAGCGCGTCGCCACCCGCGATCACGTGCTCGACGATGGCGGCCTGGTCGCCGCGGAACTCGGGGTACCCGAAGACGCGCTGCAGGACCTGCAGCGCGTCTCCGTGGTCGGTTGAACCCATGGCGCCGATGCTAGCGAGCAGCACCGACAGTCCGGACCGCTAGCCCAACTCGCCCTTCGTACCTGCGGAAACGCTGGAGGCGACGAGCGGAAGGGCCGACGCGGACGGCACCGAGCCCTTCAGCGGGATCCGCACCGACGTGTCCGCCAGGTCGACGGTCAGCCTCGGCAGCTGGCTCGGCCGCACGATCGCGCTCGTGTCCGTGCCGCCGATCACCAGACCGAGCCGGTGACCCGCGGGGACGTTCCAGTCCGTTGTGGACAGTCGGAACGTCATCCGGTACTTGGTGCCCGGCGTGATCGTGCGCGTGACCGAGCGCGACTCGTAGTTGGCGAGGTCCGCCCACCCGCGCGCGATGATCTGCGCGTCGACGTTGCCCGCCGTGGCCTCCGTGTTGCGGTAACAGGCGTCGTCGCCCGTGCGGTTCTCACCCCAGCACGACTCCGTGCTCAGGGTTCGGATGCCTTCACCGGTGCGCACGCGCGCGGGGCCGTAGTCGACGAGGTACGCCGTGAGGTGTGCCGTCGGCGTGGACGACGACACTCCGACCGTGATCGACGACGTGCCGGCGATGCGCAGGTCCGAGGTCAGCGGCGCCGTGGAGTAGACGACCCTGCCGGTGTTCGAGCCGGAGATCCAGTTAGCCGGCGTACCGCTGCCGTTGTCCGTGAAGACCGACGTGCCCGTACCTGGTGCCGTGCCGAGTCCCGAAGAAGAGGGACGCAGCACGGTGCTGACGGTCCCTGCGGGCGGCCACGTCTGGTCGTCGACCCACTGGTCCGGGGCGCGTTCGGAGGACACCTGCGGCTCGTTCTCGATGCCGTTCTGCACGTTCAGCAGCCAGCGGTCGAACCACTTGTGCAGCGTCGAGACCCACTCGGCGCGGCGGAAGTCGAACGGGTCGACGTGCGCGGTCTGCGAGAACCACAGCTTCTTCGGCACCGACGCGGGCACGGCGTCCCAGAACTGCCCGTACTGCAGCGTCTTCACGTTGAGGTCGTTGATGCCGTGGATCGCGAAGATCGACGCCTTCACCTTCGACGCGTTGCGCACGAAGTCCCGTGTCTGCCACATCGCCGTGTAGTCGCCGTTGGCAGGAGAACCGTTCGTCATCTGTGTGCGCACGGCACCGCATCGCGACCGTGCGTTGGAGTTCTCGAACTGCGATCCCAGCCCGGTCGGCGAACTGTAGCCGGGGTAGGCGACGCCGTCCGAGCGGAACCAGTCGTACCAGGAGCTGATGGCCGCGATCGGCACGATGGTCTTCAGCCCGTCGACGCCGGTCGCCGCGACGCCGTTGGCGATGGAGCCGTCCCACGATTTGCCGATCATGCCGACGGCGCCGGTCGACCAGGAGGCGGACTTCGTGGCCGAGCCGGTCAGGGTCGAGTAGCCGGTGCGACGGCCGTTCAGCCAGTCGATCACGGCCGTGCCGGAGGCGATCTCCGACTGGCCGCCGACGTCGACGCAGCCGCGCGACCGGTTCGTGCCGAGGAAGTCGACGAGCACGACCGCGTAGCCGCGCGGCACGAAGTAGTTGTCGTAGAAGAGCGGGAACTTCACCGGCACCCCGGCGGAGTCGTAGGTCTTGACCTCGCCCTCGTTGCCGCGTCCCGCGCTCTGGTAGTAGGGGCTGGCGTCCATGATCACGGGCACGCGCCCGGTCGTGGACGGTCTGATGATGTCGGCCGCCACCCGGTCGCGGGCGCCGTCGCCGTCGAGGTCGAGCCCGGAGTCCACGTAGACGGTCTCGCGCACGGCGTCGGCCATCGAGTGGATCGGCGCGGTGACGCCGCCGGACAGGGTGAACGCCGGTGTCGCCGCTGTGGCAGGGATTGGCGTCAGGGTCAGGGCCCCTGCTAACGCCACTACAACACGAACACGCTTCATGAAGATTCACGCTAAGGAGTGACGAAGTCGCCCCGTCAGAGCCGAAAGGCTTGACCCTCTGCTGTTGCGCCGGGCACTCCCCTCACGAATATTCGTCCTTCGTGAGCTTCACCTTCGAACCCGGCCGCACCCGAGTCGTCTTCGGGCGTGGCACCGCCTCGTCCGTGCGTGCCGAAGCCGAGCGCTTAGGTGCGACGCGGGTGCTGCTGATCGCCCGGCACGGAGGCGACAGGGTGGCAGCCGACCTCGGCCCGTTGCTGGTCACCCGGTTCACCGGCGCGGCGATGCACACGCCGGTCGAGGTCACGGAGCGCGTGCTCGCGTCGTTGCGCGAACACGGTGCGGACTGCGTCGTGTCGGTCGGCGGCGGATCGAGCACGGGGCTGTCGAAGGCGCTCTCGGTGCGCGCGGGCGTGCCGCAGATCATCATTCCGACGACCTACGCGGGCTCCGAGGTCACCCAGGTGCTCGGCGAGACGGCGTCGGGGCTCAAGAAGACGCGGCGGGACGCGGCGATCCAGCCGGACACGGTGATCTACGACGTAGACATGACACTGGACCTGCCCCTCGACGTCACGGTGACAAGCGCGCTCAACGCTCTCGCGCACGCCGTCGCCGCGCGGGGCAACGAGAACCCGTTGATCGACGCCATCGCCGGCAGCGCGATCGAGGGCGTTTTGCACGCTTTGAGCGGAAATCCGTCCACAGTGGATGCCCGGACCGAGTTGCTGTCCTCGGCCTGGCTCGCGGGCACGTGCCTCGCGTCCGTCCCCATGGGACTGCACCACAAGCTCGCGCACGTTTTGGGCGGTTCGTTCGGACTTCCGCACGCCGCAACACACACGGCGCTACTCCCACACACGGCACCCGCTGACCTGACCAAGCGCATCCACGACACGGCCACGCGGTTCGGTGCGGCGACCTCGTTGCGGGAACTGGGAATGGCGGAGTCCGATTTGTCCCGCGCTGCCGAGATCGCCGACCACCCGGACGCCCTGAACGTGCTGACGAACGCCTGGCGCGACGCACCGTCCGGCTGAAGGGTTGTCATTCTTCAGGCTGATGTTCACGGCTCTGAACTCAGACGAACCTCCGATGTGGATCCTGAAGACTTCCTGAAGCATTGGGGACATGCTCAGCCCGTTGGATCTGTCCCTGATAAATGGGCCGATCCCCAAGGCCGCCACGGTCGCGGCCGCAGTCGCGCTCACGTACCTGGTGATCCGGAGGAACCGGACCTGGTGGGTCCGCGTGCTGCCGATCGTCGTGCTGGCGTGCGCCCTCGTGGTGACCGCGCTGACGCTCGTGATCGACCACCTGTGGAAACCGTGGCCGGAACCGATGCCGGTCATCCTCATGGTGTGGCTGGGCGCCGCGCTCGTGGCCGTCAGTCTGGCCGTCGCGCGCCTACGGCCGTCGCGCTGGTACGCGCGCGTGGCGACCGTCATCGCCGCGGTCGTCGTCATCTCCAGCGCGCTGACGGCCACGAACGCGTATTACGGGCTCTACCCGACTTCGCGGGCCGCGCTGGAGGTGTTCAACAACCCCAGCGTCGACCTGCCGGACAGCGTCTCCGACGTGCTGGACGTGCCCGCCGGAAAGAAGCTGGCCGACGTCTGGACCGGCGGTGACCTGCCGGACAAGGGCACGCTGTCCGAGATCGAGATCCCCGGCGCGATGAAGACGCGACCGGCGTGGATCTACCTGCCGCCCGCGTACTCCGCGAAGCCCCGGCCGCGGCTGCCGGTGCTGGTCCTGCTGGCGGGTCAGCCGGGATCGCCCCGCGACTGGTTCGACGCCGGCCGGATCTCCGACAACATGGACGAGTTCGCGCGTGCCCACAACGGGCTCGCGCCGATCGTCGTCATGCCGGACTCCCTGGGGTCGCTCACCGCGAACCCCCTGTGCCTCGACTCGAAGCTGGGCCAGGCGGAGACGTACCTGACCCGCGACGTGCCCAAGTGGGTCAAAGAACGCCTCACGGTCGACGAACGCCGTGAAGCGTGGACGGTCGCGGGCCTCTCTCACGGCGGCACGTGCTCTCTGCAGCTCGCAGTGCGCGCGCCGGACGTGTACGGCAACTTCATCGACCTGTCCGGCCAGCGCGAGCCCACGCTCGGCACGCGCGCCGAGACGGTCAAAGCCGCGTTCGGCGGCGACGAGGCGGCGTTCGTCCGCGTCAACCCGCTGGACCTCCTCGCCAAGCAGAAGTTCCCGCAGCTCTCCGGCGTGATCGTGGTGGGCAGGGACGACGGTCAGTACCGCCCGGCGGGAGCCGAGGTGTTCGAGGCCTGTCGCAAGGCCGGAATGGACGTGCAGTGGAAGGAACTGCCGGGAGGACACGACTGGAACGTCTGGCGGCCGGGCCTCTACGGCTCGCTGCCGTGGCTCGCGCAACGAACAGGACTGGTCAGATGATCGCCAGACTGTTCCGCGCCGCGCCGCTGACCTGCGTGTTCCTCGTCGTCTTCTGGACGGTCGGGGCGCTGACCGGAGCGATCGCCGGTGCGAGCGACGACCTGCTCCTGCTCGTCGGGTTCGGCACCGGCAGTCCGTGGTGGACCGTCTTGACCTCGGCGTTGTGGTCGATGGACCTGCTGGGATACGTCGCGACCACCGTGCTGCTGCTCGTCGCCGGGGTCTACGCCGAGCGCTCGCTGGGCTCGCTGCGGACCGCGGCGATCTTCCTCGGCTCGCACGTGATCGGCGCGTTCCTGGGGCTCTTCCTGGTGATGGTCGGGCACGAGGTGCAGTGGGGCTGGCTCGAGTCGCTGATGGGCGAGGTCGCGGCGGGGCCGTCGGTCGGCGGGGTGGGTCTCGTGCTCGCCCTGACGTTCCGGATGCCGCCGCTCTGGAGGCGTCGCGTCCGACTGTTGATGATCTTGTCGGTGCTGGTGCTTACCCTGTACTCAGGTTGGCTGGAAGACCTCCTCCGCCTGTCCGGTGGCGTGGCCGGGCTGGTGCTGGGAGTGCTGTTCCTGAGGAACGGGCCGGTGGCGCTGGCGCGTTCGCTCCAGGAGACGCGGGTGCTGGTGGCGTTGCTGATCGCGGCGTCGGCTCTCGGGCCGGTGGTGTCGATGATGTCGCCGTACCCGAACGGGCCGCTGTGGTGGTTCGCGGACGTCGTGGCGGTCGCACAGCCGTCGCAGGAGGACGTCGACGCGATCTGCTCCTCGGACGCGGTCGAGCTGTGCCGGACGATGGTGGTCCAGCTGTCGTACGGCCGGTTCCCCGCGCTGGTGATGTCGTTGCTGCCGGCGTTGCTGCTGCTCGTGCTGGCGGAAGGGCTGCGCCGCGGCCGCCGGTTCGCGTGGCGGACGGCGCTGGTGTTCAACGTGGCGTTCGCGGCGTTCATCGGTTCGTACGTCGTGTACGTCGCGCAGTTCCCGGACGCGAGCGTGCTGGAGCTGTCGGTCTCGTTCGGTGTGCCGATGCTGGCACCGCTCGCGATCATCGTGGTGCTGCTGGTGACGCGCGGGCACTTCGACGTGCGTCTGCCTCGGCAGGCCGTCGTGAAGTTCTGGCGGTTCACGGCGATCAGCGTGGCGCTGCTGTCGGCGCTGTACGTCCTCGGCGGGTACCTGGTCCGCGACCAGTTCACGCCGGAGCCGGGGTTCGCCGCGCTGCTGGCGGACCTGCCGACGCGGTTCCTGCCGCCGGGCTACCTCGACCTGGTGCCGCTGCAGTTCTCCGCCGAGGGGTTCGTCGGCGCGGTGCTGTTCGAGTACACGGGCGTGGTGTTCTGGCTGATCGTGCTGGCGGGTCTGCTGATGGCGTCGTGGCGAACGTGGCCGTCCTCGTGCGAGGAGGAGGCGGCGCACGCCCGTGAGCTGATGCGGCGCCACGGCGGTTCGTCGTTGTCGTACATGACGACGTGGCGCGGCAACCAGTACTGGTTCACGCCGGACGGTGAGACGGCCATCGCGTACCGGGTGGTGTCGACCATCGCGCTGACGGTCGGCGATCCGATCGGCCCGGCGCGGGTGGACGCCGTGCGCGGGTTCGCGGAGTTCTGCGCGCGCAACGGCTGGACGCCGTGTCTCTACAGCGTGGGCGCGGAGACGCGGACCGCGGTGGAGAGCCTCGGGTGGTCCGCGGTGCAGGTCGCCGAGGACACGGTGATCGAGCTGGACGAGCTGAGCTTCACCGGCAAGAAGTGGCAGGACGTGCGCACGGCGCTGAACAAGGCCGCCAAGGCCGGTATCACCGCCGAGTGGTGCACGTACGCCGACGCGCCGTACGCGATCACGGACCAGATCCGGTCGATCTCGGCGGAGTGGGTGGCGGACAAGGGCCTGCCCGAAATGGGCTTCACGTTGGGAGGACTGGAAGAACTGAACGGCGAGGGCGTCCGCTGCCTGCTGGCCGTGGACGGCGATCGCACCGTGCACGGCATCACGAGCTGGCTGCCGGTGTACGAGGACGGCGAGGTCGTCGGGTGGACGCTCGACTTCATGCGCCGCCGCTCGCACGGGTTCCGCGGCTCGATGGAGTTCCTGATCGCCTCGGCGGCCGGGCTGCTCCAGGCCGAGGGCGCGCGGTTCCTCAGCCTGTCCGGCGCGCCGCTCGCCCGGCTGGACCGCGGCGAACGACCGCGGGCGCTGCAGCGCGTCCTGGACTTCACCGGGCAGGTGCTGGAGCCGGTGTACGGGTTCCGCTCGCTGTTCGCGTTCAAGGCGAAGTTCCAGCCGACCTACCAGCCGATGTTCATGGCGTACCCGGACTCGGCGGCACTGCCGCGCATCGCGAACGCGGTGAGCCGCGCGTACCTGCCGCACCTCAACGCGCGCCAGGGGCTTCGGCTGGCGAGCAAGATGATCATCCGCACGCGTGGGCGGGTGGCCGCGCACGACCGCAGCCGGTAGCGGTGTGGCCTGGGGCGAGCGGGAGGCGGCCGGGTGGTGGGTGGCACGGCGACGGGTGGTGGGCAGCGCGGGCGGTGGGCGGCCGGGTGGCAGGTAGTGGGCCGGGCGGGTGGCAGGCAGGCGAGCGGGAAGCAGACGGCCAGGTAGCAGGTGGCGGGCAAGGCAGCAGGCAGGCAAGGCGGCAGGCAGGCGAGCGGCTGGCTGGGCGGAGTGGCCGGGCGGAGTGGCCGAAAGCCCGCGGGCAGAGTGGCCGGAAGCCGAGTGGCAGGCGAGCGGCGGGCAGGGCGGCGCGGCCGGAAGCCGAGCGGCAGGCGAGCGGAAGGCGGCCAGGTAGCGGTAGCCGGCGGGGAAGGCGGCAGGCAAGCGAGCGGGAGGCAGGGCGGCGCGGTCGGAAGCCGGCGGGTGGAGTGGCCGGCACGCGCTGAACGGTGTGTCCGGGCGCGCGGCCGGAAGGTCGTGGGGCGGTACCCTTCCCTGAGCGGACCACCAGGCCCAGCCTTCCGGGTCACGCCGCTAGTCCGAAAGGGTGGAGAGGCGATCCTCGTCGCCGCACTTCAGCGCGACTAGGCAAAGATGCGCCGATGACCGTGCCGGGCAATCTGCCTGCCGAGCCCACGGCGTTCATCGGCCGCCGGGCCGTGCTCGCCGACGCCGAGGCGCTTCTGGGCAGGGCGCGGCTGGTCACGCTGACGGGGCCGGGCGGGGTGGGCAAGACCCGCGTTGCCGTGGAGGCCGGGCGTGCGCTGGCGCAGGGGTTCCAGCACGGGGCCTGGCGGGTGCGGCTCGGAGACCTTCAGGAACCGACGGCGCTCGCCCGCACGGTCGCGACCGTGTTGCGGATCGTCGACAACGCGCCGGAGGCCGGGCTTGGCAGGCTCGTGGAGTCGTTGCACGACAAGCACTTGCTGCTGGTCCTGGACGGCTGCGAGCACCTGTTGGAGGCGGTCCGGCATCTCGTGCACCACCTGCTGCACGACTGCGAGGGGCTGACGGTTCTCGCGACGTCGCGGGTGCCGCTCGGTGTCTACGGCGAACACGTCCTGCGAGTTCCGTCGTTGGACGAGGACGACGCGGTGCGGTTGTTCCTGGAACGGACCGAGGTGGCGCTCGGGCGGGCTGAGGTCGCGGCGTTGTGCCGGGCGGTGGACGGGGTGCCGCTCGCGGTCGAGGTTCTGGCCGCGCAGCCGGACGGTGTTGTGCTGTCCGAGGTTTTGAACCACCCCGAGCTTGCCGCGTTGGAGCAGGTGCTGGAGTGGTCGGCGCAGCAGTGCACGGACGACGAACGGCGTCTGTGGGCTCGGTTGTCGGTGTTTCCCGCGGACTTCGACCTCGCGGCCGCCGAGGCGGTGGCGGACGCGGACGTGCTGAAGCCGTTGTCCGCCTTGGTTTCGCGGGCGATCGTCACCACCGTGACGAGTCCTGTCACCGGTGAGGCCCGCTACCGGTTGCCGGGCGCGGTGGCGCAGTTCGGGGCGAGGTTGCTGGCGGACGCGGACGAGACGTTGTGCCGTCACGCCTTGCACTACAGCGAGTTCGTGGACGAGGCCGCGCGCTCGTGGTTCTCGCCCGACGACGCGCTGTGGATGGGCAGGTTGTGGGAGGAGTGGCCGAACATCCGCGTTGCCGTCGCGCACGCCCTGAAAACGCCTGACCTCAAAGCGATCGCCGCGGCCGTGGCGATGAACGTGCAGCGGGCGCGGTTCACGTCGTTCGCGGGCATGCTCGGCCAGGCGTGGGACCTGCTCGCGGCCGCCCGTGAGGTGGTCACCGAGGCGCCGTTGCGGACGTCGTTGCTGGCGCACTGCGCGTACATGGCACAGGTGCGCGGGGACGCGGAGGTGGCGTTTCCGTTGATGGAACAGGCACGGGCGTTGCCGCGGCAGCCGATCACGGACGTGCACCTGGTTCTGGCCGAGGCCACGCATCTCTTCTTCGTCGAGGGCTCACGGGACTGCGTGCCGTTGTACGCGCACGTCGTCGAACTGTGCCGTCTGCACTCGTCGCCGGGCGACACCTACATCACCGAGCTGATGCACACGATGGCGGCGTGCTTCCTGCTGGACGCGGAGTCTGCCGACAAGGCCACGACGGCGCTGGCCCGGCAGGCGGAGAGCAACGGTGTGAACTGGGCTCACGCCTGGGGTTTGTGGCACCGCGGTCTCTACGAACTGCTGCACGGCGATCCGGCGCAGGCGCACTCACAAGCGGTGCGGGCGTTGCGGATCCAGCTGACGCTCGGCGACACCTGGAGCGCGCCGTTCAGCCTGTGGCTGCTCGCCTGCGCGTGCGTCGAGCTCGGCGCCTTCGACCGCGCGGCACGGCTGCTCGGCGCGCTGCGGTCGCAGGAACGGATCTCGCGGATCTCGTTCGGCGGCATGAGTCCGTTCCACCGCCTGCTGGACCGCGCCGACCGGACCCTGCGCCGCTCACTGGGCGGCGACTACCAGGTGATCACGACGCTGGGCGCCGACCTGCGTCCGGAGCAGGCGATGGCGTTCGCGCTCGAACCGGTGCCGGACTCCGAGCGGCTGCCGCCCAAGCCGCTGCTGCCGGGAGGGCTGACCCGGCAGGAGTTCACCATCGCCGGGCTGGTCGCGGAGGGGTTCACGTCGAAGCAGATCGGCGCGCGACTGTACATCTCGCCGCGCACCGCCGACCGGCACGTGGTCAACATCCGGTCGAAGCTGGGCCTGCCGAGCAGGATGGCGCTCGCGGCCTGGCACCGCTCCGCCAACGGGCGTTAGCGCGCGTCCGCCGCAGTCTTCAGGCCGAACGCGATCAGCGCCGACGCGGACAGCCGGTCCAGCAGAAGTCGTTGCCGCAGCAGGAAAGCACGTGCACGCCCGGCCGCCGTGATCAGGATCGGGAACCACACCAGCCCGATGCCGAGGTGGATCGCGACGAGCACGGCGCCCCACGAGGGCTGGCCGACGGGCAGGAACTGCGGCAGCAGCGAGATGTAGAAGACGCCCGGCTTCGGGTTGAGCAGGTTCGTCAGCAGCCCCACCCGGACGGCCGCGCGCACCGACGGCACCGGCGCGGGTTCGTCGAGCTCGACCGGTCGCCGGGACTGCCACAACGCCTTGACGCCCAGGTAGACCAGGTACGCCGCGCCGAGCCAGCGCACGACGTCGTAGGCCAGTTCGGACGCCTGCAGCAACGCCGTCAGCCCGACGAGGCCCGCCGCCGCCCACACCAGGCACCCGAGCGTGCTGCCCACCACGACGCCCAGTGCGGCACGGCGACCGACCAGCAACGCGGTCCGCAGCACCAGCAACGTCTCCAGGCCGGGCGTGACGACGGTCAGCAGGGCGACGAGCGTGAAGCTCAGCAGCGCGGCGGTCGACATGACGTCATCAGAGCACGGAAACGCGCCGCCACCACAAGAGTTAACAAGGCCGACATGATCGTCTCGGCGACATAGTTGACATCGACTAGTCAGAGTCGGATAGTTGGTATCAATCAAGGAGGAACGCATGCGGCGCAAGGTGTCGAACCCGCTGGCACTGGCGGTGCTGGCACATCTCGTGATGGGCCCCATGCACCCCTACGAGCTGGGCAAGAAGCTCAAGGACACGGGCAAGGACCGCAACATCAAGTTCAACCGCGGCTCGCTCTACATGGTCGTCGAGCAGCTGAGGAAGGCCGGGTTCGTCGCCGAGCAGGAGACGGTCAAGGACACCCAGCGGCCCGAACGCACCATCTACGCGCTGACCGACGCCGGACGCGACGAGCTGCACGACTGGATGCGCGAACTCGTCCGCGACCCGGTCCACGAGTACCCGCAGTTCGGCGTGGCGCTGTCGCTGATCGCGGTGCTGGACCCGGTGGAGGCCGTGGAGTTGCTGAAGGCCCGTGCCGGCGCGCTGACGAAGGACCTCGACGAGACGCGAGCGATGGTGGGGAAGGCGACCGGCGACGGCGTCCAGTGGATCTTCCTCGTCGAGGAGGAGTACCGGATGTCGTTGCTGGAGGCCGAACTGCGCCTGGTCGAGAAGCTCACAGGAGAACTGTCACAGGACGGGTACCAGCGCCAGTGGCGCGAGATCTTCGGGAGGCAAGGATGAAGGCGTTGGTCATCGGGGGCGGCATTGCGGGACCGGTCACCGCCCTGGCGTTGCGGAAGGCCGGCATCGAGTCGGTCGTGTTCGAGGCGTACGACTCCACGGCGGACGGCGTCGGCGGAGTCCTCAGCGTGGCGCCGAACGGCTTGGCCGCGTTGCGGATCGTCGGCCTGGACTCCGGTTTCGGCGACCCCGTCCGCACCATGGTGATGTCGGACAGCAGAGGCCGCGAGCTGGGCCGGGTCGAGGGCGATCCCAGCCGGGTGGTGTGGCGCGAGGACCTCTACCGCCGATTACGAGATCTCGCGACGGCACAGGGGATCAAGGTCGAGCACGGCAAGCGCCTGGTGGACGTCGAGACGCGGAACGACGGCGTCACGGCGATCTTCGCGGACGGCAGCACCGAGTCGGGCGACCTGCTCGTCGGCGCCGACGGCATCCGCTCGACGGTCCGCACGCTCATCGACCCCCAGGCGCCGGCTCCCGAGTACACCGGACTGCTGGGATTCGGTTCGTACGCCAGGGAAAGCGGTGTGCAGGGCGATCCGGAGACCATGTACTTCGTCTTCGGCAGTTCGTTCCTCGGCTACTGGGCCGAACCGGACGGCACGGTCGCGTGGTTCAACAACCTCGCGGTCCCGGAGCCGATGACCGCGGCCGAGATCGCCGCCGTCCCGCACGAGACCTGGCTGGCCCGGCTGCGCGAGGCCTACGGCGACGACATGCCGGCCAGGAAACTGCTGGCGCACAGCGACACCGTGATCGGCGCCGGCCCGCTGGAGATCATGCCGAGCGTCCCGAACTGGCACCGCGACCGCATGGTGCTGGTCGGCGACTCCGCGCACGCGCCGAGCGCCAGCTCCGGTCAGGGCGTCTCACTCGCCGCCGAGTCGGCCGTGCAGCTCGCACGGTGCCTGCGCGATCTCCGCGACGTTCCCACGGCCTTCGCCACCTACGAACGCCTGCGCAGGCCACGCGTCGAAGGAATCGCGGCGCGCGCGGCCCGCACCAACAGCAACAAGCGCGGCATCGGTCCGATCACCCGGCTGCTCATGCCGCTCGTGATGAAGACAGTGGGGAAACGCGCCTTCACACGCGACCAGAACTACCGCATCGACTGGGACGCTCAGGTCAGCCGGTAGCCGTGCGCTGGCCGGTTCGCCATGCCGTAACGCGGCTGCACCTCCGCCTTGCCGATGGTCACCAGGTGCTCCAGGTAGCGGCGCGCACTCACGCGGGACAACCCTGCCCGGTCGCCGACCTCCTGCGCCGACAGGTCGTTCTCGCTGTCCCGCAACGCGTCCGTCACCAGCCGCAGCGTCACGGCGGACAGCCCCTTGGGCATGATCGGGGTGCGCGGGCGGTGGTGCATCAGCGAGTCGACCTCGTCCTGGTCGAGCACCTGACCCAGCCGCTGCACCTCGATGCGCTGGGCCAGGTACTCCCGCATCCGGTCGAGAAAAGCCGTGCGCGTGAACGGCTTCACCAGGTAGTTGTCGACGCCGCGGGACATGGCCTGCCGCACGGTCTCGCGTTCGCGCGCGGCCGTCACCGCGATGACGTCGACCGGCGGTCCGCCGCGGGCACGCAGCCGCGACAGCACCTCCAGGCCGGACATGTCGGGCAGGTGGATGTCGAGCAGCACCAGGTCCGGCCGCAGCGCCTCCACGGCCCGCAACGCCTCCCCGCCGCGGTGCGCCTCGCCCACGACCTCGAACTCGGGCATCGCCTCCAGGAACCCGCGGTGGATCGCCGCCACGGCGAAGTCGTCGTCGACCACGAGCGTTCGCACGCTCATCGGTTCCCCGTTTCCGGCAGCCACACGTCGAACGACGCGCCACCGAGCTCCGAGTCGGTGATCGCCACCCGGCCGCTGCGCCGGGTCACCACCCTCGACACCAATGCAAGACCTATTCCCCTGCCGTGCGCGCCCTGGACGTCCTTCGAGCTCACGCCCAGGTCGAAGATCCGGCCGCGTTGCGACTCCGCAACGCCCGGTCCGTCGTCGTCCACGACCACCCGCACCCCGCTGACCGACGAGCGCACCAGCACCCGCACGGTTCCCCCCGTCTCCACCGCGTCGACGGCGTTGTCGACCAGGTTTCCCAGCACTGTCAACGCGTCGTCGCCCGCACGGATGTCGACGGAGCTGCCGGGATCCAGCCGGAGCTCCACACCTCGTTCGTGCGCGGTGGAGGATTTCGCCAGCAACAGCGCCGCCAACGCGGGGTCGGCGTTCGCTCCGTCGATGATGTCAGCCGTCACGGAACCGGCGCCGCCGACCCGTTCTATGTAGGCGACGGCGTCGGGACCGCGGTCGAGGTCCAGAAGCCCGCCGATGACGTGCAGGTGGTTCGAGAACTCGTGGGCCTGTGCGCGCAGCACCTCCGTGACGGTGCGCTGGCCGTCGAGCTCCCTCAACGCGTCGTGCAGCTCAGTGCGGTCGCGCAACGTCAGCACGACGCCGACGGCGCGCTCGTTCGTCTTCGCCGTCATGCGGTTCGCGACCAGGACTCGTTCTCCTGCGAGGACGAGGCGGTCCGCGACGTCGTCGTCGCCCCGCGCGAGTGCGAGCAGGCCGTCGTCGAGCACCTCCGCCGCCGGCCGTCCGCTCGGGTTCTCGTCGAGCCCCAGCAGCCGCATCGCCTCGTCGTTGAGCAGAGCGAGCTTCTCCTGGTCGTCCAGTGCGACAACGCCTTCGCGGATGCCGTGCAGCATCGCGTCCCTGGTCTCCAGCAGCTGCGCGATCTCCGCCGGTTCGAGCCGGAACGTCCGCCGGCGCACGTGCTGCGTGACCAGTGCGGCTCCGAGCACCCCTATCAACGCGGCCGCCGCGAGCCAGCCGATCAACTCCGGCAGGTCCTCGGCGAGGTCGTCGGACAGCTGGCTCTCCAGGATGCCGACCGAGGCCATCCCGATGATCTTCCCGTCCAGCGCCCGGATCGGGACCTTCGCGCGCAACGACGTGCCGAGCGTGCCCGTCTCCGTGCCGACGAAGACCTCACCGGACAGCGCGGTGGACGGGTCGGTCGACACGCGTTCGCCGATGCGCTTCGGGTCGGGGTGGGCGTAACGGACGCCGTTGTGGTCGGTGACCACCACGTACGTCACGTTGGACGCCTTGCGGATCACCTCGGCCAACGGCTGGATGGCCACCGTCGGGTCAACGGAGTCGAAAGCCTCGATCACCGTCGGTAGCCGCGCCACACTCTCCGCGACGGACAGCATCCGGTCTCTGTACGAGTCGCGGATCCGGTCGCTCTGCAGTTTGGCCGCCAGCAGGCCGGCGGCACAGGTCGTCATCAGCACGATGACCACCTGCAACGCCAGAAGCAAGGCTCCAAACGAAACAGATCGACGGAACATGGATGAGATTCTGACGTATCGGCTGTGAAACCGGTCACGACCTAAACGACCAATATGGAACTTACGACCTAACACTTACGTGTGCACACAGCCGTTACCTAGCGTCCCCGCCCAACGTTCGCGACGAAGCGAGGAGTGTTCGATGGGTACGGCATGGAGACGAGCGGTGGCGGTCGCTGCCGCCGGACTGGTGCTCGCGGGCTGCGGTCAGGGGGCGAAGAGCGCGAGCGGCGGTGACTCCATCGCGAAGCTGGAGATCATGGCGCCCGCCGACCCCGGTGGTGGCTGGGACCAGACCGCGAGGGCGATGCAGGCGGCCGTGCAGGGCGCCAAGCTCGTGAACTCCGTCCAGGTCACCAACGTCGGCGGCGCCGGCGGCACGGTCGGCCTGCAGAAGCTCCTCAACGAGCGCTCCGACTCGTACCTGATGATCACCGGCCTGGTCATGGTCGGCGCGGTGGAGACCAACGCGTCGCAGGCCCGGCTGGAGGAGACCACGCCGATCGCCCGGCTGACCGCGGAGGACGAGGTCGTCGTCGTGCCGGCCGACTCGCCGCACAAGACGATCGACGACCTGCTCAACGCCGTCAGCGAGAAGGGCAAGGGCGTCTCGATCACCGGCGGCTCGGCCGGCGGCACCGACCACATCCTCGCCGGCATGCTGCTCAAGGCGAAGAACATCGCCCCGGACAAGCTGAACTACGTGCCGTACTCCGGCGGCGGTGAGTCGCTGGCGGCGCTGCTCGGCAAGAAGGTCGACGCGGGCATCTCCGGCATCGGCGAGTACAAGGAGCAGATCAAGGCGGGCAAGCTGCGCGCGCTGGGCACGTCCGGCCCGAACCCGGTGCCCGACCTGAACGTCCCGACGTTCGGCGAGCTGGGCGTCGAGCTGATCAACTGGCGCGGTGTCGTGGCGCCGGCGTCGATCACCGCCGAGGCGAAGCAGCGGCTGACCAAGCTGGTCACCGACATGCACGCGAGCGAGGAGTGGAAGGCCGAGCTGTCCAAGAAGGGCTGGACGGACACCTTCCTCACCGGCAGCGAGTTCTCGACGTTCATGGCCAAGGAGATCGGGCGGGTGAAGCCCGCGCTGCAGGACATCGGGCTCGTGAAGTGATAACAGCAAAAATCGAGGAGTACGCGTTCGGCGGTCTGGTCGCGGCGGTCGGGGTCTTCACCCTGGTCGACGCGACCACGATCGCCGCGCGCGACGACAACGCCGTAGGACCACGCGCGTTCCCTTACGCCGTGGGGATTCTGCTCATCGTCACGGGCATCGCGGCGATCATCGCGACCGCCCGCGGCAAGCTCGGCCACGCCGAGGAGGGTGAGGACGTCGACGAGAACGTCCGCACCGACTGGCTCACCGTGGCCAAGCTGGTGGCCGTGCTCGTCGTGCACCTGGTGCTGATCGACGTGATCGGCTGGCCGGTCGCGGCGGCGCTGCTGTTCTTCGGCGCCGCCTGGACGCTGGGTGCGACCTGGTGGCGCGCGCTGGCGATCGGGGTCGTGCTGGCACTGGTCGTGCAGGTGGTGTTCGCGTACGGCCTGGGCCTGTCGCTGCCCGCCGGGATCTTCGAAGGGGTGCCGTTCCTCGATGGATAGCATCACCGCCCTCCTGGAGGGTTTCGCGACCGCCGCGCAGCCCGAGTTCCTGTTGTACGCCTTGCTGGGCGTCACGCTCGGCACGGCGGTCGGCGTGCTGCCGGGCATCGGACCGGCCATGACGGTGGCGTTGCTGCTGCCGTTGACGTACACGCTGGAACCGACCGCCGCGCTGATCATCTTCGCGGGCATCTACTACGGCGGCATGTACGGCGGCTCGACGACGTCGATCTTGTTGAACACCCCTGGCGAGTCCGCGTCCATCGTGACCGCTTTAGAGGGCAACAAGATGGCGAAAGCCGGGCGCGGTGCTGCCGCGCTCGCGACCGCCGCCATCGGCTCGTTCGTGGCGGGCACGATCGCCACGGTGCTGCTGACGTTGCTGGCACCGACCATCGCGGACGTCGCAGTGCAGCTCGGCCCCGCCGACTACGTGGCGTTGATGGTGGTGGCGTTCACGACCGTGGCGGCGCTGCTCGGGTCCTCTCCCGTGCGCGGGCTCGCGTCGTTGGGAATCGGTCTGTTCATCGGGCTCATCGGCACCGACACGCTCAGCGGTCAGCAGCGCTTCACCCTCGGGGTGGCGACGCTGGCCGACGGCATCGACGTGGTCGTGGTGGCGGTCGGCGTGTTCGCGGTCGGCGAGGCGCTGTACGTGGCGTCGCGGCTGCGGCACGGGCCGATCGAGGTCATTCCCGTGGGCGGCAAGTGGATGACGCGCGAGTTCTGGGCGCGCTCGTGGAAGCCGTGGCTGCGCGGCACGTTCATCGGCTTCCCGATCGGCACCGTGCCGGCCGGTGGCGCGGACGTGTCGACGTTCCTCTCGTACGGCGCGGAGAAGAAGCTCTCGAAGCGGCCGGAGGAGTTCGGCAAGGGCGCGATCGAGGGCGTGGCGGGTCCGGAGGCGGCCAACAACGCCGCCGCGGCAGGCGTTCTGGTGCCGTTGCTGACCCTGGGCCTTCCCACCACCGCGACGGCGGCGGTGATCGTCGCGGCGTTCCAGAGCTACGGCATCCAGCCGGGACCGTTGTTGTTCACCAACAACTCCGCGATGGTGTGGGCGCTGATCGCGTCGCTCTACATCGGCAACGTGATGCTGCTCGTGCTGAACCTGCCGCTGGTGAAGATCTGGGTGAAGGTGCTGCAGATCCCGCGGCCGTACCTGTACGCGGGCATCCTGCTGTTCGCGGCGCTGGGCACCTACGCGGTGAACTTCGTCGTGGACGACCTGATCGTGCTGCTGGCGATCGGCGTGATCGGTTTCTTCATGCGGCGCCACGGTTATCCGGTCGCGCCGCTGGTCGTCGGCCTGATCCTCGGGCCGATGGCGGAGGAGCAGGTCCGGCGCACGCTGCAGATCAGCGAGGGCGACCTGAGCGCGCTCGTCGCCAGTCCGTTCGCGGCGATCGCCTACGGCGTCCTCGTCGTGCTGCTGGTGGTCGCGGTGGTGCTTCGGTTGCGCCGCAAGAAGACCGAGGTGACCGTCTAGTTCCGCACGGCGGCAAGTGCCTGTTCGTACAGCTCGAACACGTCAGCCTTGCCGCCGTGCAGGACCCACAGCTCCGACGCGGCGTCGACGCACGCGAACACGGTGGCGATGACGCCCACCGCACGGGCGTCCGGGACCTCCCCCGACTCGATGCCCATCCGTTCCTCGATCACGGGAACCAGCGCCCGCTGCCACCTCAGCCTCTTCTCGGTGTACCTCGCGCGCAGCGACGGGTTCGAGAAGATCAGCCCGGAGATCTCCAGCACCCGTTGCGGGGTGTGGTCCGACGCGGTGAGGATCGTGGTGAACCCTGCCGCCAGAGCGTCCCACGTGGACATCTCCGCGGGCTGTTCGGCCACAGTGGACACCAGCAGGGCGCCCAGCGCCTCCTGCTCGCCGCAGACCAGGTCCTCCTTGGTGCCGAAGTACCGGAACAGCGACCGCTGCGACACCCCTGCGCTCGACGCGACCTGGGCCATCGTGGTGGCCTCGTACCCCTGCTCCGCGAACAACGTCAGCGCGGTCTCGACGATCTCGGCGACCACGGCCTGACGCGACCGGTCCCACAGCGTCGCCTTCTCCATGAACCCCACTCTAGTGCCGCGACAGCCGGCCTTTGCCCCGTGTTCGGCGTTCAGACGGTCGCATCGTGGTGCCGGCCCCGCGTCCCTGTACTGGTAGTACCGGGGCGCGGGGCCGGTGCCGCGAGGTGGCCCGCTGAGCGCCGAACGCGCGGCGAAGGCCGGCTGCCGCGGCACTAGCTCTGGCGCACCATTCGCCCGACGACCCTGGCGCCCATGGCACGCGAGGAGAAATGACGTCCGGCGAACGCCATCACGCGGTTCATCCGGCCCGAGATGACGCCGACCGGCGTGACCCGGCGGTCCAGCGCGCGCATCGCCGTCGCGACCACCTCGCCGGGGGTCTGCATCCGGGAACCGCCCGCCATCTCGTCGCTGCCGACGACCTCGAAGAACTCGGTGCGCGTGGCGCCGGGTGACAACGCCATGACGCGCAGGCCCGTGCCGCGCGACTCGACCCACAGCCCCTCGGTGAAGCTCACCACGAACGCCTTCGTCGCGCCGTAGACCGACGACCAGGGCGTCGCCTGGTACGCGGCCATGCTCGCCACGTTGATGAGGAAGCCGTGACCGTTGGCGCGCAACGGTTCGATGAACGCCCTGCTGATCTCGACGACGGCGTTGACGTCGACCGCGACCTCCTGCCGCAGCCGTTCGGGGTCCTCCTCGTGGAACGGGCCGAAGGTGGCGAACCCGGCGTTGTTGACGAGGCTCGTGACGCCTAACCCGGCGACCTCCTCCGCCAGCCGCTGACCGATGCCCGGCTGGGCGAGGTCCGCCGCGACGACGTGCACGGTCACGCCGTGCGCCCGCAACTCCCCTGCCAGCTCTTCGAGCCTGTCCTTGCGGCGTGCGACCAGCACCAGGTTCGAGCCGCGTGCCGCCAGTCGTCGCGCGAACTCCGCGCCGATGCCCGAACTCGCCCCGGTGACCAGCACCGTCTGCTTCCTGAAGTCGACTCCCATGCCGACACCGTACGCCAGACTGGCAGTCACTGCCAACCTGTCTCTTTGCGTCAGGCTGGGCCGTTCTGCTGGTAGCAGAACGCCCCTTTGCCGTGGTCGCGGTGCTGTCACCATGACGACATGGCGGAGATCCTGGACTTCACACGCGGCCCGGAGCCCCTCTGGCGGGAGGCCCTCGGCCGCAAGCTGCGCGAGACCCGGGAGGAGCGCGGCGACCGGCTCGTCGACGTGGCCGAACGGGCGGGCATCTCGGTGCAGTACCTGTCCGAGATCGAACGCGGCCGCAAGGAGCCGTCGAGCGAGATGATCGCCGCGGTCGCCGGTGCGCTGGGCATCGACCTGGCCGACCTGCTGATCGGGATCGCGGGCCAAGTCCGCAACCTCCGCGTGCAGCAGGCCCGCCACTTCCACACCTCGCGCCCGACGGGCCGTCCGTCCGGACCCGTGGCGATGGTCGGCGCCCTCCTGGCCGCCTGAGACCGGTGGCGATGGCCGGCTCGCTCTTGACCGCCTGAGACCGGACCGGCCCAGGTCTTGAGCGGCCCGGCCGTCCCCGCTCACGCCCGTTGGTCGAGCACCCGGTCGACCAGCCCGTACTCCACCGCGCCCGTCGCGTCGAACACGCGGTCGCGGTCGGTGTCGTGGCGCAGTTCGGCCACGGTGCGGCCGGTGTGCCGCGCCAGGATCGCCTCCAGCTGCGTGCGCACCCGCACCACCTCGTCCGCCGCCAGGATGAGGTCCGGGATCGTGCCCCGCCCCTGCGCCGCCGGCTGGTGCAGCACGACCCTGGAGTGCGGCAGCACGGACCGGCGCCCTTCCGCACCCGCGGCCAGCAGCACCGCACCGGCCGCAACCGCTTGCCCCACGCAGGTCGTGGCGACAGGCGCCTTGATGTAGCGCATGGTGTCGTAGAGCGCGAGCATCGCCGAGGGGTCGCCGCCCTCGCAGTTGATGTAGAGGTTGATCTCCAGGTCAGGGTTGTCGGCTTCCAGGTGGAACAGCTGCGCGATCAGGGCGTTGGCGACGCCCGAGTCGATCCCGGTGCCGAGGTAGACGATCCGCTCGGACAGCAGGTGCGAGTAGACGTCCATGACCCGCTCGCCACGGGCGTCCCGCGTGATGACGTTGGGAATGGTGTAGGTGCTCATGCGACGGCTCCCGAGTGCAGTCCCAGCTTGTGCATGCGGACGGGGACGACCTGTCCCAGGTCGCTGACGACGTGGTCGATGAACCCGTACTCGCGTGCCTGTTCCGTGGTGAACCACCTGTCGTGCAGCGAGTCCGTGAAGATCCGGTCGAACGGCTGCCCGGTGTCCGCCGCGATCAGCCCGAGCACGGTGTCCCTGGTGTGGCGCAGGTCGTCCGCCTGCACCTCCACCTCCACGGCCGACCCACCGATGCCCGCACTCCCCTGGTGCATCAGGATCCGCGCGTGCGGCAACGCGAACCGCTTGCCCGGCGTCCCCGCCGACAGCAGGAACTGCCCGGCACTGCAGGCAAGTCCGAGCGCCAGAGTCGCCACATCACACGGCACCAGCCGCATCACGTCGCGGATCGCCAGCATCGAGGGCACCGACCCACCCGGCGAGTTGATCCACAACGCGATGTCCTGCCGCGGGTCCTCACTCGCCAGCGACAACATCTGCGTCGCCAGCACCGTGCCGTTGTCGTCGTCGAGGGCGCCGTCGAGAATCAGCACCCGCTGACCGAAGAACCGTTCTCGCAGCCCTGGGCTGAAGAGCTTCTCGCTGTTCGTCATGGCACCGACGATGCCGTTCGCCCGCAACGGTTCGCCGCTTTCTCTGCTGTGGGCAGATCAGCTCACAGCAGCCCTCACACGGCGAGCACTCGCTGGTAGATCGCGGCGACCGGCTCGTCGTCTCCGTGCTGCACGACCACTCCCCGTGTCTCGACCCACGAGTGGAAGGTCAGTGGATCGCGGGAGTGCCCGAAGCACCAGTCGAGTCCGCGCCGGCGCGCGGCCCCGATCAGCACAGTCGTGAGCGACAACTCCATGCAGGCCACCCGCCCCGGAAACCAGCGGCTCACCGCGTGCGCGGCCTCGAGGTCCGCAAGGCCTTCCGCAAGCGTCGCCGGCCTGCGGGTCAGGTGCTTCTTGAGCCGGCGGACGACGGCGATCGACATCCGCAGCGGAAACCTCAGGAGCACCAGCGCGACCAGCAGGCACACCGTCGCCAGCACCGTGCCGGCCGGCGTGCCTCGGCCCTGCGGCAACGCGATCGGCACTCCTCCTGCCCGCCAGGCGAGCCGGAGGAGGTCGCGGTCCACGAGAGCGGTGACCAGTCGATCCACGTCAGCCCGGAGCGCGTCCACGTCGATTGACTCGAACCGCGTGCTCAGCGCTGCCACGGCGAGGTCGACATCTCCTGACCGCCCGAGCTCGTCGAAGACGATCTTGCCGCTCTCGTTGAGCCGGTGCCACTGCCCGGTGTGCGTGTTGATCAGAATCATGTCCCCGTGCTCGCCGTGACTCACGTGCACGGACGACGGAATCGTGAAGTCACGCATCCGCCACACCTCCGATCAGCCCGCGCAGCCACAGTTCGACGGCCAGCACCTGGTTCAGCGGAGCCCACGCCGTCTCCCACCCGTGCGCCGCCCGTTCCAACGCCTCACGGACGCGGCCGGGTTCGACCAGGCCGATCTCCGCGGCGACCGGATCCGCCAGCAACGTCCGCAGTGCCGCCAGATTCCGCCGAACTCCCTGATGGGAGGTGGCCGTGTAGTCGCCCTTGGTGCGCCTGCTCAGCACGGCCCGCGGCACCAGCCCGGCCAAGGCCTTGCGCAGCAACGGCTTCGGACTCGAAGGATCACAGCGCAGGTGCGCCGGCAGGCTCAGGCACACGCGCACCACCTCGGAGTCCAGATACGGCGCATGCACGTCCAGGCCCTGCACCGCACCGGTTTCCCGCACCGCGCGCTGAGTCGCGCCCGCGTAGTCCAGCTGCACGAGCATCGCCCGATCGCACGCGTCCATGCGGTCGTCCTCGTCGGCGAGCTCCACCAGCCGCGCCGCGAGCGCGCGACGTGCCGGTGGCGCGAGCCAGTCGCAGTGCGGCGTGCCCCACGAGGTGATGTGCTGCTCGTCCCACGACGGCAACGACGATCCGCTGGGCGGCGACGTCAACCTCCTGGCGAACGCGGTCAAGCCGTGCCTGCGACCGGTCGTCGCCATCCGCACCGACATCCGGAAGAGCGAGAGCGGAGACCGGTGCCGCAGCCTGCCCCACGCCGCACAGTGCCGCCACAACAGGGAGAGGTCCCCTCGCCGGGCCAGATCCACGAAATAGCTGAGCGGCGCGCCGAGCACCAGGTCGCCGCCTTCACCGACCAGGTGCAGCGCTGACCCCACAGCGGCGGCTGCAGACGCGCGCAACCGCGTCGGTCCCATCGCCAGGTGGCTCGGATGCGGCAGGTCCGCCTCGGATGACCAGTGCTGGTACGGAAGATGATCCGCATTGCCCCGGACGACGTGCGGCCGAAACCTCGAGTCGAGTCGCCCGCACAGCTCGGCCTGTCTCAGGTCGTCGTCAACGGATGCGCCGTCCTGTGAATACGTGACGACGAAAACCTCGTCCTGGTGTTGTGCGGCCAGAAACGCCAGTGAGGTGGAATCGAGACCACCGCTGAAGTCCGACGACAAGAGACGCCCGCGAGAAGCACGTGCCTCAACGGCCGCGAGCAGACAACCCCGCAACTCCTCCGCGCACTCGTCGAGAGTTCGCTTTTCATTCGCCACCAGTGGCGTCGCGGTCAGACGTCTCGCACCGCCGGAGTCCAAATGCACAGCGGTACCCGGTTCGAGTTGGTGAACACGCCGGAACGCGGTCCCGCGCACCAGCAACTCGGGGACCAACGGGCAGACGATCTGCGCCGCCAGATGAACCACGTCCGGCAGCACACCGACGTGTTCCGCCACTTCGGCCGCGCGCGAGCCGAACACGACGTCGTTCGCCACCGTTGACGTGTAAAGCGGGAACTGGGCGGAGGCGTCGGACACCAGAACGGCATGTCTTTCGCCGACAACTACGGCGGAGTACGCGCCAGGCAAGGACATCAGGCCACGAGGATCACCATCAGCCGCCCGAACTCGGTCGTCGCCCGCGAGGCACTGTCCGATCAGGACGGTCGTGGAACGCCGCCCCTCGACGACCCGGCACGAACCGGCGTCGATCGAGACGCGCCTCCCGCCTACCGGGTCCGGCACGCGCACGGCACGGCCGATCAGTTGAACGACTGCCCACTGGCGTCACCGCTACCGCTGGCGCTGCCGCGGGTCACCACGACCACCTTTCCGGCATCGAAGACGGCCGGCGGTTCGTAACGCGAAATCTGCGGTTCCCCGACTTCGGGGAAGCCATCATCATCGCTGGTCATGGCCATTCGCCCCCTAGACATATCCGGAGAGTCGCGCCAAGTGACGTTCAGCAACAGCCTACGGGCCTGACGACGCTCCCTGAAGAGCCGAATAGGCGAAGCAGCAGGACGCTCCCGAACCCGGAAGTGGACAATCGCGGCCTGGGTTTCACCGCCTCCGAGTCCGCAATTGCGCAGCCTGCCAGCCCGCGATTGCGGAGCCACGGAAATCGACTATTGTCTGGCTTCAATTAGCAGGCCGGCAAGCGGGCACCGTCGCCTCGCGCACGCGATCTTGCGAGTAGCTGGCTTCAACTTGAAGATGATGCGCTAGACTGGATTGGGTGCTGATGACGACGCAGGACGGCAAGGTGCATGACGCGCGGGAGTTGCTGAGCACGAGGTCCGACTCGATCCGTGCGGCGAACAAGCGCAAGGTCCTCCGCGCGGTCATGATCCAGCCGTCGACCCAGGTGCAGATCGCCAAGCGCACCCACCTGTCGCAAGGCACCGTGTCCGGCGTCGTGCAGGAACTCGAGGCCGAACGGGTCTTCCGCGTCGACGGAGGCGATGGCGAGCGGGGCAAGCGTGTCAGCATCGGATCCGTGCGCGGCGTCGCGGCAGGCGTCGAGGTCGGCCACGACAGGCTCACCGTCGCGGTCCGGCGCGTCGACTCCGAGGACACCCTGCACAGGGTCGTGAACTTCGGCGTCACCCAGGGACTCGACACGTGGCGCCGCGAGTGCGCCCAGATGATCAAGGACCTGGTAGCGGACACCGGCCTCGGGACCGAGCACCTCGTGTCCATCGGACTCGGCATACCTGCGGCCATCGACCCCCGCAGCGGCGAGATCTCGCAGGTGGCGGCCTCGCTCGACTGGGACCTGCAGGGCAGCCCGCCGCGGTGGTTCGCGAGGGACTTCCCAAACGTGCCGGTGATCCCGGACAACGAGTGCAACTTCGCGGCCTACGGGGAGCATGTCTACGGGCACGGACGCGACCGGGAGACGTTGCTCTTCGTCAAGTCGTCGGCCGGCATCGGCGCCGGATTCCTCATCGGCGGGAACATCATCCGCGGGCGCCACGGCCTCGCCGGCGAGATCGGCCACCTCACCATGGACCCGCGAGGCGACTTCTGCCGCTGCGGCAGCCGCGGCTGTTTGGAGACGCTGGTGGGCGGAACACGACTGGTCGAGCAGGTCCGCCGTGCGTACGCCGGGTACCACCGCGACCTGCCGAGCAGCCTCGAGAACCTCATCGAGCGAGCCAAGGGGAACGACAACGTCTGTCGCAACGTCGTACGAGTCGCCGCAGACAACATCGGTCTCGCGCTGGCCAGGGTGTCCAACATCATCAACCCCGACCTCATCGTGATCGGCGGCGAACTCGGCCGAGCGGGTGACCTGGTGATCGGCCCCGCGTCCGAGACACTCAGGCGGAACGCCCTGGAGGGCATGTTCGCCCACTCCGAGCCGACGGAGATCAAGCAGTCCGACCTCGGCATGCTCGCAGGTCCACGAGGTGCGCTCGCCTTCGCACTGAACGTTGACCACCAGCCGAGCTGATGGTTGAACCCCAAGCCGCAACTCGAACACCACTTAGCTTCGATTTGAAGTACGCTACTTGAGGGACTGCACCGCGACTCGAGAGCGAGCTTCACGATGCTGTGGACAAACACGTTAAGACCACGGTTGAGGGCACTCGCGGACAGAGTCGCGCGAGCGTCCTCACCGGCACCGCGAGGCCTTGCTCACCGGTTGTCGGCCGCCGCCAGCGGCCGAACATCGCGCGTGGCCGGTGAGCACTGTGGCCATTGAACGGCCCGACGCCGGGCCTGCCGCTCACGACGCCCACGACTGGGCGACGTTCCCCAGCAAGCTGATCATCCTCTGCTTCGTGCGGACCTACGTCTCCGCGATTCGGCTGTACCAGGAGATGAAGGTCTTCGAGGGTGACCCCCACGTGAAGCTCGTGTGGGTCCGTTGTCCGGGATCCAAGCTCGAGGATCCGCTGAGCGACTGGCTCCTCGGCAAGGGAATCAGGGTGATTCCCTACGAGGAGGCCAAGAAGAGCCGTCGTGATCTCATCGTCACGACCAGCGAGTGGATCGACCCCATCCCCTTCGCGCCGACGCCCGTCATCGTCATCCCGCACGGCTTGGGCTTCCACAAGTACGTGCGCGACCCGCACACCGGGCGGTACCGTCTGGCCGGCCTCGCCCGTCCGGAGGGCTTGCGCACCAAGCAGGTCACGCAGGTGGTGACGCACGAGGACCAGGTGCGCCAGCTGGCGGAGGCGTCCCCGCACACGATCGGCAGAACCGCACTCGGCGGCTGCAGCGATTTCGACCTCCTGACGAACAGCAGGGGTGAGCGCCCGGACTACCGCGAGGCGCTGGGGGTCAGCAGTGACCAACGCCTGGTCGTGGTCAGTTCCACCTGGGGTCCCGACTCCCTGTTCGCCCGGCGGCCCGAACTGATCGACCGCCTGCTCGCCGAACTCCCCTTCGAGCTGTACAAGATCGCGGTGATCCTCCACCCCGGTGTGTGGTCGATCGAAGGCGGCGACGAGGTCCTGCGGCGGTTGAGCCGGCACATCCAGTCCGGTGGGCTGATGGTCGTCCCCACGACGGAGGGCTGGCACGGAACGCTGCTGGCCGCCGACCTCGCGATCGGTGACAACGGCACGGTCAGTCTCCAGGCCGCGCTGATGGACATCCCACTGCTGCTCGGCACGGTCAGCAAGAGGGTGGTGCGGGGAACCGTGATGGACGAGTTGTGCGGCACGGCGCGTTCCATCGACTTCACCGGCGGTCTGCGCCGGCAGGTCGAGGACGAGATCGGGAAGCACGACAGGAGCAGGGCGGAGCGGCTCGTGCGGCGGATGATCGCCCGGCCGGGCGAGTCCGGTTCCCTGTTGCGCGCGCTCTGCTACACCACCGCCGGGCACACCGCCCCGGACGACGAACTTCCGGTGCGCACGGCGCCGCTTCCCGTGCCGATGCCCAGCGCGGCGCACTCGTTCCGCTTCCACTTCCGGATCGACTCCGCGGTCACCGGCGACCTGTACCCCGCCCACTTCCGGGAGAAGCTGAAGCACGACGAGGAACGCCTGCTGGTGCAGATCGGCGAGCGCGACCACCGCAGGCACGCCAACGCCTCCGTCATCGTGGATCCGGTGCCCGTCCTCCCCTGCGCCGTACAGGCACGCCTCGCGACGCTGGCCGACAAGCACGTCGGCTGCAGGATCGTGGCGGCGACGTGCGGCAACGGTGGCTTCGAATTCCTCGTGCGCGACGGCCGGCGGTTCCGCGTCACTTGCGACTGCGGGATGCCGGTCCGCGTGCTCGCCGCCGCCTGCTACGAGATCCTGGTGGTGGAGAGGGAACTGAGCGGCGAGTTCGTGGTGCGCACGAGCCTTGGTGACGCGAAGATGACCGTTGTCCCGCTCTAGACGGTCAGCCGCCGCAGGTGCGCCAGGATCCCTTCGAGGTTCGGTGCCCCGCTGGCCTGGCGGATGTGCAGGACCCTCGTCAGGTTCTCCCGCGCCGAGTGCAGATCTCCGTCGTGCTCGGCGACCTCGGCGAGCACTTCTCTGGCCTCCGCCTCGTAATGGGCGGCCTTGGACCTGGTGAAGACACCGACGGCGTGTTCGAGCTCGCGCCTGGCGGACGCGGTGTCTCCGCTGCGGAAATGGGCGACGCCGAGACTGATGGAGCCGCGACCGGCCATCCTCTCGTCATTCACCTCCAGCAACAGGCGATGTGCGCGTTGGAGGATTTCCAAAGCAGCCGTCTGGTCTCCACGCGAACTCGTGGCGCGTCCGAGGAAGTACGTCGCCAAAGCCACGCCTCTTCGTTCCCCCGCCTCGGTGTTGCGTTCGATGGCTCGCTGATAGGCCTCGGCGGAACGACCCGGATCGACCTGGTCCCGGTATCGACCGGTGAATTCCCACACCGAGGCGATCAGGACGGTGTGCCGCGACCGCTCGGCCAGCACCAGGGCCTGTTCGAGGCACTCCCGCGCCCGCTCCAGCTCGTCCAGTTCGGTGTAGGCCCGCGACACCACGCTGAGCAGCCTGGCCTGTGCCGCGTGGTTGCCCGCCCGGCCGGCTGCGGCCGCGCCGATCTCGCTCGCCTCCGTCCAGTCGTCGAGGAAGCGTCGGTTGAGGTACAGCGCGTGCAGCGCCTCGCACAGCTGCCAGGCCGAATCGTCCCACCCTCGATCGGCCGTGGTGTGCAGGACAGCGAGCAGGTTGGCCCGTTCTTCGCACAGCCATTCCAGCGCCACCGCCTTTCCGGTGTCGCCGCGGAACGGATCGGGCCTGCCCGCCAGCAGATCTCGGAGGTCCCCGATGCGCATGCGGTCCCCCATCACCGCGCGGTCCGCGAAAGCGGCCTTGCGCAGGTAGTGGACGCGAACGCGGTCGAGCACCTCGTCCCGCTCCTCTGCGGAGTCCTCCTCCGCCGCGCGTTGCCCCGCGTGCAACCGGACCAGGTCGTGCAGCGCGAATCCGTTGCCGCGCAGGTCATCCAGCAGCGAGGCGTCGACGAGCACGTTGAGCAGCGGGACGGCGCGGCTCACCGGGCACCCGAGCATCACAGCGGCGACCTCGACACTCACCCTTCTGACCGGGGCGATCCCGAGAATCCGGTAGAGGCTCGCCGCATCGGGCGGAAGACTGCGGTACGCGTTGTCGAACACTGCGGACACGAGCGATTCACCTCGCAAGGAGAAGGCCGCGAGCCTGGTCGGCTCGTCCGCGAGTTCGCCGACGAGGCAGGCGATCGTCAGATGCGGCCGTGACAACAGCCTGGCGGCGACGATGCGGAGCGCGACCGGCAGTCCGGCGCAGAACGCGACGAGCTTCCTGGCCATCTCGGCCTCGGCGAGCACGCGCGCCGGGCCGCAGAGTTCCCGAAGCAAGGACAGACCGCTCCTGTCGTCGAGCGGCTCCAGCGTGAACAGGTGCGCCCCGTCGAGAGCGAGTTCAGCGAGCCGGTCGTTGCTGGTGACCAGCACGACGCTGCCGGCGGAGTTGGGCAGGAACGGTGGTACCTGGGCGGGTTCGGTCACGTCGTCGAGCACGACCAGCACCGGAGCGGTGGCGGTAAGCGTGCGGAACAGGTTGGTGCGGGCCGGCAGTGAGGCCGGAATGTGTTCGTGGTGCACGCCCAACGCGACGAGGCAGTCCGCCAGCGCATCGTTCACCGGCGCGCCCGATTCGGTGCGGACCGCCGCGTAGTCGACGTACAGCTGGCCGCCTGGGAACTGCTCACCCCACTCGTGCGCCCACCGCCGGACGACAGCGGATTTGCCAACGCCCGCCAGACCGCTGATGACCACGATCTGCCGCTGCGCCGCCGGACCTCGCAGCACGTCGTCCAGAGTGGACAAAATCGATTCGCGATCGACGAATCCGCGCGGCATCGGCGGGATCTGCCGGGGTGATGCGGACGACCTGCCGAACCTGTCGTTCAGCACCACATCGCCTGTGACCGCGCCGATCTGCACCGAGTTCCCGGTCACGTGCCGGACGGTGTTCCGCGTGGAAGACCGCGTATTTCGCTCGTCGGGATGCGCTTCGCCCATGGCAGCTCCAGGACATCGACTTGCGGCCACGACACCGTACCAAGCACGGGCCCGAACAACTGCGCTGTCGTCCCCCTTACGGCCCATCCGTCACCGGATCGGGCCAGTTTGTCGACGGCGAATGCGCCAGTTCGTCCATCACCTCGCACGAAGCCGGCTTTCAGGCAGGTGAATGCTCAGGATTGCGACTGCGGGACGAACTCGTCCGCCGGGCGGCCTGGCACGTCCACGTCGACGGCGAACAGCGCGCCGTCGTGCAGTGAGGGGCGGCGCAGGCCGTAGGTGGCGGTGGTGACGAACAGGCGGGTCAGGCCGGGGCCGCCCAGGCAGACGCTCGTCGGCTGGCGGGCTGGGAGGGTGATCTCCCGGTCCAGGCGGCCGTCGGGGCGGTAGCGGCGGACGACCGACGCTCCCCAGAAGGCGATCCAGACGTTGCCCGCGATGTCGGTGGTCATGCCGTCCGGGGTCTGGTGCGGGGTGTGCACGAAGACTCGGCGGCCGCCCAGGTCGCCGTCGCTGTCCACGTCGAAGCGGTGGACGACTCCTCTTGCGCTGTCGGCGAGGTACAGGAGCGTGCCGTCGGGGGAGAACGCCGGGCCGTTCGGGATCGTCAGTCCTTTGAGGACAGGGGAGGGCGATCCCATGCGGTGCAGGGCGCCGGTGCCGGGTTCGGTGTCGTAGGCCATGGTCGTCACCCAGAAGCGGCCGGACGGGTCGGCCACGGCGTCGTTGATCCGCATGCCTTCGCCCGCAAAGGTTTCCTGCTGTGGGGCATGCAGGATTCCTGCTCCTGTGCCAGAAGCGGCGATCAGCTCGTCGGTGCCTCGCACTGGAGCCACCGCGCCCACGGGGACGGGGAGGGAGGCGATCTCCTCGAATGGCCCGGGGACGTCGCCCCGGGTTTCCAGGACGCGGCCTGCCAGGAGGTCGACGACGACCAGCCTGCCGTTGATCCAGCGGGCTCCTTCGCCCAGTTCGAGCTGGTCGAAGTTCCACTGCGTCAGCGTCATCGGACGGTGCTCCCCGCTTGCAGGTCCAGCAGTTCCAGGTCGGTCCGGGTGGGCAGGCCCTGCCAGTCGCCCGGTGTCGCGACGGCGAACGCGGCCACGGCGTTGCCGCGCCGGAGCCGGGCTTCGGGGGCCAGGCCGTCGAGGTGGCCGGAGAGGTAGCCCGCGACGAACGCGTCGCCCGCGCCGGTGGTGTCGGCGACGGTGACGGGGTGGGCGGGGGCGGACCAGGTGCCGTCCGGAGTTCGCACTGTGGCGCCGTTCGCGCCGTGTTGCACGACCACCTCGGGGATCTGGTGGTCGCCCGCGATCGGAAGCTCGTCGTCGGAGGCGATCAGCACGTCCACCCGTGTGAGGAGCGGCCTGATCACCTCGCCGGCCTTCGTCGTGGACCACAGCTTCGCGCGGAAGTTGACGTCGAAGCTGACCGTGCTGCCCGCCTCGTGGCCGAGGTGGATCAACTCGGTCACGGCGGCGAGAGCGGACTCGCTCAGGGCCGGGGTGATGCCGGTGACGTGCACGATCCTGGGCACGCCGACGTCGAACGCGCGGCGAACGTCCTCTCTGGACAGACGTGAGCCCGCAGATCCGCTGCGGTAGTAAAGAACGCGCGTGATGTCGGCGGTCCGGGGCTCGAACAGGATCAGGCCCGTCGGCGCGTCCGGGGTGACGCGGGCGGCGTGACCGAGTCGGGCCAGCCCGACGGCCACGTTCGACTCGGCGCCCGTGACGGTCAGTTCCGCGGTTCCCCCGAGGCGGAACGCGCCCATGGTCTCGCCCGCGGTGAGCAGGTCGGTCATGTCGTTCCTCCTGCGTACGCGGTGATCGTCAGACGCCAGCACACGGACCCCGAGGCGGGCACGACCGCCACCGGGCGGGTGGTGTCGGCGCGGTCGAAGGTGCGGCCCAGCATGGGTTCCACGCCGACGCTGCGGTACGGCCCGTCCTCCGGCCAGCCGCGCAGGTTGCGCCACAACGCGATCGACACGGGCTGGTCGTCGCAGTCCACGCGCAGGTCGAGTTGCTGGTCGCCGTCGACCACGCGGATCAGGCCGCGTTCCAGCACCGCGCCGGTCGCCGTGCCGTCGTCGGGGCCCAGCGTGTCGAGGCCCGCCGGCCACGCGCGCGGCACCGGTTCCGGATCGGTGATCAGCACGGGGGTGCCGGCAGGAGCGACCAGACGGGCGGACGCGCTGAGGTCGAGCAGGGCGTGCGCCGCCCAGACGAACCGGTAGCCGGGCTCGGCGGTGAGCTCGTAGTCGGCGACGACCGCGCCACCGTCGGACCCCAGTGCGCGCGTGAGCGTGAAGTCGGGGCAGTCGACGCCGGTCCGGTGCCACGGCCTGCTCCAGGCGTCGCCGTGGTCGGGCAGGCCGCGCACGGTCGGAACGCACTCCTCCAGGCCGCCCGCATCAACGAACGCGGAACCCGGCGTCACCTCGGAACGCGCGGGATCGGCCCTGTGCCACAGCCATTCGCGGTCGGCTGTGCGCAGCGAGGTCCAGCGGCCGCCGAGATCGTGGTCGACCTCGGCGTGCAGTGGCACGACCCGCACGGCTCACCCCCCCGGACAAGATCAAATCAGTTAATTACTAATTTATCTTGCCACGGGGTGCCGCCAGGACCAACTGTCAGCTCGTCGCGCAGGCGCCTTCGTTGAGCGTGAACGAGGTCGGCGCGGTGTTCCTGCTGCCAGAGGCCCCGATGAACCCGATGGTCACCTCACCGCGGGCCGGGATCGTCCTCGTCTGGTCGGTGCCGCTCACGTTGACGGACCCGTTGCGCTGCGACACGGACGCGTTCCACGCCTCGCGCACGGTCTGGCCGTCGGCGTACGACCACCGCAGCGTCCAGCCGTTGATCGCGGAACCGCCGTTGTTCCTGATCGTGACCCTGCCCTGGAAGCCGCCCTGCCACTGGTTGTCGACCCGGTAGGCGACCGTGCAGGACGGTCCCGACGCGGTCTGCGTGACGACGGGAGGCGCGGTCGTGGTCGTGGCCGCGGACTTCGAGGACTCGGCGGGCTGCGACGAGGGCGGGGCCGTCGTCGTGGTGGTCGTGGTCGCCGTCGTCGACGCGGTGTCCTTGCCGTTGCAGGGCGCGCCCCACAGGCCGCGGTCCTCGCGTTCGGCGCCCTTCTCGGCGTCGGAGAGCGCACTGTCCGCGGCGTGTGCCCGCAGCGCCCCCTCCCGCACGGCGAGCGAGGCGTAGTCGGTGTCGTCCTCCAGCTTGAGGCTGACCTCTCCCGGCGTGACGGCGGTGACGCGCACCGTCTTGGCCAGCAACCGCTTCTCGGCGAACGTGCGCGCGGAGGCCGCCCAGCAACTCGCGGGCGGGGCCAGCGACGAGACCTGGACGCGCTCACCGGTGTCGAGCTCGACCGTCCGGCCGTCGATCACCGCGCGCACCACGGCCGCCACGTCGCCTCGCGCGTCGTTGACCAGCGTTGGCTGACGCACCTGCACCGGAGACGTCGCGGGAAGGGGCGGGGACTCCGCCGCGCACGCGCACGTCAAAAGAACCAGCAGAAAAGCCAAGGACTTCCGTAACAAGAGGGACTCCCCCACACGTTCATCCAACCGGCATGATCTTACCGTCCGGGGAGCCCCACCAACACCGATCGTTCGGTCTCGATCCACCACGACGACCGCTCGAACCGCCGCCGGCCTGGAACCATTTCCCCGATCACTCGGGCATAATGGCAATGTGCCCCGCCCCAAGCATGTTCCCGCGGACGATCTGGAATTCCCGGACGCGCTGTCTCCCGACCGTCCGAAGGGCGACCAGCTCAGGGAAATTCTGGAGAGCGTCGCGGTCGACGCGGGGCCGGGCAGGCTCATTCCGTCGGAACGATTTCTGGCCGAGCACTACCAGATCTCCAGGAGCACGGTCCGGTTGGTGGTCAACCGGCTAGTGGCGGACGGGCTGCTGTACCGCCAGCACGGCAACGCCACCTTCACGGCGGAGCGTCCTCCCACGCAGATCGACATGTTGACGTCGTTCACCGAGGACATCAAGGCGCGCGGCTCGTCGCCGGGAACGAGGGTGCTGCTGGCCGTCGTCGAATCCGCGGGGGCCGAGATCGCGGGTCGCCTGAACATTCCTCCTGGCGCGCCGGTCTTTCGCCTGGAAAGACTCCGTTCGGTCGACGACGAGCCATTCGCGCTGGAACGCACAAACCTCTCGCTCGATCTTTTTCCCGGCATCGACGCATTCGACTGGGCAGCGAACTCACTGCACAAGACGCTCGAAGAACGGTTCGGCGTGGTCCCTGACTGGAATGACACGGCCATCGGCGCCGTGCTGCCCCCACCGCAGGACGCCGCGCTGCTGGAGATCGAGCCGAGCCAGCCGTGCCTCGTCCTCAAGGGCACGCTGCACGCCGCGGACGGCCGGGTGATCGAGGCCGGACGGTCGCTCTACCGGGCCGACCGCTACACCGTGTTCACCACCGCGCGCCGTTCGCGGTGAGCGCGTAACAGTTCGGCGCACCGCTCCACCAGCACGTCCGCCGCGCCCTGTTCCACCAGCGCGATGTAGGACTCGTACAGCCCCTCGCGGTAGGCGTCCTGGTCGGGCAGGTAGCCCGCGTAGCCGTCGGTGTAGCCGATCACCCTGGTGCACGCGAACGGGCTGGCGGCCTTGATGCGCAGGCCGATCGAGGAGAACAGCTCGAAGGGCGTGTGCAGCCAGGCGACCTCGCCGAGCGAGACGACGGTGACGGGCACCTCCGCGTCACCGTCCAGGCCCGCGGCGGCCAGGGTGGTGAGCATCAGCGTTCCCTCGTACCGGGTGCGCGCGATGCGCACGGCGGGGTCGCTTTCGTCGCAGGGCAACATCTTCCGCCACCCGCGTTCGGCGCCGTCCCGCAACCGCCGGCACTCGGCGAGCGTCGGCAGCGCGCGGTGGGGCAGTCGCAGCACGGTCCGCGTGAGGCGGAGCGGCTCGTCGACCGGGCGGCCCGACGACAGCAGTTCGGTGATCGACTCGGCCAGCCTGCCCCCGAGCGCGGAGACCTCGGCGTGCCCGCGACCACGCCGGACGAACCGCGAGCTCGCGTCGCCCGCCGCGCCCTGCAGGAACGCGACCACCGGGGCGAGCCCGGCCAACTCCCTGCGGGTGGCGCCCGGCCAGTCCGCCGACCAGGCGAGGTTGTCGGCGCCGAGCACGGTCGGATGGCTGGCGTAGTCGAAGAGCAACGCCGCCGGGGTGCCGTCGAGGTGGTGCAACGTCAGCACGCCCACCGAGTCGTCGTGCGGCCCGTCCTGCCGGTGGCGGTTGGCACCGACGCGCGCGGCCTCGCCCATGTGCCAGCGAGCGCGCACCTGTGTCCGTTGTGGACAGATCTGCCGCGCGAGCGCACCGATCCGCTCGGTCAGCCGCTGGACGAGCTCGGGTTCCCGTTCGGCGGGCATGCCGGGGTGGATCGACCCGGTCCAGCCGTCCGGCGCCGAGTGGGTGTGCGACGCGCACACCAGCACGCGGTCGGCGGGCACCCCCGTCTCCTCCGCGACCACGGCGGCCAGTGCCCTGGTCAGCGCGACGTCGGTGGCCAGCGCGTCGAGCGTCACCCAGACCACGCCCGGATCGTCCTCTGTGGACAACCAGACCAGCGTGGCCTCCAGGTCGTCGTGCACGCCGCTGGCGACGCCCTCTCTGGCGAGGTAACCGCCCATGGGATGGCCGGATCCCGGGGTGATCACGGTGCGGCCGGCCGCGAGCAGGAGGGTCATCGGCTCAGCACCGGTTCGGTCAGAACCCCGCCCTTCCCCGCAGTCTGCGCGTGCGCGGCCAGCTCGTCCACGCCCCCGTCGCGCACCAGCACCTCCAGCAGCATCGGCAGGTTGAGACCGGTCACGATCCGCACCCCTGTCCGGCGCGCCGCGAACAGCTTCGCGGCGTTGGCGGGCGTACCGCCGGGGAGGTCGGCCAGCACAAGCACCTCCGGGGCTTCGCCGACGAGGTCCGCGAGCCGTTGCCCGTACGAGTCGGGGCTGTCCGCCGGGCCGAGCTCGCACACCAGGAGGCGGGACTGCGGGCCGACGACGAGCTCGGCCGCGTCAGCGGCACCGGACGGCAGCGCGCCGTGCCCGGCCAGCAGGACGGGGATGGTCATCGCTCGTTCCTAACTCTTGGGTGCGGCGGGCGCGAACCAGCCGAACCAGCCCAGGGCGATGCCGGCCACGACGACGATGCCGATCACCAGCACGGGCTTCAGCCTGGCCTTGACCAGCAACAGGTACGCGGCGGCGGTGACGAGCACGGGAAGCAGGTGGGGCAGCAGGTCGTCGAGGCGGTCCTGGATGGGCACGGTCTGTGTGACCTGCTCGCCGTCGACCGTCGTCGTCTGCCGGTAGGTCAGCGTCGTGACGACCTTGACGCTCAACGGGATGAACCCGCCGAGCACGACGAACCCGAGCACGGTCGCACCGCGGGAGAGCCTGTCGAGCGTGCCGACGGCGAAACGGGCGACCAGCCTCTTGCCCTCGCGGTAGGCTAGGCGGAACTGCCAGCGGCGCACCAGCGCGTACGGGACCAGCACCATGACCATGGCGAACACGGGTCCGAGCCAGTTGCCCTGCAACGCGAGCGAGGCGCCGATGGTGAAGATGATGCTGTTGTACAAGGCGAAGACGAGCGTGTCACCGATGCCGGCCAGCGGTCCCATCAACGCGACCTTGGTGCTCTCCGCGGACTTCGGCGACCGCGCCTCCTCCATCGCGATCGCGGACCCGAGGATCAACGGCCCGCCGACCAGCACCGAGGTGTTGAAGAACTGCATGTGCCGCTGCAGCCCCTGCGCGTACTCGTGCGCGTCCGGGTAGAGCTTGCGCAGCACGGGTTCCATGGCGTAGGCGAACCCGAGCCCCTGCATCCGCTCGTAGTTCCACGACACCTGGCTGGACCAGAAGTACCGCCGGTAGGCCTTCTTCAGGTCCTGCTCGGTGAGCACCCTGTCCACATCGGACGGTTCGGTGTCGTCGGCCACCGGCACCGGTTCGCTCCGGCCGACGACGAGGAACGCGATCGCGACGCCCAGCAACGCGATGCCCAGCACCGGGACGTCCATGTACGCGAACGCCACGAACCCGATGAGCAGCAGGTACCAGTACCTCGACAGCTGCATCATCGACAGCAGCAACGCGAAGCCCACCGCCGGCAGCAACGACCCGGCGAGCGTCATGCCGTTCACGAACCCGGCGGGAATTCCTCGCGTCAGGTTCTCGACCACACCACTGGAAGCGGTCAGCGCGGCCAGGAACGTCGGGATCGCGCGCACCCCGCACCACGGCACGAGACCGAGCCAGTGGATCCGGGCCAACCCCCGCGCGTCCCCCGACGCCGCGTAGTGGTCGGCCCGGTGCACCAGCCCCGTCGTGATCATCTTGCCGATCGGGTCCAGAGCGGACAGCAGGACGGCCGCGGGCAGTGCCACCGCGATCCCGACCGCCACCTGGGCGCTCAACGGCCCCGCCGCACTCCCCGCGAGCGCGGTGCCGACGATCGCGCCGGTCTGGTAGTCCGGGATCGTCGCGCCGCCGTACTGGTACACCCCCAGTGCCACCAGTTCCAGCGTCGCCCCGATCGCCATGCCGAGCAACGGGTCACCCGTGATGAGTCCGGCCACCGACCCCGCCACCAGCGGACGGCCCGCGAAGATGAGGAACGGCCCCAGCACGTCGTAGGTGCAGATGACGGCCCACAGCGTCAAAGCCAGTGCCACGAGCATCTGCGCCTACAGCCCCTTCTTGTCGAGCAGAGCGCTGAAGTCGGCGGCTTTGTCCCTCGGCATCATCTGCGCGACAACGGGAATCCCCTCGGCCACGAGCCGGCGGTACCCCTGCGCGTCCTCGGCGGTCACGGCGATCGACCTGGTCACCATCGTGTACCGCTCGCCGGGGCGGGGTGCGACGTTCCCGACGTTCACCACCTCTGGCCGCACCCCGCCCTCGACGAGGCGGAACGCGTCGGCCGGATGCTTCGCTATCAGCATCACGTCCTCTCCCCAGACGCGTTCCACCACCTCGGCGACCGTGAGCACCTCGGTCGGCAGCCCCCTCGCTGCCTGCGGGAGCAACATCCTCTGCAGTTCGTCACCGGCGACCTCGTCGTTGCACACGACCAGCTTCCGTACGCGCAACCCCCCGGTCCACGCGACGGTCACCTGGCCGTGGATCAACCGGTTGTCGACCCGCAGATGCACTCCCGCCATGCCCACTCCCCCTGGTCAGCCGACGTGGTGCCAATACTGGTGCAAACCAGTATTGGCTGTCAACGGGCAGCATCGAAGACGGATGGAAAAAGGGGACGAAAGACTCCACAGTGGATCTCGGGCACGGCCGCCGGGAGCCAGCCCCCGGAACAAACCTGTTGGGGTGATCCGCTACAGTTCACCCTGCTACGCCCCCGTAGCCCAATCGGCAGAGGCAGCGGACTCAAAATCCGTCCAGTGTGCGTTCGAGTCGCACCGGGGGCACGATCTTCGGGCGAGGCCAAGTTCGCGCAAATGTGCGAACTCGACCTCGCCCGTGTGTGTTTTCGGGACCTCTACGACTTAACGAGTCGCCCGATCGCCGCGGACGCCTCCGCGAGCTTCTCCTCGGCCACCGGGCCGCCTTCCGCCACGGCCTGCGCCACACAATGCTTCAGGTGCTCGTCGAGCAAGCCCAGTGAGACCGCCTGCAGCGCCTTCGTGGCGGCGGAGATCTGGGTGAGGACGTCGATGCAGTATTCGTCGTTCTCGACCATGCGCTGGAGGCCGCGGATCTGCCCCTCGATGCGGCGCAGTCGCTTGAGGTATGCGTCCTTGTCCGCGGTGTACCCGTGCATCGGCTCCTGACCTTCCCTACCCCTGGCGGGTATGTCGAGGATACCCGCACCGGATGGGGGTGCGTTATGTGCGAGCACTGCTCCGTCAGCGGGAATGGGGAAGCGTCCGGCAAGCCCAGCAACGGGTCGGAGTGAGACGACTAGCAGCACATTTTGGACCCATAACACCCGTGTGGTTTACCGGGTAAATGCCCCGACCGGGCGGTTGGGGTCACATTTTAGCTGCGAAAGGTTCGCCGTTTTTCCTCATGTGGACTATGGTGTTGTCGAAGCACGTGGTTACGTCGAGGATCCGCGTGCTATGTGAGTACCCAACGGAGGAACAGTGGCACAGCAGACCGTCGTCCAACTCATCGACGACCTCGACGGCGGAGAAGCCGACGAGACCGTGACCTTCGCACTTGACGGTGTCGAGTACGCCATCGACCTGTCGAAGGGAAATGCGGAGCGGCTTCGTGAGTCGCTGTCGGACTTCGTCGGCAAGGCCCGTCGTGCGGGTGGCCGCAAGCAGCGCAAGGGCACCGGCAAGTCCACGGTCAAGGCCACCGACAAGGCTGAGGCGCAGCGCATTCGCGACTGGGCCCGCGCGCAGGGGCACCAGATCTCGGACCGCGGCCGCATTCCGCAGAACCTGGTCGTGCAGTTCCAGGAAGCGCACGCCTCCTGACCTGGGCGAACACCCGAGGTTTCCACACGTCGGCCGGGATGCCGGCCGACGTGTTAAACCCCAAAGATCTAACACGTCCCGGTTCGTTCACACTATCCCCGGAACGCGGGATCAACGACCGGGAAAGTGCGCTCCGAACAGGCGTGACACCGCGGCGGCCTTGACCGCTGTCTCCTCGAATTCCTCGTCAGGGTCGGACAGCGAGATGACCGCTCCGCCCACACCGAAAGTCACCTGGTCACCGTTGCGGACCAGCGTTCGGATGACGATGCTGAAGTCGGCGGCTCCGTTGAGCGAGAAGTAACCGAGCGCTCCCGAGTACACCCCACGTGGACCGGCTTCCAACCCATCAAGGATCTGCATGGTGCGGATCTTCGGCGCCCCGGTCATGGATCCACCGGGAAACGCGGCTCGAACACATCGGACGGCAGAACTGTCCGGCCGAAGTCGGGCCCTCACGGTGCTCACCAATTGGTGTACGGTCGCGTAGCTCTCGACGTCGAACAACCGGGTCACCTCGACCGAACCCACTTCCGCGCACGTGCCGAGATCGTTGCGGACCAGGTCCACGATCATCAGGTTCTCCGCGCGGTCCTTGACCGATCGCGCCAACGTTGTGCGCAACATCTCGTCGTCCGCCGCATCAACGCCGCGAGGACGCGTCCCCTTGATCGGCGACGACTCGACGACGCCATCTCGGCCGACCCTCATAAATCGTTCGGGTGACGTGCTGAGCACGGACAGGTCACCGAAACGCAGCAACGCGCCGAACGGAACGGGATTTGCGGCACGAAGCAGCCGATAAGTGTCCCACGGGTCGATCGAGGCACGCCACGACATCATGTTCGTCAGACATGCCTCGTACGTCTCCCCGGCCGTGATCGCTTCCTGGCACGCGCTGATCAGCTTCAGGTAGTGCGCGCGCGGATGCCGCAACGTCACGTCCGACACGACAGGACGCGAAGGTTCGGCCAAAGGCGTGAGATGAGCCAGAACCGCGGAAACCTCGCCGAACCAGTCGTCGTCGGTCAGCGAGAGCAAATAGACGCGATCCTCCGCGTGATCGACGACCACGGCGCGGTCCGCGAACACGAACGACGCGTCGGGCTGTTCGGCGCGGTGGGCGAAGTCGCCGCCGCACTCGGCCTTGAGCTCGTAACCGAGGTAGCCGACCCAGCCCAGGGCGAAGTCGAACGGCACGTCGGGCTGCTCGACGCCCCACTCCAGCAGGTCGTCGTCGAGCCAGGAGAAGAAGGAGGGGCAGGGCAGCGGCTCGCCGTCGAGCGTGAGCACCCGGTCCTGCACGGAGTACTGCGCGACGCGGGCGAGGGGTCCCGAGGCGTCGCCCAGGAACGAGAACCGGCCGCCGGACCCGCTGTCCAGCCAGAACGCGGTCTCAGACGCTCCGTGCAGTGCCGCGAACACCTCTTCCGCGTTGACGGCCACGGCGAGCTTGCGGACGTGCACAGGGCGCTTCTGAGCCGTTGAACGAACCAGCACGGGTTCCGGCACCGCGGCGGTGTGCGTCGGGGTCAGCGCGGCGAAGTTCGCGAGCATCTCGCGGCCGAACTCCGTGCAGATCGACTCGGGGTGGAACTGCACACCCCACGCGGGTCTGTCCAGAGCGCGCACACCCATGAGCACGCCGTCATCGCTCCACGCGACCGCCTCCAAAGAAGAAGGCAGCTCCGTGACAGCCAACGAGTGGTAGCGCACGACGTCGAACTGCGAGGGCAGCCCCGCGAACACATCCACACCCGTGTGCGTGACCGGCGAAACGATCCCGTGACGCGGCACGGGCGCGGGCCCCACCACCGCGCCGTACGACTGGCACAGCCCCTGATGCCCCAGGCACACGCCCAGCAACGGGATCTCGGCGTGGTCGATCACCGCGCGGCAGATGCCGAAGTCCGCGGGGTTGCCAGGCCGGCCGGGTCCTGGCGAGATCACCACGTGGTCGAACGACCGCAGCGAGGACAGCCGGAATCGCGGGTCGTCGTTGTGGACGACCACGGGCTCGGAACCGTTCACCTCCGCCAGGTGCTGGAAGAGGTTGAACGTGAACGAGTCGTAGTTGTCGATGAGCAGTGTCCGCATTGCGAAGCGGCACTCTACCTGGCAAAACACCCGAACTGAGCAACGAGAGAGGGCGGTCACGAATCGTGACCGCCCTCTCCCCGCGAACGCGGACTTCAGCTGCCGAGCAGGAACTTCGGATCAGCTGTGAGCTCCGCCAGCTGCTGCGTGGAGAACGGCTCGGCGTCGAGCTTCGGGTGACCGGAGTCCTGGTACTCCGCCTGCTGCAGGACCAGGACCGTCCAGCCGTTGTCCGCCCGGTACCCCGCCCACGTACCCGGCGTGTGCGCGGCGGTGCCGCCGGCGGACGTGGAGCGGACGACCCCGACCTGCTTCCCCGCGACCTCGACGACCTCGCAGTCGGTCGGCTCGTCCGGCCGGAACCCCTGGGCCACCGAACACGGCTTGCTCTTGCCCTTCGGGTCCGGCGTCGTCACCCGCACGGTGAGGTTGCCGATCTTGTCGCCCTTCCGCACCGGCACGTACGCCGTGTACTCCCAGATCTCGGGCGTCTCGCCCTTGTCCGTCGAGACCTGCGCCTGACCTCGGAGCATGCCACCGTGCATGCCGGAGGTCCGGTACTCGATGGCGGGTGCGTCGAAGCCGGCCGGCACGGACGTCCTGGCCAGCTCCAGCAGCTGCGCGGCACGATCGGCCTGCGGGCCGTTGGTGGCCGTCCGGTCGCTCTGCCCGACCGGCCACTGCTCGCCCCACTCCGTGACCGGCTCGCCGGAACTGCTGCTCGGTCCCGCTCCCGTCATGTACTCCTTCGCCGCCTGCGGGTTCAGCGCGAACGCCGATCCGAGGCCGACGCCGACGACCAGCACTGCGACCACGGCACCCGTGATCGACGCCCGCCGCTTGGAACGGGCCTTGTGCGCCCTGCCGAGCGCGATGCCCGGATCCATCGACGGCGGCGGGCTGCTCGCCACCACCACGTCCTGAAATGCTCGCTTGAGGTCCTGTTCGTTCATCGAACCCTCTCCTGCTCCGAGAGCAGACCGCGCAGCGTCTGCAGCCCCCGCGCGGCCTGGCTCTTCACGGTTCCTTCCGAACACCTGAGGGCCACGGCCGTCTGCTCGACGGACATGTCCTCCCAGTACCGCAGGACGAGGCACGCACGCTGCTTCGGAGGCACCTTCGCCAGCGCCTCCAGCAGCACCATCCGTTCCTCTGGGTAGGAACCCGGTGGAGCGGCCGAGTCGGTCAGGTCGTCACTCGCCGACTCGAACCGGAACCACCCGCGCCGTCGCTCGGACAGGAACGTCCGCACCAGGATCTGCCTGGTGTAGGCGTCCAGCGCCTCGTGCCGCTCGATCCTCCGCCAAGCCAGGTACAGCTTGGTGAAGGCCTGTTGCACGAGGTCCTCCGCGCGATGCCAGTCACCGCACAGCAGGTATGCCGTGCCGCGCATGACGTCGGAACGGGCCGCGAAGTACTCCTGGAACGCGGCGTCCCGATCACTCATCAGGTTCCCCCTATCTGCGGTGCCGGGTTAGTCACGCCACCTGGGGCCTGGCGGGTTGCACGAAGTTCTGGAATCGCATACTGATGTCGTGATTTTCCTTTTGCTCCTCGGCGTCCCCGTCGCGTTGGGCCATTTGTACCTGTGGCGGCGCCTGGTCGTGGACACCACGCTGCCCCGCACGCTCGGACGCCGCATCGGCGGTGTGGCGATCGTCGCCGCGTTCCTCGTGCTGATGAGCGCCCTGGTCGTGACGCGCAGGGTGCCGCCGGAGTACGGGAAGTTCTTCGCCTGGCCCGGGTTCGTGTGGCTCGCCGTGCTCTTCTACCTGGCGATCGCGCTCGGCATCGCGGAGGTCCCCCGCCGGATCCTGCTCAGGCGCGCCCCGCTCGCGCCGGTGGCCGTCGGCGCCGGTCCCGAGCCCGTCGAACCGGTCGAGGTCGTGCCGGACCCGTCGCGGCGGCTGTTCATCTCGCGCTCCGTGGCGATCGGGTCGGGCATCGCGGCGGGCGGCGTCGTCGGCTACGGCATGACGCAGGCGCTGGGCGCCCCGCAGCTGCTGAACGTGCCGGTGACGCTGGACAAGCTGCAGGCGTCGCTGTCGGGGTTCCGGATCGCGGTCGTGAGCGACATCCACCTCGGGCCGCTGCTCGGGCGTTCGCACACCGAGCGGATCGTGCGGATGATCAACGAGCAGGAGGCCGACCTCGTCGCGATCGTCGGCGACCTGGTGGACGGCACCGTCGCCGAGCTGGGCGAGGCCGCGGCACCGTTGCGCGACCTGGTGTCCAAGCAGGGCAGCTACTTCGTGACGGGCAACCACGAGTACTTCTCCGGGCACGAGCAGTGGATCGCGGAGCTGGACAAGCTCGGCGTGAACCCGTTGCGCAACGAGGGTTTGACGGTCGCCGACGGCATCGAGGTCGTGGGCGTGAACGACGTCACGGGCAAGTCGTACAACGACGGCCCGGACTTCGAACGCGCTCTCGCAGGCCGCAACCGCAACAACCCCGTAGTCCTGTTGTCACACCAGCCCGTGCAGGTCACCGACGCCTCTTCACACGGCGTCGACCTCCAGTTGTCCGGTCATACACACGGCGGCCAGATGGTGCCGTTCAACTTGTTCGTGCCGCTGCAGCAACCCAGCACCGCGGGGTTGTCGAAGGTGGACGACACGTGGCTCTACACCAGTCGTGGCGCGGGTTTCTGGGGTCCGCCGGTGCGCGTCGGTGCCCCGCCGGACATCACGATGATCGAGCTGCGTTCTGCTGGCTAAATCACACTCGGCTGGACTGGCTTGCGCACTTCCGGTGTCCAGGCCGTAGAGTGGACGGCCGTGCCCGCGTGCGGAACGCGGCGGATGAAGGGGGACCCCTGGGGAAATGACCGAGAGCTTCGCCGTTGATCGGCGCAACGAGGCAGAGGCTCGTATTCGGCGTTTCCTGGACCAGGAGAACCCGTCGACACCGTGTCTGGTGATCGACCTCAGGACGATTCGCGCGCGCTACCAGGCGATTCACGCCGCCATGCCGTCCGTCGACATCTTCTACGCGGTCAAGTCGAACCCGGAGTCCGACGTGGTCGGCACGCTGGTCGCGGAGGGTTCGAAGTTCGACGTGGCGTCACCGGCGGAGATCGACCTGTGCCTGGAGCGCGGCGCCGAACCGTCGTCGATCTCCTACAGCAACCCCATCAAGAAGGCCGCGGACATCGAGTACGCCTACTCGCGTGGCGTGCGGATGTTCGTGTCGGACAGCGAGCAGGACGTCCGGTTCGTCGCGTCCCACGCGCCCGGTTCGTCCGTGCTGGTGCGGATTCTTGTCCACAGCAAGGGTTCCACGTACCCGTTCGGCAACAAGTTCGGTTGCGATCCCGAGATGGCGACGGACCTTTTGCGGCTCGCGCACGAGTTGAGCCTCGTTCCTCTCGGTGTCGCGTTCCACGCGGGATCGCAACAACTCTCCGTCGAGGGCTGGGACTCCGGCATCGCGGACGCCGCCCTGATCGCCGCCAAGCTGCGCGCGGAGGGCATCGAGACCACGACGGTGAACCTCGGCGGCGGGCTTCCCGCCGTGTACCAGGAGTCCACGCCGTCGCTGGAGGCTTTCGCCTCTGCCATCGAGGCTTCCGTCGCACGACACTTCGGTGCCGTGCGTCCCAGGGTGATGATCGAGCCGGGCCGGGCGATCTCGGCCGAGGCCGGGATGATCCGCTCGTCGGTCGTGCTGGTGTCGCGGAAGTCCTATTCGGACGAACGCCGCTGGGTCTACGTCGACATCGGCCGCTACCAGGGCCTCGCCGAGACCGAGGGCGAGGCGATCGCGTACCGGTTGCGCACCTCGCGCGACGGCGGTGAGACGGGCCCGATCGTGCTGGCCGGTCCGACGTGCGACGCGGACGACGTGATCTACCAGCACACCCGCTACGACCTGCCGCTCGACCTGAGGGCGGGCGACCACGTGGACATCCTCCACGCCGGCGCCTACACCTCCTCCTATTCGTCCGTGTGCTTCAACGGCTTCCCGCCGTTGGCCACGTACTGCATCTGAGTCCGTTGCAATTCACATAGTTTGGAGTGATTGATGTCCGAAGCGCCCTGTCAGACCGAGGAGACCGTCGGTTTGTTCGCGGGACAGCACGTACTTGCAGAGCTTTCGGGCGTGAGTGCCGATCTGCTCGATGACGAGCAGTTCCTGAAGCACGCCCTTGGTGAGGTTCTCACGCAGGCCGACGCAACCGTGCTGGAGGTGATCTCCAAGAAGTTCGATCCCCAAGGAGTCACCGTGCTGGCTCTGCTGTCGGAATCCCATGCGTCGATCCATACCTATCCCGAAGTGGGTTCGGTGTTCGTCGACGTGTTCACCTGCGGTACTCGTGCGAAACCCGCGCTGGCCGTCCAGCTACTCGCTGACGCTCTGGGCGCTGCTCATGTGAGCACGGACCTCGTCACTCGTGGCGTCAAGGAGCATGTCGCGTGAACACCATCAACGAGCCGCTCGCCGATGGCATGACCCGCCACTGGCAGGTGGACGAGGTGCTGGTCGACACCAAGACCGACTTCCAGCACCTGGTGATCGCCCGCACGGCGCAGGGGTTGTCGCTGTTCTGCGACAACGACCGCCAGTCGACGGAGTTCAGCCAGCTGACCTACCACGAGGCCCTGATGGTGCCGGCGCTGCTGCTGGCCGACACCGTCGAGCGCGTCCTGGTCATCGGCTCCTCCGAGGGCGTCGTGTGCCAGATGGCCGTTCAGCACGGTGCGACCGTCGTCGACCACATCGACATCGACGAGCAGGCCGTGAAGCTGTGCGCGGAGCACCTGCCGTACGGGTACTCGGTGGAGGAGCTGGCCGCCGCCGAGAAGGGCGACGGCCCGATCCGCGTGCAGTACATCGACGGGTTCGAGTACATCCGCACGACGTCGGAGAAGTACGACATCGTGCTGGTGGACCTGCCCGACGAGCGCGAGGAGGAGGCGCAGCACAACCGCCTGTACGGCGCGGACTTCCTGCGCATGTGCAAGGCGCTGCTGCGTCCCGGCGGCGTCGTCGTCAACCAGTCCGGTTGCCAGACGATGTGGCGCAACACCACGCTGATCCGCTCCTGGCAGCGGTTCAACGAGGTGTTCGACACCGTCGCGTACTACGGCTCGGACGAGCACGAGTGGGCGTACCTGTTCGGCCGCGCGGACGTCGTCGAGGACCCGACCGCGCTGATGGTCGAGCGGCTGAAGACGGCCGGGTACGAGCCCGAGTCGATCGACGACCTGGCGTTGGTGGGCAACAGCATCCCGCCGTACCGGGTGCGGCAGTCGCTGGCCTGATCGAGGCACTTCGGAGGGGCGCTTCCCGTTCGCGGGAGGCGCCCCTTCTTTTGTCCACAGTGGACTTCTACCGGTGCAGGTCCGCGAGCAGCAGGTTCGAGTCGGTGCCGCTCAGGTTGGCGCCGTTGGTCACGTAGGCCCGGCTCCCCCGAACGACCACGGCCGTGGTCCCCCGCATGCCGTCCCCGGCGTCCAGCAGGGTTTCCCGCACGCCGTCGGGACTGACCCGCACGAGCTCGTTCGCCTGGTTGATCGCGGCGAGGATCTCGGTGCCCCTGCCGGTGAAGTCGAAGTCGTCGACACCCTCCAGTCCCCGGGCCCTGATCTCGGCTCTGCCGTTGGTGACCGGAATGCGGACGATGGTGCCGCGGTCGGAGTTGCTCACCCACACAGCGCCGTCGTGAACCTTCATGCCGTTGGCACCGAAGAACCCGTTCGGCGCCAAGGCCGGGTCCGCCGACCACACGGACGCGCGGCCGCCGTGCAGCGGTGCCTGCCAGACGCGCCCGCCGGTCGAGTCGGTGACCAGGAAGCGGTTCCGCTCGTGGTCGACGACCAGGGCGTTCGGGAAGGTGTCCGCGGGCATCGGCACCACGAGCCTGGGCTTGTCCTGCGGACGCACCTGCCAGATGCCCGTCAGCCCGCCCTGCCCGGCCGAGTAGAGGAAGTAGACGGCACCGGTGTGCGTCCGGGCGACCCCGGTGACGACGGGGACGCCGACAACTGGAGTGGTGCCCCCGCCACCGGGAGGCGGCGGCATGGTGACGAGCACCTGGACGGTCCCGTCGCGCGACACCCTCACGACCTGGCGGGCCGGGATCATGCCGACGACCACGCCGCCGTCCGGTTCGACGGCGATGCTCTCCGCTGCCTGGCCGGCGGCACGGTCGAAGTGGGCGAGGACGCGCACGTCGCCGAGGTGCGTGCCGGAGTGGTGCGAGGTCACCGGGGCCGCCGAGGCCGCGGGAGCCGTGGCGAGCAGGGCGGCGAGGCCGAGCGCGGGCGCGCGCCACCGACGTTTCGGGGACATGGTCCTTCTTCCGTGTTCGTGACGCCTGCTAGCGGGCGAAGGTCTCCTGGCCGAGTACGGCGAGGAGTTCGAGCTGGGAGACGGCGGCGCTGCCGGGAGCCGGTGAGTACACGACCAGGCGCTGGTCCTGCCTGGCCGTCGCGAGGACGTCGAAGTCGAGCTCGACGAGTCCGACGGCCGGGTGCAGGACGCGCTTGCGGTCGCTGCGGCGGACCGCGACGTCGTGACGCGCCCAAAGCCCGGCGAACTCCTCGCTCTCCGCGCGCAGAGCCCGGACCAGCGCGTTCGCTGCGGGATCCGCTGGGCGGACGGCGAGGGTCGCCCGCAGGTCGTCCACCAGGGCGCGGCTCTCGTGCTCGTGGTCCTCCGCGAGGAACCGGCCGCGCATCCGCGGGTCGGTGAACCACCGGTAGGTGCAGCTGCGGGCGAGGCCGCGGAAGTGGGTCTGCTCTCCGAGCAGCGCGTCGGCCATCGGGTTCTGGACGAGCACGACGTTGAGGTCGGAGGCGATGAGAGCGGGCAGGCCGTGCAGCCCGTTCAGCAGCCGGAGGAGGCCGCGGCTGACGTGGTCGTCGCCGCCAATGCGAGGTGGGGCGTGGTGACCGGCGAGGCGGAACAGGTGGTCGCGCTCGTCGGCCGTCAGCCGCAACGCGCGGGCGAGCGCGGTGAGCATCGCGACCGACGGCCGCGGGCCGCGTCCCTGTTCGAGCCTCGCGTAGTAGTCCGGTGACATCCCGGCGAGCTGGGCCACCTCGAACCGGCGCAGGCCGGGTGTCCGGCGCCGGCCACCCGCCGGGACGCCGACGTCCGCGGGCTGGAGCACCGCGCGCCGGCGGCGGAGGAAGCCCGCGAGGTCGTTGCGTTCCATGTCTCCAGCATGATCCGCGCGCGGCGGGTCAGCCAGGACTCCCCGATACCACCCTGGCCGGTCCCTCGGGACCGGCCAGGAGGTGCGTCAGGCCAGCGACTGCTTGAGGAAGTCGACCTGCAGCAGGAGGAGGTTCTCCGCCACCTGTTCCTGCGGGGTCATGTGCGTGACGCCCGAGAGCGGCAGCACGGTGTGCGGGCGTCCGGCCGCGAGCAGGGCGCTCGACAGGCGCAGGGTGTGGGCGGCCACCACGTTGTCGTCGGCCAGGCCGTGGACGATCATCAGCGGGCGGGAGAGCTTGTCCGCGTCGTTGATGAGCGAGTTCTGGTCGTAGACCTCGGGCTTGTCGTCCGGGTGTCCGAGGTAGCGCTCGGTGTAGTGGGTGTCGTAGAGGCGCCAGTCGGTGACCGGGGCTCCGGCGATGCCCGCGTGGAAGACGTCCGGGCGGCGCAGCACGGCCAGCGCGCTCAAGTAACCGCCGTAGGACCAGCCGCGGATGGCGACGCGGGTGAGGTCGAGGTCGGGCTCGACCGCGGCGGCCGCGTGCAGGGCGTCGACCTGGTCCTCCAGGGTGGCGCCGGCGAAGTCGAACGCGATCGCGCGCTCCCAGGCGAGGCCACGGCCGGGGGTGCCGCGGCCGTCGGCGACGAGGACCGCGAAACCCTGGTCCGCCAGCCACTGCGAGGCCAGGTAGGCGTTCTGGGCCGACACGACGCGCTGGGCGTGCGGGCCGCCGTACGGGTCCAGCAGCACCGGGAGCTTGGTGCCCGGGACGTGACCGGTGGGCAGCAGCAGGGCGGCGCGCAGGGACCGTTCGCCGAGGGTCAACAGGCGCGGGGACGCCTTGAGGACCGGCGTGTCCGCCCACGACTCGATCACGTGGTCGCCGACGGTGACCCTCGCGCCGAACCTGTCCACAGTGGCCGACACGAGCACCACCGTGCCGCCACCCCTGACCGCGGAGTGCACACCGTCCTCAGAGGACAGTCGCTCGACCTCGGCGCCGACCGAGTAGACGTGCGTCTGCGTCGGGTCGTCCGCGGAGGCGGCGACGAGGATGGAGTCGTCGGTGATGTCGAGCACCCGGCGCACCTGCAGGCCGGACGTCAGGACGTCGTCGCCGACCCTCAACGCGTACTCGTCGCCGGAGCCCACGATCCGCACGAGGCGGCCGTCCGGGGTCCAGGCCGGAGCGCCGTCGCTGACCTCCAGCCACACCGGGTCGGTCTCGGTCGCGAGCTCGGTGACCGCGCCGGTCTCGGGGGCCAGCGTGTAGATCGTGCGGGTGCGCTGGTCACGGCTCTGCGTGGTGATCAGCGGGGCGCCGCCGGACGACCAGTGCACGTCGTTGAGGTAGTCGAACTCGAGCAGCACCGGGACGAAGGTGCCGTCGAGCGACACCACGTGCAGCGACACCTCGGCGTTGTCCGTGCCCGCCGCCGGGTACGCGATCTCGGTGGCGGCGGTGGCGGGGTTCGCCGGGTCGGCGATGTACCAGCGCTGCACCGGGGAGTTGTTCACGCGCGCGGCGATGAGGCGCTTGCCGCCCGGTTCCCACCAGTAGCCGCGGTAGCGCGACATCTCCTCGGCCGCGATGAACTCCGCGAGGCCGAACGTCACGTCCTCGCCGTCCGGGACGGCGACGTCGTAGTCCTCGCCCGACTCCAGCTCGACCACCCGCAGCGTGCCGCGCGTGACGTAGGCCACGCGCTCGCCCGTCGGGTCGACGCGCGGGTCGATGACCCCGCCCCTGGTCGGCAGTTCGCGCACGTCACCGCTCGTCAGGTCGGCCACGAACAGGCGGCCGGACAGCGCGAACGAGGCCACCGAGGCGTCGCGGGACAGCGAGTAGCCGACGAGGCCGGCACCGGACTCGCGCGTGCGCTCACGGCGCGCCTTCTCCTCCGCGGGCAGGTCCTCCGGGTCGGACAGCAGCATCGCCGGGTCGACGAGCAGACGTTCGGTTCCGGTGGAAGTGTTGAGCTCCCAGAGGCCGTTCGCGCGGCCGGTGGCCGTGGCCGGGCGGAGGAAGAACACGCGTGCGCCGTCTGCCGACACCGCGAACGTCCTCGGTGCGCCGACGGTGAACCGCTGGGTGCGCGCCTGCTGGCGCGGGAAGGAGATGTCGTTGCCCACGACCCCACACTAACCCGCGCTCTGACCTCATATAGTCACCTGTTTTGACTGTCACGGGCCTTGCCCGCTGCCTCGACTCCAGGAGCTTCCCGTGTCCACCCAGCTGACTGAGACGGCTCCACGCGAGGACGGAGTGCTCACCCGCCTGCTGACCACCTACCTGCGGCCGTACCGCCGCGAGCTGACCGTCGTGGTCGCGCTCCAGCTCGTGGGCACTGTCGCCTCCCTGTACCTGCCGAGCCTCAACGCCGACATCATCGACAACGGCGTCGCGCGCGGCGACACCTCGTACATCGTGGAGCTCGGCGGCTGGATGCTCGTCGTCTCGCTGGTGCAGATCGCCTGTTCGGTCGTGGCCGTCCGGTACGGCACGCGCACCGCGATGGCGTTCGGGCGGGACGTGCGCTCGGGCGTGTTCCACCGGGTCGGCTCGTTCTCCGCGCAGGAGGTCGCGCGGTTCGGAGCGCCGTCGCTGATCACCCGCACGACGAACGACGTGCAGCAGGTGCAGGTGCTCGTCGTGATGCTGACGACGATGTTCGTGGCGGCGCCGATCATGTCCGTGGCAGGTGTGGTGATGGCGCTGCGCGAGGACGTCGGTCTGTCGTGGCTGCTCCTGGTGTGCGTGCCGGTGCTCGCGGTCGCGATCTTCCTGATCACGGTGCGGATGGTGCCGTTGTTCCGCCGTCAGCAGGAGCGCGTCGACCAGGTGAACCGGGTGCTGCGCGAACAGCTCACCGGTGTGCGCGTGGTGCGGGCGTTCGTGCGGGAGAAGGCGGAGACCGAGCGCTTCGCCGGCGCCAACGCGCAGCTCACCGACGTCGCGCTGCGGGCGGGCCGGCTGCAGGCGATGATCTTCCCGACGGTCACGCTGATCTTCAACGTGTCGAGCGTCGCGGTGCTGTGGTTCGGAGCGCACCGCGTGGCGGACGGGGACGTGCAGGTCGGCGCGCTCACCGCGTTCCTCGCCTACCTCCTGCAGATCCTGATGTCGGTGATGATGGCGTCGTTCATCTCCACGATGGTCCCGCGCGCGTCCGTCAGCGCGGGCCGGATCATGGAGGTGATCAACACCGAACCGTCGGTGCGCGCCCCTTCGTCCCCAGTGGCCGCGGCCTCCGGGCGCGGTGAGATCTCCTTCCACGGCGCGGAGTTCCGCTACCCCGGTGCCGACGCGCCAGTCCTGCGCGACGTCTCGTTCCGCGTCGGCGCCGGGCAGACCACCGCGATCATCGGCAGCACCGGCTCCGGCAAGACCACGCTGATGAGCCTGATCCCCCGGCTGATCGACGCGACGGCCGGAGAGGTGCGGGTGGGCGGTGCCGACGTGCAGACACAGGACCCCGAGGCGCTGCGGTCGCGCATCGGACTCGTACCGCAGCAGGCGTACCTGTTCACCGGCACCGTGCGGTCGAACCTCCTGCACGGCGACCCGGACGCGGACGAGGACCAGCTGTGGACGGCGCTGGACATCGCGCAGGCCAAGGACTTCGTCACCGCGATGGGCGGGCTCGACGCCACGATCGCGCAAGGCGGCACCAACCTGTCCGGCGGCCAGCGGCAACGGCTCTCCATCGCGCGGGCTTTGGTGCGCAGGCCGGACGTGTACCTGTTCGACGACTCGTTCTCCGCACTCGACCTCGCCACCGACGCGGCGTTGCGCGCGGCACTGCGCCCGTACACCCGGGACGCCGCCGTGCTGCTGGTCGCGCAACGGGTGTCCACAGTGGCCTCCGCCGACCAGATCCTGGTGCTGGAGAACGGCGAGATCGTCGGCATGGGCACGCACAGCGAGTTGATGGCGAGCTCCCCCACCTACCTGGAGATCGTCCAGTCCCAGATCACCGCGGAGGAGAAGGCGTGACCGCCACCCGTGAGCGCCCGCAGCCGATCGGAGGCCCGGCGGGACGCTTCGCCGCCCAGGCGCCGGTCAGCAAGCCGAAGAACTTCGGCACGTCGGCGAAACGCCTGGCGGGCCTGATGAAACCCGAACGCCTCACCTTCGCCGCCGTCGTCGGCCTCGGCGTGCTCGGCGTCGCGTTCACCGTCATCGGCCCGAAGATCCTCGGCGACGCGACCGACATCATCTTCGACGGCCTCACCGGAGGCGGCATCGACTTCGGTTCGCTGGCGGGCGTTCTCTCGTTCGCACTGGGCCTCTACGTGGTGGCGTCGCTGTTCACCTGGTTGCAGTCGCGGCTGCTGAACACCGTGGTGCAGCGCGTGGTCTACCGGTTGCGCGAGAGCGTCGAGGAGAAGCTGCACCGGTTGCCGCTCAAGTACTTCGACGGCCAGCCGCGCGGTGAGCTGCTCTCCCGCGTCACCAACGACATCGACAACATCGCGACGACGCTGCAGCAGACGATGAGCCAGCTGCTCACCGCGGTGCTCAGCCTCGTCGGCGTGACCGTGATGATGTTCGTGATCTCACCGCTGCTGGCGCTGGTGATGATGCTCGTCATCCCGATCTCGGTGGCGCTGACCCGCGCGATCGGCAAGCGGGCGCAGAAGCAGTTCGTGGCGCAGTGGAAGCACACCGGCGAGCTGAACGCGCACATCGAGGAGGCGTTCAGCGGCCACCAGCTGGTGACGGCGTTCGGCCGCCAGCAGGAGTCCGAGGCGGAGTTCCGTCGCCGCAACGACCAGCTCTACGAGGCCGCGGCCGGCGCGCAGTTCGTCTCCGGCCTGATCATGCCGTCGATGATGTTCCTGTCGAACCTGAGCTACGTCGCCATCGCGGTGATCGGCGGCCTGCGCATCACCTCCGGCACCATGACGCTCGGCGAGGTGACGGCGTTCATCCAGTACTCGCGCCAGTTCACCCAGCCGCTCACCCAGGCGGCGTCGCTGTCGAACCTGCTGCAGTCCAGCGTGGCGTCGGCGGAGCGCGTGTTCGACCTGCTCGACGCCCCGGAGCAACGCCCGGACCCGGCGGACGCCGTCTCACCGCCGTGGCGCTGCGGCAAGGTCGAGTTCCAGAACGTCTCGTTCTCCTACGACCCGGACAAGCCGCTGATCGAGAACCTGTCGCTGGTCGCGGAACCCGGCCAGATGATCGCCATCGTCGGCCCGACCGGCGCCGGCAAGACGACCCTGGTGAACCTCATCATGCGGTTCTACGAGCTCAGCGGCGGCCGCATCACCCTCGACGACGTCGACATCACCGAACTGCGCCGCGCGGACCTGCGCGCGCAGGCCAGCATGGTGCTGCAGGAGACGTGGCTGTTCGGCGGCACGATCCGCGACAACATCGCCTACGGCAAGCCGGACGCGACGGAGGCAGAGATCCTCGCCGCGGCCGAGGCGACCTACGTGGACCGCTTCGTGCGCTGCCTGCCGGACGGCTACGACACCGTGATCGACGAGGAGGGCTCGAACGTCTCGGCGGGCGAGAAGCAGCTGCTCACCATCGCGCGAGCCTTCCTGTCCGACCCGACGCTGCTGATCCTCGACGAGGCGACCAGCTCGGTCGACACCCGCACGGAATCGTTGGTGCAGCACGCCATGGCGGCGCTGCGCACGTCGCGCACGTCGTTCGTCATCGCCCACCGGTTGTCGACCATCCGCGACGCCGACCTGATCCTCGTGATGGAGGCAGGACGCATCGTCGAACAGGGCACGCACGACGAACTGCTCGCCAGGGCAGGCGCGTACCACCGCCTGTACTCGGCACAGTTCGCCGCGGCGGTCTGACGCCTGCTCTGGGGGCCGCTCGTGCTCGGGTGAGGGCGGGCAGGCCGGGGAGGGCTCGCACGCGGTGAGCGCGAGCCTGAGCCGGGACGGCGCGGGCCTGACGGGTTCGCAGGCGCGCTGACAACGCACGCCAAACCCGTTCAGGCGCGCGTTGGCCGAGTGCGCGCCCAACCCGTTCGGGCTCGTGCCCACCGACAGCACACGTCCAACCCGCCCAAGCCCGCTGGCGAAGCGCTCGCCCGACCCGCCCAAGCCCTTGCCGACAAGGAGCCCGCCAACCCGCTCAGGCGCCGATGGCGGCGCCCAGCGCGATCCCGGGCCACACCACTAGCTCACCTTGCTCTTCGGAGGCAGCGGTACGAAGCCGCTGGTGCGCCGGACGTACTCGGCGTAACCAGGGCGGCGCGACACGATGTCCTTCTCCAGCAACGGCTTGCCGCTGCCCTTCGCGAGCAGCCACGTCATGATCACCGGACCGATGATCGTGAGCGCGGCGACCCACGAGTGCAACGCGAACAGGTACAGGCCCCACCAGACGACCGAGTCACCGAAGTAGTTCGGATGCCTTGTGTAGCGCCACAACCCGCGGTCCATCACGGCGCCCTTGTTCGCCGGATCCGCCCGGAACCGGGAGAGCTGCCAGTCACCCACGGCCTCGAAGACGAAGCCGACCGTCCACACGCCAGTGCCCACCCAATCTAGCACTCCGAACGGGGCCGAAAGATGCTGCGCGGCCTGCACCGGCAGCGAGACGATCCACATCAGCACGGCCTGCAACAGGTACACGCGGTACATCTTCAGGCGCGGATTTCCCTTGGCACGCCTCAAAATGTCCTGGTATCGCGGATCTTCGTCCTTGCCCCTGTTGCGCGAGTGGATGTGCGCGCCCAGGCGCAGACCCCACACCACGGTGAGCGCGGTGATGATCCACTGCCGAGTTGGTTCGCCCTCCGCGAACAGCAGCGTGATCACCGCGATCACGGCGAACCCGGGACCCCACACGGAGTCGATCAGGTCGTAGCGCTTGCGGGAGTCCGCGTACAGGAACAACCCGCTGAGCAGTACGAGGACCGCGACGAAGCTGATCAGGAAGCTCATCGGGTGACCATCTCACGACGCACGCGCGGCATGCCGCTGCGCCCGTTCTCACTCCTGCGCACCGCGAGGATCTGGTCCACGCCCATCCGGCCCTCCTCGAACGTCAGCGCGCCGCCCGCGAGGTAGAGCCGCCAGACCCGCGCCTGCCCCTCGCCGACCAGTGCGACGACCTCGTCCCACCGCTCTTCGAGAGTGTCCGCCCACGCGCGCACGGTCCACACGTAGTGCTCGCGCAACGCGTGCACGTCACGGATCTCCAGGCCGGCACCTTCGAGGAAGCCGGTCGTCTGACTGACCGGCCGCATGTGCATGTCCGGTGCGACGTACGACTCGATGAAGGCGCCGCCGCCGGGCGCGTTGCGTCCGCGCGACATCTGCTGCAGCAGCAGCCGCCCCTCCGGCTTGAGCAACCGGTGCAGCGTCGAGGCGTACTCGGGGTAGTTGCTCTCGCCGACGTGCTCGCCCATCTCGATCGTGGAGATCGCGTCGAACGGCTCGTCCCGCACCTCGCGGTAGTCCTGCAACCGCACCTCGACTCGATCGGTCAGCCCCTCGGCCTCGATGCGCCCGAGGATGTGCGCGCGTTGCTGCGCGGAGATCGTCACGCCCGTCGCGTGCACGCCGTAGTGCTTCGCCGCGTGGATGATCATCGATCCCCACCCGCAGCCGACGTCGAGCAGCCGCATGCCGGGCTCCAAGCCGAGCTTGCGGCACACGAGGTCCAGCTTGTTGTGCTGCGCCTGCGCGAGCGGTTCGTCCTCGGACGTGAAGTACGCGCACGAGTAGGCCATGCTCGGGTCGAGCACGAGCTGGTAGAACGCGTTGCTCAGGTCGTAGTGGTGCGAAATGGCATCCCGGTCACGCCCCTTGGTGTGCAGCGCCCCCTTCAGCCTCGCCTCCTCCTTCGGCGCGTCCGGGTTCGGCCCGAGCACCTTGAGCTGGAACGCGAGCTTCGCGACCTCCGAGAGCTTCGGCCGCCGGGTGACACCCCGCCGCACGAGCCCCCAGATCTGCGAGAGACCGGCGGCGAGATCTCCTTCCACATCGAGCTCCCCGCTCACGTACGCGCGCGCGAGCCCCAACTCGTTCGGACTCCAGACGAGCCGCCGCAACGCGTCCCGAGACCGGATCACGAGCACCGTGCCGTCCTGCGGTCCGGCCACGCTCCCGTCCCAAGCCCGAAATCCGATCGGCAACGGCGCGCCCAGCACCCGTTCGGCCATTCCCGCCAGCTGACCAGCGACGACCACCCTGCACCTCCTGCGTGACCTGGCTCCGCCAGACGTTCGAGACAGGACGAGGTTCGGTTCGTTTCTGAACCGAGACGCAACCCCGCCCGTATGGCCTCGATAGAGCGAACGGATGGACAAGGAGGACATGAGTGTGATCCGACGTAACCGCATTGCCATCGGGCTCGCCGCGGGACTGGCAGTTGTGCTGGGTCTGGGTGTCTGGAGCGCCACGGGAAGTGGCCAGAGCAACTCCAAGCCGGTGGCACAGACCGAAACCGACCTGGGCGTCCTCGGTGACTACGGCGACGTGGGTCAGCCCCCGGTGCTCCAGGAACCCGCGCAGGCGCCCGAAGCCCCAGTCCAGCAGCAGGCCCCGGAGACCCCGGCCGCACAACCCGCGGCGCAGCCCCCGGCAGCAGCCCCGGTCAGCTCGTTGAGGCTGGTCGGCAAGGCAGTCGAGAAGATGGGCCAGGTCGTCCAGGACGGCGACGGCCGCACGCTGTACCGCTTCGACAAGGACGTCCCGAAGCCGGAAGGCAAGTCCAACTGCAACGACCAGTGCGCCGTGACGTGGCCGCCGCTGCTGTCGGACTCGATCCCGCAGCTGGAGGGCGTCGACCAGAAGCTGGTCTCCCTGATCACCCGCGCCGACGGCAAGAAGCAGGTCGCCATCGACGGCTGGGCCCTCTACACCTATTCGAAGGACCCGGCGCCGGGCAAGTGGGCGGGCCAGGGCATCGGCAACACCTGGTTCGTGATCCAGCCCGACGGCAAGCGCAACGTCGAGTGCCTCCCGCCCGGTGTGACGGCTCCCGCTGCGTAAACCCACAGCATCCCGTTAGGACGGTCCATCTGAGACACACATCACCCTGACACGGTGAAACCCCGGCCCTGGGGAAGGGGCCGGGGTTCCCGTCGTTTCGCTCTCGGCCAACGCGAAGGGCGCCACCGGACTTGGGTGGCGCCCTTCGCCGTTGCCGCACGGGGGTGTGCGTGATGGTGGGCCGCGTTCGATGGCGGGACTGAGTTCGATGGCGGGGCCAAGTCGGGGCGATGCCGAAGGCGAGCCGCCCTTCGCCCCGCGATGCCGAAGGCGAGCCGTCCTTCCGCTTCCGCGACGCCGAAGGCGAGCCCAAGCGAAGGCGAAGCCGAGCAATCCAGCAATACGAACCTGGCGGTGGTGGCTCCCCCGTCTAGCGCTCCGATGCCGTTGCCGCGCCCGAGGGGTCAGGTCAAGTCGACACGCTCTTCGTCGACTTGACCATAACCCACCGGATGTGGCGGAACCGCCGCCGCGGGGCGGGGGGGCCCCACCCCCGACCCCCCCCCCCACCCCCCCACCCCCAGAC
>NZ_JBHXLF010000022.1:0-113982 GCF_042721515.1 Lentzea sp. NPDC058436
TGGGCCTCGTGCGGGGGGGGCTCCCAACCCCCCTCCAGCTGGGGGCGGGTCCCCCCCCCCCGGGCCCCGGGCCTGGGGGGGCGGGCGGCCCCCCGGGGGGGGTGCGAGCCGCGCTCCGAGCCGATCGTGCCGGACGGCGGTGGTCAGGCGGTGGTCAAGATCAGCCGGGCTTGTACGAACACCGGTAGCCGGTCGTCACGGCGTCGCGCAACGCGTCCGCCGTGGACTGCTCGGTCGTCGCGATGGCGTCGATGGCGCGCCGGATCGCCTTGCGCACCGCCGTTCTGGCGCGTTCGGCAGGGCCCGCGAAGTTCCGGCCGCGACCACCCATGCCGGTCTCGCGTTCGAGATGGCTGAGCAACGCCTCCAGCTCGTCCTCCACCTGCGGCGTCGGGTCGTCGTCGAGCTGGGCGCGCAGGTCGCGGATGCGGGTGAGGTAGGCGGCGCGGGCCACCGGGTCCAGCAACGGCTGGTTGCCGCTGTCCTCACCGCCGACGAGCTCCAGCGCCGCGATCTCGGTGCCGGGATCGGCCACGAGCCGCGCGAGGTACCGCATGCCGACCAGGTCCTCGACGCGGATCTCCTTGCCGCGGTGGGACACCACCCACCACACGTTCTCCTTGCGGATCACGATCCGGCCGGCCAGCCCGTCCCGTTCGCGCGTCCACGCCGCGGCGCGGGTGGTCATGCCGATCGCGTTGGCGTCGCGGATGGCGACGTCGAACAGCTCCCGGCCCCGCTCTCCGCCGGCGAGGTGGGCGAGCGTGGCGCGGGCGTAGGCGGTCATCGGCAGGTTGCCCAGCCGGATGTTGGTGGTGACGGCGCGTTCCAGGTGCCCCGTGGCGAGCGCGGGCTCGCCGAACGTCGTCGCGGCGATGCCCATCAGCAGCTCGGTCGAACCGAAGCACACGATCGCCGTCGCGGGCACCACGGGCAGGTCAGCGAACGGTTCGAGCAGCCGGTACGCCTCGCGCGCGATCTCCGCCTCACCCAGCGCCGCCGCCACGTGCACGACGCAGAACATGCACGTGATCCACGTGCTGGACAGCGGAACCGCGCTGAGTCCGTTGATCGTCAGCCGATGCAACGCCGACCGCGCGCGATCCCGTTGCCCCGCTTCGAGAGCCAGCAACGCGAGCGCCGCCTCGAAGCTGAACTCCAGGTCCGGCAACGTGGGGGAGTGCGTGACCTGCTCGGCGAGGTCGACCAGCTCGCCGCCGCGGCCCTGCAACCAGTGGATCGCGAACAGGTGCGTGCTGTGGAACGTCTCCGCGTCCACGTCACCGACTTCGAGACCGATCCGCAGGCATTCCAACGACTTCCGCTCGGCCTCGGCGAACCGTCCGGCGCGGATCGTGCGCATCACGTCCATGGCGGCGTGGAAGAACAGCAGGCCGGGGTGGTGCGCGGCCCGTCTCGCCAGCTCGGCCTGCGACCGTTCCGCGTGCGGGTCGCCCAGGCAGAACAGGTCCATCGTGCGTCGGCACAGACCGCTGAGCGCCAGCAGCTCCAGCCTCGCGGCCGACGCGACGGAGACGAGCTCGTCGGCCAGCGCGAGCCGGAGGGCGTTGTGCTCCGGTGACCACAACGCGTGGTGGGCCAACGAGAGCGCCTCGGCCAGCGCCAGCGGGTCGCCGGTGCTCCTGGCCTGCTGCAACGCCTCCCGCACGGGTTCGGTCTCGCGCCGGTCGTAGGCGTGCTCGGCGGCGAGTCTGGTGATCAGCCTGGTGCGCAACGGTTCCGGCGGGTGGGCGGCGAGGGCTTCGCGCAGGCGGGCGATCGCGAGGGCGCGGTCGGCTCTGGCGCGGAACTTGTTGACCCACATGCCGGGCAGGCCCAGCGCCGCCTCGGGGTCGCCGTCGCGGGCCGCCTGGTCGAGTAGGTCGCGAGCCTCGGTGATCCGGCCCTCGGTCAGCGCGGTGTGCGCCCGCTCAACGAGACGGACCGTCTCGTCTCGTTCTGCTGCCAACGAGACGAGACGGTCCGTCTCGTTGAAGGGTGCGTCGGAGGTGACAACGATGACGACGGGGAGGGCGTGGACGCTGCGTGCCACGAACCGCGTTAGCCGGGCCGCGTCCTCGCCCGCCAGGTCGACGTCGTCGATGACGATCAGCGCGGGGGTCCCGGCCAGCGCGTCGATGACGACCGACGCTGGCGTCCCGGCCGGTGCCTCGACCGCGAGCGACGCGGGCGAGTCGGTTGGCGCTTCGATGACGAGCGACGCGGGCGACTCGGGCGCCGCCTCGATCACACCCGACGCGGGCGTACCGGCCAGCGACTCGATCACGATCGACGCGTGTGTGCGGGCCGACGGCTCGACCACGAGCGACGCAGGTGCGCGTGACGGCGGCTCGACGACCTGCCCCGGTTCGCCGTCGAGCACCGACGCGTCGGCACCCAGCCCGGCGAGCACCGCGTGCCACGGCCAGAACGCGGGCGCGTCCGCGCGGCAGCCGACCCAGGTGACGGCGAACCCGTGCGCACGGGCCAGTTCCGTCGCGCGGACCAGGTGCCGCGTCCGTTCGGCACCTGGCGGCCTGGTGACCGCGAAGAACTGCCCGGACCCCAGTTTCGCCCGCTCGAACGCCGACTCCGGCACCAGCACAGCTTCACCCTCGAATGCACTTCTTCAGCCAGGACCGGGGAAACCTAGCGGAGAGCGCTGACCGACACATACGCGGTCGACACGCATTTAGGGGCGAAGGTTCAGCGAGGCGAACAACGGGTCGGTGAAGTCCGTGACGCGGGCGTGGTCGCCGGCGAGCCGCGCGTACACCTCGGCGGCGGGGGAGGGCGTGAAGACGTCGGCCGTGGTGACCATCGCCTTGACCGCGCTGTCCCAGTCCGGGTGCACGCCACTGCCGACCGCCGCGCAGATCGCGGCGCCCAGGCCCGCGGCGTCGCTCATCCGCGTCCGCCGCACGGGGCGTCCGAACACGTCGGCGAAGATCTGCATCATCAGGTCGGACCTCGAACCGCCGCCGGACACGATCAGCTCGGGGAACTCGCGGCCGAGAGCGTCAGCCATCGACTCGCTGTGGCGGCGCATGGTCAGCGCGATGCCTTCGAGGATCGACCGGTACACGTGGTAGCGGCCCTGCGTGCCGTCGAACCCGAGCAACGCGCCGCGCCGGTACGGGTGGTCGCCCGGTGCCAGCCAGTCGAGCACGGTCAGGAGCCCGCCGCAGCCCGGTTCGACGGCCGCCGCACCGGCTTCGAGCTCGCCGAGGTCGGAGTCGACCAGCTGGCGGTACCAGCTGACCGTCCACATCCCGCGCCGGATCCCGTTGCTCTCGTACAGGTACCTGCCGGGCACCGAGCCGAAGTTCGACCAGAACCGGCCCTCGGGGTCGACGGTGTGCCGGTCTCCGGTGGTCATCGCGGCGATGTAGGTGCCGAGCGACACCAGCAGCTCGTCGCCCAGACCGCTGCCGAGCGCCTCGACGGCCTTGTCGTTCGACGTCGCGTACACCGGCAGTCCGGCGGGCAGACCGGTCGCCTCCGAGGCCTCGTCCGTGACGTTCCCGAGCAGCTCGCCGGGGTCGACGAGGTCGAACAGCTGCTCGCGCCGCATCCCGGTGTCCGCATAGGACGGTGATGAGTCCGGCCAGCGCCAGGTCTCGTGGTCGATCGGCCACATGCCCTCGTAGTTGCCGGCCGTGTCCCGCCGCTCGCCGGTGAGCCGGAGCGTCACGTACCCCGAGGAGGTCGTGACGTACCGGATCGCCGGGTCGTTCCACTGCGGCCGCGCGAGCCTGTCGTCCATCCAGCTCAGCAGCGGTTCCGCGAGCCCGTTCCCGTCCATCAAAGCCCGGCAGAACCGGATCGTGCACAGGCCGACGCCCGCGATCTCGCCCGGTGCGCCGGTGAACCGCTGCATCGCCTCGGTGCAGGCCTCGGCGATCGAGTCCCACACGTCGTCGCCGGGGTGCACGACCTGGCCGGGTTCCGGGTGCGCGTACGGCCGCAGCGGGCGCTGGGCCGAGGCGTGCACCCGGCCGACCTCGTCGACGATCGACACCTTCGTGCTCTGCGAGCCGTTGTCGATCGCGATCAGGTAGCTCATGACACCGGGAAGATCGTGCCGGCGTTCATGATCCCGTTGGGGTCGAAGCCGCGCTTGAGGACCTCCAGGATCTGGTAGGCGCTGCCGTGCTCGTCGCGCGTCCACGGCGTGCGGTACTTGCCGATGCCGTGGTGGTGCACCATGGAACCGCCCAGCCGCAACGCTTCCTCGACGATGATCGCGTTGAGCGGGATGTGGTACTCGGTGATCTCCTGCTCCGGCTCGCAGGTGATGTCGTAGTCGTAGACGAAGTACAGGTTCGTGCCGGTCTGGTAGCTGTGCGACGAGTGCGCGCCCAGCATCGTGAGGTCGGCGAAGCGCGGGAACTCGGTGCGCACCCGGTTCATGATCGCGTCGTACAGCGGCGTGACGTTCGACCAGTCGACCGAGACTTCTGTGGTGTAACCGAGGTGCTGGGTCTCCAGCATCGCGCGCTTCTCGGCGTCGATCTTGTCCTGGCCCCAGTTGAGGTTGTCGAACCACTCGACGATCAGCTTCGGGTCCACGGCCTCCGTGCCCGCGAACGTCTTCTCGATGGCCTCGGCGGTGGCCCGCGTTATGCCCTCCGGGCCCTCCGCGACGAGCACGACCACGTTCTTGTCGTCCGAGAAGTGGCTGAAGTGCTGGTTCGCGTCCTCGGGGGAGTAGACGCGGCAGACGGACGGCCGGTAGCCGTCGGTGATCAACGTGCGCAACCGCTCGACGGCGTCGCCGAAGTCGTCGGTGAGGAAGCCGAAGTAGTGGTTGTGCTCCGGCTGGTACTTGAACAGCTTGACCGTGACCTCGGTGATCACGCACAGCGCGCCCTCGTTGCCGATCACGACGTGCCGGATGTCCGGACCGGCCGCGCGGCGCGGGACGTTCTTGATCCGGCTGACCGTGCCGTCCGGGAAGACCGCCTCCAGGCCCACGACCATGTCCTCGATACCGCCGTACAGCGTGGAGAACTGGCCGATCGACCTCGTCGCGACCAGGCCACCCATCTGCGCGAGGGGCTTGGACTGCGGTGAGTGTCCGGTCGTGAGGCCCCGTTCGCGCAACGCGTCTTCCAGTTGCTGCAACGGAACGCCGCACTGCGCGGTGACCATCATGTTGACCGGGTCGATGCGGACGATGGCGTCCATTGTGGAGCCGTCGAGCACGACGGTGTTCTCCACCAGCGTCTCCAGACCGCCCTCGGTCGCGGTGCGGCCGGTGCGCGGGACGACGTTGATCCGGTGCTCGTTGGCGAACGCCAGGACCTTCGAGACCTCCTCGGTGGACCCCGGTGTGACGATCGCGGCCGGGATCGGGCCGGTGAAGATGCCGTGCACGGAGGTGTACTTGCGGAACCTGTCGACGCTGGCGTCGCGGAGTTCGTGCTCGTCGGTGGAGACCTTCGCGGAACCGAGCAGTTCGGTGAGTCCGGCGACGATCGCGTCACGGCTCAGGTCGGAAGCGGAGGGAACGGCGGGCGGCGGTGCAGGAAACATGGCTCTGCCTTCAAGAAGAGAGTCAGCGAACGAGGTAGCCGCCGTCGACCACCAGCGTGTGGCCGTTGACGTAGTCGGAGGCGCGGCACGCCAGGAACACCAGCGCGCCCATGAGGTCGCTCGGGTCGCCCCAGCGACCGGCCGGGATGTGGTCGATCACGCGCTGGTTGGTCTCGGGGTCGGACCGGGTCGCCTCGGTGATCTTCGTGGCGAAGTAGCCCGGTGCCAGCGCGTTGACCTGGATGTTGTGCTGCGCCAGCTCGTCGCAGTACGCCTTGGTGAACCCGGCGATGCCGTGCTTGGTCGCGGCGTACGCGGGGGACTGGCGGCCGCCCAGGAACGAGAACAGCGACGCGATGTTGACGATCTTCCCGGACCGCTGCGGGATCATGTACCTGGTCGCCTCGTGGGCGAGCTCGAAGGCCGCGGTCAGGTTGACCGCGATCATCGGGTCCCACTTGGCGCGGTCGAAGTTCTCCACGTCGTCGAGCAGGCTGATGCCGGCCGAGTTGACGACGATGTCCACGGATCCGAGCTGCTCGAAGCAGGTGTCCACAACGGACGCGCACGCGCCGGGTGCCGTGATGTCGGCGGTCATCCCGGCGAACCGCTGGCCCTGCGCCTCCACGAGCTTCTGCGTCTCGCCGTCGTCGTAGACGAGGCTCGGCACGAACACGTCCGCCCCGGCGGCGGCCAGGCCGAGCGCGAACGCCTGGCCCAGCCCTGTGTTGCCGCCGGTGACGATCGCGTTCTTCCCCTTGAGGGAGAAGAGGTCCAACCCGAAGTCCATCACACGCTCCCGAACGGGTCGGATACGGCCACATACGTGGTTTCGAGGTATTCCTCGATGCCCTCGGCACCGCCTTCGCGGCCGATGCCCGAGTGCTTGACGCCGCCGAACGGCGCGGCGGGGTTCGACACGATGCCCGTGTTGAGGCCGAGCATCCCGGTTTCGAGCGACTCCGCGAGCCGCAGACCACGGTTGAGGTCACGGGTGTAGGCGAAGCAGACCAGCCCGTACTCGGTGGCGTTGGCCAGCCGGACGGCCTCCTCCTCGGTCTCGAACGTGACGACCGGCGCGACCGGACCGAAGATCTCCTCCCGCAGCAACCGGGCGTCGGCGGAGACGCCGGTGAGCACGGTCGCCTCGAAGAAGAAACCCTTGCCCTCCAACGCGGCACCGCCCAGGGCCAGCTCGGCGCCGCGGTCCAGCGCGTCGTCGACCAGTTCGGTGACCTTCGCCCTCGTCCTGGCGTCGACCAGCGGGCCGAGCGGGTAGTTCTTCATGCGTTCGGCCAGCTTCGCCGTGAACTCCTCGGCGACGGACGAGTGCACGAGGAACCGGTTCGCCGCCACGCACGCCTCGCCGCCGTTGCGCAGCTTGGCGAGCACGGCGCCGTCCGCGGCAGCGTCGACGTCGGCGTCCTCGAAGACGAGGAACGGCGCGTTGCCGCCCAGCTCCATCGACACGCGCAGCACCTGGTCGGCGGACTGCGCGATGAGCTTCCTGCCCACCGCCGTCGACCCGGTGAACGACAGCTTGCGCAGCCGCGGGTCGGTGATCAACGGGCCGGTGACCGCGCCCGGATCCGTCGTCGTGACCACGTTGAGCACCCCCGCCGGAAGCCCGGCCTCGGTGAGCACCTCGGCGAGCAGCAACGCGGTCAGCGGCGTGAGCTCGGCGGGCTTGAGCACCATCGTGCAGCCGGCCGCGATCGCCGGGGCGATCTTGCGCGTGGCCATGGCCAGCGGGAAGTTCCACGGCGTGACGAACAGGCACGGCCCGACCGGTCGCTTGACCGTGACCAGGCGGTTCTTGCCGTCCGGCGCTGTCGTGAACCGGCCGGAGATCCGCGGCGCCTCCTCCGAGAACCACCGCAAGAACTCCGCGCCGTACGCGACCTCGGCCCGCGACTCGGCGAGCGGCTTGCCCATCTCCGAGGTGATGAGCCTGGCGAACTCCTCGGTCCGCTCGGTCACCAGTTCGAACGCCCTGCGCAGGATCTCGGCCCGCACACGAGGTGCGGTCTTGCCCCACGCGGGCTGGGCGGCGACGGCGGCGTCCAGCGCCTTCAGGCCGTCCTGGGGCGTGGCCTCGGCGACCGAGGCCAGAACCTCCTCTGTGGACGGATCGAGCACCTCGAACGTGCGGCCGTCGCCCGAGTCGAGCCACTTGCCGTCGATGTACAACTTCGTGAGCATGGCGTGTCCCCTCACAGCCTCAGGTCGACCCCGATGAGGTCCTCGTAGAGCTTCACCGGGGTCATCTCGCCGGCCCTGTCGCCGTACGAGGCGCGGGCGCGGCGGAAGATCTGCTCGACCAGCGCGGACAGCTCGGCCGGCACCCCGACGGACGCGGCGAGGTCGGTCGACAGACCGAGGTCCTTGCAGGCCAGCGCGATCGCGAAGCCCTCGTCGTAGTCGCCGTGGTCCAGGATGGACAGCACGTCGCGTTCGACGAAGTTGCTCTGGGCAGGACTGTTGACCAGCGCGTTGCGCAGCACACCCAGGTCCACACCCGCCTTGACGCCGATCGCCAGCACCTCGGCCGTGGCGACCAGGTGCGAGAACCACAGTTGGTTCAGCATCAGCTTGACGGTGTAGCCCGCACCGTGCCCGCCGACGTGCAGGATGCGTTCCCGCTCGCCCATGGCGTCAAACACCGGCCGCAGCCGGTTCACGTCATCGAGGTCACCGCCGACGAAGATCTGCAACGTGCCGTTCGCGGCGCCGACGGACATGCCGCTGACCGGCGCGTCCAGCACGTGCAAGCCTGGGTTCTTCTTGCGGACCTCGTCGGCCACCTCGGGCACCGAGGTGGACATGTCGATCCACGTGCCGGACGGGACCATCCCGGCGAGGACGCCGGCCTGGCCGTTCATGACCTCGTGGACGTGCTTGGGCGTGGGCAGCATGGTGATCACGAGGTCGCTGTCGGCGGCGACCTCGGCGGGCGTGTCCGCCCAGCGCGCCCCGCCGTCGACCAGTTCGTCGGCGGCTTCGCGGCGGATGTCGTTGACCACCAGGGAGAAGCCGGCCTTCTGCAGGTTGCGGGTCATGCCCGAACCCATGCTGCCGAGCCCGATGAAACCGACGGTGGGACTGCTCACGCTCTCTCCTCGGGCGTGTAGAAGGGGTTGCTCGGCGTGTCCTTCGCGGCCAGCACGTCCGCGATGGCCGGCAGGTCCTTGGCGCCGTTGGCCAACGCCGTGCGCGTGGCCTCCCGGTTGTTGCGGTAGACGGTGTCCGCGTCGTCGGCGCCGGGGTTGACCCAGACCGCCGCGATCAGCACGTGCGTCGAGGTGTCCGGCTCCGGGATGCTGCCGTCGGTTACCGCGTCGGCGACACCGGCGGCGACACCGGCCTGGGCGGGTCCCCAGATCAGCAGCCCGTGGTCGTCGTTCGCGGGCGCCGCCTTGGTCACGAACAACGTCATCGGCTTGACCGGCAACGAGGGCCGCAGCACGGCGACGAACGGGACGTGTCCTGCTGAAGGCGTGGCCAGAGCCGTTGCCCACGCGGTGCCGGCCGGTCCGTCGCGGTGGCCGAGCACGGTGTTGATGTGGGCGGCGTTGACGCCCTCCCCGACGAAGCTCTCCCCGATCTGCATCAGATCAGCCCCTGCGCGGTCAGCCACTCCTGCGCGACCTCGTCCGGCTCGTCACCGTCGACGTCGACCTTGGCGTTGAGCTTCTGCATCTCCTCGGTGGTCAGCTTGTCCGCCATGGGCTTGAGCACGTCCGCGATCTTCGGGTGGCTCTTGAGCACGTCGGCCTGCAGCGTGAACCCGCCCTGGTAGATCGGGAAGAACGTCTTGTCGTCCTGCAGCACGGTCAGCCCGAGCGCGGCGATGCGGCCGTCGGTCGCGAACACCTCGCCGAAGTTGCAGTCCTTGCCGTCCTTGGTGGCGGTGTAGATGACGCCGGTGTCGAGCAGCTTCACGTTGTCCTTGGGCGCGTCGAAGGCGTAGGTCTTCGAGACGCCGGGCCAGCCGTCATCACGCGTCGAGAACTCGCTCTCGATGCAGAACGTCCGCTCGTTCGCGGGCAGCTTGGCGATGTCGCTCATCTTGGAGACGCCCAGCTCCTCCGCCTTCTCGTTGCGGATCGCGAAGGTGTAGGTGTTGTTGAACGGCGCGGGCGAGACCCACGCGATGTTCTTGGCCTCGTCGGCCTTCTTCACCGCGTCGAACTGCTCCTGCTCGGTCTTCATCGGCGTGGTCTGCTTGTTGTAGGTGATCCAGGACGTGCCGGTGTACTCCCAGTAGCCCAGGAACTGCTTGTTCTCCAACGCCTGCCGCACGTTCGCGGAGCCGACCAGCTTGGTGTTGGCCTCCAGCGTCGCGCCGTGGGCGTTGAGCAGCTTGGTGGTCAGGTGAGCGAGGATGTACTGCTCGGCGAAGTCCTTGGAGCCGATCTGGCCCTGCAGGCCCGCGAGATCGCTCGTCTTCGCTTCGGTGCTCGCGTTGGGGGAGCTCGAACAGGCGGCCAGCCCGAGGGCCAGCACGCCGATGAGGGCGCGCTTGTACATGGAGGGTCCTTTGGCGGAGGGTGTGTTAGAGACCGCGGGGGCGGACGAGGTCCTCGACGAGACCGGCGGCCCAGTCGATGAGGACGGCGATCGAGGCGACGAGCACGGCGCCGACGACGATCACGGGGTAGCGCTGGAGCTTCAGGCCGTTGACGATCATGTCGCCGAGACCGCCTGCGTTGATGAACGTCGCGATGGTCGCGACACCGACGGAGAACACGAGAGCGGTCCGCAGCCCGGCCAGGATCACCGGTGAGGCCAGCGGGAGCTCGATGCGCCACAGGACCTGGCGCGGGGTCATGCCCATGCCCCTGGCGGCCTCGCGGGTGGCGTGGTCGACCTGTTCGAGGCCGGTCAGGGTGTTGCGCAGCACGGGCAGGAAGCAGTACGCGACCAGCGAGATCAGGGCGGTGTAGAAGCCCGTCTGCCACACGATCGCCAGCAGGATCACGACACCGACCGCGGGGGTCGCCTGGCCGATGTTGCCCAGGCCGATGACGAACGCCCTGACCGCCTTGGAGCGCACGCGGTAGGCGGCGATGCCCGCCGGGATGGCGAGGAGGGCGACCAGCGCGGACGACACGACGGTGAGGACGAGGTGTTCCTGGGTGCGGTCGAGGAGGTAGCTCGTGTTGAGGGTGCGCTGCTCGATGGAGTCGAGGCTGAGGGTGCTGAGCCAGCCGAACAGGACGGCCAGCACGCCCACGACCGCGACCGGGGTGCCGAACCGCTTGAACGACAGACGAGGACGTTGTGCGGTGGCGGCGGTCATGACGCCTCCACCGGGTGCCTGGCCTTGCCCAGCGCGGCCGAGATCCGTGCGTGCGTCAGCGATCCGTTCGCACCCGACACGTTGACCCGCTCCGCTCCCGTGACCATCAACAGGTCCAGGGCGTCCCGCAGCGACGCGTCACCGTCCACGGCCGGGGCCGTTGCGTCCGGCGCGTCCAGCTCGACGTCGCTGATCGGGATCAACGCCAGGCGCATCAGGCCCGCGCCGTGGCCGATGAAGCTCGACACGTAGTCGTTGGCGGGGTTGGCGAGGATGTTCGCGGGCGTGTCGAACTGCTCGATGCGGCTGCGTTCGCTCAGCACCACGATCCGGTCGCCGAGCCGGACGGCCTCGTCGAAGTCGTGCGTCACGAAGATGATCGTCTTGCCGATGTCGGCCTGCAGCTTGAGGAACTCGGCCTGCAGCTTCTGCCGGGTGATCGGGTCGGTGGCACCGAACGGCTCGTCCATCAGCATCACGGGCGGGTCGGCGGCGAGGGCCCGCGCGACACCGACGCGTTGCTGCTGCCCGCCGGAGAGCTGCTTGGGGTAGCGGTGCGCGAACGTCCCGGGGTCGAGCTGGACGGTCCGCAGCAGCTCGTCGACGCGCTCGCTCGTGCGTTCCTTCGGCCAGCCGAGGAGCTTCGGCACGGTGGCGATGTTCTCCGCGATCGTCATGTGCGGGAACAGGCCGATCTGCTGGATCACGTAGCCGATGTGGCGGCGAAGTTCGTTGGGGTCCAACGAGAGCACGTCCTGGCCGTCGATCGTGATCGACCCGCTGGACGGCTCGATGATCCGGTTGATCATCTTCATCGTCGTGGTCTTGCCGCAGCCCGACGGCCCGACGAACATGACCAGCTCGCCGGGGTTCACGCTCAGCGAGAAGTCCTCGACCGCTGCCTGCTGCTGGCCCGCGTACCGCTTGGTGACGTGGCTCAGTTCGATGCCGACTCCAGGCTCAGACACGAAGACCCCTAGAAGTGCTGTAGCGGGCGATCAGGACGAAGGCGCCGTCGATCAGCAGGGCCAGCAGCACGACGCAGATCGTGCCGGTGAGCGCGAAGTTGAGCGCGTTGACCGAGCCGAGCGAGGACAGGCCCTTGAAGATGTAGAAGCCGAGGCCGGGACCGGCGACGTAGGCCGCGATCGCCGCGATGCCGACGGTGAGCTGCGCGGCGACCCGGATGCCGGTGACGATGACCGGCCACGCGAGCGGGAGCTGGATGCTCAGCAGCGTCCTGGTGCGCGTCATGCCCATGCCGTGGGCCGACTCGACGAGGTGCGCGGGCACCTCGCGCAGGCCGACCACGGTGTTCCGCACGATCGGCAGCAGCGAGTAGAAGACCAGCGACACCACCGTGGGCGCCCACCCGAGGCCGAGCAACGGGCTGAGCAGTGCCAGCAGCGCCAGCGACGGGATGGTGATCGCGATGCCGGCGGCCGTGAGCACCGCCGAGCGCGGGACGTTCTTGTCCCACACCAGCAAACCGAGCATAACGCCGAGGACGGTGGCGATGGCGAGGCTCAGGGCCACCACGGCGAGGTGTTGCAGCGTCAGCGTGACGAGGTCTTCCCAGCGGCGGGCCAGGAACACGTCGAGAGAACCGGACACGGGGCCTCCTTTCGGCGTCGGTGCCGATGGCCGGGAACGGTAGATTTGGCGTGGTCTTATGCACAACACGTGTTGGCAATATGGCAACGCCCCTCGTAGGGTGCGGTGCCATGCAGGGATCTTCACGACGCAACTCGGCAGGCCTGGCACGCGACATCGAGGTGCTGGAGGTGCTCGGCCGGCCGGAGGCGGTGCAGTCCGGCGGCCTCGGCGTCGTGCGGATCGCGACCCTCGTCGGCAGGGACAAGACGGTCGTCTCGCGGACGTTGGCGACGCTGGCGGAGAGCGGGCTCGTCGACCGCGATCAGGACACGCAGGCCTACCGGCTGGGCTCGCGGTTGTTCGCGCTGGCCGCCCGCACGGCCGAGGGCGCGCTGGCGTGGAACGCGCGCGGGCACCTCAAGCACCTGGCGCAGGTGACGCGCGAGACCGCGCACCTGTGCGTGCTGCGCGGCGGGAACGTGCTGACGCTGATGAGCGAGCTGAGCCCGAACCGCTTCCACACCACCGGCTGGGAGGGCGTGACGACGGCGGCGTGGCGGACACCGTCCGGCCGGGCGTTGCTGAGCGACTGGGACGCCGGGTCGTTGACGGTCTGGTACGCCGAGCACGGCCACGACGAGGGCGTGCTGGAGGCGGGGGAGCGGGCCGACTCGACGTTCGTCGTGCTGGCCCAGCCCTCGCCGCGACCCAACTCGATCACGGACCTGGACTCGCTGGTCGCCGAGCTGCGCCGGGTGCGCGATCGCGGCTACGCCACGTCGGACGAGGAGCTGGAGCGCGGTGTGGTCGCGGCTTCGGCTCCGGTGTACGACTTCACGTCACGGGTGGTGGCGGCGCTGAACGTGTCGGCGCCGAAGGAACGGATCGGGGCGCAGCTCGACAAGCTGGGCCGGATCGTGGCGGGGGCGGCGCGGGACCTGTCGGCCGCTCTGGGGCACGCTTAGTCGCGGTCCTCCAGGTAGCGGGTGTGGTCGGCCTGGCGTTGCGCGTCGGCGGAGTGGAACCGTTCGGCCGTTCTCACGGCGTCGGCGTGCAGCAAGTCCAGTTGCCGCACCAGTTCCGTGCCCGAGCCGCGTGCGGCGGCGTACCACCACGGCAGGTTCAGGTAGGTCTGCACGGACAGCGGCAGGTCGGTGCCGACGAGCCGGGTCACGGCGTGCAGGGCGTCCGGGTCGGCGCGCAGCTCGCGCGGCCGGTCGAGCATGCCGCGCAGGACCTCGGCGATCTCCCCGATCTTCGGCGCGACGTCGTCCGGCACCCTCAGGCCGTGGACGCGGAGCACCAGCGAGTCCAGTTCGGACCGCAGCGCACCGGCCTCCTCTTCCGGATCAGTCACCAGGGTGATGCGCTCTGGTGGGGCGATCAGGGCGCCGACGCCGTAGAGGCCGATGACGACCACGACCCAGTAGGAGCCGGCGAGTCCGGCGAAGTGCAGGCCGAGGCCGATCAACCCGCCCGTGCAGCCGGCGAGGTTCTTCCAGGAGGCCAGATATCTACTGATAGCCACGGATCTCCCTGAAGGCGGACGAGAGCGAGCGGCTGCGGGCGTCGAACACCTTGCCCCCGCTCATCTTCGCCACCTGCTCCATCTCGGCGGTCGCGCTCTCGCCGAACAGCACCGGGAAGATCGGGATGCCCTTGAGGTTCTGCGGCAGGGACTGGTGGAACAGCTGGAAGTCCAGGACGTCCTCACTACCGGTGTTCTCACCGTCGGTCATCAGCACGATGGACGTGAACCGGTCGGGGTCGGCCTCGATCTGCTGGCGCAGCACGTCGTAGCCACCGCGCAGGCTGCTGTAGATCGCCGTGCCGCCGGACGCGTCGAGGCCCGTCGCGGTGGTGCGGATCTGGTCGAGGACCGGGCGCGGGTCGTCCTGCGGCACCTCGTACTTCAGCGCCGGCCGCGCGCTGCTGCTGAACGGCAGCAACGTGACCTGCTCGCGGCCGTGGAACCGGCTGAACTTCCCCGCGAGCGACTCGTCGGCCCCGGTCAGCCCGGTGAGCGCCTGGCGCAGGCCGTCGATGCGGTCGCCCTGCATCGAGCCGGACGTGTCGAGCACGTAGAGCGTGCGGGACGGGCGGCGCAGCTGGTCGAAGTACGTGGTGATCAGACCGTCCACAGCGGACTGGCTGCCGGGGAAAGGGAGTTCGACGAGGTCCTTGGTGGCGAACTTGCCGTCGAGCTGCACCTGCGGCACGGCGGGGCGGCGGTGCGTGGTCTCCATGATCTTGCGCTGCACGTCCTGCGTCTTCAGGTGGTCGGACAGCTTCTGGTGCGCCTCACGGGCTTCTGGTTTGGCTGATGTGAGCAGCGTCAGCGGGTAGTCCGCCGTGACGACGCCGTCGCTCGGGTAGACCAGCGTCAGCGGGTCGGGCGAGGACAGCAGCACCGACTCGTAGTTGATCAGACCGTCCACTTTGGCCCCGGGATCCTCACCCCGCGCCCTGCGCTGGAAGGCCTCGGTCAGCCAGCCGGACGAGCCCGCCGACAGCTTCTGGGCGGAGAAGAACTGCTTGAGCTGCGGCGCGACGGCGTTGATGCGGCCGGCGTCCAGCGCCGAACCCTCACCGGACAGCGCGGCCGCGACGCCGACCAGCGCCGAGAACCCGGAGTTGGACGCCGACGGGTCGGTCATGCCGTAGGTGAACTTCTGCTCACCCGCCGCGGCCGCGATCTCCGCCCAGCCGACGCGTTTGCCGTCCCAGCCGAGCTCCTTGACCTTGGCGGCGGGCAGGCCGAGCACGACGGGGGAGGACATCACCTTGGTGGGCGTGCCGAGCCGCTTCTGGGCGTCCGGCACGAGTTCGAGGTAGCGGTTGGAGGAGAACCAGACGGCGTCGAAGCCCTGTTCGGCCTCACCGCTCGCGACCTTCTCGGCGCCCTCGATGGTGCCGGTGAAGCTGAACTTCACGCTGATGCCGGTGGCCTTGGCAGCTTCGTCGAGGATCGGCTGGAGGTCGGCCAGTTCGCTGCCGGCCAGGACGCGGAGGGTGCCGGGGGTGGGGTCGCCCACGGGTTTGGCTGGGTTTGGGGAGTTGGAGCATCCCGCTAGGAGCGCCAGTGCGGCGATCGCGGGGAGGAGGCGGCGGATCATGCGGGCTCCTTGGAGAGGAGGCGGGGCTGGGGTGTGTGGGGGCGCGGCCGGGGCAGCGGGTGGCGGTGTGCGGCCAGGGCCGTGCGCGGGGTGTGGTGCGCGGCCAGGCTGGCGCCGGGCTGTGCACGGGGGCTGGGTGCGGCGGCTGGGCAGTGCGCGGCGCGTCTCGGCGCGCGGCCCGGCGGGTCACTGCTGGTCCCCGGTCTCCCGCACCCGGCTCAGGTGGTCGTGGGCGCGCCTGATCTCCGCGTCCAGCGCCGAGACGGTGCTCGACATCGAGTCGGCCGCGCGCGCCTTGAACGTGTCGATGGCGTCGATCGCCGCGTAGATCTGGTCGAACGACGTCCGCACCGCCTCGATGCCGACGGCCGGGGTGGCGGCGATGCGCTGGATGTCCTGGCCCTGCAACGACATCAGCGTCGCGTTCGACTTCAGGATCGAGTCGGTGAGGCCGCGCACGGCGTCCACCTGGTCGATCACCTCGCGCTGGCCTGCCAGTGCCGCCGCCACCGCCACGCCGATCCGGAGGGCGGTGACCGTGGTGCTGACGGCGCGTTCGATGCCCTTCACGAGCTCATCGTTGTTGCGGCGCACTACGTCCAGGGCCATGTAACCCTGCGCGCACACGGCCAGTTGGGTCAGGAGGTCCTGGTGTCGTTGGCGCAGGCCGAAGAGCACGTCGGCGCGCAGGGCCTGGGCTCGTGCGGGTTCGGCGAGGTCGAGGATCGCCACCTGGCGTTCTACGGCCTCGTCCATCTCGGCGGCCAGGGCGGCGTCGCGGGACAGTTGTGTCATCAGGTCCCAGAGGCGCTGCCGTTCGCCCTTGATGGCGGCGTTGTCGCGCTTGAGGGCGTCTTGGCCGGACCGGAGCTTCAGCACGATGCGGTTGACCGGCTCGTCGGCGGCGCGCAGGCGGGCCAGCAGGCCTCTGGCCGCGTTGCCGCCGGGGAGTAGGCCGAAGAGCTTGCGGCCGGTCAGCTTGCTGAGGTCCTGGGGGTCGAGTTCGCGCACCGACCGGCGCAGTTCGGTGAGGCTGGTCGAGACCTGTGCGCCGTGCGGTGAGGAGACGGACGCCAGGGTGCGGTCCAGCAGCCGGCCCGCGATCTGGGCGGCCACGCGCATCTCCGCTTCGCCGAGGACGAGCGCCTCGTCCACGATCCGGCTGAAGTCGGGCGACTGCGGGTCGACGGCGCCCAGGGCCGAGACGAACTCCTCGGCGCGCGTGGACAGCTCTTCCTTGTTGCTCAAAGGGATCAGGCCAGCGGCGCGGTCGACCGGGACGGGCTCGACCGGGTCCGGTGGCGTCAGTACGAAGTCGGACATGGTCAGTACTGCTTCGCGATCGCTTCGAGCATCCGTTCCAGGGTCTCGTGCGCCGGCGGTTCGACCACGTCCACGATCGTCTGCGGCACGGTCAGGTTCTTCTCCTTGACGACGTCGTTGAAGTGCCGGGGATCGGCGGTGCGGAAGCCGAACGTCGCCGCGAGCTTGCCCAGTTCGGCATCGGTCTGCAGCAGCTCGCCGACGCGGTCACCATCGCCGCGCAACGGCACCAGCGTGTGCTTCGACAGCACCGTCGGGGCCGGGTAGAGCAGCTTCATGTCCGGGCGGATCGACGAGTCGCCCCGCACCACCCTGTCCACGAACTGCGCCTCGTACGCCAGCACCAGCGGCGTCTTGCCCATCCCCGCGGACAGGTAGTCCTCGAACGGGCCCTCGGTGCTGCTCTGCGTGTACCCCTGGTCCAGGAACAACCTCGACACCGCGGGCAGCACCTTCGCCTCACCGTCCGCCGAGGACACCACCCCGCCGTTCGCGACGAACGACGTGATCGCCAGGTACATCGCCGCCGAGTTCGAGTCGCGCGGATCGGTCGTGGTGACGAGCAGGTTCTTGCGCGCGGGGTAGGACGTGTTGCCCGGCAACTGGTCCCAGCGCGTGCCCTGCGCCACGAGCCCCAGGTAGGCCTGCACGTCGAACGTCGGGTAGCCCGGCCCGTCCTTGACCACGCCGGCCTTCGTCAGCAGCTCGACGATCGGGTCGAACGTGGCGATCACCATCGGCGACGAGAACGGCGCGTAGGTGCGGGCGGCCTTGCGGTCGCGCTGGATCTTCTCCGCGGCGGGAGCCGAGGAGGGGAACGCGAAGTCGTACGAGTCCAGGTCGGTGGCCGTCGCGATCTGACGCGATCCGGCCGGGTCCACCTCGACCTTCAGACCGTGCTTCGCGAACACGTCCTTGACCCGCTGGTCGGCGAAGAAGGCGAGCTTCTCCGAGCCGATGACCCCGCGCACGGTCCGGAGCTGGGCCTGTTCGCCGCCCTGTCCCAGGACGATCGCGGTCACCACACCCACCAGGAGCACCACCGCCAGGCCGATGCCGAGCGTTCTCTTCACTGTCCACCTCTGCCGAAAACCCTGTCGAGGAACAGATCTTTCGTCACTTCGACGCGTTTTCCCGGTGGTGCGTGGCAAGCGGAAGGTGAACTCTCGGTGAACGAGCCGATGAGTTTCGGCAGGCCGCCGAGTCGGTACCGGTGAAACGTCCGGATCGAGGAGGTTCGACGATGAAGTTCGTGACGATCGGCTACGGAGAGCGTTCGGGTTATGACAGCACGGACCAGGCCGTCCGCGACGAGGCGCACGCCCACGACGCACGTCTGCGGGCGGCCGGGGTCGAGATGGGCATCGCGGGAGAGCCCGTGCAGGTGCGCAACCACGGCGGCAACGGCACGAAGGTGGAGGAGGGGGCGTTCCTGACCTCCGCGATGCCGATCGCGGGGTTCGCGCTCATCGAGGCGGAGTCGCTGGAGGAGGCCGTGCGGATGGTGGCGGGGACTCCGTGCGCCGTCGCGCACGGAGTCGTCGAGGTGTGGCCGCTCCAGTCCTGACGGCGGCGCAGTCCTAACGGCGGCGCAACCGCTTGTCCAGCACGGCGGGTGTCGTCGCGAACGCGTCGTTCTGCCGCACGTTCGTGCCGGGCGGAACGATCTCGTCGATCCTGTCGAGCACGTCTTCGCTCAGCCGCAGCCCCGAGGTCGCGATCAGGTCGGTGAGGTGGTGGGGCTTGCTGCCGCCGAGGATCACCGACGTCACGCCGGGGTGCGCCAGCACGAACGCCGTCGCGAGCGCCGGCAGCGAGATGCCGATCTCGGCGGCCAGCTTGGAGAACTGCTCAACGGCGGCGAGCTTCGCCTGGTTGCCCGGATCGGACATGTCGAACATCCCGCCCCACGACGCACGCAGCTCGCTGCCCGCGGTCGGGTCGGCGCGGCCGGAGAGCCATCCTCCGGACAGCGGGCTCCACGTGAGCGCGCCCATCCCGTGCCGTTGGATCGTGGGCAGCACGTCGGCCTCGATCCCGCGCGCCAGCAGGGAGTACTGCGGCTGCTCGGTGCGGAACCGCTGGTGCCCGCGCCTGTCCGCGACCCACTGCGCCTCGACGATCTCGCTCGCGGGGAAGGTCGACGAGCCGATCGTGCGCACCTTGCCGGCGCGGACGAGGTCCGAGAGCGCGCCCAACGAGTCGTCGATGTCGGTGTTCTGGTCGGGGCGGTGCATCTGGTAGAGGTCGATGTGGTCGGTGTCGAGGCGGCGCAGGCTGTCCTCGACGGACCGCTTGATCCACCGCGCCGAGCCGCCACCGTGGTTGGGGTCGTCGCCCATCGGGAAGTAGAACTTCGTCGCGACCACCACGTCGTCACGGCGACCCTTGAGCGCCTTGCCGACGATCACCTCCGACTCGCCGAGCGAGTAGGCGTCCGCCGTGTCGATGAGGTTGACGCCCGCGTCGAGCGCCGTGTGGATCATCCTGACCGACTCGTCGTGGTCGGCGTTCGAGTAGCTGCCGAACATCATCGCGCCGAGCGCGAACTCGCTGACGGTGATGCCGGTCGTGCCCAGAACCCTGTATTCCATGCCTCCCACGGAACCGCGACGGACCCCGTCCGTGACAGGGCCTGCCAGTACCCCGCACGGCCGGGTGAACCGCCCTACGCTGGGGTGCGTGAACACCGAACTGCGCGAGTTCCTCCGGACGCGGCGGGCCAAGGTCACGCCCGAGGAGGCTGGACTGCCCGTCTTCCCGGGCAGCCGTCGCGTGCCCGGCCTGCGCCGCGAGGAGGTCGCGCAGCTCGCCGGGGTGAGCGTCGACTACTACGTGCGGCTGGAACGCGGGAGGAGCGTCAACGTCTCCGAGTCCGTTCTGGACGCACTGGCGAGGGCGTTGCGGCTCAACGAGACCGAGCGCGCCCATCTGTACACAGTGGCCAAACCGACCCGCAAGACCCAGGCCATGCCACCACAACGCGTGCGGCCGGGGTTGCGCAGGGCGGTGGACTCGATGCCGGACGTGCCGGTGCTGCTGCTGGGCCGCCGCACCGACGTCCTGGCCGCGAACGCACTGGCCCGCGCGCTGTACAAGGACTTCGACGCCGCGCCACCGCACGAGCGGAACATGATCCGCTTCATCTTCCTCGACCCGGCGGCCCGCGAGCTCTACGACGACTGGGAGGGCAACGCCCGTCTCGCCGTCGCGGCACTGCACGTGTACGCCGGACGGCACCCGCACGACCCGCGGCTTGCCACGCTCGTCGGTGAGCTCTCCGTGCGGGACAACGACTTCCGCCACTGGTGGGCCGACAACGACGTCTACCAGCACGCGCACGGCAGCAAGAGCCTGCACCACCCGGTCGTCGGCGACATCACGATGGCCTACGAGTCGCTGACGGTGGACGCCGACCCGGAGATGTCGCTCGCCCTGCACACGGTGGAGCCGGGCTCGCCGTCCGAGCAGAACCTGCGCCTGCTCGCGAGCTGGGCGCTGGAGCGTACGGCGGAAGCTCCTCCGGTGGCGGGCTTTCCGGGGCACGCCCTAGCCGAGCAGCCAAGCGACGTCGCGCACTAGCGCGTGCCGCCAGCCCACCCGGTCGTGCCCGGACGGCCCGCGGTTCGTCCGCACGCTCGCACCCGCCTGTGCGGCAAGCTCTTCCACCGCGGAGCAGTGCCGGTGCATCCGGGGCTCGTGCTCGCCGGCGTCGAACGCCACTCGCAGCCCGGACAGGTCAGGACGAGCACGCAACAACTCCGCCGTGTCGCCTCCTGCCGGGCCGTCGAGCGACAGCCCGTGCTCCGGCAGGTCGCGTGCCCACCAGAACGAACCCGACTGGCACGCCACCTTCGACACCAGCGAGGGGAAGTCCAGCGCCGCGCGGAACGCGCTGAGCCCACCGAGGCTCTGGCCCGCCACCACGAACCGCGAGAGGTCGACCGTCACGCCGTTCTCCGCCAGCAACGGCAGCAGCTCGTCCCGAATCGCCTGCCACAGCGCGGGTGAGCTGTACTCGGCACCGCGATCACGAGGCGTGGGCAGGAAGACGAGTGTGGCGGAGGGCATCTCGCCCGCCTTCACCGCCGACTCGAACGCGGCGACCGCCGGATGCACGTACATCCAGTCGTCGCCGTCGAGCAGCAGCACGACAGGGTCGCCACCCTTGTGCACGCGAACCGTCTTGCGCCCCAACGTCCCGTTCCACCGGATGCGCAACGACGGCACGTCCAGGACCTCGTCCGGCCCGACGACGGGCCAGTGCGGCTGCGGCTCCAGGTCCGGCGTCACGAAGATCGACCGGTTCGGTCCCGCCCCGGCCGGGTTCGACGGGTCCGCGTGCTCCTCGCCGTCAGCGTCGACGAAGTGGTAGGTCACGCGCAACCGGTCCGGCAACGAGACCTCGGCGGCCCACAGGTCGCCTTCCTCGTGCGTCAGCTCGACCGGGTCCACCACGTCCTCGAACCGCAGCGAGGCCGGGCCGCCACGCCACTCGAACCGCGTCATCGGGCCACCGCCAGCTGGTAGGAGGAGTCACGGCCGAGCAGGTCCCGGTGCGTGCCCTCGGACGTCACCGTGCCGCCGTCCAGCACGATCACGCGGTCGGCGACGTCCAGCAACGCGGGGCTGCTGGTGATCACGACCGTCGTGCGGCCGCGCCGCAACGCCGCGATGTTGTGCGCAATGAGCTGTTCGGTCACCGCGTCGACCGCCGTGGTCGGGTCGTGCAGCACCAGGATCTCCGGGTCCGCGGCCAGCGCACGTGCCAGCGACAGCCGCTGCCGCTGCCCGCCGGACAGGTTCGCGCCGCGGTCGCGCACCGCGTAGTCGAGGCCGTCGGAGTGCAGGGCCACGACGTCGGTCAGCATCGCGGCGGACACGGCCTCGTCCACCAACGCGCTGGTGCCGGCCGGATCCACGTTCTCCCGCAGCGTTCCCGCGAACACCTCGTGGTGCGACGGGTTGACCAGCAGGTGGGTGCGCACGCTCTCGATCGTCAGCGACGCGACCTCGCGCTTGCCCACCCGCACGACCCCCGAGTACGAGTCCGGTGGCGCGTCGACGGACAGCACCGACACCAGTTCGGCCGCCGCCTGCGGCTGGTAGGCCGCGATAGCCACGAACTCACCGGGCTCCACCGAGAACGTCAGGTCCTCCAGCGACCCGTAGCCGACCCCCGAGACCTCCAGCCCGCTCTCCGGACCGGGCACCTCGGCACCGGGCGTCATGCGGGGCGGCGCCGCGAGGATCAACGCCATCCGCTCGGCGGAGGCCCGCGCGATCATCACGTACTTGGGCATCTCGCTGAACAGCTTCAACGGCTCGATCAGGAACTGCGCCAGGCCGACCACCATCACGAGCTGGCCGATGCTGATCTCGCCCCGGAACGTCAGCAGGCCCGCCCACAGCGTCACCGCCGCCGCCAGCACCGAGTTCAGCGCCAGCCCCAGCCCGGCGTAGACGCCGTTGACCCGCGCCACGACGATCGACTGCTGCTTCGCCTCCGTGCTCACCCGGCGGTAGGCCTGGAAGGCCGCGTAGCTGCCGCCGAACCCGTGCAACGGCCGCAGGCCCGCGATCAGGTCGGACACCTTCGCGCCGGCCCGCGCGACCTTCGCCTGCTGCACCTGCGTGTTCGCGCCGATCCGCCGCGACATCACGCTCAGGACGCTCAGGATCGCCGCCGTGCCCACGAACACGGCCACGCCCAGCGGGACGCTGATGAACGCCAGCACGACACCGGTGATCACCACCGACACCAGCGAGCTGACCAGCAGCGGCACCACCTCGATGATGTCGGCGGTCTGGTCGGCGTCCTCGGTGGCGATGGTGAGCACCTCGCCGGACTTCAGGTCGACCTCGCGGCCCACCGGCTGCAGGCCGCGGTCGGCGACCGCCACGCGCCACCGGTGCGCCTCGGTCGTGTTCGCCTTCTGCAGGATCCGCATGCCGAACCGCCACGAGTACGACACCGTGGCCATCACGAGTCCCAGCGCCAGCAGTGCCAGCCCGAGCGAGCTGAGCTGCCCGCCGCGCAACGCGTACTCGACGATCACGCCGAGCAGGATCGGCACGGCGGTCTCGGCGGCCTGGTAGCACCCCATCAGCAGGGTGCCGGCCGTCATGGCTCCGCGGTTGCGGCGCAGGGCGATCCGCAGGATCTCCCGGCCGGTGCGGACTTCAGGATTCGTCAACGTGGCGCGCAATCGCTTCGGGGGTGGAGAGGGACAGCAGGTCGCGGATCGTGACCACGGGACCGAACTCGCGGCGGAGCAGGCCGATGAGCCTCACCGCGAGCATCGAGTGCCCGCCCAGGTCGGTGAAGCCGCTCGTCATGCCCACCTCGTCCTCGTCGAGATCGAGCGCCTCCGCGAACATCTCGCGGACGAGCGTCTCGGTCTCGGTCAGCTCCCGGTCCTCGACCTTGGTCATCAGGGTGCCGAGCGGACGGGCCTCGGGCAAGGCCGACGTGTCCGCCTTGCCGTTGACCGTGAGCGGGATCGCATCCACCTGCGCGAAGTGCGACGGCCGCAGGTAGTCCGGCAGGCCAGCGCCGACCTCCGCCGCGATCGACGGGATGTCCGCGCCCTCGTTCAGCACCAGGTAGGCCGCGAGCCGGTACGCACCGTCGACCTGCGGGTCGGCCTGCGCGACGGCCGCGACGAACCGGACGTCCGCGTGGGCGGCGAACCGCGCCTCGACCTCGCCCAGCTCCACGCGGTGACCGCGGATCTTGACCTGCTTGTCCGTGCGGCCGAGGTAGAGCAGGTTGCCGTCCGTGCGCCGGATCACCAGGTCACCGGTCCGGTACATCCGCTCGCCGGGCACCCACGGGCACGCCACGAACCGTTCCGCGGACTGCCCCGGCTGCCCGAGGTAGCCGCGCGCGATGCCCACACCCGACACGTAGAGCTCACCCGCGACGCCGTCCGGCACGTGCCGCAGCCACGGGTCGAGCACGTAGACGTCGGTGTTGTCGATCGCCACGCCGACCACCGGGTCGACGCAGTCGAACGTGCCGACGCCCAGCGTGTTGATCGTGTACTCCGTCGGCCCGTAGAGGTTGTAGCCCACCACACCGGGGGTGTCCGCGAGCTGCTGCCACAACGTCGGCGTGACGGCCTCGCCGCCCAGCAGCACCAGCGCGGGCTTGTGCTCGGCGGCCAGCAGTCCCTCGGCCACCAGTTGCTGCGCGTACGTCGGCGTCACGTTGATGACGTCGATCTCGTGCCGCAGGCAGTACTCCACGAGCCCGGTCGCGTCGCGGCGCAGCTCCTCGTCGCAGATGTGCACCTCGTGGCCGTCGGCGAGCCAGAGCAGCTCCTCCCACGACATGTCGAACGCGAACGACACGGTGTGCGCGATCCGGAACGTGCGGTGCCCGTGCTCGGCCAGCACCGGCTCGAAGATCCGCCGCTGGTGGTTGACCAGCATGTTCGTCAGACCGGCGTACTCCGTGACGACGCCCTTGGGCTTGCCGGTCGAACCGGAGGTGTAGATCGTGTAGGCCGCGTGCTTGAGCCTGTCCGGATCGTCCGCGGCGAAGGTGACCACCGGTTCGGCGTCCGGCCACGGCTCGTCCAGCTTGAACGTGGTGCCCTGGATCCTCGGCGCCACCGCGGTCGTCGTGATGACCAACGCCGGTGCCGCGTCCTCGATGATCGCGGCGATCCGCTCGTCCGGGTGGTCCAGCTCCAGCGGCACGTAGGCCGCGCCGCAGCGCAGGATGCCGAACAGCGCGACGACCCAGTCGAGCGAGCGCGGCACGGCGATGGCGACCGAGGTCTCGACACCGATTCCCTTGTCCGACAACACTCCGGCGAGGTGACGGCTGCGGTCGCGGAGCTCCGCGAACGTCATCGTCTTGCCGTGAGCCACCAACGCGACGCGATCCGGGTTGCGGTCGGCCGCCTGGTCGAACAGGTCGACCACGGTCAGGTTGCCGAAGTCGTTGGCGGGGTTGAGCTCCGGAGCCGGACCCGACCCGATCGAGCCGATCAGGCCCTCGGCACCGGTCAGCTCGTCGAGCATCGCGAGGTAGGAGTCGAACAACCGCTGTGCGAACGCGGGATCGGTGACCTCGGGCCGGTACTCGACCTTGACCGTCAGCTCCTCGCCCGGTGTCACGACCCACGTGAACGGGTAGTGCGTCGAGTCCTCCGACTCGTGGCCCGTGATCCCGTTGCGGGAGTTGAACTCGGTGAACGTGTCGTCGTCGAGGAAGTTCTGCAGCACGAACAGGCTGTCGAACAGCTGGTCGTGCCCGCTGGCGCGCTGGATCTCGCCGAGCCCGAAGTGCTCGTGCTCCATCGTCGCGACCCGCGAAGCCTGGACGCCGGCCAGGAACCCGCCGACGGTGTCGTGCGGCTGGGCGTTCACGCGCATCGGCACGGTGTTCAGCAGAACGCCGACGATGCCCTCGGTGCCCTCCTGCTCACGCCCGGACACCGTCACGCCGAACACCGCGTCGCCTCGCCCGGTCTCCTTGCCGAGCACCAGTCCGAGCGCCCCGGCGACCACCGAGTTCAGCGTCACGCCGTGGCGGCGAGCCGTCTCGCGGATCCTGTCCGACGCCTCGACCGGCAACGTCCGCACGAGCTTGGCCGGCAGCGAGTCCGAAGTGGACTGGTCACCGAGGAGCGTCGGGCCGGACAGCCCGGAGAGGTAGCCGGCCCAGAAGCTCTGAGCCGCCTCGACGTCCTTCTCCGCCAACGCACGCGTGTAGCTCTCGTAGCTCGGCGTCGCGGGCGTCGAGTCGACCGACTCGCCCGCCAGGAACGCCTGGTAGGCGCCGAACATGTCGTCCAGCACGATCGCGCGCGACCAGCCGTCCCACAGCAGCAGGTGGTTGGTGAACAGCAACGTGTCCGTGCCGTCCGGCAGGCGCAGGATCGTGAGCCGCACTAACGGGGGCGCGGTCAGATCGAAGCCCGTGGCGCGGTCCTCGACCCGCAACGCCTCGACGGCGTCGGAGTTCAGCACGTCCACGGTCCGCACCGGCACCTTGCCCGCGGCGCCCAGGACCTGCACCGGAGAGCCGTTCTCGTCGGACTCGAAGCCCGCTCCGACGACGGGGTGCCGCGCGATCACGTGCGTCAGCGCCCTGCCCAGGGCGTCGGCGTCGAGACGGCGGTCGAACGTGAAGAAGCTCTGCGCCACGTACTGACCGGACTGACCGGCCAGCTCCGCCTGGAAGTACAGGCCCCGCTGCAGGGGCGAGACCGGCGCGGTGCGGCGCACGGTGGCCGACGCCTCCGCGATCCGTTCCAGCGCCAGCAGCCACCGGGCCGCGATCTCGTCCGACACGTCCTCGGTCAGCGCGAACGTGGCGCGCAGCGAACCGGTCGAGGTGTCGACCCACGAGTTGACCTCGACCGCGTACGGGCTCGGCCGGTTCTCGGGATCGACGTGCAGCGCCTGGGACTCGCTGCCGCGGCCGAGGTAGTTGAACAGCACCTGCGGCCGGGGGAGCGCGGCCAGCACGGGCGCGGTCTGCGGGTTCAGGTACCGCAGCTGCCCGAACCCGACGTGCGCCTCCTCGTCCGGTTGCCGGGCGACGACCTCCCGCGCGGCCTCGACCGGGTCGGTGGCGGGGCTCAGCCTCACCGGTGCGATCGCGGTGAACCAGCCGACCGTGCGGGTGTAGTCGTGGTGGTCCGCGGCGGGCACGCGGCCGTGCCGTTCCAGCTCGACCACGAGGTCCGTCGGGGTGCCTTGGATGTCGGTGAGCGCGGTCCGCAACGCACCGAGCAGCAGCTCGGTCAGGCCCAGGCCGAGCGCCGTCGGTGCGGTCTGCACGACGCGTCCGGTGATGTCGGCGGCCAGCGTGACGGTGACCTCGCGCCGTTCGCCGATCTGCGGCGTGAGCACCGGGGCGTCGAGCGTCTCGATCCACCGGCGCAGGTCGCCGCCGGACTGGGCGTCGAGCATCAGCGTCTCGGCGTACGTTGCGAACGACGTCGTGACCGGCGCGAGGTCCTCTCCGCGCATCGCGGTGTTGAGGTCTTCGAGCAGGATCAGCCAGGACACCGCGTCCACGGCCAGGTGGTGCACCGCGACGACGAGCGTCCGGCTGTCCTCCAGCCACGTAAAGGCCGCCATGACACCGGCTTCGGCGTCGAGCCTGCGTGCCGCTGATTCTGCGGCGTCCTGCGGGTCATCCGTCGAGACGACGACGTCGACCTCGGCCGCCGGCTCGGTCCGCAACGACCACACGCCCTCGCCGGTGTCCAGGCGCAACCGCAGCGCGGGGTGCGTGGACACGACGGCCTCAGCCGCCTTGCGGGCGTCGGCGAGGCTCGCGCACTCCAGCTGACGGGCCTGGGCGAACAGGTCGAGCGATCCGCCGAGCTCCCGCTGCCGCAACACGATCGGCGTCGGCACGACCGGGCCGTCCGACGCCTTCTCGACGACGGGAGCTGCCTGCACCACGGGCTGTGCCGCGAACTGCTCCGCGAGCGCCCGAGGCGTCTTGTAGAGGAACATGTCGCGCGGCGAGATCGCGAACCCGAGCGCCCGCGCCCGGTTCACCACGCCGATCGCCATGATGCTGTCGCCACCGGCCACGAAGTAGTCCGTGTCGGCGTCCACATCGGACACCGGCAGCGCGTCGCGGAAGATCCCGACGAGCGCGTCCAGCGCCGAGCTGCTCGCCTCGACGACCGGCGCGTCCTCCTGGCGGGCGCGTTCCTGCAACGCGGTGCGGTCCAGCTTGCCGTTGACCGTCATCGGCAGCCTCTCCAGCGGGATGACCCGCTGCGGCACCATGTGCGACGGCAGCTTGCCGGAGAGCGCCGACGTGATGTCGGCGGACGGCGTGCCCACGACGTGCGCGACGAGGTGGTCGGCTGTGTCCGCCACGGTCACCGCCACGTCGACGACACCGGCGATCTCGCGGACGGCGGCCTCGACCTCGCCCAGCTCGATGCGGAAGCCGCGCAGCTGCACCTGGCCGTCGGCGCGGCCGATGAACTCGATCTCGCCGTCGAGGTTCCACTTCGCGAGGTCACCGGTGTGGTACATCCGCGACCCGTCGGCCGCGAACGGGTCGGCGACGAACCTGCTCGCGGTCAGCTCCGGCCGGTTCGAGTAGCCGAGTGAGACCTGGTGGCCCGCGAGGTAGAGCGTGCCGGCCACACCCGGTCCGACGGGCCGCAGGGCGTCGTCGAGGACGTACGTCCGCTGGCCGGGGACGGGCGGGCCGATCGGGCAGACGTCGGCGCGGCCGGGGTCGAAGTCGCTGTCGTCGAGGACGTGCCGCGCGGTGTACACGACGGACTCGGTCGGGCCGTAGATGTTGACCAGGTCCGGCGTCCGCGTGCCGTAGCGCTGGACCCACTCGCGCAGCCGGCCGAGTTCGAGCGCCTCGCCGCCGATGATGATCCGGCGCACGGACGTGATCGCGTCGCTGTGCTTGTCGGCCTCGATGAACTGGTAGAACGCCGACGGGGTCTGGCTCATCACGGTGACGCCGCGGTCGCGCACCACCTGGTGGAAGTCGACCGGCGAGCGGGTCAGGCCGTGGTCGGGGACCAGCAGCTCGGCACCGTTGGTCAGCGAGCCCCACAGCTCCAGGACCGCGAAGTCGAACGAGAACGAGTGGAACTGCGTCATGACGTCGCCGGGGCCGAAACCCATGTCCGGCAAGGTGTTCGCGAGGAACGTCACCACACCGCGGTGCGGCACCACGGCGCCCTTGGGCTTGCCGGTCGACCCGGACGTGTAGATCACGTACGCCGGGTGGTGCCAGCTCGCCGCGGTGATCACGCCGTCGCCCGGAACCTCGTCACCGATCGTCAGAACCCTTGCGGGCGAACCGATCCGGGACGCGATCGCCTCGAAGCGGTCGCGCTGTTCCGGAGCGACCAGCACGACCTGCGGCGCGGTGTCGGAGAGCAGGTACTCCAGCCGCTCGTCCGGGTACGCCACGTCCAGCGGCACGTACGCGCCACCGGCCGACACGACCGCGACGAGCGAGATGACCTGCTCCAGCGACCGGGGAACGGCGACCGCGACCCGCTGGTGCGGCTTCACCCCGGCGTTCGCGAGCGTGCGCGCCAGCCGGTTCTTCGCGTCGGCGAGTTCGCTGTACGACAGGCTTTCCGAGCTGCCGTCGAGCCGGCACAGCGTGACGGCCCGTGCCTCGGGGGTCCGCGCGGCGGCGTCGTCGAACAGTTCGGCCAGCGTGGCCGGTTCGATCGCGGCGGGTTCGGTGGTCTGCGGCTCGGGGATGCTCTCGCCGGCCAGCAGGGCGTTCAGCGCGTCGGCGAACGTCCGCACGATCCGGCGCGCACCCTCGGGGCGGATCACCACGGTGTCGTGCACGAGGTTGAACTTCAGCGAACCGTCGTGCCCGCGCTCGACCACCAGCGTCAGCGGGTAGTGCGGCGCGCCCTCGTTGACGACGTCGGCGATGCCGAACGAGTCGCTGCGCAGCGACGTGACGTCCGTGGCGACGTCGAACACCACGAGCGTGTCGAACAACGACCCGGCGTCGGCCAGGCGGCCGATCCTGGTCAGCGACACGTGCTGGTGCGGCAGGACGGCGGTCTGGTGCTCGCGCATCCCGTCCAGCAGGTCGCGAGCGGAGGTGTCGCCGGACCACCTGGCGCGCACCGGGATGGTGTTGATGAAGAGTCCGACGAGCTCGTTGATGCCGGGGACGTCGGCGTCGCGGCCGGACACCGTCGAGCCGAACACGACGTCCTGGCTGCCCAGGATCCCGCCGAGCGTCACGGCCCACGCGCTGTGCACGGCCACGCTGAGCGAGACTCCTGCGGCCCGCACGCGTTCGTCCACATCGGACGGAGCGTCCAGGATCATGTCGGCGAACCGCTCCGACGGCGTGTGGCCGGGCACGGTGATGGACGGACCGGCGAGGTCCCGCAGCTCGTGCGACCAGACGCGGTCGCTCTCGTCGGCGTCGCTCTCGACGAGCCACCGCACGTAGTCGGCGTAGCTGCCGCGCACGTGCACCGACCCCGGCGCGTCGTACTCGGCCAGCAGCGCGCGCAGCATCGGCGGCACCGACCAGCCGTCGGCGATGATGTGGTGCACGGTCTGCACCAGCACGTAGCGCCGCGGCGCGGTGAGGACCAGCGTGAAGCGCATCAGCGGGCCGGTGGCGAGGTCGAACCCGGCGACGCGGTCGCGTTCGGCCAGCTCGCGGATCTCCTCGTCGGTCATGCCCTGGCCGTTGACCGTGGTGAACACCGGCCGGACACCCGACTCCAGCACCGACACGACCCGGCCGTCGGACAGGCTCGCGAACCGCGCGGCCAGGTTCGGGAACAGCTCCAGCACTCGCGCCGCCGCCGCTTCGAGCCGCTTGGCGTCGACCGCGCCGGTCAACGTCAGCAGCTGCTGCTCGACGTACCGGTGAGCGGAGTCGTCGTCGAAGACCGAGTGGAAGTACAGGCCCTCCTGCAACGGCGTGAGCGGCAGGACATCCCGCAGCGCGCCGTTGTCGAGCGAGTCGACGTCGGCCTGGGTGAGCGGCAGCAGCCCGAAGTCGCTGGGGGAGTGGCCGCCCGTCGTCAGCTGTGCCAGGCCCTCCAGCGCGGCGACGAAGTACTCGCCGATCTTCGCGGTGTCGTCGTCGGTGAACACGCCCGACGGCCACGAGATCACGGTGACGAGTTCCAGCTCGCCGTCGCTGCCGGGTTCGGCGGAGGCGTTGAACTCCAGGGCGCGCGGCAGCCGCATCGCCGGGTCGCGCTTCTCACCGAGCTGACCGGCGTTCTCCGCGAGCTGCCAGTCGCCGGTCGTGCCACCGGCGAACCGGCCGAGGTAGTTGAACAGCACCTGCGGCCGGGACGACTCGAAGGTCTCCTGGCCGAGGTACTTCAGCGCGCCGTACGAGACACCGTTGCTCGGCACCCGCGCGAGGTCTTCCTTGACCCGCTTCAAAGCCGCGGGAAGATCATCGATGTCGACGGGGTCCACCGTCACCGGGAACAGCGTCGTGAACCAGCCGACCGTGCGGGACAGATCGGGGTCGAGCGGCACGAACCGGCCCTCGCGGCCGTGGCCCTCCAGCTCGATGTGCGCGAACGTCTGGTCCTGTCCGTTGTCGCGCCGCCAGCGGGCGAGAGCGACGGCGAGACCGGTCAGCAGCACGTCGTTGACCTTGGCGTGGAACAGCGCGGGCACGTCGCCGAGCAGCGCTGCCGTGGCCCGGGAGCCGACGGTGACCGTGCGGAGCTGTTCGCCCGCAACGACATCGGCGCCGTTCAGCTCACGCCGGCCGAGCACCTGGTCCACACCGGGCAACGCGCGCTGGTAGTAGGAGCGGTCGCCGTCGAACGAGGCCTGCTCCAGCAACTGGGTCCAGCGCCGAAACGACGTGCCGACCGGGCGGAGCTCGATCGGGGCGCCGGAGAAGACCTGCTGCCAGGCCAGGGCGAGGTCGTCGAACAGGATGCGCCACGAGACGCCGTCGATCACCACGTGGTGGATCACGATCACGAGCTGCCGAGCCCCGGAACGCCACACCGCGCGCAGCATGACGCCCGCGTCCGGGTCGAGCCCGTCCGTGGCCGCCGCGACGCACTCCTCCAGCGGGGCGTTGCTCTCCTCCCACAACGCCGGACCGTCGGCGGGGATGTCGAACGACCAGCGCTCGCCCCGGACCAGCTTGGCGCGCAACATGTCGTGCCGGGCGACCAGCGCGTCGAGGATCTGGGTCAACGCGTCGGAGGTCAGCGCGGCCGGGGTGTTGAGCACGACCGACTGCACGAAGCCGTCGACGGCGTCCGTGGTCTCGCCGAGCCACTGCACGATCGGCAGACCCGCGACGGGCCCGGTCGGCACGTCGTCGTGGTCGACCGCCGATGCACCGTCACGCGACGCGACAGCGGCCAGCGCGCGCGGCGTGCGGTTCACGAAGATCTGGGTGGCGGTGACGAACACGCCCTCGGCCCGCAACGCGGACAGCAGCGAGATCGCGAGGATGCTGTCGCCGCCCAGTTCGAAGAAGTCCTGGTCGGCGCCGACCCGCTCGACCCGCAGCACGGACGCGACGGCGGCGCAGATCACGGCCTCGTCGTCGGTGGCCGCCTCGGTCACCGGCCCGGTCTCCACGACGGGCTCCGGCAGCGCGCGGCGGTCGAGCTTTCCGTTGGGCGTCAACGGGAACTCGCTCATCACGACGACGTGCGCGGGAACCATGTACTCGACGAGGTTCTCGGTCGCCCACTGCTTCACGGCGTCCGAGGTCAGCTCAGGATCGGACGGCACGACGTACCCGACGAGGTAGTTGCCGCCCGCGGAGTTCTTCCGCACCACGACACAGGTGTGGCGCACCTTCGGGTGCTCGGCCAGCGCGAGCTCGACGTCCTCCAGTTCGAGCCGCATACCGCGGATCTTGACCTGGTTGTCGACGCGGCCGAGGAAGTCGAGCGAGCCGTCCGGCGCGAACCGCGCCAGGTCACCCGTGCGGTAGAGGCGCGACCCGTCGGTGGCGAACGGGTTCGCGACGAACCGCGACGCCGTCAGCCCGGCGGCGTTCACGTATCCGCGCCCCAGCAGGAACCCACCGATGTACAGCTCACCGCCGACACCGACGGGACATGGCCGCAGCTCGTCGTCCAGCACGTAGAGATCGGTGTTCGGGTTGGCCTTGCCGATCGACGTCGACAGCCGCTCTGCCTCGCCGCGGTAGATCACGTGCGAGACGCCGATCGTGGCCTCGGCCGGGCCGTACCCGTGGTACATCGGGATGTCGAGCCGCGTGCGGAACCGCTCGTACAGCTCGGGGGTGAGCACCTCGCCGCCGCACCACACGTGCCGCAGGCTGCCGAGCTCGCCCTCTCCCGCGATGTTCAGCAGCACGTCCAGCATCGACGACACCAGGTACACGAACGTCACGCGGTGCCGGTCGATCGTCCGCAGGAGGTGGTGCGGGTCGCGCTCGCCGCCGGAGCGCACGACGACGGTCCGGCCGCCGCACACCAGCGGCAGGAAGATCTCGTTGATGGAGATGTCGAACGACAGCGGCGCCTTGAACAGCGACGCGTCGGAGTGTCCGAAGTGGAGGATCTGGTCCACCTGCCACAGCAGGCGTTCGCTGATCGCCTCGTGCCGGATCATCGCGCCCTTGGGGCGGCCGGTCGAGCCGGACGTGAACATCACGTACGCGAGCTGCGCGCCGCGGATCGTGACGTCGGTGGGATCACCGGGGTACTCGGAGAAACCCCAGTCGGCGAGGTCGACCGCGACCGCTTCCGGCTCGCCTTCCTGGCCGGTGCCGAGGACTAAGACGACCTGGGCGTCGGCGATCACGGACTCACGGCGCGAAGCGGGCCACTGCGGGTCCAGCGGCACGAACGCGGCCCCGGCCTGCAGCACGGCGAGCAGGCTGACGACCATCTCGGCCGAGCGGGGCAGGGAGATGCCGACGACCTGCTCCGCGGTGATGCCGCGGCCGATCAGGTGGTGGGCGAGCTGGTTGGAGAGGGACAGCACCTCGCCGTAGGTGAGGGCGCGGTCGCCGTCGTTGATCGCGACGGCGTCCGGGCGCTGCCGGGCCTGCTCGCGGAACAGCGCCACGATGCCCGGCCGTTCGCGCGGGAACTCGTTGTCGTTCCACCGGGTCAGCGCTTCGAGCCGCTCGGCGGGCGTCTCGGAGGTCAGCGTGCCGACGGCGCGGTTCGGGAACTCGGCCAGGTCGTCCAGCGCCCGTTGCGCCGCATCCTGGTCGACACCGCGCGGAACGGGGATCGCCCACCCGCCGGGTCGTTCGGCGACGTCGGAGTTCTGGCCCTTGTCGGCCCACACGAGCAGATCGCCGAACGGCGTGGAGGACGTGAGCTCGAACCCCTCGACCTCGAACGAGGGGTCGGCCCAGAAGTGGAGTGCGACGGCACTCGCCACGGCGATGGTCCGCTGCGGGTACTCACCGGCACGGCGCCGAACGGAGGCGATCCGGGCGGTCGAAAGAAGTACGTCACGGTCGGCCAACTGTTCCATTGACGACTCAGCCATCCCTTCACTCTCGGTGAAGGTAGCCTAACCTAAGTATTTGCTGATCCGAATCGCCAAGCGGCCCAAAGTGCCGCGTAACGCCCGTCACGCGCCACAAGTTCTTCGTGTGTTCCCTGTTCCAGCACGCGGCCCGCGTCGAGCACGGCGATCCGGTCGGCGGCGATGGCCTGGGTCAGGCGGTGCGCCACCAGCAGCGTCGTGCGGCCCCGGCAGGCGGCCAGCGCGGCGCGTTCCAGTGCGGCGGCACCCTGGCTGCCCGCCTCGGCCGTCGACTCGTCCAGCACGACGACGGGGGAGCGGCCGAGCACCAGGCGGGCCAGTGCGATCTGGGCGATCTTGGTCACGTCGAGGCGTTCGCCACCTTCGCCGACGTCCGTCTGCAGGCCCTGCGGCAAGGCGTCGACCCACCCGTCCGCGCCCACGGTCCGCAACGCGTCCCTGAGCTCGTCGTCGGTCGCGTCCGGTGCCGCGAGCCGCAGGTCCTCGGCCAGCGGGCCGGCGAAGACGTGGGCCTCCTGGGTGAGGATGCTGACGAGCGCGCGGGCGCCGGCCTCGTCCAGGTCCGCGAGGTCGGAGGTGCCGATGTGCACCGATCCGGTCAGCGGGGTGCCGGTGCCGGCGACCAGTGCCGCGAGCGTCGTCTTGCCCGCGCCCGTCGCGCCGACCAGGGCGAGCGACGTGCCGGCGGGGATCTCCAGGTCGACGTCCTGGAGCACGTCGTGCTCGGACTCGGGGTAGCGGAAGGAAAGCCCGCGCACCGAGACCGGAAGTGGTCGTGCGTCAGCATCAACGGCCACCGCGCTGCGCACGAGCTCGTCGCCGTCGGACTCCGTGAGCACGCCGACCAGTCGCGTCAGCCCGGCGCCGGACTTCTGCGCCTCGTCGAAGAACGCCATGATCAGCCCGAGCGGCACGAACAGCTTGTGGAACAGCAACGCCGCGACGGAGACCTGGCCGAGCGACGACTCCCCGTTCGTCACGAGGAGGTAGCCGACGACGATGATCAGCCCGAGCCCGATGAACTCGGCGCGGTTCTCCCTGCCGATGAACCGGCCGAAGAACCGGAAGACGTCGATGCCGATGTTGCGCACCCGCCACGACTCCGCGGTCACCTTGTCGCGGAAGGCGTTCTCCAGCCGGTACGCGCGGACCGTTTCGATGCCGTCGAGGCCGCTGATCAACGCCTGCGCGCGGTCGGCCTGCGCTTCGGAACGGGCGCGGTAGAGGGGTTGCGAGCGCGGCAGGTACCAGCGCAGCGCCAGCCAGTACGCGGGCAGCGCGCAGGCGCCGGCGAGACCGAGGCGCCAGTCGAGGCCGAACATGCCGATGGTCGCGATGACCACCAGCACGACCGCCGAGAAGATCGTCGGGATGGCCGTGCGGAAACCCTTGGAGATGACCGCGACGTCGTCACCGACGCGCGAGAGCACGTCACCGCGCCCAACCTCTTCGATCCGCGCGCTCGGCATCCCGAGCACCGCGCGGACCGCGCCTTCCCTCAGCCGTGCCAGCATTTCCGCGCCCACGCGGCCGACGAGGTAGGTCGACACCGCGGTCATCGCCGCACCGGCCAGCGCCGAGACGATCGTCGCGATGCCGATCGTCCAGAGGATCGACGCGTCGCGTCCCTGCACGATCCCGTCCACGACGGTGCCCAGCAGGAACACTGGGACGATCTGCAGCAACGCCCCCGCCACCGTCGCCACGACGGTGGCGATCGGCAGTGCGGGGGCGGAGCGGCAGTGGTCGAGCAACCAGCGGGAGGCCTCCCGCCCGGACGCCGTGCGCAGGATCTTCGACGGCGCGCCGGAGACGCTGGTGGTCACGAGAGGAGGCCTTTCGCCGGGTTGTGCGTGGATCAGCCGGAGGACTTGGCCGACTTCACCAGTTCGTCGATCGCGTAGGGGAGGGATGCGAGGGTGGCCTGCGAGATCGCGGCGCCGACCGCCGGGCCCTCGCTGTCGAGCAGCCAGGAGACCTTGCCGGCCTTGACCGCGGGCAGGTTCGCGAAGAGCTGGAAGTTCTTGAGCGAGTCCTGGTCCGCCTTGTCGGCGATCACGAAGATGCGGTCGGTGTTGATCACGTCGACGCGCTCGGGGGACAGCGAGGTGAAGAACTTGCCCTCGGCGATCTCGTCGATCTTCGTGTTGCCCTTGAAGCCGATGCCGCTGACGAGCTGGCCGCGCACGTCGGTCGTGGCGAACGGCGAGACCGCGTCCTTGTACCAGGTGGTCACGGTGGCGGTCTGGTTCGCGAAGTCCGGGTTGGCCTTCTTGGCCTCTGCCATCTTGTCGTCGATGCCCTTGATCAGCTTCGCGCCCTCGTCACCCTTGCCGACCGCCTTGGCGATCTGCAGCGCGTTGTCCTGCCACTTGGCGGAGAAGGGCTCCTTCTCCTCCTTGGTGCGGCCGACCACCGGTGCGATCTTGGTCAGCTTGTCGTACCAGGCCTGGTCGGCCTCGGAGTAGACGGCGACGATCAGGTCGGGGCGCAGCTGCGCGATCTTCTCGTAGTTGGGCTCGGTGTCGCCGTTCTTCATGACGACCTCGGGCGTCGTCGAGCCCCACTTGTCCTTGACCCAGGCCCACTGCGTGTTGACGTCGGGCTTGGTGCCCTCGGGGTTCGGGTACTGGTCGACCATGCCGACCGGGACCACGCCGAGCGCGAGCAGCGTCTGGTCGTCGGTGTAGCCGAGGGAGACGACGCGCTTGGGCGCCTCCTTGACCTCCGTCGTGCCGAAGAAGTGCTCGACCTTGGTCGGGAACGTGCCACCGGAGGCGTTGTTCGAGCCGGGAGTCGTCTCAGGCGTGGAGGAACCACATCCCGCGAGGACGCCGGCACTGACGACCGCGGCTGCTGCCACAGCGGTCAGTCGCTTCCAGGTCGTGGTCGTTCTCTGGCCCATTCGGCACCTCGTTCTTCGCTGCCCACGCGGCGGGGGAAATTTAGGACAGCCGAACCTTATCACCCAGTTAGGGCAGGCTAACCAAGGTCTTGGTCACTCTTCGATACCACGTGAGTCCGGCCGATAGGCACGATCAATGGCCGCTCGCTCACGGGGTCGTCGATGACTTTCGCCTGCAGCCCGAACGTGTCCAGCAACAACTCGCTCGTGATCACCTCGCTCGGATGTCCCTGCGCGACAATGGATCCCGACCTCATCACGATCAGGTTGTCGCTGTAACGGACGGCGAGGTTCAGGTCGTGCAACACCATCACGATCGTGCAGCCGCTCTCGTGCAGGTCGTCGACGAGGTCGATCACGTCGATGGCGTGCGCGAGGTCGAGGTACGTCGTCGGCTCGTCCAGCAACAGCAGATCGGTGCCCTGCGCGAGGGTCATGGAGATCCACACCCGTTGCCGCTGACCGCCCGAGAGCGAGTCGACCGGGCGGTGCGCGAGATCCGCGACACCGGTCATGTGCAACGCTTTGGCGACCACGTCCGCGTCGTCGCTCGACCACTGGCGCACCCAGCTCTGGTGCGGGTGCCGTCCGCGCGCGACCAGGTCGGCGACCGTCAGCCCCTCCGGCGCGATCGGCGTCTGCGGCAGCAGCCCCATCCGCTTCGCGACGTCCTTGGTCTTCAGCCGCGCGATGTCGTGGCCGTCGAGCAGCACGGTGCCCTGGCGCGGTTTGAGCAGCCGGGACAGCGTGCGCAGCAACGTCGACTTGCCGCAGCCGTTGGGTCCGATGACCGTGGTGATCACCCCGGTCGGGATGGCGACGTCGAGGTTGTCGAGCACGACCCGTTCGCCGTACCCGACCGTGACGCCCTCGGCCCCCAGTCGGGCGGTGTCGTTGCGCAGCGCGGTCATAGGGCAACCTTACTTAACGAAGCCTGGCCTCAGGCAGCGCGCTTCACGTTCGCCCGCACCAGCAGGTAGACGAGGAACGGTCCGCCGATGATCGCCGTCACGATGCCGACGGGCAGGTCGTTGGGCAGCACCGTCCGCGCGAGCAGGTCGGAGCCGATCAGGAGCAACGCGCCGAACAGTCCGGACGCGACCAACGGCGGCACGGGTGTGCGCAGCAGTCGCATGGTGATCTGCGGTGCGACCAGCGCCACGAACGGCACGGGCCCGGCGGCCGACACCGCCACACCGGCCAGCAGCACCGCGCACAGCAGCAGGATCGCGCGCACCGCCGAGTAGCGGACGCCGAGACCGGCGGCGACGTCGTCACCGAAGTGCATGGGCCGCAACTGGAACGCGACGACCAGCACCACCAGCACGAGCGCGGCCATGATCCAGATCGACGCCCACACCTCGGACCACGACCGCGAGTCGAGCGACCCGACGAGCCACCGCTGCGCGCGGGCGACGTCGCGGATGTCCGCCAGCGTCAGCAGCCACGTCGTGAGCGCCTGCATGACCGCGTTGACCGAGACGCCGATGAGGATCAGCCGGAAGCCGTCGATGCCCTTCTTCCACGCCATGAAGTACACGAGCAGCCCGGTCAGCAGGCCGCCGGCGAGTGCCGCGGTGGACAGTCCGACCGCGTTGCCGATCGCCGCGCCGCCGCTGGCCGTGACGACGAACACAGCCGTCGCGCTGGCGCCGCCGGTGATGCCGAGCACGTCGGGGCTCGCGAGGGGGTTGCGCGCGATCGACTGGGTCAGCGCGCCGGAGATCCCCAGCGCCACACCCGCGATGAGCCCGACGAGGGCGCGCGGCATCCGCAGGTCCATGATCACGAACTCGTCGACCCGCTCGCCCTGGCCGATCAGCGTCCTGAACACCGCGGGCAGTTCGATGGTGAAGTCGCCGATCGCGATCGACACCGAGAAGATCAGGAACGTCAGCGCGGCCAGCACGACCGTGACGAGCACGATCCACGGTCGCCAGACCCAGGACCAGCCGCCGACGCGGAAACCGCGGTGCAGGTCGGGTGCCTCGGGAGAGTTGATCATGCCTGCCTGAACTTCCCGAGCCACACCAGCACCGCGAAGAACGGGGCGCCGACGAGGGCGATGACGATGCCCGCCTGCAGTTCGGCCGGCCGGGCGACGAGGCGGCCCGCGATGTCGGAGAGCAGCAGCACCACGCCGCCGAGCAGCCCCGCGTACGGCACGAGCCAGCGGTAGTCGGGCCCGGTGAACCACCGCGCGACGTGCGCGACCATCAGTCCGAGGAACGCGATTGGCCCGCACGCCGCCGTGGCGGCACCCGCGAGCAGCGTGACCGCCACCACGCCGACGGTCCGTCCCATCGCGATGTTCACGCCGAGGCCGCGCGCGACGTCGTCGCCCAGGTTCAGCAGGTTGATCGCCGGCAGGTTGAGCAGCGCCAGGAAGAGGCCGACGCCGATGAACGCCGCCGCGACCCAGATGACGTCGAACCCGACGCCCTGCACCGACCCCGCGTTCCAGAACCGCAGCACGTCGAGCGCCTGCGTGCTGCCCAGCGCGACCGCCGTCGTCATCGCCGCCAGGAACAGGGTGACGCCCTGCCCGGCGAGCGCGAGCGTCAGCGGGTTGCCCGCGCCGCGCCCGAGGCTCGACAGCCCGAACACCACCACACCCGCCGCCGCGGCCCCGAGGAACGCGAACCACATGTACTGCAACGGACTCCGCAGGCCCAGCAGCGACACCGCCAGCACCACCGCGAACGACGCGCCGGCGTTGACGCCGAGCAACCCGGTGTCCGCGATGGGGTTGCGCGTGTGGCCCTGGATCAACGCGCCCGCGACACCGAGCCCGATGCCCGCCACGACCGCGAGGACCGTCCGCGGCACCCGCAGCGTCTGCACGATCAGCGTGATCTCGGTGAGCCGCTGGTCGCCGCCGGGATCACCGAACAGCCCCTGCCACACCTCGGAGGGGGTGAGCGACCGCGCGCCCACCACCAGCGACACCACCGCCGCCGCGGCCAGCAACACCAGCAGCCCCGCCAGCCCGAGACGCCGCCGCCGGTGCGGGCTCTCCGGTGCCGGTGCGGGTTCGAGCCCGCGTTGCTCCACGACCATGCTCACGACGGGCTACGTTAGCTCCCGCGTGCCCGGTCGACCTAGGGCACCCTTACCTAACCCCTGGCCTCGACGGCCCGCACGGTCTTCTCGAGCGCACCGCCCAGCACCTTCCTGCCGAGCAGGCCGAGCGACAGACCGAGCAGCCTGCCCTTGAGGTTCTTGCCCTCCCGCACCACTTCCGCGTGCACGAGGGTCGTTCCGTCGTCCTGCCTCGTGAACGTGTAGGTGTGGCCGGAACGCCCGCCCCACACGTTGGAGTCGACCGTGGTCAGCACGACGCGGGCGGGGTCCGACCAGTCGTAGCGCAGGCGTTCCCAGATGCCGCCGGAGCCCTCGGTGACGTCGGCGAACGCGTCGCCCCTGTCGTGCACCCGCAGGTCGGCGTCGGCGCTGTTGGGGAACAGGTCGGCGCGGCCGGGGCCGAAGTCGGTGAGCCCTGCGACGAACTGCTCGGGCGTCGCGGTGGTCCGCTGGGTCAGGGTGATGGTGGGCATGTCCTCGGCTCCTCGTGATCCTGTGTGCGGAGATCACGATGCCGGGGCCAGGGGGTCGTTCGCGCCCGTGAGTGTCCCTGGTCCGACGTGCCCTTCAGCTTCCAGGCTCCAGCGGCAGAGCGACCTGGAACCGCGTGTCACCCGGCCGCGACTCCACCCGGATGTCGCCTCGGTGCTTGTTGACCACTATCCGCCACGAGATCTCCAGCCCGAGTCCGGTGCCCTCGCCGACCGGCTTGGTGGTGAAGAACGGCTCGAAGATCCGGCTCTGCACCTCCGCCGGGATGCCGGGACCGGTGTCGCCGATCTCCACGACGAGGTGTCTGTCCCGCCGGAACGTGCGCACGGTCAGCGTTCCCGAGCCGCCCATCGCGCCCAGGGCGTTGTCGATCATGTTCGTCCACACCTGGTTGAGCTCACCTGCGTACGCGGAGATCGCGGGCAGCGTCCTGTCGTAGTCCTTGACGACCTGGACGTCCCCGAGCTTCCCGCCGAACATGACCAGGGTGGAGTCGAGCAGCTCGTGCACGTCGACCACCTGGAACGGCGCGCGGTCCATCTGCGAGTACTGCTTGGCGGCACCGACCAGGGTGGACACCCTGGTGGTCGCGTCCTCGATCTCGTTCATCAGCATCTCGGTCTCGACCGTGTACCTGAGCCAGTGCACGGCGGACCCCGTCATCGCCGCCGGGCACGCCGTGAGCGAGTTCTCCAGCCACTCGACGTCCAGTCCGGCCGCGACCAGCACGGGTGCGACGTCCCAGCCGCCGCCGATGTCGTGGTCGTCGAGCCAGTCGGCGACCTCGTCCTCGGCGTCGCTGGCCTGCAACGGGCTGAGCTTCGGCGCCTTGGCGACCCGTTCGACCGCCTTCTCCTGCAGCTTGACCAGGGCCGGGAGCTCGGACGGGTCGATCGCGCCCTGCGCCAGGAGTGCGAGCTTGTGCCGCATGCCCGCGACCCGTTCGCGCAGCGCCGCCGTCGCCCGCACGGCGGCCGCCGCCGGGTTGTTGAGCTCGTGCGTGAGGCCCGCGGACAACGCGCCGAGTGCGGTGAGCCGTTCGTGCTGGCCCACCGTCGCCTGGGTGTTCCGCATGCCCCAGAAGAGGCCTTCCAGCAGGTGCATGGCCATCGGGAACCACGTGCGGATCATCGGCCCGAACTCGTCGGCGTCGAACTGCAGCATCGACGTGGCGGTGATCGACTCGACGGTCATCTGGTAGGTCGGCTGGTCGAGCTCCAGATAGGCCTGGGTGGCACCGAAGTACGAGCCGCGCAGGTCGCTGCGGCTCACCTCGATGCGCTGGCCGCCGATCGTGCGGCACAGGGCGACGGTGCCCCCGAGCAGCACGAAGAAGCACGTCGCGGGCTCGCCCTCGGTGAGCACGGGTGTGCCCGCCTCGCGGGTCTCGACGTGGCCGTGGGCGGCCAGCCACTCCAGCTGGGCGTCGTCGAGCTTCTCGAACAGGAACAGCGCGCGCAGCTCCGCCGCGGTGAGCCTCTCCATCACGACCTCTCCAGGTAGCGGTGGACCAGGGTGACCGCCATGGCGCCCTCACCGACGGCGGACGCGACCCGCTTCACCGAGTCCGCACGGACGTCGCCCGCGACGAACACGCCGGGCAGGTTGGTCTCCAGGTGGTACGGCGCCCGTTCGAGGTCCCAGCCGGGAGGGGAGCCGCCGAGGTCGGGCCCGGCGAGGAGGAACCCGTGCTCGTCCCTCTCCAGCGTGCCGTCCAGCCAGTCCGTGCGCGGGGCGGCGCCGATGAACGCGAACAGCCAGCTCGCCGGGACGGTCGTCGTCTCGCCGGTCTTGTTGTGCAGCAACGTGAGCGTCTCCAGGTGGCCCTCGCCGGCGCCGCCGCAGATCTCGGTGTGGGTGCGCACCTCCACGTTCGGGATCGCCGCGAGCTGGTCGATCAGGTAGCGCGACATGGACGACTCCAGCGAGTCGCCGCGCACCAGGATCACGACCTTGCGCGCGTGCCCGGAGAAGTAGACGGCCGCCTGCCCGGCGGAGTTCGCGCCGCCGACCAGGTAGACGTCCTGGCCCGCGCAGTTCGGGCCCTCGGTGGTCGAGGCGCCGTAGTACACGCCACGGCCGGTCAGGTCGCCGAGTCCGGGCGCGTCGAGCAGCCGGTACGACACGCCGGTGGCGAGGATGACGGTGTGGGCTGCCAGTTCGGTGCCGTCACCGAACCGCACGACGCGCGCGGCTCCCCGGCGTTCGAGGGCGACGACGTCACGGGTGGTGAGCAGCTCGACGCCGAACTTGACCGCCTGCCTGCGGGCCCGTTCGGTCAGCTGACCGCCGGAGACCCCGTCCGGGAAGCCCAGGTAGTTCTCGATGCGGCTGCTCGTGCCGGCCTGGCCGCCGGTCGCGATCCGTTCGACGAGGACGGTCCGCAGTCCCTCCGACCCGCCGTACACCGCCGCGCCGAGCCCCGCGGGCCCGCCGCCCACGACGATCAGGTCGTAGAACTCGGCCGACGGCTGCGTGCTCAGGCCCACCTCGGCCGCGAGCTCCGCGTCGGACGGGTCGACCAGTGCCCTGCCCTGCGCCGTCACCACGACGGGCAGGGTCGTGCCGTCCTGGTGCGCCGCGGTCAGGAGACACCGCGCCTCCGGCTCGTCGAGCGCGTGCCAGCGGAACGGAACGCTGTTGCGGGCCAGGAAGTCGCGCACCTCGTAGGAACGCGGTGACCAGCGGTGCCCGACCACCCGCACGCGCTGCGGCGGCTGCCGGTCGCTCACGGCCCACGCCCGCAGCTGCTCGTCGAGCACCGGGTAGAGGTTCTGCTCCGGCGGGTCCCACGGCTTGAGCAGGTAGTGGTCGAGGTCCACGACGTTGATCGCCTGGATCGCGGCGTCGGTGTCGGCGTAGGCCGTGAGCAGCACCCGTCTTGCCTGCGGGAACACGTCCATGGCCTGTTCGAGGAACTCGATGCCGCTCATCTGCGGCATGCGGTGGTCGGCGAGCAGCGCCGCCACCTCCTCGCCGCGCAGCTTGATCTCGTGCAGGGCTTCGAGCGCCTGGGACCCGGACTCCGCCCGCACGATCCGGTAGTGCTCGCCGTACATCCGGCGCAGGTCCCGCGCCACCGCCCGCGACACGGCGGGGTCGTCGTCCACCGTGAGGATCGAAGGCCGCGCGACGCGACCGGCAGTCGTCATGCGTCCAGTCAAACACCACAACTCGCCGATGGCCGCGATCGAGGTACCGTCACGCCGTGACCACTACGTGCGAACACGTCGCCGAGCTGGGTGCCGAGCCCGCACCCAGCACCCTCGAAGGCTGCGAAGACTGCCTGGCCGTCGGCGGCAGGTGGGTCCACCTGCGCCTGTGCCTCAGCTGCGGCAAGGTCGCGTGCTGCGACTCGTCGCCCGCCAAGCACGCCTCGAAGCACTTCGCCGACGAGGGCCACCCGATCATCCGCTCGTTCGAGCCGGGCGAGACCTGGCGCTGGTGCTTCGTGGACAACACGCTCGTGTGACCGCCTGGGTCCTCAGCGCCGCGGTTCCCAGCGGAACAGGCGGGAGGCGAGCACGGCCGCGACGACCACCCACGCGAGCGTCGGGGCCAGCAGGAGCAGGGAGTCCGTCACCGCGACGCCGCCGCTCCAGGCGTTCACGACGAGCTCGGTCGCCGATCCGCCCGGCAGCAGCCGCTTGAGCAGCGTGAGCTCCTCGGTGCCGCTGATCCCGACCCAGCTGGCGACGGCGATGACGCCGAGGCAGACGGGCAGCGTCGTGACCTGCGCGTGCTCCGGCGAGTTCGTCAGCCCGGCGGTGGCCAGCGCCAAGCCGACCATCATGAGCACGGTCGTGACGACCGCCAGTGCCAGCAGAGCGAGGTTGTCCGGTGCCGTGGTGACCGCGGCGAGCACGGCCATGATCGCGACCACCTGGACGAGCGCGACCGCGGTGGCGGGCAGCACGAGTCCGGCGAGGATGCCCGCGTCGCCGGCGGCGGTGGACCGCAGCCGCTTGAGGAACAGGTTCTGGCGCCGTGACGCCAGCGTGGTGACCGAGCTGGCGTAGAGGCCGAACGCGCAGACCGTGAACATCACGATCGCCGCGATGTAACCCAGGCTGCCGACCTGGGAGAACAGGTCGTGCTGGTAGATGAAGAACGCGCTGACGGCGATGGGCATGACGAAGCTGGTGACCAGCACCGACCGGTTGCGGAAGATCTGGGTCAGTTCGCTGAGGAAGATCGGGAGCACAGCGGTGTCCTTTCCGGACTGAAGGGGATCAGGAGCCGATGGCGCGGAAGACGTCGTCGAGACGCGTCGGACCGGCCTCCAGGTCGCGCAGTTCGAGGTTGTTGTCCTCGGCCCAGCGCAGCAGCGCCGACATGGACCGCTGGAGCTCGAACGTCTCGACGAGGTACCGGCCGTCGCCCTCGCGCGTCGCGTCGAGCGGCAGCACCGGTGCGGGCGTCGGCAGACCGAAGCGGATCACCGACGGCAGCGTCCTGGTCAGCTCGGCGACGGTGCCCTCGCGGTGGAACGTGCCGCGGTGCATCAGCCCGATGCGGTCGGCGTGTTGCTGCGCCTCTTCGAGGTAGTGCGTCGTGAGCACGACGGTGGTACCGGTCTCGCGCATCCGGTCCACTGTGGACCAGAGGTCGTCGCGGGACTGGATGTCCAGGCCCGTCGTGGGTTCGTCGAGGAACACCAGCTCGGGGGTTCCGTACACGGCGGTAGCGAAGTCGAGGCGCCGCTTCTCACCGCCGGACAGCTGCGACACCCTCGTGTCCGCCTTGCGGGTGAGGTCGACGACGTCGAGCACGCGTCCGACCTCGTCCGTGCGCCGGGTGAGCGCCCCGACCAGCCCGACGGACTCCGCGACCGTCAGGTCCGGCGTGAAACCGCTGTCCTGCAACATGATCCCCATCCGCGGACGGACGGCGGAGCGGTCGGCCGGGTCGTGCCCGAAGACCCGCACCGTGCCCGAGGTGGCCTTGCGGTGGCCCTCGATCGTCTCCAGTGTCGAGGTCTTGCCCGCGCCGTTCGTGCCCAGCAACGCGTAGAGCTCGCCCCGCTGCACGTGGAACGACAGGTCCTGCACGGCGTGGAAGTCGCCGTACCGGACGTTCAGGCGTTCCACTTCGATGACTGGTGTGGTCGACATGGCGTTGATTCCACCGGTCGCGGCCGTTTATCGGCAGTGTCACCACGTCATCACCCGACGATGACATTTGTGCCCCCGAAGGCATGACGTGGCGTCACTGGTGCCGTTGTGGACGCGGCGAAATACTGGTCGGGTGATAACGCCCGTACCGCCCAGCTACGCCGACTCCGCTCGGGGGCGGATGAGCAGGCTGAACATCACCACGCAGCTCGCGGTGATCATTCCGGTCGGGACGCTGCTGGTCGTGCTGGACTCCCAGGTCTGGTGGGAGGCGCTCGTCCTCACCCTCGGCCTGCTCACGTCCATCCTCGCCGTCGTGCTCTGGGCGAGGGACGACATCCAGCGCTTCGCCCTGCCGTTGCTGGGAACCAGTACTGCGGTGTGGACCTTCGGCGCGCTGGTCAGCGGGAGCACCACGGCGTTCTACAGCATCACGGTCGTGGGGCCGCTCATCGTGCCGCAGCTGCGGCGGCACCGGATCCCGGCCGCCGTGGGGGTCGTCCTGTTCGTCGCGGCGGCGGGCGCGTCGAGGTTGCTGGTGTCGCAGGGGAGCGCGACCTCGACGGCGTTCCACTTCGTGCTGGTCCCCACCGCCGTCATGGTCGTCACGCTCGGGTTCATGTTCGCCAACGACGCCTTCTACCGCGTCCTGGAGGAACTGGACGAGGCACGCGAGCACGAGGCGGAGCTGGCCGTCGCGCGCGAGCGGATCCGGTTCGCGAGCGAGCTGCACGACATCCAGGGCCACACCCTGCACGTGGTGAAGCTCAAGACCGCGCTGGCGGAGAAGCTGGTGCGCCGCGACGCCGGCCGCGCGGAGGAGGAGCTGCGGGAGATCCACGCCCTCGTCGGCGACACGATCAGGCAGACCAAGGAGCTCGCGTACGCGCAGCGGCGGCTGAACCTCGCCGGTGAGCTGGAGAACGCGAAGAACCTGTTCGAGGCGGCGGGCATCCGCGTGCGGATCGTGCGCACCGCACCCACCGGCGAACGCGCGGGGGAGCTGCTAGGCCAGGTGCTGCGCGAGACGACGACCAACATCCTCAGACACGCGCAGGCGGGGCAGGTGCGCATCACGCTCTCCGAGTCCGGGATCACGATCGTCAACGACGGCGCGTCCGGGGACGACCCGCCCGAGCTGCGAGGACTGTCCACGCTCAGGGACCGGCTCGCCGGTTTCGGGGGAGAGCTGACGGCGACGCAGGCGGACGGCGAGTTCACCACCGCCGCGGTCGTGCCGTCCGAGGTGACGCGATGACGACGGTGGTGCTGGCGGATGACGAGGCCCTGCTGCGCAAGGCGATGGCGGCGCTGCTCCCGATGGAGGGCGACATCGTCGTTCTGGCCGAGGCCGAGAACGGCGAGCAGGCCGTCGCGGCGACGCTCGAACACCGCCCGGACGTGCTCGTGATCGACCTGGAGATGCCGACCCTGGACGGTCTGGGCGCGGTGGCGGAGATCCGCCGCGCGCTGCCTGGCCAGGTGGTCCTCATGCTGACCAGGCACGCGCGCCCCGGCGTGCTGCGCAAGGCGCTCAAGCTCGGCGTGCAGGGGTTCGTGAGCAAGTCCGCCGACCCCGCGCACATCACGTCGGTGATCGCCGCGCTGCACAGCGGCAGGCGGTGGATCGACCCGGACGTCTCGGCGCTCGCCGTGGCCGACGACTGCCCGCTCACCGACCGCGAGGTCGACGTGCTGCGCGCGACCTCGGAGGGGTACTCGGTGGCCGACATCGCGCGGCAGCTCCACCTCGCCGACGGCACCGTGCGCAACTACCTGTCGAACGCGATGCAGAAGACCCAGACCAAGACGCGGCACGAAGCCGCCCGCTACGCACGAGAACACGACTGGCTCTGAGAGGAACGACACCATGCTGATCGTCGAGGACCTCGCCCTGCTGCTGATGGACGACGAGTCCGGCACCCCGGCCGCCGCCGGAACGCTCCACTACACGATGGGCGGCGCGGTGCTGGTGGAACTCGCCCTCGCAGGCCTCGTCGAGGTGCGGGACAAGAAGGTCGTCGTCGCCGGCAGCGCACCGGAGGACCCGCTGCTGCGGTCGGGTTACGAGAAGGTCGCCGAGAAGCCCCGTTCCGTCGACTCCGTGCTGCTCAAGATCGGCGCCGACATGTGGTCCCAGGTGGTCGAGCGCCTGATCGAGCGCGGACTGATCGCCAGGGAGAAGAAGCGGGTGCTGGGCCTGTTCCGCATGACCACCCTGCCCGCCACCGACACGAGCCACGAGGAGGAGGTCCGCCAGCGCATCCGCGCGGTGCTGGTCGACGGCGAGACCCCGGACGCCCGCACCGCCGCACTCACCGCGCTGCTGTCCGCCAGCGGCGCCCTGCCCGCGTTGCGGCCGCAGCTGGCGTGGTCGGGCGACGTCGCCCGGCGGGCGAAGGAGCTGGAGGAGGGCAACTGGGGCGCGGAGGCGGTGAGCGCCGCGGTGACCAGGACGGCGGCCACGATCGCCGCGTCGACCGCCGCCGTCACGGTCGCCGTGGTGGCGACGACGGTGACCTGATCCCGCTCGCGTCCGAGCGGGGGCCCCTCAGCCCGACCTGATCGCGCTCGCGTTCGAACGGGCTCCTCAGCCCTTCTTCCCCGCGGCCACCAGAGACACGACCGCCAGCCCGGTGTTGACCGCGGAGATGATCGTGGTCAGCTTCGCCGCCTTGGCCGGGAGCTCGCCGCGCCTGCCCGCGTAGACCGCGGCGGCCGTGTCCGTGGCGTGGATGAGCACGGCCTGGCGCAGGACTCGGTGCGCGTTCGCGTCGTCGCTCTTCAACGTCAGCAGGTCGACGCCGAGGACGAGGGTGCGGATGCCGAACATGCGGGCTGGGTAGACAAAACGCCTGTCGTCGCCCAGTTCGTCGCCGAGGCTCTTGGCCATCTTCTCGGCGGCGAACAGGCCCAACGCGCCGTTGAAGATCCGGACGCAGGCCAGTGCGGTCCGTGTGACATCACCCAGCTTCATGTCGCCACCTCGTGTTGATCTCTGCGGGATTCTAGGCGCTCGGTCAGCCACCGCTCGACGTCGTCGCGGGCCTGCCGGGCGATCTTCGTGTCGCGGTTCGTGAAACCGTGCTGCGACTCGGGGTAGATCCTGAGGTCGACCGCGCCTCCGGACGCGACGACCCGTGCCGCCAGGGCGAGGTTGTCCTCCAGCAGGACGTCCAGCGCGCCGACGACCACGAGCAGCGGAGGCAGGCCCCGGAGATCGCCGAAGACGGGGGAGACGTCCGGAACCGTCCTGTCCGCCCCACCCGCGTAGGCCTTGATGAAGTACTCGTCGGCGATCAGCCGGCCGGCGGGGGTGAGGCCGCTCAGGTCGTACGTGCCGAACTGGAGCACCGCGCCCGTGAACGGGTGGTCGCGCAGCCGGAGCAACGTCGTCATGGCGAGCGTTGCTCCCGCCGAGAAGCCGCCGAGGGCGAGGTTCGTCGTGCCGAACTGCTCGTGGGAGTGCTCGATCAGCCAGCGCGCGGCGGTCTCCGCGTCGTCGGGCGCGGCCGGCCAGGGGTGTTCCGGGGCCAGACGGTAGTCGACGGCCACGACGACGATGCCCAGCGCGTCGGCGAGTCGCTGGTCGCGCTCGTCGTCCTGCGGTGTGGCGCCCAGGTAGAAGCCGCCGCCGGGGAAGTGCAGGTAGACGCCGTGCGGCGGGCCTTGAGGGCGGAAGATCCTGACGTGCGCACGCCGGTCTCCGAACTCGATCGGGACCGACTTCCCCGACGGCCTGATCGCGGCGCGGAGGTCGCGCAGTTCGTCCGGGCCGGAAGGGCCGCGGCGGGTTCCCCTGGCGGCGTTCGCGGACCTGGCCTCCTCGACGTGTCGCAGGAGACCGGGGTCGATGAAGCTGTTCAGATCCAGCCGCACTGGGCATCCCCTCTGGCAGGTCGGCGAAGTCGCCGAGTCAACCAGAGAGGAGCCGCGATGATCGGCCTCACGGTGGTGGTGGGGTACGGGGACGCCGCCCTGGACGTCCTACGGCACCTCCCGCTGGACCGCGCCGAGGTCGCGGTGCTCGACGTCGACGACGTCGCGCTGACCGGTGCGATGGCCAACGGTGCCAGGGTCGTGCGGGGTGACGGGCGGGACATGTGCGCGTTGCAGCAGGCCGAGGCGCAGTTCGCGAAACGGGTGGTCGTCGCCGTTCCCGACGACCTGGACGGTCTGCTGATCACGATGGTCGCGCGGGGGCTGAACCCGGCGGCGACCGTCGTCGCGGCGGTGCGCGACCCGGCCAACCAGGAGCTGTTCGGCAAGCTGGGCGCGGACGAGGTCTTCGTCCACGCCCGGTCCTCCTAACGTCCCAGCACGTGCCTGAGCGCGGCCGCCAGGGTCGGGTGGCGGAACGCGTGGCCCGCCTTGGTCAGCGCGGCGGGCCTGACCAGCTGGCTCGCCCCGGCCAGTTCGCGGGCGCCCTGCTCACCGAGCAGGAGCCGCGGCCCGAACGACGGCACCGGCAGCACCGCGGGCCGGTGCAGCACCTTCGCGAGCGTCGCGGTATAGGTGCTGTTGCGGACGGCTTCCGGGGCGACGGCGTTGACCGGTCCGCGCAGCGAGTCGTCGTAGAGGGCGCGGTGGTAGACGTCGACCAGGTCGTCCAGGCCGATCCACGACTGCCACATCCGCCCGTCGCCGAGCCTGCCGCCCAGCCCGGCGGCGAACAGCGGGTGGAAGATCCGCAGCGTGCCGCCGTTGGGCGACTGGACGATCCCGGTGCGGACGTTGACCACTCGCACGCCGGAGACCTCGGTGGCGGCCTCCCAGTCGGCGACCACGTCCGCGAGGAAGCCGTCGCCGCGCTCGCTGTCCTCGGTGAGCTCCTCGTCGCCGCGGTCGGCGCCGTAGTAGCCGATCGCCGACGCGCTGACGAACACCGGCACCCCGCTGGCGGCGGCCAGGTCGGCGAGCGCCCTGGTCGGTCCGATGCGGGAGGAGCGGATGGCCTGCTTGTGCGCCTCGGTGAACCTGCCCGCGATCGACGCGCCCGCGAGGTGCACGACAGCGTCCACATCGGACAGGAGGTCGGCCGCCGGTCGGTCGGGGTCCCAGCGGCGTTCGTCAGGACCGGTGGGGGCGCGGCGAACCAGCTTCACGACCCGGTGGCCCGCCGTGCTGAGGAACGACCACAGCGCCGTGCCCACGAACCCGCTGGCACCCGTCATCGCCACCGTGATCGGCCGGTCGCCCGCTTCCCGCGCGGCCGCCTGGGCTGCCAGGTCGGCGGCGAGCTGGCGGTGCCGGTAGGCGAACATCGACCGCAGCACCACGCCGGGAACCTGCGTCTCCACCCGGTCGGTCATCCGCGTGCGGTCCCCCTCCGCGGCGAAGTCGTGGTTGTGCCGCCACTTCAGCGCCCAGCGCAGCGGCGCGGAGTCCAGCTCGTCGACGAACCGGTTCGGCGGCGCGAACTCGGTGTGCCGGGCACCCCAGCGCAGCCCCAGCGGCAACCCCAGCACCGCACGTCCGCCGTCGAGGGTGTCGGCCTCGCGCACGACGCCCACCGGCTGCCACGGCGGCGTGAGCCGGTGGATCGCGCCCGGCCGCGCGTGCCAGGCGAACACCTCGTCCAGGGGAGCGTCGACGACGCTGGAGAAGATCAGGGACATGCCTCCACGCTAGGGGCGCCCTGCGGCGTTCGCATGACGGCGCCTCGCCGCCCGATGCGGGAAGCAACTGCTCCGAACGTTCGCATCACTCCTCGTGTCGTTGCGATCTCGCACGGTCACCGCTAGGGTTAATGATCTGGGAGCGCTCCCAATCCGCCGCCGCTCGATCATCGAAGATCGGAGGCTCGCTCATGCGCACGTTCGGATCTCTCACCAGACGGCGCGGCTTCGTCGCCGTGATCATCGGCGCACTGGTCTGCACGTTCCTCTGGACGCCCACCGCCTCGGCACACGGCACGATCGTCGGCCCGGCCACCCGCGCCTACCAGTGCTGGCAGACGTGGGGGAGCCAGCACACGAATCCGGCCATGCAGCAGCAGGATCCCATGTGCTACCAGGCGTTCCAGGCCAACGCCGACACGATGTGGAACTGGATGAGCGCGCTGCGGGACGGTCTGCGCGGCAACTTCCAGGGATCCACTCCGGACGGTCAGCTGTGCGGCAACGGCCTGTCCCGCAACAACTCGCTGAACACCCCGGGCAGGTGGAAGACCACCGCGCTGGGGGCGAACTTCGAGATGCACCTGTACGACCAGGCCAGTCACGGAGCCGACTACCTGCGGGTCTACATCAGCAAGAACGGGTTCGACCCGACGACCCAGCGCCTGGGGTGGGGCAACCTCGACCAGGTGACGCAGACCGGGAGGTTCGCTCCTGCCAAGGACATCCGGTTCAACGTCCAGACGAACGGCGGCTACCGGGGTCACCACGTGGTGTTCACGATCTGGCAGGCGTCGCACACGGACCAGACGTACATGTGGTGCAGTGACGTGAACTTCGGCTAGACGGCGAGGTGGTGCGTGCTCCTGAGTGGAGCACGCACCACGTCGTCACAGCGCGCCGACGGCCTCGCAGGCCTTGCGCACGCCCTCGCCGTACGCCGGATCGGCCTTGGCGCAGTGGGCGATGTGCCGTTCGACGGTCTCCCTGCGAGCGCCCTTGATGGCCCGCGCGGTGTTGTCGAACAACGCCTGCTGCTGCTCGCCGGTCATCAGCCGGAACAGATCTCCCGGCTGCTCGTAGTAGTTCGAGTCGTCCTCGCGGAAGTCGAACCGGTCGGCGACCGCGCCGACGCCCTGAGACGGCTCCGCGTAGGCGGGCTGCTCGGCCCAGCGGCCGAAGTTGTTCGGCTCGACGCCGGGCACCCCGCCCTGGTTGCCGTCGACCCGCATCGCACCGTCGCGGTGGTAGATGTTGACCAGGCGCGCGCCGTTCGGGTGGTTCACCGGGATCTGGTGGTGGTTGACGCCCAGCCGGTACCGCGCCGCGTCGCCGTAGGAGAAGAGCCTGCCCTGCAACATCTTGTCGGGGCTCAGCGAGATGCCGGGCACGACGTTGGCCGGGGTGAACGCGGCCTGCTCGACGTCGGCGAAGTAGTTGCCGGGGTTGCGGTCCAGCCGCATCTCGCCCGCCTCGACCAACGGGTAGTCCTTCTTGCTCCACACCTTCGTGAGGTCGAACGGGTGGAAGCGGTAGCCGGCCGCGTCGGCCTCCGGCATCACCTGCACGTAGAGCTTCCAGACCGGGAACTCGCCGCGTTCGATGGCGTCGTACAGATCGCGCTGGTGCGACTCGCGGTCACGGCCGATCACCTGGCCCGCCTGCTCGTCGGTGAGGTTCTCGACGCCCTGCTGCGTGCGGAAGTGGAACTTGACCCAGTGCCGCACGCCGTCCGCGTTGATCATGCTGTAGGTGTGCGACCCGAACCCGTGCATGTGCCGGTACGAGCGCGGGATCCCCCTGTCGCTCATCACGATCGTCACCTGGTGCAGCGCCTCTGGCAGGTTCGTCCAGAACCCCCAGTTGTTCTCGGGGTCGCGCAGGTTGGTCCGCGGGTCGCGCTTCACGGCGCGTGCCAGGTCGGGGAACTTCAGCGGGTCGCGGAAGAAGAAGACCGGCGTGTTGTTGCCGACCACGTCCCAGTTGCCCTCGCTGGTGTAGAACCGGGTCGCGAAGCCGCGGATGTCCCGTTCGGCGTCGGCCGCGCCGCGCTCACCCGCGACGGTCGAGAACCGCACGAACATCTCGCACTGGTTGCCGACCTCGTCGAACAGCGCCGCACTCGTGTACGCGGTCAGGTCGCCGGTGACGGTGAACGTGCCGAACGCGCCGGAGCCCTTCGCGTGCATCCTCCGCTCGGGGATGACCTCGCGGTCGAAGTGGGCGAGCTTCTCCAGCAACCACAGGTCCTGCAGCAGAACCGGTCCGCGCGCACCCGCGGTGAGGCTGTTCTGGTTGTCCGCCACCGGGGCGCCGGCGGCGGTGGTGAGGGGATTGGTGTTGTCCTCGAACGACATCAGGTGAACCTTCTCCGATCAGGGGAGGGGGACGCGCGGCCGGCACGAGGGGCACAGCCCCCGGTGCAGGACCTCGGTCTCGTCGACGCGGAACCCGTGCGCCTGCGGGAGTGTGCGAGGCGTGACGCCCGGCTCGACGTCGGCCAGCGCGCCGCACTCCCGGCACAGCACGTGGTCGTGGGCGTGCGCGCGCAGCTCGAACAGGGCTCGCGGCCCCGTCTCGATCCGGCGCACCAGCAGGGCCTCCGACAACGCCGTCAGCACGTCGTAGACGGCCTGCGTGGACACGGAACCGAGGTCCTCGCGCACAAGCCGCACCAGTTGCTCCGCGTCGGCGTGCGGGTGCTGTCCAAGCGCGACCAGCACCGCGATCCGTTGCTTCGTGACCCTCAACGAGGCCCCGCGCAACGCGGCGACCGGATCTTCTGCGCTCACGTCCACTCCAAGTAGTTAGGACTCCTAGCCACGCTGTGGCATGCTGAGCGCCCCGAAGACAAGAACGGTTCCAGGAACGAGGTCGTCCATGAGCGGTGCGCACGTGTCGGTCGTGTCGACGGGGGTGGTGCGGCCGTTGGCGTGGCGCGGCCGCCCGGTGACCTCCGCGATCGCGAAGTCACCCGTGTCCGGGCCTGCCGAGGTCGGCCCGCTCGGGCTGGCGGGGGATCAGCAGGGCGACCGCGAGCACCACGGCGGGCCCGACAAGGCGGTGCTGCTCTACCCCGGCGAGCACTACGCGGCCTGGGCGGAGGAGGTCGGTGACCTCGCCACGCCCGCGTTCGGCGAGAACCTCACGACGTCCGGACTGCTGGAGAGCGACGTCGTGCTCGGTTCGGTCTACTCGGTCGGATCAGTGCTGCTGCAGGTCACCCAGCCGCGCAGGCCCTGCTACAAGCTCGCGGCGCACCACGGGATCAAGGACATGGCCGTGCGCACCCAGGACACCGGACGCACCGGGTTCTACTGCCGGGTGCTGCGGCCGGGACGCCTCGTGGCGGGCGACGCGCTGGAGCTCACGACCAGGCCGTCGCACGGGGTCACCGCGGCCGAGGTGCACCGCGTGCTCAACGTCGACCGCGACGACGAGATCGCCGTGCGCAGGCTGCTGCGGCACTCCTACGTGCTGCCCGAGTCGTGGGTGAAGGTGTTGCGCCGCCGGATCGACGGCGATCTTGAAGACCAGGCCGCACGCCTGGGAGGCTGATCCTCAGCCGCGCCCGCGCTTCGCCGGCACGTCCACCGGTTCGTGCTCCGGGCAGTCGGTCCGCAGGTTCGCCAGCGGCAACGGCGTGCGCAGCAGGTGGCAGTGGTGCGGCACGGCCGGGTCCGGGTGTTCGTCGCGCCCGAAGAACCGGCACGTCGTGCACATGCGCGTCACGCTGACCACGCCCGCGCGCTGCAGGTCCGCGATGACGCGCAGCAGCGTGTGCAGCGTCGTCGCGCGATCCTCGCCGGAGATGCCGGCGAGCGCCGCCGTCAATGGATCGTCCCAGGAGGACAGTCCACGTGCGACGTCCTCGCCGGTGCCGGTCAGCGCCAGCGTGCGCCTGCGTCCGTCCGAGCCGGGGGAGCGGCTCACGAGTTCCTTGCGCTCCAACGCCGTCACGGCGTCGGACATCGTCGGCGTGGTCACGTCGAACTCGGCCGCGAGCGCGGCCACCTCGCCGCGCGCCTGCGACCCGCGGGACAGCGCGAGCACCACCTGCTGCTGCAACGGCGACAGCCCGTGCTCCCTCGCCGTGCGCTGCGCCAGTGAACGCATGCCGTGCCCGAGCCGCTCGAGCGCGTCGGCCAGCCGGCGGTCGAGCCCGGCCGTGCCGTCGGTGTCAGTCATGCGTTCCGCCTCGCCAGTGGGACCTTCCCCGGCGATCGTACGTGCATTCCCGGTTGAGACCTGGATCACCCGCCGCAGAAGTTGGTAGGAGTCCTACCTAGTTTGTGGCAGTCTGTGGTCACCCCCACCGCGGAACTCCGACATCGCGAAGGAAGCGACATGACGTCTCCCGAGCCCGTTCCGGGCTACACCCACGACGACCCCGGTCTCGCGCCGTCATCGGTCACACCGGCGGATCTGGAGCTCCTGAAGGCCAGCGTCCTCTTCGGGCCGGCGGACGAGGAGGCGCTGCGCCTGGCCGGCGAGGTCCTCAGTGGACAGATCGACCAGGTGCTGGACGTCTGGTACGGGTTCGTCGGCTCCCACCCGCACCTCGTGGCCTACTTCTCCACACCGGACGGCACGCCGATCGACGACTACCTGGCGCGGGTGCGGGCCCGGTTCGCCCGCTGGATCGTCGACACCTGCACGCGCCCGTACGACGAGCGCTGGCTGGCCTACCAGCAGGAGATCGCGCTGCGGCACACCGACGCCAGGAAGAACCTGACCGACCACGCCGACTCGGTGCCGCACATCCCGTTGCGCCACGTCATCGCGTTCATCTACCCGATCACCGCGACGATCCGCCCGTTCCTCGCGGCCGGCGGCCACGACCACGAGCGGGTCGACGCCATGTTCCAGGCCTGGTTCAAGGCGGTCACCCTGCAGGTCGCGCTCTGGTCGCAGCCCTACGCCGGCAGGGGCTGGTGACGCCGTGAGCCTCCTGCTGTCCCCGTCGAGCGGACTCCTGTCTCCCGCGATGCCCTGGGAGACAACGGAGTGGTTCAACAGCGAGCCGTTGAACCTCGCCCAGCTGCACGGCCGCGTCGTCGTGCTCGAAGCGTTCCAGATGCTGTGCCCCAGCTGCGTCAGCCACTCGCTCCCGCAGGCCGTGCGCCTGTCCAGGACCTTCGGTGACGAGCTCGCCGTCATCGGCCTGCACACCGTGTTCGAACACCACAAGGCCATGACACCGACGAGCCTCAAGGCGTTCCTGCACGAGTACCGCATCCCGTTCCCGGTCGGCGTCGACGCGCTGCGCAGCGCGCACCCGGCGCCGGTCACCTTCAGCCGCTACCGCATGCAGGGCACGCCCACCACGGTCCTCATCGACCGCGACGGCATGCTGCGCGGCCAGAAACTCGGCCCGGTCGACGACATGTCGCTGGCCTCGGCCGTCACCAGGTTGCTCGACGGCGCCGTACCGCCCGCGGTCTGCGCCATCGACGGCACCTGCACCTGATCCCGCCCAACCATTAGGAGAACCGGAAATGTCCCGCGTCGAACTCACGAACCCCGACCAGATCACCGACGAGCGCGCCGAGACCCTGGCGCAGATCAAGGGCGCCTTCGGCGTCGTGCCGAACATGTTCAAGGCCGTCGCCCACTCACCAGCCGCGCTGCAGAGCATGTGGGCGCAGTTCGGCGCGCTGGGCAAGGGCGCGCTCGGCGCCAAGCTCGGTGAGATGGTCGCCGTCGCCGTCGCCGACCAGAACCGTTGCGACTACTGCCTTTCCGCGCACACCGTGCTCGGGAAGAAGGCGGGTGCCACCGCCGACGAGATGAGCGCCGCGCAGAACGGCAAGTCGGACGACCCGCGCGCCGCCGCCGTCCTGACGCTCGCCACCTCACTGGTCGAGAAGCGCGGCCAGATCGCCGACACCGACGTCCAGGCCGCGCGCGACGCCGGACTGAGCCAGGAGGAGATCGTCGAGACGGTGGCGCACGTGGCCCTGAACGTGTTCACCAACTACGTCAACGTGGCCCTGGACGTCCCGGTCGACTTCACCCGCGTCGCCCTGACCCGCTGACAGGGGTCCTAAATGGACGCCGTCGTGCCGCGCGCCACATAACGGGCCGTCGGCGACCAGCGCACCGCCACAGGCCCGCCGTCGATCCGTTCCAGCACCGACTCCGCCACCGACACGCCGAACTGGTGCACGTCGACGCTCATCGTCGTGAGCGCGGGGGAGGCCAGCCGGCACAACGTCGAGTCGTCCCACGCCACCAGGCTGAGACGATCCGGCACCGCGACCCCGAGCTCGGCGGCCGCGGCGAGTCCGGCCACGGCCATCACGTCGTTGTCGTAGAGGATCGCGGTGGGCGGCTCGGGCCCGGTGAGCAGCGAGGTGGTGAGCTTGGCGCCCGCCTCCTCGGAGTAGTCGCCCTCGACGAGCACCGGTTCCACACCCGCGTCCGCGCACCCCGCGAGCAGCGCGTCCGTGCGGGCACGGGTGTGCAGCAACGCCGACGGGCCGGTGACCCGCGCGATCCGCCGGTGTCCCAGGTCGAGCAGGTGCCCGAGCGCCTCCGCGACCGGGCCCGCGTGGTCGGTGAGGACGGACGGCAGCAGGGGGTCGTCACCGACCACGACGGCGGGCAGCCCGATCCCGGCCAGCACGGCCGGGCGCGGGTCGTCCGCCACCGGGTTCACCACCACGACGGCGTCCACGAGACCGCGGGCCGCCCACCGGCGGTAGGCGGCGATCTCGGCCTCGTGGTCGGCCACGACGTGCAGCAGCACGGACAGGTCGCGCTCGGCGAGCCGTTCCTCGATGCCCGCGATGAACTCCATGAAGAACGGCTCGACGCCGAGCAGGCGTGCGGGCCGCGCGAGCACCAGCCCGACCGCGCCCGCCGGTTCAGCGGACATCGGGCACCGCGCGCAGGTCGTTGGCACAGCGCAGAACGAGCGGCCCGGTGAAGGCGGCGGGGTCGACGACGGCGTCCGTGCGGACGTGGAACACGCGCACCTCTCCCGCCAGCATCGGCACGAGCGAGTCGTCCACCACGGCGTCCGGCGCGACCCGGTCGGCCAGCACCACCACGTCGCGGGCGAACGAGTCCGCGCGCACCTCGACCTCGTACCCGCCGCGCACGGCTTCGGCCTGCGCGGCGAGGGGACGCGGGTCGTAGGACAGCTCGACGTCCTCCCGGAACGGCAGGATCGCGCGGGCCTCGGCAGTGGTCGCCACCATCACCTCCGCGTCCTCGTGTCCCGGTCGCAGCAACGCCTCGTCCAGGTCCACGGCGAGGACCGAGCGGGGCGGCACCGTCCGGCGCAGTCTAGTCAGGTGCAGCGTCACACCCCGGAACGTCTGCCGGTCCAGGGTGAGGTGCGCGTCCCACGGCTCGTCGTGGTCGTTGACCGCGATCAGCACCGTCCGGTCGCCGCGCGGCTGGAAGGTCAGCAGCCGGGGCGCGAACGCGTGCCGCAGCCCGTACCAGAGCGGCTTGCGCCGTTCCTCGCCGTCGACCGCCGCCCAGGACGTGACGGGCCAGCAGTCGTTGAGCTGCCACACGACAGCGCCCGCCGTGCGCGGCCACCACGAGCGGAAGTGCTCGACGCCGAAGCTCACGGCCCGCGCCTGGTTGAGCTGAGTCGCCCAGTGCCAGTCCTCGAACCGCGCGGGCACGGGCAGGTGCCCCGCCAGGCCGCGCACGAGCTTGCCGTTGCCGTCCTCCGCCTTCTGGTGCAGCAGGAAGCTCGGCGACTCCGGTGTCAGCGGCCGGTCGTGGATCCAGCGCGTGAGCGTGGACCACGCCGGTGGGCCCTGGAAGCCGAACTCCGAGCAGAACCTCGGCACGTGGTCGCGGTAGCGCCGGTAGTCGACCTGGTTCCAGACCTGCCAGTCGTGCCGCGTGCCGTGGTCCTCGTCGTTCGGGTGGTGGTCGCCGGGGCTGTACGGGCTGCTGGGGCAGTAGAACCGGGTCGGGTCGAGCTCCGCCACGATCGACGGCAGCAGGTCGTCGTAGTAGCCGCGGCCCCACGTGCGGCCGTCGAGCTGCTCCGGCCAGCCCCAGTCGGCGAACCCCCACAGGTTCTCGTTGGAGCCGTTCCACAACGCCAGCGAGGCGTGGGACATCAGACGCGCCACGTTCTCGCGCGCCTCGGCCTCCAGCTCGCCGCGCAGCGGTTCCTCCTCCGGGTACGCGGCGCAGGCGAACGGGAAGTCCTGCCACACCAGCACACCGCGTTCGTCGCAGACGTCGTAGAAGTCGTCGGACTCGTAGATCCCGCCGCCCCACACCCGGAGCAGGTTGAGGTGCGCGTCCACGGCCTGGTCGACGCGCCGCACCACCCGGTCGCGGGTGATCCGGGTGAGGAAGTGGTCGTCGGGGATCCAGTTGGCGCCCTTCACGAACAGCGGCTTGTCGTTCACGACGACCATGAACGGCGTGCCGTGCTCGTCCGGTGTCGTGTCGACGGTGATCGTGCGGAACCCGATCCGCTTCGACGTGCTGTCGAGCCGTTCCGCGCCGCTCAGCACGACCTCCAGGTCGTAGAGCGGCTGCCCGCCGTGGCCCACCGGCCACCACAGCTCGGCGTCGGGCACGTCGACACGGGCGACCACGGTCTCCTGGCCGGCGGGAACGGCGACGGTGTGCCGGTGAGCGCCCACGGTGATCCGCAGCGTGAGGTCCTCGTCCGCCGCCCACTCCAGGTCGACGTGCAGCTCGACCTGACCGGTGCCGCCGGCGACCGTCACGATCGGACGGACCCGCGCGAGACGCGCGGTGTGCCAGCGCTCCAGCCGCACCGGCCGCCAGATCCCGGCGGTCTGCAGGTCGGGACCCCAGTCCCAGCCGAAGCTGCACGCCATCTTGCGGATCATGTTGAACGGGTGGGCGTTGACGTGCTCGCGGCGACCCAGCGCGGCCTCGACCTTCTCGGCGTGGGTCAGCGCCGAGGAGAACGACACGGTGAGGTCGTTGGCGCCGTCCCGCAGGAGCTCCCGCACGTCGAAGCGGTGGCCGCGGTGCATGTTCGCGGTCTGGCCGAGCACCGCGCCGTTGAGCTCGACCGCGGCGATCGTGTCCAGGCCGTCGAACACGAGGTCGGCCCGCTGCCCGGACGTGACGGCGGCGGCGAGGAACGTGGTGCCGTACCGCCAGTCCGCGCGGTGCATCCACGTCAGCTCCTCCTCGGCCCTGTCGAGGAACGGGTCGGTGATCAGCCCGGACGCGAGCAGGTCGAGGTGCGTGCTCCCGGGCACGGTCGCGGGCACCGTCCTGCCGCGGACGTTGTCCGGTACCTCGGTCGTGGTCGCGGTCAGCTGCCAGCCGTCGTGCAGGTACTGGCGGATCAAGACGAACCTCCCAGGCGGAAGCGGGTGTCGGGGTCGGGCGCGGCGGCGGCGAGCCGGCGGGTGTACGGGTCCTCCGGACGCAGCAGCACGTCGTCGCTCGGCCCGCGTTCGACGACGCGGCCGCGGTGCATCACCAGGACCTCGTCGGAGAAGTGCCGGGCGGTGGCGAGGTCGTGCGTGATGTAGAGGACGGCGAGGTCCTCCTCGCGTTGCAGGCGGTCGAGCAGCTTGAGCACGCCGAGCCGGATCGAGACGTCCAACATGGACACCGGCTCGTCCGCGACGATCACCTTGGCGCCCGGTGCGAGCGCGCGGGCGATCGCGACCCGTTGCCGTTGCCCGCCGGAGAGCTCGTGCGGACGACGGCGTGCGAAGTCCGGGCTCAGGCTCACGCGCTCCAGCAGGTGGGGGACCTCTGCTCGTGATCGTCCGTGCAGGAGCAACGGCCGGGCGAGGTGGTGCTCGACCGTGTGGAACGGGTTGAGGGACGCGAACGGGTCCTGGAAGATCATCTGCACCTGGTCGCGGTAGGCGCGCCGGGGCACGGGGGAGCCGTCCGGCCCGGTCAGCGCGATCGTTCCGGACGTCGGGCGGACCAGGTGGGCGATCATCCTCGCCACCGTCGATTTCCCCGATCCGGACTCGCCGACGAGCGCGACGGTCCGTCCTGCGGTGAGCGTGAACGAGACGCCGTCGACCGCGCGGTGCCGGTGGAACGTCTTCGTGAGGTCGCGGACTTCGAGCGTGGTCAAAGCAGGGCTCCTCGCTCGCCGGTCAGGCTCGGGAACGACGCCAGCAGCTGCCGCGTGTACGGGTGCTGGGGCCGCAGGTACATCTCCTCGGCCGTGGCGTACTCGACGACCTCGCCGTCGCGCATCACCGCGATCCTGTCGCTCAGCTCCAGCAGCAGCGGCAGGTCGTGGGTGATGAACACGACCGCGAACCGCAGGTCGTCGCGCAAGCGCCTGATCTCGTTGAGGATCTCCCGCTGCACCAGCACGTCGAGCGCGGTGGTGGGCTCGTCCATGATCATGACCTGCGGTTCGAGCAGCAACGCCATCGCGATCATGACGCGCTGCCGCATGCCTCCGGACAGCTCGTGCGGGTACGAGCCGAGCCTCGCCGGGTCGACGCCGACCAGCCGGAGCACCTCCGCGCACCGGTCCTCGCGGTCCGAAGAGGACATCGACGGCCTGTGCGTGCGCAGGACGTCCTGCAGCTGCGCCCGGATCGGGGTGACCGGGTTCAGCGAGTTCATGGCGCCCTGGAAGACCATCGACAGCCTGACCCAGCGGAACGCGCGCAGCTCGTCCGGGTCCAGTGCCAGCACGTCGATCCCGTCGAACACGACCGACCCGGACGTGACCTCCGCCGGCGGCCGGTGCAGGCGGTTGATCGCGTAGGCGAGTGTGGTCTTGCCGCATCCCGACTCGCCCGCCAGGCCGAGGATCTCGCCGCGCCGCAACGTCAGCGACACGTCCTTGACCGCGTGCACGGGTGTGGCGCCCTGGTAGACGACGTTGAGGCCGCTGACCGTCAGGACGGCGTCGTCGGATTCCACCACGGGCGTGGTGGCCACGACGTCACTCCGGCGCCGGGCCTTGTCGCGCAACGCCGGGTTGATGATCTCGTCGATGCTGAAGTTGATGAGCGACAACGCACCGCCGAACAACGCGATGATCAGTCCCGGCGGGACGAACCACCACCACGCGTCCCGTTGCAGCGCGAACCCGTTCTGCGCGTAGTAGAGCATCGTGCCGAGCGTCGAGGAGTCGGCAGCCCCGAGCCCGAGGAACGCCAGTCCGGCCTCGCTCAGGATCGCCAGCACGACGGCGAACACGAACTGGGAGGCGAGGATCGGCAGCAGGTTCGGCAGGATCTCCACGCAGATCACCCGCCAGGTCTTCTCACCGGACACCCGCGCCGCGGCCACGTAGTCCCTGTTGCGCAACGACAACGTTTGCGCGCGCAGGACCCGTGCCGCCGCGGCCCATCCGGTGATCGCCAGCACCAGCGAGATCGTCCACGTGCCGCGCTGGTCGGCCGGCACGAACCCGGCCACGACGATCACCAGCGGCAGGCCGGGGATCACCAGCATCACGTTGGAGAACAACGAGAACACCTCGTCCACGACCCCGCCCGCGTACGCGCCGACGATGCCGAAGATCCCGGACAGCACGGTCGCCATGACCCCGACCAGCAGGCCGATCCACAACGAGCCGCGGGTGGCGTGGGTGAGCTGGGCGAGCACGTCCTGGCCGGTGATGGTGGTGCCCAGGAGGTGGTCACCGCCGGGCGGGACGAGGCCGATGTCCCTGATCGTGGCCGGATCACCGGTGAGCAGGGGACCGAGCAGTCCGAAGAGGACGATCAGCCCGGCGAGGACCAGGCCGCCGGCGAGCTTCTTCTTCATGACACCGTGCTCCGATCCCTCGTGCGGGCGTCGATCAGCCCGTAGAGCAGGTCGACGAGCAGGTTCGCGCCGAGCACCGCGATCGTGATCACCAGGAAGATGCCCTGCATGAGCGCGTAGTCGTTGTTCTGCACGGCCTGCAGGAGCTTCGAGCCGATGCCGGGGTAGGAGAACACCTGCTCGGTGACGATCGACCCGGACACCACGAACCCGAGTGAGATCGCGAACCCGGCGACGGACGGCAGCACGGCGTTGCGCGCCGCGTACCGGACCATGACCCTGCTGCCGGTCAGGCCCTTGGCCCGCGCCGTCAGCACGTAGTCCTCCGACATGGCCGAGACCATCATGTTGCGCATCCCGAGCAGCCAGCCGCCGACGGACGAGATCACGATCGTCAGCGCGGGCAACGTGCCGTGGTAGAGCGCGGAGCCGAGGAACTCCGGACTCCAGCCGGGGTCCAGGACCACGTCGTAGCCGCCGTTGAGCGGGAACCAGCCGAGGCCCGACGACAGCAGCGCGACCAGGATCAGCGCCAGCCAGAAGTACGGCACCGCCGACAACATCGTGGTCGCGGGCACCAGGGAGTCGAGCCACGTGCCGCGCTTCCAGCCGACCAGCGCGCCGAGCCCGACACCGAGCACGAACGAGATCAGCGTCGCGAGCCCGACCAGCACGACCGTCCACGGCAGCGAGTCGCCGATCACGTCCGAGACCTTCGCCGGGAACGCGCTGACCGACACCCCGAGGTCGCCGCGCAGGAGGTTGCCCAGGTACGCGAGGTACTCCTGCGCGAACGACTCGCGCCCGCCCGTGCCGAGCAGCGTCTCGTAGGCCTGGCGCGCGGCGGGGTCGACCGACCCGCCGCGCTGCTGGAGCTTGGCCATCAGGATGTCCACCGGGTTGCCCGGCAGCAGTCGCGGGATGACGAAGTTCAGCGTCACCGCCGCCCACAGCGCCGCCAGGTAGAAGGCGACCTTGCGCAGGTGGTAGCCCATGGTCAGGACCCGGCGGGCTTGAGCTTGGCGTACACCTGCGAGGCGTCCGGCCGCTTCCACACGGCGGGGAACGCGTAGAGGTCGTCCTTCGTCGGCCAGCCGGTGAACGCCCTGTCGTTGTACTCGGTCGGCACACCGCCGGTCAGCACCGGGATGTACGGCATGGACTTCTCGAGCTCGACCTGGATGGCGTCGTAGTGCTGCTGCCGCGAGGGGTCGCCCCTGTCGGTCTTCTTGAGCTCGGCCAGCGCGGCGTCCACGGTCGCGTTGCTGAACCGGGAGAAGTTCGGGTTCGCGGCCTGCCCGACGGGCGCGGTCGTCGCGGTCGAGAAGAAGTAGCTGTAGGTGTAGTACGGGTCCGGCGCCGGGCCCTGCTCCACCGAGTCGATCAGCAGCTCGAACTGGCCGCGGCCGCGCGCGTCGGCCCACTCGTTCCACGACAGCTGCTGCGGGGTGATCTTGATGCCGATCTTCAGCAGCTGCTGGGCCAGCGTCTCCAGCGTGGTGATGTAGTCGGTCCAGCCGGCGACGACCTTCACGGTCAGCGCGAGCGGCTTGCCGTCCTTGGCGTAGATGCCGTCGGGGCCCTTGGCGTACCCGGCCGCGGTGAGGATCCTGTCGGACTCGGCGGTGTCGGCGTTCATCGGCGCCATGCGGTCGGAGAGCTTGCCGCTGATCAGCGACGCGTCCCGCGGCTGGAGGGTGTAGCCGGGCGACATCTCGCTCGCGGTGTTCTGGAACGCCAGCGAGTTGATCTGCGTGCGGTTCATGCCGTGGTAGATCGCCTGACGCACGGCGGGGTCGGTCTGCGCGCCCTGGCAGCCGAGCTGGGCGTTGGAGCAGGTGAACAGCGCGACCTGGTTGAGCGGCAGCGTGATCACCTTGTAGCCGGGGTAGTTCTTCTCGACGTCCTTGATGTCCGGGATCGGGCCGGTCTGCCAGTCGATCGACCCGGCCTTGAGCGCGTCCACGCCGGCCTGGTTGCCGGACAGCGACAGGTACCTGACCTGCTTGAGCGCGGGCTCGCCGCCCCAGTACTTCGGGTTCGACTTCAGGGTGAACGACTGGGCCTTGAACTCGCCGAGCTGGAACGGGCCTGTGCCGACGGGGTTCGGGTTCACCTCGGTCGCGGGTGTGGCGTAGTTCTTCCAGACGTGCTCCGGCAGGATCCACAGCTGGCCGAGCACCTGTGGTCCGTCCATGTAGGACGGTTCGGGGAACTTGACGACCACGTGCGTGTCGTCCACGGCGGTGGTTGTGCCCTTGAAGCCCGTCTTGTTGACGGCGGGGGTCTTGGCGACCATGTCGAGCGTGAACTTGACGTCCTCCGCGGTGAACTTCTCGCCGTCGGACCAGGTCACGCCGTCTCTGAGCCTCACGGACAGCTCGGTGCCGTCCGGGTTCCACTTGAACTCGGTGCCGAGCATGGGCTTCGGCGGGCCGTCCTTCGCGATGTTGAAGAAGAACAGCGGTTCGTAGATCGTGCCCGGCCCCTCGATCTGGGTGGGGGCGTACGGGTTGAAGTTGAGCTGGTAGTCGCCGGCCTGCCCGGTGTAGACGACGAGCGTGTCGCGGGCGCGGCCCGCTCCGCTGGAGCCGGAGCAGGCGGCCGTGGCCGCGACGACCACCGCGAGACCGAGAGCGCTGAGCCGCTTGTGCAGGAACATCGTTGATCCTCCCCGAGGCTGGGTGGTGCGCGGCGAGGATTCTTCAGTTACTAAACAAAGAAAGTCAACGGCTCGGGATGCTTTACTGATCCCGAGCTTGTCGATGTGCCAAGTTCGTCGTTCGACGGAGGAAACGCAGTGAGCGGACCGGCGCGGGTGACCCACGCCAGCACCAGGGCGGCCGTGCTGGACCTGGTCAGGGCGGCGGGCATGATCAGCCGGGTCGGCCTGGTCAACGCCACCGGCCTGACCGGCGGCACCATCTCCACGGTCGTGCGCGGCCTGATCGACGAGGGACTGGTCGCCGAGACCGGGCACGCCGAGTCGACCGGCGGCAAGCGCCGGGTCATGTTGCAGCTCAACCACTTCGCGCGCTACGCCGTCGGCGTGCACCTCGACGACGCGCGGATCACCTACGTGCTGACCAACCTCGGCGGGGCGGTCGTCGCCCGGATCTCACGCGCGGGCGCCGGCGCCGACGACCCTTCCGCCGTGGTCGCGCGGGTGGCCCGCGAGGTCGACGCGCTGATCGACAGCGTGGGTGTCGAACGGGATCGAATCCTCGGACTGGGACTCGTCGCGGCCCGCCCGGCGGAGCACCACGAGTTCGGCCGGGCGCTCGAACGCGCGACGGCGCTGCCCGTGGTGCTCGACCACGACGCGACCGCCGCCGCGATCGGCGAGCACTGGTCCGGCGGCGTCGGCGCGACCTCGACGTTCGCCGCGCTGTTCATGGGCACCGGCATCGGCGCGGGCATCGTGCTCGGCGGCACCACCTACCGCGGCCCGTCCGGCCACACCGGCGAGATCGGCCACACCTGCCTGGACCTCGACGGCCCGCGGTGCCGGTGCGGCGCGCGCGGCTGCCTGGAGGTGCTGGCCGGCCCCGCCGCCGTCGTCGAACAGGCGCGGGCCGACCGTGCGCTGAGCCGTGCCGCGGGCCTGGTCGGCGGACGGACCCGCGCGGCCACCCCGGTCGCGGCGGACTTCGCGGCCATCAGCAGAGCGGCCCGCCAGGGCAACACGCGCGCGGTGGCGTTGCTGGAACGCTCCGCCCGTTACGTCGCCGCCTCGGCCCGCACCCTCGCGAACGTGCTGGACCTGGAGGTGCTGGTGCTCACCGGCCCGAGCTTCGCGATCGCGGGCTCGGTCTACCTGCCCGTGCTGCGCGCCGAGCTCGACAGCGCGTTCATCGCCCGCGACGCCCACCCGATCTCCGTGCGCCTGTCCCCGTCCGCCGCCTCGGCCCCGGCGATCGGCGCGGCGGCGATCGTGCTGCAGTCCGAACTGGTGCCGCGCCGGCAGGGCCTGCGGCTACCCGACGACCTGGCAGCGGAGGAGCCGCCGGTGTTCCTCGCCCGCTGAGGCTTTGCGCTCTCGTGCAATAGCTACGGGGAGTGCGCATGAGCGTTGTTAACTGCCGCCATGGTTTCGTTCAAGCTCGCCGGCCGAGCCGCGGCCGCCGCCGCGATCGCGCTCTCGGCCGTCGTCATCCACACCCCTTCGGCGAGCGCCGCCGCGCAGGAGTTCATCTACTCGGGGCCGAGCTACGGCTACGCCGGGGCGACGTTCGACTGGGCAGGCCGCAGCTCGGTGCGCAACATCGACCTGCTCGTGTCCGACTGGGGCTGCGACGCCAAGCCGGTGTACGCGTACTTCCTGTTCTACAACGGGTCGCTGCACCCCGACACCACTCCGACGCGCCGGTACGACTACTCCGGCTGCGACAAGGAGGACTACTCGTCGTACAACGACCTGACGTGGTCGATCAGCGGCGACTCGATCACCTACATGGGCGTCGTCGTCTGCCGTGACGCGGCGGACGGCCCGTGCAAGGTGGGCGGGCTGTCCGGGCGCAACCCCTACGCGTAGGGGTTCGTCGCACGACGGAAGGGCGGTGGCCCCCTGCCCGGGGCCGCCGCCCTTCTGCTGTGCGCGGGGTGGGGGTGAACGTCGGGGCGTGGCCTGCCAGGTGCGGGCGGTGGTGAGGTACGGGGCGGTGGTGGGCGCGCGGCGGTGGGGCGCGCAGCGGTGGGAAGCGTGGCGGTGGGAAGCGTGGCGGCCCGTGGCCGCCGCGTGGGGTGCGGTGGCTCGTGCTCGTCCCGCGACAGGCGGCTCGCACCAGCCTTCCAGTCCAGCGAAGGCTGCCGTTGAGCCCCTCCCTCCCGCACTCCACAAAGGACCCCAGTCGAACGCCACCACCGCGTTCGACACCTCCGTTCGACGATATTCGACGCCGTTCGACAGTCCTGCTTGACGCTCGTGGTGCACCGATGCAGACTCCGGAAAGCGTTTTCCACGCCAACGGAGCCGGGGGTCGATGAGCGCACTAGACGAGCTGCGCCAGCTGCGCCGAGGCGGCGCTCAGGTGCGCAAAGGCGACAACCGGGCCGCGTTCTGGTTCCTGGCGCCCTGGTTCGCCGGACTGCTCCTCATCACGATCGGCCCGGTCCTCGCGTCCTTCGCGCTGGGCTTCACGAAGTACAACCTGATCCAGCCGCCGAGGTTCATCGGCCTCGACAACTTCGCCCGCGTCCTGAGCGACGAGCGCCTGCACAACGCGCTGCGCGTCACGTTCACCTACGTGCTCGTGTCCGTGCCGCTGCAACTGGCGTGCGCGCTGGGGGTGGCCGTCCTCCTGAACCGGGGGTTGCGCGGGCTCGCGTTCTACCGGTCGGCGTTCTACCTGCCGTCGCTGCTCGGGTCGAGCGTGGCGATCGCGGTGCTGTGGACGCAGGTCTTCGGCACCGACGGGCTGGTGAACCGCGTGCTCGGCTTCTTCGGCGTCGAGGGCAGGGGCTGGATCTCCGACCCGGACACGGCGCTGTCGACGCTGATCGTGCTGAACGTGTGGACGTTCGGCTCGCCGATGATCATCTTCCTGGCCGGGCTGCGGCAGATCCCCGAGGTCTACTACGAGGCCGCCGCGATCGACGGGGCGAGCCGGTGGGCGCGGTTCCGGCGGATCACGATGCCGCTGCTGTCACCGATCCTGTTCTTCAACCTGGTGCTGCAGATCATCCACGCGTTCCAGTCGTTCACGCAGGCGTTCGTGGTCTCCGGCGGCACGGGAGGGCCGTCCGACTCGACCATGTTCTACACGCTCTACCTGTACCAGCAGGGTTTCAGCCGGTTCGACATGGGTTACGCGTCGGCGCTGGCGTGGTTCCTGCTGCTGATCATCGCGGCGTTCACCGCGATCAACTTCTGGGCGGCCAGGTTCTGGGTGTTCTATGACGACTAGAAGGCTGGCCGTTCCTCTCAAGCACCTCGGTCTCGTCCTCATCGGGTTCGTGATGCTGTACCCGGTGCTGTGGATGGTCGTCAGCTCGCTGCGGCCCGGTGACGAGATCTTCCGCAGCCCCGGCCTGATCCTCGACAGCCTGCAGACCGAGAACTACTCCGAGGGCTGGAACGCGCTCACGCCGTCGTTCGGCACCTACCTGCTGAACTCGGCCCTCCTGGTGCTGGGCTGCATCGTCGGCAACCTCGTGTCGTGCTCGATGGCGGCCTACGCGTTCGCGCGGTTGCAGTTCAGCGGCAAGCGGTGGTGGTTCGGGATCATGCTCGGCACGATCATGCTGCCGATCCACGTGATCATCGTGCCGCAGTACGTGCTGTTCTCGAACATCGGCTGGGTCAACACGTTCCTGCCGCTGATCGTGCCGAAGATCCTCGCCACCGACGCGTTCTTCGTCTTCCTGATGGTGCAGTTCATCCGGGGGCTGCCGCGCGAGCTGGACGAGGCGGCGCGCATCGATGGCTGCGGTCATCCGCGCATCTTCCTGCGGATCATCCTGCCGCTGATGACGCCGGCGCTCGCCACCACGACGATCTTCACGTTCATCTGGACGTGGAACGACTTCTTCAGCCAGCTGATCTACCTGACGGACCCGGAGATGTACACGGTGCCCGTCGCCCTGCGCTCGTTCGTCGACTCGACGGTCGCCACGTCGTGGGGCTCGCAGTTCGCGATGAGCGTGGTGTCGCTCGTCCCGATCTTCCTCGCCTTCCTGATCGGTCAGCGGTACCTCGTCAAGGGGATCGCCACGACCGGGGGCAAGTAGCCGAAAGGACAGCTCATGTTCAGAGGTGTTCGCCGCGGCGCCGCGTGGGCGGTGCTGCTGTCGCTGACCGCGTCCCTGGTGGCGTGCGGGTCCGGTTCCGACGCGGGTGGCGACCTGACGACGGAGAAGGTCACGCTGCGCTTCACCTGGTGGGGCGCCGACGACCGGCACAAGCGCACGCAGCAGGTCATCGAGATGTTCCAGCGCAAGCACCCGAACATCACCGTCAAGGGTGAGTTCAAGGAGTGGAACGGCTACTGGGACAGCCTCGCCACCACCATGGCCGCCAACGACGCGCCCGACATCATGCAGATGGACGAGCTGTACATCGCCTCCTACGCCGAGCGCGGCGCGTTGCTCGACCTCAACGAGGCCAAGAAGCACCTCGACACCGCGAACTTCGACCAGAAGGCGCTCGCCACCGGTGCGATCGCCGGCAAGCAGTACGGGCTGCCGGTCGGCCTCGGCATGTACTCGATCATGGTGAACCTCGACCTGCTGGCGAAGTACAACATCCCCGTCCCGGACGACACCAAGTGGTCGTGGAACGACCTGAAGGCGATCGGCGACCAGGTGTCCAAGGCCGGTGGCGGCGCTGTCTTCGGCGTGCAGTCGCCGGGCATCAACGACGCGGCCGGGCTGAGCATCCGTGCCCGGCAGCAGGGCAAGGCGATCTTCGACCCGGACGCCAAGGTGGTACTGCCGCAGGAGATCGCGCGCGACTACTGGCAGTACATCCTGGACCTCTCGAAGTCCGGCGCGGCCGCGGCGCCGTCGGTGACGATCGAGAAGGCCTCGGCCGGGCTGAACCAGTCGGCGACGGCGACCAACACCGCCGCGTTCGGCCTGTGGTGGAACACCCAGCTCACCGCGCTGACCGCGGCCAGCGGCCAGAAGCTGAAGCTGCTGCGGCTGCCCGGTGAGACGCAGGGCGCGTCACCCGGCGCCTACTACAAGCCGTCGATGTTCTGGTCGGTGTCCGCGCGCTCGAAGTACCCGGCAGAGGCCGCGGCGTTCGTCAGCTTCCTCGCCAACGACGAGGAGGCGGCCAAGGTCCTGCTCACCGAACGCGGTGTGCCCGCCAACCAGAAGATCCGCGAGGCGATCGCGGGTCAGCTCAAGGACACCGACAAGGCGGCCAAGGAGTACCTCGACACCGTCCCGGTCAGCGACCCGCCGAGGATCACCCCGAACGGCGCCAGCACGCTCGACACGATCCTGAAGCGGCACACAGAGGACGTGCTGTTCGGCCGCACGACACCCGACGCGGCGGCCGCGTCGTTCATCAAGGAAGTCCAGTCCGAAGTGGACGCGGCGAAGTGAGGCGCGCGGCCATCGTCGGCACCGGGGCGATCGCGGCGGCCCACGCCGAGGCGCTGCGGTCGGCGGGGGATCGCGTCGAGCTGGTGGCGGTGGTGGACGTGGACGCCGATCGCGCCTCGGCGTTCGCCAAGGAGTGGGGTGTGCCGCGCGCGCACCCCACTTCCGCCGCCCTGCTGGAGGCGGAGGACCTCGACGTGGTGCACGTGTGCACGCCGCCGAGCCACCACGTGCCGCTCGCGCTCGAATGCCTGGCGGCGAACGTCCACGTGCTCGTGGAGAAGCCGCCGGCGTTGTCGTTGGGCGAGATCGACGCGCTGATCGCCGCCGAGCGCGGCTCGACCGGCCGCGTCGCGACGGTGTTCCAGCACCGCTTCGGGCCCGCCGCGATCCGGTTGCGGCGCCTGGTCTCCGAGGGGGTGCTCGGCCGGTCGTTCGTCGCGAAGTGCGACACGCTCTGGTACCGCGGCGACGCCTACTTCGACGTGCCGTGGCGCGGGACGTGGGAGAGCGAGGGCGGCGGGCCGACGATGGGCCACGGCATCCACCAGTTCGACCTGCTGCTGTCGGTTCTCGGTCCGTGGCAGGAGATCCGGGCCGTGGCGGTGCGGCAGGCGCGCGACGTGCAGACCGAGGACGTCTCGATGGCACTGGTGACGTTCGCCGACGGCACTGTCGCGTCGGTGGTGAACTCGCTGCTGTCACCGCGGGAGACCTCCGAGCTGCGGTTCGACTTCGAACGTGCGACGGTCGAGGTCGAACACCTCTACGGCTACACCGACGCGCATTGGACGGTCACGCCCGCACCGGGGCACGAGGACGTCGTGCTGCGGTGGAGGGAGGAGCAGACCGGGATCGTGAGCGGCCACCGGTGCCAGGTGGCGGCGTACCTGGACGCGCTGGACAACGGCTCCACGCCGCCGGTCTCCCTCGCGGACACCCGCACCACGATGGAGTTCGTCGCGGCGCTGTACGCCTCCGCGTTCACCGGCACCGTCGTCAAGGCGGGTCAGATCGGCCCGGACAGCCCGTTCTACGCCTCGATGGAAGGGATCGGTGCCCCGTGGGCGAACGCCCGGTGATCACGCGGCAGGACGACGAGGTGCTCGCCGTGTCGGCGGGCGGCGTCGAGCTCTTCCGGTACGTGCACCGGCCGTCCACACCCGCGTTCGAGGGGCCGAAGCCGTTCTTCCACCCGGTGCGCTCGCTGGCCGGTGACGTGGTGACGGCGTTCCGGCCGCACGACCACCGCTGGCACAAGGGCGTGCAGATGACGGCGACCGACGTGTCGGGCGAGAACTTCTGGGGCGGCGTCACGTACGTGCGCGACCAGGGTTACGTGGTGCTGCCGAACGTCGGCACCATGCGGCACGAGGAGTTCGAGGTCGACGGGACGCGGATCGACGAGCGGCTGTCGTGGTTCACCGAGGCGGGGGAGCGCTGGGTCGGGGAGACCCGGTCGTTCACCGTGGACGTGGAGGACGACTCGTGGACGCTGGAGTTCGCGACGACCCTGACCAACCTGCGTTCGGAACCGCTGGTGTTCGGCAGCCCGACGACCAACGGGCGTGAGCTCGCGGGGTACACCGGCTTCTTCTGGCGTGGACCGCGATCTTTCACCGACGGCACGGTCATGGCCGCTGATGGAGGCTCCGGGCAGGAGATGATGGGTGAGGCCGCGCGGTGGCTGGCGTTCATCGGGCGGCACGACGAGGTGGACCGCTCCTCGACGCTGCTGTTCGTGGACCACCCGGACAACAAGGGCACCCACTGGTTCGTGCGCAGCACCCCGTTCGCGGCGGTCAACCCCTCGTTCGCCTTCCACGAGACGGTGGAACTGCCGGCGGGGGAAGACCTGCGGTTGCGGTACCGGCTGGTGATCGGTAACGGTGAGTGGACTCGCGACCAACTGGAATCCTATGTGGAGGAACATCCGTGGTGACGCCGTTCCCGGGCGGGGTGGGCATTTCCGGCCTGCGCGTGTACGACTGGCCGTCCGTCGACGGGGTGTGCGGTGGTTCGCCGCACGTCCACCTCGCCTGCTCGGAGTGCTACTACGTGATCGGCGGGCAGGGCAGCGTCCAGACCCTGACGCCGCGCGGGTTCGCCGAGACGCCGTTGCGCGAGGGCACCGTCGCCTGGTTCACGCCCGGCACGATCCACCGCCTGGTCAACGACGGCGACCTGCGGATCATCGTCATCATGCAGAACAGCGGCCTGCCCGAGGCGGGCGACGCGGTGTTCACCTTTCCCGCCGAGGTGCTGGCCGACGACGAGAAGTACCTGTCCGCTTCTCAGGCCGGTGACGAGGAATCGGCGCGGAAACGCAGAGATCTCGCCCTCGAAGGCTTTCTGGAGTTGCGGCGTTCCGGTGACCTGCGTGAGTTCTACCGCGCCGCGGCACGGTTGAAGCGCGATTCGCTGGACGACTGGGAGAAGCGCTGGCGCAACGGCGCGCTGACGTCGGCGGAACGCACCGGTGAGCACCTGAACCGGTTGCGGGAAGGGGACATCGGGCACCTGGACGACGCGGACATCCATGTGACGCAGGCGGAAGGGCCGCAGCGGTTCGGCATGTGCGGACGGCTCGACGTCTACTGATCGAATTCGAGTCGAAGAAAATCGCCGGAGCGTCGTTCGATTCGTTCGACGCTAGCGTTTCTCGTATGAAACGTTTCAATTCACTGTCTGCGTTGCTCGTGGTCGTGTTGACCGCGAGCGGTGTTCCGGCCTTGGCGGACGAGGCGCCGGAACGCGGGCTCGTCAGCATCCGGTCGGAGCGCGGCAACTTCGTGTCGTGGCAGCTGCTCGGCTCGGACGCGGCGGACGTGGCGTTCCACGTCTACCGCGACGGAGTGCGGGTCAACCGCGCACCGCTGACCACGGCCACGAGCTACCTCGACGAGGGCGCTCCGGCGACCGCGACCTACTCGGTGCGACCGCTGGCAGGAGGCGTGGAACCGGCGGCGGCCACGCGGTCCGTCGGCACCCTCGCGACGAGCAGGGACGTCCCCCTGCAGATCCCCTCCGGCGGAACGACCCCGTCCGGCGAGTCGTACACCTACGTGGCGAACGACGTGTCGGTCGGCGACCTCGACGGCGACGGCGAGCAGGACCTGGTGCTGAAGTGGGATCCCACCAACGCCAAGGACAACTCGCAGTCCGGCTACACCGGCAACGTCTACCTCGACGCGTACAAGCTGAACGGCACCAGGTTGTGGCGCATAGACCTCGGCCGCAACATCCGCGCCGGCGCGCACTACACCCAGTTCCAGGTGTTCGACTACGACGGTGACGGCCGCGCCGAGGTCGCCGTGAAGACCGCCGACGGCACGAGGTCGGGCACCGGCCAGGTGATCGGCAACGCGAGCGCCGACCACCGCAACAGCAGCGGCTACGTCCTCGCGGGCTCCGAGTACCTGTCGGTGTTCCGCGGCACGGACGGCGCGGTGCTCGACACGGAGAACTACGTGCCCCCGCGCGGCACCGTGTCGTCGTGGGGCGACAGCTACGGCAACCGCGTCGACAGGTTCCTCGCGGGAACGGCCTATGTGGACGGTTCACGGCCGAGCATCGTCATGGCGCGCGGCTACTACACCCGCAGCGTGATCTCGGTGTGGGACTTCAGGAACGGCCAGCTCACCCAGCGCTGGACGTTCGACTCAGCCACCCAGTCGAACCGCTCGGCCTGGGAGGGCAAGGGCAACCACCAGCTGTCGGTGGCCGACGTGGACGCCGACGGCCGTGACGAGATCGTCTACGGCTCGATGGCGATCGACGACAACGGCCGCGGCCTGTGGCAGAACGGCACCCGCCACGGCGACGCGCTGCACGTGGGCGACTTCATCCCGTCCCGCGCGGGCCTGGAGGTCTTCAAACCGTCCGAGTCGACCACCGACGTCACCCACTGGATGGGCGACGCGCGCACCGGCCAGATCCTGTGGAGCGCGCCCTCGTGCGGCTGCGACAACGGCAGGGGAGTGGCCGCCGACATCTGGGCGGGCAACCCCGGAGCCGAGGCGTGGTCGTCCTCCGTCGCAGGCCTGCGCAGCGCCACCACGGGCGCCCAGGTGTCCGCGCGCAAGCCGGGTTCGACGAACTTCGTGATCTGGTGGGACGGCGACGCTCAGCGCGAGCTGCTCAACGGCACCACCATCGACAAGTACGGCCCCAACGGCGACACGCGCCTGCTCACCGGCTCGGGCGTGGCGTCCAACAACGGCACCAAGTCGACGCCGGCGCTGTCCGCGGACATCTACGGCGACTGGCGCGAGGAGGTGATCTGGCGGACCACGGACAACCGGGCGCTGCGGATCTACTCGACCACCGAGACGACGGACATCCGGCGGGTGTCGTTGTTGCAGGACCGGCAGTACCGGCTGGCCGTGGCGTTCCAGAACACGGCGTACAACCAGCCTCCGCACGCGAGCTTCGCGACGCCCTAGAGGTGCCTGCGGAAGTGACGGAGCTGCGTCTCCAGGTGGCTGGTGGGCGTGGTGTGCTTGCCGAACGGCGACACCGTGATCTCCTTGGGCGCGCGGACCTCGTGGTACGCGGCGTACACGGTGGACGGTGGGCACGTCTCGTCCATCAGCCCGACGCTGAACAACGTCGGCGCGGTGATCCGCCGCGCCAGCAACGCGCAGTCGACGTACCGCAGGGTGTTCAGCGCTGTGGGCACGAGGGCGTCGTGCTGCGCCAGGAAGTCGCTGATCTCCGTGTAGGGCGGGGTGCCCCCGATGCGGATGGCGCGGTGCAGGTCGCAGAGGAACGGCACGTCCGAGTGGCACACCTTCACCTGCTCCGGCCGCAACGCCGCCGCGGCCAGCGCCAGCGCCCCGCCCTGGCTGCCGCCGGTCACGGCGACGCGGGCGGGGTCCGCTCCGGGCAGTTCGGCGGCGACGTCCACGGCGCGGGCGGCGTCGAGGAACAGCCGCGTGTAGTAGTAGCCCTCCGGGCTGGAGATGCCCCTGGTCATCACGCCGGGGTGCTCGGGGCCCGTGCCCGCTCCCACGTCGGCGGTGGCGCCCACGGACCACCGGCCGCCCTGGGCCCTGCTGTCCATCACGAAGTTCGCGTAGCCCAGGCTCGGCAGCAGCGTGTGCTGGGCCGGCACGCCCCGGCCGCCGCCGTAGCCGATGTAGGTCACCACCACGGGCAACGACTCGCCGGGCGGGCGCAGGTACCAGCCGCGGACGCGGTGGCCGTGCGCGCCGGAGAACTCCACGTCGTACACCGACAGCGGCTGGTAGAGGTCCGGTTCGTGCGGCGTCAGAACGGGTGGCACGGCCGCCTCCGAGGTCTCCGCGAGCCGTGCCGCCCACCACGAGTCGAGGTCGTCCGGTTCCGGCGTCGTGACGCGGTGCAGGAGCAGGTCTTCCTCGGGCATGTCGACGACGGGCACGCGGTCTCCTCACTAGAGCGGTCCCTGCGATCTTCACACGACTCAGCGGCGGGACGGCAGGGGCACGCGCGACCAGTCCGTGTCCGAGGCCAGGTAGAAGCCCGGGTAGGACGGCTGGTTGTAGGTCGTCTGCTGGCGGGCGACCTCGACCCGGTACTGGCGGTCGTGCATGAGCGTGTACATCTTGTGCGCGGTCGGCTCGGTGCTGAGGTAGAACCGCAGCGCGGTGCTGTCCTGCGTGCGCACCAGCAGTTCCTCGCGCCAGTCGCCGAGGACGTCGGCCACGAGCGACGGGTTTCCCTTGGTGCCGTTGTTGGTCCGCGTGCCGGTCGCGGTGAGCAGGGTGCCGCGCTGCCAGTCGTCGATGGTCGGCGTCACGTCCTGGGCACCGCCGACGATCTGCGTGGTCAGGTCGCCCGCCCAGCGGATGCTCGCGTTCGTGCCGGGGGAGCGGGTGTCGAGCCGGCGGCCGTCCGCGCTCCAGATGCCGGACGAGTCCGAGCCGCTCGGCATCGACGCCCACGTCTCGATGCCGCGCACGTCCGGGCGGACGTCCCCGATCATGCCGCGGCCGGTGTCCAGGCCGGAGTAGGCGCCGTAGAGGACCTCGCCGGACCGCGCGTCCCGCACCGTGTAGCCGTACGGGGCCGAGCGCGCTCCCTCGTGCACCATGTGGATCTCAAGGCCCGGACGGTCCGGGTCGACGTCGGTGACGTGCATCGCGTCGCCGTGGCCGATCCGTGCGGTCGCACCGGGATCGGCACTGGCCGGGGGCAGCACGCCGGTCGAGCTGTACTTCAGCGACCCGTCGTCGTCGAGCGTCGCGCCGCCGTAGACGATCTCCTGCCGGCCGTCGCCGTCGACGTCGGCCACGCTCAACGAGTGCGCGCCCTGCGTGGTGAGCTTCGCGTGCGTCGGGCTCGTGCCGTCACGGCCGTGCGGGGTGTCGCGGAACGGGTTCGTCATCGGCACCCAGCCGCTGTCGGCGAGCCACCTCTTCGTGAGGTCGCGGCCGTTCCAGTCGTACGCGGCGACGGTCGAGCGGGTGTAGTAGCCGCGCGCGAAGATCGCGGACGGCCGTTTCCCGTCCAGGTAGGCGACTCCGGAGAGGAACCTGTCCACGCGGTTGCCGGGTTCGATGCGACTCATGGCGTAGTCGCCCCACATCAACCCGTCGTCGCCGCGACCCGGTTCGTAGCGCACGGTCCGCAGCTCGCGTCCCGTCGCGCCGTCGAAGACCGTCAGGTACTCGGGACCGTCGACGACGAACCCGGCGAACTGGCGCAACCTGTTGTTGGCGCTGCGGGACGGCGCGTAGACGTCGATGAAGTGGTCGGCCAGCGCGGCAGCGTCCACTTCGGACAACGGGTAGGCGTAGCGGGGTTCGAGGCCGAGCGCCTGTTCCAGCGTCGCGGGCCACCGTCCGGCGACGACCTCGGGATGGGCGTGCCAGCCGCGGAACACGTCGATCAGGTGTTCGCGGTAGCCCTCGGCGCTCAGCCGGTAGTCGTCGGTGTGCGCGTAGCCCGCGCGGACGTCCTCGCGCGGCATCGTGACGTACCGGCCCCGCCCGTCGCGGGTGCCCGGCGCCGTCTTCACCATGATCTCGGCCCGGCCGTCGCCGTCGAAGTCGTAGACGGGGAACTGGGTGTAGTGCGCGCCCGCCCTGATGTTCACGCCCAGGTCGATGCGGTGCAGCAACGTGCCGTCGAAGCGGTACGTGTCGAGGTAGACCGGCCCGGTGTAACCGACCTGCGAGACGTCCTTGGAGTTGCTGGGATCCCACTTCACGACGTACTCGAACCGCCCGTCGCCGTCCACGTCGCCGACGCTGACGTCGTTGGCGGAGTAGGTGTAGCTCTCACCGGCGGGCGTCACGCCGTCCGCCGGCTTGCGCAGCGGGAGGTCGTGGTGCGACCCGGCCCAGGCCGTCACCGCCCTGCTGCGGCCCAGCGCCACCCCGTGCACGACGGGCGCCACCTGGTACCGCGCGCCGGGCCTCGCGTCCGGATCGGCGTACGTGGTGCTGTCGGTGACGGTCGCGATGCGTTTCCCGTCGCGGTAGACCGCGAAGTCGGGCCCCTTCAGACCGGTCGCGGTCGCGCCGGTGGCCTCGTGGCCGAGCAGACGCCAGCTCAGGTACGCGCCGGAGGAGGTGGTGACCGCGACGAGCCCGCGGTCGAGCCGTTCGCCCCGGGGCCGCGCGGAGGCAGGCGGTTGTCCGGCGAGAAGTGCGATGACCACCAACGGGAGCAGAACGCTTCGTCGCAGATCCACGGAGCTACGATGAACCGTCCGCCCCGCCCGGCGCAAGACTTGGTGCCGTGCAATGTGGAAAGCGTTTTCCCATCGAACGTTCGACACTCGGGCGTCGAACGGGTCGAACGCGGTCCGGGGCGTGTGAGGCTTGTCCCGCAGGACATCGCGACGTCAGCCGGTTGTCCGCATCGGACAGGTGGGAGCGGTGGGCCACTCGGCGGTATCGTCGGGTCATCGGCTGGCTAAGGTCCGGTTCTGGGAGCGCTCCCAGAACCTCAGTCAACCCTTTCCCAGGAGGTCGTCGTGACCTTGCGAATGCTCCGAGCGGTGGTGACCGGTCTGCTGCTGGCGGCCTGCGTGGTCATCGCTCCCACCACGGCCGTCGCGGCCACACCGCGAATAATGGCGCTCGGTGACTCCATCACCGGGTCGCCGGGGTGCTGGCGGGCGTTGCTGGCGAAGCACCTGCAGGACACCGGCCACACCGTCGACTTCGTCGGATCCCTGTCGGCGCCCGGCTGCGGGTTCGCCTACGACGGGGAGAACGAGGGCCACGGCGGGATCCTGGCCACGAACATCGTGCGGGACAACCAGTTGCCGGGCTGGCTGTCGTCGGCGCGTCCGGACGTCGTGCTGATGCACCTCGGCACCAACGACGTCTGGAACAACATCCCGGCGAGCACGATCCTGAGCGCCTACACCACGATGCTCGGCCAGATGCGGGCGAGCAACCCCGCGATCAAGCTGGTCGTCGCGCAGATCATCCCGATGACCCCCGCCAACTGCTCGGCGTGCGCGCAACGGGTCGTCGACCTGAACGCCGCGATCCCCGGCTGGGCGAGGGCGAACAGCACAACGGCGTCACCGATCACCGTGGTGGACCAGTGGACGGGGTTCGACACCGCGGCCGACACGACCGACGGCGTGCACCCCACCAGCTCCACGGGCATCCAGAAGATCGAGAGTCGCTGGTACCCGGCCGTGGTCACGGCTCTGGGCTCGCAACCGGCGGCGGTGGGCCTGCGGGTCGACGGCACGCAGGTCGTCGAGGCCAACGGCACGCCGTTCGTGATGCGCGGCGTGAACCACGCGCACGTCTGGTACCAGTCGCAGACGAGGGCGTTCGCGGACATCAAGTCCTTCGGCGCCAACACCGTTCGCGTCGTGCTCGGCAGCGGCCAGCGCTGGGGTCCGACACCGGCGTCCGAGGTGTCGAGCGTGATCTCGCTGTGCAAGCAGTCCAAGCTGATCTGCGTGCTGGAGGTGCACGACACCACCGGCTACGGCGAGCAGAGCGGCGCCGCGACCCTGGACCAGGCGGCGACGTACTGGATCGGCGTCGCGAGTGCGTTGAAGGGCCAGGAGAACTACGTCGTCATCAACCTGGGCAACGAGCCGTTCGGCAACAACGCCCAGGTGAGCGCGACGTGGGCGAGTGCCACGAGCAGCGCGATCAGCCGCCTGCGCGGTGCGGGCCTGCAGCACCTGCTGATGGCCGACGCGCCCATGTGGGGCCAGGACTGGGGCAACATCATGCGCGACAACGCGGCCTCCGTGCTGAACGCGGACCCGCAGCGCAACACCGTGTTCTCCATCCACATGTACGGCGTCTACAACACAGCGGACAAGGTCAACGCGTACTTCGACGCGTTCCGCACCGCCGGTCTGCCGCTGGTGGTGGGGGAGTTCGGGCACAACCACAGCGACGGCGACCCCGACGAGGACACGATCATGGCCCAGGCGCAGGCCCGCGGTCTCGGGTACCTCGGCTGGTCGTGGAGCGGCAACAGCAGCGACGTCGGTTATCTCGACATGGTCAACTCGTTCAACCCGGCGAGCCTGACGTCGTGGGGCGAGAGGCTCCTCAACGGCGCCAACGGTGTCCGGCAGACCTCGAAGGAGGCGACCATCTACGGCGGTGGCGGCCCGGCCGACACCGTGGCACCCTCCACTCCGGGCACGCCGACGGCCTCGGGCGTGACGTCGAGCGGGCTGACGCTGAACTGGACGGCCTCGACCGACAACGTCGGCGTCACGGGCTACGACGTGCTCCGCGCCGTCGGCAGCGGCTCGTTCGCCCAGGTCGGTTCGGCGGCGACGAACTCGTTCACCGACAGCGGCCTGACGCCGTCGACCACCTACCGGTACCAGGTGCGGGCGAAGGACGCCGCCGGCAACGTGTCGGCGACCTCCGGGATCGTGTCGGCCACGACCGGCACCGGCGGTGGCACCGGCGCCTGCAAGGTCGGCTACTCCGCCCAGAACTGGGGCGGTGGCAACGGTTTCACGGCCAGCGTCACCATCACCAACACGGGCACCAGCGCGCTCAACGGCTGGACGCTGGCCTTCAGCTACGCCAACGGTCAGCGCGTGACCCTGCCCGGCTGGGGAGCGACGTTCGCCCAGTCCGGCGCGGCGGTCACTGCGACGAACCTGAGCTGGAACGGCTCTCTCGCCCCGAACGCGTCCACGAACATCGGGTTCAACGGCACGTACAGCGGGTCGAACCCGGCACCGGGCTCGTTCACCCTGAACGGGAGCACCTGCACCACCGGTTGATATTTAAACGATTCAACAGGCTGTCCGATTGCGGACAGCCTGTTGTCGTCTGCCTTGACACGTCTGGTCGCAACCCAACACCCTGAGCCTCGCCGCAGCGATTGAAACGTTTCATCCAGCGACGAAGGTGGAGACGACGTGCGCAGACGTGAGTTCCTCAGGACATCGGCCGTCGGGCTGTCCGCGACGGCGCTCCCGGTCGGGGTGGCGCACGCCGAACCGCCCGAGAAGGCTGCAGGCATGCGGGTCGTGCGCACGACCGTCGAGTACGCGGAGACGTTGCTGGGCACCGACGTCACGGCACCCCGGCTCGCCTGGGTGCTGGAGGCGGGCGGCACCGGGGCGCGGCAGACCGCCTACCAGGTCGAGGTCGGCACCGTGCCGGGCCGTGCGGACGTGTGGCAGTCCGGCAAGGTCGGCTCGGACCGCACGACGGGAATCGCGTTCGGCGGCAAGGCGCTCCAACCCCGCACGCGCTACCACTGGCGCGTGCGGGTGTGGGACGGCGCCGGTCGGCCCTCGGCCTGGAGCGAGACGCGCTGGTGGGAGACGGCGTTGCTCGGCACGCCGTGGCAGGCGCGCTGGATCGGCGCCGCGGACACGTCGATCGACTTCACCGGCGCGCGGTGGATCTGGTCGGCCACGACGCCGGTCGAGAGCCGGTGGTTCCGCGCCTCGCTCGACCTGCCCGCGGACGCCGTGCGCGCCAGGCTCGTCGCGACCGCGGACGACGACTTCACGTTGTACGTCAACGGGTCCGAGGTCGCGCACGTGCCGGAACAGGTCGACATCTGGAAGGTCGGGCAACGCGCGGACGTGACCCGCCTGGCGGGCAGGCGGATCGTGCTGGCCGCCCGCGCCACGAACCGGTCGGCCGGTCCGGCGGGACTCCTGCTGCGCCTGCTCGTGGACCTGGCCGACGGACAGCGCGAGCTCGTCACCGGTCCCGGCTGGAAGGTGGCCGACACCGAGCAACCCGGTTGGCAGACGCCCGACTTCGACGACTCGGCGTGGACCCCGGCGACCGTGCTCGACCCGTACGGCCAGGGTCCGTGGGGCGCGAACGTGACGGTGAAGGAGCAGCCCGCGCCGTTGCTGCGCAGGGAGTTCGCGCTGCACAAGCCGGTGAAGCGCGCCCGGCTGTACGTCAGCGGCCTCGCGTACCACGAGACCGAGATCAACGGCCGCCGCGTCGGTGACCGCGTGCTCGATCCCGGCTTCACCGACTACGACAACACCGTCCTGTACGCGACGCAAGACGTCACGGGCCTGGTCCGCGCGGGCCGCAACGCGATCGGCGTGACGCTGGGCCGCGGCTTCTACGGCATGAAGACGCCGAACGTGTGGCGGTGGGAGCGCCCGCCGTGGCACGACGAGCCGAAGCTGCTGGCACAGCTGGAGATCGACCACCCGGACGGCACGCGCACGACCATCACGTCCGACGAGCAGTGGCGCCTCACCGACGGCCCGACGCTCTCCAACTCGCAGTACACCGGCGAGACCTACGACGCCCGCCTCGCCCCGCGTGACTGGACGAGGCCCGGTTTCGACGACGGCAAGTGGCAGCTCACGACCGTGCGGCCCGCTCCGAAGGGCACGCTCAAGGCGCAGGAGCACGAACCGATCCGCGTGATCGAGTCGGTCACGCCGACTGTGAGCGTGCACAAGCCCGGCGTGTTCGTCGCCGACATGGGCCGCACGATGTCCGGCTGGACGCAGCTCACGGCGAACGCTCCCGCGGGTACGGTCGTGCGGCTCAAGCACGGCGAGACGCTGAACTCCGATGGCAGCGTTCACATGGAGAACGGCCACGTCAGCGGCGGCCGCATCCAGCTCGACGAGTACGTCTGCGCCGGCGGCACGGAGACGTGGGAGCCGAAGTTCTCCTACAAGGGCTTCCGGTACGTCGAGGTCACGGGGCTCAGCTCCGCCCCGAAGCTGGTCGGCCGCCTGGTGCACTCGGACGTCCCGAAGGTCAGCACGTTCCGCTGCTCAGAGCCGTTGTTCGAGCAGTACGACGCCGCGATGCGCCGGACCGTCGCCAACAACCTGCACGGCATCCCCACCGACACCCCGACCTACGAGAAGAACGGCTGGACCGGAGACGCGCAGGTCGGCGCGCCGTCGATGCTCGCCGAGTTCGGCATGGCGAAGTTCTTCACCAAGTGGCTCGGCGACCTCGCGGACAGCCAGGACACCGCCGGCCAGCTTCCGGTGATCGTGCCGAGCGGCGGCTGGGGCTACCGCGAACTCGCGCCCGCTCCCGAGTGGACGACCGTGTACCCGTTCGTGCTGCGGGAGATGTACCGGATCTACGGCGACGACCGCCTGCCCGCGCAGCACTGGCCCGTGCTCACCCGTTACCTGGACTGGGAGATCGCCAGGCTGCGCGACGGCCTCGCGGTGACCGCGCTCGGCGACTTCCTGCCTCCGAACTCCGGCGGCATCCCGCCCGAGGACACCCGGCTCACCGCGACCGCGTACCTCTACCGCGCGTTGCTGCACACCGCCGAGCTCGGTGACGTGATCGGCACACCCGTTCCGCGCTACCGCGAGGTCGCCGCCGGTCTGCTGGCCAGGTTCAACGAGACGTTCCTCGACGGCTACTACCGCACCTCGCGCGATCCCGATTACCGGCAGACGTCGAACGCCGTGCCGCTGGCGTTCGGCATGGTGCCCGCGGGCTCGGTCCAGGCCGTCGCCGACCGGTTGGCCGCCGAGGTCCGCGCCAACGGCAACCACGTCAACGTCGGGTGTCTCGGCGCCAGCGTGCTGCTGCAGGCGTTGGGGGACAACGGTCACGCCGACGTGGCGCACGCCATGGCCACCGAGCGGTCGTACCCGAGCTGGGGCCACTGGTTCTCGAACGGCGCCGAGACCATGTGGGAGATGTGGGACACCGGCACCCGGTCGCGCAACCACTACTTCAAGGGCACGCTCGTGCAGTGGCTGTACGAGCACGTCGCGGGACTTCGTCCGGGCGACGCGGGCTACAGGACGTTCACGGTCAAGCCGCTCAGCTCGGTGTCCTGGGCCAGCTTCGAGTTCGAGAGCGTGCGCGGACGGATCAGCGTGGCGTGGGCGAAGGTCGACGGTGTGCTGAGGCTGACCGTCGAGGTGCCGGTGGGGTCGACCGCCGAGGTGCACGTGCCCGGTTCCGGTGCGGTGAAGGTGCCGCACGGCCGGTGGACGTTCAACGGGCGGAAAGCCGCGGAGCCAGCCACGACGCCACCTCGGTGAGCAGGCCGGCATCCACCGGCTGACGCAGCAGACGACCGTAGGACGTCAGCGCCGGGGCCTGGGAGTCGCGCCGCAGCAGGTGCGTCAGATCGGGCACCCGGCGGACGTCCGCGCCGGGCACGAGGGAGGCGATGACCTCCAGGTCGTCCGCGGAGACCTGGAGGTCCTTCTCGCCGGTGATCGCCAGGACCGGCGCGGTGATGCCGGGCAGGTCGGCGCGGGGGTCGTGGACCAGCTGCTCGCGCCACCAGCGGGCGTTGACCTTCATGCCGCCGACGCGGGCCACGTCCGTGGTCGTCGCCTCCACCGCGGCCAGCTGCCGTGCACCGATCCGGCCCAGCAACGGCGTGATCAGCCGGATCGGCCCGGGCAGCGTGCCCGCGACCCGTGAGGCCTGCCAGAGCACGGCTTCCTTGCCGGACCGGGCGTAGCCGGCGAGCAGGACGACAGCGGCCGGGTGTTCGTGGGCCCCGAGCCACATCGCGTGGACGGCGCCTTCGCTGTGTCCGATCACGCCGACGGCCTCAGACCTGATCTCCGGCCTGTCGCGCAACGCGTTGAAGATCGCCGCCGCGTCGGCGCGGTTGTCCAGGAACCCCGCCTCCCGCCAGTCGCCGGGGGAGGCGCCCACCCCGCGCCGGTCATACCGCAGGGAAGCGATCCCCGCCGCCGCAAGGGTTTGTGCGAGCGGAACGCCCAGGTCCATGCGCAGGCGTCCGGCGTTGGAGTCGCGGTCGACGCGCCCCGACCCCGGTAAGCACAGCGCCGCGGGGTGCGGACCCGGTCCCGGAGGCAGGGTGAGCGTGCCGTGCAGGGTGTGTCCGTTGACGTTGAACGAGATCTCGGTGCGCGGGTGGCGGTCGATCACGATCGCTCCTCACTGTTATCAGTTTTGAGAACAGTATCACTGATGAGAACGTGGGCGCCATGGCCGCCTCGGACCTCCTGCTGCACCCCGTCCGGCTGCGCATCGTGCAGGCGCTGCTCGACGGGCACCCCAGCACGACCAGCCGGCTGCGCGAACGCCTGCCGGAGATCGCGCCGGCGACGATGTACCGGCACGTCGCCGTCCTCGCCGACGCCGGGGTGCTGGAGGTGACGGAGGAGAAGCGGGTGCGGGGCATCGTGGAACGCACCTACCGCCTGCACTGGGACCGCGCGCGGCTAGACGAGGCCATGTCCCCCGAGGACCACCGGCGCGCGTTCACCGCGTTCACCGGCAGCCTCCTGGCGGACTTCGGCCAGTACCTCGCGCGCGAACCGGCCGATCCCGCGGCCGACGGCGTGACGTACCAGCAGGCCGCGCTGTGGCTGACCGCCGACGAGCACGCGGAACTGCTGGCCGAACTGCGGGCGGCGGTCACGGCGCGGACCGGTCGTTCACCGGGCGCCGGCCGCATGCGCCGGATGGTGAGCCTGGTGGCGATGCCCGCCGAGGAGTGACGCTGTCCCCCGTGAGAGCTACTCGCGGCTGTCCACTCCAGCGGGATTCCCCGAACGGCTCCGCTGCCTAGCGTTTGCGTTGTCCCGCAAACCACTCAGGAAGTCGGAGCCATGGAGCCCAGTGCTTTCCCCGAGGACAGCCGTTCGACCGCCGAGCCCGCACCGGGCCGGTTGCGCAGGTTCAGGTTCCCGGTGCTGTTCGTCTCGCTGTTCGCCGTGATGCTGGCGGTCGTCGGGATCGACACCCTCGTCGCCCCGCTCCCGCTGCTAGCGCTCCCGGTGGGGATCGGGCTCGCCGTCGCCGGAATCGCCTGCTACCGCTGGCTTTCCCGCAAGGTCGAGCAGCGGGACGACCTGCCCGAACTGGCGGCGCGCAACCGGTGGCCCGGACTGCTGCGCGGCGCGCTGCTCGGGTTCGCGTTGTTCTGCGCCCTGATGCTGCTGATCGTGGTGTTCGGCGGCCTCGACGGACTGTCGTGGGGTTCGTTCTTCGGCGCCCTGGGCCTCGCGGGGATGATGTTCAGCGTGGCGACCATGGAGGAGGTGCTGTTCCGCGGCGTGCTCTTCCGCATCCTGGAGGAGCGGGCGGGCACGGTGATCTCGCTGGTCGTGTCGTCGTTGCTGTTCGGCGCGACGCACCTGGTCAACGTCAACGCCACGTTGTGGGGAGCGCTGGCGATCGGTCTCACCGGCGGCGCGATGCTGGCCTCGGCGTACGTGCTGACGCGCTCGCTGTGGTTCCCGATCGGCCTGCACTTCGCGTGGAACTTCACCCACGCCGGACTCTTCGGCATCGCGGTGTCCGGGTCGGACGACGTGCCGAACGGGTTGCTGCGGACCACCCTGTCCGGCCCGTCCGTGCTCACCGGCGGCACGTTCGGCCCGGAGGCCAGCTTGTTCGCGTTGCTGGTCTGCGCTGCGGCCACCGCGGTGCTGCTGCGGCAGGCGTCGCGCACCGGCCGGATCCGCCCGCGGGTTCAGCGAGGCAGGTAACGCTTCAAGGGCTGCGACTTGCGCACCAGTTCCCTGAGGTCGGTGAGAGTGCCGTGGGCCGCGCCCACGGCACGCGCCTGCACCAGCACGTTGCCCAACGCCGTCGCCTCGGCGGGCCCGGCGACCACGGGCAGCCCGCACGCATCCGCGGTGAGCTGGCACAGCAACTCGTTCTGCGAACCACCACCCACGACGTGCACGACCTCGACCTCCTTGCCGGACAACCGCTGCGCGTCCACGACGGCGTCCCGGTGGGCGAGTGCCAGACTGTCCAAGATGGACCGCACGATCTCCGGTCTCGACATGCTCTTCCCGCACCAGCGCTCGATCCTGGCTGGCATGTCACCGGGCGGCAGGAACACCGGGTCGTTGGGGTCGAACACCGAACCGGTCGCCGTCGCGGCCTCGCGCAGCAACGGCTCCAGGTCGGCGTTCCACCTCCGCAGGCACTCCTGCAGCAGCCACAGGCCCATCACGTTGCGGAGGTAGCGGATCGTGCCGTCCACACCGCCCTCGTTGGTGAAGTTCGCCGCCCTGGACTCCTCGGTGAGCACGGGCTCGGACAGTTCGACGCCGACCAACGACCAGGTGCCGCACGAGATGTAGGCGAACCGGTCGTTCGAGGCGGGTACGGCGACGACAGCGGACGCGGTGTCGTGCGACCCGACCGCCGTGACCGGTACACCCTCGAAAACACCTGCCGGATCGCCGGGATGCCGCAGCGCGGGAAGCAGGCCTGGCAGGTCGCGGGTCAGCTCGGGCGACCACTGTCCTGTTCGGACGTCGATCAGGCCGGTCGTGGTGGCGTTGGTGTACTCGGCGCCGCGCTCGCCGGTGAGCCAGTAGGAGATCAGGTCCGGCACGAGCAGGAGCTGGGAGGCCTGGGGGAGCAGCGGTTCGGCCATCAGCTGGAACATCGTGTTGAACGGCTGGAACTGCAGCCCGTTGACCGCGTACAAACCGTCGGCCGGGGTGATGCCGTCGGTGCGGGAGTCGCGGTAGCAGAACGGGTCGGCCAGCAGCTCGCCCTCTGAGTCCAGCAGGCCGTAGTCGACCGCCCAGCTGTCGATGCCGATGCTGGAGACCTCACCGGCGAGCCGCAGTCCTTTCAGGACCTCGCGGTGCAGTCCTCGCACGTTCCAGTGCAGGGAACCGCCGTGGTGCACCGGCCCGTTGGCGAACCGGTGCACCTCCTCGATGTGAACGTTGCCATCGGTGACGGTCCCGCGCACCACTCGGCCGCTGGACGCGCCGAGGTCGACGGCCGCTACCGCTGTCATCGCAGGAACGCAGCCGCGACACCCGCGTCGACCGGCACGTGCAGGCCGGTCGTGAGCGACAGGTCGCCTGCCGTCAAGACGAACACCGCCGCCGCCACGTGCTCGGGCAGCACCTCGCGCTTGAGCAGGGTCCGCTGGGCGTAGAACGCGCCGAGTTCGTCCTCCGGGACGCCGTAGACCGCGGCGCGCTGGGCGCCCCAGCCGCCGGCGAAGATGCCGGAGCCGCGGACGACGCCGTCCGGGTTGATGCCGTTGACGCGGATGCCGTCGCCGCCCAGTTCGGCCGCCAGCAGCCGCACCTGGTGGGCCTGGTTCGCCTTCGCGGCGCCGTACGCGACGTTGTTCGGGCCGGCGAACACCGCGTTCTTGCTGGAGATGTAGACGATGTCGCCGCCCATGCCCTGTGCGCGCATGACCTTCGCCGCCTGCTGCGACACCAGGAACGAGCCCTTGGCCATCACGTCGTGCTGCAGGTCCCAGTCGGCCTCGGTCGTCTCCGCGAGAGGTTTGGAGATCGACAGGCCGGCGTTGTTGACCACCAGGTCGACGCCGCCGAACGCCAGTGAGGCCGCGCGGAACGCCTCGGCGATGCCCTCGGCGTCGGTGACGTCGACCGTCACCGGTACCGCCACGTCCGCAGAACCGATCCCGGAAGCGACCTCACGTGCGGCGTCGCCGTCCCGGTCGGCGACCACGACGCACGCGCCCTCGGCTGCCAGCCGCACGGCCACCGCCCTGCCGATGCCCGAACCACCACCGGTGACGAGCGCGACGCGGGTGGCCAGAGGCTTGGGCTTCGGCATGCGCTGGAGCTTGGCCTCTTCCAAAGCCCAGTACTCGATGCGGAACTTCTCGCGCTCCTCGATCGGCGCGTACCGAGAGACCGACTCGGCGCCCCGCATCACGTTGATCGCGTTCACGTAGAACTCGCCGGCCACCCGCGCGGTCTGCTTGTCGCGGCCGAAGCTGAACATGCCGACGCCCGGCACCAGCACGACCGCCGGGTCCGCGCCGCGCATCGGCGGACTGTCCGGCTCGGCGTGCCGCTCGTAGTAGGCCCGGTAGTCCTCCCGGTAACCGGAGTGCAGCTCCTTCAAGCGTTCCACGACATCGGTGAGAGGCGCGGTCGGCGGCAGGTCGACCACCAGCGGCCGGACCTTGGTCCGCAGGAAGTGGTCCGGGCACGACGTGCCGAGCGCGGCCAGTTCGGGATGCCGTTCGCGCGACAGGAAGTCCAGCACCACCTCGGACTCGGTGAAGTGGCCGACCTGCGGGCTGTCGGTGGAGGCCAGCCCGCGGATCACCGGTGCCAGCTCAGCGGCCCTCACCCGGCGATCGGTCTCAGGCAGCGGTTCGTGGACCACCGGACCGAACGGCTCCGCGCGGCCGTGCTCGTCGAGGTAGCGCTGCGCACCCGCGATGATCTCCAGCGAGTGGGCCTCGCACTCCTCGCTCGTCGCACCCCACGCCGTGATGCCGTGCCCGCCCAGGACCACACCGATCGCCTGCGGGTGGTCGAGCTTGATCGCCGCGATGTCGAGCCCCAGCTGGAAACCGGGCCGCCGCCACGGCACCCACGCCACGCGGTCGCCGAAGCACGCCTTGACCAGCGCCTCACCGTCGGCGGCGGTCGCGAACGCGATGCCGGCGTCCGGGTGCAGGTGGTCGACGTGCGCCGCGTCCACCAGCCCGTGCATGGCCGTGTCGATCGACGGCGCCGCGCCTCCCTTGCCGTGCAGGCAGAAGTCGAACGCGGCGACCATCTCGTCCTCGCGCTCGACCCCCGGATACACCTCGGTCAGCGCGCGCAACCGGTCGAGCCGCAGCACCGCGAGCCCGGACTCCTTCAACGTCCCCAGGTCACCGCCGGATCCCTTGACCCACATGAGATCGACGGGCTGTCCGGTCACCGGGTCGACCTGCGCACCTTTGGCCGAGGTGTTGCCGCCCGCGTAGTTGGTGTTGCGCGGATCGGCGCCGAGCCGGTTGCTCCTGCCCAGCAGCGCTTGGACCTGCTCCATCACGCACCCCACCCGGCGGCCTCGCCACCGACTCGTTCCGCGACGATCCGCTCGGCGTACCCGGACCGCCGGTACGCGGCCATCGGATCGGGATCCAGGCCCATCTCCTCGCGCAGTTCTCGCAGCAGTGGCCGCACATCGGTGTTGTAGGCGTCCATCAACGCGGCGTTCGCGCCGAGCACGTCACCGGCCTGCTGCGCCACGGCCAGTTCGGAGTGGTCGACCAGGAGCGCCTTCGCCGTGGCCTCCTGGACGTTGAGCACCGACCGGATGATCGCCGGGATCTTCGGCTCCAGGTTGTGGCACTGGTCGAGCATGAACGCGATGCCGGCCGCGGGCGTCAGCGCGTCCGCCAGCACGATCTCGTGCATGATCCGGAACAGCTGGAACGGGTCGGCCGCCCCGACCATCAGGTCGTCGTCGGCGTAGAAGCGCGAGTTGAAGTCGAACGCGCCGAGCTTCCCCGCCCGCAACAGGAACGACACGATGAACTCGATGTTCGTGCCGGGGGCGTGGTGCCCGGTGTCGATCACCACCTGGGCCTTGTCGCCCAGCTGCAGGCAGTGCGCGAACGCCGTGCCCCAGTCCGGCACGTCCGTCACGTAGAAGGCGGGCTCGAAGAGCTTGTACTCCACCAGCATCCGCTGATCGGGGCCGAGCCGGGCGTAGGTCTCCTGCAACGCCTCGGCCAGCCGGTCCTGACGGGCGCGGATGTTGTCCTGGCCGGGGTAGTTCAGCCCGTCCGCGAACCACAGCTTGAGATCACGGGACCCGGTGGCGTCCATGATGTCGACGCACTCCAGCAGGTGCGCCAAAGCCTTGCGCCGCACCGAGGCGTCCGGGTGGCAGACGCTGCCGAGCTTGTAGTCGTCGTCCTGGAACACGTTGGAGTTGATGGCCCCGAGCGCGACACCGCGATCACGCGCGTAGGAAGCCAGCTTGCCGTAGTCGTCGACCCTGTCCCACGGGATGTGCAACGCCACGGTCGGCGCGACGCCGGTCAGGCGGTGCACCACCGCGGCGTCGTCGATCTTCTCCTGCGGAGTGCGCGGAACTCCCTGCTGCGCGAAGACCTTGAACCGCGTACCGGAGTTGCCGTACGCCCACGAGGGAGTCTCGATCCGCTGGTCGCGCAACGCGTCTTTCACACTCATGGTTCTCCCCAAAAAAGCTCAGTCGAGGTGGAAGACCTCGTCGAGCGGCGTCATCCGTTCGTCGGCGTTGCCGTCACCGACGAAGAACTCCGCCATCTCGGTCTGCCAGCGCGCGTTCACCTCGGTGCGGGCCATCTCCGCGAGAGCCGCGTCGAAGTCGTCGCACTCCAGGTAACCGACGAGCAGGCCGTCCCCGGCGAGGAAGAGGCTGTAGTTGCGCCATCCCGCGTCGCTGAGGGCGGCCCGCATCTCCGGCCACACCTCGCGGTGCCGCGCCCGGTACTCGTCGAGACGACCGGGGCGGACCCGCAAGGTGAAGCAGACGCGCATGTCAGAAGTCGAACTGCTCGATGTTGTCCTTGGTGAACACGGTCGGCGGGCCGAGCACGACCTCACCCTTGGCGCCGATCGTGTAGTCGCCGAGGTCACCGGCCTTGTACTTCTCGCCCTCCGCACCCGTGATCTGCCCGGACGCGAGCGCGGCGGCGGTGTAGGTCGCGAGGTAGCCGAGCTTGCTCGGGTCCCACAGCGCGAACGACTTCACCGTGCCGTCCTGCACGAACTTGCGCATCTGGTTCGGCGTGCCGAGACCGGTGAGCTGGACCTTGCCCTTGTACTCCGACGAGCTGAGGTACCGGGCGGCCGCGGCGACACCGACGGTGGTCGGCGAGATGATGCCCTTGAGGTTCGGGTGCGCCTGCAGCAGACCCTGGGTCTTCTGGAACGATGTCTGGTCGTCGTCGTTGCCGTACGCGGTCTCGACGAGCTTGAGCCCCGAGTACTCGGGCTTCGCGAGCTCGGTCTTCATGACCTCGATCCACGCGTTCTGGTTGGTGGCGTTGGGGGTCGCGGACAGGATCGCGATCTCACCGGACCCGCCGACCGCCTCGCTGATCAGCTTCACCTGGCCCGCCGCGATCTCGTTCGACGTGGCCTGGTTGATGAACACGTCCCGCGCGTCCGGCGCGGCGTCGGAGTCGAACGTGACGACCTTCAAACCCTGCTGGCGTGCGCTCTTCAGCGCGGGCGCCACGGCGTTGGCGTCGTTCGCGGAGATCACCAGCGCGTCCTGCTTCTGCTGCGCCGCGGTGTTGATGTAGGTGACCTGTGAGGACGCGGCCGCGTCGGACGGACCGGTCGGCTTGACCTCGGCCTTGATCGCGGTGCCCGCCTGCTCGGCGCCCTTCTGCGCCACGGTGAAGTACGGGTTGTTGACCTGCTTGGGCAGGAACGTGATCTTCAGGCCCTCCTTGAGGGCGGCATTGGGATCACCCTTCGCGGCGTTGGTGGCGCCGCCGGTCTGGTCGCCGGCGCTGTCCTTCGTGGTGCCACCACCGCAGGCGGTGAGCGCGACGGCCCCGGACATCACCAGGGCAAGCACTAAACGTGTGTTCATGGCGCGGCCTTTCGTAGGCTTCCGACGCGACGGGTGACGGACGGGGCGAGAACGCTCACCAGCAGCAGGAGGCCGGTGACAATGGTGAGGACCTCGGTGGAGGTGTCCTGCAGGATCAGGAGGTTGCGCAGGCCGCCCAGCAGCAGCACGCCCGCGAGCACGCCGAACAACGTGCCCTTGCCCCCGAAGATGGACACACCGCCGAGCAGCACGGCGGCGACGACGGCCAGTTCGAGCCCGAGGCCGTTGTCCGCGCGGGCGCTGGAGAAGCGGAACGTGTAGACGATGCCGGCGATCGCGGCCACGGCCCCGGCGAGCACGAACAGGGACAGCTTGATCCGCTTGACCCGGATGCCGGAGAAGCGCGCACCCTCTTCGTTGGCACCGATCGCGTAGACGGACCGGCCGAACGAGCTGGCGTGCAGCGCGATGCCGAACAGGACGGCGAGCACCGCCGCGAGCACGATCGGGTACGGGATGTCGGTGCCGGGCAACGGGGTCGTGCCGAACGACGTGTAGCTCGCCGGGAAGTCGGCGACCGCCGTGTCACCCAGGACGACCAGCGCGAGCCCGCGGTAGAGGGCCAGCGTGCCGATGGTGACCGCGAGGCTGGGCAGCCCGAGCCGCGTGACCAGCAGCCCGTTGACCGCGCCGCAGATCGCGCCCACCACGATCACGGTCGGCAGGATCGTCTCCAGCGACCAGCCCGCGTTCCACAGCCAGCCGATCAACGCGCTGGACAGCCCGAGCACCGACGCCACGGACAGGTCGATCTCTCCCGCCACGATCACCAGCGTCAGCGGCAGCGCGATCAACGCGATCTCGCCGATGTCGAGCCCGAGGTAGAAGAGGTTGCCACCGGACAGGAACGAGCCGTCCGTGCCGACCTGACCGGTCAGCGCCACGACGATCAGCAGGAACACCAGCGCGGTCTCCCACCGCAGCAGGTTACGCATGGCTGGTCCCTTCCGAGGTGCGCAGGGCCTTCGCCAGCCGCAGCGCGAGGAGCCGGTCGACGGTGATCGCGCTGAGCAGCAACGCGCCCGCGATCGCCTGCTGCCAGAACGCGGGGATCTGCAGCACCACCAGGCAACTCGTGATCGTGCCCAGCAACAACGCGCCGAGCGCGGCCCCGGTCACCGTGCCCGATCCGCCGAAGATCGCGACACCACCAACCACGACCGCCGCGACGACCTGGAGTTCGAGCCCGGTGCCCGCGGCCGCGTCCACCGTGCCGTAGCGGGCCACCCACAGCGCCCCGGCCAGTCCCGCGACCAGTCCGGAAAGGACGAACGTGGTCAGTGTTCGCCGAGCCACCGGAATGCCTGCGAGGGTCGCGGCCTCCGGGTTCGAGCCGATCGCGTACAGCTCGCGGCCGGACCGGTAGGAGCGCAGGTAGACGGCGGCCACCACGATGACGACGAGGGTGATCAGCACGAGCACCGGCACGCCCAGGACGCGGGCGCTGCCGAGGTTCAGCAGGGCGTCGGGGAGGTTGGAGGCGTTGACCTGCTTGCCTTGGGCGAGTGCGAAGTCGACGCCGCGGAACACGTAGAGCGTGCCGAGTGTGACCACGAGGCTCGGCACGTTGCCCAGCGCCACCAGCAGCCCGTTGAGCAGCCCGCACGCGAGGCCGACCGCGACGCCGAACCCGATGCCCAGCACGATCGGGGTGCCGGGGTTGTCGGCGAAGTGCTGGGCGGTGAGGAACGCGGACAGGCCCAGGACCGAGCCGACGGACAGGTCGACGTTGCGGGTGATGACGACGAGGGTCTGGCCCACGGCGAGGAGGGCGACGATCGAGGCGTTGAGCAGGAGGTCGCGCAGGCTCTGGGGCTGGATGAAGCGCGGGTTGACGATCGCTGTGGGGATGACGACCAGGGCGAGTGCGACGACGATGCCCAGCTCGCGGACGCGGCCCACTCGGGTGGAGAGGCGGCGGGCCGCGGTGCGGCGCGAGGGTGCGACGGCGGTAGCGGTCACTTCGCCACCACCTGACCCGCGGCCGCCAGCGCCACCCGTTCCTCCGTCGCCTCGGCCCGCGACAACTCCTCCACCAGCCGCCCTTCGTGCATCACCAGCACCCGGTCGGCCATCCCCAGCACCTCCGGCAGCTCCGACGAGATCATCAACACCGCCACGCCCTGCCCGGCCAGCTCCGACAGCAGCCGGTGCACCTCCGCCTTGGTGCCGACGTCGATGCCGCGGGTCGGCTCGTCGACGATCAGCACGGAAGGCTTGCGCGCCAGCCACTTCGCGAGCACGACCTTCTGCTGGTTGCCGCCGGACAGCACGCCGACGGGGTCGCTCAGCCGCGCGAACTTCAGGCGCAGCTTCACCGCCCAGTCCTGCGCGAGGGCGCGTTCCGAACGTCGTCGCAGCAACCCGAACGTCGACAGCCGGCCGAGCGAGGCGAGCGCGGTGTTGCGTTCGATGGACGCGTCCATCACGAGACCCTGCTGGCGGCGGTCCTCCGGCACGAACCCGATGCCCGCGGCCATCGCGGCGGTGGGGGAGCCGTACTTCAGCCGGCGGCCACCCACGTGCACGGAACCGCCGTCGGGGCGGTCGATGCCGAACACCGCCCGCGCCACCTCGCTGCGTCCCGCGCCCACAAGGCCTGACAGGGCAACGATCTCGCCCGCGCGAACGTCGAACGACACGTCGGTGAACACGCCCTCGCGGGTCAGCCGCTGCACCGACAGCAACACCTCGCCGGCGGCGACCTCCTCCTTGGGGAAGAGCTGCGACAGTTCGCGGCCGACCATCCGGCGCACCAACGAGTCCGGCGTCTCGTCGTCCAGCGCACCGGACCAGACGAACTCGCCGTCGCGCAGCACGGTGGCGCGCTGGCACAGTTCGAAGACCTCGTTGAGCCGGTGCGACACGAACAGCACCGCCGCGTCCTGTGACCGCAACGCCTGCACCACGCCGAAAAGTCGTTGCACCTCGTGCGCGGACAGGGCGGCGGTCGGCTCGTCCATGACGATCACGCGGGCGTCGAACGACAGCGCCTTGGCGATCTCCACGAGCTGCTGGTCCGCAATGGACAGTCCGCGGGCCGGACGGGCCGGGTCGAGGCGGACTCCCAGGCGTGAGAACAACTCCGAGGTCCGCGCGTGCATCTCCGCGACGTCGATGCGGCGGCCGAACCCGAGCGGCTGGCGGCCCATGAACACGTTCTCGGCCACCGACAGGTCGCCGAACAGCGTCGGTTCCTGGTAGATGATCGCGATGCCCGCGGCCAGGGCGTCGGCGGGACCGGAGAACCGTTGCGCGGCCCCGTCGACCAGCACCGCGCCCGCGTCGGGGCGGTGGACGCCGGCGAGGGTCTTGATCAGCGTCGACTTGCCCGCGCCGTTCTCCCCGAGCAGGGCGTGGGCCTCGCCGGGCAGCAGTTCCAGCGACACCCCGGACAACGCGCGGACGGCGCCGAAGGACTTGCTCACCTGCTCCAGTGCCACCACGGGAGGTCGGTCCACGTCCGTGTCTCCTCGATGTTGAAACGTTTTAACACCTGAGTTACGAGCACTCTGAGTGCGCTGGGTCACCATGTCAAGGGTTGCGGGGTACGATTCGTTGTCACGTTTCAACAAAGGAGCCGCCCGTGAAGCCGTCAGTGGGCATCCGCGACGTCGCGCACCACGCCGGCGTGTCCAACGCGACCGTCTCGAACGTGCTGAACCGGCCCGACGTCGTCGCTCCCGCCACCAGGCAACGGGTGCTGGCCGCGATCGAGCAACTCGGCTTCGTGCGCAACGAATCCGCTCGTCAGCTGCGCGCGGGCCGCAGCAGGGTGCTCGCCTACGTCGTGCTGGACGCGGCGAACCCGTTCTTCACGGACGTGGCGCGCGGGGTCGAGGACGCGGCACGGGAGGCGGGCCTCGCCCTGTTCCTCTGCAACAGCGCCTCGGACGGCGGCCGCGAACGCGAGTACCTGGAACTGCTGCACGAGCAACGCGTCGAGGGCATCCTGATCACCCCTGTCGACACCGAGAGCGCGCAGCTCGCCGAACGGGGCACGCCCGTCGTGCTGGTCGACCGCGAGGCGACGGACGGCACGCGCTGCTCGGTCGCCGTGGACGACGTGCTCGGCGGCGAGCTCGCGGTCACGCACCTGATCGAGAACGGCCACACCCGCATCGCGATGGTCGGTGGCCCGCTGTCCATCCAGCAGGTGCGCGACCGCCGTGAGGGCGCGGTGCGAGCGCTGCGCAACGCCGGTCTGCCGGAGGACGCGCTGACGTTCCTGGAGACGAAGAGCCTCCAGGTCGCGGAAGGACGCAACGCGGGGGAGCGGCTCGTCGGCCTGCCCGCGTCCCGCCGGCCCACGGCGGCGTTCTGCGGCAACGACCTGGTCGCGCTCGGGCTGCTGCAGTCCATGACGCAGCAGGGCCTGCGCGTGCCGGACGACCTGGCGGTGGTGGGCTACGACGACATCGAGTTCGCCGCGGCCGCCGCCGTGCCGCTCACGTCGGTGCGCCAGCCCCGTGAGCAGCTCGGCCGCACCGCCGCCCAGCTGCTGCTGGAGGAGAACGAGCCGGACCACGAGCACCGGCACGTCAAGTTCCAGCCGGAGCTGGTGGTGCGCGCCTCGACCGCGGTCAAGCGAAAGGTGTGAACGCCGGCGTGTTCCGAAGTGAACACGCCGAACGATTGGATCACCCGTCGGGTGGGCACCCAGAGGGCGTCCCGAGCCCGAACGGAAAGGCCTTGCTCATGCCGCCGGACACAGTTCTCCTCGCCGACCGGTACCGGCTGGGCGAGGTGCTCGGCACCGGCGGTGTCGCAGAGGTGCGCAGGGCCAGGGACACGCTGCTGGCACGCGACGTCGCGATCAAGCTGTTCCGGCCGGGTGACGACCTCTCGGACGCGCGCCGCATCGACAAGGAGATCTGCGCGCTGGCGGGACTGTCGCATCCGGGCCTGGTCAAGGTCTACGACGCCGATCCCGGGGGCGAAACCCCGTACGTCGTTTTAGAGCTCATCGAGGGCAAGACCCTGCGTGACCGCATCGCGAAGGGACCGATGTCCGTCGAGGAGGTGCGACGGGTCGGGTCGGCACTCGCGGACGCGCTGGCCCACGTCCACTCCCGCGGGTTCATCCACCGCGACGTCAAGCCGTCCAACATCCTCTTCGACGACGACGGCCTCCCGCGCCTCGCTGACTTCGGCCTGGTGCGCTCCCTGGACGACGCCGGCGTCACCAGGACCGGCCAGGTCGTCGGCACGGCCGCCTACCTCGCGCCGGAGCAGGTGCGGGGCGAGGAGCTCACGGAGGCGGTGGACGTCTACGCGCTGGGACTCGTGCTGCTGGAGTGCCTGACCGGGCGCCGCGAGTACGAGGGCGCCGAGGTCGAGTCCGCCGTCGCGCGGCTGCACCGGCCGCCGGTGATCCCCGACGACCTGCCGTTCGACCTCGTGCGCCTGCTGTCCAGGATGACGTCGCTGAGCGTGGCCCGCCGCCCGTCCGCCCGCGAGAGCGCCGAGGCCCTGCGCACGCCGGCGGCGGCGGACCCGCCGACCGTCGTCGTGCCCAGGCCCCGATCTCGCGGACTGCTGGCGGCCGCGTCCGCCGTCGTGCTCATCTCGGTCATCGGCACCGGCATCAGCGCGTGGAACAGCGTCACCGCGACGGGTGCCGACCAGCCGGAGACCACCGCACCCGCCTCGACCGAGACCCCGGTGACCACCGCGGGACTCGTGCCGGCGCCCGTGGCGGTGCAGCCGCTGCCCCCGGCCGACGCGCCTCCCGCCGTGCAGGCGGTGGACCACCAGAAGGCCGCCGAGCCGGTGGACAACAAGGGCAAGGCGGCCGGACCTGGCGCGGCCGGACCTGGCGCACCGGACGACAAGGGCAAGCCCGGCAAGGGCGGGCACAAGGGCAAGGGCTGATCACTCGTCCCGGTCGCGCTTGCTCCCGCGCAGCGAACCGGGGTGCGCCTTGACCGCTGGGTCGTTGCGCGTCTTGACGAGACTCGCGACCGTCACGACCACCAGGATCGCGATGATCACGCCGAGGCTGACCGGCGTCGGGATCTCGGGCACGCTCTCGGAGATGTCCACGTGCGCCCAGTGCAGGATCAGCTTCACGCCGATGAACGCGAGGATGATCGCGAGACCGGCCGACAGGTACACCAGCCGGTCGAGCAGGCCCTTGACGAGGAAGAACAACGCGCGCAGGCCTAGCAGCGCGAACGCGTTGGCGGTGAAGACGATGTAGGGCTCCTCGGTCACGCCGAACACCGCGGGGATCGAGTCGAGCGCGAACAGCAGGTCGACGCCGCCGATCGCGACCAGCACGACGAACAGGGGAGTGGCGAGCCGCTTGCCGTCGATCTTCGTGAAGATCTTGCCGCCGACGTAGTCGTCCGTGACGGGCAGGAGCTTGCGCGCGGTCTTGACGACGACGTTGTTCTCGACGTCGGGGTCCTCGTCGCGGTGCCGGAACAGCTGCACGGCCGTGAAGATCAGCAGCAGGCCGAACAGCAGGAACATGAACGAGAACAACGACAGCAGCGTCGCGCCGACCGCGATGAAGATGCCGCGCATGATCAGCGCCAGCACGATGCCGAACGTCAGCACCTTGTGCTGGTGCTCCTCCGGCACCAGGAACGTCGTCATGATGATCACGAAGACGAAGAGGTTGTCGACCGAGAGGCTCTTCTCGACGATGTAGCCGGCGAAGTACTCCGCGCCGAACCCGCCTCCGTACGCGCTGGCGAACCACACGCCGAAGCCGATCGCGACGAGGATGTAGAAGACCGACCACAGGGTGGCCTCGCGGAAGCCGACGCGGTGCGGCCGCCACGCCGCCAGCACCAGGTCGACCGCCAGCAGCAGGACGATCACACCGATCGTCGTCGCCCACGTCAGTCCGCTGATCTCCAGCACCGCAAACACCCCGCCGCTCGCCCGAACAGTCCGCAAAGGACGTTACCGGGCGAACGGCGCAAGACCCGTCAGGGACTCGTGGTGAACTCCGGTGTCGTCACCCGGTCGAACCCGACCCGCCGCGTCTCGCCGGTCATCGTGAGCTTCACCGCGGAGTGGATGTTCTCGCTGGACGTGCCGACGTGCAGCTCGATGTCGCCGGGATCGACCTGGCGGTGGCCGGAGCGGCCGGTGTAGGAGGTGAGGTCGGCGTGCAGCCGGGCCGTGACCGTGCGGGTCTCGCCGGGCGCGAGGTCCACCTTCGCCGCGCCGACCAGCTGCCGGACGGGCCGCGCGACCTCGGCCACCGGGTCGTGCAGGTAGATCTGCACGACCTCGCTGGTCGGGACCTCCGTGTCGTTGCGGACGACCACGTGCACCTTGCACACGCCGTCGGTCGGCCACTCGCGTTCCTCGCAACCCGCCGTCACCCACGAGGCCGGTGCGTAGGAGAGCCCGTGCCCGAACGGGAACAGCGGTGTCGGGTCCACGTTGCTGACCTCGGTGCGCCTGCCGAGCTGCGCGCTGAGGTAGGTGGAGGGCTGGCCGGAACCGGCGCCGGGGAAGCTGACCGGGAGCCTGCCGGACGGGTTGACACGCCCGCTCAGCACACCGGCGAGCGCCGGCCCGCCCTCCTGGCCCGGGTAGAAGCCGCACACGACGGCGGCCAGCCGGTCGGCCTGCCGGGACAGGTCGTAGGGCCGGCCCGACAGCAGCACGAGCACCACCGGCATGCCGGTGCCGAGCACCGCCTCCAGCAGTTCCTCCTGGCGGCCGGGCAGCGTCAGGTCCGCGACGTCGCAGCCCTCGCCGGACGTGCCGTTGCCGAACAGACCGGCCTGGTCGCCGAGCACGACGACGCAGACGTCCGCCTGCCGCGCGGCCTCGACCGCCTCGGCGATCTCGTCGTCCGTCCCGCCGAGCACGGGGCAGCCGAGCGCGAACACCACGTCGTGGTCCTCGCGCAACGCGTCCAGCACCGTGGTGACCTCGACGCCCATCTCCGCGTCCGGGTGGTGCACACCGACGTGCAGCGGGAACGAGTAGCAGCCCATCATCGCGCCGGGCTCGGCGGCGCGCGGGCCCACGACGGCCAGCCGCTTGCCCGCCAACGGCAGCACGCCGTCGTTCTGCAGCAGCACGATCGAGCGCTCGGCCACCTCGCGGGCCAGCGCACGCGACTCGTCGTCGTCCAGGTCGAGGTTCGCGTCGGGCGCGGGGGAGTAGTCCGGGTCGAGCAGGCCCAGCTCGATCTTCTGCGTGAGCACGCGGGTCAGCGCCCTGTCGACGAGGTCGACGTCGACCCTGTTGAAGTAGAGGCCTTCGAGCAGCGGCTCGCCGAAGCAGTCCACAGTGGGCAGTTCGACGTCGATCCCCGCCGTCAGCGCCTGCGCCGCCGCGTCCTCGCGTCCGGAGGCGACGCCGTGCAGCTTGTGCAGGAACGCCACGGAGAAGTAGTCGGACACCAGGGTCCCGGTGAAGCCGTACTCGTCGCGCAGCCGGTCGGTGAGCAGTGAGGTGTCCGCGGCCGCCGGAACGCCATCGTTGTCGGCGTAGGAGTTCATGACCGACCTGGCGCCCGCCTTCAGCGCCATCTCGAACGGCGGCAGGATCACGTCGGCGAACTCGCGCGGCCCCATCGAGACCGGCGCGTGGTTGCGTCCCGCGCGGGAGGCCGAGTAGCCGGCGAAGTGCTTGAGGGTGGACACGATCCCCGCCGACTCGAGTCCCTCGACGTACGCGGAACCGATCGTGCCGACCAGGTGCGGGTCCTCGCCGATGGTCTCCTCGACCCGGCCCCACCGCAGGTCGCGCGTGACGTCGAGGACGGGCGCGAGACCCTGGTGGATGCCGAGGCGGCGCATGGAGTCGCCGAACTTCGCGGCCATGCGCCGCACCAGGTCCGGCTCGAAGGTCGCGCCCCAGCACAGCGGTGACGGGTACACGGTCGCCTGCCAGGCGGCCAGCCCGGTCAGGCACTCCTCGTGCGCCACCGCGGGAATCCCGAAGCGGCTCGCCTCGATGATCTGCCGCTGGGTGCGGGCGAGGGTGCGTGCGCCGACCTCGGGCGCGATCGGCCGGGTGCCGAACACGCGGGTGAGCTGGCCGATGCCGTGCTTGGTCAGCTCGTCGAAGTCCTGCGGTGCCACGGCGAACTCGTGCTGGTGCGGGGCCATCTCACCGCCGGCGTCGATGCCGGCCCAGATGCCCTGCAGCTGCGCGATCTTCTCCTGCGGCGTCATGCGTGCGACCAGGTCGCGCACACGATCGGCCACGGGGGCATGCGGATTGCGCCAGACCTCGTCCGGCGTGGTGGCTTCTGTCGTCACAGGAACAACCTCAGGGTGTCAGTGGACGTGTCGACTGCCGGACGACCAGGTCGGTGCCCAGGGTGATGTGCGTGTCGGCGGGCTCGTCGCCGTTGATGAGCCGCACGAGCAGTTCGAGCGCGCGGTGGCCCATCTCGCGGATCGGCTGCTCCACCGTCGTGAGCGGCGGTGTGCACAGCGCGGACTCGGGGATGTTGTCGAAGCCGACCACCGAGAGGTCCTCCGGCACGCGCAGGCCGAGTTCGAGGGCCGCGCTGATGGCGGCGATGGCCGTGGTGTCGTTGGCGGCGAAGATCGCGGTCGGCCGGTCGGGCCCGCTCAGCAGTTCGCGGGCGGACGCGGCGGCCACCTCGGCGTCGTAGTCGCCGCGGCGGACCAGCGCCTCGTCCACCGCCACGCCCGCGCTGGCGAGCGCTCCGCGGTAGCCGGTTTCGCGCTGCTGCGCGGACTTCAGGTCCTCGCGGCCGGTCAGCATCGCGATCCTGCGGTGGCCGAGCGCGAGCAGGTGCTCGGTCGCGAGCCGGCCGCCGTGCAGGTTGTCGGAGTCGACCGTGGGCAGCGCCGCGCGTCCGGTGTGCGGGTCGACCGCGACGACGGGCGTGCCGGGAATGCCTTCGAGGTCGACGGCGGGCGTGACCAGCACGGCGCCGTCGACGAGGGTGCCGCTCAACCGCGTGAGGTACCGCTGCTCCCAGCCGTGGGGGTCACCGGTTCGGCCGCCCGCCGAGTAGACGACGAGTTCGAACCCGGTGCCGCGGATGGCGTCCGCCGCGCCCTTGAGCAGTTCGGTGCTGAACGGCTCGATGTCGGCGACGAGGATGCCGATGACGTTCGTCCGGTGGTTGCGCAGGCTCTGCGCGACGAGGCTCGCCTCGTACCCGAGGTCCTTGATCACGGCGGTGACCCGCGCGAACGTCTCCGCGGAGACGCCGTAGCGGTTGTTGAGGACCTTGGACACGGTGGCGACCGAGACGCCGGCCTGAGCGGCGACATCTCTGATCGTGACGCGGGAGCGTGGAGGCACCGGGTCAGGCTAGCTGTGTAAAACGTTATCGACAACGATTGACACGACGCGGGTTCTAGCGGCAGTCTCTGGCCCCAACACACGCAGTCCAACCGGCCGACGTCGTCAGGAGTGGACCCCCGATGCGTTCCAGAAAGCCCCTTGCCCTCTTCGCCGCCGCGGCGTTCGTGCTGGCCGGGTGCGGTGGTGGCGGCGGTGACGCCTCCACGGAAGGCCCCGTCACGCTCACCTGGTGGCACAACCGCACCACCGAGCCGATGAAGTCGAAGTGGCAGCAGATCGCCGACGACTTCCACAAGACCCACCCGAACACCTCGTTCACGATCGAACCGATCCAGAACGAGCAGTTCCAGACCAAGGTGCCCCTCGCGTTGCAGGGCAACACCCCGCCGGACCTCTTCCAGCAGTGGGGAGGCGGCGCGCTCGCCGACCAGATGAAGTCCGGCAAGATCGCCGACGTCACGCAGGCGTCGTCGGGCTGGATCGGCCCGCTCGGCAAGTACGCCGACGGCTGGAAGGTCGGCGGCAAGCAGTACGGCGCCCCGTACCTGATGCACGCGGTCGGTTTCTGGTACCGCAAGGACGTCTTCGCCAATGCGGGGATCACGTCCACACCGACCACTTTGGACGAACTGAACGCGGCCGTCGCGAAGCTGAAGACCGCGGGCGTCGTGCCGATCGCGCTCGGTGGCAAGGACCGCTGGCCCGACGCGTTCTACTGGGCGTACTTCGCGGTGCGGCAGTGCTCGGTCGACACGCTGAAGAAGGCGGTCGAGAAGACCGAACTGGCCGACCCCTGCTTCACCAAGGCGGGGGAGAACCTCAAGAGCTTCCTGGACACGAAACCGTTCCAGGACGGGTTCGTCGGGACGCCCGCTCAGCAGGGGGCGGGCAGCTCGGCGGGCCTGGTCGCCAACGGCAAGGCGGCCATGGAGCTGCAGGGCGACTGGAACCCCGACGTGATGCAGGCGCTCACGGAGGACAAGGAGATCGGCTCGAAGATCGGCTGGTTCCCGTTCCCGAGCGTGCCCGGTGGCCAGGGCGACCCGAGCGTGCTGCTCGGCGGCGGTGACGGGTTCTCCTGCACCACGCGTGCGGCCCAGGCGTGCGCGGAGTTCCTCGGTCACCTCGTCGGCGACGACGTGCAGAAGATCCTCGCCGAGACCAACTCCGGTCTGCCGGTGACCCCCGCCGGCGTGGCCGCGTTGAAGAGCGAGCCGCACAAGACGATCGCCGAGGCCATGAACAAGGCTTCCTACCTGCAGTTCTACTTCGACACCGCGTTCCCGACCAAGGTCGGTCAGGCCCTCAACGACACCATCGCGAACTTCTTCGCAGGTCAGGGCGGACCCGACACCATCGTGAAGTCGGTGAGCGAAGCAGCAGCCGGGAACAAGTGATGAGTGCCGCGATCACCACGCGGCCGCCGACCGCCCCCGTGCCGCACGCGCCAGCGGCCGGGGGCACCCGGCGGCGGTCCCGCCTCCGCACCCGCCTCGAACTCGCCCTGCTGCTGACTCCGGCACTGGTGCTGTTCGTCGGGTTCGTCCTGATCCCCATCGGCGTCGCCGGGTACTACAGCCTCTACTCGTGGAACGGCTTCGGCCCGCTCACGGACTTCGTGGGGCTGGACAACTACGTCGACGCCTTCTCCGGTGACGTCTTCCAGAGCGCCATCGGGCACAACCTGATCATCGCCGTGCTGTCGATCGTCGTGCAGCTGCCGCTGAGCATCGGCCTGGCCATGCTGCTCAACCGCAAGCTGCACGGCAGGACGTTCCTGCGCATGGTGGTCTTCGCGCCGTACGTGCTGTCGGAGGCGGTGACCGCGGTGATCTGGCTGCTCATGTTGCAGCCGGGTGGGTTCGTCGACGAGATCCTGCGCGGCGTGGGCCTCGGCGGGCTCGTGCAGCTGTGGCTCGCCGACCAGTCGATCGTGCTCTACACGCTCTTCGTGGTGATCACGTGGAAGTACATCGGGTTCGGCGTGATCCTGCTGCTGGCCGGACTGCAGGGCGTGCCGCCAGAGCTGCGGGAGGCCGCCGCGCTCGACGGCGCGAGTGCCTGGCAGACCACGCGGCACGTCGTGCTCCCGTTGCTGGGACCGACGATCCGGGTGTGGATCTTCCTGTCCGTGATCGGGTCGCTGCAGCTGTTCGACCTGGTCTGGATCATGACCCTCGGTGGACCTGCCAACGCGTCCACGACCATGGCGACCTACCTGGTCGACCACGGCTTCAAGCGGTACGAGTTCGGCTTCGGCAGCGCGGTCGCCGTGATCCTCTTCATCATCTGCTTCGTGTTCGCGTTGTTCTACCAGCGGTTCGCGCTGCGCAGGGACACCGAGGGCGCCTTGACGGGGGTGCGCTGAGATGGTGCGTCGCAACGCAGTCGGCTACCTCGCCGCGTTCGCCGTCATCGGCATGACTGTCGTGCCGCTGTTGTTCGTGGTGCTGGGCGGTTTCCGCACCACAGCGCAGATCAACTCCTCGCCGGCCGGTCTGCCGGGGCCGTTGGTGTGGGACAACTACGTCGACGTGGCGACCTCGCCGGTGTTCTGGCGCCTGCTCGGCAACAGCGCGCTGATCGCGGTGATCGCGACGACGCTGGCGGTCGTGCTGGGTTCGATGGCGGCGTTCGCGTTGTCCCGCTACCGGTTCAGGGGCCGCGAGGGCTTCTACGCGTTGTTCACGCTGGGCCTGCTGTTCCCGCTCGGTGTGGCGACGCTGCCGCTGTACCTGTGGCTGCGTCAGCTCGGGCTGCTGGAGAACCCGCTCGGCGTCGCGATCCCGGAGGCCGCGTTCTCGCTGCCCGTCACGATCGTGATCCTGCGGCCGTTCATGAACGCCATCCCCGGTGAGCTGGAGGACGCGGCGCTGCTCGACGGCGCCGCCAAGCTCGGGTTCTTCTGGCGGATCCTGCTGCCGCTCTCGCGCCCGGCGCTGATCACGGTGTCGGTGCTCGCGTTCGTCACCAGCTGGAACTTCTACCTGTTGCCGTTGCTGGTGTTCAACGACTCCACCAACTTCACGCTCCCGCTCGGCGTGGCGATGTTCCAGTCCGAGCACACCCAGGACACCGCGAAGGTGCTCGCCTTCACCGCGCTGTCCATGATCCCCGCGCTCACGTTCTTCGTGCTCGCCGAACGCCGGATGGTGGGCGGCCTGACCGGCTCTGTGAAGGGATGATCGTGCGAACCCGATTAGCTGTGGGACTGGCCCTGCTCGTGGTGCTCGTGCAGTCCGCGCCCGCGTCGGCCGCAGGACCGTTGAAGGGCGTCACGAAGAGGTACGTGGGCAGCGCGGTGGCCGTCCAGCACCTCAACGCCGAGGCGGACTACAAGGCGGTGCTGACGCGGGAGTTCGACAGCGTCACGCCGGAGAACGAGATGAAGTGGGGCACCGTCGAGGCGGTGCGCGGCCAGTACGACTGGTCCGGCGCGGACGCGATCGTGGCCTACGCTCGGAAGACCGGGAAGTCCGTGCGCGGGCACACGTTGGTGTGGCACAGCCAGTTGCCGGACTGGGTGGGCGGTCTCGAAGCGGCCGAGCTGAGGAAGGTCGTTCGCGACCACGTGAAGACCGAGGCCGGCCGGTACCGCGGCAAGATCCGGGCGTGGGACGTCGTCAACGAGGCGTTCAACGAGGACGGCACGCGCAGGCCGACGGTGTTCCAGGAGAAGCTCGGCGACGGCTACATCGCCGACGCGTTCCGCTGGGCGCACCAGGCAGACCCGAAGGCCAAGCTGTACATCAACGACTACAACATCGAGGGCCTCAACCCCAAGAGCGACGCGACCTACGAGTTGGTGCGGTCGTTGAAGCGGCAGGGCGTGCCCATCCACGGCGTCGGCATCCAGGCGCACCTCTCGTTGATGTACGGCTTCCCGTCGGGCATGAAGGAGAACATCGCGCGGTTCGCCGCGCTTGGCCTGGACGTCGCGATCACCGAGGCCGACGTGCGGATCCCGTTGCCCGTCACGCCCGAGAAGCTCGTCTCGCAGGCGGACTACTTCGGACAGGTCTGGGACGCGTGCCACGCGGTGAAGCGGTGTGTCGAGTTCACGACGTGGGGCTTCACGGACCGGCACTCGTGGGTGCCCGGCGTGTTCCCCGGTGAGGGCGCTGCCTGCCTGTTCGACGAGAACCTGAGGCCGAAGCCCGCGTACGCCCGCCTCAACCCCTAGTGGAGTGTGTCCACTTGGCACAGTTCGAGAACCCGGTCCTGCCCGGCTCGCACCCGGATCCGTCGGTGTGCCGGGCGGGATCGGACTACTACCTCGTCACGTCGACGTTCGAGTACTTCCCCGGTCTGCCGGTCTACCACAGCAGGGACCTGGTGCACTGGCGGCTGCTCGGGCACGTGCTGGACCGGCCGTCCCAGCTGCCGTTGCAGGGCGTGCGGGCGTCCGGCGGCCTGTACGCGCCGACGATCCGGCACCACGACGGCGTCTTCTACGTGGTGTGCACGCTGGTCGACGGCGCCACGAAGAGCGGCAACTTCGTCGTGACCGCAACGGATCCGGCCGGCCCGTGGTCCGAGCCGACGTGGCTGCCGGAGGCGGACGGGTTCGACCCGTCGCTGTTCTTCGGCGACGACGGCCGCGCGTGGTGGACCGCGACCCGCGAGGTGCCGGGAGGAAGGCCCGGTCAGACCGAGGTGTGGCTGCGCGAGTTCGACCCGGTGCGTCGGGAGCTGACCGGGGCCGAACACGTGTTGTGGACAGGCGCGTTGCGGGACTCCGTCTGGGTGGAGGCGCCGCACCTGTACGAGGTGGGAGGGAAGTACGTGCTGCTCTGCGCGGAGGGCGGCACGGACTTCGAGCACTCGGTGGTGGTGGCGACGGCGGACGAGGTCACCGGCCCGTACCGCGGTTCGCCGCTGAACCCCGTGCTGACCCACCGCCACCTCGGTCGTGACCACCCGATCGCCGCCACCGGGCACGCCGACCTCGTGCTCACCCAGCACGGCCAGTGGTTCGCGGTGCTGCTCGCGACGCGGCCGTACGGCGGTTACAACTACAACCTCGGCCGCGAGACGTTCCTCGTGCCGGTGTCGTGGGAGGCGGGCGGTCCGGTGTTCAGCCCCGGCACCGGCAGGGTCGAGGCGCGGTACGACGTTCCTTCGCTGCCCGCCTGCCCGTGGCCGGAGGTCGCGGAGACCGACGACTTCGACGCGCCGGTTCTCGACCCCGCCTGGATGTTCCTGCGCACACCGGACGAGGTGTTCTTCTCGCTCACCGACCGGCCGGGCCACCTGCGGCTGCGGGTGCGCCCGGAGTCGGTCACCGACCTGGCCACGCCGAGCCTGGTCGTGCGACGCCAGCAGCACAGGGACTTCCACGCGTCCTGCGAGCTGGAGTTCGACGCCGGGCCGGGGGAGACCGCGGGAATGGTGTTGCTGCAGAACGACGAGCACCACGTCAGGCTGATGCTCGGCCACGACCGCGAGGTCACCCTCGTGTGCCGCGCCGGCGGACAGGACGAACTGCTGGCGCGGCACACGGTGCCGGAGGGTGTCGTGCGGCTGTGTTTCGAGGCCACGGGCCAGGAGCACTCGGCGTTGGTCGCCGCGGACGGCGGGCCGTGGGTGCCGCTGGGCGAACCGTTCGACGGGCGCGTGCTGAGCACGCAGGCCGCGGGCGGGTTCACCGGCGTGCACCTGGGACTGCTCGCGACCAGTGCCGGTGCGCCGAGCGACTCGTGGGCCGACTTCGGCAGCTTCACCTACCGGGCGGTCACTCCCGGGCGAGGACGTTCTGCAGCAGGGTCAGCGCCTGCTTGGCCACGACGTTGAACATGCCCATGGTGGTGTCCCGCTTGCCGAGCACCACCAGGAGCGTGTCCTCGTCGACGCCGAACACGCCGACCTGACCGGAGTCCCCTTCGAAGAACACCGCCTTCGGCAGGCCGATGCGGGCCTGCGAGGTGAACTGCGTCGCGAGACCGGCGGACGCCGCGGCCATCGCCGCGACGCCGTCGTCCTCGATGTCGCGCGTGACCCCGCACAACACCAGGCCGTCCCGCGTCGCGACCAGCACGCCGTTGATCGAGATCCTGTCGATGGCGCCGTAGATCTCCCGAAGCGCCTCTGTCATCTTCGTGGCGTTGGTGCCCGCTGCCTGTCGCGCGATCGCCGGTGCGGCCACCGGCGATGTCGTTCCGCGCCTGCGCAGGGGCAGCGCGCCGGAGTTGTGCGCTGCCTGGGAAGCCATCCCGCTCACACCGACAGGTCGTTTTCGATGGCCCTCAGGGTGTGCCGCGCCAGCGCGAGGTTGGCGCGCTCGCGGTCGAGCACGAGGTAGAGGAACAGCGAGTCACCCCGCTTGCCCTGCGACAACAGGCGGATCAGGTGGTACTGGCGGTGCAGGGTGATCAGGATGTCCTCGATCTCGTCGTTCAGGTTGAGCGCCGAGATCACCCGCTGCTTGGACCGCACGACCTCGGTGTTGCCGGCCGCGGCGATCTCCAGGTTCAGCCAGTCGCCGCCCCCGATCGAGCCCAGCGACATTCCGCTGTCGTAGTCCACAAGTGCGACTCCCACCGCACCGGTGATGTTCATGGCTTCTTTGAGAGCCGTTTCGATGTTCATTCCGACCGCTTCTCCTCGTGCGCGCCTTGTCACACGCAGCGACGACTTCCCCGAATCTGCAGCGAAAGCGCTGGCAGGCCGCGTGATCACGTCACCCTACGTCACTGCGCGGGGGAGAATGGCAGGTCCGTTCGGAGCAATGTGCGCACATTCGGGTCCGTTTAGGACCGAATGTGCGCACTGCTCACAATTCTCTACAAAGGACGTTCCGGATCACTTCGGGTCGAGCACGAACACCGGAATCGTCCGGTCGGCCTTCTCCTGGTACTCGGCGTAGTTGGGGAAGGCCGCGACGGCCCGCTCCCACCACTCGGCCCGCTCGGCGCCGTCGACCTCGCGCGCGGTGTAGTTCTTCGTCGCGGTGCCGTCCTGCAGCGCGATCTCCGGGTGCGCGACGATGTTGTGGTACCAGGTCGGGTGCTCGGGGGCACCGCCCTTGGACGCCACGACCGCGTAGCTGCCCTCGTGCTCCACGCGCATCACCGGGGTGTAGCGGAGTTTGCCGCTCTTCGCACCCCGGACGGTCAGGAGCACGATCGGCCTGCCGACGACCTTGATGCCCTCGGTCGTCCCGGTCTCGAGGATGGTCTGGGTCTGCCGCTGGACCCACTCGGTCGGGCTGAGTTCCACGTCTGCCATGAAACGATCAACGCTTGCGGAGCCGCCCGCATTCCCCAGTGGTGTGTCACGCAACGTTGGCGGCGTGATCCACGCTCAGCAGGGCGCCTCGCGGCACCGCCCCCACGCCCCCATACGTCCAGTATGAGGACGTGGGGGCGGCACCACGACGCACCCGTCTGACCGCGAATTCCACCGGCAACGTTGCGAGCCACACCACTAGCGCCGGACCATGGTCCGCTGCACCGCGATGAACACCAGCAGCAGCACCCCGATCACGATCTTCGTCCACCACGAGCTGAGCGTGCCCTGGAACGAGATCAGCGTCTGGATCGTGCCCAGGACCAGCACCCCGGCCAGCCCTCCGAGCACGTACCCGACCCCGCCCGCCAGCAGCGTTCCGCCGATCACCACGGCCGCGATGGCGTCGAGCTCCATCCCCACGGCGTGCAGGCCGTAGCCGGAGAGCATGTAGAGGCTGAACAGCAGCCCGGCCAGCGACGAGCACAGGCCGCTGATGACGTAGACGCCGACCTTGACGCGCGTGGTCGGCAGGCCCATGAGCAGCGCGGACGACTCGCTGCCGCCCACCGCGTACACCGTGCGGCCGAAGCGGGTGCGGTGCAGCACGTACATCGCGGCCGCGACGACGAGCAACGCGATCACGACGTTGTAGGTGATCGTGACGCCGCCCGGCAGTTCGATCGCGGCGGTGGCGACGCTCCGGAAGGTCCTGTCCTTGATGGACACCGACTCCACGCTGATCAGGAAGCACAGGCCGCGCGCGAGGAACATGCCGGCGAGCGTGACGATGAACGGCTGGATGTCGAACCTGTGGATCACCAGCCCCATCAGCAGGCCGAGCGTCGACCCGATCAGCAGCACGGCGACGATCACCAGCGGCACCGGCCAGCCCGCCTGCAGGCCCGAGGCGGTGACCATTGTGGACAGCGCGACGACCGAGCCGACGGACAGGTCGATGCCCCCGCTCAGGATCACGAACGTCATGCCCGCGGCCAGCACGATGAGGAAGGCGTTGTCGATGAACAGGTTCGCGACGACCTGGCCGGACGCGAACCCGTCGTAGCGTGCGGAGCCGACGCCGAACGCGAGGACGAACAGCGCGACCGTCGCGAGCACCGGCAGGAACCGCGACGGCACCCGTGGGGCGAGAGTGGTCATGACGGGACGGCCACCTTCCGGAAGCTCAGTGCGGCGCGGGCCTTCGGCGCCTGGACCAGGCACACGGCGATGACGACGATCGCCTTGAACACCAGCGTCACCTCGGGGGCGACGCCGATCGTGTAGACGGTGGTGGTGAGGGTCTGGATGATCAGCGCGCCGAGCAGCGTGCCGGTGAGCGAGTAGCGCCCGCCGGCGAGCGAGGTGCCGCCGATGACGACGGCGAGGATCGCGTCCATCTCGATCCACAGCCCGGCGTTGTTGGCGTCGGCCGCGCTGACGTTCGAGCTGATCATGAGCCCGGCGATGCCCGCGCACACCGCGGCGAACACGTAGACCGTCCAGATGATGGTCCTCGACCGCACACCGGCCAGCCGCGACGCCTCGGGGTTCACACCGACGGCCTCGATCAGCATGCCCAGCGCGGTCCGCCGGGTCACGAACGCCACCAGCGCGAGCACGAGCAGGCTGATCAGGATCGACGTCGGCAGGACCACGAACCCGGCGCCGACCTGCTTGAACGCCGTGTTGTTGACCGTGACGATCTGGCCCTCGGTCACGAGCATCGCGATCCCGCGGCCCGCGGTCATCAGCACCAGGGTCGCGATGATCGGCTGGATGCCGAGGCCCGCCACCAAGAACCCGTTCCACAGTCCCAACACCGCGCACAGCACCAGTGCGATCGCCATGCCCGCGATGGCGGTGCCGGCACTGTCCGACGTTCCGATGTGGACACAAGTCACGGCGCCCGCGATCGCCGCCACCGCGCCGACGGAGAGGTCGATGCCCCGCGTGGCGATCACCAGCGTCATGCCGAGAGCGATCAGCAACGTCGGCGCGCCGTTCTTGAGCACGTCGACCAGACCGCCGTAGAGGTGGCCGTCCTGCATGCGCAACGCGAAGAACGACGGCGTCACGACCAGGTTGAGCAGCAACAGCGCGACCAGTGCGATCAGCGGCCACAGCAGCCGGTTCTTCACGACACCACCTTCTCCGGCGCGGCCCCGCCCGCGATCAGTTCGACGACCTCGTCGACCCCGGTCACCGAGCCGTCCAGCTCGGCGATCTTGCGCCGGTCGCGCAGCACGACGATCCGGTCGGAGATGCGCACGACCTCCTCCAGTTCCGCGGAGATGAACAGGACCGCGGTGCCCTCCGCGGCCAGCGACGTCACGAGCTGCTGGATCTGGGCCTTGGCGCCGATGTCGATGCCGCGCGTCGGCTCGTCCAGGATCAGCAGCCGTGGTTCGGTGACGAGCCAGCGCGCCAGCAGCACCTTCTGCTGGTTGCCGCCGGACAGGGTGCGCACCAGCGCGTCCGGGTTGGCGGGCCGGATGTCCAGCGCCTTCAGGTACTTCTCGACGAGCTGGTCCTTGGTCCTGCGCGGCAGCGGCCGGGTCCAGCCGCGCGCCGCCTGCATCGCGAGCACCAGGTTGTCGCGGATCGAGAGGTCCGCGACCAGGCCCTCGCCCTTGCGGTCCTCCGAGCTGAACGCGATGCCCGCCGCGATCGCCGACCGGGGCCCGCGCAGGCGCAGCGGGGCGCCGTCCACGAGGAGCCTGCCGGAGTCCGCGCGGTCGGCGCCGAAGAGCAGCCGGGCGAGCTCGGTGCGGCCGGAGCCGAGCAGACCGGCGAGGCCGACGACCTCGCCCGCGCGGATCTCCAGGTCGAACGGGTCGATCGCACCGCGCCTGCCGAGCCCCGACGCGTGCAGCAGCACCGGTCCGTCGGCGTGCCGCTTCTCCGCGGCGTCCTCGATCGCCTCCAGCGTGCCGAGGTCACGGCCGATCATCTGCGCGATGAGCGTGCGCCGGTCCACGTCCGCGGTCAGGTGCTCGCCGACGAGGGTTCCGTTGCGCAGCACCGTCATCCGGTCGGAGATCTCGTAGACCTGGTCGAGGAAGTGCGAGACGAACAGGATCGCCACGCCCTCGTCCCGCAGCACGCGCATGATCCGGAACAGCTCGGCGACCTCGCCGGCGTCCAGACTCGACGTCGGCTCGTCGAGCACGAGGACGCGGCAGTCGATCGCGATGGCCCTGGCGATGGCGACGAGCTGCTGCACGGCGATCGGGTGCTCGCTGAGGCTCGACGCCGGGTCGATGTGCACGCCGATGCGCGCGAGCACCTCCTTGGCGCGCCTGCGCATCGCCGGGAAGTCGATGCCGCCGAACCGGCGCGGTTCGCGCCCCAGCAGGATGTTCTCCGCGACCGTGAGGTTCGCGCAGAGGTTGACCTCCTGGTACACCGTGCTGATCCCGGCGTGCTGCGCCTCGCCGGGGGAGGAGAACGCCACCTCGTCACCGCCGAGCACGACCTGCCCGCCGTCGGGCCGGTGCACCCCGGTCAGGGTCTTGATCAGGGTGGACTTCCCGGCGCCGTTCTCGCCCATCAGGGCGTGCACCTCGCCGGGGAACAGCCGGAAGTCGACGTCCTGCAACGCCTTCACGCCGGGAAACGCGAGGCTGATGCCCCGCATCTCGACGACGGGTAGTGGTGGCTCGGTGATCGGCGCCGTCATGGGCAATGGCCTTCGCAGCTGGGCCGCGGGGCCCGTCATCCGGATGCGCGTCCATGACGGGCCCCGCAGGTCTCGGGGGTCTTGCCTCGGTGCGGGGTGCTGGGGGGGGGGGTGGTGGGGCGGCGCCACCCCACGAAAAACCTGCGGGTTCGTAACAAAAACTGAAGAGGGGTTATAAAAA